>NZ_PYOM01000004.1 GCF_003026365.1 Photobacterium angustum | reverse complement strand
ATAGCTAAGAAAGCTCGTCGGTTATTTACTCAAACTCACACCTTTATGCCAATAATACGTTGACAGCAATCAACCAATGTTAATTTAGTTTCAATATTCGTTGATATTTATCAAGAAAGTGCCAGATGCAACTCTGGCACTTCAAAAATTAAAAATTAAAGCGTTAAAGTCTCAACGCTCAATTTCAGTTACTCAGTAAACTACTGAGCGGCAGGATACGTATTGCTTACTAGAATTATTGTTGTAGGCCGACTTGCCATCCTTGAGATCCGCCATGAAATGCAAAATGTTATTAGCGTTAGTATCCGACCAATATCTTTTACTGGTCGGCCAATTTTCCGATAAAAACATATTCCCAAAGACGGGATATAGGCCTTGTAACTCTTTTAAACTAGGTAAAGACCAGTTTTCTCGTCCGAGGACATGTTTTTTGTTGTAGGTTTCACATAATGCCACTGCTTCATCCCAGTCGAATGTGTAGAAATAACCACTTGGGCCATGAGTTCCATCTTCCTCAAGAACATCACCAGTATCTTTATCAAGTAAGATAGTGTTGTCTATGTAGCTCACTGATGGTGAACTGGTAAACAAATTACCATTTATATCATAAACAAATGCAATTTCATCAACCGGTGGTATTTCAGGTCCAGCTAAACCACTGACGCAGGATACGTAATAGTTATTATTCTCTTCATTAGGATTACTGCCGACTTCACCAGTGCTAAGACTCACGGTATTATATGTATTAGGATCAGTAGATGTTTTCGTCCAATAGCGGACAGCGGTCGGCCAACCGCGCGCTGTAAACATATTATCGAACTCTTTGTATAGTTGATATTTTAATTCATGTTTTGATGGTAAGCGCCAGTCATCTCGATAACCTATACTCATGCTATTGTAGTGACCGCACAGGTTCTCTGCGTGTGAAAAGTTGAATTTGTAAAAATCACCGGCAGGGCCTTGAGCAACTTCCCCTTCTGCTCCTTCTTTCTGAATAGCGTCTGCTACACTTTGACCATTAATCTTTTTTAGGTAGGCCACTGATGGTGAATTGGTAAACAAATTACCATTACTTGTTTTGACGATATCAATCGTTGCACTAGCTAAGGTACGAGGAATATAATTAACAAGCTGACTGGTTATATAGTTTTCTGGGTTAGAAGCATCCATAACTTTAATAGCATAAGTACCTAATTCATTATTTAATGTCGTTATCGATAATTCGGAACCACTTCCACTTACAAGTAACTCCACATCACTACCAAGTAAATTACCACCTCCCTCCAATTCAGGAATTTGGGATATTGAGACGTTCATGTCTGGGTGCTTGGTGATAGTTCCAAATAGCACACGTTCGTTTTTATCATCAGGGTTAATTTCGATATTGCCGACTGTACTCAGTGAAATATTTTCATTTTGAATACAAGTGACATAATAAGCTCCACTCGAAGCCGTCACTTTCTCTCCTTTTAGACCTGACGAAATGTCATATGAAAAATAAGATGCATTATCTTTAATGAGGTATTTTTTCTCCATAGGCCAATTGTTTAATTCACCACTTCCGTTTAATTCATAATGTTTAACGTATAGCGCATTCATTTGCTCTTCTGTAGGTAAATTACCAAGTGTTCTACAATAAGCATCACCGATGAAGATATTATATCCAGAAATAGTATTGCTTTTTACTGAGTCCCATAAGGGAAACACATGAAAGCCACTCTCAATTCCATCGCTGTATGTCACTGGAGAAATGAATTTTTTATTCAGAACGTTTAAGTCACCCCAATCTTTTTCTGACTCCTTGGCGGTAACGGATACCTTTACAAGTCCGTAACTAAAATTATTATAATGGTCGGCAATCACATAAGAGATAATGTGTTCACCTGGCATGACGGCAGTAAACTCAAGAACTTTGTTAGTAATGTTATCTGGTTCTTTTGGAGTCACGCTAGCATTGTAACTTTGCACATCTACTAACTGCCAATTATCATCATCAGCGTCGACAAGTTGAGACAAATCAATATCAATACTATCTCGAGTATTCACAATTGCATTATTATTTGCGATGTTGTAATCGTATTTTTTATTTTTAATAGTTATCGAAGGTCGAACGGTATCTGATATTGTTATATAAATATCACCAACCTTTACTCTGGTTTTGTCTTCATTATTAATCAGTTTATAGTTAATGTGATTCCACCCAGTAGCTGAAGGTAAAGTATACTCAATAGTATTACCATCAGCATTTACCTGACCAATATTATTGTCATCCGGGCTCTGAACAACTAGCCCTTCAGAATCTAACGAATAACCATCTTCCCACTCGCCGAGCTCTTTTAGCATAGCCTCAACATTTAATTCCGCAGGAGAAGTTGTCGGCTCTAAGAGCAATGGCTGTGAAAGAGGTGGTAAAACAGGATTGATGTCTGTCGTTGTTAATACTGTCATTCGTGCAGAATCTGTCACCTGTGCATTACTTACCGTGAATTGATAATCACAAACTTCACCATTCTGGGGTGTAATGGTAAAGCCTATTCCATTAGGTATTGCTGGACTACATTTATGACTATTTTCACCCAAAAGATGAATAGACGTTAGCACTGCTTTCCCTCCGAGAACATGACCTGACAAATCAATAAAGCTTTTCATTCCAGGCGTAGCAACACTCAGTCCGTCGAGTGCAGTAATAGGAAGAACCTCAGTCGGTTTAGACGTGTTTACATCGTTTCTGTCGTCATTTTCATCGCCAGAACCACATCCAAACAATAAAATCAATGCAGTACCTACAGCGAGTCGAGTAAGAAAAATCGAGTTTTCAAGCATATTTAAATCCTAGCCTTAAAAACTTAGTTCAAATGTCCCTGATAATTTTCATTATTAAATACCACTGATTTTTATACTAAGCATTGAAATAGCATCACTTTATATTGTGACTGCATATAAAAACGTTTAAATAAAAAATGAGTTAGATTTTATATTTAGGGACCATCTAAGCTAAGAGTTCAATTAAAAATATTTATCAAACATTAAAATTAATAATGACTTTTATTATTTTCACAAGAGCCATTAAAAATTAGAATAATTTCAACATCGAAAACTATTATACAATTTCAACTCTCAATAGAAATGGGCAAAAAAAAAAAAAAAAAAAATAGAATGCCAAAAATTTATATTTTATTAAACAAAATGAAGCACCATAAAAACATTTCGTAAAAGTTTACACTACCACAATATAATTTATAATTTTATTGGGGAACTTTTCAGCATTCTTTTAAAATAAAAATCTTCTATAAACCCTACCAATATTCCGAATTATTCTTATTAAACTTAATTGACTAACAAGGGAGGCTTTAACTTTAAAACTTTAGGACAAACACCATTGATTAATGAAATTAAAACTTCACCGAACAACACCTGTCATTTCAGCAACTTTTTTTCGGTAACACTTAGATTAAAAAATATATAAAGAGAGATATTGCATATTAAAATTAATAGAAGTCAAAATTAGTACAATAAAATAGAACCCCTTACTCAATCACTCAGCACTTTAAAGCATTTTCTTGAGACACTTTACTATTATGCCAAGTTCTTTTTATTTCGCTTTCATATATGCTCCTTCGCACATTACTAACCAAGAGGTAATAAAAATGATCGCTAAAAAAGCAAATATTTATTTAATTACATTAATTCCAATTTTGATTTCTGTCATTGGAAGCAAATCTGTAGAATCAGGAGAATTATCCCCAGAAGTTGCAAAGGACTTAGCTAAATTAGAATTAATATCTTGTATTGAAGAACAAGATACCGCATGTATTGAGACCTTTGATTTAACCCGGTTTGATGACTTTTCGAACCTTTTTAAAAGTCAGATCGTGCCGGATGGCGTAAACCTTGAAGACTGGGACGTAAGCCACGTTACTAACATGAGCAACATGTTCAAAAACGCTACCTTGTTTAATCAGAACATCTCATACTGGAATACGTCAAACGTTACAGATATGAGTAATATGTTCGAAGGTGCTATTTCTTTTAATCAGAACATCTCAGGATGGAATGTAAAGAAGGTAACAAATATTAGAGGGATGTTTGCCAATGCCGTTGCATTTTCACAAGATTTAAGTAGTTGGGTGTTTGACGAATCTGTAGACGATAGCGGCTATCTATTTGGCTCCGCTATAAACGCCCCCCAACTAGCTGATACAAAACACAAGGAGTTGTACAAGATTCTTCTGGCCAAAGACTACGACCAGATTACCCCTGAAAATACAGCAGGACTAACATCAACTGCTTACATGTTTAAGGGAAAAAGAAGGTTTAACGCAGTTCTAAATATTGACACGTCAAACGTTACAGACATGAAAAACATGTTCGAAAATGCGGTTTCCTTTAATCAGGACATCTCAAGCTGGGACACGTCAAACGTTACAAATATGCATTCAATGTTCTACGGTGCTACTTATTTCGATGGCGACATATCAAACTGGAACGTAAGTAACGTTACAGATATGAGTTACATGTTCTACGAAGCTGAGGCGTTCAATCAGCCTCTCTCAGACTGGGACGTAGGCAACGTTACTAATATGCATTCCATGTTCAACGATGCTAAATCGTTTGATAAGCCTCTCTCAGGCTGGGACGTAAGCAACGTTACTGATATGCGTTACATGTTCAGCTATGCTGATGCGTTCAATCAGCCTCTCTCAGACTGGGACGTAAGCAACGTTATAGATATGCATTCCATGTTCGACAATGCTATTAATTTTAATGGAGACATCTCAAGTTGGGACGTAAGTAACGTTACAAGTATGGCTTCCATGTTCAACTTTGCAGATATGTTCAATCAGCCTCTTTCAGATTGGAACGTAAGCAACGTTACTGATATGCGTTACATGTTCCACGGTGCTTACTCGTTCGATAAGGATCTTTCAAGCTGGTGCGTCTCACATATCCGAAGAGAACCTTCTGGTTTTAAGTCCGGCGCTGGCTTTAGTTACAAAGTAAACTTTCAGCCAAAATGGGGGACTTGTCCTCCAAACGATAAAATATATGAATATGATAATTCATATAATCACGACACCGAATATTTTATACCATCAAATTTAGGTAGGGATGACCTCAATTATGGTGATTTTCCCTACAGATAAGTTCGATAATTATTATTAGAAATTCGTTAAAGAGATTAATTATTTATAGAGATAATCAATCTCTTTTCATCTGGACTTTTTGGGCTCGCAGGCGAATTATCATTTGCAAGCCTTTTCTAGGCTCTTTAAACTATAATCCCTAGAACACTCAGGAATCGATACTGTCTCCCGCACTCCTTTAGCATAGCTTTAGTATCCAGCATAACAGGAAAAGTTTTATCCTTTGAGCTCTATAATGTCGAAAGAGGCGATAAAATGGGAGCAGTGTCTTTAATTATTAATACTGTCATTCGAGCAGAATCCTTCATCATCTATACTTTACAAACCGTGAATTGATAATTATAGGAAGGTATACCCATCTGAGGTTTAGCAATAAAGTCTATTTCATGAGGTTTTATCGAACTACAATCACCACCATTTGCAATAAATGTATGAATGGGTGTTAACTCAGCTTGACTACTCTGAATAGAACATGACAAATCAATATAGCTAAAATTAGAGTTTTTATCTTATTAAAATAACACCTGAAAAACAAGCTCAAATAACCCATTAAATATCGTTCTTAATCTCTGATAATTTATTATCTTTTAAAGATAAAAGTAATCTCAATAAACGTTAAGTAATTACCACATAGATATCATGATATGTATTGGTAACTATTCCATACCTTCATATAGACACAGCAGCCCAATAAAAATAGGCACACAAACAAAATTTAAAAAAACAATGCCCATCAACTCAAGTTTTTATCTGCTTTCTAATTACTCCACATATAAATCCAATAAGCTTATTACTGGTAACTTATTATTGATATATAACACACAACCAAATTTAATTTATTAATTTTTTTAGACTAAAAATAATTAAAAAAATTTGCAGCTAATGTCGTTAAACATTATATTCCCATGAGGGATTTATATCATATCAAATATCACTTTATTAAATAAAATTAAAATAGATAAAGGTTTTTTATGGAAAAAAAATTTTCAGCCTTTTTAAAAGGTGCAAGAAAGAAGCGTCAAATAACACAACAGGAAATTATTAAAATACTTACTCGTTCAGATGATAAACTTTCGAAACTCGATTTAACAACCTATAGCCGCTGGGAACGTGGAACTACCAAACCAAAATTATCAAAGCAGCTGCTTGTTGCTCGGGCTTTAGGAGAAGATGTAGCATCCTTGATAGCTCTAGAAACAAAAGTATCATTAAAACAATTAAAAGATTTTGAATTATCTATTCAAAGAAACCATAACCCCTATAATTACCAAACAACTGAATTTACAACAAAGCACTATAATTCGCTGGCTAACCAACCAGATATTTGTCAAAACTTGATGGCATTCCATAATGGTTATTTAGGACTTGATACATGTTTATCTGATTTTCATAAAGCTAATCTAAAGCTGGATATTTTTCTTGATAATCATGGCGAAATAATTGGTCACCTTCTTTACGGTTTTTTAGATACGTCAACACTCACTTCAGGACATGCATCCAAAAAATTATCTAATTGTGAATTCATTCAACCTCAAACACATAATGATAAAAGTTTAACTTTATATGTTATCTCAGGGTTTAGTCTTTTATCTGCACCAAGGATGACTATTGTCTTAACGGTTTTAGACATTTTAAGACAAAGTAGAAATATAAAATTTCTAGAAACTAACTGCCACAATCAAGAAGCATTTTCTATTCATGAACGAAATCCAGACTGCGAATTCATATTTAAGGGTCCACCGATAGCTTTAGGTGGTATCAAAGTATTTGGAAAAAACTATCGCTATATCCGACTAAAAATAAGTGCAGAAAGTGTTTTAGCATATAAAATTGTTTCTGCTTATATTCCATTTACCCATAAAGATATAACATCTTTGCCTTGAACTTAAGAATTGGTGATCACACTGAGCTAGCCATAATAGCTGGCTCAGTGTTAGACACTCAGTATTTAGGGTAGTAGAAATTAAGAAAAGAAAGGATAAGGGTCAGCGTTTTTAGTCACTCTTAGGTGTCTTATTCTTGTGCACTCCTCACCCCTCTCTAAGTATCCCGTATTTTAATAACTCTATGCCATGATATAGATAAAAAGACTGTGCGCACACTGCAACTAACGTTATTACGCACTATATAAGGAAGATCAAAGAGCGTTGTTATTAATATAAAGATGAGTACTTAATGCTATTTTCCTCTGCATCTTTTCAAGAATCCAATGCGGCTCTCTTGCAAATAGATTTTCTTTGCTTAACATTAAAATAATTAACACTTCATCTCTTACAGAAGTAATAAACAAACGTTGCTTATCATCACTACACTTGACAATTTCCACTCGATTTTCAATGTACGAATATAGCTCGTCTTGCCAGCTCTGAATCTCCGCCATAGTGAGTTTTTCAAAACTCTCTCCATTGACAACATCTAAACATAAACTCGCACAATGAACGGTTAAAGATGAGATTTGCATATCAATGTCCCCCATTATTTAAGAAATGTTCAAAAGCACTACCATCACGTCGTGTAAGATTGGGAACAAAGCGAGAATAAACACGAAATAACATGGTGGTTGTACTGTGCCCCATCTGCTTTGCTATCCACTCTGGAGATTCACCTGATGCAAGCAATAGCGTCGCATAGGTGTGCCTGGTTTGATAAGGATTACGGTGACGGAGACCTGCAGCATCAAGCGTGGGATACCAAATAGTTCGAGACACGACAGGATAACAAAATGGTCTACCTTTGCTGTTTACAAACACAAAAGTAGAAGTTGTGTATTTACTCCCCTTATGCTCTTGTAGAACACTTACAACACGATCAATTAAATCAATATCTCGGTATGAACTTTCCGTTTTCAGTTCTTTTAGTTCATTACGAGAAAGTGCTTGTTTTACCTTGATCGTTTTATTTACGAAATCGATATCTTTCCACTGTAGTCCGTCAATTTCCCCTGTTCTCATCCCCGTAAAAAAACGGGTGATATAGTAAGCTTTATAAGCATCTGGAACGGCATTTAAAAAGCTCTCAACTTCATCAAGGTGAAAGGGATCAATGACTGTTCGACCAACTTTTAACGCCTTAATATTTTTCCATGGTGAATTAAAGTCATACCGATCTGCGGCTTCATTCAATAACTGACGCAATGGAGTCATAATGTGATTGATTCTTGAAGAGCTTAGATATTCCCCCTTTCGTCCTGGAACTTGAGATAAAATAGAGCGAAACTGCAGAATCTTCTGTTTGGTGATAGAGCTAATCTTCTGATTACCAAAGGCGGGTGTTAAGTATTTTTCAATAACCCCAGAGACATCAATATAATGCCCCTTTGACCATTCAATCTTTTTTTCCGCTAACCAGATATCCGCGAAAACACTGAGTAATGGTGAATTATGCGTATCTATTGCAGCAATAGATTGTCTCTTCCTCTCATCAATCAAGCTGAAGTGTGCTGCTTTTTTACTTTTAGGAAAATACTTCCCATAATCAAAAAGATCTAAGACAATTTCAGCTTCAATTTTTTCAAGTAGTTGATTTAAACGCCGACGATTAATCGTATTATCAGCCAAGAGAGTATATTCTCGACAACGTTCTCCTCGATATCGAAAATCTAAATAAAGTTTATTTTTACGTACATTGACACTTCCCATTTATTCCTCCTACTTCCCAGTAAGTAAAGAAAATGAAGTCACTCCATTTAGCATCTCTTCTTCAACTCTTTCCCAGATAAAGAGAATTTTTCTACCACCAAATGGACGTATGTAATGCACACCTTCAAAAAGCACCTGATCTTTCAACTGCTCTCTAATAAAGCGTGCATCATATTTGATTAATAAAGACAACTCTTCTGCTGTTAAATAAGTAAACCCCATATAACCTCCACAGTTACTTTATGCACCTCTTGAGACTCATTATTAACCTCAAAGGAAACCCTGTCAATACCAAAATGAACCTTTAGAGGTACATTTAAGGTCTTTTAAGAGATTAATTACTTCTTTTTAGGAGCTAGAATAAAGTCACCATTATGAGTTAGACTTTACACATCAGAGAGTTGTGGAATTAAGAAAATGATTAAGTGCCATTTATCAGCAATAATGGGTGCGAAAAGATTAAAAATTGCTGATGTTGTAAGAGATGCTGAAATAAATAGAAACACAGTGACGCGTCTCTACCATGAAACGAACAATAGAATTGATTTCGATACACTTGAAAAGCTATGCCGCTACCTAAACTGTGAGGTGGGCGATTTGCTAGAAATTACTGATGATGAAGATAACCATACATCCCTATAGGGAGAAGGATTTTTTTTTTAATCAGAATAGGATTAGAAAAATTAATATGTAGGAAAGTGATTCCTCAATATAGATGAGCACTTTCCCTAAATTTTCAGGGCGACATATGGTCCCCATTTGGTCTCAACCTATATTTTGACTTTTTTTGCATGACAAATTTCAGATGTAAAAAAGCCCGCAATTGCTTGCGGGCTTTTCTATTTGGCTCCTCCTGCTGGACTTGAACCAGCGACATACGGATTAACAGTCCGCCGTTCTACCAACTGAACTAAGGAGGAATTATTTGGAGCAGGCAGCGGGAATCGAACCCGCATCATCAGCTTGGAAGGCTGAGGTAATAGCCATTATACGATGCCTGCTAAGCATCTCTGCAAATTATGGTGGTGGGGGAAGGATTCGAACCTTCGAAGGCAGTGCCGGCAGATTTACAATCTGCTCCCTTTGGCCACTCGGGAACCCCACCGAAATTTAATGGTGCCGACTACCGGAGTCGAACTGGTGACCTACTGATTACAAGTCAGTTGCTCTACCTACTGAGCTAAGTCGGCACTAAAATTTCGTTTATCATCAAGCCAAAGCTTAACAATTAAATATGGCGGAGAGATAGGGATTTGAACCCTAGATACGCTATAAACGTATGCCGGTTTTCAAGACCGGTGCTTTCAACCACTCAGCCATCTCTCCGTAAGTGGGGTGAATAATATCGAGCTAACTTGCTGCTGTAAAGGGAAAATTTTGAAAAAAAATTCAATTAGTCAATTATCAATCAAATATGAGGTAGTAATTCAAAAAAACATCACTTGCCCTGCGATTTACTGCTTTTCAGTTTTATAAAAAGCTCATATCAAAAATAAGCACTTTCTTAAAATTCATAGCGTTTTGCAAAAATGAGAATAACAAAGATGTAAAGCGCCATAACCTATTGTTATGCGGACGCGTTTAACTGGCATTAAAGTTGATTACTTACTGAAGGTGTTTCAAACACTAACTGGGAGTGAGGTAATTATGGAACTTTATCGGTACATATTTTTTTCATTATTTTTGTTTGCCTCTTTCATCAGTAATAGTATGGCAAACCCCTTTGCATGTAGCCAAACAGGCTACTTTTTTCATGATACTGCGAATGTCTCATTCATTAATATTGATCGACAAACAAATAACTTAGGCTTGATACCTAACAGTTATGATGCTGTGGGTTTTAATACTCTCGATGGCTACCTATACGGAGTAATAGATAAAAAAGTAGTGCGCATTGATAATGGTTTCAACGCTGATGAGTTAGATATAGTTGATTTACCCGAACATGATTACACTGCAGGAGATGTTCATAACGATAACTTGTACCTCTATGCTAAACAGGAAGGCCTATGGCGCATTAATTTATCAACTAAACAAGCAACCCAAGTATTAAAAAAAGAACAAGCTTTTTATACGTTAGCAGATCTTGCTATTCATCCTGAAGGCGTCGTTTATGCGATTGATAACAGTCGAAATATTCACCGATTTGACCTTTCACAATCGTTAGAAAATAACAAAGCGGAACTATCACAATCGACAGGGCTTCAAGGGCTACGTAATTTTAGTGGTCAATTTTTCGATGCAAGTGGTTTGTTATACGTTATAGATTCTAAAACAGGAGAGTTATACCTTTTTGACGATATCACTCCCCTCAATGAGCAAGAAAGTTTCCGTTACATTTCCCTACCTTCTCTAACAAATGTGAGTAATACGATTGATATAGCTCGCTGTCGTGATATGACACTCGCCGTAAAAGGTTATGATTTTGGTGATGCGCCAAATTCTTATGGTACTTCCGTTTCTGTTAATGGTGCTCACCATCAAGTGTCTTCTCACCTCTACTTAGGAAATAAACCTGATGAAGATCTGATCGCGCAACTTTATCCTGCATTTGATGACAATAATAACAGTGATGATGAACAAGGAATAACTTTCGCTACTATGAGTTTAAACCAAGGCTCAACCTCTTTCTTCACTGCAAAAGTCGGCGGCTTTTTAACTGGGTATCTATCAGCGTGGGTTGACTGGAATAACAATGGTAACTTTAATGATCCGAATGAGAATGTGATCCAAAATGTCTCACTAATCGGTGGTACTCATCACCTTGCTATCGACGTTCCGAGCGATGCAAGTTTAACAGATCAAACATGGGCTCGCTTCAGGCTAAATGAAGAGCCAACCATCTCACATCTAGGACTTGGTGGACGAGGAGAGGTCGAAGATTATCCACTTTCAATTACTAGCTATGATAAGCAAGAAAGTTATTATTGGTTTCCTTCTCAAGGTAGTTATGCCACTCTCGCGTTTGAAGACCGCTGGCCTAATGAAGATGATTTTGATTTTAATGATGTCGTACTGAGATACCGTGTTAGACATGTACAAGAAGCCACTACGGGTAAGCTTTCACAACTGAGCATTGATATTGAATTACAGGCCTATGGTGGTAGTTATAATAACGGTTTCGCTATTAAATTAGATGGCGTTACCTCTTCAAGTATTGACACCGAAAATAGCTATGTTGTCATAAATAATGAATACAAAGCTGCCATTTTGGAAGAAACTGACAGCCCAGATGATGACGCAGTTTTGATTTTTACTGACTCATTAAAACAATACTTTTCTTCTGAATGTGACAATGGTTTTTTACGCGTAGATCCTAATTGTGAATTAGATAAAGATGTAACAGTAAAAGCTTCAATGAAAATAAAATTCAACGAACCTATTACTTTTCCTAAAGACTTGTCTCCATATTTAAATCCATTTATTTTTGCGGCACCTAATGATAATCATGGTTTTCCAGCCCCGCCTTCTCGAAGTCTAGAAATTCATTTGAAGGACTTTTCGCCAACAATCAAAGCTAATCCAAATTTATTCAAAAGTGGTAATGATGATTCAG
This sequence comes from Photobacterium angustum, assembly GCF_003026365.1. Classification (GTDB taxonomy): domain Bacteria; phylum Pseudomonadota; class Gammaproteobacteria; order Enterobacterales; family Vibrionaceae; genus Photobacterium; species Photobacterium angustum. Next base: position 277,899 of record NZ_PYOM01000004.1, on the reverse strand, counting down.
GCGATGCCAGCATCAATTGTGGCATTCAAAAAAGCTGCGACAGTTATAAAAATAAAACAGGGCTCCCATTTGCGATTTTAATACCGTCTGATTGGATGAACCCAGTAGAAGGGAAAAGTATTTTATCTGCCTACCCTAATATAAAAAGCTATCTCAGCAATAATGAAAGTGAACATGATACATGGTTTATGCATCCAGCCCCTTCAAACGTTTATTCTCAGACTGCGGAGTAATACCGATGAAAAATTCTAAACTCCTATTAGTACTCATCACGTTTACCTTTTCTGGTTGTTTAAGCGAAAGTCCATCAGATCAAACCAATCAATCTATAGAAACACAAAGTGATACAAGTGATCAGGTGCAGCCCCCTATCTTTTTTCCAGTTAAAGATAGCGATGACGATAATATAGATAACGGTGAAAGTGACGATATTGATAATATTAGTAATGAGGATTTAGATGAACAAGATGAAGACAGTTTTTCAGAATTAGAGGCGAGTAATGTTAATTTTTCGGGAAATATCACAACGATCCCCTTAAAGATAACTAATCCAATACTTGAAGATGTCTATGTTAATATTTATCGAAATCATAGCATTGATGATGACGGTAATTTTGTTGTTAGTCATGATGATAGAGTCATGGCAACGGCTATTACTGAAGCTAATTATGAGGGTAACTTATTTTTAACGCCTGATATTAACAAGCTGCTCATTGAAATAATCTCGTTGAATGATAATCAAATTATTACACAACAAGAGATCACATTTCCTATTGAAAGTATTAATTTATAAAAAGCCCGAAAGACATTTTATGGTTATCTTTCGGGCTCTATCTAATCGCTAGTTTTTATTACAATTTTTGCCAAGGGCTTCCAGCATCAGGTTTATTACCTTGCGTCCACCACTTCGCTTTATATTCACTTCCTTGATAACTGACTTTGTCACCACCAACATATACAGCTCCTATATTCCACACAGGTGTATCTGTTGCTGGAGGATCAACAGGTTCTACGGGAATCACTGGCTCGACTGGCGTAACAGGATCTACCGGATCAACGGGTGGTTCGACTGGATCAACAGGCTCTGGTGTAACTGGTGTGCCGCTTTCTAGCGCCCAAGGCCCCCCACTTGTAGGGTTATCACCTTGTGTCCACCACTTCGCTTTATATACTGCGCCTTGGTAACTGACTTTATCGCCGCCAGTATAAACTTTATTGCTTTCCCATGCAGCCACACCATCTACTGGCGGGTCGACAGGATCTACAGGCTTACCTGTATCAGGTAATTTATCGACAACGCGAACATCAGGCCAGTTAGCATGTGAGCCATATGCATTAGCGACACATTTTTCGTAATCACCTTCAACTAGAGCTGAATACGCCGTTTGGAAACCTACCAATTCACATTCAAAAGAAACACCACCTGGACGATCAGAATAATATTTCCAATTTGCATCCCAGTTGGTGTAAAGCACATCAGTTGCGCCATTAAGATTTAAACTACCATAGGGTGTTTGCTGCCAGCAGGTGTTTTTCTCATCTTCTGCAATAGCAATTTCGTAATGCTCTGCAAGGCCTTCCCAATAACGAATACGGTTAACAGGTTGTCCTTTCTCTTTGTTTTGCTCACCACATTCGATACCGCCATTAATCACATTAATGGTGGTACCAAAGCCATAAGTAATCCCCGCATCAATTTCACGTTGTGATGGTTTCCATGTTCGATCAATTACATGAAGCATCGCAGGCTTAGGTGCTTGTGGAGTTAAGAAAAACCAGATCGCAGAAGCAAGGTTCAACCAAGAATCAGCAACACGCCCCGGATCATTTAATAATACCGTTGCGTCACCATCAAACATCACTTCAGAGAAAGCACCATAGTTAAAATGGTAAGAAAGCTGTTTAGCGCCTCGCCCAAAATAACCTTCACCGTCAGCACACGGCCAACGTTTATTTTGCCAATCATCTTGCCCACAGCCTGTGGTATAGCCCGCTTGACCTTCAGACCAGCCCATTTCACGCACGTGAACAAGGGCTTGTTGCCATTCTTCTAATGCCAATGGATTATCCGAATAATTATCGATACTGATATGGCCGCCCGTTTCTTGCGAGAAGTGAGCAAATGCCGTCACGATAGACGTTTTACAGATCTCATCAGCATTACGCCCATCGGTATAGTCGCCACAGAATGCAGGAAACTTACCAATTGCGCGAAGAAAACGGGTATAGGTGTATTCAGGAGCCGCCATTTGTGTCAAGAAATTCCATTCTGTTTCAGGAAAAACTCGCTCAACACGTTTTACGTTATCAGGATTGGTTGCTGCATCAGGGTAGATCGCTTCAACCTCTGTATTTGGCCGTGTTTCGAGTGCTTTAGCCCAGACGTCATACATAAGATCTAACGTCTTTGCATCTTCTGCAGCTGTTATTTCTGCTCGCTCAATTATGTAGCCACCTGGATTTTCGGGATCAGGCTGTGGATTCATCGCATAACTGCTTGTCGCGGATAAACCAGCAATCAGTAATGCTAATTGACTTATTTTCGCCATTATAAATTCCTTTTCAGTACGAATTATCTATCTTTCAGAGCTAAAATAAGTCGGCATACTCACCAAACAGTGCTATTTAATGTGATCCTAATAATTTTTAAAACTCATCTTAGCTATCATTATATTTACAAATAAATAATTAATAACGGCAACGTCCTAATGTTAGAACCGTGTTACATAACTTATTTTTATGTACGCTGTAATAAACTGAGTCAATTAATATCTTTAGCTGTCACACTGTACACAAATTTTGAAAACATAATAATGAAGGCTATCAAAGCCTATTCATGATTCTCTTTTTATTAAAAAGCTTACAATCACCATAAAAACATAAACCCTTGAAAAAATTCATTTTTTATATTTTTCAATTAATACGTAGATGGAAATAGACAAAGGTGAGTTTAGTTGCACATCATTATGATTAATATATTTAGAGTATGATAACGTTAATAATAAGGAATAAATATCGCACTAAAAATAAACCTAAATAACAAAAATATTAATAAACAGGGTTTTAAATTTAATCAGAGAAAAGTCTACTTTAATTAATCATTATTACGGAAAGTAATTTATAAGTAGAAGATTTAGCGTTGTAAATGATAAGAATCCGATAATGATAATATCAAATACCTTAAAAATAGAATTTCGAAATTTATTTTTAATCACGTTTACACATAGTCACACATTGTAAAGTGCGCTATAACAACGTTCCTTAACGCTAAAGTGAAGCCTGTAATATTCGCTAAAAGATTAAGTTAATTTTACTTCAGTTATAACAGTCAATATTTCTCATCGTTTATCACCAACCCTTTCTAAGTCATACATCTTAGTATAATTAAGGTATATATTATGAATTTTTAGAACGCTGGGAGTAATCTAAAATGGTAGTGAACTGTAATTTAAGGAGCAGTAATAATGATAAGTTGTCATCAACATGACTATATTGAGATAGCCTGCATGCTCCACCTTGATGTGAGTTTAACGTATAAAAATGGAGAGAAAATTTCAGGGATCGCCCAAGATACTTGTTATAACGCGCAGCGAGAAGAATGTATCGAGTTGAAAATGAATAATACCGTTTCAACAATAGTTCTCGATCAACTCGCCTCTATGCAGGCACTCACCGCAAATCCGCATTTTGAGACGGTTAATTTTTAAATTTACATTGTAAATAATGGTTGTTTTTTACTCACCTCTGCAAGTAAAAAACAAAAAAGGTGACTTGAATAGTAAGTCACCTTTTTATTAGCCAAAAAACTTAAATATACTATTTAACATATTTAAGTTATTTATAAGTAAACGCCATTTCACCATTAGCATCTGTGTATAACGACGCTTTAGATTGTTTGATCAACTGTGCTGCATATGAAGGTGTAACAGCGCGTAGCTCACCTTTTACTGATACAAATTGACCTTCCCAAGCAACATCTCGGTATTTACCTGCTTCTAAAATCTCTACTACAACTTTCATAATCACTGCACCTTATACGAATATTTTAAACAACCCTACCGAAACACTTTGCGGTTCCTCTGTTGGTCTTTTTAATTTACCTCGTTTTGATTAATTGTCATTACAACAAAAATGAAACGTTAGTTATTCATAAATGGTACATTCAAAAGTTTTTAACCTTTTTCTGGTTTTATCTTAGAGATAATAAATACGTGAACCAACACCCTCTTTAAAGAAAAAAAAATAACACATTAAAAACAATTATATATAACCTAAATAGATACTACAAAATGACACAACAATATATATAAGGTACATCATACGCAATAATAGTGGTGAATAAATAACAGTCATTTATGAATAAAATGCAAGATTGCAAAAATGATCGTTTCTATATTCATTTTTGACACAAAAAAAGAAAATAAAAAGGGCAACATGCTGTTGCCCTCATAAATATCTACTAAATTTATGCTTATTTAATTACAACATCTTGAGTAGTAAACTTACCATTATCAAGTGGTTGCTTGTGCTCTGTCTTCGCATTGAAATCTAATTTAGATAACTCTACACGACGAATAGTACTGTCATGCATAGTTTTGTAGAACAGTTCACCATTGCCTTGATCAATAACTGATGTCCACTGAGTCGCACTCGGTAAATCAGGGATATGTGATTTATCGTTAAACTCACTACCAATTGGAATGTCGAAGTTATTCAAAATATGAAAAGCTTGTGATATAGCCTCTTGCGATGTCTTCAATACAGGTGCGCTATTGACATAGAATGCTGCGCGAACAAAACGTGACGGCGGAGAAATATCACCTGGTAAACCCACAAAGTTAGAGCCAACACCAAACGATTGAGCTTCTACCCCATTAATCTTTTGTGGCGCACTGATACCTGGGTGAAGGTTAATATAGTTATTTAAGTTCGTTACCTGCCAATTGTAATCTGGCGAGTTAGTTAACACTTTAGCCGTGTTCTTATGAATATTGATCTTACCGTGATCCATTATCTCAATCACGATGCTATTACCTTGCTTATCTGACACACGCCAGTGCGCTGTTGGGGATGGATTACCTTCAGCATCAAAGTAAACAGTGACAATCTTGATTTTGCTTAACGCAGCTTCAACTTCCGCAACCGTTGAATATTGACTTAACATCCATCGTACAAAATCCATATCCGTGATGTTATTCGCGGTATTTTTTGGATCATATTTCGCAAGTGAGCCATAACCACGGAAATAAAATAAACCTGCCGTTAAGCCTTTTTCGTTAATACCTTCGGCAATAAAACGATCATCACTAACAGAGATTCCTGCAAAGCCATATTTACTCTTCCAAGTTAAACCTTGCTTTTGATCTGGCATTGTCGAGGTATAACTGTAATTACGAGGAGAAACAATTAACTTACTATTTAAATCGCTATAACCCCACTCGATAGTTCGAGCTTGAATATGATCATTACCTGTGGTGCCAAGTGTAATTCCAGTACAAGCACTTGCAGCGGTGCTAAAACATGACGCCAACAGCAATGTTAATAACGTTTTTTTCATAAATATGCCTGTAAGTGTAAATGCATATAGTTAGCCATTAATAATAATCCATTGTAGAAAATAAAAACAACGTTTTATATCTGGATATAAAAAAGCCCACATTTAGTGGGCCTTAAAATACATTTTATTATAGAGCTAGTCGTTAAATAGCCCAACCACCAGCATAAAAAACAACCAAGGCAATCGTGATAACGACTGTACCTATATTGAGCTTTTTCACTTCGCCAGAAACGATTCGACCGATAACTAATGCAGTAAAACCAAGCATGATACCAGTAACAATATTACTCGTTAGAACAATGAAAACAGCACACAGTAAGCCTGATAATGCATCAACAGAATCTTCCATATCTAACTTGTTAACATTACTTAGCATTAAAAGGCCAACATACATCAGTGCAGGCGCTGTCGCATAAGAAGGGACTAAATAGCTTAATGGTGCAAGAAATAACATGAAGATGAACAGTACACCTACGGTAGTTGCTGTTAAACCTGTTTTACCGCCCGCAGCTGTACCTGCAGCAGATTCAATATATACCGCAGCAGGGGAACCACCAACAAGACCTGCAAAAATGCTACTCACAGAATCTGACGTTAATGCCTTACCACCACTGATGATATGACCACGTTGGTTTATCAGGTTTGCTTGTCCAGCAACGGCACGAATAGTACCTGTTGCATCAAAAATTGCCGTCATTACAAGTGCTAATACAGTAGGCAAAATAAATGGATTTAGGGCTCCCATAATATCCATTGCGCCGAATAAAGATTCACCCTCATGGCCAAATGTCGGCATTGCGAAGAAGCCGTGGAACGTTACTTTTGGATCAAAGATAAGGCCTATAATAGAAATGGCAATAATCACTAATAAAATGCCACCCGGAACACGACGCTTTTCTAACCCTAAAATGGCAGCAAGCCCTAAAATAGACATGAAGACTGGAAACGCAGTGAAATCACCAAAAGCAACGGGTAAGCCTTCAGCTGGGTTTTTGATCACTAGCCCAACGCCATTCGCAGCAATCAAAAGTAAAAATAATCCGATACCAATACCTGTGCCATGAGCAATACCATTTGGCATATTTTTCATGATCCAAGTGCGTACACCTGTTACCGTGATTAATGTAAAGACAACACCCATTAAGAATACGGCACCTAAGGCAACAGGCACACTCACGTCTTGCCCAAGTACTAAGCTAAATGCAGTAAATGCGGTAAGTGAAATAGCACAACCAACCGCCATCGGTAAACGCGCCCACAATCCCATGAGTAATGAGCCAAATGCTGCTACTAAACAGGTCGCGATAAATACCGCACCTTGATTAAAGCCCGCGGCACCTAACATGCTAGGCACCACAATAACGGAATACACCATAGCTAAAAATGTGGTCAAACCCGCAATTATTTCCTGTTTGACATTACTGCCACGAGCCGTAATTTCAAAATAGCTATCTAGTTTACTCTTAGGCTCTAAATGAGAAGGGCGTTGATGTGTGCTATCAGCAGACATGGTAAATTCCTATTTGATCAATATTACTATGCTTTTTTACAGTTAAAATCACGTGTAACGAACACACGCAAACGTTTTCTTTTTTTTGAAAATAAAAGGCTGATGTTGGTATCAGCCTTTTATAATGCAACGATCATACCTACAAACAGGTATCTCGCGCTATAAATAAATGACAATTATTATTTAAAATTTCGTTTTATTACATTGATTGCAAGAAAAACGTGATATTTGCAGCCATTGGCATGTTTAAACGATGAGTCTAATTATGTGAAAGCCCAACATATAACCTACGATTAGAACGCCTAAATAAAGGTATGGGCGAATCAATCGCCCAGAATACTTTCTCTTAAACCAACACGCTTTATGGCAGCAATTTCTTAGTAAATATATTTAATATAATCAAACAAATGAAAGCTGATAGTGCAATCAAGAAAATGGTGTGGAATACATCATGGTAACTGCTCGCCGCCTGAGTCAGGCTCTGTACCTTACCGTCTTCTGTCGTCACCGCTGTTGCCGTTGCTATCCAAGCTGCTACAAAGTTAGCAATAGAGCCTGATACCAACATGTAAATACCCGCAAGCGTACCTGTGGAGTTTGCAGGGTTCAAACGAGTGATTGCCGCCAACGCAACGGGATCGATAAACATTTCCGCTAAACCAATCAAACCTAGACCAATTGTTACCCATAGCATTGAAGTGTGGCCCGAATGCATTGCAAGTTTAGACGCAATATTGATTAAGAGAAAACCCGAAGTCAGGAACAAGAAACCAATACCTAATTTCGACAATGTTTTGGGCTGTATATTGAAACGTGCCAATAATTTCCACGCCCAAGCAACCAATGCCCCACCAAAGATAACTGCAAATGGGTTTATTGATTGATAGAAGCTAGTAGGGATATTGAAGCCAAATAGATCTTTATTTACGTTGCGCTCAATAAACAAGGTAATAGAGCTACCACCTTGTTGGTCAAATGCCCAGAATAACGTACCAAACATCATAAACAATACAATTGCCCATATGTTTTTCTTACCTTGAACATCGCAACGAGTATAAATACGGCCCATTAAAAATAGCGAGACAATACCGATCACAATCAGAACAAAGCCAGCCCAAAGTTGCGCAAGGATGACGGCAAAGAATCCAACACTCAATATCACACCAGCAAATAACAGCATTGAGTTCGAAATGCCTGCGGTTTTGGCCGACAGTGCTTCTTTTTTAAGGCCAGCTACATCTTTAAAGGCATTGCGACCAGAAAGAAATACTAAAAGGCCAGCAAACATACCCAAGCCCGCAATACCAAACCCAATATGCCAACCATAAGTTTCAGCAAAATAGCCGGTAGCTATCGGAGCGAGAAAAGCACCAAGATTTGCCCCAACATAAGATAGCGAGAAACCGGAATCTCGGATAGATTCACGATCATGATAAAGCTCACCCAATAAACAGCTAGAATTAGTCTTGAAGAAACCATATCCAACAATAATTAGAGCAAGAGCTATATACAAAGTAGAGTGCCCTGAGGTTGGAAAGGATAATACGGTATGACCTGCAACCATAAGCAAAGCGCCTATTGCTACAGACCAAAAGTTCCCTAAGTATCGGTCTGCAATATATCCACCAATAATTGGCGTCACATAAACAAGTGATGTGTAAGCACCGTACAGTGCATAAGCGTGTGCATCAGAAAAAAGGAGCTGCTTTGTTAAATAAAGAATCAGTAAGGCACGCATTCCGTAATAACTGAAATACTCCCAAGCCTGTACACTGATTACATAAAATAGACCTCGTGGATGAGAAATATTGCTCATATTTTTACTTTCCTGAATTAATTATATTTTTCTGCCACGGCGAACTAACATAATGAAAAGAGGTAGATGACTTCTATCTTTCTTTTTAGCTAACTCACGAAAAACAAAAGAACAACAACGGCAGCTGTTCACTTTGAATATTTGGTGATAACCCCTAATAAATAGGGAATAAAAACAACAATAATGAATAAAAATTCAAACAAAGGATACTGCTTTTTTTATAAATGCCAAGAGGGAAACTATATTTATATATTCTAGAGTACGGCATAATTAGTCATTAGAAATCCAGCAATTAGCCAGATATCCATATATATCAATATTTAATAACGTGATAAAATGAATAAAAATCAATATAGGATCATTGTTGGGATATAACTTTTTATTTTAAACGTGTTTTTTGATGAATATGTATACTAATAAATATTCACATTTAATGTCTTTCTAATATTGAACCACATAAATAAAAGCACGATAGAGCAATCTTAAAAATATAATTGTCTTGCGAGAACGAAGAATAACTCGAATTCAGTACCACCTTGAAAATATACTGGGCTTAACTGACGCTGAAGATTCAATAAACAGCCACACAAGTACATGTCTCGTTTTCTTAACCCTACCTTCATTATGCTACCGATGTTAGTCAGCTCATAAAAGCTCAGTCATTTCGATAGAGCAAAACCAACTAATATATTGTATCGCTACCCATCCCGATTTTGATCCCATTGGTATCATGATTAATAAATAATCGATATCAGCAACATCAGATCTTTAACCTTTATAATGAGGTTTTTCTTCTCTTAAATGAATTTACTTTTTTCTAATTAAAAAGAGCATTCTGTCCTCTTCTGTCATCTCTAAAAGTAAAACAATCATTAAAAGCACCTAATTGCATTTTTTATGCTCCTTTGATTTATATGTTATAACTTTTAGTTATTTAGCAAATATACGACTAGATCCATAATCCAGCTATTCGCTGTCAGCATAACTATGATTATAAGCTGGAATATATAATGAAACCTGATATAGATACCGCCCTTTCAAACACCAGTGTCCCCCTATACCAACAAGCAAACATGACACCTCAGCAATGGAAGGCTGCAACAAAATTCGACAGTGTTGATGTCGGTTGGATTGTCATGAGTATTGGCATGGCCATTGGCGCGGGGATTGTTTTTCTCCCAGTACAAGTTGGCGTCATGGGATTATGGGTATTTTTACTCTCATCGGTCATTGGCTACCCTGCAATGTATTTGTTTCAGAAACTGTTTATCAATACCCTTGCTGAATCAAAGAAATGTACCGATTATCCAGGCGTGATCAGCGGTTATTTAGGTAAAAACTGGGGGATCGCGCTCGGTATTCTGTATTTTATTATGTTGGTCATTTGGGTATTGGTTTACTCCCTCGCCATCACTAATGACAGTGCTTCATACCTATATACTTTTGGCGTTACTAAATCACATTTAAACCATAATATTTTCTATGGCTTAGCGTTAATCTGCTTGCTGAGCTATATCGGCTCAAAAAGTGAAAAATTCCTGTTTAAGATCTCTGGTTTTATGGCGGTTACTGTGATCGCCTTAGTCGCTGTGATGGGCGTACTACTGATCCCACAATGGAATTTTAGCAATATAACTGCTGTTGGTGACTGGGGAGCAATGCTAAAAGATGCAATTATCACATTGCCTTTTACTCTGACATCAATCTTATTTATTCAATCGCTGAGTCCGATGGTGATCTCTTACCGCTCTCATGAAAAATCAATTGAAGTAGCTCGTTATAAAGCATCACGCGCGATGAAAATTGCCTTTAGCATTTTGTTTGTCGTGGTCTTTTTCTTTGCCGTCTCGTTTACCTTTGCGATCAGCCAGTCTGAAGCACAACATGCGATGAAAGAAAACATTTCAGCTCTAGCTATGATTGCGCATTACTTCCCTGGAAGTTGGGCAACAATAGTCGGTATTGTGATCAATATTTTCGCGGTTGTAACATCATTTTTTGGTGTGTTCTTAGCATTTAAAGAGGCGTGTAAAGGGCTGGCAATGAACATTCTTGAACGCAGATATGATCACCACGAAATCAATACTAACTTGGTGAATAAACTCACTACTGTCTTTATTATTCTGGTCGCATGGACGGCAGTAGCACTGAACCTACCGATCTTATCGTTCACTTCAATTTGTTCTCCAATCTTCGGTATTGTGGGTTGTTTAATCCCTGCCTATTTGGTTTACAAAGTACCGACATTAAACAAATATAAAGGTTCAGCCACCAACTTGATCATCATTACTGGTATTTTGTTGTGTATCTCACCACTGCTTGCTTTTATTTAATTCAATAATCACTCTTGGTTAAAACATAAAAAAACGCCGTTACTCCTTTATTCTTTCTGATTGAAAAAGAATGGGAGTAACGGCGTTTCAGTTATAAATAGCTCGAATTATGCCGTTGTCATCGCAGCAGCTTGTTTCTTCGCTTTTATACGTTTTTGTGCAAGAGCAACGCCTGTAAGAACCATGATACCACCAATGTAATGGTAAGCCTCTAAATGTTCATTAAGCATGACACTCGCGATACCTGCCGCCATGATTGGCAATAAATTCATAAACATTGCAGTGCGATCAGCACCTAAACGCTCAATCGATAACATCCACAGCCAAGGTGCAATCACAGAAGCTAACAATGCAGCATACGCAATTAGCGGTACAGCGGATGCAGTGATCGCCATACGATGACTCATTAACAACAATGGCGTTAGCATCACAACGGCAAAAAAGCATTGCACGTAAACCGATTTCCATGTTGAAAATGGCATTTTCCAGCGTTTTAACAACACGCAGTAAAGCGCATAAACCGCTGCTGCAATCAACATCAACATATCGCCTTGCTTGATACCCTGTGAGATCAAGCTTTTCACATCGCCATGGCTTAACATTAAGACCAAACCACTAAGCGATAACACTGCACCAATTAGTGCAAATGGCGATAAGCGCTGACCAAGGATCGGTACACTTAAAAACATACTGATCAACGGCACGAGTGAAATAATCAAAGCGATGTTAGTCGCCGTTGTGGTTGCCGCTGCAAAATAGCCTAATGATTGGTTTAAAACCATGCCAAGTAAGCCAAGAAAAGCCAACTTAGTAAGATAAGTTTTAATAATCGCACGATCACGCCAAACAGATTTAGCAACAAAAGGAGTTAGCACAACTAATGCGAAGAACCAGCGATAAAAAGATATCGCACCGGGATCAATGACACTGAATGCCATCTTGTTGACAATGGCATTCCCTGCCCATATTGCAACTGTAATTAAGGGAAATAGATAGAACATTGTCTGCCTTATTTGGAAAAAACTCGCTCAGATACCTACATCAGAGCTATTAACCAGGCTATTCTGTCACGTCTTTTAAGATATATATATTCCCAATCGGACATCCTAAATCTATTGTCGGACATATTGACTCACCGAACAATCCTCACAAAAACATCATAAAAATCGAACATATTGAATTCATACAATAATTATATTTTGCCGCTTCTTAATAACGAAAAGCCCAACAATATAAGTTGGGCTGGTTATATATTCTTTTAGGCTAACTTAAGCCGTTTTCATCACCACTACAGCAGCGATAACCACCGCAATGCCGAGCCAACCAATAGGCTTAAGCTTTTGCTTAAACAGCAGCGATCCACCAATCGCAGTACCTAAAATCCCAATTGCTCCCCATGATGCATAAGCTACGGCCAAATCAATCTCTTTAACCGCTTGAGCAAGTAAGGTAAAGGCCAGCATCACCAACAACAGTGATAACATTCCCCATCGTTTATGACTAAACCCATTAGATCGAGTCAGTGCCATATTTGCTAAAATATCAACAAAAGCCGCGAGGACAACAAAACCAAATGATATTGTGAAAAATTGACTCATTTTGCGCCTCCCTATGCCGATGCTTTACTTACTAAAGATGGCTTATGCTCTTCACCCAAGGTGACAAGTACAATCCCTATCGTTGCCATTGCTAAGCCAATCAACTGTTGTGTATTTAATTGAGCATCAAACACAAACACTGAAACGAGGGTAATTAACGCAATACCGAGCCCCTCCCACACCGCATATGCCACACCAATTGCGATCTTTTTTGCTGCCAACGATAAGAAAAAATACGAAATACAAATTAAGCCATACATCACCCAATATCCCCAGTGACTACCTTCACTGGAAATTAAACTCATGGTACTCGTACCCGCAACTTCTGCGGCAATGGCTAATAATAAAAATATTCGTGCTAACCACATGATTGACTCCGCTATGCTAATTTTAGGTAGATAGCATCAAATTTCACGCATTCATTGTCTTTAAATACAGAAAGTTAATGTATCTAACAACAAGATTACCCTAGCCCAAACATTGGCAATAGGTAATTGAGATATTCAATACTGAATATCTCTTTGGCAAAATTCATGTCACTTCATGACAGTCAAAACTTAGCGAAATGTAGCTTGGAGAACTTGGTGTAAATGCTTGTATAACGGGTAGTTACGATGAGTTTGAAGATAACCGCCAGAAACAACAAAATGGCTAAAGTTACGGTTAACATTCGGCATTGGGTAAGCATGAAGTTCTGGCATCAAATCGGCCGTACTTTCACTCGCAAACATTATCGCATTGGTTTCTAACAACATTTGACAGGCAACCCGCAAATTAAATGTCTTTAAGAGCACTTGTGGCTCATATCCCATTCGCTGATATTCAGATTCGACAGTACACAAAGGCTTATAAGCCGTTGGAGCTGGAAGCGAAACTAGAGGTAATGTCGCAACTTGTGGCCAATCATTTTGATCAATACGTAATGTAGGGTGATGCTGTTTTGCCAAAATGACCCGCTTTTCCCTAAATAACGGCTGCATATAAATATCTTTCGCAATAGCGGTTTCTTGATCAAGAATGCAATAATCAAATTTGCCGTCTAACATCTCTAATTGACTTGAACTATCCCAATTAGAAAAGACTAATGTGGCAAGAGGAAAAGCCCGATGGCAACACGATAATATATGCTGACCATGTTCATCCATCACGTACGGATCAATAACTATCGCAATAGAGCCTCGATATTCAGTTGGTTTAAAATCACTAAATTCAAGTAAGACCTTCTCGATAGGCGCTAAAATATTATCGAATTCATTGGCTAAACGAATCGCTAAGGGGGAAGGCTCTACACCGTGAGCTTTACGCACAAATAACGGATCATTAAAAAACTGCTTAAGCTTTACCACGCCTCGGCTTGCACTGGGTTGAGAGATCCCCAATTGCATCGCCGCTAACTTAATACTTTTATGCTCAACCACCGCTTTTAATAGTCGGATTAAGTTGAGATCTAATTCACTTAATGGATTGGACATAACCATTTATCACTAATAAAACCTATGGTGATAATACCCCTTAAAATAAAACAAGATAGCGTATTTAACGGCTATCTTATGTAGATATAAAACAAGCGATATTCTTTAATCCAGTAACACATACGCGCAACCATAAAGACTTCATCAGCGGAATAAAGCGATTTGATCGTCATTTCCACCTCTGCGCCTAATAGCTTCTTATAGATCTGTTGCGCATAGTTATCAGCACGAGTATTGATCAAAATGTGCTTTAATTGACTGTCTTGTTCCGCTAATCGCTTTTTCACTTCTGGCAATGAACGCGTGATCAATGGTATCAACGCCACGGTATAATAACTTGTAACAATGGAGATAAAACAACCATATTAGTAAGTAGTTACTTTCAATATAACCATTACCAAATATAGTATCGGCTATTGTTTTTCGTTTAAACTACGAATAAATGTTCGTATCGATGACGCTATTGGCAAAGACAGTTACGATTTTTATTTTCATCCTTAATGAAGCTTTTTAATGAAAATACACAAACCTTTCATTGTAGTACTCAGCTTATGTGCAGCATTAGTTAGCCCACACAGTAAAGCCTTAGATGCACCCGTTGGGGTACGTCCATGTTGTGCGTTTGGTCAAGATTTGAAAACCGAACTATTAGGTGTGCCGATCCCATTTTTTTCTGTAGAGAATATTGTTGATGCGTCTAGGCTTGGTAAACATATCTATAACGATGGCTCACAAAACGTTATTGCAAGTTTATTAGGGCTAGGCGATGAATCAAACGGCTTAATATATACGGTTAAAGGCGGGTTTATTGATACAGCCCATGTTCGAGATACCGCAGATTTTACTTACTATTTGTATCAGCAAATCTACCAACATCTAGGCTCCGATTATCGAATTACATTACCGACAGAGCTGCGTAAACGCTTTATAAAATTAAATAAAAGTAAGCAAACACTTACTTATCGCGAGAGACGAGCAATAAGTATCGAGCTTGCAGCTCTGTTAGCTTTTCGGTTAGCACAATGGCATGAAATTGCGCAGTGGTTTGGCTATGAATCCGTTGTTGGCTTTCCGGAATTAGTTTCTGCTTTTTCACCTGAAGATCTGTACTCCAATATGTTAGGCGCCATTACCGCAAAACAAGTACTAGAGCTGCAACCCAATCTTTCACCATCAGGTTTTTCTCAAGCCATGACTGATGCTTTTAACGATCAATTACAGCAATTAGGTAGTGTTTCAGCAGAAGAAACCAAGCGTAACATACAGCAGTTAAATGGTCAGTGGTGGGATCACAATACACGTTTGCCACAAAAGTGGGTGGTGTTAAAACGCGATTATCAACTGGGATTAACGCGCTACCCTAATGGGGTGAAAAACGGCATTCCTCTTTCTTTATCTACCCAATTGAGTAACGGTGATAATAATAGTGTGTGGGCTGAATTGTATCTACATAATGTAGGCAATGAAGAAACGTTTAACTCGCTCCCTCATGAGCTAAAAAATAACATGGTCTGGCAACCCGCTCAATTTCAACAACTCGCTAATTTTGCAAAGCAACAAGATCATAAAGAGCGTGGTAAAATTACACAGGTAGTTAAATAAAAAGTTAGCAAATACTCACTTACGACTAATTATCTATAACCAAAAAAGTAAAAACCCTTCTTGCACAGAGTGCTAGAAGGGTTCGGTATATCGACAACACGCTATATTAATGAGAACGATATATATCCATAAAGCTTTCTACTGACATCGGTTTATAAAAGTAATAACCTTGATATTGCTTTATTCCCCATTGATCTAACATCTGTTTTTGTTTTTCTGTTTCAACACCTTCAGAGATGACAGAAAGTTGCAGTTTTTGAGCTAATCGCACTACAGATTCAACGACATGAATAGATTTAGGGTTATGTTCAATTTGCTCTATAAAACAACGATCTATTTTTAAATAATCAAAGTCATAATCAGTCAAATAATACGGTGCAGAGTACCCAGTACCATAATCATCAAGCGCAAAGAACATCCCATTTTGATGAAACTTTTCCATACGCGCTTTCACATGAGCATTCGAAAACGGTGCTGATTCAGTAAACTCAAGCACCAATTCAAACTTAGGCGCTAATAATAAACTCGCTTTATAAATACTTTCGTCAAACAAACAACGTTCCGTCAAGTTAAAGCTCAATTTTAGGTGTTTACTCACTAACATTAACTGACTTTGATAAACCTGTGTCATCAAAGAGCAGGTTAACAAGGATGTTAAGTGTTTACTCTCTATATAGGGTATAAATACATGAGGTGGTAAAACCTGACCTTTTTTAGTAATCCAACGCGCTAAAACTTCAGCTCCAATAATATTTCCTTCATTGTTAACAATGGGTTGAAGGTATGGACGAATAATATTACGTTTGATACAAATCCGTACCCATATTTTCTTGCTGTAAGCTGCCGATATATAACTACTTACCACGCATGCCAATAAAAGCATTAACAAGTAAACATATTTAGTTTCAACAAACTGTTTTAGAGCGAGTGCAGGATCAACAACTACAAAAAAATCAGCGTCGTCGAGATGAAAATGGTACTCATCATGATGCTCTATCAGGTCATGCTTAACTAACTGATTACCTTCACCAATTTCAATGTTATCAAAAACGGTAATATAGCCTCGACCAATACTATCGATAACATTAAAACGAAGCGGTTTAAAATATATTTTTAAGTAAGTATTCGCTCCAACCTGCAACGTATAAGACAAGGTTGGCTTATGTGTTAGTAAGCTTTTTACCTTAATGCTAAAACCTTTTACTGCCTTCATTTCCATTGAATACAGGCGATTACCAAATGTACTGTATACATAATAATCCTTATAAATCACAGATACGCTGCTAACATCTTTATGATCGGAGACATAACGTTTTAACTCCCTCTGCTCTGCTAAGGTCGGTATCGTCATCTTCGAAAACATAGAGGCCAGTGTCTCTTTGCTATTAACGACTGAATTAAAGGTTTTTAGTTGTATTTCATGCTCATTGTGAATTTTTTTATCGATATCATATTGATAAAGTAGATAAGTACAGCATGCAAAAATAATGAGAAAGAACGTAGAGCACACTATCAGTGTATAAAGCTTCATGTATTTAATGTTCATAAAAGAACAATCCCATTTAAAGCCATATTTATTGCTTTGTATAACGCCATGACAACTCTTTATAACAAGCTAAGTGAAGCAATTTACACCCAGATCCATTTTTATAAAATGAATACACTTAAATTCTATTTTCTATCGTAACACATGATTTTCCAGCACTATGACTGATAAAACTAAGATCTTTTATGTTAAGAATGGACATACGATCTTTCTTACCATATGAAATACACATCGCTGTTATTCGCACGCTACGTTGTAAAAAGGCCAATATACTTGGAGGGATATTCATCAAATGATGACTGTTTTTATCTATTAAAATTGCGGGCGGATTATATCAGCACTTAATGTGATTTCAATCACAATCCAAAAATACAAAAAGCTCAAAAACAAACACAAAGCCCATATATATCAAACATATAAAATCACGATAAAATTAACTTATCTTTGTAATAAAAAATATAGTAATACATTCAGCATTGTTTATTACTTTTTATTAAAATACATACTATATTAATATTACTCGATAAGAACATGATCGGTGAATATAAGTAGATTAATTGTTAATAATTAAGGTCGAATAATAACGACCTTAATTAGATATCAATTAGTATCCTTTTTACATAAAGATGAACTGACGATATAACTTATTGAGCTTTTCTCTAAAAATACCAATTTGTATTTCATCATTCTTATCACAAGCTACCAATAGTTCTTTTTCTGTTGCCGTAATTTGCTGGCATAACTCTGATAGATTAGAGCAGAACTCAACACTATGTTGTGCAGGCTCATTATTATTTATCTCTACTTTTTTACGTTGAGAAGAGGCTGGCGTAATATTATGTGTTTTATTATATTCCAGCTGTCGCTCTCGGCGTTGTTGTGATTCCGTCATCGCTTGCTGCATTGCTGGCGTTATTTTATCAGCATATAAAATCGCTTTACCGTTTGCGTTACGAGCAGCACGACCAATGATTTGAATCAGCGCCTGTGTTGAACGCAAAAATCCCGCGTGATCGGCATTTAACACTGCGACCAATGAGGCCTCTGGAATATCTAACCCTTCTCGCAACAGGTTTATCCCAATAAGTACATCAAATTTACCTGCACGTAAATCATCTATAATTTCAACCCGTTGCTCGGTTTTCACTTCTGAGTGAATATAGCTGACCTTAATGCCTTGCTCTACCATTAACTCATACAATGCCTCTGCACTTTTTTTCGTTAATGTCGTCACCAATACGCGTTCATCTTTTTGCGTACGTTCTGATATTTCTTTTAATAGATCGTCGGTTTGAGTCGCTAAAGGACGCACTTCAACAATAGGATCAAGCAAGCCTGTAGGGCGAATGATTTGTTCTATAACATGCTGCTGAGATTTTTTGAGTTCGTACTCACCAGGGGTAGCTGATACAAATACGGTTTGTGGTTTTATTTGCTCAAATTCTTTAAACATTAAAGGGCGATTGTTCTTCGCTGATGGCAATCGAAAGCCATAATCAATTAATGTCTCTTTACGACTCACATCACTGCGATACATTGCAGAAATCTGCGGGATCATCACATGGGATTCATCAATAAACAGTAAGCCATCTTCAGGTAAATAATCTAATAAGGTCGTCGGTGGCAAGGTAGGTTCGCGATCGTTTAAATAACATGAGTAGTTTTCTAATCCAGAGCAATATCCAAGCTGCTGCATCATTTCTATATCATGTGTCGTGCGCTCATACAGCCTTGCCGCTTCCACAATACGATTTTCATTATTTAATTCAGTGACACGCATTTCTAATTCTTTTTGAATTTCAATGCTGGCTTTCATTAACTTGTCTTTTGAAGCGGCATACAAGGTTTTTGGAGAGACAAAATAATGATCAATGTCGCCCAACACTTTCCCTGTAATAGGGTCAAGCCATTGTAGTTGCTCAATGGTGTCATCAAACATCACCACACGTATTGCTTTTGATTCTGAATCAGCTGGATAGATATCAAATATTTCACCGTGGACACGGAAAGTTGCTCGTTCAATCGTTCGCTCACAACGGCTATATTGAAGCGCGACAAGACGTTGAATAAAATCTTCTCTGTCGATTGTCATACCCACAGATAAGGGAATTTGTACTGCGCGATATTGGGCTGGATCGCCTAAGCCATAAATAGCAGATACCGATGCCACGACAATAACGTCTTTACGTTCTATCAACGATTTAGTGGTCGACAAACGTAATCGTTCCAATTGTTGATTCACCGCAGAATCTTTACGAATAAAGCGATCGCTACCAGGAATATACACTTCAGGTTGGTAGTAATCGTAATAAGAGACAAAATACTCGACAGCATTTTCAGGAAAGAAACGTTTCATTTCACTATAAAGTTGTGCAGCAAGCGTCTTGTTATGAGCCAATATTAAGGTAGGACGCTGAAGACGATGGATCATATTTGCCATCGTGAAGGTTTTCCCAGAACCGGTTACCCCTTGCAGGGTTTGATGTGTAACACCATCTTGAATATTACCGAGTAATCGAGCTAAAGCTTCTGGTTGATCGCCTGATGGAGGATAAGTGGAATGTAAAATAAACGTATTCTGTGACATAAAAGTGACCTTTTAATTGGCGGCTTTTGTCAGTATACATAACGCATTATATTTTGCTGTTTAAACACTTAATTCCTTGTCGCAATCTAAAGTTATCATTTTAATGTGCCACTTCACCGAACGATTGCTATTGCCTAAATCGAAAGTATAAACAACGGCATTTTCATCGCACGAATGACATCATACACATAAAAAAGCCGACTCTATCAGTCGGCTTTACTCAAACAAATCGATTGAAAGTAACACTATTCTTGTGTTGAATCTGTGTCTTTTTCGCAGAACATGGTTGCTGCTAAACGCGCAAGATTATACGCATCCACATAACCCGAATGCTGACGCCCTTCCCATTCAACACCGGCAATTTCCATCGCGGCACGTTGACCTAATCGTTTGTTGGTCACATGACGCTGTAATTTAAATAAAGTGGCAAGATTTAAATACTCACGAAAAGGGACTTTTAGCTCTTTCGCTAAACATTCCTTTTTCAAAATACGATCGTCATGTCCCCACGCTGCATAGATCTTATGTCGACCACCAAACTTTTGTTCGATCGATTTTAAAATCACAGAAAGCGGCTTGCCATTTTTTTCAACAACCTCGGGTTTGATGCCCGTGAGTTCAGTACAAAACGGAGAGATCTCATCTTTTGCAGGACGCACATAATGTTGTGCCCGACGAACAATTTTTCCGGTGTTGAGATCAAGCTCTGCCACACCAATTTCGATGATTTCACCGGTTCTAGATGTGCGGCCATCATTCCAACAACACATTTCGAGATCGAAACACACAATACGGTCAAAATTCATTAGTTATCCAAGTGTCACAGGCAAAACAGCCACTAATAATACCATTTTGTGTTAGCTGGTTCATCCGTTAAGAGACGAGAGAAACATATTCTATGGTGTTAATAAAGAAAAACATACAGCGAAATAGTTAAGCTCACACTATCTTTATTTATAGTGCCAAGTGGATTGATTTTGCTTATACAGGAATAATAATTCTATGAATCCGCCACAAAAAACTCAGACAACACTGAAACATGCACAACAAGCCGATATGGAAACAATGGTTAATTGTATCTATGATAGTTCGCATGAATTAATGAATTTTATCTTTGTTGATAAACAAACAGCACTGAGTGTATTGCATAAACTGGTTGCACAACCCAAAGGGCTATTTAGTTATCGTTTTGGGTGGCTTTATAATCATAATGATATTACCCAAGGTGCGGTCCTTGGATACTCTCGTCAACAGTTGCAACAACAAGAGTTAACAGGCGCAATACAACTGCTTTTTACCTCACCGCTTCATTTAAAATGGCATATATTAACGACGGTCCGAAAAGCATTAGCAAACTATGTTCCCCTACCCTCTAACGATGCGTTTTACATAATCAATGTCGCTGTTTTTTCAAATGCTCGAGGACAAAGCCTTGGCACATCTTACTCGATGATCTTTGCCATAAGTTAAAACAGCAAGGTTATCGCTGCGTTGAATTAGACGTCACCTTTTGTAATATAGGTGCCATCCGTTTTTATCAGCGTTATGGTTTTTACCAAGTATCACTATCTGGTTCAGAAGCATTGAGCCAGCAATATGGCTTACCTTTATTATTAAGACTCCGCTATGTGTTACCAACAAGCACATCATCACAAACGACCAATACCAATATTATATTCCTAGCACGATTGAACAATTACAAACAATGCTCCAATCGACATCCAAGCCTATTTCAATTGGTGGTGGACGCTATAGCATGGGAGGACAAACCGCGCATCCAGATACGTTACATAATGATATGCGTGGCCTCAACCGTATCCTTGAACTAGATATAAACAAACTATTCGTGTGCAAACAGGGACTCGTTGGCGTGATATTCAAGTCAAGATTAAAGACTACAGCCTCGCGGTAAAAATCATGCAGACATATGCCAATTTCACCATAGGTGGCTCATTGAGTGTAAATTGTCACGGACGTTATGTTAGCCTTAGTCCGCTCATTCTTTCTGTTAATGAAATTAAATTATTATTAGATGACGGTACCGCTGTCATTGCTTCTCCCACGCAACATAGCGAACTATTTTATGGCGCCATTGGTGGTTATGGCGCATTGGGGATCATTGTTGAAGCAGAGTTATCACTCACTAATGATAGTCATATAAAACGTTTACATAAGAAAATACCGTTAACAGAGTATCCTGCGTTTTTTGCCGAGAATATCAAAGGTGACCCAGATGCTGTATTCCATAATGCTGATATGCTGCCACCAGAGCCAGAGTTTAATCGGGTACAAGTCATCACTTGGTTCAGTACAGATCAAGCGGTAAATGTTGCCCCAAGGCAATCACGTAAACTTTATTTAGCTGAAAAATATATGCTTTGGACCATCACTGAAGCACCATTTGGTAACTGGCTACGGGAATATATTTACGAGCCGATCTCACGGAAGGAAACCACTTACGTACTGCAGGAGTATTTTATTCCTGTTGGGAACATTGAACAATTCACACCAAGAATGACAGAGATACTAACCCGTTATGCGGTTAATACTGTGAATATTTCTATTCGTCACTCTCATCCAGATCCAGGCTCTATTCTCGCGTGGGCAAGAGAAGAAGTTTTTGCGTTCGTGCTCTATTACAAACAAGGAGCAAGCAAGGCAGAGCAAGAAAAAGTGGCGATTTGGACAAGAGAATTAATTGAAGCAGCGATAAATGCGGGTGGCTGTTATTACTTACCGTATCAACCCCATGCTCGTTTCGATCAATTCCATCGCGCCTACCCTAATGCCACAAAGTTGTTTGAACTCAAAGCGAAGTGGGATTCTGATTATCGTTTTCGTCACTGCTTATGGGATAAATATTATCGCCAAAACAATGATCCGGCGTTATTTAGTCCAGAAGAAATAAATAACTCCGAATTTCGACAAATCTATAATACCGTTCAACAACGGGATGCCTTCTATTTATTTTTACAAAATATTTATCACCTCTACCCCGAGCATTTATTCCACCAGCTTATAATGGACACTTGTCAGTACATAAACTCTGATGAAGCCATCTATCATGAGATCCAGTATTCACTACCAGATATCAAACCAGCACTTGCTGATATTCGATTTGCGCTTCCTGCGCTAGCAAAACAAAAAAAAGAAATGACAGAGCAAACCCAAACCATTCTGCCAACAGACAGGCATCTTAATGGTTATTTAGAAATAGGCTCAACAGGACGTTATGTTAATGAGTTAAAAAAAGCGTTGAAGCTATCAGGAAAAGTTTTTATTTCTAATGAAAGTGCCCCAAATAACTCACCTGCAGAGATTGTCGAACGCGGTAGTATAAAATTAGTTGGTGAGTTTTTTGCGCTGAATGATTATGAGCCTATCCCTGAGAATATCATTGAAGATAATAGCTTAGATTTGATCACCTGTTATATAGGGCTACATCACTGTCCGCCCGAAAAGCTCGATGCCTATATTGATTCGATTTATCGCGTGTTAAAGCCTGAAGGGTATTTTATCTTACGGGATCACGATGCAGGTACCGATCAACAACGTATATTTTGCTCTTTAGTCCATACCGTTTTTAATGCTGGATTACATATTAGTTGGCAAGAAAATCAAGCCGAGTTGAGAAACTTCCAAGGCATTGATTATTGGATATCTGCGCTAGAAAAAAAAGGATTAAAAGACAGCGAACAGTATTTGTTACAGGCACATGATCCATCACTTAATACCTTAATGTGTTTTAAAAAAGTGCAATATCCTTAGGTTAAAGAGCACGACATTAATATTGATAAGTTTAATTTCAGTTAGATTTTGTAAATAAAAATGCAACATAACCCTGCCAGTATTGTGCCTTTAAAAATTACAGATAGCACTAAAAAGCATGATCAGCAGAAGAATATTCCTAAAAGGCGTTGCCGCAACTATGGTTGCAACATATTTAACAGGATGTAAATCAGACAATAGTTCAGGCAATGATAAAAAGAAATCTCATCAAAACTGGAAATTAGCCGTTTTACCGGACACTCAAAAGTATTCTGAAAATAGTCCTGAACGTTATTACTCTCAAACTCAATGGATCGCAGATAATTGGAAAAAAGAGAATATTCCATTCACTATTCACCTTGGTGATTTAGTCGAGCATTGTAATGAACCAGCAGAATGGGATGTGGCCTGTCAGGCAATGGATATCTTAGGTGCATCAGAAAATACGCCTTATTCTCTCTTATGTGGTAACCACGATCTTGAAAACGGTAAAAATTTTGATATTAACCGCCAAAGCAGCGAACCATTTTTAAATCACTTTCCAGAGAATAAGATCTTTGAAGTCAATACATGTATCGCAGTCAGTGACTGTGGCTTCAATAGTTGTCATCTTTTCAAAGAGCCGCACAATAACACCGAGTTTTTAGTTTTTGCGATCGATTGGAACCCTTCAGAAGCGACGTTTGATTGGGCCCAAAACTTACTTGATCAATACCCTAACACCCCAGCTATTTTATCAACCCACCAACTTTTGAATATTGATAGTGATGGAAAGAGCCCATTAATCACCTCAAAAGGCTTTGAGTTCTGGATCGATTTTATTCATAAAAATGACCAGATCTTCCTAACCATGAATGGTCACCATCATGGTGCGGCTAATATGGTCGCCAAAAATGCTTATGGTCGTGATGTACTAATGATGGTGGTCGATTACCAAGCCGACTTTTGGGGAGGCAATGGTATGCTCCGTACTGTCGGTTTTGATTACAGTAATAATCAACTGGTCATTCGCTCATTCTCCCCTTGGGTTCAAGCGATTCCAGACGATGAACGAACACCGTTTGATATACCTGAGTTAACCAATGAGACCAACCACTTCGAGTTCGACATGAATTTTGAAGAGCGTTTTAGTAACTTAAATCAAGGAGAATTATCACCCATGCCAGCCCTTATTGACGGCACAGTGGGTTACTGGAAGTTCGATCAAGAAAACATGATGAAAGTCGATGACGAAGGCAGTGTCACATCTATTTTTCAGGATCTTTCAGGAAACGGTAGTCATTTCAAAATGATGCCAAGAGAAGCCAACACTGGTGCTCTGAAAGAGTATTTTGAATACTCAGAATCTGCACCAGAAAACGGTCACACAACAGGCTCTGTTCTACTAAAAGGTAATAAAGCAGAAGATACTGGCGCATACTTATCAACGCTGGGAACAGCAATCAGTACTAATAACTGGGATCAAGGTTATACCATTGAAACCTTCCTGCAGTTACCGGATGATTGGGAAAGTGATTTATCACGTTGGGGTGGAATTTTATGTCAGCAAGCCAGCCTCAATAATTTTGTTAAAGATGCTGGCGAAGATCCTGCCGTTGTCATGGCGATTTCTTCTCTTCATGAAGTTCAATGGGAAACCATGGACAATCAACAGCAAGATACCACCACTGCGTGGTCTTGGAGTCTCGATTTGATGAAGTGGTACCATATCGCCATTATAAATGATGCCGAACATACCACGATGTACATTGATGGATACAAAGTAATGCGTAATCCAACGGAGAAAAGTCACGGTCTTTCAATCAAAGAAGATGCCGCTTGGATTGTGGGATCATCGTGTTCTAACAGTGAATTACATAATCCTTTGTATGGTTACGTCAGTGAGTTAAGAATAGTTAATAGACCTTTATCACCCAATGAGCTGTTAACAAAAGTCTAGATTTCAAATGTAAAAAAGCCCGCAATTGCTTGCGGGCTTTTCTATTTGGCTCCTCCTGCTGGACTTGAACCAGCGACATACGGATTAACAGTCCGCCGTTCTACCGACTGAACTAAGGAGGAATTGTAATGGTGGTGGGGGAAGGATTCGAACCTTCGAAGGCAGTGCCGGCAGATTTACAATCTGCTCCCTTTGGCCACTCGGGAACCCCACCGAAATTTAATGGTGCCGACTACCGGAGTCGAACTGGTGACCTACTGATTACAAGTCAGTTGCTCTACCTACTGAGCTAAGTCGGCACTAAAATTTCGTGTATTTAACACTAGCGTTAAATCAAAATGTTGGCGGAGCGGACGGGACTCGAACCCGCGACCCCCGGCGTGACAGGCCGGTATTCTAACCAACTGAACTACCGCTCCAATTCTTTAACGAAACCCGATAAATCGAATCTCTAGAATATGGCGGAGAGATAGGGATTTGAACCCTAGATACGCTACAAACGTATGCCGGTTTTCAAGACCGGTGCTTTCAACCACTCAGCCATCTCTCCTTAAGTGCGGCGTATGATATAGTGCTGTTTTTTATCTGTAAAGTAATAAAACTAAATAATCTTTCAACTGTTTATCAATCAACCAAAAAGTTATTCAACTCACTCAATTTGATGTTTTATCGAACAGAAAGAATGACTATCTCTAACGTTTGTTAATTCACATGTTGAGAAATTAAGCGTCCAAAAACTTCCATCGCAGGTAACCAGTCGTTATCACAATCAAAATTCGCCACACTAACTCGAAAGCAGTGTTTGTATTGATTATGTGAGCCAAACACAGTACCAGGTAAGATACTAATTTTATGTTGATTACACTCTCGATACAGTTCGTAGCTATCAGTACCTTTAGGCAATCGAATCCAGAGTAAGAAGGATCCTTGTGTTTTGTGGATCTGATAACGATTTTTCACATTTTCGTATTTACTTAACACTTTATTTAATAGCAAGCAGAAATACTGAACTTGGCTTTGGTAATTACGGATCATCTTTGAAGTATGAGTACGGTATTTACCGGATGTTAAAAATGTTGCCACCCCCGAATGCAACAAATTCAAGCACCCCATATTGTCACATAATAGGTATTTTTCTATTTTTTCACGGTACTTCCCCGCTAATATCCAGCCGATACGTAACCGAGAATCCAAGGTTTTTGACAATGAATTCACATAAATAACCCGTTTCTGTATGTCGAGGCTATATAAGCTCGGTAACGGCGTTCCGTGTGCCAATGCGCCAAAAACATCATCTTCAATAATTGGAATATTACTAGAAATAGAAAGAAGTTTTTGCCGACGCTTTAATGGCATTACTGCCCCTGTCGGATTGGTAAAGTTAGGAGTAACAATAATGACTTTAATATCCCAAGTTTTCATTGCTTGCTCAAGGGCTTCAGGACTGATCCCTTCTCGGGAACAACTTGGGATCTCTATAACTTTTAAGCCTAACGATTCCAGTAACAACAAATTGCCAAAGTAGCAGGGGGACTCGACCGCAACGATATCACCGCTTCGAGTCATAGCTCTAAGGGCTAAACTAATAGACTGCTGAGCACCATGCGTAACGAGCAGATCATCGGTACTTGCAGAGATACCTAAATCTTGAGTAATTTTAGCCAGTTGTTTGACTAATAATTTATTACCAGGAGGAAGTTGATAGTGGCTTGATGTATAGACTTGCTGGCGGCTATGGCGACCAATTTCAGCATACAAACTCTTAATAGCTGGTGCATTAATATTCGGATGGGCAGAGCCTAATGGCAAGCACTCTTTGTATTCAGGATAACTCAAAATATCTTTGCATAAAGAAAGTAAATCCACGCATGTAGGCTCCATCAACATCGTATCTAATTTCGTTCGAACCGACACTCGATAACCTGATTTTGGTAAAGCGTACACATAACCTTGTGCTTCCAATTCTTGGTAAGCTCGAATAACGGTATTTTTACTTACACACAAATCAGCACTCAACTTTCGTATTGAAGGCAATTTATCATTATCTTGAAAAGCACCACTCTGAATGATCTTTAGAAGGTAGCTTTCAACCAAAATATATTTACTACTCCGCTCCCACTTTTCTTGGTCAATAAGATTAGTGAGTTTAACTAAATTACCAACATCTGTACCCATAGAAACACTGAACTCTGTAACTTTTTAAATATCTGCACCAAAGTATATTAATTGTATTCAAAGTAACATGAGTTATATCACAAGGATTAATTATGCTAACTAAGGCTATCCCCTTTGTATTTGTTGTTCTCTGGGCATCTGGATTCATCGGAGCAAGATTAGGATTAAACTATGCAGAACCGGCCACACTTCTCTCTATCCGTATGGCTTTAAACATATTGTTATTTCTAATTATCTCAGTAGTACTTAATAAGCGTATTCCTAAAGGTATGAACTTTTTTCACAGCTTTATTTCTGGGCTGTTAATCCATGGTTTTTATCTTGGTGGGAGCTATTACGCGATCAGTCAAGGAATGCCAGCAGGGTTAAGCTCATTACTTGTAGGGTTTCAGCCGATATTAACAGCGATTATTCTCTTATTTTCTACTCAAGAAAAATTTAGGCTATCTCAATGGGTTGGTCTGATCATAGGTTTCATTGGTATCGCTATGGTGTTGATGGGGAAAATTGAATGGCAATCAGAATTGCATAAAACGAGTGCATTTTTTTTCAGTTTTTGTGCATTAATTGGTATTACTGTGGGCACACTTTACCAAAAGAAATATTGTCAGAAGATAGATATGATTGGAGGAGCAAGCGTTCAATACTTAGCAGCCTTAATGTTATTTTTTCCTGTAGCATTCAACTTTGAAACGATGGAAGTTCAATGGACAACTGAGTTTATTTTAACATTAGCTTGGTTAGTAGTTTGTCTCTCATGTATCGCACTACTTTTACTTCTTTATATGGTAAATAAAAGTGCCTCATCCTCGGTCGCTTCTCTATTCTATTTAGTTCCTCCTGTAACGGCTATTCAAGCTTGGCTAATGTTTGGTGAATCTTTGGATTGGAAAGGAGTCATAGGTTTTCTTCTAGCTGCCTGTGCAGTCTACTTAGTGACCAAAAAGCCAGATTTCCAATTAAGGCAATACAAACAACTAACTTAGAAAATCAAAATAAATATTTCATAAACAATATCTTATAACGTAAAAAAGCCCGCAATTGCTTGCGGGCTTTTTTATTTGGCTCCTCCTGCTGGACTTGAACCAGCGACATACGGATTAACAGTCCGCCGTTCTACCGACTGAACTAAGGAGGAATTGTAATGGTGGTGGGGGAAGGATTCGAACCTTCGAAGGCAGTGCCGGCAGATTTACAATCTGCTCCCTTTGGCCACTCGGGAACCCCACCGAAATTTAATGGTGCCGACTACCGGAGTCGAACTGGTGACCTACTGATTACAAGTCAGTTGCTCTACCTACTGAGCTAAGTCGGCACTAAAATTTCGTGTATTTAACGCTAGCGTTAAATCAAAATGTTGGCGGAGCGGACGGGACTCGAACCCGCGACCCCCGGCGTGACAGGCCGGTATTCTAACCAACTGAACTACCGCTCCAATTCTTTAAAGAAACCCGATAAATCGAATCTCTAGAATATGGCGGAGAGATAGGGATTTGAACCCTAGATACGCTATAAACGTATGCCGGTTTTCAAGACCGGTGCTTTCAACCACTCAGCCATCTCTCCGTAAGTGCGGCGAATACTACCGATAGATTTAAAAACTGTAAAGCCTAATTTTTAAGAAAAAATGTCACACGATTAACAAATAATCAGAGTGTTACTAAAGGTAACAATATCGTTATTTCTTGTCCATTCCGACGTTCATTTTTCAAGCAAAACCGCGCGTTACATACCTTCTCTTATCGGAAGGTATTAAACACAATGTGTAAAGGTTGCTTATACTGAAATCAGTAATCACACGTTTTAAGCGTTATCAAGATGCACAAGGATGTTATATGCCATTCTATATAATACTTATTACTCTTATCTTCTTTTGTTCGGGCTGTGTTGCGCTCTATCCAGCTCAATGGCACGCCATCACAGTAGTTGACGAACTCACAGGCGAACCTGTGTGTCGTGTTCGTGCAATCTCTCCAATGCAAACGGATAGCAGTTATTATCCTATTGTCGATATAGTGCACGATCAGTTAAGAGTTGGTATGCATAGCCCAGACCAAAATCCCTTACCCGTTGGCGATATTCAGTTACAAGTAGATAGTCATTATCGTTGGCTAATCAAGCAGCGTGATATGCCTTATTACCTTCAACAACAAATGGATATTACACCTCATATTCTAATAGGATACGATCATTACTTAAGTCATATGAACATGCATCAGCGTGATGAATTACAATACAGTTTTAGCACTGTAACGGCAAAAGCGTTGGCTTCAAGGTCTCCCTATACTGTAGCAACAGGTGACGTAGCTAAATCTTTATTTAACCAAATGCTAACGGGTGAATCTTTAGAATATCGAATATTTCAAACTCCATTGCAGGGATCAACAGTAGGCCGTTATCCTTTAACCCGTGACTACCTTAAAGCATTACAAACTTGCGGGATCGACTGGTACCCATAACTTATCAACCTAGATCAATAACCTAAAACCTGCGTATACTATTCTCATCACATCATATGACAGCTAAAGTTCAATGAAAAACGTATACCAACCTTTATTTGATGATAATAATCCACCCAGTGATATCTTTTTTGGTCATACGATTTTTCTGCCAAATACAGGTACGATGAAACATGCTCACCCGTGGGGGCAATTGCAACTGATCAGTGGAGGGATCATTGAATTAAAAGCAGAAAGTAAACACTTTCTTGCCCCTCCACAGTTTGCCTTATGGGTACCACCAGCAATGGAGCATCAAAGTTATATCCGTCGTAGTTTAAATTATTGCTCAATGAACATCACTAAGCCACTTGCTAATGCATTACCGAATTATGCCTGTTTATTGGAAGTCAGCCCTTTAATGCAAGCCATGGTGAGTGATTTACGCGAGCGTCGTATTGTCAGTCCTGAAACTCCGCAAGATAAACGCTTAGTGAAAGTACTTTTTGATCAAGTCTTAATGAGTAAAGAGCATCATCAATACTTACCAACAAGCGATGATAAGCTCCTACAAACAATATTGATTGAACTTGAAAAAAACCCAACCAATAATCGCAGCTTAGCTGAATGGGCAAAAATGCTTCATACAACTGAGCGTACTCTTGCCCGACATTTCAAAGATAAACTTGGCTTGAACTTTACCGAGTGGCGACAAAGACGAAAGTTTATCTACTCACTGCATTTACTACGCAGTGGTTTATCAGTAAAAGAGATTGCATTAACACTGGGCTATCACCAAGCATCTCCCTTTATTACTGCGTTTAAAAAGCAATCAGGCAGCACACCCGATCAATATCGTCAGCGCTTAGGTGATGAAGCAATGCCCCCGAAAATATAATTGTCTATATTGTTACTGCTAGCATCCGTATTACTGATATTAAATTACTTACGACTCCAACGAGCAAATAGAATTTTACAACTTAAAAGAGTAAATACACTGCATTTACCATTGTGGATATAATCAGATTGAAATTCAGCTGTGGCATTATTCGCTAAATTTTTCACATATTGCTTGTTATCAACGATTACGATTTTAGTAAAACCACGCGAATACGGTGAGACATCGTACTTTAAAAATTGTAGTGCGCGATGTGGATCTCGCGTTGTGGTTATAATATCGGGGTAATGAGAAAGTCCATGCGTTATTTTCAATTTAAAAAATGCCATCACACGTTGTCCATAACTTGAATTTTCGCGATGGTATTAAGATACGATTGACACAGCAAGCATTCCCCTTTCGCTATTTATTCACTGTTACAGTTAATTACTATCTGCTCGTCATTAGACATGTTTTGATACAGCTATTTGGATAATGTAAGAGGAACGATAGATGCTAATAGTAAACATACGGTTTAACCAATAAAAAAAGCCCCGCTAAATCGCGAGGCTTAAATGTATCACTTAATAATAATTAATGACGTGATTGATCAAGTGGATAAGCATCATTAACATCAAGAACTTGATCATCATCATCATCATCATCTTGGATATCAGGTTTCTGATCGTTATCCGTATCTGTTAAGTAAGTTCGCGTAATAATTTCATACGATACACCACCAATTTCTTCATTACTCCCCGTCGCTGTTGTACCTAACTGCATCACATCAAGATGGTAAAGTGCACTTTCTTTATCTGTGATAGGCATAGGATCTGCGCTAAAGCGTAATTGAACATTCGCTTCATTGGTATTACCTGTTGGAGTTTGTAAATCACGAATAATCAATGGTAATTGCGTGATCTCTTGCCATTCATCTTTTCCTGTAAACTCTAATAGATTAATCGCTAATCTACCGCCATCATTAAGGAAGCGTTGCTGCTCATCATGACCTATTTGTAAAACAATCTGTTGGTTATTAGTCTCGATCGCTCTAGCAATAAACGATATTTTTTGCTGCTGATTAATCAATAAATCAACCACATTCATGTTTCGCCATGCAATATTATTGTTTTGACGAGTATTATAATTAATGCTTGAAGTTTCAGGGAAACTCATTGGATCTTGTGGATTAATTAAACGCGCGACTAAGCAATAATGGCCTGTTGATGGTGGCTCCCATGCTACTGTCGCTTCTACATCAGCACCAACAGGTAGACTACTAATAGTATCTGTACCGAGTAATGTCCAATCCGCAGGCCACGTTAATCCAGTAGAAGCATGTGCCCAATAGACTTCAACAGTTGTATTAAAGGCTGTTGCTGCACCACGATTTTTTACATTTACGTAAATTTCATTTTTCTGGCCAAATTCAGGATTTTGGTGGGGGCCTGGGCTACCTGTAACGACGCGATTCCAAATTGCTTTACTACGCCACATTGATTTTCCAACCATATTGGCATCAGGCTCATCTCCTGTATCAGGTGCTGGACCAAAATAATCAAAGTGGGTATCTTCAACCCAAACATCAGCGGTTTCATCACATGAACTTGGAATACCAAAACCATTGGTGACGTTTAAGCTATTACTGCTTGGCGATATTGCATCAACACCCAAGCCAAAATCGGCAAAAGTACGCCAGATTAAACACACATCTTCGCCTGAATAGTTATCGATAGCAGCTTGGATAATACCGTCACGTGTATCAATAAAGCTTGGTGAACAAATGGTATTTTTCAGTCCTTCAGTAAAATACAACATGGCACGTTGGTTACCACTCCCTCCTAATGAGTTATACAAGTTAATATCAAAGCCATGTTCATCAACTAATGCCCAGTACACTTCCCATGCTGCTTGTGCCCATACAGAACCGACGCCATGAGGCACTGACATACCTGAGGTTATACTTTCATAAGTATAATTATTAATCGTTGAATCAGTACTGTAACGTTGTGGACGAATACCAGCCCCCGAGGTTGGCTGACCTAATACATAGGTCCCCATCGCACGAGGATCGGCTCCCGTGAGTCCTGCAGGTTGAGTCAACATTAAGGCATAAAGATCACTGATCCCTTCTGATGGTCGTTGGTAATTACTTAAACAATTTACATTGGCAGGACCACCAACTAAACGATTAGAAATACCGTGAGCATACTCATGGACAATAATCGCATTATCAAAATCACCGTCACGCTGTGGAGTGGTATATGACCATAGGTACATTTGCATTCTAGGGCGTGTACCATCAGCAGGCGTCCAAAAGTTAGCATTATTCATTCCCCCGCCATCTTGCGCTTCGGCTTTAACATCATCGCCACCAGCACCGGGGGCTCCATATTGATTGACTTGGAAATTCCCTGATGCTTGATCAAAGCCATATAGATAGGTGATATCGTGAATAATGTTATTCCAATGAAATAAGTTGGCTACAGCCGCATCGCTGTTATCTTGTGGTGGTAGAGTAAAATCAAGTGGGAAGACACAACTTATGCCCGCCAAACAATCTGGCTCGACTCCTGTTGGTGAACCTGAATTATTTGAATCGTTATACGCATGAACATTGTTACCTCGCATGATGGTATATTCATTGCCAATGGTGGCATTTATATCATGCCATCCCCATGGTGAACCGGGACTTGCCGCCGGATTAACTTCAATTTGGCGAGCGTTAACAGGTGTTGCATGATTAGGTGATTCGACTGGGTATTGGAACACTTCATAGCTGTGCTCATCAACCTGATCAAAGTAAGCGAGAAGTTCGCCACTATTGGCATCAACCAACATTTGATAGACATGACGTTGATCATGAGTAAAGAGTAAGAAAGACCATGCCAAACGTAGTTCATCATTTTTAACCGGTATGTAAACTAATTTAGCGTCAATAGGCTCTCTTGAAGCACTGGATGCATTAACTTTTGTTGCTTGATCATCTGCACTAAGATCTTCATTTTCAATGGTTGGCTGGTGGCGAACCTTGATCCCTACTTTTTCAGCTGCATTAATGATCGCTTGCTTAATCGTAATGGTGGGTGCTTGCTTACTTAAGATCACTTGATCAATATGTGGTGAGAACGTGTTATTCACACTTAAGATACGGCCATCACGATTCACATTAACTTGTAGCAAAGCGTTGAATACTTCACGCCCATGAATCTTTTGTTGTAAGTAAAAACGCTTCGCACCTGTCGCTGCTGTTTCGTAAACTTGTTGCTCTACATTAGCAATATCAGTAGGTGATAAATGTAATAATCGTCGATTATCTTCAAGAAAATCCATCACCACTTGCTCTGTGGTTTTACTTGGATCTGCATCAGTCAAATAGCCTGTCTGATTATAAAGAACTCGCGCTACACCTGTACGTTTCTCATAATCAATTTTAACTGGTGGTATTCTAACCATCATGTCATTAGCAAGGTTTATTTGCTCAGTACTGGGTGGAATATTGACACTTTCTGTCAAAGATACTCGCGTATCATAATTTCTTGGCTCAACCGCATCAGCTGGTGGTGATTCAGGCAGCATCAAATATAAGTCAACATTATTGATACTCAAAGGCGTGGCATTAACAACTTTTTCAGCGACATAACCAATCGCTTTAGCCTTGATATCATGCTCCCCTACTGATGTATTGAATACAACCGCCCCTTCACTGGTAAACGGATCTTCTCCGGTTACTCCAATAGGGCTAGTTGCATCATTTACAAACACTTGAGCATCTTTCACTGGATTACCGTTGACATCGTAAACATTCACTACAAAATGCGCATTAAGCGCTGTTACAACGTCTACCGTCGTATCATTGAATGTAACTTGGCAACCTAATGTTTTATCATTATGTTCTAAATGGAAGCTTTCAGATGTGCAACTCGCAAATGCGATAGTCGGATTATCCGCGATATCGAAAAATTTTAATGTTAAAAATAACCCATGGGTCTGTGTTTGAGCAAAATTCAAATTCACCGGCAGCGTTGCAATGTAACTATCAGGCGCGTTGGGATCTTGGGTAAATATCACTTGATCATCAAACACTATCATATTATTAGGATCTAACAACTTAAGCTCAGTATTAAGATCTGATAATTGCTGAACATGAGTAATGATCGAGTTAGGAATTTTAACCGTTATATCAGTGGTGTCTCCTTGCTCATTAAATGTAATAACAGTGACCCCCATCAATGGAACCACATCATAATTAACAACAGCAGTATTTTGATCAATATTTAATACTTGGTTAGGTATATCTAAATGCCCCACTTTTTCGGTGTCATTATAGAAATTAATATCAACTGAATAGCTACCATATTGGATATTAAAAAAAAGATCAGATTGCGCTGAGTTTTTATTGATTAAAAACTTCATTTCTTGATTATTATCAAGCCCAATACCGACAATGGGGGTTCCTAAACCTAATAAATTTAATTCGTTAGGATCGACTTTGAAAAAGAGCTTAGCCATTTCAGGATTAATAGAGACGTCAAAATCAAGTTTTCCTAAAACAGGGGTTAAATTCATCGCAACAGGAGAGTTACCATCGATAATATCGATGTTCGCTTCACCATGATATTTTTGTCCATCATGCTCAATATCAAGCACAAAATCATAATTCCCCGGTGTTAAACCTATCGTGGTTTCCGAGGTCACAGAGAAAGTACCAAGATCTAAATAAGCTTTCCAATCAAACTGCTCTACTGTATTTGTTGCTGTATTGGTTGCCTGTAAAAGACCTTCTAACAAAATAGGCGTCGTGGTATTTTTTCCGACACTACCACCGTTTGCGACAGGTAATGCCATCCGAAATGCACTAAATTCAGGCGTAAAATCTACCGATACCGTATCACTAGGCTGCTCCGTTGTTTGTGGATCACCGCCGCCTCCACCACAGCTAACAATGCTCATAAGCATTGCTAACCAGATAAATATTCGAACTACTTTCATGGTTAGCCTCTATTTCATCTCAATTACTTTGCTGAATACAAATTAACTTTGTGATTATAGAAACGGTTTAATTTTTATTTGTCTTGTTTAAAAGAAAGAAAATATTTAATAAATAAATGCTATTTAATATTTTTAAATAGGATAAATTTCACAAGTAATTAAAAATAATCTTAGTTAAAAAAAAAGCGAGCAAAATGCTCGCAAAAGTAATATTCAATACAAAAATGATTATTATTCAAGATCCTTCCTAAATAAATAATCCTCAGTATGATAAGACAAAGGTTATATCAGTAACTATTTTGCCATATACTTAGATACATTTGTCATAGCTATGTAAATACACAACATATTCATAAGTAAAATAAGCAAAGTTAGGTAAATTTACCTAACCTTACTTTATTAGTTACCACGAAGAGCCAAGAGAAAGGTAGAATGAATCATTGCCATCTTCTGCGAGACCATAACTCAAGTAAACAGGGCCAATAATAGAGTCAACAGCAACATAAACACTGCCAGCAGTTATTGCACTCCCCCAAGACATATCAGAAGATTTATTCCAGACACCGCCATACTCTATGGATCCCCCTAAATAGACAGGGAGCTTAAACGCGCCAAAGTTGTTATCAAGGACACGATAACGGTAAATAATACTACCAAAGGCACTATAACGGCCGTTTAACTCATAACGGTGATAACCAGATAAATTAAATAATCCCCCTAAATCCTGGGCGAAAACCGGTAGCATTTCGTCTGAATCAGATCCTGCCGTTTTAGCGTTTAACACCAAGGTATGTCGATCATATGTAAACGGTTTTTTGATTGAGAAATTATAAGAAATGGTTTCGCCATTTACTTCGTCATAATTTTTAAATTCACTGGTCGTTTGGTTATAACCCAATCTTGCATTAGCGTATATACCTTTTGAAGGAAAATAAAAACTATCGAGATCATCATAAGTTAAGTTGATATAGGGACCATGTAATAAATAATCCTCTTTATAGCGATTGGAAAGTATCGTGATAGACCCTTTTTGAACATTGTAACCAAGAGTCACTTCTGCCGATGATTTTAAATTCCAACCAACAGCCGCATAACCATTCACATGTCGGTATTCAGTTTCAATATTGTACAGTTCTTCAGTTTTGTCAGAATCGAGGATTGCACTTTCACGCTTGAATTTCCTCACCTCATTGCTTGCAGCAGCACCAACTTCGGTAAAAAACTGTTGTTTATAATCTAATGGGAAATAAAGTTCAGTGTTGATATTTTTCCAACTACCTAACGAGAACTCTGTTAACCACTCTCCCCCTTTATCTGTGAGATCGGTATATAAATATTGAGCGCCAAAAGAGAAGTTTGAACGATTGACGAAATCATCTTCGAACGCCAAGGTAAAGTTTAAATACCCCGGTCCCCATGATTTTTCATTTATGTCCATATCAAGCACGTTCTCGCCGTTTTCTTGCCTAATTTGGTAAGTAATTCGACCATAAACATCTTCACTTTGCAGGCGTTTAACTGCTTGCTCTAATTCTTCATTAGAAATCACTCGACCTGTTTTTAAATCCAACTGAGACAATAAAGTTTTTTCAGGTAAGCGGGTATTATTCTTTATTTTTATCTTATCAATATAATAAGCTGAGGCTACGGTTAATTGGCTTCGACGACTTTGTTTTTCCTTAATATAAGCTCGATAGTCATGCTCTGATAATTGATAACGAAGTAATTTTGGTAGCGAAGCCGTTGCCACTTTTCTTCCCGCTAAATATGCTTTTTTCATTTGATCAAAATCAGCGGCAGTCATAAATGAAACATCAGGCTGAAGATATACATCATCTTCTTCCATTAGACTTTTTTGCAGATCGGTACTTGCATTGGTCATATAAGTCGTTAATTGAGCAACGATATTTAACGCACTATCAAGATCTTTACTTGGCATTAAATTATCACGTAAGTCAACCGCAATAATGGCATCAGCACCAAGCACTTTGGCCACATTGACAGGCATATTATTAACCACACCGCCATCAACCAGCAGTTTCCCCTTTAAGTGAACCGGTTTTAACGCTCCAGGGACGGTCATTGATGCTTGCATTGCTGTCGCTAAATGACCTGAACTTATTATAACCGGTTTCACTTTAGCAATATCGGTAGCCACACTTCGATACGGGATTGCAAGCTGATCAAAAGATTTTAAAGATGGGAGGTTATCAGTAACATCACGTAGAATTTTAGCAAATCCTTGTCCTTGAAATGCTCCTGATCGAGATTTAAATTCGCCATTTATATCGAGACCAATATCAGTATGTAATTGGTACCTATCATTTTGCTGCTTTCTACGTAACGTAAGATCGTTACGACTAGCACGATCGAGATAACCTTCTTCCCATTTAACACCAAAGGTACGACGTTTCACTTCTTTAGCACTTAATCCCATGGCGTACATACCGCCAACATAAGCGCCCATACTGGTGCCTGTTACGATATCAACAGGAATTCGATTTTCTTCTAATACTTCCAATACGCCTATATGGGCTGCCCCTTTTGCACCACCACCGCTAAGAACAAGTCCAATCCGTTCTCGATTAAGTTTGGGACGATCATCTGCACTCGCATACACAGCAAGAGACTGTACACTGAGTGCCATAAATAATACGGTTTTGATTATTCTATGCTTTTTCAACACAATGAAGTTCCCAATCATTTAGCGCCATCACTATGAAAATATTTAAACCAACGAGTTCCTCTCATGATTTAAATATTCACTAAAACTATTCATAACTACATAAAATACACTAAATATTAATTATTCCGTTAATAATATGAAAAAAGAGCGCACAAAAACGCTCTTTTTCTCTCTGACGCAACAGTTTTAAATACCTTTAGCGACATCATCAAGTGCTTTTAAAACTTGCTCATTAATATGGCCTTCATGAACAAGTTGACACACTTTTCGTCTAACAGCTAAACCTGAAATTAAACGTTCAATCGATAAATGACGCTCGTCTTGACGGCTGTTATATAACTCAACGGTACGACTTAAGGTTTCATAACTGACTTTTTCACCAGAAACATATAACCAATCGAGCTTATCTAAGTATCCGTGGCACTCTTCAGTAATAACTGATGATGAATGACCAGTCATTGCAGATAACGCCGTTATGCTTCGCTGGAGCGCTTCTGGTGAGGTATATTTAGATAACACTATAGTTAATTCATCTGCATTAATCTCAACAAGATGCTTACGCAACTTAATACGACGCCCTAACCGACCTTTCGGACGCGGTGCTTTTCGCTGAATCGGTTCAAACTCACCATCAATAATTGCGGATAATTGTTCCAGTTCTTGCTTTGGCATGATCTCATTACGTAGCGGGTTTGGCATTGTTGGTGCCATCGTACGCTTACCTTCATTGGTCGTTTTAGCACGTGAATAACGGATCACTTCATCGGCATCACATTTAATATCAATACGATAATCTGTGTAACGTTTATCAGGTTCTTCAGCACTGATCGTTAAATGGTATCCCCATAAATTCACGGCAAAGATCGTTTCCGTTACTTTTCCTTCAGCTAACTTTTTCAATTCTCGAATAAGATCAGAAGAAAAACGTCGCCATTCAATATTTCTAGCAAGCTTTTGATTTAAATCACTTAAAAGCATGGAATCATTGACACGACGAGACATGCGACTACGGAAAAAAGTATACAACTGAAACACAAGCGTATGCTGGCGTAAAATTTCAGGAGGAAACAAGAAAAAGTAATCACGTGTTAATAGTTCATCAAAAAATGAAGGTTCCCACACCAAAATATACAAATTAGGCTTGATCCTGATCTCACCATCTTGCCCTTCTTGAGGCGCTTCTTCTGAAGCCGTGATCGTTCTAGCAATGAAACGAAAACGATCACTCTTAAACCCTTCAGGCATATTTTCGCTCAACCAACGACCTGTGAGTTCATGTAATTGAAAGTCTGTAAATTCAATACGATCAATACTTTCTCGAATAGAATCACGTGCTGGACCACTGTCTTTTTTGCCTCGTAAAGCCAAAATATCAGTGATATAGACAGGCGTCTTATTTGCCATAGATCGCGCTTGAATTTCATAGTCAGCGATATGATGATCGTGATATTGGACCGTTAAGGTAAACAACGCAAACAATGTCATGAGATCATCTACCGTCATGATCGACTTTGATGATCGTGTTTCAATGATCGCTTTCGTACCACTGATCGCAACCATTGATTTTTGATAACTTTTTTTAGTTCTCGGTGGCGCTAACGCCTGATCAATGATCCCTGCCCAGCTGGTTGGGGAAACTACAATTTGATCAGCTTCATCAGGCATACTTGGTGGGGTACCTAAACCGTGTTCAGTCAGTAAACGTCGATTAACATGATTTTGTGCTAATGCTTTTGAACGTTTTTGCTTTTCTTTTTCTTTAAATTGGTCTGACTGTAAACTACCCGTGCCTAATTGAGAGATCAGCAAAGATGGATTGATGAAGTGATGCAACATGGTTTTACCCGCTAAGCCTTCTTCAAATCTTACAGGCTGCTGATTAAATAAACCGACACTCACTGCTGCACGTAAGCGTTGCTGAATTGCTGCTCGCGTTAATTGCCCTTCCGTTGCTTCAACAAGTTCAGTTGTTGATACATAACCATCTTTGCTTGATAAACCACGTAGCGAAATAATATTGAGCAGTTCAATAATACTTTTGGTGACCCCTTTAAAATGTTGATACTGGGGAAGCCAATCCACAAGATTTGAATGGATCAAAAATAAATGACCATCTTTGTGCGATCTAGGGGCTTCGATCAATATTTTTTCAATTGGGGCATTTTCACTATTACGAGGTTGTTTCATTTATCATTGACCGTAGATCCATCATCTTTCCGCAAAGATTAATAGAAAAAGATCAATAAATAAAGTTTTTTATTTAAAGATTTTTAATACTGATCTTTATGATTAATTCTGATCTATTTGATTAACTGATCTAATGATCTGGTTTTATTTTACAGCGTAACATTTTGTTTTAAAAGAAAATAAAATAGTAGTATTACGGAACAATGATCATAGTTTTATCGGAAGTGTGATCAACAGTCAATCGAAAACATGATCATCATAACATTGGAAGCATGATCATTTGCATTCTGAAACGATGATCAACACTCAATTGAAAGCATGATCATAATAGATTCAATGTTTGTTAACAGAGTTATCCACAGCAATCCTTTCTTTGTATTGATTGATCCTTAATTCCACGGTGCAAAGGTCATTTATTTAGGTATTTTTACTAGGAACAATGATCATGTGAGTGTCATTCGAGTCTTTTTGTTTAAATTATATTCACTTTTTAAATTATGATACACAGTGATTACCGTAACCATAGCGATTAATCCATATTACTTTGATTCGGAATGTTACCAAAGAAGTGCTTATTTTATCGTTTTATATTCGGAAAAATGATCAAGTAAACGAATCTGCATTTCAAGTATTTGGCCATTTCATTCAATATTGGCCTTTTAGCCTTGTTCTAAGGTGAATATTGTTAGCTAAAGCCTTATTGAATCTACACTCACAGTAATTTATCTCCTTTCTATCATGCTTCCGTAATTATGGTTGTAAATCGCTATTCTCCCCC
Organism: Photobacterium angustum; assembly: GCF_003026365.1. Classification (GTDB taxonomy): domain Bacteria; phylum Pseudomonadota; class Gammaproteobacteria; order Enterobacterales; family Vibrionaceae; genus Photobacterium; species Photobacterium angustum. The sequence continues at coordinate 236,038 of NZ_PYOM01000004.1, read as the reverse complement.
CTTTTTACCTTGATCATTTTTCCTGACAATATGATCTAATATCGTCTAGAAGTCCTGATTTAATTGTTTGTTAGAACGCTTGATCATCGTTTCATGATCGACGTTATTTTCTCGGAACGATGATCAAGATTTTGTTCATTCATTTTAGCCTTTTTGGTTATGCGATCAGCCTTTATCTGCTATTTATTAATTATTTTAATGAAATGGCTATGAAATTGATTGATTTCATCATACTGTTAGATCTTATGGTTATTTGTTCAATTTTAAGATGATCTGAAATTGAAATAACATCTCCCGTAACTTAGCTTGTCTTTATCATGCTTCTGTAAATACCCTGCTAAAATCAATTTACATTGTAAAGTTGTGACGCTGTAACACTTTAAATCTGTATCTTATTTCGGGTAGTAAATCACATTGTGAACGTAAAATAATGTTCAAATAATGGTCTTATATCTGCTTTTATCAAAAATAAAGCTTTTTGACTTTAGATTGATGTCACACTGATTGTTCAGCCTTTTATTGTTATCTTTTGTGTTTGCTGTACAATATTGCTCAGTCTATCATCATGGCGAAGAGTGATAATGAATAGGGAACAGACGATCCAAAACTTGCTCAACATTGCAGAGCAAACAAAACAAGTACAAGCGGACCGAATTGAGATTGTTTTAGAAGAGCGTCGTGAGGAGTTATTCCCTCCGATGTCTAAAGCTTTAATGGAAACACGCTCAGGGTTAACAAGACGTAAACTTGATGATGCTATTTCTCGTATGGAGGCTGATGGCCATCAATTTACAAAAAATAATGCTAATCACTACTCTATTACTTTAGAGGAAGCCCATAAGTTGATGAAAGCGGCAAAAAAGCCGGCTTTTCATGAAAGAGAAGGTGCTGGCCGTAAACCTTGGGTTGTTAATGTTCAGAACCAGAAAGGTGGTACGGGTAAATCAATGACAGCGGTACATATTGCTGCTTGTTTAGCATTAGATTTAGATAAACGTTATCGTATATGTCTTATCGACCTTGATCCACAGGGGTCATTACGTCTATTTTTAAACCCTCTTATTAGTGTGGGTAAACAAGAAACGATTTATTCTGCTGTTGACGTTATGCTTGATAACGTACCTGATGGCGTTGAAATGGATAAAGATTTCTTAAAAGATAATGTGGTTATGCCAACCCAGTATCCTAACCTTAAAACCATAGCGGCCTTCCCTGAAGATGCGATGTTTAACGCTGATGCATGGCAAGATCTTGCTGTAAATCAAGACCTTGATATTGTTCGTTTACTCAAAGAAAAAGTAATTGATCCAATTGCAGATGAGTTCGACATTATTATGATTGATACGGGTCCACACATCGACCCGCTGGTATGGAATGCAATGTATGCATCTAATGCGTTAATCATTCCTTGTGCTGCAAAACGTCTTGACTGGGCATCTACCGTTAACTTTTTCCAGCATTTACCGACTGTTTACGAGATGTTCCCTGAAGATTGGCATGGCTTAGAGTTTATTCGTTTAATGCCGACAATGTTTGAAGACGATAATAAGAAGCAAGTTTCTGTGTTAACTGAAATGAATTACTTGCTTCGTGATCAAGTTATGATGGCTACTGTGCCACGTAGCCGTGCATTTGAAACTTGTGCTGATACCTATAGTACGGTATTTGACTTAACGGCAGCAGAGTTTGAAGGGGGTAAAAAGACCCTTTCAACCGCTCAAGAGGCTATTCAGCGTGTTGGTTTAGAACTAGAACGCGTTATGCATAGCCACTGGGCAAATCTTAACGAGGAGTAACTAACAGATGGCTATTAAAACAACTGATCTTAATGCTCGTCTGTTTGGTAAAGCGGATAAGCGCCGCGCGACCAATGTAACAGAAGCACAAACAGCTGCACGTGATAAAGCAGCTGTAATAGAATTAGCTGTAGCAGGTGAAGAAACGGTTGCGTTTGAATTAATCAAAATTAATGCCGACGATGTCAGTACTAAAACCACTGTTTTTGCTGAGAATGCACGTGAACAAGCATTTTTAAATGAGCACGCACTTGCTGATATATTATCGACATTGAAAGATCGCGGACAGCAATATCCAGCTGTTGGTCGTTGGTTAGATGATGGTCGTATTGAGGTTTTAGACGGTAGCCGCCGTCGTATGTCTTGTATTTTAGCCCATAAAGATTTCTTAATTTATGTTGCTAAAGGCATTAATACTGAACACGCTAAATTTTTATCTGATGTCGCTAATGCTCATAAACCGCTAAGTTTATTTGAGCGTGGTAAAGAGATGCAACACCTACTTGATAGTGGAAAAGTTGCGGATCAAAAAGAGTTAGCACGTTATTTACAATGCAGTGAAGCCCTAGTAAGTGGTGCTTTAAAAGCGGCAAGTTTACCGATGGAATTGCTGATGGCTTACCCGAGCGTTGGCGAGCTTGGCCGTCCTACTATTGTTAAACTTCACCGTGTGTTTTTTGGCTTAGACGCTGAACAACAGAAAAAAATGATTGAAGAGTTAAGTGCAGAAAATACGGCGCTTTGGAAAACAATCAAAGCACAAGGGATCAGCCGTATTACTCGCGAAGTGACGGTTAAACTTGAAGAAATGGGTGATGCACTTCAGCCAAAAGCTGTAGTTGAAAAACCAAGTTCTCAAGAACTCATTAAAGGTAAAGTAAGTTATACCCGCGATGGTGATAAGCTACAGTTACGTTTGAAAAAAATGAGTGATCGACAAGTTAGTGACATCCTTGATTATTTAAATGATTATTTGAAATAATCAAACCTTATTAAAGCCACGCACTCTAGCGTGGTTTTTTTTCATCTCAATTTTGCTTCACATGTTATGATCTCAACAATCATGTTGTTCAGGTTATTGTATGTTATCACTTCTTCCTACGTTTATTTCTCAGCTTCATACGGACTCACTTGCTGCTAATTGCCGTCGACTTGTTATTGTTGAAGGTGATCTTCGCTGGGCGACTCAGATCTCGCAATTATTTTCTGAACACTATTCAGCGATGCTTTGGGCGGGTGAAGATGCGCCTGAATCAATGCTTCAATGCCTTTTTAAAACAGCGAAAAAGTGGTTGGGACAAGAGACTGAATGTATTGCTATTAACGCTCATCACGGTATTGATGCGAATGTTATTGGTGCGTTGTCTGGCACAATAAAAGGGGGCGGTGTAATGTTATTACTCTTACCTCTTGGTTGGAAAAGTGATGCAAATATTTCTCCATTTATGAAGCGGCTATCATTACTGTGTTCTGATCCGGATGTGATTACTTTATCCCAAGATACTAGTATTCCTGTATTTATACCTTGGATTCATCAGTCACATAATAGTATTGAGTTTACCTCAAGTGCTCCTCGGTTTTGTTTAACACAACAGCAAGAGCATGCAGTAGATGCCATTATTAAGGTCGCTGTTGGTCATAGGAAGCGCCCTTTAGTTTTATCGGCCGATAGAGGGCGAGGTAAATCATCTGCGTTAGGTATTGCTGCAGCAGAGTTAATGCTAACGCGAAAAATGAAAATTGCGGTGACATCTCCTTCTTTTGCTTGTGCATCTACCGTTTTTTCGCATGCACAACAACGCTTGGTTGACGCTGATACCACTAATCCTCATCGATTATTATGCCAAGGAAGTGAGCTGCATTTTATTGCACAAGACGTTATTTGTGATGTTGCTGATAAATATGATTTTATCCTTGTTGATGAAGCAGCAGCTATTCCTGGTGATACTTTGATAGCGTTATTGAATCGACATAATCGTTTAGTTTTTGCCACGACGATTCATGGCTATGAAGGAACTGGGCGTGGTTTTGAAATTAAATTTAAGCAATCTCTCAATAGAAAAATGCCGCAGTGGAAAGCGCTTCATATTGATCAACCCATTCGCTGGCAAGTGAACGATCCATTAGAGCTGTGGGTTTTCAATGCATTACTGCTTAATGCCGAGTACTCAACAATAGAGACATTACCTGCTGCGACAATTTCTTATGAACTCGTAACCAAGTCAGAGCTTGTTGCAAACAAAAATTTATTGTCTCAAATTGTTGGTCTATTAATTCATGCCCACTACCAAACATCTCCCAATGACGTTCAACAACTTCTAGATGATACTACCCAACAGGTACTAATTGCCCGAACGGAACAGCACGTGATTGGTTGCTGCTTGTTAGTCAAAGAGGGTGGGTTTGATGATGATTTAGCGCAAGCGGTTATGCTTGGGCAGCGAAGAATTAAAGGGCATTTATTAGCACAATCTATCGCAGCACATCTCGGTTTAAAAGCGGCAGCGAAACAGTCTTGTTATCGAATATTACGTATTGCTGTTTTACCTACACTTCATCGTCAGAGGATCGGTCAGCAGTTATTATCTTGTGCTGAGAAGTACGCTTTGTCGTGCGGCGTTGACTATATTGGTACAAGTTTTGGCGCTTCTGATGAGCTAGTAAATTTTTGGCATAACGCAGGTTTTACTCCTATTCGTTTAGGTATAAATAAAGATGCGGCGAGTGGTTTGCATTCTTTACTCTGCGTAAAGGTCTTCAATCCTAATTGCTATGACTCCTGGTTCAATGATGCTTCGCTTTTATTTTCTGCGAGTTTTAGTGCTCAAAGAGTTGAACAGTTTCAACAACTAGCGCCTGACTTATTTCTTCGTTTATATAGAAATAAGAAGAGTCATTCAATTGATTATCAACTTCCTGAACCCTTTATTCAGTCTCAACTTAAAGGCTTTTGTTTGGGGGCGTTAGGCTATGATTATGTAGTTGCAAGTATTGAAACAAAGTTATCATCTTATTTACTTAGTGATGATTGTACTAGAAATGAGGAATTGTTTTTTGTCATCGCAAAAGTGATGCAGCGCCAAGCTTGGACTGATGTTATCTCTACTTTCAAATTTACTGGACGAAAACAAGCTGAAAACATTCTTCGTCAATTTGTCAGCGAGAATCTTATCTAGTGTTGGCTTAGATTTGGGAGTACTGTTTACAGTGTAAATTGGATATTAACTTTACACTGTAAATTACCCGTTTATTATTTTCTTACTTCTTACTTCTTACTTCTTACTTCTTACTTCTTACTTCTTACTTCTTACTTCTTACTTCTTACTTCTTACTTCTTGGTGCCTCTACATAACTTTCTCTGGAATTTTTTATTGTCATCGTAGGATGGTGCTTGTTATTTATCAGCGATAAAATTGATTTTATATTTAGTCGCGACTTTATGAATAGATAGCTGATACTTACTTTTTTAATTGAAAGGTTGGATAATAATGTAAGTACTAAACTGTATAATTAGATTTAAACTAATTATCCTTCGTAATTCCATATGCAAGTAGGTGCTTATTTTGATTTACAGTGTAAATATGTAAATTAGATATTTACACTGTAAATAATATGAATGATGGTTAATTGTTTATTATTTATTATTATTTGCTAGATGCTAGATGCTAGATGCTAGATGCTAGATGCTAGATGCTAGATGCTAGATGCTAGATGCTAGATGCTAGATGCTAGATGCTAGATGCTAGATGTGAAAAATGGAAGTGTTGCATTTACACTGTAAATATATAGTGAACCAATATTTAGAGATTTGCTTTAACTAAAAAAAGATATTTTGAAGTGTCTAAAAGTTTTGAAAAAAAGTGGTCAACAATTAAAATATCGATACGTACTTAGTTGAAAGTGCACTTATTTAATCTGTCCAATTCAAGCTTTGATTCGATTGATTAAAATAAGGCAGAACCTTTACCTTGTCTTATTGATATTAAAAACCATGATAGCGGCTGTATCATATGGTGAATCAGTTAGATAATAAATAGACATAAAAAAACCAGTACCTCTGTACTGGTTTTCATGAAAAACAATATTTACAGTGTAAATGAACTACACCGTTTCTAACTGTGTATGTTTTTCAGTAATAAAGCCTTGATAGCCACTTACGAATAAATCAGATAACCGTTCTAACTGTGTTTCTGTTTCAACTCGAGTTGCAATAGCCTTAATATCTAAACTATGTGCGGTTCGGCATATAGAAGATAACACCGTTGATTTTGTCTGGTCATTTAATTGATAAGTATATGCATAGTCGATTTTGACGTAATCAGGATTAATTTCTTTTAAGTAATTTAATGATTGAAAATGACGTCCATAGTTATCTATCCCCACGCCGAAGTGGTAGCGTTTTATAATGCTGCACAACAGGCTTGTTGCATCTGTGTTTCTGATACAACTGATTTCTTGTAATTCAAAAAATAATCGAGAGGCTATCTGAGTATTATTACTCAATAGTTTATCTAACCAACGAGTGAAACTAGGATCGCCAATACTGCTGTTAGTAATGTTAATTGCAAACGGACCTATTGTTCTATCTGCATTTAGTCGGTTAATGATAGTAACGATTACATGTCGATCAAACCAGCTTCCTATCTTCAAATCTTCAATAGCACCTAAAAACTGACCGGCTGAAAAAAAGTGCTTATTTTTTTGTATCGCAGTGAATACTTCATAATGATAAACACTTTTATCTTCTAATGTTGCAGGCTGAAATTTATATTGAAATAAATCTTCATTAATCGCTTGTTCCAGTAATTGTTTCCACTGTTGCTTACCTAAACTGTTATGACTATTAGGATCTTTTATTAAAGCAATAGATTTATGAGGAGTAAGCTTTGCTTGTGTTAATGCGTTATCTAATTGTGTTAATAATTGGCTCGGAGATATTTGTGCTTCGTTATAAACCAAGCCAATATCTGTGGTTGATGGGCTGACTAATTTTGAATTATTAACGATATCATCAAATATTTTAAGCACCATTTTTCCGAGTAACTCTAACTTTTCAGGAGAAAGGTTAGGGATAAGAATGGCAAATTCATCACGAGATAAGCGTGCAATCGTGGTGTAATTATAACTAATCACATCATTTAAACGTGCTGCAATTTGTTTTATAAGTTTATCACCCGCTTGATAGCCTTCCTGTTCATAATAATCACTAATTAAAGTTGTTTGAATTAGTGCTAATCCGCCTTTATGTGATTCATCCAACCAAGAGCTAATTTGGTGGATAAAGAAACTACGATTACCTAATCCAGAGATAGGATCAAGGTAAGCCTGTTCTCGCAGTTTTACTGCTTCGTTTGCTTGGCTTTTAAAATTCACATCTAACTGATAACTAAGCTTATTAAATGCTCTTACAATTGTTTTAATATCTGATTCATCAGGCAATGCTAAAGGTGCTTGATTGAGATTATCTATGTTATACGCACGGGTTGTTAGTTTGCGTAACGATGTGAAATGCTTTTTACTAATGAGATAAATAGCGCAGCCACCAGTAAGCATGAGTAATAAATGAGAAATGAGGGTGTTACTAAATAATTGCCAATATTTTGTATATACCCAGCGGGATGAAGCGCTCAGCTCTAAGATTCCGACATCAAAATCATCATTATTTATTATGCGTTTTTCATGATGCTCTGGAATTTTAATTAATGATTGAAACCATTGTGGAACATTAGTGATATCACGGTTATTATCTATTCGTATCAAAGGTGTTGAATCTGCAAATAACAACGATGCATGGTTATATTGTTGTGGTGGGAACAAATAATTTAGTGTATCAACAAGTTGTACTTCTTGTTGTCGTGAAATTATTAAACTGTCAAGAATTGATAATTTATCCGGTAATGTAGTAAGCGCACGATTTATATCTTCATGAGCTGTCGCTATATGCTGATCACTAATTACATGATAGCCAGTATACAACTGCGTACCTGCAGAAATGCTAAGTACAGAACACATTAGTGTTGTAATACTTATTATTTGTCGTTTAAAGAGTGTCATAGTCTTAGCACCAAGGTAGAGTACTAGCCCAACATAAACAGTAAAAGAGAGATATCTTATGCTGACTAAATCATTGATTTTGTATTAGTCTAATTTATCAAAAGTCGCATCATGCAACTGTACTCTTTGTTATTTATTGTTGAAATTCGATAGATGTGTCTATTTGTTTTTGCAAACAAGACTAATATTCATAAGAAAATAGTGTTTGCTTCCAAAAGGAAGTCACAATATTGTAGAGAATAAATCATTTATACTTTATGGAGATAAAAATGGAATTATCAGATATTCGTAGGGAGTATGCCAAAGGAGGGCTACGACGAGATGATTTACCGAGTGATCCACTAGTCTTATTTGAACGATGGTTAAAGCAAGCAGTAGAGGCACAATTACCGGATCCTACAGCAATGACAGTTGCTACAGTTGATGGATCTGGTCAACCTTTTCAACGTATCGTTTTACTTAAACACTTTGATGAGCATGGTTTTGTTTTTTATACCAATCTAGGTAGTCGTAAAGCTCAACAACTAGCCATTAATAATAAAATCAGCTTACATTTCCCATGGCATATGTTGGAAAGACAAGTACATATTACCGGCCATGTTGAAGCGTTATCAAAGCGTGAAGTGCTAACCTATTTTTCTTCTCGTCCAAAAGAAAGCCAAGTTGCTGCATGGGCGAGTAAGCAAAGCCAACGCTTAACAGCAAGACAAGCATTGGAAGGGAAATATTTTGAATTGAAACAAAAGTTTCTAGCTGGAGAGGTGCCAGTACCTACCTTTTGGGGAGGTTTTCGCGTTAAATTCAATTCGATTGAATTCTGGCAAGGTGGCGAACATCGTTTACATGATCGTTTTTTATATCACGATCATAGTGAAGAATGGACAATTGATCGATTAGCACCATAACAATAAAGAGCAGATAGCTACTCTTTTATTGTATGAGTTATTTAATCTTTTAAAACGATAGATAACTGGGTTTTCAACATACTTTCTGGAATGTTTGAACCATAGCCTAACTCTAATGCCAAATCTAAAAGCTCACCTTTAGAATTGGCATTAAATTTTTCTCGTAATCGCAAAACATAATTCTCAATTGTTTTTACAGAAACACCTAATGTTTTAGCGATATATTGTGGTTTCTTGCCATGCAATAGAAGAAATAACACTTCAGATTCTCGAGTATTTAATCCTATGTCTTCCTTTTTAATGCTGATTCTTAGCATAGAAGAATTTTTTTGCTGTTGAGTTATCCCTATAGCACGGCATAACCAATGTCCAACTTCTAATACAGCTGTGTCTGTTAACTCAATACCTGAAAAAATAGTTCCTATGACTTGATTATTATGATCACGCCATGGTGTTTTGGTAAAAAGGTGAGCGCGCCATTTACCATCATGATATGGATGAATATCAAGAACACGAATGGTTCTCTCTGTTTCTATTACAATTTGATCTTGTTCAACATACTTATCTGCGTAATCTGTTGTTGTCATAGGCATTTGATAATCGGTTTTACCTATACAATCTAAATGATTATCAAATCCAACCATTCTTCCATATTCAGGATTTACATAAACGAATGTTGAATTTATATCTTTACAGCCCCAGCAACCGGGCAACTGATCAAAAATTTGGGGTGAAAATGAGGCGTTTTTATTATTCATATATTGCCTAAAAATACAGTCAGCGAAGACATTTTAATCACTTTATCGTATTTGTAAATATATAGGTAATAAGATGCTTATATATTAGGCAGAAATATAAAAAAAGCCGGCCATTAAGGCCGGCAAAACAAGAATTGGCTCTAGGAGCATAATTCTGTACGACGTGTAGAAGAGATAATCAGAAAAACGAAGTGAGGGTACATTATCGTTTTCTCTGATTTATCCTTTTGGATAATGCTCGTTTTCTAGATGAAATCACCTCAAATAACGAACAAGTGTAACTATAACTAAGCTTCTATTAACAAAATAGGGGGGAAATCACCTATTGACAAAAATCTAACTATAATAACTATCTTCTAACGATATGACATATTTAAATCTGATGTCTTTGCCAGTTAAGTTTAAACCCAAATTTGATACGATTATCTGTCATTTTTAATTCATCTAATTCTATCTGCCAGATTGAAGATGGCAGATTTTTCGCAATGGGAAATTTTGCATAATAAAGCGCTAATGCTTGTTGTTCATTGCTGGAGTCGATTAAATTAATCTGACCAGAAAACTGTATACCTTGAATATCACTAACGTCACTTGGTTCGGGCGCGATAGTACCTGCAATGCGGTGGTTCTTTAGCATCAAGCTTCCATGACGTGTCTCTGGAGAAGTCATGACATACAACACCATGTTGTCACTATCGAAAACATAGTAGCAGTTAGCACTCCAAATATTATCGTTAAAACTAGCGCATAATGTCAGTAAATGGTGTTCAGCAATAAAGTGTTGAATATGCTTTAATTCGTTCATATTAGTGCCTCTATTGTTTTATTTAGTTAATGATTACCCTACTTCTTTGATAGAACAATATACACAACAGTCTTTTTCGTTCCATAGATGATTTAACTCTTTGTTTTTATAACGGAACGATGATCATGTGAGCTGAGTTAACGGTCAGTGTCAAATGGACTGGAAAGATGATCAAGGATGATCTTGTGAGTAAATCAGACAAAAATAAGTGAAATCAGCGACTTTTCCTATACCTATTTTTGAATATGAATTCAGTGAACTTTGAGATCTGTGGAAGCATGATCATGGAATAGTCCGACATAGATCATTTGTATTTAACGGCACTGTAATTCAAGAAAGAATAAATTCATCCAAGGATCTATTAGTTGATCCGTGTAGGTGAAACCTGTCGTGATCCTAAGATTATTCTTAAATGCGAACGATATATCTCATAAATGAGATCACTCAATAATGTTAATTAAATATACTCAACGTGGCTGAGTGTATTTTCATAATAAAAATAAAATGAAAGAGAATAGCTTTAACTTATTGATTTATAGTCTTGGTGGTTTTTTATTATGCGACGTATTATAAGAGTGATTGCTGCTTTATTTATATTTTCAAATATACTCATTTCGTATCTTCCTCTCGCTTATTCTGCCGAAGATAGTAGTGTTACTGAAAATATATCGAGTCATCCCTCTGAGAGCGGTCAATTAACATTGACGAAAACGGTGCAAAATATCACCCAAAATACACCAGTAAGTAAAAATAGTACGGTAGCAAATCCAGGGGATATTTTAGAATACCGTATCCAATTTACGAATACTGGCGTTGGCGATATTTTAGATATGGTACTGCATTATAGCACGCCAGAATTTACCAGTGCTCAGCAAGCTGTCACTTGTGATGCATTATTACTCCCTTCTTCATTGAGCTGTAAAATAGCAACACCTAATGGCACTAATAGTGTCGGCTATAAAGGCGATATTCTTTGGTCTTTAGAGGGCGCGCTCTCTGGCGGTGAATCAGGTTTAGTGGTGTATCGAGTAAAAATAAACAATTGAAGTGCTTGTCTATATCGCAATACTGGCAATGAAAATACTGGAACAATGATCAAGGTCTAATGCTTATAGACATTAGCTTTAGTTTATCGTGCCTTAGCCGATAATCACTCATATGCGTCCGCGACTTGAGTTAGTGATTATGTTTGATGTTACTTGGCTGTTTATTATTCCTATTATCGTTTTAGGCTGGTTGATTTCACGTTACTTTGTTACCAGAAATATGCAGCAGCAAGAGAAGCAGCAGCAAATACTGAAAGACATTAAATATAAACAAGTGTTAGAGAAGGCCAAACAGGCTGAACGAGAAGAAAAAATTTATAAAGCCAGTACAGGGCATATACCGAGTCAGTTATCTTTAGCAAAAGAATGTGAAGTGACGAATCCTGTTGCGGCAATTGAATGGTACGAAAAAGCGGCGGCGCAAGATAATGAAATGGCGCAATATGCCTTGGCACGTCTGTATCGTCGAGATCCCCTAGATCAACAAGCAATGCTAAAAGCCAATTACTGGCAAGCGTTTATTGATGTAAAGCAAAAATCACCTGAATCATTGTTTCATTTTGGCTTGTTACTGATCCAAGGTAAAGGGGTCGAAACTGATCCTACTTCGGGTATTGATTATATTCAGCAAGCAGCAATTGAAGGTTTTCTTCCTGCCTTACTGTTTCTTTCTGATTGGTATGTAGTTGAAGAAACCGATCATTACTTACCAGAACAAGCCTTTTATTGGCGGATACAAGCAGCCAAACACAATGATCTTGATGGTTTAATGAAAACGGCATTTTGCTATAAAGCTGGGTTAGGTGTTGCAAGGGATGTGGAGCGTGTCAAATACTGGTTAGAGCGAGCAGCGGAACATAATCATCCCGAAGCACAATATTTTGTTGGTAAAATGCATTTAGGTGAATGTGCAAATAATGCCGCGATTGCTTATATTTGGTTTTCAATGGCATATGCTGGCGGTTATAAAAAAGCAAGAGTAGCAAGAGATGAAGCAGCTCCTCTCATTGGTATTGAATCTATCCTAAATGTTCAAAATATAGCGAAGGAAGTCTATAAAGTATTAAAGAAACAGCCAGTTATTCCTCATTCAATTATTTCTTTATTAGACGATTGCTATGGTCGAAAAGGGTATCGTCCAACTCTCGCTGATATTGAATTACTGGGTGAGACTCAAGATCACATGAGTGATGATCAAGAAATATCAATAAAGGAAGATATAGCAATATCGATGACAGAGCCTAACACTATAGAAACGGATAACACAGAGGAAAAGCTTGCAACGAAACAGGATGATTGGACGACATCATGGGGATCATCATCGTCAGATATAATGATTCAAACAACACCGGTAGCTAACGATGAATTAACTAAGTAAAACGAAAACAGCCCAAACCATGTTGAGCTGTCTTTCTTTAATATTATGAATCAAATATTAATAAACTTTTGGGTGCTTATGGTGATGCTTTTTGCAGGTGCCATTGTAAAAGGATTTTAAGCTACACTGTGTGCCTTGTTTATTAAAGTGGCACTTGTTACCAATAGCGGTACCTTTGTGTTTTACGCAATAGTTTACCCATTTTTGCTTCTTGTCTTGTTTATGCTGTGAACACTTGCCTTCTTTATAAGCCCACTCGTCACACATTTGACCGCTAGGTAGACGGCAGTAACCTTGACCATCAACAATAACTGATTGACCACCATGGTGTTCACAATAGATAGAAGCGGGATTACCATGTGGACCGCCAGCACAAGCGGTCGCTGAAATTAATAATCCAATCAGTAATAAAAACTTTTTCATGTTAATTTTCTCTTTTTAATAATGACTGAAATTAGTACAAAATTGGTTTGTCAGCAGCAGGTTTGCACTCACCGCGTAGATATTCCCATCCATCACATTGGCTACCGTTCTTGAAATGACAGACGCCAGCTTGGCTACCATCTTGATTCGTTGTGATTTGATAATTGCCACCATGTTCAACACAGTATGTTGCTGCAGGATTTGCCATGTTTGCAGTTGGTTGAGTCGGTAGTGTTTTACAACCAACCAATGAGGCTGAAGCAATAAGAGAAAGTAGCAATACTGTCTTTTTCATAATCTAATCCTTATTTTAACGATGGCATCGTTTTGCATATCTATTCACGTGATGAATGGTTCGGCCGTATTGTGCATTTAAAACACTGTTCGAATGTCAGCGGAATGACAAAACATGACTATCAGTAAGGTTAAAGGAATGGGAAAATAAGAGGGGAACTGTTTGAATATAATAATACAGCTTAACACTTGTTAAGCTGTATTTTTAAAAAGTGATCAATCAGGGGGAAGAGATTAATCACTTAGTAAACGCGATTACCTTTTTTACGGTTACACTTGTGATTGTAGAAGTCTTCTAGATTACATGTTGTATTCCATTTTGCGAACTTACATACATCACCTGTAGCAAATCCACCTTTTTTAACACAGTGGTCGACTAATTTTTGTTTATGTGTTTTACCTGAAGGCTTACATTGGCCTTTCATAAATGCATATTCTTCACATGAGCTACCGTCGTTAAAGACACAGTAACCTTTTTCACCATCGCCACCCATTGGAGTACGAATATCAACATGACCGCCATGTTGAACACAGAAATCTGATGCTGGGTTACCAAACGCAAAAACAGAGCCTGAAAGCAGTAAACCAACAACAAGTAGTAATTTTTTCATCATTAACCTTCCGATATTAATAATAGAGCGATTGGACAATCAATTATTGTGTTGAACCGTAAACGATGGAGCATCAACCCCAGTTTTACAGTTACCACGCTGGAATGCCCGTGCGTCACATTGGCTTCCGTCCATGTTTTAAATAAGTAAGCATTGACCGTCATTATCAACACAATACGTTGCTGCAGGGTTTGCCATGTTTGCATTTGAGCGAATAGGTAATGATTTACAGCCAACAAATGCTGTTGCAGTAAGTAGAGAAAGTAAGAGTACTTTCTTTTCAAAATCTAAACCTAAACCTCGTCAAACAATAGCCTCGTTTAATAGCGAGTATTCAGCAGCTGAATGTGTTTTATTCATTGTTAATTAAAAACATTGTTCAAATGTCAGGGGAATGAAAGGTCTGGTTATCTGGCTGTGAAAAAAGTATATAGCTTGAAAGGAATTATTTATTTATCAGTAGTTTATTAGAGCAAGGGGGGAGGTGAATCTTGCTCTAATAAAATAATTAGGCGTATTTATTCATAAATGTTGTCAATATATCAAGGGCGCAGTTATCCCCTCGTTGCTCTGCCAGCAAATAATCATAAATCGCATTTTCATGATCAGCGACTAACGTAAATAAATAGCGATGTTCTGTGGCTTCATCAGCCTGTTGTTGGTAGCGCTGCTGATAGGGAGCAACCCATGGCACCATAGTATCGACTAACTCTTGCCAAGGTAATGCAAGCCATTTGTTAGCATCTGCAAGACCTTTATTTTCCATCTCTTGATCGTAATCGGGGCAAGGGTGTCCTAACGCTTCCAGTCCATCTTTTAAACATTTAGCTGTTAGTTCTTCAACCTTTATTAATGTTTGCCATTTGTTGTTATGGCTATCGTCACTATACTTTTCAGCAAAGGTCTTGAAAAAAACAATGCCATAAAGTTCACCTAAATAAGCGTTATAGAGTTGAGCAATCATTGTGGTTATATCCCAAAAGGTTAATGCATCATTAATAATACGCTTTTTACACCAATAAACACAAAGAAGGTTTGATATGGAATCCTCTATTTTTCCCTCTTGGTTAGGAGGGTATGAAATTAACCGCTATATCACTAATCCTAATATTAAAGTTGGAGATTACAGTTATTATTCTGGCTATTACCATCAGCACCATTTTGAAGATCAATGTGTTCATTATCTACTTGGTGATAAATCCACGATTGAAGTTTGGCAGTCAGGTCTGTTTGGTGATGTCGATCAATTAATTATTGGTCGTTATTGCTCTATTGCCACAGGAGTCGTGTTTATGTTGTCGGGTAATCAAGGACACCGACATGATTGGATCTCGACATTCCCATTTGATTTCCAGGAATTTGGAGATGGCGTCAAAACAGGGATCCAAAGAGCGGGCGATACGGTTGTTGGTAACGATGTTTGGTTCGGTGCTGAATGCGTTATTTTACCTGGAGTAAAAATAGCTGATGGTGCCGTGATAGGTACTCGTGCCGTTGTAACGAAAGATGTTGAACCCTATTCTGTTGTGGTGGGTAACCCATCGCGATGTGTTAAAAAACGATTTACTGAGCAGCAGATTGCTTTGTTGCTAGAGATGCAGTGGTGGAACTGGCCAAAGTCTGCATTAAAAGCAGCAATGCCGTTGATGTGTAGTACTCAAGTAGATGAGCTCTATCAATATTATTTAGATTATATAAAATAATTCTGTAAGACTTAAAATTAATTTTAATTATTTTATAAAAGTATTCGTTTTCCGACATACTCCCTTCCTGTATGCCTTTTTGTTATTAATTTCAGTCTAAGTTGAAAATATTACATTGATTTACAATTATTCAATGCTGAAAATTCATATTTTATGGTTAACTCTACTGTAAATGATCAACTAAATTTGAAATTTAGATGAATTTCTATGCTTGAAAAATCGATTTTTAGTTAAAAAATTGATCTGAACCAGTGAAAATTCAAATTTTGATGTTTTTTTAAAACAAAAGTTGAGACATTCAAATTAAATTGAGTAATATGGTTGAGCAAGCTTGTTGAGAGATACCTTTGTCGACATTTTCAGTGAGCTGGCTTCAAGGTGGATAGTGATATCCGAAATTTGCCCTTAAAAATAATGATGAGATAACCATGAGCAATTCTTTAGTTCTTGTAATCAATTCTGGTAGTTCTTCACTTAAATTTGCTTTAATTGATACTGTCAACGGTGAAGCTACGTTAAGCGGCCTTGGTGAGTGCTTCGGCCTCCCTGAAGCAGTGGTTAGCTGGAAAGTTAATGGTGAAAAACATGAGTACAAACTTGACGGTTTAGAAAATCATCACCAACAATCTATTGACCGTATTGTAGACTTAGTAGATGAACTTGGCCTAAAAGAAGATATCGTCGCTGTTGGTCACCGTGTTGTTCAAGGTGGTAACTTATTTGATCGTACTGTTAAGATCGATGAAAAAGTTATCGCTGATATCGAATCATTGAGTGATTTAGCACCGCTACACAACCCTGCACACGTTATCGGTATGCGAGCAGCAAGCAAAGCATTCCCAACACTGTCTCAGTATGCAATTTTTGACACTGCATTCCACCAAACAATGCCTGAAAAAGCATATACTTACGCAATTTCTCAAGAAGTTAGCAAAGAGTACAACATCCGTCGTTACGGCTTCCACGGCACAAGCCACTACTTCGTAACGCGTGAAGCGGCGAAAGTAGTTAATAAGCCAGTTGACGCATCAAGCTTTATTTCTGTTCACCTAGGTAACGGCGCATCAGTATGTGTGGTTAAAAACGGTGAAAGTATTGATACATCAATGGGCTTCACGCCGCTTGCTGGCTTAATGATGGGTACACGTTGTGGTGATATCGACCCAAGTGTACTTGAGTACTTATTGAAGAAAGGTTGGAGTGAAGAGCGTCTTGAGAAAGAGCTTATTAACAATTCTGGCTTCCTTGGTGTTTCAGGCTTTACTAGCGATTGCCGTGGTATTCTTGAAGCAATGGAAGATGAAAATCATCCTCACTTCCATGGTGCTAAGCTAGCATTTGAGTTATTTACTTACCGTGTAGCAAAATACATTGCATCATACATGGTTGCACTTGATGAGCTAGACGGCATCATTTTCACTGGTGGTATTGGTGAAAATGCTATGCAAATTCGTAGTGAAATCCTTCGTCTAATGAAGATCTTTGGTTACCAAGAAGATGTAGAAGGTAATACCGCTGCACGTTTTGGCGCACAGGGTATTATCAGTAAGCCAAATACACCACTAGCAATGGTTATCCCAACCAATGAAGAGTGGGTAATTGCAAACGAATCAATGGCGCTATTGCACGCATAAGTGACAATGACGTACTAGATTTCCGAGAGGAACGGCTCGGGCAATATCTCGGCTTGGAACACTGAGATATTAGGAACGGAAAGACGGCTCTTTGCTTTAGTAAAGAGCCGTTTTTTCGTTCTGATTCTCATCAGAAGGTGACATATACTCTTAGATGCGGCCTTCACTTCCACATACGCGGATCTTATTCATTACTACTTCTTTCATTGCAGCTTTACCTGGAATGATGTACTTGCGTGGATCATTTGCGTCAGGGTGATCGCCGAAGTAGTATTTTACTGCATCCGAGAAAGCGATTTTCAGTTCAGTTGCGACGTTTACTTTGCAAATACCAAGGTCGATACAGCGACGGACCATCTCATCTGGTACACCTGATGCACCGTGAAGTACCAGTGGGATATCTACAACTGAACGGATTTTATCTAGACGCTCAAAATCCAATTTAGGTTCTGCTTTGTATAGACCATGTGCAGTACCGATAGCCACCGCTAGCGAGTCAATACCTGTTCGGCGTACAAATTCTGCTGCTGATGCAGGGTTTGTCATTAGTGCATCTGCGCTGTCGACGATAAGATCATCTTCCTGACCGCCTAGACGCCCCAGCTCAGCCTCAACGCTGGCATCAAAACGGTTACAGTAATTAACGACTGATCGTACGATTTCGATGTTTTGATCAAAGGCATAGTGTGAACCATCAATCATGACTGAGCGGATACCTTGGTCCACTTTATTGTAAATATCTTGCTGATCTTCATGGTGATCAAGATGAAGTACCAAAGGGATTTTATGTTTTTGCGCTGCTGACTTACAAATATTGATCAGGTAATCAGTACCTGCATATTCGTAAGTGCCTGGCGTGCCGGCCAAAATTACAGGAGAACCCATTTCCGATGCTGTTTCAACGATAACTTGAACAGTCTCTAGGTTGTGGATATTGAATGCAGGAACAGCGTAACCGCCTTTTTGAGCACGTTTTAGCATTTCACGAGAAGAAATTAGATACATAAAGCCTCCTGACTTGGTTGCTGCGCCTTAAAGACAAGACGTCCATCAACCCAAGTTTTAACAATTGATAAATCAGATGTAATAGCAACCATAGAAGCGCGTTTACCAACTTCTAAGCTGCCTAATTGGTCTTGCAAACCTAAGGATTTGGCTGGGGTTAAAGACGCCATCAGCCATGCTTGCTCCAGTGGTAAGTCGAGCCACTGTTGAATGTTTTGTACTGCGTGAGGCATCGTGAGAGTGCTGCCGGCTAAACCGCCCGCATCGGTAGTGACCACGCCATCTTTCATATACACAGTGTATTCACCGAGAACGTATTCACCATTTGGCATCCCTGTCGCACTCATTGCATCAGTGATTAGCGTGAGGCGATTGCCACAACAGCGATGGGCCACATCAATAGCTGCAGGGTGAACATGGTGGCCGTCAGCAATCATTTCGACATAGCTGTTGTAGTGCAGCAGACCTGCACCAACTACACCAGGGTCACGATGATGAAGGCCACGCATGCCGTTGAAACAATGCACAATGCCATTTGCGCCAGCGTCTAATGCTTGTTGAACTTGGGCGTAGCTAGCATCGGTATGCCCAAGCATGACCTTGATACCTTGCTGGCGTAAGTATCGAATCGCTTCGATTGCCCCCGCTTTTTCAGGTGCCAGAGCAACCGTAACTAGGTGGTTATCAGCGTATGAGATCCAGTTATCTAACTCTTCAACGGATAAGTCACGAAACCAAGCGGTAGGGTGGGCACCTTTGTTTTTTTCAGTAAAGTACGGCCCCTCTAAATAGGCGCCTAGGATTTCTGCACCATCAACACCTTGCTTCATACTTTTAGCCACTTGCTTTAGGGCTGAGCGAATTTTGGTAACGGGTGCTGTTACGGTAGTTGCCACAAAACCAGTAACACCAAGGCTGGCAAAGTATTGCGACATGGTATTTAAGCTAGCGTGACAGGCATCCATCACATCGCAGCCTTGCGCGCCATGGACATGAGTATCAATCATGCCCGGCATCAGACTCACTTCGCCTAAATCGATAAAGTCGCTGTGCTGTTGGTGGTTAAATGGCTCGATTGCGGTGATAGTGCCATTGTCACAGATCGTCACTAATGCATTGTTAAGCCAAGTATCACCGTGTAACACGTGCTTAGCACGATAGCTTTGATGAGTAGATGAGAGTTGATTAGATACCATCCTCTTCAACCTCTTCCTGGTGTGTTTCTTTCGCTGACATTTCAGCCGCCAGTGAAGTGATCCCGCGGTGGCCACATTTCACAGCTTGGTCACGGAATTCGATAAGCTTGAGTTCGTCGCGTTCAAGCAACATTTCTGCCGCCATTTGTAGGTTCGTACCTGTTACAACTTCGATATCGTCGCGCTCTTGGCTTAGGAGAGATGCAGTACGGAAAGGCGTACCACCCAATAGATCCGTTAGACATACAATGCCTTCACCAGAATCAATTTCTGCGATCGCTTCACGCATTTGTGCTTCAAATTGAAGAGTTGTCGCCTCTTCTGGGAAGTCGATAAATTTGAATTGTGGTTGCTCACCAATAACCTGAAAAATCGCTTTTGCGACGCCTGAAGCAAAACCACCGTGACCAGATAAAATAACAGCAATCATTTGTGTGTCCTTCTTGGGGCTGACGCATCAGCCCCGTTTCTCATTGTTATAGTTTGAAAAGCGTAGGGGTTACAGAAAGCCCATGAAGCGACCCACAATACCCAGTACTACTGTGATACCGATAAGTTTTAATGGGCTCCAACCACGTTTAACTAGTGCGTACATAGCTAAGGTGTAAACCAGTGGTAGGAACGCAGGCATCAGTTTGTCGATTACGTCTGCTTGTAGTTTGACTACTGCGTCACCTGCGGTGATTTCAGCGGTTGTTGATAAGCGAACGTAAGTTGCAACTAGAGCTCCGATTACCGTCATACCCACCATTGAAGCCGCGTGACCTACTTTCTTGGTGTTGGCTTTAATCACCGGAATTGCCGCTACCCCCATTCGGTATGCATAATGTGCAAGACCAAAGCGCAGAGCGAAGTGCACCACGTTAAACAGCACGATAAAGAACACTGCACCCATGATTGAGCCTTGCAGGGCAAGGTCAGCACCGATACCACCACAGATAGGGAGAAGGGTAAGCCAGAACATCGCATCACCGATGCCGCCCATTGGTGCACCAACGGCAATCTTGGTACTTTGGATACTGTTGATGTTCTGTTTAGAACGTTCCATTGCCAACACAATGCCCATAACAAATGTCACTAAGAATGGGTGTGTGTTGAAGAAACCCATATGGCCTTGCATCGATTTTGCAAGGTCAGCTTTATTGGTGTGGATCTTCTTCAGCGCTGGTAATAGGCCGTATAGCCAACCAGATGCCTGCATACGTTCGTAGTTGAATGATGCCTGGAGCAGAAGTGAGCGCCATGCCATGCGGTTAATGTCCGCTTTGGTTAGATCTGCGCCAATCTCTTTGTTTTCGTACTCATCTGAACTCACACCGGGAGCAGGCTGCACCTCAGCGTTATGTTTACTAAGGTCTAGTTCGTTGCTTACATTAGATTCCATCTTCAAAGTCCTCAGCTGGTGCAGTTACAGGAGTTGTTTCTGTTTTACGCATAAAGTCGATAAGTGCCATTGCTGTAGCAGCGGCCGCAATCGCAAGAACTGGAAGTTTTAGCCATGCTGCTGCAACGAAACCTAGAATGAAGTAAGGGATGTAAGCGTTCTTCATCATGATCTTCATCAGTACCGCGAAACCGATAGCTGGCATGATGCCGCCGGCAACGCCTAGACCATCAATGAGGTCTTTAGGTAGTACTTCGACGATTTTTCCTGCGTGTTCAGCGCCTAAATACACAGGTAAGAATGCTGATAGGAAGTAGAAAGAACCGAGAACAGCAAGTGCCAAGTAATTAACGCGTTCGATACCATCGGTATCGGCGTTTTGTGCGAATTCATCACACTTAGACATAACCGCTGACATAGCCGAGAACAGAAGGGTGATACCCATTTGTACAGCAACAGCGAAAGGCACTGCGACACCAACTGCGACGTTAGGATCGACTTTTGTCGTGATAGCGAAAGCCGTACCAACGATAGTGCCGATGATTACGTTTGGTGGCTGAGCCCCTGCGAGTGGCGCTAGACCCATCCAAATCAGTTCTAGCGTACCACCCACTAAAATACCGGTTTGCAAATCACCTAAAATCAAACCAACGAGCGGACCAAGTACCACTGGGCGGTGGAAGTGTGTAAGACCATTAAATAAATCTAGGCCAGCAAAGAAGGCTAGGATGCCGAGCATCAACGCCTGTAAGAGTCCTATTTCCATGATTGATGTCCTTATGTTTAGATAAGAGTAAAGAGGTCTGTTCCACTTTCAGTTGGCACACCTTGAATAGTGCATGTCACGCCCAGTGCTTTTAGTCGTTCAAATTCCGCCACATCATCAGCACCGACTGAGACTGTTTTAGCTATTTGGTTTTTATCTTCTGCGTAGTGCATGTTACCGACGTTGATATTGCTAATTGGCACCCCACCTTCAACCAATTGACGGAAGTCTTTTGGCGTGCGGCAAACCAGTAAAATGCGTTGACGATCTGCCGCTTTGTGGATGGTTTCGATGGTCTTTTGCACTGTCCAGAAACGAATTGCGATGCCGTCAGCAAGAACCATTTCCATCAAGTTTTGTTGAATCGTGTCTTCAGCGACTTCGTTGTTAACCACAACGATAATGTTGGCATCAGCAAAACCTACCCACTGCACACCGACTTGGCCGTGAACTAGACGCTCGTCGATACGACTTAAAACGATATTTGGCATGATGAACTCCTCTAAAATTATTATTTGTTGTATGGGTAGATAGTGACGCCTTGCACCACTCGATTTACTTCACCAGTTGGACAAGGATTATCTGGGCCCAAACCTAATTGAATTGATTTTTCAAATGCCAACATCTGGCAGAAAATGATGTACGGGAAGCAGAGCCATTGGTCACCAAGGTCAAGCTGACCAAGCTCAAATACCGCTTCTTCATTCAATGGCTGTTCAGAGATTGCGATGTGTGCCAGTGCTTGTTTATCGCGACGGATTTCATTAAACAGGTCCATATCGTATTGGCGCGTGTAGGCTTCACTTGAAAGCAATTGGATCACCAGTGCACTTTGATCGATGGTAAATTTTGGACCATGGCGAAAACCAAGAGATGAATCGTAAGCTGTCATTACTTGCCCAGCACTTAGCTCAAGGGACTTAAGTGATGCTTCACGTGCTAAACCTGCAAAACCGCCACTACCCAGTACTATTAGGCGTTGGAAAGGTTGACTTGCTAGCTCTTTAATTGCCGTTTGCCATTGTTCAAGTTTGCCTTCGCAAAGTGCTGCAGTAGCTTCGATTTGCTTGTACCATTCAACCGGTGTTTGCCCACCCAGTAGCGTTAGCGTTGACATCAACATGCAGCTAAAGCTTGACGTCATAGCAAAGCTTTTATCGTTTGAGCCTTCTGGCATTAACATGCAGTAAGCGTTATTTGCTGTTTGTGCATAACTAGACAGCGCGCCATCTGCATTACAAGTCAAAAATAAGTGGTGGCAATCAGGTACGAGTTGATCAACCAAGGCAACGGCTGCCACGCTCTCAGGGCTGTTACCTGAACGGGCGTAAGAGACCAGTAGTGTTGGACGGCTTGGATCAAGATATTTTGTTGGGTTTGACACTAAGTCTGTGGTTGGAATTGATTCAACACGAAAGCCAAGACCTTCATTAATAAATGGTGCTGCAGCATCACCAACGAATGCAGAGGTACCTGCACCCGTTAGAATGATGCGAAGATCTGAACGCGCAAGAAGCGGGTTAAGAAAAGCACTCACAGCATCATATTGTTGTTCTAAAATGCCAGATAGTACACGCCATAAACGTGGTTGGTGACTTATCTCTTGGGCAGTGTGAACGCCGTTATGTTCTTCTAACCATGGCTGTTTATAGCCTAAAAATGATCGCATTTGATAGTCTCCTTAGATACCGCTGTATTTGCGTAACAAGCTTTCGAGTAAACTTGCGTTACCTCCATAATCTTGTGCATCACAATTTCAGCGGGTTGATTTGGAATTTGGTGTTGAGAAATCGCCTTAGCTTGATTTGGTAAATATTGGCTAAGGAGAGTCATAGGCAGCGGTTTAGCAGTTAAGTTGTCAAACAGTGTTTGTTGCGCAGCTTGTACTTCTGGACGAGTCCAGTAGTAACGAATGCGATCGCTTAAGCTATAGCTGCAATCTAAGAATTGTTGATGCCCTAGACTGGCATAGTGTGAGCGCCAATAGTTTGGTTGCTCATGCATCACTTGTTCGATGGTTTCACGTAGATGAGATGCTTTGTGCGTGCCTAGCCACTCTTTTTCCGCGCGGTCTAGGCCATAAAGCGCTTCACGCAGAGCAAATGTTAGAGCTGGGCCGACCTTTAAGATGGCAAAATGGTCACGAACTAATTCATGGTAAGCCACAGGATTTTGGTAATCGGTAGAGTGCGCTTCAAACACAAGATTTGGCTGACTCTTGATGAGGTTGCTCAGTGATTGCGCGGCAATACTGTCATAGTGGTGAACGCTGTGATGGTCAAATTCCACACCTGGTTGAACAACAAGGCCGATAACGCGAGGCCACACATAACCAAGCCCCATATCGCTAAACGCTTGATGGTGAGCTTCAAGTGTCATGATGGCTTCTTCAGGTTTAGTGACTTCAACCTCTTCTTCATCTAAAGATTCGAGTGAACCACCTGGGGTTGGGACTTCAGTCCCCACAACATAAACAGGTGATTCACCGCCTACGATCTTCCATGCATTTTCTGCAACCAAACATAATTTGGCGGCGCGCTCTGCCATGATGGTTTCACTTAGCGGGGTTTGATCGTCAGCACATGACATTGAGCAATCTAGGTGGATTTTCTTAAAACCAGCCAAGACATAGTCATTGATCATCTGTTCTGAATATTCCATTGCTTGGTTTGCTGGTAAATGTTGCCAGCAGTTAGGACCTAAGTGGTCGCCACCTAAAACAATATTTTCAACAGGGAATTTCAAATGCTCAGCCAAGGTAAACACATGTTCGGCGAAGTCTTTTGGTGTCATACCTGTGTAGCCACCAAACTGATTCACTTGGTTTGATGTGGCTTCAATTAAAACAAGTTGATTGTCTTGTGCCGCTTGTTTAATTGCAGCTTCAAGTACAAGTGGGTGCGCAGAACAAACGGAGTAAATGCCAGTAGCATTTCCTTGTTTGTGTCGCTCGATAAGAGAAAGTAGCGCTTTCATTGTTAATCCTAATTTATAGTTCGGTCTGCAAGAATGACGGTAACGCCCATGTCAGTTAAAGCTTGGTGAGTAGCATGTGGAATATTGCTGTCTGTAACTAAAATATCGATTTGGTGTGCCGCTCGGATCATGCAAAAACTCTTGCGTCCGAACTTGCTTGAATCTGCGACAGCAATCACTTGGCGAGCGACGTCGCACATAGCGCGGTTCATTTGTGCCTCATGGTTGTCTGGCGTGGTAATACCCGCTTGTAGATCAAATCCATCAACACCTAGAAACAGTTTATCGAATAGATAAGCACGAACTTGCTCTTCACCTTGATGGCCAGTTAAAGAACATGATGTGCGACGTAAATTGCCGCCAACTACGTGTAGATCAACACTATCGTTGTTGCTCAACTGATAAGCGGTGTTGAGCGCATTTGTCATAACCACCAAATGCTGTTTGTTATTGAGATACTTTGGCATCAGACCTATGGTGGTGCCTGAATCTAAAATGATGGTGTCGCCATCGTTAACGAGCTTTGCAGCAGCTTCGGCAATGTATTGTTTAGCACTGCGATTAAGTTGATCCTTACGGTGTAAAGGTTGTTCGAAAGCAAAGTTCGGGTTTAATGTCGCGCCACCGTAACAACGAAATACACAGCCTTCCTTTTCCAGTAAGTTGAGATCATGACGAATAGTGACAGCTGAGACGTCGTATTGCTGAGTAAACTCATCTACTTTGCCTGAGCCATGGTTGCGAATGTGCGCCATGATTTGCTGTCTTCTCTCTGCACTGGTCATTAACTTATTTCCCTTTCATTACATTTCAATTCAAGGAGTGAAGTGTTTCGATTTCTTTTGATTTGGATTAAAGCAGTAAATAATGGATAAAAATGAAAGGTGGATCACAAACGTTTTTCTTTCGGTTTGTTGGTTTTTGGTCTTTCGTTTGGGTGAGAGTGAAAGCTTTTCTTTCACTTTGAAGAGAGGGGGGTTGTGTTGCGAACCTGTTTTGCATAGGGGGTATGAAGAGAAACAGTGAAAGCGAATTGAAATCATTAGAACTAGAATGGTTTCGATAACCAAATCGACGAAGATCACAAAAATCAAACTTGTGGTAATTTTCAAAAGTGTAGAAAGATAAAGAACAGTCCAAATTGAACTGCTCTTAGCAAGTGAGAGAGTGGATTAATATGCTGGTGGAGGCTTTTTTTTGCAGTCAGTTTGATGACATGTATTAGGTACTAGCATCGACAATATGGACATCAACGCCCATTTCGGTCAGTTGCTCGACATAGTCTTGGGGAATGCCACTATCGGTAATTAAGATATTCAATTGCTCAGGGCGGGCAATTAAGCAAAAGCTTTGGCGATTAAACTTAGAGGAGTCAGTGACCGCAATAACGGTTTGTGCCGCTTCGACCATTTTGCGGTTAATGTTAGCTTCGCCTTGATGAGGCGTGGTAATACCGTCAACTTTATCAAAACCATCAACCCCTAAAAATAGTTTGTTGAAGCGAAAGCCAGCTAAGAATTCTTCCCCACTAGTGCCATGCAATGAATAGGAGTTATGCCGCATTACTCCTCCGCTGACCATAACTTCGATGTTCTCTTGGTTAGCGAGGTGATAGGCGATATTAATACCGTTAGTCATAACAACAAGGTTATGTTTAGGGTTGAGGTAATGGGTGATTTGTTCTGTGGTTGAGCCAGAATCAATGATGATTTTGTCGCCGCTTTGTACCAAAGATGCGGCGTATTCGCCGAGTTTCTCTTTGATATCACAATTTAGCTGCTTTTTATCATTCAGTGGGCGTTCGAAGGCAAACTGGTTGTTGAGTAAGGCTCCGCCATAACAACGAGTCACGCAGCCTTTCTTTTCCAAGTGGTTTAGGTCATTGCGAATCGTCACCTCTGAAACATCGTAAAGTTCAGAAAAATAATTAACTTCACCTTTTTGGTGAATTTGAATGTAGTGAAAGATCTCTTCACGTCTTTGGGCTGTGGTGGTCACAGTGAATTCTCGGTATTGATTAACAACATATCACGTTTTAATTAGAAAATTTTCGTCAAGGTAGAACCAAACATACTCATAAGTACCAGAATAGCAAAAGTAATTGTACATCTGTTTGTTGAAAATGAATGGGTGTTAATATCATGTTAACACGTGAGTTCAACCTGCATATTCTTTAGTTTGATGAAAGTTTGTGGGCTGAATTTACAGCGATCTTCTAAAGCTCGTCATATCTTTATCTATTGTTACGGTTCCAGTCATGGCTTTTGAGTAAAGAAGGGTTATTGACAGCCATCATGTCAGGAAGCCTAGACTGAGATAAGGCGGGATAAAATAGACGATTTAAGTGTCCCGTTTAGGGGGATGTGCGAGGTGCATAATTACAATTACTTCGCATTTTTACATCAAAGAAATTTGCGATAGAACTGATTTCTCACCTGTTTCATAGTGTACAACGCAGCGTTAGTGAAACGCTGCGTTTTTTGATTTTTTTATATCGTTTTAATCAGAACGACCACGCCCAATAATTGGGAATTGCGCTATGACTTCACTTCCTCTTACGGCATACAAGGTGTTGAAGTTGTTCAGCGTTGTATCACAATGACTTGGAAGTAATATGAGTTGTTGTCCTATTTGTAGTGGTTCATGGTCATCGATGAGGTTAATAATACCGTGTTCATCTCCTCCCGTTTTGTAGCTAAGCATGTTGTCACTTTCGACTTTAGGCATGCCAAGATCAATTGAAAGACATTTCATACCTGCATCAATGATCGCTCGCTGTGGGGTTGGGTGGCTAATAACAGTACTTAATACTTTTAGAGCGACATCAAATTGGTTATTTTGATACTGATCCTTTTCATCACCGATAGCTTGATAAGTGGTATCCATGAACAAATATGAGCCTGCTTGAATTTCACTAAATCCTAGCCCTTGATAGGCTTCATATGTGCCCGTACCGCCACCACTCACAATCTCTGGTGCTAACCCTTTAGGTGTTAATACGGTATTAATGTAATTAAAGAGATCTTCAACGACTGTTCTTGCTTGAGTATTTCGCTCTTGATAACCTTTTATATGCTGTAAGTGGCCACTGTATGCCTGTAATCCAACATAGCTTACACCGTCAGAACAATTAATTGTTTCTATTAATGAAATTAAGTCATCACCGATCTCAACCCCACAACGTTGTTGACCACTTTCTACTTCAATCATTAATTCAATACAAATTCCCGCATCTGTTGCTGCTTGTGAGATATCGATGATGTGCTGCTTATGATCAATTACCTGAATAAAGCGATAGTCGGGATATTGCTGATAAAGTTTGACTAAACGTTGAATCTTATTTTTTCCGGCTATAGGGGCTGTTATTAGAATATCGTTAATCCCCCCGGCAGCCATCACTTCGGCTTCCCCAAGTTTCGCAGTACATATTCCTTGTGCTCCAGCATCAATCTGCATTTGCGCGATCGTAGGGCTTTTATGTGCTTTAGTGTGCGGTCTTAGATTTAACTGTAGAGCATCAATACGTTGTTGCATCTCGTGTATATTGTTTTTCATTTTGTCGAAATCAACGATCAAAGCAGGTGTGGGGAGTTGAGCGATATTCATAGTTAACTTTTCTCTATTTTTATTTTTAAGGGAAGCTGTCTTATCCTCGTCCTATCTGGCGAGAATTGAATTTTGTTATTTATTTCATCAGCTTAGTCTTTTGGGCTTATTGAAAATAATATGGCAAAGAGATATATACTTGGCGGAAAGCACCACCAACTTTACCAATATGTGACATTACTATATTGGTAAAAAGTGAAATTACTATATTGGGTTTACACAAAGGTGTACGTGAAAATAGCTTTTTTCTTAAATGAACGTCTTTTATGGTTAACACTTACTAGTTAAGAAATTGATAAGTGTTAACCTAAAATAGCAGTCTTTTATAAGGAAAAGGATTAATCGACATAGTCTTATTTAGTCGGTTTGTTTATATATTTCACAGTTAGATTATCTGCTTTTAATTTTATACTATGATCATGCTCTTGTATTACCGTTAGTTTGTCTGTTCTCACAAGAACTGTTTGTTTACTCATGTTTGATACAGGAAAACTTGCTTCAACATTCCCTTTGTAAACCACTCCATTCGGTTCGTCTTGCGCTGAATCACCGACAAAGTTAATTACTGTATCGCTATTAACTTGCATGACGACATCACCGCTATAACTTTGGTAATCTTTATGCTGTTGTCCATGTTTGGAAGTTATAGTGAATGGATTGATGGTTCCTGCAAAAGCCATCACACTTGCGAAAAAAAAAGAGCAAATTAATACTATCTTGGTTTTCATTTTCTATCCTTATCGTTATTTTATTTAAATAGTAAAACATTCGTATATTTCGGTTCTGTCGCAAAGGTAATTAAAGGTATGACAGACATAACCTACAGATATTTTTTTAGACTTCGAGTGTATTGAATCGTTCAAAGGCCGTCTGAACTTAAATACCTATCTGCTCTTGATAGCGATAATGTATTTATGAGTATATTTTTGCCTGAAAGTAAGAATACTTATTAATACTCTGTTAGGAGGGTGGAGGAAACATGGATATTTCCCTTAGACGGGCGAGTGAGGCAGATATTCCTTTCTTGCTTTCATTACGAGATAAAACGATGAGGCGGTATCTAGAAGAATTAGGTATGCCAACGAGTACTGAAGAATATGAAAAGCGAATACGCTTTGAGTTTTCTCATGCACAGATCGTTGAATTGGATGGTAAGGCTATTGGATTGTTCAAAGCCACATACACCGAAGAACTTAACTATTGGTATTTGGTTCAAATTCAGATTTCTCCAGAGTTTCAAGGTTTGAAAATAGGCAGTAAGCTAATTCTCGACCTAATTGCTGAGGCGGAAACAACGAAATCTAAAGTTGGGTTAAGAGTGATTGAAACGAATCCAGCTAAGCAACTGTATTTGAGATTGGGCTTTGAAATCGTAAAAAGCTCTGGGGCAGAGCAGTTGTTGGAACTACAAGCCTAACGGTTTAAGAGTGATTCGGATACGCGTAGTGTTTTTACAATACATTGAATTTAGTTATGAAGGGGGCTGGGATTGTGTTACTTATTCTTAACAGACCGCTAAGCGTAAATACTCAAATATATATTTATAGGTAGCCCCTTTATGATACTGACATCTTTAATTGATAATACAAGATTGAAAAATCGAACAGATCTTGCGGTAGAAAGGGGGCTCTCTATTCACGCAAGTACAATGGGAAAAAGTATATTATTTGACGCTGGAAGCAGCGAAGCCTTCTGTGACAATGCTACTTTATTGAATATTGATATTAATAATGTAGACGCCGCCGTTATTTCACATCGTCATCATGACCATTGTAATGGAATCACTCACTTTTTAGATCGCAATTCGAAAGCTCAGGTGTATTTTCGTGAATGTGAAGAAACAAATTATGTTTTCAAAACATTTGGTTTTAAAACTAATGTCGGTATAGATAAACAGTTATTAGTTAAGGGAGTTAATAGACTAACCTTTGTTAATCAGATGGTTGAAATCTCTCCAAATATTTTCATTATCACTGATATAAGTAATAAATTTGCTAAGCCAAAAGGTAATAAATACCTTTTCACGGAATCAGATGACTGTTGTATGCCTGATAGTTTTGACCATGAATTATTACTTGTAGTAAAAGAAAATGATGGGCTTATCGTATTCACTGGCTGTGCTCACAGTGGTGTTCTAAATATGATAGATACTGCCGTCAATTATTTCCCAAATATAAAAATCAAAGCAGTTGTTGGTGGTTTTCACTTAGTTGGATTACCACTGTTTAAAAGTATTGGTGGGACTAAAAAGCAAATCGAAGAAATTGGTGAAGCAATCTTGGACTTCCCTGTAGATAAGCTTTACACCGGTCATTGTACGGGCATAAAAGCTTATAAAATTTTAAAAGGTGCACTTGGCGATCGCCTGGAGTATTTCGCTACCGGTCATAGCATTACTATCTAGCGCTATAAGTCATTATCAATTTAGGAAGTACATAAGAATGTTCATAAGAAAGGCAGAGCGTCATGAACTAGATACTATTTACGCAATCGGCTTTGATGTTTGGGGTGATGGTTTATCCTATGAGAAATATGTCGCTGGGTGTCGTGGTAGCAACAAGTATCAAGCTGGAACTTGGTATGTACTCATCGATAATGATCAAATTTTATCGTCCCTCATCGTGTATCAGAACATATTTGGTCTCAAAGAGGGGTGCGCTGGAATTGGTTCTGTTGCAACACCGAATAGTCTTCGTGGACGAGGTTATGCCTTCGATTTAATCAATTCTGTAAAGAAAGAGTTGTTTATTAATCATAATGTTAAAGCTATTTTCTTACACAGTGATATTCCCCCTAAGTTCTATCAAAGGCTCGGCTTCACAACTATTAAAGGCTCTGATTGCATGTATATATCAATGGACACTTATGATTTTGATGGCTCACTACCTGCTTACTTTTAATTTTTTGCTTTAAATATAACAAACAATTCAAGATTGATTCGACAAAGCTTGGCATTTTTACCATGCGTTAAATTAGGTGTTTAAGGCGGTATGCGGCGGCTCAGGCATTGCGTTACTAATACCTAAACGCAGCGTTAGGTTTCGGAAGATGATATATGGAAATCAAAGAATACAGTGATGACTTCTTGGAAGCGGTAAGCGAGCTGTATTTGAGTGCTAGGGTTTCCACATTCACTTGGCTCGAAATAAGTGACTATCAGCTTTCAGACTTTAGCCGTGACACGGAAGGTGAACGTGTTTTGGTCGCTGTTTCTGGTGGTGAGGTATTAGGGTTTATTTCAATCTGGGAACCAGAAAATTTTATACATCACTTATATATTTCGAATAATCACCAAGGGAAAAATATAGGTACTCGGTTGTTAGAAAAGGCTAAGTATTTATATAGCAGTTTGAGTCTAAAGTGTATGATGGAAAACGAAAGAGCGATTGGTTTCTATTCATCCAATGGTTTCATAAAGGTCCAAAAGGGCGCTGACAGCTTGGGCTACTACTATCTCATGGAGTTCAGCGTACAAACCTAACAATCTGTTTAGGAGTGATTCGCAACGCGTGGCATTTTTACTATGCGTTAAATTTAGTCATTAGGGTAGTATGCGGCGGCTTTTTTATTGCGTTATTCACCCCTTAGCAAGGCGTTAACTTTATTACGGAGGAAGTACGATGTTAACAATTAGAGAGTACGTTGAATCGGATGCTCAAGCACTTTGGGATATTCACTTTTACACGATTCGTAATGTTAATCTTCGTGACTACTCCCAAGAACAAGTAGAAGCATGGGCTCCAGATTGTCTTGATTTCTCTATTTGGAAAAAGCGAATGTCAGGTTTATCACCAATTGTTGCTGAGATAGATAATATCATTGTTGGTTATACTGATTTACAATCAAACGGGTTAATTGACCATTTCTTTTGCCATCATGAATATCAAGGGCAGGGAGTGGGTAAAGCTTTAATGTCTCATGTACTTAGCTTGGCAGAAGAACGTGAACTTAAACGTTTGTATTCAGAAGTAAGTATTACAGCTAGACCGTTTTATGAATGCTTTGGGTTTAAAGTAGTTAAAGCGCAAGAAATGGAAGTTCGAGGTCAAAAACTAAGAAACTTCGTTATGGAAAAATACAATTAACATATAAGGATATGTGTTGCGAATATCATAAAGGGTGATACTGACCTTCTTATCTTTAGCATAATTTTCTTAATAACTATCGGCCCAAATAGAAAAAATCTGCTAAAACGTTACTGTCCACATTCGAGCTAGATTCCATGGCTAGCTCAAATTTACCCCTTTATTATTTTCAACGTGACTGCTCGACAGATGAGAACCTATTGGTTTGATAAAACAATATTACACGTGTGAAGAACCACAGCCTTTTCCTTTTTATATTCGATAGGTAGTCTCTGCATCTTTGGCGTGCTAAGTACCTGTTGATGGCGTTGTGGGAAGAGCCGTTTATCTAGATTAAAGAGAGTCGAATTGGATAAAAATAAACCCCTTTTTATGATTAATCTAACCTTCAGATCCGAAAATGGCTAGCGCATGGGGTTATTAACGTTAAACTTTTGCTTAACGAAGCTAAAACCATGGCCAATGGAAAGAACAAAATATGTCGGAAAATATCGATAATAACTGCATGTTAACCAAGGAACAGTGCCATTTGGCTCGATATGCGCGAGACGCGCGCTTTGATGGTAAGTTTTTCACTGCGGTAAAAACGACCGGGATTTTTTGTCGCCCTATCTGCCCAGCAACACCACCTAAAGAAGAGAATGTTGAATACTTTTCTCATCAAGTTCAGGCATTAAAAGCAGGCTATCGGCCTTGCTTACGATGTCGGCCAGATAGCGCCCCTTTTTCACCTGCATGGAAAGGCGTTGAAACCACCTTTCTTCGAGCTATGCAACTTATCGATAGTGGTGCATTGAGCGCAGGTTCGATTACTGATCTCGCTGCGCGTTTGGGTATATCTGACCGATACTTACGAGCTTTATTCAACACCTACATCGGTGTGTCACCTAAGCAATATAGCCTTTACAGCCAGTTGATGTTTGCTAAGCATTTACTGCATACCAGCAGTATGAGTATTACGGATGTTGGCTTTGCGAGTGGCTTTAATAGCACGCGTCGTTTCAACGATGCATTTCAAAAAGAGCTGAAGATCTCACCCAGTCAGATTCGACGAGCCAAACCTACTGACAATTTGAGTAATCGTATCCAACTTGCCTTTCATGGACCATTCGACTGGAACCATTTGTTGGATTTCTATCGACGAAGAATGATTGAGGGTATAGAAGAAGTAGGCGAAGACTATTATCAACGCACGGTGAAGGTTAATGGTTCGAAGGGGGGGTTTAAGGCGACCTTAGCCAAAAAAAATCGATTGGATATCGAGTTTGAGTTGGACGACATAAATCAGCTGAAAAGTTTGATCTCCAATATTCGACGCATGTTCGACCTCGATGTCGACATTGCTAAAATTGAAGCTTTCTTTAAGACGATAGAGCCTAACTTAGTGGTCAGAAGTGGTATTCGTATTCCTGGTGTATGGAGTGCTTGGGAAGCGGGAGTGAGAGCGATCCTCGGACAGCAAGTGTCTGTCAACGCAGCGATTGGTCAGCTTAATCTATTGGTTAGAGAACTTTCTGATACGGATAAGAAAACCTACTTCCCGACACCAAAACAAATTGCTGAGGCTGATGTAAGTTTCCTGAGAATACCGGGAAGTCGTAAGGAGACCTTAAAGCGTTTTGCTGAATATATGGTCGACAATCAAGCTGAGCACCCTTCCAAATGGATTGACCTAAAAGGCATTGGCCCTTGGACTATCCAATACGCGCTACTTCGAGGATTAAGTGAACCGAACCATTTATTGGTGGGGGATTTAGTGGTGAAGAAGTTCATTGAGCATCGCCCTGATATTAATGTGGAAAGTGTTTCACCTTGGGGAAGCTATGCCACCTTCCACTGCTGGAATCAGTCTTAATTTGTTCACTTGTTTGTACAGAAGTGGCGGTCAACTTACAGGCCGATGAATACTGCAATTTATTTAACACAAGCGATTTAAAACTAGGAGAAATCATGGCGAACCGTTTTACTTATTATGACAGCCCGCTAGGTACCGTTACTTTACAGGCTAACGACCAAGGCTTGCTCGGCGTTTGGTTTGAAACAAACACTACGAGGCCAGAGGAATTGGGTATAAAGGAAGATAGTTTCCCGATTTTCCAGTTGGTCATAGAGCAGCTCGATCGTTATTTTACGGGCGAGGTCATCCAGTTTAATGTCCCGATCGCAGCTAAAGGCACCACGTTTCAGCAATCAGTTTGGCAAGCATTGACGACCATTCCTTACGGAGATACATGGAGTTATGCTCAACTAGCTGAGGCGATAGGTAACCCGAAAGCGGTTAGAGCAGTGGGCTTAGCCAATGGAAAGAACCCAGTATCAGTGATTGTGCCGTGCCACCGAGTGATCGGTAAGAATGGTAAATTAACCGGGTACGCGGGTGGAATAGAGAGAAAACAGTCCTTATTAGAGATAGAGGGAACTGGCGAAGACTCAGCACCTAAAACCTGACCTCCAGTAGTTGAGTTGAGCGTTGTTTACTTTTCCTCAAATTAACCAGTCTTAATAGATCAAAAGGTCTAATAAACTTTTATCCAAAACTAGCAAGCTATCTTGGCTAGCTCAAATCTTCCCTTTTCCCGTTTATTGCGATTACTCAGCAGCAGATTACTTTGCTGAGTTTGCGATACAGGAAGTTATAGCAGATACCAGAACGGCACTACACGGAACCTCTCAAAAGTTATCAGGGCACTAGGTTAATTCTACCAACTAATGAATAACCATGCAGTAATGTACAAGGAAGGTCGCCAGCAGTTACGGAGAAATGCCAATCAGATTATGAGTGGCATCATATTGAACAGATTGTCTTGTGAAACTATCGTAATTTATGCGAATGCGTTTTCAATACTCACCATTGGGATACCACGAACTTGCATAGAATTTACAGCTAATGCATGAGCAATAGAATCAACTGTACAACAACACTCCTCAATGACTTTCGGGGTGTATTTTTCTGCTGCTGGAGACAGCGCAGTATGTGTAACACAGTTATGAGTCATCATTCCCGTTAATACGATCTCTTTTACTCCCATGCCCTGAAGTAATTCTTCGAAATTGGTTTTCTCGAAACAATCAGCATGACGCTTAACAACAACTGGTGAGTTAGGTGCTGCTGCCATAATATCTTTATGAATGTTAGCGCCTTCTGATTCATCATAGAAAAATAGACCTTCACCTAGTTCAGGAGATACTAGATGTTGAATATGAATAATCGGGATGTTCTTCGCATTTGCAATGGCCATAGCTTCTAGGATTTTTGCAGTTGTAGTTTCAGGTTGATAAAGAGGGTATTTACCGTCAGCGAAATAGTCATTTTGGATGTCGATTACAATTAGTGCTTGTTTAGTCATGATGTTTCCTTTGAGTGTCTCGTTTTGATGCGTTTATTATGTTGAATTTGAACTTCTAGGACGAGAGGCTAAAATGACACATTAGAAGGCAAATACGACAACGATCTTGAGATGAAAATAGTTAAAATAGAGATCATTAATTACCCGACAGCCAGTCAATCCGCAGTACATGGCTTTGCTGAAACGATGATGCTTGCGAACACAATCTGTCAGCAGTTTGATGCATCCATTAGATTCGATGTGGGTATAAATACGTTGGAACAACTTGATATTGAAAGACATGCTAAGGTTGTGGTGTTGCCTCCCTGCATCAACGACGATTTCTACACCCAACACAATACGTTTTTAAATCAATATCTTTTAAAAATGCAGCAACAAGGCGCTATATTAGCTTCAGCTTGTGTTGGTGCATTTATTCTTGCAAGAGGCGGTTTTCTGGATAACAAGTTTTGTACGACACATTGGCGACTAGGTGAGTCTTTTCGCTCGGCTTTTCCCAGAGCAAAACTCAACGACAATGCGATCATTGTAAATGAAGGTAACATCATTACCGCAGGCGGCCGTATGGCATGGCTTGATTTGGTATTTGAGATAATTTCGTTATTCTCTTCACCCACAATTGCTCTAAGTCTATCAAAAGAAATGGTGGTTGATAGCGGCTTTCGTGAGCAGCGGTTTTACCATCAATTTATACCAAAACTTGACCACGGTGATGAATTGGTTCTTAGGGTTCAAAGTCATTTGGACGAACACTACGCCAAACCTTTTTCTGTAAAAAACATAGCAGAGAGTTACTTTGTTAGCCCTCGAACTCTACAAAGGCGGTTTATAAAAGCCGTTGACTCTACCATAGTCCAGTACTTGCAAAAATTGCGATTACATAATGCATGTCAACTGATTGAACTAACTAAAAAAGGAATCTCTGAAATCTCTTATGATGTGGGGTATCAAGATGTTAGCGCTTTTAGGAAGGTCTTTATGAGGGAGTATGGCCTTACTCCAACAGAGTTCAGAAAACGGTTTAGTACTGATTCAACAGCCGAATAACTTCTCATTAAATTAGCATTTAAAATATGTGGGAGTTCAAAGTCATGGTAACAGCTTTTGTCTAAAAGCTTGCATGGTCGGCATCTCACATAGAGGTGCGATTGTCGTTTTGTAATACCAGAAGTTATCCGACGTGTAGATCGCTGCCGAAGGCCCAAACTCATTACTGTCCAACAATGAGCTAGCTATCTTAACTAGCTCATATATGTCCATTGTGAGTTTCACATAGTCAGGCGTTTGATTCTGCTAGAGGCGGTTACCCTAAATAAACTAATACAAAGATCGTTAGGATGTTTAAGTCGCTTTAGGACAAAACTGAGTCAACGAAGATCATACTGTCTCGAAGATAAACACAAATAAGTTTGCTGTAGATCCATTATGCTGATATTTATTCTATTTAGGTTTATCTAAAGGATTATTTAATTAAAAAAGCAAGTTTTGGAACTGTCTTACTTGGTACAAACTTGGTAATTTCGTAATTGGCTAGATTGTGAATTTTAAAAGGGTCATTGTTTAAGATTACTTCTAGCTCATCAAGGTTTTCAGCCTTCGCGAGTATAACGCCACCATTTCGAGGAACTTTTCTACCAGAAGCAAGGAAAATACCTAACTTGTAGTACTTATCCAAGTACTGAATATGAGCCTCGAGGTGCTTATCAACTTCAGACATTTTACTAATATAAGTTAAAGATACAATGAACATAGTTAGTCCTTGTGTAAGATATTTTTTGTATTAATTACAGTATTGATATAGTTTCAGTTGAAGTGCAACAAGACACGTTGAACTTTTATTATTCCGATTCTATTTTTTGAAGTTGACTAACCCATTGTTCAGAAAGATCTTTTAATGGGTAGAGTGATGTAATGATTTGTTTTCCTAAATCCGTTACTTGATAACCACATTCTCCGCGCTCGAGTAATTTTGCCTGTCTTAAATCTCGAATTCTTGAGTTTAAAACGGCAGGAGAAATTGATTCACAACGATTCTGTAACTCACGAAACGTGCATGGACCACCTGAACATAGCTGCCAAAGAACTCCCATAGCCCACCGGCGCCCCAGTAAATCAAATAATGTCATGATTGGATTACCGGATTCTGAACCACGAACTGATTTTCCTGGATTGTTAAAATGAGTCATTTTGATTTTTATGCTATTAAAAACAGAGCGAAAGTATAATCGAATAAAGAATGGAGCGCTATGCTTTTAATAGCGCGGATTTGGAATTTTTTGAGAAATGACTACTTTTCGTCGTGAGTAAACTAAGGGGACTTTTAATTGGCGTAATGATAAAGTTGTTTGGTGCTCACATTTACAGTTGGCACTTCGCAGATCAGAAGTGCCCCATACCTTGATAGTTGGACTTTGACGTTGACTTAGAGTTTCTAATCAGAAAAAGTATATTTTTTAAAAAACTTATATGGAAGCAGGTACCTTATGGCTATCAATATCGAGACAAAGCGGTTAATCATGAGGCAACTATCCGGCGAGGATTGGTCTTTATACTACGAGCTTCAGACTGATCCCGTGATAATTGATTTGTGTTTTGACCAGCGGAGTGAAACTGATATTAAAACTGGTTTTGAGTCTAGGCTGCCAAACTGGACAACAGATTCAGAACATTGGCTATGTTTAGTAATTATAGAAAAAGAATCTGGAAATAAGGTTGGAATAACAGGTTTTAACTTGGCCGACGGTATAGCGGAAATTGGTTATCTACTATTACCTTGTTTCCATGGTATAGGCTATGCGACAGAATCCCTAGAAGCTTTATTAGCTTGGACACAGAATATTGATGAAGTAAATGGCTATAATGCCGTAGTTACCAAAGGTAATATTGCATCAGAAAGAGTCTTAGAGAAATGTGGATTCAATTTATCAAAAATTGAACAAAACGCTTATGAAATTCGAGGACAGCTGTATGATGATCATATCTACACTTTACAGCTAAAGAGCCACAGGAAATTGACTGTAAAGTAATAACAAAAACTATTCCGTATTTTCCTATCTTAACAAAGAACATAATTCATATATGTCCAAAAACTTTCACAGACTGAGTATTCCCCTTCGAAGTTTTTTCAGTACAGATCGAGCAAACTCAGTCTGAAGGTTTTCAGGGTGTTGATTTTTATGAAAATAAAAATGATTACAAAATTGTTTGATTATAAAGTACGGATGTACCCCTTATAAAAAGTGTTAGCTATATATGGAGTATGATTTGAGTAATCGAGTTATTTTTACAGGTGGGCCTGGCTCAGGTAAGACCTCAGTTATCGATCTGTTATGCCAAATGGGATACCAAAGTGCACCAGAAGTTGGGCGTAAAGTAATTCAAGCCCAAGTAAAATCGCAAGGTAGTGCATTACCGTGGTTAGATAAGGTTGCATTCCGAGATGAAATGGTTCTTGAAGAAATCAACAATTACGAGAACTTTGGTGGTACTGAAATTAAGTTTTACGACCGAAGTATTATTGACTCGTATGGTTACAGTAAGCTTGAGTGCATACCTATTTCGGAACTTTTGTTAGCTAAATGTCGTGAATTAGATTATTACCGTAAAGTTTTCATTTTTCCTCCTTGGGAAGAAATTTATGAAAATGATGCTGAGCGAAAACAAGATTTCAATGAAGCTGTCGCAACATATCATAAAATGGTGAATGCATATAAAAAGTTTAGTTATGACTTAATCGAAATTCCAAAGGTATCAGTTAAAGAAAGGGCGCAGTTTATCATTAGTAAATTAAGTGACGGTTAACAGACTATTTTTGTTTTAAGGTATTTGTTCTAATTCGGCGCAAGTCTTTTAGAGTCCTCTCTCTAAACAACTTCTATCGAAAAACGAGCTAGCTATTTGGGCTCGCTTATATTCTACTGCGTTCAGTGCTGTTGCCTATTGTTTCAAACTACTGTGTCTCATTTAACTCAGTTTTCGTTAAGAAACTATATTACGCCCATTGAATAATCGTTTAGGTAGCGGTGAAAATATTAAGGCACCAGAAGCGGCTTGACTAGCCTTTATCCTATCGTACGTATGTTCAAAATAATCACGGCTTCAGCGCCTTATACCATATGAACTTTACTACACTTTTAGTCGAGTAACCTCATACTAGGAATCATAATGAACACCACAAACAATGTACTTGGCGAGTCATTAGAGCTTTGCAGTTGCAAACCCAAAACTGGATATTTTAGAGATGGCTACTGTCGAACCGCTGGCATCGACATGGGTAAACATACTATCTGCGCCGTCATGACTGAAGACTTCCTTACTTTCACCGAAGCCTGTGGTAATGATCTCTCTACTCCTAGGCCAGAGTTTGACTTCCCAGGGTTAAAACCGGGTGATCGCTGGTGTCTATGCGCATTGCGTTGGAAAGAAGCTTGGCTGGCTGGGTGTGCTCCTCTCGTCGTTTTAGAAAGTTGTGAAGAGAGTGCCCTTGAGAGTGTGCCACTCGAGGTATTGAAAATGTACGCCACTACCTCATAGTAACTTGTAAGATAGTGGCGATTCTATTATGAACGTCTAAGAGTGGTATTGCTGGTTTAAACGTCCTAAATACATTTATGATTAATGATCACAACCCTTATTTTACCTAGCTTCCCAACTTGGGAAGGGATCTTCTAGAGAAAGCCAGTAACTTCGGCCTTTCTCGACCTCCTCTTGAGTTAAAAGACATTCATTTAGCGCAGATCTGAATTTAGCTTCATCCAGCCCCTGACCGATAAACACTAGCTCCTGCCTCATGTCCCCAAATGGTTCTTCCCAGTGCTCATAGATAGCGTCCAAATATTCCACATCAGAAGGCCAACGATCTTTTGGCACTGCCTTCCAGAAGGTTCCAGCTAATCCATATCGAGCGATACCACCAGCTTGGCTCCACTGGCCTACGAGATCAGGCTTAGTGGCTAACCAGAAGTAGCCCTTTGAGCGAATAAGTTTGCCAAAGCCTTCAGTGTTATGCAGAAGATCATAAAATTTTTTCGGGTTAAACGGGCGCCTTGCGGTGAAGTGAAAGCTAGCAATGCCATATTCTTGAGTTTCTGGGACATGCTCACCTCGCATCTCCTTCAACCATCCAGGTGCTTGTTGGGCTTTAGAGAAGTCAAACGACTCAGTGTTAAGCACATAATCAAGCTCGACTTTTCCATTGGCGATTGGGATAATCTTGGCGTGTGTATTGAGAGTCTTTAGAATGGCTACTAGCCTTTCTACCTCTTCCTGCGGTGTCAGATCTGTCTTGCTAATTAAGATCACATCAGCAAATTCCACTTGATCAACTAAGAGATCAGCAACGCTGCGGTCATCATCCTCTCCTAAAGATTCTCTCGTATCACTTAGCTGTTTTGCCTCATCATAGTCTCGTAAGAAGTTAATTGAATCGACCACGGTCACCATGGTATCGAGTCTTGCTACATCATTAAGAGAAATGCCACTGTCATCAGCAAAGGTGAAGGTTTCTGCTACGGGCAATGGCTCTGATATACCTGTTGACTCAATGACGAGGTAGTCAAAGTGTCCATCTTTTGCCAGTTTTGTCACTTCAACTAATAAGTCTTCTCGCAATGTACAGCAGATGCAGCCGTTACTCATCTCGATAAGCTTTTCCTCGCTTCTGTTAAGCGAGACCTCATTTTTAACTATGGCTGCATCTATGTTGATCTCACTCATATCATTCACTATAACTGCGACCTTTTTGTCTTGCCGATTATTCAATATATGACTGAGAACTGTAGTTTTTCCCGCCCCCAAGAAGCCCGACAGCACGGTCACGGGAAGTTGGTTTAGTGTTAAATTACTCATAAAATACAAACCCTATTGTTATGTTATAACATAACAATATTCTAGCGTTTGATTGAAAATTTGTCTGCAAGTTGATTCTAAAGGAGTGAGGTTTTTGTCGTACTGGAGACTATGTTTATTATAAAGGCTTGGGAAGAACCAATAGCTATTTGTAGTTTTTACTTTTAAAAACTAAGTTTCCATTTAATTTTTCTTAACAAATTATCACTTACATGAAACAAAAAATATAATGTAATTTTTTATTGAAAAACAATAGGTAAAGCCTATAAATCTTACTTTTATTAATGATTTACCTTCCCTTAGTTGTTTAAAATTAAACCGCAATAATAGCCTATTAAGTGATAATCATTTGCATTATCATTCGCGCCGCTATGATTTTTGGATAACTTTTAAGGTTGTATCTCCAATGAGTACAAAAACACTCTCGGCTATCACTTTAGCATTAACGTTTAATGCTTCTTCCTATGCATTTGCAGACACGTCAAATGAACAAGATGTTGAACAACTCGATACCATGGTTGTAACGGCTTCAAGAATAAAACAGCAAGCAGAAAAAATCCCGGGTGCAGTAACTGTGATTACGGCTAAAGAGATTGAGCAACAAAAAGCAGTCTCTGATGATTTGACTTCGATCATCGCGACGATGGTGCCAAGCATGACACCAAGTCGTCAAAAAATGTCGAATCAAGGCGAAAGCTTACGAGGTCGAAATGCGTTGATATTAGTTGATGGTGTTCCTCAAAATAACCCTTTACGAAACGGTAATCGCTATAGCTACACCATTGATCCATCAATGGTTGAGAAGATCGAAGTGATTGCAGGTGCCAGTGCAGCCCAAGGTATGGGGGCAACTGGCGGGATCATTAATTATGTGACTAAGTCTGCGAAGCCCGGCGACCATTGGAAACAAACTATCGGCACGCGTGTAACAACCAACCTTCATGATGACGGTACCGGTGGTAAAGTTTATTACGCGCTAAGCCAGTTCGATAATATCTATGACTTCTACTTGTCAGGTTCTTGGGATCGACAAGGGCTATATTATGACGGTAATAATAACCCCGTTGGTATGAACTCTATCCAAGGTGAAACGCAAGATAGCACTGCGAGCGATATTTACTTTAAAGGTGGGTATAACTTTGGTGACGACTTAGATCAGCGGATTGAAATGACGGTTAATCGCTATGACATTGGCAGTAATGATAATTATGTTGCGATTAAGGGAGATTTTGATCAAGGCATCCCCGGCACAGTGGAGAAAGGGCATCCAGTAGGGGATTCTGTGAGGAATGAAGTCGCACTATATAACTTGAAGTATGAGCACAATGATTTTGCGAACGGAATTTTAACCGCTCAAGTCTTCTATCAAAACTATGATGCTGTATTTGGTGATGCTAATTGGGGGGCGACAAGTACGGTTCAAAACGATCAGGGTATTATCTCTTCTGATAAATCAGGGTTTAAACTTTCTTATGAACGCTATGACTTATTAGATTTAGACGACTCATGGGTGTTTGGCTTAGACGGGCTTCAGGATAAAACCGTTCAGAAGTTAGTACATACAGATCTGAATGTAACTCCTAATATGGAATACCAAAGTCTTGCGCCGTTTATACAAGCAGACTTTCTTGCCACTGAAGATTTACGCTTATCAATGGGGGCACGTTATGAAACTATGCGTGTTAAATCTTCAGATGCCAAAACACTTTGGGGATATGGTTATAATGATGTCATCGGTGGTACGAATGATTACAGTGAAACAGTATTTAACCTTGGTGCAATTTATTCATTAACGGATCAAGTCAATCTATTTGCAGCTTTTAACCAAGGGTTTGGTTTACCTGATTATGGACGAGTGCTTCGTGGTAATTGGGGGGATGATCCGGCAGTTAACAAACCTATTGATTTTAACGATCTTGCATCAGC
Organism: Photobacterium angustum; assembly: GCF_003026365.1. GTDB lineage: Bacteria > Pseudomonadota > Gammaproteobacteria > Enterobacterales > Vibrionaceae > Photobacterium > Photobacterium angustum. The sequence continues at coordinate 192,493 of NZ_PYOM01000004.1, read as the reverse complement.
TAAACCTGTTGTCACAGATAACTATGAGATAGGTGCAAACTATACTGGAGAAAAATTAAAATTAAGTGCGAGTACTTACTTATCAATCGCTAAGAACGGTGCAAACCTCGTTCTACGTGGTGATAACTATGATGTTGATCGTCAAAAAACACAGATCTTTGGTTATGAGTTATCTTCTCACTATCAACTCTTTGATGATACTGCGTTACAGTTAATGTACTCCCATGTTGAAGGCCGTGTTGATACTAATGAAGACGGACATTTAGATTCAGATATGGATCTGAAAAATTTAACACCTGACCGTATTTTATTGGCCGTTGATCAACGCGTGAATGACAAGTTATCTGGTCGTCTGCAATATAATTATCTTTTTGACGCGACCAAAGAAGACAATGCAGTAGGTCAAGCGCAACACTTTGATGGCTATGGCCTTACCGATTTATCGGCAAGGTACGATTTAGGTAAGCAGGGGCGTGTATCCCTTGGTGTTGAAAATATCTTTAATAAACAATATGTGAATTACTTCAGTCAAATACGAGCAAGTGACGATTATTACTTCTCCGGTCGAGGCAGAACATTTAGTTTAAATTACGAACTCGATTTTTAAATATCGATGATGAGTATTAAAAAGAGAACGTGATAGAACTTTTTTCTCAATAACCATCTAACTTATGAGCTAATTGGAACATTGACCAGTTAGCTCATTTTTAAATATATATAAAATGAGAGGTTATTCAGGGTTCGTTTACTTAATGGAAAATAAACGCAGAATGAACCTCTACGAGCTTATTTTTCTCTTGTTGAGCGTGTATGTTTAATATAGAAAAACATAAGATATGAAGACTAAATTATTATTGTATTCTTTTCCTTATATAAACTAGGGTGAAATACCTTGAAACATCTGATAGGAGAATTTATATACCCTTGCTGTTGACTAGGAAGAGTAAGCTATCTACTATGCCCCCAGTTTTTAAACAAAGGAGAACATCATGGACAACGACAGTCGGAGGTGGATTACTAACACAATTGCGAGGATATTTTTGAAGTAACTTGGATTAGACTTTATTATTTTTTCCCTCCTCTTTATCCTTTCTCGCTTTTTAATGTTCTATTTTTATCAACGAAAATAGTATGTTACCACGTTAGTAATCACCTGGATATTTCGTATTTATCTATTGCTTTTTAGAAGCAAGAGATTGTTATATTTAATTGAAAGGTGCATTAACATGACCAAAACAATAAATAATTTCGCTTATCAACAATCTATAAATATAGCGAATAGCACAACACCCGTTGATATATCTCTTTTTTTACGCTGGGTTGAAGAAAAAAATATTGCTAATTTAAACGCATTATTTAGTGCGGAGTATATTCAGCAAACACTGTGCTTTATTAAGCAAATATCAACTAAGTCACTTAATATGCTTATTTCTCTTAATGGTTTTGAGTATAAGCAGGATATTGAATGGTTTGTGAAAGCAAAGCATCCCGTTATTCATGCCACTAATTCAGCAGCTATGATTGTATTTCCACAACAGTTAACTGTAGAGAAAACACGACAAGCCTTGCGTCGTCAATCTGTTGAGTTTGGTTGTATTGCTATTACAGATAATCATGGTCGTTTTGTCGGTTTAGTTAAATTAGATGAACTCATAACGGCACACCCTCACAGTACGTTGTTAGATATCGTCCAGAGCGCGATTTGCTGTCATTTTAGTGCTTCGCAAGAGCATGCTGTCGCATTACTGAAACAGAGTCGTTTTGATGTGCTTCCCATCCTTAATGGGATGGGAGTTCCAGTTGGTTTGCTATCAGCAAAATCAGCCATTGATATCATTACCGATGAGCAAACCGAAGATCTGGAGCGATTAATGGGAATACAACAAGATAGTCATTCCAGTGATTATATGAGCCTCTCTGTGATGGAGCATGTAAGTAAACGTATTGTATGGGTTGTGGGTCTTGCCGTATTAGGCCTGTTATCTGGCATGGTCATACATAGCTACGAAGATACCATTGAAGCGATTACTGTATTGGCGCTTTACATGCCAATGATTGCTGATTCAGGTGGTAACTCAGGAACACAATCAGCCTCTGTGATGGTGCGCTCTCTCGCGTTGGGAAATATTAAGCTGCGAGATTGGCTTTATGTTTTGTGGAAAGAGACCCGTATTGCCATTGTGATCGGCGGTGTGTTGGCTATTCTAACGCTCGGTAAAGTCCTCTTTCTGTCTCAAGGTATTGAACTGCCAGCGGGAATAACGCTAACAATGTTAGGTAGTGCCATTGGTTTAGCTCTTTTTTTTCAAATTTTATCATCTACTGTCATTGGTGCGATGCTGCCGTTGATCAGTAAGCGCTTTGATCTCGATCCTGCTGTTGTAGCTAGCCCTGCTATCACGACCATTGTTGATATCAGTGGATTACTGATTTATTTCTTCTGTACCACTCGATTACTCGGTTTATCTTGAAAAAAGAGTAAGGGGTAATCATGAATATTGAATGGAAAAAAAATAATGCGCTAGTGGTTTCTCAGATGTTAGAGAATGGAGCGTCTGGGACTGTTGATATTAAGATTTATATGGATGGTCAGCGTTTTTCAAGCAATGATTTTGAAGAGGGTATTAAAAAAGATCTGTACCGTACAATACATATTTATCACAGTGCTGGTGGTTTGCTTGAAGTCGAAGTTGAATTAAAAGCGATTGCAATGGAGATGAGCCAATGGTGCCCTGAGATAGAAAATCAATTATTAGAATGGCTAAATACCTTTCATAGGGCAGTACGCGCTACATGTTTATCGGTGTCTTGTGAGCAAGATTATCCAAATGTAGCATCATTATGTTGGCATATTGAACATATCAATCAACAATTTGCACTGCTTTTTGAGCGTTGTGCACCTGCTCGTTTATTGCAAAAGCGCTTCTTAGTCATCGCATGTCAAGAGATCTTAAAACTCTACGAAAGGTTGAGAGAGAGTGGTGCCGAATCACCATTACAGCTTGTTTTGTCGTGTCTTGATCGATTGTTAATTGAACGTAATCGTATTTCTGGATGGCGTCCGATTGAACAAAGAAAAAAGGCATATCATGGTTCGGGTTATCACGATGAGATCGAGGAGTTTGCTGCTAATTGGACGATTTGTCAGCATGAATATTTGCACTCTTATCGTAATGCTTCGTTAAACCATTTATTGACTATAGCGTTAAGTAGTATGCTTGCGATGTCAGTAGTATTGACGTTCAAGGATCACTTGATGAAGTTAAGTGATCATTTAACATTAAGTATTCTTATACTGATTTGCTTGCTTTATGGCGGCCGTGATGTTGCTAAGGAATTGCTTAAAACGAAGATCAACAAGCAACTTAAAAAGTTAAACTTTTATCAAAGATATAAACTGATTCGAACAAAACATCGACGAGCAGTGGGAAAACGTAAAACGCGTATAAAGTCATATCATATTGAAGGTATGAGACCTTTTGAGCCATCTAAATTGTGCCTGCAACGAACAGATAGCATTGTCTTTAAAAAGAAAGCGAACAAAGCGGCCGTTTCCATGTATACCGAGACTCACCTATCTCTCAGTTGCTTGGAAAAATACCGTAAAGCGAATCATTTTAGAGTGCTGAACCAAGAAGGAGAAAGTAAGCGTTCAGTAATACATGATAATAGAGACTTACTGATTAAAATTGAAATAAAGCAATCAGGTAGAAGTACTATCACAAAATCATTCCGATGTACTAATGAAGTCAATCCTCGTTGGCTGGAAGTAAGAAGTGAGTGTGAATGATATTTTTCTACATATCTACCATTAAGGAGTTAATTTGATAGGGAAAGTTATACTTATCCCTATCAAATTATCGGATGTGATTGTTAAAAAGTTAATAGAATAATTTTATTAAAAAATCATGATATTCATATTTGTTATCACTCAACTTCAAGCGGAGTCCACAAAAGAGGTTTCTTGTTATGAAGTACAGCTAAGATAGACAGAGGCTTTATATTGTGGTTATCGACAATAATTGGAGCATCTGTAAAATTTGCAATTATTCGACTTCCATCCGAATAAGACGTCTGTTGAACAAGGCCATCTTGAGTTAGCCAATTAAAATCTATTAACTGTTTATTCCATAATACTTCGTGTATCGGTTTGTAGCCTAGCTCATAGTGCTTCAACTGCTTCAATCTCTCACTATCTGGTGAGATCATCTCATCTCTACTTAAGTGAACCATTGCAGGTGTATTATAGAGCATTGCAGTTAGATCACGTTCGATCTTTACATTACTAAATTTTAAACTATCAGAATGCCAGTGATGGCTATTGATTACCTCATCATGGAATACTACCTGATAGAGTGGAATGCGGTATTTAGGTGAAAAAAGTAATGTTTTGTATGGCTCTTTAACTTCTGATTTCTTAAAGAAAAACTCTGGCTTATGATTAGGATACCAACGACCAAGAAAATAAGGTGAGCGTCGATTTTTATACATATCTTTATCTTGCCAGCCAAATCCAACGGTTTCTAAACCATGAGCAAATACAATACCATCGGTTGTGAGAGAATTACCATCTTCTGAGCCTAATACAATATTATGTTTATCGACTATGGTCTGCATTCTTTTATTAAAGCCGTTAAGTATATCTGACTCGCTAGACATTAAATGGTAATCCTCTCTCGCCATTGCAGTACCATCCACATCTAGGAAAAGACTATTGAAGTGACCTATACGAATAATGTCAGATATTCTCTTTTGAACATATTCCATTTCACATAGCGGGTTTAGGTAATTACCATTGCCACGAAACCCTGTTTTTTTAGATCCATCAGCAAGCTCAATGGCACATTCCTTTCGAATTTGATTAGGAATTTGAGCTGTTAACCAACCTTCATTGGAACTAAGTGGAATAGCAGTATTGTAAGAGTCATAAGTCCCTATTAAATAACCTGCTTTTTTAGCTTTTTCTATTGCTTTAGGTTGGTAAAATGCTGGCATCCAATTATCAAACCCTAACCACAAACGCGTTAAGCCTGCTTTCAAAAAGTTATTTACAATATCAGATGAAATAGCTTGTCCCCATTTATCTGGTTCAGTCAAAAATTGACTTGCATTTTTTTCAAGCCAATTTTTTTTATTTTGAGAGGCATTAAATTGGTCTTCAATCGTATTATTTTCCTTAGATGGTAATGGCGCAGAGTACTTTTTACTAAGTGCAAGGTTAATTGAGTCAACCATTAATTGCTTTTGATAATGATTAAGCCAATCTTTACCTTTGACTAAATTTTTTAGTTCTTTTACTTCAGGATTCTCAATCTCAAGTTGCGATTTATTAAATAACCAGTTATGTAACCCCCACCAATCTTTTACATCTTGTACACTTATTCCATCGTAACCAAAAAGATAAACTTGATTAGCTCCAATAAACTTATTTATATCCGGATTTTGCTTTTCTTTATCAATTAAAGTTGATGCATAACCGTGTTCTAAACGCCATTTTCTATAATTCTTTGCACCACTCAGCCAACTTTTTCCTCGAGAGATTGAGACAGTGAAAGGTTTAGTGTAATTAAGGTAAGTAAATTGGTGTGAGCTAGACATATCTAACTTATTACCTTCGTTACTAAACACTAGTGAATTATTTGTTGGAGTAACCATATGCCAGCTAATATACTCACTGCCTTGCTTAGCAGTCCAAAAAGGCATCTTTAAATCTTGAGTTGTATTTGAATTATTATGGTTTTCTGTTAGATATTTAATCCAAGTTTTATTAGATGTTGGAACTCTCATGCCTTCGCTAAAAGGCAAGTATAACTCTTTAGTTTTAATTTCCTCTAAGTTAAACCATGTAAGTGTTAGAGGTTTATTTCTTTCTATTTTATTTTCAGGATCTAGCTTAAAAGATAATGTTAAGTTAGTATTCAATTTAGCATTAACTTTTATGTTACTTGGTTTTAAAATCCAAGAAGCTTCAGATTTTGAGATATTAACGATATTGCTTGCTTTTTGTGGGATACCATTAACGTTAAGAGCCTGTTGATTTATTATACTTTCTTCCCACTTTATTGCGAGAGAATTTGGTTCTATATCAACAGATTTTAATTGAATAGCCTGTGTGGGCATGGCTGATAAACTTGATGAAATAGAGGTTGCTATAAAAACCCCTATCATATAAGAATATTTTACTCTATGTAATGACACGTTTTTATTCCATAATAAATATAACATGTCATCTAGTAGAAACGATAAGTGAATTTAAATTGTCACCTATCTGTCTAAATTTATGAATGGAACTGCAACCCTATGAATATATTGAACTTTAATTCCTGGTTGATACTCATAAGCCATAGTCGTAGCTCTAAGATTATATGCGCCTAACGGGGGATGAAATTCTTTTTTAATCGTGATCTCTTTTCCTTGTTTTTTTATAACTATATTTTTACCTAGCTGATTATAATTAGCATCAAACCATTGAAGGAAAATACTAGGAACTGCACAGTTATTATTTAATTTTGGAAAGTTTAATTTTAGCTTATTACTATTTAATTGCTCAGGAATAAGCCAATCTTTAGTGTTATAGTTAGATATAATCATAGGAATTTCACTATTATTAGAGACTAACTTATAGACACCATTTTTAGGTTGGCTAACAAGATCTTTTGTTTCCCATTCTTGATAGGTAAGATTTTTATTCCATTTCCCCTTAAGGATTATCTCACCACTAGAGTCAAAAAGAATAAAGTTATTATTATTTCCTACTTGTTCTGCCGATATTTTTATTTGATAACCACTACTTGAGTGATTTATTCGGCTAATTATTGATAATGTTAGTTGAGTATATCCACTATTAACATTTTGGTTGAATAGGTGACCACAATTTGATTTTGATAATATGGCCTCTTTAACAGGTAACCATATTTTAGGCTTAATATTATTTTGACTTATCGCTAATAATAACTCTTGCCATGCTTGTTGAGGCATATCATTAAGTAAAGTATCCATTGTTGATCGCATTGGTGTATTACGAAATAATGAGTAGTCTTCAGGTTGACAAAAAGCGTTAATTGAAAAAGTTAACAGCGTAAGAGAAATACATTTATTTAACCTCATAAATGCTCCATTAAGCGATATCCGATACCACGATGTGTCTCAATGTCTAGACAAGGTAATTTGTTTCGTAGTCGTAATATATGATTATCTACTGTACGTGTTGAAGGAAATGCTTGATACCCCCAAATTTTATTAAGTAATTCATCTCGATGAAAAACACGTCCTTGATTTTGTACCAATAATAAGAGAAGTTGAAACTCTTTCGGCTTTAGAATTATTTGTTCATCTATATCACGCACTTCTCGCATAGATGTATCAATTGAAAGTGATTTATAGACAATAGCACTTGAACCTATAGGGCGTAAATGAGTAATGATGCGTGCTAATAGTTCTTCTTGAGAAAAAGGCTTTATCATATAGTCTTTTGCACCGCACATTAACCCTTCAATTCTATCTTCAATATCGACCTTAGCTGTCAAAACAATAACAGGTAATGCTTTTTTTTGTAGCCACCGAGGAAGGTGGCTAAGACTATCACCATCTTGAAGTTGTCGATCGAGAATCACGATGTCAGCATTTATCCATTTTTTTTCAGTATCTTGGGCACTTTCAACCCACGTACAATGATAACCGTTAGATTGTAAAAATGCTTGAAGACCTTGTCCTAGGAGTTGGTCATCCTCTACTAATAGAATTTTATTCATAATGGGAGCTCTAAGATTAAACGGGTAGGGTGTCTTTTTAAAATAACTTTTCCTCCAATATGTTCCATTAAATGGCTAACCAAACTCAGGCCAATTCCCATATTGTTTTTATTCAAAACTTGATTTGAGCTTTTTCGTTGCCAAAAGTAGGGAAAGTTTCCAGAATCCTTAACAATAACCATTAGACGATCTTGAGTTGTAACCTCAATTATTATTGGTGACTTTCCATGCTGTTTAGCATTTATTATAAGGTTGTTTAGACAGATCGTTAGCCAATAATAAGGAAGCTTAAGCGTTTTTTCTTCATCTAAATTGAAATTAATATTATGTTGTTCACAATTGTACTCCAGCCAATCTTTTATATTTGCCTTTTGATATGTGTACTTTTGATTATACTTAGAACTTAGATAACTTTTGCTTGCATCAGTAAGTTGAGAAAGACGTTCATAATCTTCAATCAGTCTCCATAAAGCATTTTGCGAATTATCATTCAGACTATCAAACTCTTGTCGGAAAAGTCCCACTGTCATTCCTAGGCTTGCAATAGGCGTACGAAGCTCATGTGTCAATAACTGTAAAATAAAACGCTTGTCTCGACTCTGTTTACGTTTTAGATATAGTGTGCGTCCTAACAATATGATTAAGAAAAATGAAAGAATCGTGGAAAATAAAACAATGATATTATTTTCAGGTTTGTTGTTTGCTATGCAAAGGTTACTGTATCGAAAGTTACATTGATTCGCATTGATAGATATTTCAAGTTTTTTTGCAAATGGTTGCCACTTATTATTTGGGATACGTTTCCACCCACTACCTCCGTTAAGCCAGAGAGCATCTGGTTCTAACCAAGCACGATAACCTGAAAGAAGAGCATCTCTCCCTTTTTTTGAAATTTTTTTGAATATGTCATTAAGGGGGTGGGATGGATTATCACCAGAAAATAAAGTATTAACCTTATTATCGTATGTTTTAACGTTCTCAAAATAGCGATCAGCAAATGTTCCACCTGCTGGGTGAATTTTCTCATGTGCTAAAAACCATGAGTAAGGTATAGGAATATTTTTACAACGATAAAGTTCAAATTCAATAGCACTTCCTAGTAAGGGATTATAAACGTCCGGAGCCTTACATTCTTGAATTACTTGTGATAATTGTTCTAGATCATGCCATGAAAAATGCTCGAAATCTGGATACTGAGCATTTGTAATAAGTAGTTGGTTAGGATATTGAGCGATTGAGTTTTGAGTTATTACAAGATCACTTTCATTCCATAGTCCATTGTAAAAATCTAGCCATGACTCTAACGTAGATGGTTCATGAGTACTACTCGAGAATAAGCTCACTGAAAGGAATATCGGATAAAGTAACGTCATCTTATAATTAGGTTAAAGTACATACTATTCTAAATATAGCTTAATTTAAGTTGTTAGTGTAACCTCAATGTAAACAAAATTTTTTAATTATAATTTTTTGAATGAATATAATATTTTCTCCTATATGTAGAAATAAAAGGCTTCCTGATTTTTATATATATTTTTTAACCCTAATGAGCTTTCTAATAGAAAACCAATAGCATTTTTTATAATCAATGTTTTATAAGGTGTTATTGTTAATTATTATATTCATCTTATATTCAGATTAATATTTGTTATATTTATAACCTGTTTAATTCATTTATTAATTAATTAATGATTACATTTTAAGGAAAGCATTTATGAAAAAATTTCTTTCAATCACTATTACATTAGCGATTGCTTCTATGAGTCAATTCTCATTTGCAAATAACCTTACACAAATAAAGCATCATGATAATAAAGCTCTCACCACTATGGATCCTCAAGTTATCCATACAGATAAAGCTCCTGCTGCCATAGGTCCATATGTTCAAGGAGTTGATCTTGGTAGTATGGTTTTAACTTCAGGCCAAATTCCTATAAATCCAATCACAGGTGAAGTACCTGTAGATGTTGAAAAACAAGCATATCAGTCCTTAGAAAATGTTAAAGCTATCGTTGAAGGCTCTGGTTTGAAATTTTCTGATATTGTAAAGATGACAATTTTCGTAAAAGATATGAATGATTTCGAAGCTATTAATAAAGTCTATGGAAAGTTCTTCGATACATTAAATGCCTCATATCCAGCAAGATCTTTTATTGAGGTTTCTCGTCTACCAAAGGATGTGAAAATTGAAATTGAGGCCATTGCGGTTCGTAGTAAACGTACTTAAATCGACTCACTTCTAAAACATTAATATTGTTTATAAATGCAGTGCTAATCAATTAAGTGTTGCATTTATTTCATGATCGCTTATCCCTAAGGATTAAAATGCACTTATGAATTTTATGATTTTAATTACTGTTGAACGTGAAAGTGGGTTCAAATCGAGCCGAGTTCCATTAACTTGATTTCCACGCTTTTGATAGAAAGTATGTAAGACTTTGAATTCCTATAGGCTTGTTTATCATTTGACTGAGCAGATAGAATTTGAGGACTTGCTTAGTATGAACAAAATTTTGTTGTGATGGAATCAAGAAAAGGTGTGTAGCTCTCTTGGGACGTATTTGAATAAGAGGTTATCCGTATCTTTAGCTATTACCTCATAACATTATGTTAGAGCTAACATTATAACGACATCATCTTTTTCGGCGCAGTAGTCCTCATTGATTTTGATATGGTTAAACTCAATCAGACGGAGAGTAGTATCACATTACGAAATTATATTAGTTAAAGATAGAGAACTTATTTCGAGATGCTTATGTTTTTATCTATCTTGTATGAAATGAGAGAATAAATTCTGCTTATAGAAAATATTATACTTGAAAATATTTGTGACTAATTCCAAAATTAGATAAAGCTATGCTCACTGATGAGTATAGACATTTCACGTTATTATTTTATCTTAAAAAATGAAAAGAGAGATGGCTTATATTAAATAAAAAATAGCCAACAATAATTTAAATGCAGGCTATCTTTAGTTATCTATCCACTAAATCTCTTTTTGAGCTATTTATGACTTAGAGGGGTTAATTAGTCTTCTAGCACCCAGATAAAGCTTTTTCCAATAGGGAGCATTTAAATTACTGATTTGAAGGTAGGGCGCATTATGACCTAAATTATTTGATACGGTTGCATCAATAAACTCGAGACGTCCATTATTATTAGCTAAAAACATTCCAACATGGGTTACTTTTGTTTCACCAAAAAAGAGAAGGTCACCGGGTTTAAGAGATGCTTTTGATACTTTCCTAAAACCATCCCACTCTGATTGTGGCTTAGAATCTCTGGGTAGAGATACTCCCATTGTTTTATACATTTGTTGAACAAAACCTGAACAATCAAATCCAAAGCTAGATCTGCCCCCCCATGTATATGGAGCTCCAATGAAAGCTTGGGATAAGTTAATCATTTCTGCCATGTTAAGCTTATCAAGACCAACACGTATATCTCCTCGTTGAATCCAAGCTGTTTTACCATCAAGAAGTCGGACTTTTATCCATCTTTGTTCTGTTTTGTCTGTATTGTCTATTGATGTTAACTTTACACCAAAAGGTAGTTTTAATAATGGTTTATACTCCCCTGTACTAGGAGAGCGGTAAATAAGTGGTTCTCTACTTAGCGTAGTAATTATATTACCACTCTCAAAATAGTTGTTAACATCAATAATCTCATCACTTTTGACCCATCCTTGATAGTCATCATTTGACTGTATTAAAAACCAGTTACTATCTTTCTTGATGATTTTGACTTTTTCTGCATATATAGCTTGAGAGACAATTGAACTATTTTCATTCGCAGCCTCATGCATGTTTGCAACTGGAACATTTATTCGTTCTGTTGCAGCAGATATATTGGGGAAAAAGATAATAGAAGTACTTAAAGAGAGGAAAACTTTTAAAAGTTTATTCATATTTTTATTTTTAAAACCAAATATAGTAGCACGCTCAAATATACCTATTTAAGCGTGCGTAATTTTCATCAAATAATTAAGGGTAAAATGCTATATAATATGATTTTTTAATTACTTATGTAATTAATATTCGTAAAAATAACCATTATTAGATCCTTTCTTATCATTATCCGAGCCCCAGAATATACCGTCCTTCATATTATAACCAGTAATCCCCTCGACTTTGTCATGTGGAAAATCGCGAAGTTTCTTTATATCAATTTTTTCTGGGCTACTAATATTTTGAATAAATTGATCATCTTCCAAGTGGAATGGATGAGTGGCTTGATAAATCGTTGAATGAGGTTGTTTAGCACTATCATCACCAGGATCAGAAGAAGCCACACCATATAAAGTATGTTCTTCTGTATTATAGAATAGATCTGAGATGCTTCGTTTTGTATCCCATTCTGATGGTGCATTAATTTGACCAACGAGTTTTAGATCAAGTGCCGTCCTACCATTTGTTAGGGAGTCTTCTAGTGGATCTATTTTAGTTGAATATAATTTTCCTGATTTTCTATCACCAAGAAGTATATTATAAGTTCCCTGAACAACAGTCGATGCTGCGCAAGCTAACCCTTCAAAGCTTGCATCAGCAAAGTCATCTGGATTTATGCCTTGAGTATAGGTTTTTACTATTGTCAATCCTGAGTCTAGTGCCTTAGGAGTAGGATCTCGTTCAATAAGGAATATACGACCAAATTTACCCTGATGGTAACCACTCTCAGCCGCTAGATAATAAGTATTATCTAATTTACAAATAGCTTCAAGGTCGTTAGTTATTCCATCTTCATCATCGTTTAATCCCGTGATCTCTGAATTAGGAATCTCTACCACTACTTGATTGCGCACAGTACCAAACCTTGGTAGATCAACTTCACCATCCATATTTTTATAATCAAAAACAGCTAAAGAACTATCACCTAGATGGTTTTTGGTTACTTCGTTATTATCCAATGCAAGTCCACTAATTGGAAAAAAACTAGTTTTTTGAGTATCAAATGAGCCATGGGATTCTGAATGAGAGTGATCTTCATCCCCACCTCCACTTCCACTTCCACATCCGATCAAACTAGTACCTAATGAACTTAAAATCAAAAGGCTTAATAGTTTCTTTGAGTATTTTTTATATTTCATATTTATTTCCGTGTATACTCAAAACTAGATAACTAAAAGCTTTGAGTTCTTTATTTCTATTAGGTTTTTTTAAAATGTAGTATTAAAAACTATATTTGGTACCAATGGTGAGCATATCAACAGAGGCTATTTCGTTGTAATTATCTTTAGTTACATTTCTATCGGTTAATTTGTTTGGCGTAGAGGCAAATACATGGCTATATTCGGCATTAATTTCTAAATTTTCAGTAATGTTGTAACCAACTCCGAACGCTGCTTTTGGCTTAATTTCTTTGTTATTATCATTTAAATTTTTCTTTGTATCGCCAGTTGTTTTTTGGTTTACATATGCAATGCCGGCTTTTCCGAATAAACTCCATTGCGGGTTGAATTTATATTTTACAACACTCAAAAGATCGAAATTATAACCTTTGTATTTGCTGTTTTGATCATCTAATTTATAAGAGTTCTCAGCGTATGTGTCGAAACCAAACTCAGCACCGTACTCTAATTTTTCTTGTTCCCATAGATAGCCGATATCTAGACCTGCAGCTAATCCCCCTAACTCTTCTTTTAATTTATATTTTGCATTCTCATGCCCAATACTCACAGTGTCCATACGACCAGCACCGACATTTACACCGATATAAGGTCCAGCTTTTGCTAATGCAACATTACTCATGAGAGTGCTTGAAATTAGTATTGCCGCTGTAGTGGCTTTACATGTCATATCATTACTCATTCTTAATTCGTTTAAAGTTCATTTATTAAACAATAACGAATAAGACCATTTGTAACCTATATGTCACTTTTTGTAACTTATTGATACTTCTACGGTATATATGATGCTATTTACCATAAGGTCCTGAAATTCATTTCTCATCCCGATTACGATGTTGCTAAATGGTCGACTCAGAAGGAATAGATGCTCATTTAGTAACATCTATCGCTCTATTAGAGTATAGGGGCAGCCATAAGAGTGGAGAAAAGTAGGGTTATTAGCCTAGAGTCAATCTATAACTTGAGGTTGATGAGGGTTTAATGATACCTGTGACCATTAAAGCTGGCATAGATTAGCTTATTATTAATAGGTACGGTTTTCCCCATATTCAGTTATCAATATTTTTATTAAGCCACGACATCGACAATAACTTTTGCAAGATAGCTGTGTCACTTTAGTTACGAGCATTATCGGATTGGTTCTTCAATAGGACTCTTATCAAATTGGCTTACTAAAAAATCAATCAAAGTTCGTTGTGCTGGCCCCATGAGTCTATTACGTGTAAATAGCAGAGAGATCTGTTGTGGCGGTGGACTATATTGTGAGAGTATTTCAATTAACTCTCCCTTTTTAACTAGATGGTTTGTTTGGAAATCTGGTAACTGAAGAATCCCTTGATCTTGCAAGCAGAACTCTCGTAAAACGTCAGAATCATTCGACTCTATTTCACCATTTACTTTTATTTGAATGACTTTGTCGTTCATCTGATAAGTCCAGCGCCTTGGTGTTTGTCTGTCGCTATTAATCAAACATGTATGTTGCTTAAGATCTTGAGGTATATGTACCTCACCATTGCGTTGAATATAATTTGCAGTGGCAACAGTTTTTATTTTGTATTCCCCTAATGAGCGTGCAATTAATTCTGAATCAACTAATTCACCAACTCGAAGCGCTAAGTCATACCCCTCTTCGATCAGGTTTACATGTCTGTTCGTTAGAAAAAGGGAAAGTTTCACCTCAGGATGTTGTTTTCTGAACAGTGATAATATGGACGGTAAAGTATACTTACCAAGAATCAATGGTGCTGTAATCCGTAATTCTCCTTTCAGTGTTGCTGTTGCTGGTGTCACGCCTTTTAACTCTTCAACGTTCTGACTTATCAACGCCATTTTGGCTAAGTATGCTCGCCCTTCAGTGGTTAAACCTATACTGCGCGTTGTGCGTTGTAACAAACGTACGCCTAACCATTTTTCTAACTCACTCACCTGTCGACTAACAGCCGATGGCACTAAGTTCATAGCATGGGCTGCGCCTGAAAAGCTTTTATGTTCAACAACTAGCTGAAAAGTTTCTATTGATTTAAGCAGATCCATACCATCTCATTATTCAAAAAAAATCACTAATTTTGTGAATTTTAGGTTATTTATTACATCTGGTGAACTATTTAATCTGTTGGTATATATCACTTCAAGAAGAAAGGTATCGATGTGAGTTATCGCTACAAAATAGCATCAGTTTTTTTAATTAGTTTTTTCCTCGACTGTATCAATATTTTTATGTCGGCTATTGCGCTTCCCTCAATTGCGAACACGTTCAATACTGGTACTGTAAATGTCGCATGGGTTGCAAATTCGTACATTCTCGGAATGACGTTAGTTATTCCTATGAGTACTTGGTTAGCCAGTCGTTATAGCTCTAGAAACGTTTTAAGTTTTTCTATGGCCTTATTTGGATGCTCAGTATTTTTCTGTGGTTTATCAACGAGTTTATATGAATTGATAGGTTGGCGATTTATACAAGGTATTGGAGGAGGGTTAATGATTCCAATCGGTCAGTCATTAACGTTTAGTCTTTTCCAACAAAAACAACGAGCTAAGGTATCAACTTTTATTATGATGGTCGCATTAATCGCGCCAGCCATATCACCTACGATAGGGGGACTGATCGTTGAACATTTATCCTGGCATTGGGTATTTTTTAGCAGTGCACCACTCTCAATCATCGTATCCATACTGGCATGGCATTGGGTTGATAATGATAATAAAGCAGACAGTGAACGACCTGATATTAAGGGCCTATTTCTAGTCAGTACTGCTTTGATTGCACTATTAGTTGGTATGTCAATTTATTCGAATAGTCAGTATGGGATAAAAGCAGAACTCATTGGAACCTTTGCTATTGTTGCTGCTTTAATATTGGTGGGTATTTATATCGAACATGATAAAAACCACCACGATCCAATAATTAATTTAAGTTTATTCAAAAATAATAAGCTGACATTATCGATTATTATTTATTACGCCATTCCTGGCGTATTTACTGGCATCAATCTACTTAATATTTTCTTTTTACAAGACGTTTTACATTTTAGTGCAGATAAGACCGGTATGTTTATGATTTTATACGGTATTGGTGCATTTATTGCCATTATTGCTTGTGGAAAAACTTACAATCATATTGGGCCGAAAAAACTGTTTGTTATCAGTTTACTTATACACAGTGCAGGTGTTGCGAGTCTACTGTGGGTCCATTTAGGCTCACCAATATATGTAATTATTTTGGCATACATATTAATGGGGTTGGGAGGAGGCCTAGGGGCAAACTGTGCTCAGACCACAGCATTGATGGACTTTGATGAACATCAGATGCTTAAAGGCAGTGTCATTTGGAATATTAATCGACAGATTTCATTCTGTGTAGGTGCTGCTTTTTTTACTATGTTATTTAATTTGTTTTGTATGAATGCCCATTTCCAAAATGCTGATGCTTACCATCTTACATATTTGATCGCGGTTTTAATTGGTATTTTCACACTTATATTTATTGTAAAAAGACAAAAGGTAACATTATGAATAAAGCAATCATGCTTGCATCAGAAAATATACACACGCTTCATAAATGGATACAACAAGTTTTCACCGATAGAAATGGAAAAGGACTTGAGGTGATGGAGGAGTTAATATCTTCTTTTGAGCCAGAGTTTACAATGATTACTCAGCAAGGGAAGGTAATTGGACTCCCTGAAGTAAAACAACTGTTCACCAGTTCTCTTGGAAAGCGACCTAAACTTGAAATAATGATTGAAGATATTGTTCCTATTTTTGACGATAAAGGGATTGTTACGATTCGCTATTGTGAAATTCATCACGAGTGCCACCAATATAAAAAACGAATTTCAACAGCAATAATTGATACATCAAGTGAAAAACTGCGTTGGTTGTACTTACATGAAACGCCAATATCTGAATGATGATTTGTTATAGATAATTATTTTAATAGAGTAAATTAAATACTTAGATATTTAACTTACACTTTTTAATTCCAAACTAATTTATAATAGTATTATCTTGTTTATAAATATTAAGGCCCCCTTTATAAGGGGCTTTTTTATGTGTAAGTTAAAATTTGCAGGTAGATAATATATAGATACCAATGGGGGTTTATGTTGCAAAAGTGTTGCATTTACAGTCATATAAATTACATATAAATCTAAATGAGAAATATTTATCTTATTTAGTTGAGATTTTAAGGCGAAAAATTCTTTAAATTGGATTTTCCTCACTATTTTTTATAAATGTTAATGGCAATCTAACTTCGCATGCTTAATTGGTATGCGTAAGGGCATTTACGTTTATGGATGTATATAACTTAAGGTAATAAGTAAAGATTCACCTTTTGATTTTTTTGGATGGTGAAATTTCTTAATACTTTGGTTTTATATATTTTTTGAAATTGAAATTATTGTATTTAATGAAGCTTTATTGCTTTTATTTATATCATGATTTTTATCATTCAGACGTCTCTGTAGTTAAATTTATACACTGAAACTTGAGAGAGATGAAAACGTAAGTGATGCAAGTAATGCTATTAATTCTGAGGTGTTAACATTTTAAAGAGATTAATAGCACTAGGGAAAGCACTTATAAAATGAGACGATTATGTGGAATAAATTAAATAAATCGATGATGTTTTGCCAAGCAATGTTTGGCTTATCGTTCTATGGAGTCATGATCATATTGACTCGCTTTTTCTTAGAAGATCTTAATTATAGCGAAGCCGATACAATGATGGTTGTTGGCGCGTTTTCTTCTATTGGTCCACTTTTTGCGATTGCTGGTGGGTTTATTGCTGATAAATTGTTGGGCTCTTATCGATCACTAACGATCGCATATGGGGCATTTGCCCTTGGTTACGCCTTATTAGTAATAGGTGCGTCATCGGCAAATATTCCATTAAGTTTGGTCGGTATCGCTTTAGCAAGTTATGCCCGAGGCATGATGGCACCTTCTTATCCTAGCCTTTATAAGCGTACTTTTAAATCTGAAGCTGATTTTGAAAACTGTTACCCACTAAACTACTCAGTCAACAATCTTGGCGCTCTACTGGGTCAATACCTTTTCCCTTTATTTGTATTTGGTATTGGTTTTAATGGTAGTTTCGGTCTGTCATGTATACTTGCAGCTGTGGCTTTTATTGTACTACTTGTCATGCATAAGCCATTATCTAAACTCTCTTCTGATAATGAACAAGAAAATACTGTCAGTACAAAAAATATAATGTCTTTCATCGTTATTTCAATTGCAATGATAGCGCTTGTTTTCTTCATGTTTTCTAACATGGATGTAGGGCAGTATATTGTGTATATCATTGGTGGTGCAGCACTTTTGTACCTGTTTGTACTTATGTTTCGTGGTACAAAGTCGGAAGGGCTTCGTATTGGTACCATGTTTATTATGACGTTACTAACAACGTGTTTCTTTGTTTACTACGGTCAAATGATGACATCAATGACCATGGTAACAATTAACACTATGCGTGGTGATTTATTTGGTTTCATCCCCATTGCACCAGAATCGGCAATGGCTATGAATCCGCTATGGTGTATCGTTGGTGGCCCACTTGTTACATGGTTCTTCACTTCAATGGAGAAGAAAGGGCGTCCAATCTCTGCTGGCACTAAAATTGCGATTGCATTTGTTCTGGTTGCAATATCTTTTGGCATCTTAACATTAGCAGTAACAAATGTAGGTCAAGATGCAATCATTAGCCCTAACGTATTCTTCTCTGTATATGCCTTTATGTCTATTGGCGAAGTCATTGTGGGAAGCTTTGTAGTCGCGTTTGTTTTATCTGTAGCGCCTAAAGCCATTGAAAATTTCTCAGTGAGCCTCTTTTATATCGCTCAAGCACTAAGTGGTATTCTGGGTGCTGTTGTTTCAACGAGTGTGGCACTAGAAAAAGGACAACAAGTCACCCAGCAAGTGGTACAGAACCTATATGGTAACTATTTCCAATTGTTAACAATCCTTGCTGTGGTAATGGTTTTGATTGCACTGATATGTTCGGCAATTATCCGTAAAATGCTAAAGTCTGCAGATGAGCATCATGCCATTGAATTACAAGCAGCTAATTAGTATTTAGATGAATGTAAGTGATTAATAATTAGTGATTGTTTAATTACTTTTTTAAACGAGCTGTGGCTTAGTATTACGAGTCACAGTTCAATTTTTAAGAGTTATTTGTAAATCACTGTTTCACTACAGATATACATTTATTAATTAAAATAATCGTATATCTAGTTTTTTGAAATTACTAAATAATGCATAATTTTATGTTGTAATCAAAAATAAGATCCATTATCTTAAAAGAGTAAATTCCCCGCATCTAAATAGGAAGCTAAGCCAAGTGAACAAATAACGCCTGTATTCATTTTAAATAACATAATCATTTAATACTGAACACAGGGTTAGTAGGCTTAGCTTAGTAATCTATAAAATCTCGTATTTCAATTATTTATACTTTTACTACGTATAGAAAAATTGTCATATCACCTAAGTTAAGCTGAATTATGCCCTGTCTCTAGGAGGATATATGCATATTCGATTTAATAATTTAGGGTTGTCCAATAATTCAAAAGTGCTATTCAATAATTTTACTACTCAGGTGAATGAAGGCGATCGTATTGCGATTATCGGTCGCAATGGGAGTGGAAAAACAAGTTTACTTAACTCCATTATTGGTAAGCTTTCACCGAGTGAAGGCTCTATTGATATTTCAAATGATGTAGTGATTGGTTATGTTAGCCAATTGGATACACACAACATGAAACTCAGTGGTGGACAACGCTTTAATAAACGCTTGTCTAAGGCGTTATCAAAATATCCTGATATTTTAATTCTCGATGAACCGACGAATAACCTTGATGAGGATAATCGTAAGAGCTTAATTAATATGCTCAAATATTTTTATGGCACATTGATTATAGTCACTCATGATATTGAATTGATTGACAAAGTCACACATATCATTTGGGATGTTGCCTCTGAGAAGATAGCGGTTTTTAATGGTCGTTATAGTGATTACCAACAAGAGAAACGGTATAAAAGTCATCGAATAACCAGTGAGATAAATCAGCTTGAGAAAGAAAAGAAATTAGTACACCAGAAGCGAATGAAAGAGCAAAAACGAGCTTCAAATAGTAAAGCCAAAGGGCAAAAACAGATTGATAACAGGAAATGGCCAACGGTTGTTAGTAAGGCTGCAATGAACCGAAGTAATACTACAGCAAACCAAAAGAAAGCCGTCATTACACAAAGTCAAACCGCCCTTAGAGATAAGCTGAAAAATTTACATTTTATAGAAGACATACATCCTCATTTCGATATTAACCAGTATGATCAGGTTAAGGGATATATTCTATCTATTTCTGAAGGTTATCTTAAATATAAAGATGAACAAGCATCAATTTTAGAAAATATAAACTTTCGAATAATGTCAGGAGATCGGGTTGTTCTAAAAGGTAAAAATGGGACCGGTAAATCGTCATTTATTAAAGCACTGCTTGGTGAAAATAATATTGATATTCAAGGTTCTTGGCGTTTAATTGGTGCCAATGATATTGGATATTTAGATCAACATTATGAAAATCTTAATGATAAATTGAGTGTGTTTGACAGTGTAAAAGAAATAAAACCTGAATGGAGTGTACAAGAGGTTAGACATAAACTGAACGAGTTTTTATTTAAAAATAACGAAGAGGTATTTAAGACCGTCAATCACTTATCGGGTGGTGAAAAAGCCAGACTATCACTTTGTATTATTTCAATGTTAAACCCGAAGTTACTGATTTTAGATGAAGTAACAAATAACCTAGATATTGAAACAAAAGAACATGTCAGCAGTATTCTCGCAAGTTACCCAGGTACACTTTTAATTATTTCGCATGATGAAATGTTTATTAGCAAGGTTCGGTGCCAGCGCTTAATTGAAATTCAAAATAAGCAGTTTATTGAATTAAATAATAAAGACGTTTATATATCAGGAGACGAATTTTGAGAGATATTATCAAGTATAACTGCGCTGTCTGGGATAACTTAGCGAAAAGTGGCAGTAGATGGACGTTGCCCGTCGATACGGAGGTTATTAAGCAAGCCCAAGCTGGGACTTGGTCGGTACATATTACGAAAAAACCGCTGCCTAGTGATTGGCTACCTAAAGATATCCAAGGTAAGAAAATCCTTTGTTTAGCTTCTGCTGGTGGGCAACAAGCACCTGTATTAGCTGCCGCTGGTGCTGACGTAACCGTGGTTGATATTTCTTTAGAACAACTCGCAAAAGATGAGTTTGTTGCTAAAAGAGACGGTTTAATGTTGAGAGCAATTCAGGCTGATATGACAGACTTGAATATGTTAGAGGATAACATCTTTGATTATATAGTTTCGCCGATTTCAAACCTATATATCCCTGATTTAACGCGTCTATGGACCGAGTGTTATCGTGTTCTGGTGTCTGGCGGTATATTGTTGGCGAGCTTTTATAACCCAGTATTGTTTATTTTTGAACGTTCGGAATTATTGGAGAAACGAGGATTGATAAAGCCGAATTTCATTTTGCCTTATTCAGATATTGAGAGCTTATCGAATGAGAAATATCAACAAAAATTAGAACAAGGTGAGGCAATAATTTTTGGTCATACCTTGTCACAACAAATTGGCCTTCAAATGGAAGCCGGCTTTTTACTCGCAGGGTTCTATGAAGACCAACACCCGACACCACGATTTATTATTGAAAAACACATGGATACATTAATCGCAACTAAAGCGATCAAACCTTAATTATTGATCTTATGAAGTGACCAAAGAGCCCACTTGAGACTGGGCTCTTAAGAAGGTTTAGTACGTTAAGAAGAAAAGTTGAATCTAGTTATTACTCTTTGGTGTGATTAACTTAGCGCCTGGTGAGGTGATGCCGTTAACATCATTATTGTTATATAGCGCGCAACTTTCCATTGATAAGCAGCCACATTGAATACAACTGCCTAACTGGTTTTGTAGTTGTTTTAACTCATTCATTTTATCTTCAAGCTTTTGATGCCAAAGTGTAGAAAGTTGTTCCCATTGCTCTTTTTTTACATTTTCGTTTAAGGGAATATGAGCTAAAGCTTGCTTTATTTCTTGTAATGTTAAGCCTACATTTTGTGCTGCTTTTATTACGGCAATACGGCGCAGTACAGAGCGCTTATAACGGCGCTGGTTGCTCGCAGTTCTATAACTAAGAATAAGCTCTTTTTGTTCGTAAAAATGTAACGCCGAAACACTGACGCCTGCGCGTTTTGCAACTTGTCCTACACTCAATTCCATTTGATTCTCCACATCACATATTTATTTGTTCTTGTAGCCAGTTTTTAAAGGCAAGGTATTTAGGCCGTTCTTCCATCCCTTTCATGCAGGCAATATAGTAGTTTAAATCTGATGGTATAGCTGAAAAAGGGGTCACGAGTTGCCCTGATGCTAATGGTTTTTCTATTAACTGTTGACGTCCAATAGCAATGCCTAATGAGTTTATTGCCGCTGTTATATACAAATTACTTTGATTAAAACTATAGGTTTTTTGGTAACAATCAATATCACTATTGTTTGCTGTTAGCCATCTGGGCCAAGCTTTCGATTGTGTTCGGTGTATAAATGTTGCTTCTTCTAAACCCTTAATACCTTTCTCAATTAATCCTAACTGTTGTGCATATTGAGGGCTACAAACAGGGATCAGGTTTTCATTAAATAATAATTCGGTATGTAAATCAGGATGATTAGGCTTGATGTAATAAATCGCTAAGTCGATAGGCTCATACCTAAAGTCATGAATTGAGTCTTTAACTTGAATACGGACATCAAGGTTGGGGTAGCGCTTTTGAAAAGATGTTAAACGAGGGATAAGCCATGATGCCGCAAAATTATTTGAGGTACCAATAAACAACTCACCACTTAGTTCATTGTGTTTGATGTCATTAAGCTCACTGTAGATAGCATCGAATGACTGTGATACAGCCATCTTTAGCCGTATACCTTCAGGAGTCAGCTCGAGTTTGCGAGTGAGCCGAATAAATAATTTAAACCCAAGCTGTTGTTCTAAATTTTTAATTCGATGACTTACCGCACTTTGAGACATATTTAAATATGATGCCGCTTTGGTAAAACTAAGCTCTCTGGCTGCAATATTAAATACATGCATATTTGCCATTAGAATTTGTTGTTTATCCATTCAACCTCCTTATGCATGAGTAAAACTCATTTATAGGCGATAAGTCTTCGTTTGTTAAGGCTGTTGAAACGGTTTTTAATGAATTTATCTAAACTGTAATGTTTTGCTAAAGGAAAAGAGAATGAAAAAGCCATTAAAAATTGTTGTGATTGGTGCAGGCTCTAGTTATACCCCAGAACTTATTGAAGGCTTATTAGTCCGTAAAGATGAAATGCAGATTTCAGATTTATGGCTCGTTGATATTGAAGATGGATGGGAAAAAGCGCAAATCATTGCAGCGTTAGCGAAAAGAATGGTAGATCGTGCCGGTGTTGATATGACAATTCACCTAACACAGGATCGACAATTAGCATTAAAAGATGCTGACTTTATTTGTTCTCAATTTCGAGCTGGTGGACTTGAAGGGCGGATAAGAGATGAAAAAATCGCTCTTAAATACGGTATGATTGGGCAAGAAACCAATGGGCTTGGTGGCTTTGCTAATGCTTGTCGCACTATCCCTATTGCTCTCGATATCTGTCGGGACATTGAAGCACTATGTCCTGATGCGTGGCTTTTAAATTTCACTAACCCATCGGGTATGGTGACAGAGGCTATTTTGAAGCACACGAATGTTAAAACGGTAGGACTATGTAATGTGCCTGTAACGATGCAAAAAGGGGCGGCAGCAATCTTAGGCTGTAAAGAACAAGATTTAATGATCCAAATTGCAGGTTTGAATCACCTCGTTTGGGCTACTCAAATATTACATCAAGGGCAAGATAAACTTTCTGAAGTACTAGAGGCTGTATTAGCGGGGAACGACAGTATGGTGCCACAGAATATTCCGCCGTTCGCTTGGCCTGAAAATTTGGTTCGCTCGCTAGGTATGATCCCTTGTGCTTATCTTCGTTACTATTATCAAAGCCAAGATATGTTGGATGAAGAAGTGAAAGAGTTGCAACACCAAGATCAAGGTTGCCGTGCTGAAGTTGTAAAATCGATAGAGAAGAAATTATTTGATATTTATCGCGATCCTCACCTTGATGTAAAACCCAAAGAGTTAGAACAACGTGGTGGTCAATATTATTCAGAAGCTGCGTGTGAATTAATGAATGCTATTCATAATGACAAGCGTTCAGTTATGCATGTTAATACTCGTAATAATGGGGCAATTTCAGGTCTTCCTGATGACTGTGCTGTTGAAGTGAGTGCGATGATCACCAGTGCTGGCCCTATTCCTTTTAATGTTGCGCCTCTGCCGACCGATACTCTGCGCTTAATTCAATTAATGAAAGAGTTTGAGACCTTAACGGTAAAAGCAGCAGTCGAAGGGGATATGAATGCGGCTATTCGCGGATTGATTTTAAACCCTATCGTACCAACAGGACATGTACTAGAGCAGGCATTAGCTGAAACGATTGAAGCGAATCGAGCATATATGCCTCAGTTTTCTCATCTGCATTAATCGTTAGTCATATTGTTTAAGTCTCTGTAGAGGATTGGTAAATGAAATTAATAATGAATGCCGATGATTTTGGGTTAACAGAGGGGGTTAACCAAGCGATAATTCAGTGTTTACAGGCTGGCATTGTGCAATCAACAACATTAATGGTGAATCAACCGGGGACGTTAGATGCCATTACCAGAATGAAAAAAGGTGAATGTGGCGATGCCGATGTTGGATTACATATTACATTAACGTCGGGTAAACCTGTGCTCGAACCTGAAAAGGTAAGGAGTTTAGTTGATAACAATGGCTATTTTCTTAAAAAGCCTGAACTGTTCTCTCGCCAGTTATCAGAGATAGATCAAGAGCAAGCTTATCAAGAAATGCATGCACAATATGCTTGTGCGTTGGCTTTAGGTTTAGAACCTAGCCATATTGATACTCACCATTTTGCAGCAACTATCCCATCGATTAAACATGCCTTTATTCGTTTTTTAAATGATATCGGTTTGCCAGCAAGACGTGTTGATGTGATGACGGAAGGAATGAGGGATTTAACGGTCGCAACACCAGATATCTTTGATATGGGCTTTTTTGATGAGGGGGTGTCGCTATCAAGGTTAAAAGGTTATTTACTTGAATACCAGGCACAGTTTACTCATACATGCGTCGAATTTATGTGTCATCCTGGTTTAGCCGACGATCCACTATTACAATCATTATCAAGTTATAGTGATAAGCGCTTTGAAGAGTTACAAATTCTAACCGATCCTCAATTTAAGCTATGGTTAAAACAGCATAAGATCACGCCGACGAATTTCTCCGCATTATAGTTAATAAGTGATGAGCGATGTTGAGTACCGTGATAGTTATCGTTTTAATGAGTAACTATCACGGTGACTTATTTATTGCTCAATCGTGATATTTGATGTTGGGATTGAACAACAGGCTAGTACTACACCTTGTTGTTTTTCTTCTTCACTCAATGCTGCGCTGTCTTGTTGTAATACATTCCCTTCAGCCACTTTTACTTTACAGCGTCCACATAAACCTGCACGACAACCACTTTTTATTGGTAGCTCTGCCGCTTCAATTTGATCTAACAAGCTAGCTTGGTTGTTACCTGTAAATTGTTGCTGCTTATATTGGATGTTAAGTGATTGTTCTTGTTCTGGCTTGGTCAATACTTTATTAAATAGCTCTTGATGAAAGCGATCGGTCGGTAAGCCTTGGTTTCTTAATAACTCTTGCGCTATTTGGTTAAAACCACTGCTGCCGCATACATAAGCATGGTAGTTATCTTGTATGTCAATGTTCGCAAAGTGCTCTGAGCAAATACGTCCATGATAAGCATGTGATGTATCATTATCTTGAGTTAAACAGATATGAATACTAATTTCTGGGTGGTTTCGTTGTATTTCAGCAAGCTCAGCAGCAAAAGGAATGTCTGTTTGTGTTTTACAGTAATGATAAAAAGTTAGTCCCTGAGTATTTTTCTCAGAAATTAAGCTGCGTAGCATCGACATCATAGGTGTAACGCCACTACCAGCAGAGAGCAGCAAGGTGTTTTGATGTTTATGTGGCTCGAGGTAAAACTGACCTGATGGTTTTTCACTCCATATCGTATCACCGACTTGTAAGTTATCGTGAAGCCAGTTTGACACAGTTCCTTGCTCAATTCGTTTAACTGAAATAGTGTATTCTTGCTCTAGTGGTGATGAAGACAGCGTATAACAACGTTCAACGATATTACCGTTAATCGCAATACGAATAGGAAGGTACTGTCCTGGTAAGTATGGTGCTAAAGCTGTGTCTTTTTGTGCTTTAAAAGAAAAAGAAACAAAATCTTTTGCAATGATTTCACGCTTAACGCAGGTCAGGGCAACACGTTGGTCTGGGTATGTTTCTGGAGTACGGTGCTCTAACACTTCAACCTGATCCCCTTGACGAACAATGCCTTCTTTTACCACGATGGCATTCATGCCAAAGTTCACGTTAGTTGGAATGACTTTATCTGTACGAAAGGTCATGAGTGTTGCAAGGGGTTCATTATTATCTGCTTTTTTTGCGGTACTAGGATCATAGTTTACTAATACACAGCGGCTACAAGGAGCCTTAATTTCAAGTTCTACTTCACCAATACGTATTCTTTTCCAACTATCTTCAGCAAATGCATTAACTCCAGAAACGACTAAGTTGGCACGAAACTTATCCATCGAATGGACTTCCTGAGCACGATCATTCAGCGCATTTAGTGAT
Organism: Photobacterium angustum; assembly: GCF_003026365.1. Taxonomy (GTDB): domain Bacteria; phylum Pseudomonadota; class Gammaproteobacteria; order Enterobacterales; family Vibrionaceae; genus Photobacterium; species Photobacterium angustum. Next base: position 165,731 of record NZ_PYOM01000004.1, on the reverse strand, counting down.
GCTTCAGAGACAATCATAACTGGAAAGTTATCAGCAAAACTGACTTTAACTTGTGCTTTGCCTCCTATACGCTGGCTTTCGACACCGTTATAAAGCAGTTGTGCTGGTTGCCCAATAATTTCACTGACCCATAGGTCTGCATCACTCGATGTTGTGTAAGCTTCGCAATTATCATTCCATACAGCAGTGGAAGTCGTCATAAGTGCTAATTGTTCAAAGCTCAAAGAGAGTGGCGGTTTATTTGGGTAATTAAAAAGTAAACCGTTAGACTCAATAGTTGTACTGATAAGCAGTAGCTGGGGATAACGACGAGAGGTGATCATCGAACCGTCAGTGAGTGCAATCATAAAGCGTCGATCAAGATCAATACCCGCTGATTTAACATAAGCCTGAGATAGAGAGATTTTCTGAGTGGATTTGATGGGAAAGATATTGATCTGGGAAAGTACTTTATTCACTGGGCACCCTAAAAAGAAAACGACATTTGTTTGATGAACAATAGGGTGAAAATGTTAGTAAAATGTCAGCGTGTATGTGATTGCTTTTAAATCGGCTGCTTTTAGGTATTAATTGAGTGAAAATGACAGTATTGTAAATAAGAAAACAGATAGCCTGTCCTCTTTTTAGTTCCGTTCTGACTTACTAGCAGCCTCATCTTTTTTCTGATTTACACAACAGTCTCCAATCACGCCGTCTTTTTTCGCTTTAATAGAAAGTTGAATGTATAAAAAGATGATGAAAAATAGGAATAACACTAAAGAAATAACAACATAGAGTGGAAGTAATTCATCGTTACTCATAGCTTTTTCCTCATTAACTTAAAGCGATTATCATTTAATATAATAGATAATTTTAATAATGTTAGTTTGTTTTTACTCTAAAAATGAAAACATAAATATTAAATTTTTTTAAATAAGTTATTGGATTTATTTGTCTGATACAGAATCTATTTTATCCCGAAATAAGTGTGTTAAGTATAAATGGCAATTTTTTAATATGTTATTATTTTATGATAAAAGTTAAGTTTTTACTGAATAGGAGATACCTTCTGTATTTGTTAAGGTTTCGCTTCTTACTCTCGTGTTAGGAGTCTAAAAAGAAAACAAAGTTGCAAGATTTTACACTTCCTTAAAAATTGAAAGTCTTTACAGGAGTAATATGCATTTGATGGCTTAATGCTAGATAGTGAAGCTTTCATTTCATTTAGATAAAGTGCGTTTTCTCACTTTTTCGTAAAGGCTTTAACTCTTTAATTTACGGATAGAAGGATAAATCAATAATGCAGTTCTTGAATAAAGTGGCCATAGTGACAGGCGGCTCAACAGGCATTGGAAAATCTACGGTTGAGCTCTTAATAGATCGTGGAGCAATTGTTTATAATATTGATATTAATACGCCTGATTCAAATAATAGCCATTTTATTCACTGTGATATCACTGATTATGAAAAGCTACAAAAAGTAATTAATAATATTTACCTGAAAGAAAAAAAGATTGATGCTTTATTTGCTAATGCTGGGGTCCACTTAGTATCTAACATTGAGCAAACGTCTTTAGAAGAACTCGACAAGGTAATATCAGTAAATATTAAAGGTGTTTTTTATACACTTAAAACCGTAATCCCCTTAATGAAAGAACAACGTCAAGGTAATATATTATTGATGGGGTCTGATCAAAGTTTTGTAGGTAAAGGATTAAGTGCAGCTTATGGTTTAACAAAAGGTGCAATTGCACAACTGACTAAAAGTACCGCCATTGACTATGCCGAATTTAATATAAAGATAAACTGTATCTGTCCTGGGACTATAGATACACCGTTGCTTGAGAAGGCCAAAAGGTCATTTATGTCAGCAACAGGTCTAAGTGGTAAAGAAGTCATGAATATGTTGGAAGAAGCCCAGCCAATCAAGCGTATCGCACGACCTGATGAAATCGCTAAGCTAGCGTGTTATTTACTATCTGATGATAATAGTTTTATGACAGGTTCATTAGTGCCAATTGACGGTGGTTATACCTGCCAGTAATACGATGATACCTGCCGTTTAAAACTGTAATGATGAAAAAAAGTATTAGATATCAAGTGATAGTGAATGACGTCAATTGATGGTATCTCTTATAGTGAATTTTTCTTGTCAGATCCATGTTGACAATAAAAGCCGATCTTACGATCGGCTTTTTATATGAAAGGGCGAATTAGTTAAAGCTTGCCTTTAGCCACACCATACGGTGGTCGGAAGAAATATCTTTGCCTTTTCCTTTACCAATGCGTTCATCGTTCATCAGCAAGTATCCAGCTTCATTCGGTGCTGGCCAGTAAACACCAGAATCAACAATGTTTAGATTACTTGATGGGATAGCGTGATCCACTTGTAAACCAAACGTACTGGTTATGCGCTCTGGGTGTGGGTTATCTTGGCGACATTCACCACTTGGGAAGCAGTATTCAGCACCAAAGCTTGTCGGAACATAGGCGCCATTAGTGGCTTCTTGATTCACACGCTGGTGCTTTAATAGGGTATCAATTGTTTCGATAAAACCGTCACCCGCTTCAGGATCGGCATTAAGATCACCCACAATAACAAACTTGGCATTATCAGCTAAACCGCCTTTTGTGCCTTTGTCATCATAAATAAACTCTGCACCATCAATGTAATCTGTCCAGAATTGAATTTCATCGCGGTTTTTTTGTTTATTGTTTTCAGTCACAGTGTCAAATACCGGTGGCGTTGGGTGCGACATTAAAATGTGTACCACTTGCTCGCCTGATACTGTCGGAATGATAACGGGTGCATCAACATGGTTTTTCGATGATAAACGTACTTGATTCCATTCAGCATCGGTGTACCAGTTATCACCACAACTCATACCTGCAGGAATTTTATTTTTATCATCGTTGCAATTAGTAATAGTTGGGTTCGTTGCCGTTGGTAAATCTTTCCACTTAAAGGTTTGGAATGTACGGGTATTCGCATCATCAATTTTAAATTGAGACATGAGCGCAAACGCATACTGACCATGATATTGACCAAAGCCCCACGCATCATTTGGACCGCTATTTACTTTACCGTCGTTATTAAGATCTAAGCCGCTCATTAAACCAGTGTTCGTGGCATAACTTTGGCTAAACGGGTAGTGAATTGGAGATAATGTATCGCCGCCATCAATGCTATTAAGGCTTTGTCCTACCGCTAAGTAGTTATCTTGGAATCCATTTAAAGCGGTAAGATCATCACCAGTACCGTCGTTATTGTATTCTGCCAGTAAAATAATATTAGGACGCTGGCTTTGAATAATGGCTGCAACGTTTCTGATTTGAATGATCTTTTGTGCTTTTGCTTTGTCATCAGCACTTAGCGTATTGACAATAAAACCATCGACTAATGCTTGTTGTACTGAAGGTGTTGTTTGCATCTCATCGACAAGTTGTTCAAACGTAAAGCGGTCAAATGAAAGGTTAAAGGTCGCAACGGAGACCTCGCTTACTGGGATCACATCGTTATCGCTTTCAAATACACAGCCTGTTAATAAAGCAGATGAAATCGCAACAGCAGCAAGAGTTTTAATTAGTTTCATTCAATCATCCATATTATTGATAGAAATAACGGCGGGGAATTGCCGTGCTGCATAGTAACCTTCTATTTATAAATTAATGTGATTTGAGCACGATTTAATGCAATTAATAGCAACCGTTTGCGTTGCTTTGTTGTTTTTTACGCTAAAGATCTCAAAAAGTGTCACGCGATGTTTTAAGCAAATAGAGATTAAACAAGTTCAATATAAGCGGTATAAAGAGATGCAGGTAACGATCATGCTGTAGATATAACGCTATTTATATCTACAGCATGGTGGACTTGGGGGTTATGTCGGTTTTTTAGCTAATTGTATTAAGTTGGCACCTATATAGCTTTGATCATTGTTTAGACCTGGTAATACAAAATAATAACCACCACCAAAAGGTTTGATATATCGTTCTAATGGCTCTCCATTAAGTCTTTTTTGGGTATCAATAAAGCCTGTTTTTAAGTTTTTTTGGTATGAAACAAAGATTAACCCCATATCCAGAGCCCCTGTGTTGCTGAGCCCTAATGAGTAACTGTAGCTCCGTCTTCTAAGCTTTGCTGTATGGCGTTCGGGATTTCGAGGTTCAGCACGGCGCATGTGAGAATCAAATAAAATGCGATCACCATGCGGATCTTTATCAAATTCTGGCGAGTCTTGCTCGTGCTTCATGCCTATCGGAGCACCGCTGATCTTATGACGACCAAAATTATTTTCTTGATCTTCTAATGGCGTTCTATCCCAAAACTCAAGATTAAATCGGATCAAACGTATGGCTTGGTATGAGCCTCCTACACACCATGATTGCTCTTTATCTGTATCGGTAACCCAAACGAGCTCGTTCATGAGCTTTTCATCACTAGCAGACGCATTACCTGTTCCATCTTTAAAGCCAAATAAGTTGATCGCTGTGGACTTATTATCTATGTCTCGTGAAGGGAGAAAGCCATCCATTTTCCATCGTGGAGAAAGGTACTTATTGGTATGTTGAATAATGTCTCTAACGGCATAAATGACACTTTCAGGGCTGTCAGCACAGATTTGCAGTGTGATATCTCCACCACACCAATTAGGCTCTAATCGATCATTTGGAAAGCTTGTCATTGTTTGTAGATGCTTGGGTTTGAAGGGAGCAAGACCAAAGCGTTTGTCAAATAATGATTCTCCTAACGCGACAGTAATGGTAAGGGAATCTGGTTTGAGTGCGCGTCCCAAGATCCCAGATTCATGAGGAGGCAACTTATCATCGGTATTGGCTGGTAACACATGATCTTGGGTTAAATAAGCAATGCGTTCCGTTAGGATTTTTAGTACTGTTTCGAGCCCGTCTAGCGTTTCAGAGGTAACATCAAAGGCAATAAAAGAGGCATCTTTTTGCTCCTTAGTGATCACTCCTGCTTGATGGTCACCTTTGAAGTTAATCGTTTTACTGTAATCATGAGAAGATTCTGATGCATTCGCTGCCAGTGTCGGCATTGAAAGTGCCGCGCTACCTACTGCAAGTGTTTTCAATACACGACGGCGAGAGAGTGTAAATGTTGATGGTGTTTTCTTATCGCTCATGGTGTTTCCGCCTGATATTTGTAGTAAACATCTACGTTTAAGGTAGATCTTAATGTTGCCAGTAAATAAGCTTGATCTGATAACAGCGAATAAAGCTTCTTCTTATCATGGTTGGTTAGTTGGCCATATGGCTTAAAACTACCTTGATCTGTTACGTAGTGACCAATAAGCTGATCGATCTGCTGGTAGTTTTTAAGTATTGGCTTTAACGTTTCAGGCGAAAGAAATGGTTTAAGCTCTTCAACAATTTTTTCTGACCCTGCCATGTTTGCTGCAATATCTGCGAGATCTGAATGACTGTATATATTTTCTTGCCCATTGAGTTTTACTTCGATGATCATTTCAATATAGTCGGCAGATGATTGAACTAACTTTGGGATCTCAATATGTTCTTGCTCAACACGTTGTTTGAGATCTTTGACATACATGACTAATTCATCCACAGCGTCAGATGCTGCTGACTTATTTTTAGCTTTGAATAGCATATACTCAACGAGATGAAAGCCTTTAAAACGATAGTCATCAACACCTTGTAAAAAATAATCTGCACGCGAATTAATAATACGATCTGTATTTCCAAATAGGTCTACAACAGGGCGTATCATTTCGTAATGTTGATGTGCTTGTATGTAATAACCTTGGGCATCTTCGAGATTATTTTCCGCTAAAGACTCTTTTAAATGGTTAAGTAACTCAATGATTTGTTCAATATTGTCAGTAGCATAAACGATAAAGGCTTCCGTGGCTGGTTTATATTTGTCCGGTGTTGGTATATCTCCTTTGGCGACGATGACGTCATCACCTGTTTGGACTGGTGAACGTAATGCCTTGGCTTCAAGAGTGAAACTTGAAGCTAAAAGAAGAGATAGACAAAGGGTATTGACCAATGATCTAGTTCTGTTGTGCATGTTTTCCTCCGCGTAAGAAAAGCCATGCCATTGAGAGCCAAAAAATGATGAAGGTAATAATACTTAGCCAAATTGGCTGAGAACGATAGGCAAAGAAGGAGGACAGTAAACTTCCAAACAAGCCTGAATCATCAATAATATTTGTGGTATCCCATGCAGGTAAATACAGGAAGTCTGGAACGGAATAATCGAATTCAATTAATAGATTCAATCCTTCTTCCATGCCTTTTAGCAGTAATGACACGGCTAAAAAAAGCAATATAATTCCTGTAATGTTGAAAAAGATGCGCCACGGAATATAACGTTTGAATAGTGAAAATACATACATAGTGAATGCAGCAACGACAATGCCACTTAATACTGAAATGAAGAAATCAACAGCATTGTTTTTATTTAATGTCATGATAAAACTAGATAAAAAGACAACTACTTCACTTCCTTCTCGTGCGATTGCAATCGCGACGATGAAGGTCACTCCCCACCAACTTTTCTTTTGGGTTTGTGCTGCTAAGCCTGACTCTATGTCAGATTTTAATGATTTACCGTGGCTATTCATCCAATAAACCATTTGGACGATTAACAGACAAGCTGTAATTTCCATAATGATCATGAATAAAGATTGGCCTGTATCGTCTAGAACATTAAATACACCATAAATCAACAAAGCGAGCATAACGGAAGTTACGCAACCTATTACAACACCGCCCCATAAATATTTCAGTCCATGTCGGCTATCTGTATGTTGTTTGAGCCAAGCATAAATAATGCTGATAAGAAGTAGTGCTTCAATACTTTCACGCCAGATAACAAAGGTAACTTGTCCCATTATTCTACCTGCTCACTTGCTATTATTTTGCCTTTTGGAAGATCGAGATGAAAGTCATCAAAAAAGGTATAGGTTCCTTCCCTTAATGGTGCAATAACAACTACAGAGCTTGCTCCTGGTGCTAATACTTTTTCTTTTCGTAGTTGAGTGCTTTCAAACTCGGCGGGCTGATCACCTATATTTGATACCTTAATACGTATGATTTTCTTTGTTGGTACGTTGAGCACTTCAGGAGTGAATACCCCATTGTTTATAGTCAATTCAACGGTGAATTTCTCTGCTGCGAAAGCAGAAAAGGGCAGAGCTAAAAAAAGAAGCAAAAGAATAAACGTGGGATTTCTTTTCATAATGAATATCAGTCTGTTAAATGTGAAAAAAGGGAGCTTTAAGCCCCCCTATAAGATTAATTAAATCTTAGTAACTACCTTTTCTACCAACACCTGCGTAGTTAACTTCCCATGAAACGTCAAAAGGTTTAAACCATGGAGCCACCCCTGTTTCTTTGTCAATATGACGTCCAAATGGGGCCTTTTTGTTGTATGACGGTGGGTAGATAGTAAAGGTCACTTTATATTTACCATTACCATCTAATTTGATGTTTTTACCGTAGTGAGGACCGTCACTTGCAACCATAGGCATGAATTCACCTGTTTGGGCGGGTTTATCATCACCTAGTTTGTCTACAGAGTATTTGATCGTAAGATAAGGCATCCAATCGCCTTCCGCGAAGCCGTTGGGATTCTCTTCAACAGCATGAATATCTGCTTCTAAATGCACATCGGAATCTTTTGCAGACAAGCTGTGCATGTTCTCCATTCCTTCTGTATCCATGGTAATCGGTTGAAGGTAAACCCCTTGTATTTCCATACCATTTTTAATTACTGGCTGACCAAGAGGGTACTCTTGGGCAAATACGGAGGTAGAAGACAGAATAAAAGTAGTTGCTAGAAAAAGGTGAGCTGTTTTCATTATTGGACTTCCATTATTGATTAAACGAGTGGGGATATTAATGATAATGGTTATCATTACAATGGTTTTGAGCGGCCAGTTTCCCCACTAAATTGCAAACTAAGTTTTATGATTTTTATGGAGATATATTCTATGCATGTTCGTATCGAATAGTAATTTACTGTTTTTATTAATTATTAATGATTACATTACACTTGAAACAGGCAATGTATTTTCGATGGTATGTATAGGACTTGAGAGAAGAAGAAATGTCCTAAAACCGGAACAGTCTCTTTTTTTGTTCCGTTTTTAGATGGCTTAAAGCTCCTAAAATAGAATCATCAAATAACAGGAGCTAAATCATGAAATTTTATAATCAAATTAAAGAAATCATTAACTCATCAAAACGTTACGATAAAAAAACAGGATGGCTTGCTCGTTTGCTATATATTAGTCCTGCACAGCGACTAGAAAGGCTGAACACTATTTTTGGCTCAGAGCAGTTTTCTAAAGCCAGACCATTAACGCTCAGTCAGCAAAAGAAGTTTAATGATAATTATCTAAAGTAATGTAAGGATCCCTCTGTATGAGCCGACGAAAACTAGAATTATATGAAAATATATTTAATCGTGTCGGTCCTGGTAAAAGTAAGGTAACCATTGTAGAGGTCGCCGCTTACCTTCATTGTAGTGAGCGTCACGCAAGAACCTTATTAAATCAAATGACAACATTAGGCTGGTTAACGTGGTCACCTACTGTGGGGCGAGGTAATAAAGGTGTCCTCAATTGTTTACTGGAGCCGATACAGGCGTGCCACAAAGAGATTGATAAAGCGAATGACAACAGCAATCTAGATTTGGTTTACAAGTTGGTGGGTTTTAACGGAAGAGATACCGCAGCCGGCTTATGGCAGTATTTATCACAAGCTGTGACAGAAAAACACGACACGATCCTGGCGCCCTTCCATCGCTGCATGAAAACGCTACATCCACATTTTGTTACTGAACGTACTGAGCGCCACTTTATCTCTGAGATTTATCAAACTCTAGTTGAAGAAAAAACGAATAAGCTGACAGGTAATCTCGCTCATTTTTGGGAAAGTAATAACAACCATACCGTTTGGACCTTTTATCTTCGTCCTGAAACCCAGTTTCATGATTTATCTGTTCTAACAGCGGATGATGTTGTTGCAAGTTTTAAAGGGCTTATCCATTCAGCGCAATGGCAGCGATTGTATGATCATATAGAAAAGGTTATTGCCGTTTCTTTTGATGTGGTTGAAATTCATTTATCAGCTCCAGATCCTCTTTTTATTAAATTATTGTGTCGCGCTGAAACCGCGATCATGCCAAAACAGTTCGTATTTGCTAATGAATCACATTTTAGAGCCATTGGCTCAGGACCTTTCTTGTTAGCCGTAAATTCGAACAAACTATTACGCTTGCAACGCTTTTCACAATATAACCGTACATCTGCATTAATTGAGAAAATTGAATTTTGGATCCACGAGAGTTGGGCAGAAAGAAAGAAGTGTTATCAGAACTTTTTCTTTTTAAATGATAGTTTAAACGTCTATGAGACGGCCTGTGATTATGTCGGATCCTTCTATTGCTTGATTACAAATAAGCAATTACAAACGCAAGACGTTAAACAAAATCTAGCTGCGGCATTTTTAGGCGATCATAATCAAGCCGGTGAGAATTATCCTGTTTATACGATAAGTCATGAGAATAATCGAGAATGTCGAGAGTATTCAAAACAGTTAATTTCCTATTTTGATAAGCATGAAACACTGCAGACGAAAGAAGTAAAGTTTGGTCAGTTTCTTGATGGCGTTGATGTGTCGATTTTAGGGATACGAAAGGAAGATAATAAGTACACCAGTTGGTTTGCTTTCTTAACGTTATACCCACACTGGGCATCGGTATTGACCTTTACCCAGCAAGATTATTTACATCAGCAGATTGATGCGATCCGTATTGAAGTGGATGCGTTACGTCAACAAGCATTGATTAGTCATGTAATGACGTGGTTAGAGCAACAGCATATTTTATTTGAAATAAAGCGTGAAGGGTTAACCCTCTCGGTACCTGAGCAAATACGAGGTGTGGAGATCAATGCGAATGGGTGGTGCGATTTTTCTAAGCTTTGGATCAAACCAATGAAAGTGAAATCGGATGTCACAACGTCAATGGAAAGTCTGATCGCCAAATATTAATCAACGAGTTATTAAGTAATAAATACATAATTATTTCTTCTTGACCTCAAGTTTACTTGAGGAATTAAAGTGCTTACATATTTTAAAAAAGAAGGAAAAAATTATGAAAGGATATGTAGAGCACATCAATATACAAGTATCTCAGCCAGAAAAAACGATTCATTTTTTATTAACAGCGTTACCTGAATGGACGATTCGAGGGGAAGGGAAAATTGATAACTGGTTTGGTAAACCAATGCATTGGTATCACATTGGCGATCAGGACAGTTATGTGGCGATAGGATCAGGGGGGGAAGGTCAGGTTCCTGATTGGCAGGGAAATGTATCAGGCATTAAGCACGTTGGTATTGTGGTTGAACGTATTGATGATACGGTTGAAAAGCTAATGAATGCCGGTTATGAAATTGATCATTGGAGTGCCGATCATCCTTATCGTCGCAGTGTTTATTTTATCGATGATAACAATTTAGAGATCGAGTTTATTGAATATTTTACCGATGATTGTGCACTTAGAAATGATTACAGCCAATAAAGGTGAAATGAAATAACAAAGGAGAGAACCCTTCTCTCCTTTATGGATTGAATACAAGCGTTATAAGTATACGTTTCCACGCAGATATAAAACCGCTGATCCGGCAATAATAATGCGATCATTATCGATCATTTTACACTGTAAAACACCACCACGTTGTGAAGCTTGGTAAGCGGTTAATTCACGTTTACCAAGCTGTTCAGCCCAATATGGCGCTAAAGCAGTGTGGATTGAACCTGTCACTGGATCTTCATAGCCGCCATTGGCTGGCCAGAAATAACGAGACACAAAATCGTATTGTGTCGATTGTGCAGTGACAACGATATCGTGAGGAGCGAGTTGTTTAAGCAGCTCTGAATCGCAAACCACATCTTGTACTGCTTGTTCACTGGGTAAAACGGCAATGTAGGCTTGGCGATTTTTTAGCACCTTGGTGGGCGTAATAGATAATCCCTTGAGTAAGGCGGCTGGTGGTTCAACTTCTTCACCAGGCTGGCAAGGGAAGTTCATTTCAATATTGCTATTTGGGGCTTGTTTTACTGTCAGTGTACCGACTTGCTCAGTTGTAAAAGTGATCTCGCCTTTAAGCTGGTAAAACTGATACAGAATAAAGGCAGAGGCAAGCGTTGCATGGCCACAAAAGTCAATCTCAGTTAGAGGTGAAAACCAACGTATCGCATAGGTATTATCGCCCGTTTGTTTAATAAAAGCCGTTTCAGACAGATTATTTTCAGCGGCAATACGTTGCATTAATGATGCATCTGGAAAAGTGGTAACTGGCATGATTGCCGCAGAATTACCTTTGAAATGTTGGTCGGTAAAAGCATCGACAACGAAAATATCCATATCGTGTTTATCCTGCGTGTGCGTTAAGAATTGACAAGTATGTCTTGTCTGATCAATTTTTTGTTAATTTTAAATAAAAGTTCGCGTTCTTCATTTGTTAGTGGAGCAAAGAAGTCTTGATTGAGATTAGCAATACACACGGTGGCTTTTTGCTCAATATCTTTACCTTTATCAGTAATGACAAGATAGCGGGCTTTTTTGTTTTGTTCTGATTTATGGACGGCGATTAATTCACGTTTAATACAGTTATCGATTAAACGTTTTGTTACTGAACGTTCGCGGTGTAGTACATCAGAGACGGCTTGTTGCGGTACTTCGCCTAAGTGACTGAGCACGCGAAGTGCACCTAACATTTCTAACGTAATATCAAATTCCGTCGCCAAGGCTGAGGTGGCAATACTACGAAATTGCTTATAGGCTAATCCCATCGTAAAAGACAAACTCTTATTAAGAGAAGGGATATCAGTGTAGTTCTGTGGCATGACGTTTCTTCGCCGTAGTAATAAAATAAAACAGAGCCAATATACCTAAAGTACAGCTCAGTTCCCATCCTCGAAGGAAAGTACTACTTAATCCTAACTCACTATTGGTCATATAAAGTTGGATTGGTAGCATGGTTGCGAGCAAAATATCAGGATGTAACTCTTGGTGTGGGCCTTCATCAGTATAAATTTTGTAACTTATCACGTAAATCAGTCCAAATAATCCCAAACCATAAATAATAATATCACTTTGATAACCGGCAATAAGCAGCATAAATATCGCTGCAATAGCGCATCCGCCGACTTGAGTAATAAAACGTGATTTAACGATTTTTAAATATGCTTCTCGACTGGTTTGGGTTGCTGCAGCAATGACTGGCACCATACAAAATGCGCCAGAAATTAGATTTACAATCATTAAAAAACCAAGTCCTAAACCAATCAAACTCACTGATATTAAGCGTTGTTGAGTGGTGACAGGGGTTGTTTTCGGTTTGAAAGAGCCAGATGCTGTTTTCGGTGGTAGTAGCCAAAAAAACAGCTTGGTTACACAGATACTAACAACAATTGCTAACCCCACTTCGTGTAAACGCTGCGGCATATCCATATTGGTATGTAGCGCAAAAACGATATTTAAAATCCAGTTTATCGTCGGCATAAACAGCGCGCCCACTTTTGCGTGAGAATCTGCCCGTTTTCTTAGTTGATCGAACAGTACAATACTGATCGTCCAAATAATAAAAGGATGATCGCTAAAGACTTCAGACACGAAAACTGCACAGTAAGCGGATAGCAACACTAAGGCGAATGTTTTGCTCAATCCTTTCCAACTGTAGTCTTTTACTTTAGTCGCAATAATTATTGGAAAAAGCGCAAAATAGACATGTGAATTTACATGAAAAATCTTACCGAACATCATACAGATGCACACAATACACGTGGTACGCAGTACATCTGTATTCATTGAATGTTTCATATCCTACCTGTATTGTTTTTCTGCTTAGTAAATGTAGCGGAATAAGGCAATAACATGGATCCATACTGAGCTGATCACATCTAATACGGGATTACCATTAAGCACAATGACACTTGCACGAGAGCCTGAAATAACATCTTGTTGCGGTACATTGACAGCAATACGAGTACGGATTTTTTGTTGTTCGCGGATCCAACGTGTGTCATTGGTAACGGTTGATAGTCGTGTTAATGGGTTACTCGCATCAAAAATAGCGCGATCTTGATTTTCTATTTCGCCTTTAAATACCCGACCAGGTTGAGAATCAAAACTTATCAACACATGGTTTTTAGGTTGTAAATGGGCAATGCCTTTTTCGTTAAAGTCCGCACTTAGCCAACTGTTTTTCTCATTAACGAGGAAAAGGATCGGTGTGCCTTTATTTACATAAGTCCCCGTATCTAACTGCAAATTACTGACAGTTCCGGCCGTTGTAGCTACCACTGTTGTATTAGACAGATCCCACTCTGCGCGATCTAATTTTGCCTGTGCAAGTTCAACGGCAGCGGTGTTTTCCTTACCTGATAGTGTCGCTTTGATTTTTAGTACATCAGCTTGTGCGGCAGAAATAGCACTTTTAGCGATATCGGTAGTACTGATCGCATCATCAAGCTCTTGCTGGGTCGTTAACCCTTTACGATTTAGTGTTTGGTAGCGCTCTAATTTATGTAGCGCATTTTTCCACACTGTTTTTTTCTGTAGCACCACTTGCTGTGCTGCAGCGAGTTGCTGCCATGTTCCCAGATTGGCTTCTTTTGCTTGTTGCAATTCGGCCTGTGCTTGATCGACTGCAATTTGATAAGGCTTTACATCAATAGAAAATAAAGGTTGGTTAGCGTTAACGTGTTGACCATTAATGACATAAACATGGGTGATATTTCCCGATACTTCAGGAGCAATATTCACTACTGATTTATAGAAAGTGGCTTGTGTGGTAAATGGCGACACATTATCAGCCATTAAAAGAAAAGCTGATAATGATAAAGCGAAGCCAATCACGGTATACAAGAGAACAGAGTAAATGTTCGTTTTCATTATTTTTGTTACCTATACAACAAAATATCAAGATGATAGTACACCTTGTAATGTTGTACATGCAACATTAATTGTTGTTATGTATTGTTCGTGATGGTGTTTAAAGAGGTATTTTCGAGCGTTGGGGCATAAAAAATAGGATTCTAGCCGTGATATTTAATTGGTTTATTTGTTTTATAAATAAGACGTTAGTAGTGTTTGAGTTTATTTTTATATTTTTTTCAGTGATGAAATTTGCCTAATTGGCATTTATCTACCATATTTAACTTAACCTGTATTGAGATAGTTACTCGAGCTTACGGAGGATTGGAGCTGTTTTTAAAGACTCACGGATACAGGTATCAGTGATTATTAATAGACCTCTTAGACCCGTTATTGGTAGTCACTCAGTTGCATCGCGCAACATGTGAAAAGTAGACAAAGCAATACATGTAAGAGCAACAAAGTAAAAGTTACACAGTAAAAAGCAACATCGTAAGAGCTACGCATGTAAAAGCTTCTAAGTGAAAACTTAGTTGTTAACAATTTGGTAAGTGACACCGTTTAAAAATTTGCTTCTTCGCCAATATATAGCGGTCCGCACAAACATTGTGGGACACGGCAAGCTCAACGTAATGAGTGGCGAAGCGTAACAATATTGGTGTGCCGAGTAAGTACACTAATAGCAACACCAAGCCGCACTGCAATAGTGCGGCTTTTTATTTTTAGAGACTTATTAATAATTCAGAAAATCACAATAAATATTAATTATTCCTATTGAAAATCATAAGATGTTGAAAATAAATATAAAATAAATGTTATCCACAAATTCAGTGGGTAACTCTGACTAATTATCAAATTTGTCTGGTGGTTTTTTGTGCATTTTTATAATGAGAGGTGATACCTCGTTGAGTTATGTTATGCGTATTGTTATGTTCAGTCGTTTGAGCGACAGCCATTAAATAATTCAATTTGTGATTAGTTTTATATATTTCATCATTCCTATTAGGTATTAGTAAGTTCTGCACCTGTATTCGTGATATAGATATTTTGACTTTATACACCGCTATTACTTTTACTTTTTTATGTGCGATAAATTATGGGGCGGTAAGTGGTAAGTCGTAAGTGATGTGAATACAAGGAATAAAGGAGAATTCGATGGAAAACGCAACGACAACATTTAATATCGTAAGCCTTTCTGATTCGATGACTCGTCATGCTCATAATTACCACCAAATGGTCGTAGGCCTAACAGGACAAAGCGAATTTGATATTAAAGGGGTAAGAAAGGGCTTACTTGCTGGCACGGGTTGTGCGGTGAGTGCTAATGTAGAACACAGCTTTTATGGTGATCACGATAACCAAGTATTAGTCGTAAATACGCCGTTGCGTTGTTCAGATAATAGTATGGCTTTATTTGCAGAATCATCACGCACTGGCTATTTCAATCTTGATTTGCGTACTCAACAGCTCATCTCTTTACTTACTGCTGAAGCACAGCAATCTAAAATAGATACAGGATTGTGTAATAGTATAAGCCAAACAATATTTTACTTATTAAAGCGCAGTCTTATTTCGCCTACTCAAGAGAGACCAACCTCAAGGTTAGATATCAGTTTAATTGATAGCTATATTCAACAACATCTTGATAAGAAAATTTCGGTTGCTGAGTTAGCGAGTTTGGTTTTCTTGGCTCAAAGTCAGTTTTATTTACTCTTTAAAGAGCAGGTAGGTATTACTCCTCACCAATATGTTTTGCGCAAACGACTGGAATCCGCCAAACAATTAATTTTAGGTCAACGGATACCTCTATCTCAAATAGCCCAGTTGTGTGGATTTTCTAGTCAAAGCAGTTTTAGTCAGGCTTTTCGTCGTCTGTATGGCCATCCCCCTACTCGTTATCAAGATCATGTTTGATATTACCTTTATCTATCTTATTTACTTGTTTCAGATCTCGTATTACCGATGTGCGGAGAATAACTAAAATATCTCGTAGGAATGAATAAGACGACATTAACATTTAACCATAATATCTTTTTCCAGTAACAGTTTAACAACATTGCTGTTGAGGTATTTTTGTATCTCATGGCTAATGCCATAGAGGAAACCTGATGTTTAAAGCCGTTGATGTACTCCATTCTTCCTTTATAGAGAAGCCTTTAGCTCAATTATGGGCATTAATTTCACCATTGTATGCAGTTGATGAGTCTGAGTGGTTAACCCAGTTGCTACCCTTAGCAGAACCTACCGATGAAGAGCGCGCGCATAGTGCTGTGCAGGCTAGTGAGCTTATTGCTCGTGTTCGTGCGGATAAAAATGCGGTTCAAATGATTGACGCACTTTTATTGGAATACAGCCTAGAAACCAAAGAAGGGATCTTATTAATGTGCTTAGCTGAAGCACTGATGCGTATTCCTGATCCCGCTACTGCCGATGCCCTTATTCGCGATAAATTAAGTGTTGCTGATTGGAAATCTCATCTTAAAAATTCTGATTCGTTGTTTGTGAATGCCTCAACATGGGGGCTCATGCTAACAGGGAAAGTAGTAACGTTAGATGCCAAACAAGACGGTACACCAACGAATGTAATTAACCGCTTGGTTAATAAAATGTCAGAGCCAATGATCAGACAAGCTATGCACCAAGCGATGAAAATCATGGGGCACCAATTTGTTCTAGGGCGAGATATATCTGAAGCGATGAAAAACGGCAAACCTAAACGAGAGCAAGGGTTTACTTATTCATTCGACATGCTAGGTGAAGCGGCACTAACCTCTCAAGATGCCGAAAAATATTACAATGATTACCTTACGGCAATTAAAGCGGTAGGGAAGGTCAATAGTGCCATTTCAGCTCAATCGGCTAGTCAATCATCAGATCCTACTGTATCCATTAAGCTATCAGCATTGCATCCTCGTTACGAAGTCGCCAATGAAGCGCGTGTGTTAGAGGAAATGTACCATTCTGTTCTTGAGCTATTAATTTTTGCCCGCGAGCATAACGTTGGGATCACGATTGATGCTGAAGAAGCAGACAGATTGGAATTGTCATTAAAACTGTTTGAAAAGTTGTATCGCGCAAAAGAAGTGAAAGGTTGGGGGCGGTTTGGTTTAGTTGTACAAGCGTATTCGAAACGTGCTTTACCGGTATTAGCGTGGCTTGCAGCTCTTTCAAAACAGCAAGGTGATGTGATCCCACTTCGATTAGTAAAAGGTGCCTATTGGGATAGTGAACTGAAACTTTGTCAGCAAGCAGGCTTTAATGGTTATCCTGTTTTTACTCGTAAAGAAGCGACAGACAGTTCTTATTTAGCCTGTGCTAGGTTTCTACTATCTGAGCCTCTAAAAGGGCTGATCTACCCACAATTTGCAACTCATAATGCTCACACGATAAGTGCTATTGTTGCGATGGCGAAGCATTCTTGCTTTGAATTCCAACGCTTGCATGGCATGGGTGATGCGCTATATAACCATGTGATGGATATGCATAAAACACAAGTACGTATTTATGCACCAGTAGGAAGTCATAAAGACTTACTGCCATACCTTGTTCGTCGTTTATTAGAAAATGGTGCCAATAGTTCGTTTGTTCATCGCTTGGTTGATGCTAATTGTCCAATTTCCGATCTCACCCAACACCCTGTTGATGTGCTTAAGCAACGTAAGACACTGCACAATAGCTTGATCCCATTACCGAAAGATATTTTTGGCTCTGAACGAAAAAACTCATCAAGTATCAATATTGATATTGAATCACAGTGGCAGCCTTTTCATCAGGCGGTGCATGCCTTTGATAAGGTGAAATGGAAAGCATCACCTATTTTGAATGGAAAACCGACACCTATTTTGGCTGCCGAGCGAGTTTGCGTGACGGCACCTTATGATCGTGAGGAGGTGGTTGGTGAGCTGACCTATGCCACATCATCACAAGTAGATACAGCAATGGCATCTGCCCATGACGCTTTTGCTGATTGGTCACAATGCTCTGCAAGCGAGCGTGCAAATTACTTATTGCTATTGGCCGATAAACTTGAATTACATCAAGCGGAATTAGTGGCGTTATGTCACCGTGAAGCTGGTAAAACCATCCACGATGCGATTGATGAAATTCGTGAAGCGGTGGATTTTTGTCGTTATTACGCCGAGCAAGCACAAACTAATTTTGATAAGCCTAAACGCATCACTAGCTTTGATGGTGTCGATCAAGAGATGACCTATCAAGGACGAGGTGTCTTTGTTTGTATTAGCCCTTGGAACTTCCCGTTGGCTATTTTCTTAGGTCAAGTATGTGCCGCTTTAGTTGCAGGTAATACGGTAGTGGCGAAACCTGCAGAGCAAACCTCATTAATTGCTTGTCGTGCTATAGAATTACTACTGCTTACTGGTATTCCACAAGGTGTTATTCAAGTAGTAACGGGATTGGGTCGTGAGATAGGCCATCAGTTGACGTCAGATGAGCGTGTTGCTGGTGTTGCCTTTACTGGTTCAACACCTACAGCCCAATTGATTAATCGTACATTAATGGCACGTGATTGTGCGCCAGTCCCATTTATTGCCGAAACTGGCGGTCAAAATGCAATGATCGTTGATAGTACAGCGCTACCTGAACAAGTCGTACGTGATGTATTACGTTCAGCGTTTGCCTCTGCAGGTCAACGTTGTTCAGCATTACGCGTACTCTTTATTCAGCAAGATATTGCAGAACGTGTGATCACCTTGATCAAAGGGGCGATGGCTGAGCTTAAGGTGGGGGATCCGCAATTACATGCTACCGATGTGGGGCCTGTCATTGATCTTGCTGCGAAACAAAAGCTTCTTACTCATATTGAATCGTTAAAAAACCAAGCGCGATTAATTTGTCAAACGCCGTTACCAGAAAGTTGTGCGAGTGGCGATTTTGTTCCACCGACGGCCATTGAAATTCAACATATTGATCTATTAGAGCAAGAGCACTTTGGCCCAATTCTTCATATTGTGCGTTTTAAGGCGAGCGAGATTGATCAAGTCGTTAATCAAATTAATCAAACGGGATTTGGTTTAACGATGGGGATACATAGTCGAAATGAGCGTACCTATAGTGAAATAGCGTCACGTGCCAAAGTTGGTAACTGTTATATCAACCGTGATCAAGTGGGAGCTGTTGTTGGCGTCCAGCCTTTTGGTGGTCGAGGGTTATCTGGTACAGGACCAAAAGCGGGCGGGCCTCATTATTTGTACCGTTTTATGCAGTCAACGATAGCGCCAATCAACGTCACTCATCAACGCGAGATGGAAGGAACAAACAATGAAAAATAATTCGCAGTTAATGGCGTTATCTCCACAAGTACAAAAATCACTACAAAGTAGCATTTTTGCTTCTTCTGTATGGAATGATCTGGACTTTGAAACGCGAATCGCTATTCTACGCCGCTGGGCAAAATCGCTAGATAATCAATCTGCGATGATGGTGAATTTTCAGTGTAACAATGCACTGGAAATGGTCGCTGAGATGCAAGTAATGCCTGGGCCAACAGGTGAAAGTAACACGCTTTATTGTGTTGGACGCGGCGTATTTGTTGTCACTGCAAGCGATGTTGTGGCTAACCATGTGGTTATTGCTCAAATTGCCACAGCATTGGTGTGTGGCAACAGCGTTATGTTGTGTTTGTCACCTGATCATCCTTTAAAAACTGGTGTCATTCTCAGTCAACTAGAGCAAGCAGGATGTGTTGCCAATGTACTTAGTGTTATTGACAGCGCTGACTTTGATGCATTGATTCAAATCGAAGAGATTGCAGCAGTCGCTTATAGCGGTACAGAGGATCGTGCGTTGAGCTTAGCGCGTCAATTAGCAGCGAGAAGTGGACAGTTAGCGCAATTAGTGGCAGAAACCGATCTTGATAATCTACCTGTCATTGGTAGCCCAAGTTACTGTTTACGCTTTATCACTGAACGTACCAGAACCATCAATATTACAGCCGTCGGCGGTAATGCAACGTTATTAGAGCTTGGTTGTGGAGAAACTGACTGACCAAACCTTACTTAATATGATAATAGGCCTTTGCCATGAACAAAGGCCATTTAAAAGGAAGTACAACTTATGATTGAAAATAACTTCGCGATTACAGCGACCTTTGTAGCGTATCTACTAGGGATGCTAGCGATTGGTTATATCGCCTATAAACGCACATCGAGTTCCAGTGATTATTTTCTCGGTGGGCGTTCATTAGGTCCTTGGCCTTCTGCGATATCTGCAGGAGCATCGGATATGAGTGGCTGGTTATTATTAGGATTACCGGGATACGCATATCTAGCAGGTTTTGAGTCATTATGGCTAGCTGGTGGCTTATTATTGGGGACGTGGTTGAACTGGCTGATCTGTGCTAAACGCCTCCGCACATATAGCATAACAGCAGACAACTCACTGACTTTACCTGAGTTTTTATCACGTCGATTTGATGATAATTCAAAGCTTATCCAAACGATTTCCGCCTTCTTTATTTTGCTCTTTTTCCTTTTCTATACCAGTGCTGGTTTAGTGGCAGGCGGCAAACTGTTTGAAACCGTCTTTGGTTTAGATTACACGCTCGCGCTATTTATCGGTACTTTGTGTGTTGTAACGTATACCTTATTTGGAGGATTCCTTGCGGTATCTTGGACTGATTTAGTGCAAGGTCTATTGATGTCAGCTGCACTGCTTATTGTGCCGATCGCAGCGATGAATGCCGATCCGGTTCAGCTAATGGAAACGCTTCATAACAAGAACCCTGAATTGCTGACGTTCTGGCATGATATTAAAGGTCAGCCATTATCATTTATGGTTATCTTATCATTACTAGGCTGGGGACTCGGTTACTTTGGCCAGCCTCATATTCTTGCGCGTTTTAAAGCGACACGCTCAAATAAAGACATTAGTACAGCACGTCGTATTGCCGTGGTGTGGACGGCTCTGTCGATGATTGGTGCGTTACTAGTTGGCTTAACGGGGATTGTTTATGTTGATGGTAACCTTGGTGGTGAATTAGCAGATAGTGAAAAAGTATTCATGTTGCTAGTGAATGCGATTTTCCATCCCGTGATGGCCGGTATTTTATTAGCGGCAATTTTGGCGGCGATCATGAGTACTGCGGATTCTCAGTTGTTAGTCTCTTCATCGGCACTGGCTGAAGATTTCTATAAACAAGTATTTCGTCCACAAGCTTCAAGCAACGAAATTGTTATGGTTGGGCGCATTGCAGTTATTGCATTATCAATCATTGCCTTCGTTTTAGCATTAAACCCTGATAGCTCTGTATTAGGTCTTGTGTCTTATGCTTGGGCGGGGTTTGGTGCGGCATTTGGCCCTGTGTTGCTATTAAGTCTGTACTGGAGTGGTATGAACCGTTATGGCGCGATTGCAGGTATCGTGATAGGTGCTGTAACCGTTGTTGTATGGAAGCAACTAACAGGTGGGATGTTTGACTTATATGAGATTATTCCTGGCTTTATCTTTGCCACTGCTGCGGTTGTGGTTGTGAGTAAAGCAACCGGTCGTCCGTCAGAAGCGGTACAAAAGCAATACCAGCAATATCAAAAAAATCTGGTTGAATTCGATTAATATTATCTAATATTGCGCAATAAAAAATCCCTGTATCAGCTTAGCGGTACAGGGATTTTTTTATTATAGATGACAATGTTCGTTGCACTGGCTATAGACGTTATGTATTAGTCAACGAGTGGATAAACACCATTTTCATCATGTGTTTCCTTGCCTGTGATTGGTGGGTTAAACACACAAGCCATCACCATTTCTTTGTCTTCATAAGCTCGTAAATAATGCTCATCGTGTTTATCTAGAATGTATAGCGTGCCAGGTTTAATTGGGTAAGTTTCACCACCAACAACTTCAATTTCACCTTCGCCACTCATGCAGTAAACTGACTCTAAGTGATTTTGATAATGAATATGGGTTTCAGTGTTCTCAAAGATTGTCGTGATGTGAAACGAAAACCCCATCTTGTCATCTTTAAGTAGCATACGAACACTTTCCCAAGTTTCAGAAGCTACACGGCGTTCACTGTCTCGGCATTCATCTAATGTTCTAACAATCATTTTTTGTCCTTAAATTACGATGCTTTTTTAAAGTTTTTAGCAACAACGTGCTCAACCGCATTTTCAAAAATCGCTAAGCCTTGCTCAAGCTCTGTCGTTGTAATGGTGAGTGGGCTAAAGAACTTCACGACTTCATCGTTAGGACCTGCGGTTTCAATCACTAATCCATTTTCAAAACAGGTTTTGGTGATTTGGCTAGACAGAGCGCCATCGTTACACTCAATACCAATCATCATGCCTCGACCTTTTCTTTGCACAAACATATCAGGATGGTCGTGTAGGCACTTATCAATCACGTTAGCAATAATGTTTGAGCATGCTGCAACGTGTTTTTCTAGTTGGTCATCAGCCCAATAGGTTTCAAGTGCTTTCGTTGCAGTAATGAATGCGTGATTGTTGCCACGGAATGTCCCGTTATGCTCACCTGGATTCCAAATATCGAGCTCTGGTTTGAATAGCACGATTGCCATTGGTAACCCGTAACCACCAATTGATTTAGAGAGGGTAACCATATCTGGTTTAATACCTGATGGCTCAAAGCTAAAGAAGGTACCAGTACGACCACAGCCAGCTTGAATATCATCAACAATTAATAAAATATCATTTTGTTTACAGACTTTTTCTAATCGTTGTAACCACTGGTTAGACGCAACGTTTAAGCCGCCTTCGCCCTGTACGGTTTCAATTAAGACTGCGGCTGGCTTGTCCATACCTGCTGAATTATCCGCTAGCATCGTTTCAAATAATTTAAGGCCATCAATATCCGCATAACCTTCAAACGGAATACGAGTGACATTGTTTAAACTTGTCCCCGCACCTTGACGGTGATGTTGATTGCCTGTTGCAGCTAGTGCTCCGGCTGTACAACCATGAAAACCATTGGTGAAAGCCACAATAGAGCTACGTTTTTTCACTTTACGTGCAAGTTTGAGTGCCGCTTCTACAGCGTTAGTACCGGTTGGACCCGTAAATTGAGTAACGTAATTGAGTTGACGAGGAGCAAGAATATTGCGCTCTAATACTTCAAGGAAATCAGCCTTTGCTGTAGAGTGCATATCTAAACCATGAGTGATCCCATCTTGTTCGATATAGTCGAGCAAAGCCTGTTTAAAAATAGGGTTATTATGGCCGTAGTTCAGTGATCCAGCACCGGCTAGAAAATCTAAGTAACGATCTCCTTGTTCGGTTTCAAGCCAACTCCCTTTTGCTTTAGTGAAAACGACGGGAAAACTGTTTGAGTAAGAACGAACTTTAGATTCCTGCTTCTTAAAAATATCCATAATATGGCCGTTATTATCCTTTCTGTTTAATTTGAGTTAAAGGGATGCGATACAACAATTCCGTTTCGTGTTTACCTTTAAAATGTATATTCTTGTCTAAAAATGT
Source organism: Photobacterium angustum (assembly GCF_003026365.1). Taxonomy (GTDB): domain Bacteria; phylum Pseudomonadota; class Gammaproteobacteria; order Enterobacterales; family Vibrionaceae; genus Photobacterium; species Photobacterium angustum. The sequence continues at coordinate 142,367 of NZ_PYOM01000004.1, read as the reverse complement.
ACTGACTTCGCCATTGTGACCATTACGTGCATCGAGTTTATTAAATAACGCCCACGAGGCATTATTTTCTTCCGTAATGGTTGTTTCTATAGCATTAATATTATTTAGAGAGTCACGACTTAACAGGTTATCTAACATGGTAAAAGCGAGCCCTTTTCCTCTAAATTGAGGAGCAACGGCAACTTGCCATATAAATAAAGTATTTGGTCGATCAGGTTTTTGGTAACCAGAGATAAAGCCTGCTATTTCACCATCATATTTTGCAATAACACACGTATTACTAAAGTGAGTTGTTTGAAGAAAATTACAATAAGATGAATTGGTATCTAGAGGGTGACAGTTTGCGATCAACGTAAAAACATCATCGCCATCATGAGCCATTGGTTTTGAAAAAGTCCACTTTTGTATTTGGTCTTCACCTGTATCGGAAGTGACAACCGAAGGTGTTGATATGTCCATATTAAGAGTCTATTCCTTTGAGCTCTAAATAATTTGATGGGTATTATTACCCATGAAGGTGATAATTATTTGATTAAAAGTTGAATAATCGTGATTTATTTGAGCAGTGTCTCGTTTATTTATGTACATGGATGAAAGTTAAGTGGTTAGAGCTCTAAATTGTTTTGGTGATTGAAGTATTTATTAAAAGCCTTATCACCCTCTGAAACAAAATTATGCGTGTCGTTTTATATTTTGCAGATGTAGCTAAGCTCGGCGTTGGTGTGAAAAGTTATGTACTTATTTACTGACGGGAAAGTAAAAAATAAATAGTAATTACAGTTACGGTATGGGTATTTATATGTCGTCATTAGTGCATTTATATATTGATATATACCTTCAGGTGTTTATTGGTGCTTTATTATTCTATTTAACGCTTATAGTTCTATTGAATATACGATCTTTCTGAAATTTTATTTCCCTTAATTACGTTCTTTAATTACTGTCGTTTTCTTTTAAAAAGCGCATAGTATTTTCATTATTTCTTGATGGATTAAGGAAACTTATAATGTTAATCATGATTAACTTAGATATTGAGAATGCGGTGGCTTTTTCAATTGATGGCAAAGTGACTGAAGATGATATGAAACGTATTTTGTTGGATGCTCAGGCTAAGACAGAATTACACGGTAAAGTTGTTATATTTGAGCAGATCGACAATTTTGATGGGATTGAATTTTCAGCATTGCTAGAAGAAGTGCGCTATTTGTTTCATTCAGGAATATCACATGTAGCAAAAGTGGCTGTTGTTGCAGATAAAAAATGGATAGAAAAAGTCGTAAAAGTGGAAGACAAGCTGTTTCGTAAAATAGACATTAAGTTCTTCCTGCGAGAAGAAAAAGATCAAGCAATTACGTTTTTAAAACAGCAATAGCTTGATTTTAATAAATTATATATGTGCACCATAAGTTTCATTTATCGTGCACTTTTTCTAACAAGATTGGCGCTTTATGCTCTGGAAAGTTAATACTATTTTGCTCATGTCAATTGCGTTATTTAGAATGCAATCTAACAGTAGGTTTGCAGCCCGTTCTCCTGCTTTATCAAAAGAGTAGTGAAAAGTGGATAACGAAGGGCTACAAACTGAAGCTAGCTCGTCATCTCCAACCCCAAGAATTGCAATATCTTTTCCAGGTTTAAGCCCTTTATCTTGTATTGCTTGAATCGCTCCAATAGCAATTCTATCAGTTGCACAAAAAAGCCCATCTAAATGCGGGTATTCATTTAGATATTTCTGTGTCAGTTGATATCCAGAATCTATAGTGAAATCACCTCTACCATGAAATAATAAAGATTGTTTTTGTCTTTTTAAGCTTTTAATAAATCCGGACGAGCGTAATTGATCAACGGCAATATCATCACCTTGTACTCCAAGAAAACCAATGTTTTGGCAACCACGAGCTATTAATCTATTAGCTGCTTCAATACCCACACGCTCATCATCATGAACAACACTTAAAATATTAAACATAGAACCATCTTGACCTACCAGCACAACTGGTACGGATGATTTTTGTATACTTTCAACGATGGCTTTGTCGATATTTGTTGCATATAGGATGATTCCCTCAACGCGCTTCTGATTAAAAAGGTGGATGTAGTCCAGTTCTTTTTGATGAACTTGGTGTGTATTTGCCAGTAATACTTGCTTACCAGCCTTTTCAAATACAGTGGTTAAGCCATCAACACCTTGTGCCGTTGCATGGGACGAAACGCGAGGAACGATAACACCAATAAGATTGGTTTTTTGCGATTTTAGATCTTTTGCGACTTGATTGGGTAAATATCCACATTCGGCTATAGCTTGTTGTACCTTTTTTTTCGTGGATTCTTTTACTCCATATTCATTATTTATCACTCTCGACACTGTTGATTTTGATACACCAGCTAAAAGTGCAACATCATGAAGGCTAGTCATAATAGAGTCCTAGTTTTTGGGAAGGTTCTCAAGATTGAGTTACTAAATGCAGTTATTTTAAATATTTTAACGCTGAAACAATCATGTTGAAAAGAAAATAAAAGATCATACTCACATAAATGAAGCTAACTTTTGATTGTGTATAAATTATCAGCAAAAATTATTTCTGCAAACGTTCCCAGAGTTGGTTGTAAGCTAAATAATAATTATTGGTATAAGAAATGAATTATCCGGAAGTAGCACGATCATTGATAAAGTTGTTAGGTGGTCGAGATAATATAACAGCAATTGCACATTGTGCGACAAGGTTGAGACTGGTTGTTGCAGATGAAAATAAAATTGATGAAAAAGCAATAGATAATCTTGAAGGTGTAAAAGGTCAGTTTAAAGTTGCATGTCAATATCAGATTATTTTTGGTTCTGGTGTTGTAAATCAAGTATACGCTGAGTTAGCTAAACTGACTGGACAGTCTGAAATGTCAACAAGTGATGTTGCTGCAGTTGGTGCAGATAAACAAAATGTTGTGCAAAGAGCTGTAAAAGGTTTATCCGATATTTTTGTACCTATAATTCCAGCAATAGTTGCTGGTGGCCTATTGATGGGTATATATAACCTTCTAACAGCACAAGGTTTGTTTATTGATGGCAAGTCACTTATTGAGGCCAATCCACAATTATCTGATTTAGCAAACATGATTAATACGTTTGCTAATGCACCATTTGTATTTCTACCAATTTTATTAGCGTTCTCAGCGACCAAAAAATTTGGCGGTAACCCTTATTTAGGTGCTGCGTTAGGAATGTTAATGGTTCATCCTGACTTATTGAATGGCTGGGGATTTGGTAGTGCATCCGTAACAGGTGATGTACCTGTATGGCAAATCTATGGAATAGATATACAGAAAGTTGGTTATCAAGGTTCAGTTCTTCCAGTTTTAGTATCTGCTTTTATATTATCAAAAACTGAGCAAGGACTTCGTAAGATTATTCCTTCGGTTCTTGATAATTTACTAACCCCGATGTTAGCTATTTTCATAACTGGTTTTCTTACTTTCACTGTGGTGGGGCCATTTACACGCGATCTTGGTTTTATGCTTGGTGATGGCTTAAATTGGCTTTATAACTCTGCTGGATTTCTGGGCGGGGCTGTTTTCGGCTTATTATATGCGCCGTTTGTAATTACAGGTATGCACCACAGCTTTATTGCTATTGAAACTCAGTTACTTGCTGATATTGCAAGAACAGGGGGCACTTTTATCTTTCCTATTGCTGCGATGTCTAATATCTCTCAAGGTGCAGCAGCGCTTGCTGTTGGTGTGATGAGCCGAGATAAGAAAATGAAAGGTATTGCAATTCCATCTGGTATTACAGGATTGTTAGGAATTACTGAGCCAGCAATGTTTGGTGTTAATTTAAAACTTCGTTATCCATTTATTGCTGCAATTTGTGCTGCAGCTGTTTCTAGTGCGTTCATCACATTTTTTAATGTAAAAGCTCAAGCGTTAGGTGCTGCAGGTATTCCAGGAATTATCTCTATTAGCCCAGAGAAAATTATTTACTATATAGCTGGAATGGGTATCGCCTTTGTTACTGCTTTTGTATTGACGTTATTGCTTGGAATGCGTGTAAGAGAAAGTAATAAAGTACATGCTTCATAAGTAATTGGGTGAAGCTTTTTGTTTCACCTAATTCCCGCTTCCCAATGACATAGCCTAAATTTATCTGTTGGCCGAATATCATTAAATGGCTTGCTAGATGCTATTTCAATAATTAAGGAATATTAAAGATGAACCAAGTATGGGTGACGGGTGATGCCGTTGTTGATTTAATTCCATCGCACGACAACGCTTTATTAAAGTGTCCTGGAGGTGCTCCTGCAAATGTTGCTGTTGCTATAGCTAAACTTTCTGGGAAAAGTGCTTTTTTTGGGAGAGTTGGTAAAGATCCTTTTGGTGACTTCATGAACTCCACTTTACTGATAAATGGTGTTAATACAGAGTTTCTGATAAAGGATCCTTCTCAACGAACATCAACTGTAATTGTCGATTTAGATGAACATGGTGAACGAGACTTTACATTTATGGTAAAGCCTAGTGCTGATCAATTTATGACTTTGTCGGACTTACCCTCTTTTAATCAAGGTGAATGGCTTCACGTTTGTTCTATTTCTTTAGCAAATGAGCCAAGTCGAAGTAGTACGATTGAAGCAATCAGACGAATAAAATCGTTAGGTGGGTATGTCAGCTTTGATCCTAACTTACGAGAAGAGGTTTGGCAAAATCAGTCAGAAATTGAGTCAGTTGTCATGAAAGTAGCTTCTATGGCTGATGTTTTAAAATTTTCGGAAGAGGAACTTTTAAAACTTACAAACAGTAAATCTTTGGAAGAAGGCCTACAGAAAGTCGCTACTAAAGAAAACACTCTAATACTCGTTACTCAGGGAGCGAAAGGGGTGTGGTGTACCTATGATAATCAACAAACACTTTTTAGAGGTAGAGTATTAACACCCGTTGATACGACTGGCGCTGGTGATGCCTTCGTTGGTGGGCTTCTTGCATTTTTATCTCGCCATTCTCAATGGAAGCAAAGTGACATCATATTTGAAGCCATAAAATGGGCAAGTGGATGTGGCGCACTGGCAACAACTCAGAAAGGAGCCATGACCGCTCTTCCCTCAATGGATGAACTGCTGACGTTTATTAATGAGTGATTCCTAAATTATTTAAGACCATATATATTTATGAAATTAAATCGTAATTGGACAGTTGAACAAAGGTACCGTCCTTTAGAAGAAATACCTAAACTTGCTATTTCGGCTATGGTTGAAAAGCGTCGTCAAGATCAAGGGTATCCGACGTATCACATTGCTCCCTCTTTTGGTTTGTTAAATGATCCTAATGGCTTATGTTATTTTAATGGTGAACACCATATTTTCTATCAATGGACACCCATAGGCCCTGTTCATGGACTCAAGTATTGGTATCACCTTACAACCAAAGATTTTGTGAATTTTGTAGATCACGGTGTAGCAATAAAACCAAATGAAGATTTCGATTCTCATGGAGTCTACTCTGGCGGTGCAATTGTGATTGATAATGAGGTTGCTCTTTTCTATACCGGTAACAAAAGGGATAAGGACTGGAAAAGAATACCGACACAATGTATGGCTAAGATGTCTGCAGACGGAAATATCGAAAAGGCTGGAGTACTTATTGAGAACTGTTGTTATACCGAGCACTTCAGAGATCCTAAAGTGTGGCATCATAACAACAGTTATTTTATGGTCGTCGGTGCTCAGAATCGTCAAAAAGAAGGGGGGATGATCCTATATCAAAGCGATGATCTCTTATCATGGCATCACAAAGGTCCGATTAAAACTAATTATAAAAAGTTAGGGTATATGTGGGAGTGCCCCGACTTTTTTGATATTAGTGGTCAATCTGTAATGCTATTTTCCCCACAAGGGGTAGTATCTCAAAATGATTATGATTTTAAAAACATACATTCAGTTGCTTATATAGTTGGGGACAACTTGAACCTGGAAACGATGGAGCTTGAAAATCATGATGAGATAAAACAGCCCGATTATGGTTTCGACTTTTATGCCCCTCAAACTTATGAAGATCATTTAGGGAGAAGAATTTTAATCGCTTGGGTTGGACTCCCTGATATTGATACGCCTTCAGTTGAACATGAGTGGGCTGGAATGTTGTCGTTACCTCGTGAATTAAAAGTTGTTGACGGTTACCTAATTCAATCCCCATTAACTGAGCTTACCGCTCTTCGTGGCGATCCAATTCTGGTAAAGGATGAACACAAAGTTCCGACGGGTAGCTTTTTACTTAGTGTCGATGTCGAGTGCAGTGAATTTTCGTTAAAATTTGGAAATGAGAGTGGCGACTTTATCACTTTTAGTGCAAATCAATATGATTTCACACTTGATCGAACTTATATGACGCAGCTTTACGCGAAGAATTTTGGCTTATACCGAAAAGCCCCAAGAATATGTTTAAAACAAAAAATTGAAATTTATTTAGACCAATCTGTAATAGAAATCTTTATTAATAATGGAAGGCATACTATGACAAGTCGTTTTTTCATAAATGATTTAAGCTTCTTTTCTATTAATGGAGATATAAAAGTAGAATATTTTCCAATGAAAGCTACTTCTAAATTTGTGCTTTAGTTATTTTAATATTAAATGTGAGATGTTTTTTGCTATTAACCTTTCATCTCACATAACTTATCTATTAAAGATAACTTTTTATTATTTATGCTCTTTATTTATATGTAATAAATATATCACTATAAATTTTTATAAATAACGTACAGTAAAATTTGAAATTATTAATAGGGCAGTAATAAAATGTCGTAATTTTATCCGCTTAATTGATCTTTTTTATCAATTTATACTCTTCTTGGATACTGTTCTTCTTATAAGCACTATGCAAATGAATATACCGTGTAAAGAGTTATAGATGGATGGTTCAGACTTTGTGAACCATCCTATGACTATGGGATAGTGATGTAAATTGAGTGCAATTATTCCTAAATAAGTTTTAGCTATTGTTAAGCGTATTACTATTAAGGATGAAGATTGCGAGTAACTACTGTTTCGAAGTCTTTAACTCCAACAATATCGGGTAAGCCATTACCATCAATATCACCAATTAATCTAAAGTTATTGGTTGTAGTAAACTCTGCTTGTTTTACAAAATTATTCCATTGCTCTGTTGCGATAGGTATACGGTTGTGAAGAGTATAGACTGATGTAACAGAACCTAAGTATTCGAAACGTTGACCTGTTGATAAAGCTACATAAATATCTTTGCTACCAATATTAAGTAGGTCGGCTTTACCATTTCCTGTCATATCTACTGCTTTTCTAACATAGTTTGCATTTGACCAGCCGAGAAAATCCGCAACATCACCTTCGCCGTCATCACCCCGAAGCCATTTTGTTCGTAAACTAAAGCCTCCTTCTGGATATTGTAAAGATACATAAATGCCGTAATGTCCATAACTTATAATATCTTGACGCTTGTCACCATTAACATCAGCAAATTGTCGAATTGTCGTTTCACCTTTGTCTTTCTCAAATGTTTCTGAATGATCTGGATCTGTTGTACTCATATGCCCAAAGGAATCTGAAACTTTTACAGGTTTAGCAAAATGATCGCCTTTGTTAAATTGAACATAAGTTCCATGTGTACTAAATATACCAATATCCGTCAGGCCATCACCATCAATGTCTGCCATCTGGATAATATCTTTTGTTAAATCAAAGGAATTATTTAAACCCCAAGATTTTTCATCTTTAAATTGACTTCCTGTAGAAAGGGCTACATTTATACTTTCATTAGTAATTGAAATAGCATCAGCAAGATTATCTTTATTTATATCAGCAGCAAAGTGTCGAACCGTTTGTTGATCACCACTATCATAACTGCCCCAAGTTTGAGGAGAGTAGAACTGTTTTCCTGATGATAATCCAACGACTAACTCTCCAGATTTAAAGCCAATTAGATCACTTTTTCCGTCACCATTAACATCACCTAAAGCAAGAGTACTTTCCTGAGGAGACCAGCCATCTTCTATAGTAAACATTGTCGACCAAATTTCATCTTTACCAAATTCACTGGAGCTATAGCTGTTTTGTGGAGTAAAAAAGCTATCTCCAAACTGTGCATTGAAAGATTTCATCGCTGATCTATCGGTTGTGTCATTACCACGAAAGATATGATAGTGGCTTGATACCAGTTGATAAGAATTGATATTCACACCCTTATCTTCAAGTTCATCAATTATAATTTTTGTTTCAATTGCATTCTCATCTGTTGTTGTTGAGTTTTGTTCAAGAATAATTTGGTTCTCATTAACATGATGTTTTTCTATTAAAATTTTCTTAAGAGCTTGCGCTTCTGTATCTTTTCCATGGGCAACACAAGTTTGTATTGTTGTAGGGTTTCCCTTTCCTGCTAATAGATATACTGGATTCTCTAATGTTTGAGCTACTTCATATGCACGATCTGCTCGATATACAAGGAGCTGTCTAGGGGTACAGCTTGTTTTATTTAGCCCAAGACCAAGCGTAATAACCAAATCAATTGGTTTGTCCATAGGGTCATCTTCTACAGGATGTTCTGAATGGCAGGCAGTTATAGAAAGGGATAGCGCTAAAGAAAGCAATGTAATATTCTTTTTGAACATATTTATTCCATGAGTGTAGTAAATAACTCATTATTAAGGATAAATATGTCATTAAGGTTACTTTATCGAGTATATGAGTGATAATTATTCCCTTTAGTGTTATTTTTAATGCTTAATTGAGATAATTTGTTTGACTGTTTACTGCGCTTTATGCCGAATCAACTTGAAGGTGCTGTTTTTAGAACCTTCAAGTTATAATTAATTCGAGATACCAATGAGTCTGCGCTCTTTGGAAGAGTCACATTAAAAAATTGATCTATTTCTGCCTTGAAGTCTCGTTTGGTTTTGAAATAAGAATTGTTTCTCGACTTCTCATTCATGATCCGTTTATCGGATTGAGAGGATCTTATTTTGGTTAAGAGGGAGCATAAGGATACGACTGGTAGCTTTTTATTTCTTATAAATTTCGAGTTCAGCGAGTTTACATTTGATCGAACGCATATAACGCAAATATACGCAAAGAATTTTGGTTTATTCCGAAAATTCCCTAAGAATATTACTAAAAAATAAAATTGAAATTTATCTAGATCAATTTGTGATAGAAGTCTTTATTAATAATGGAAAACATAATGTGACAAGTCGTTTTTCATAAATTATTTAAGCTTTTTTTCTATCAATAGAAATATAAAATTATAGCACTTCCAATGAAATCTGATTATAAATTTGTATTTTATCTATTTTAATATTAAGTATGAGATGGTTTTGCTACTAATTTTCCATCTAACATGATTTATTTTTTAAATATAAGTTTTCGAAAATACCTATATTAATTTTTATTAAATGATATAGGTGTTTGTTCTTTGTTCTTTGTTCTTTGTTCTTTGTTCTTTGTTCTTTGTTATTTGTTATTTTTATATAATAAATATGTCACTATAAATTGTTATAAACCACTAACACAAAAAATATAATTTATTTATAGGATAGTAATGAAACGCCGTGATTTTCTTCGATTAAGTGCTCTTGGTTTATCAATTTACACTCTTCCTGGATGCCGTTCTTCTCATAAAGATAATAATAACAATGATTATCAATCACCATTTGAAATCCCTGGGTATGATGGTAAAAGTCATCGATTTGCTGTAATTGGCGATAATCATAATGATTGTAATATATTAAAAGGAATGCTTGAAGAAGCTGAAAAACAAGGAATCAAAGATATCCTTTTACTTGGAGATCAAGTGGATAGTTACAGAAGCTCTAAAGGTAATACCGCTGGGTATTTAGCCGACGGTTACATGCGGATGATAAAAGAGAATGGATTTGATAAAAAACTTAATTTTTATCCTATTCGCGGAAATCATGATACTTACACCGATAATCATGATAAAAGTTATTATCAAGTGAAACATTTTTATAATAATCATGTTGGCACATTAGTTGATGAAAGTGTGATTACTCGTCCTGAATACCTTCAAACTGATTTTAATCCTTTGGATTGCTGTAGCACATACAGCTTCATGCTTGGAAATACATTATTTGTAGCACTTGATTTCTTCTTTACATATAGATGGACAGGTGAAAGTGACATTCATTTAACTACTTTGCATGATGAAGTCACTGATATTTATCAAGGTGATGAATGGTTATTAAACAAAGAGTTTATTGAAAATACAATAGAGAAAAACAAAGGTAAATTTAATAATATTATTGTATTTGGGCATTACCCCTTTGCTGGACATAATCACAAAGGAGATTTACGTGATCAGGATCAACTAGGGAGAATTGAAGAAGAGCATCCTGGATTTACCGAAAGTTTACTATCATTATTTGCTAATAATAATATTACTTACTTATGTGGACATGATCATCATGTTGCTAAAAGTTTAATTTATCCATCTGGAGATGTGTCTTACTTAGACAATATTAATAGCTCCTCTAGTGATGCTTTTGAACAACCTAACTTTATTCAGATGATATGTGGTTCTTCGTCTTATAAGCATTATGAAAATGAATATACATTTTTAGATGGGTATGAAGTTCCTCTATACCTACAGCATACTCGTGGTGTAAGAGATAATACTCAAATTGAAGAGCAAGCGCCGGAAACAACTAATCATATGATGTTGGTAGAAGTGCGTGGTTCATTAATGAATATGACCATGATAGGAAATAATCATAATTGGCAAACTTCTGATGGAAAATATAGCGATGATGATGGCTTTAAGAAAAGTTTAGATAACCCTGATGCTGAGCAATTTTATTTAGAACCCCAAAATTGGCATATTTCATCTGTTACTAATTTATTTGCAAATAATCAATCGGTTGTTGTGCCGCCTAATGGTAGCTATGAAACAAATATACCGAGTGCTAATTTCTCTGGGAGTAAATCGACAGTTGCTTCTATAACCTCTGGTCAAAACATAACTTTTAATGGATTACGACCAACAGAGGGAGCTAACGAGGAGTGCCTAGATGTTGATTTTGCAGAACAAGTAAGCTTTGTATGGCTGAAAAGTAGGCAAGAAAAAGTACTGTCAGATGTTCTTTTTATTGATGGTATGCAAGAGCAAACAGGGGTCGATTTTGATGAGTTTGGTAATGTCGTTAATGATATGCCTTGGTATATCGAGCCAAAACCAAAAACTGATAGTTTTACTCTAACATTTAAAACTAAATTACCATCAAGCATTTCTGATGGGGTTACTATAGCTTGTTATGATGAGGAATCAGAGCAATGGGAGTCATTAAATACCAGCTACCAAGATGGATGTTTTATTTCTGAAAATGTTTCCCAGAATGGATTTTTTGCCATAGTAGAACGTTAATACAAAGGCGGTAAGTTTAATTAACTTACCGCCGTTTAATATCTTGATTATTTTAGAGTCGTTTAAATATAATTGAAGTATTAATACCACCAAACGCAAAATTATTGCTCATAATATACTGGCAATCAAGGTTGCGACCTTCGCCGCGAATGTAGTCTAAATCACCGCATTCAGGATCGACGTTCTCAAGGTTAAGCGTTGGGCTGAACCAGCCGTCATGCATCATTTCTAAACTGAGCCATGCTTCAATCGCACCACAGGCACCAAGGGTATGGCCTAAATAGCTTTTCAGAGAGCTAATTGGAGTGTTGTTGCCAAAGATACTTGCTGTGGCTTGGCTTTCTGCTATATCACCTTTTTCGGTTGCAGTACCATGTGCTGAAATGTAACTAATTTCAGTTGGCGATAAATTTGCCTGTTGCAGTGCCATTTCCATACAAAGCTGCATGGTTTCTTTTTGTGGCTGTGTTACATGGGCGGCATCACAGTTACTCGCAAACCCTACAACTTCGGCATAGATTTTAGCGCCACGTGTGATGGCATGCTCATATTCTTCTAACACTAATGTGCCAGCGCCTTCACCAATTACCAAGCCATCACGATCCGTATCATAAGGTCGTGGGGTTGATTTTGGCTCATCGTTTTTAAGGCTCGTTGCAAACAGGGTATCAAATACCGCAGATTCTGTTGGGCAAAGCTCCTCTGCGCCACCTGCAACCATCACGGTTTGATAACCATGTTTAATCGCTTCATAGGCGTAACCAATCGCTTGGCTTCCTGAAGTACATGCACTACTCGTGGGAATCACACGACCACGTAATCCAAAAAATAAGCCGACATTGACAGCTGTCGTATGTGGCATCATTTGAACGTAAGTTGTCGCGGTAATAGCGCGGGTGCTTTTTTCGTTGAGCATGACACCAAAAGCGCTGATTGCTGGTGTACTGCCGGTTGAGGAGCCATAAGCAATACCCGTTTGACCGTTTGTCAGTACTTCATTGTCCAGTAACCCAGCTTGATTCAGTGCATTTTCTGTCGCCAGTGTCGATAGCTTAGAAACACGCCCCATTGAACGGATTTTTTTACGGGTGTAATGCTTCGGTAAAGTAAAATCTTCAATAGGGGCTGCAAGTTTGGTATTTAAGCCGTCATAAAGCTCATAATCTTGCATATAAATAGTGGCGTTTTCACAAGCTCGAAGTTTAGGTTCGATACGTTCCCAATCGTTACCAAAGGCTGTAACACCCGACATGCCAGTGACAACAACGCGACGACTCATACTAAACCTCCGTTTACCGAAATCACTTGGCGAGTCACATAGCCTGCAATATCAGACATTAAGTAACTAACCAGTCCTGCTACTTCTTCAGGCTCTCCCATACGACGAAGAGGCACTTGTGGTAGTGCGTGTTCTTTTACGTGCTCATCGACCATACCTGTATCAATCAGGCCGGGCGCAACACAGTTAACGGTAATTTTACGCTTAGCAAGCTCTAGCGCTAATGACTTAGTTGCGCCAATTACCCCCGCCTTTGCCGCACTGTAATTGGTTTGTCCGCGGTTACCCGTAATTCCTGAAACCGATGCTAAAGTCACAATACGGCCGCCTTTACGCTTTTGCACCATAGGCATTACGCAAGGGTGTAACACGTTGTAGAAGCTATCAAGGTTTGTATGGATCACGCCATCCCATTCTTGTTCTGTCATAGCAGGGAAGGCCGTATCTCGGGTGATCCCCGCGTTACTGACGACACCGTAATAAGCACCATGCTCGGCGATATCGGCTTCAAGTTGCTCGCGGCATTGCTGACGATCACTGATATTAAATTGAATAAGGCGACCTTGGCCGCCAGCGTCAGTAATCGATGCCAATGTTGCTTCAGCGCCTGGTTTATCACTCATGTAGTGAACGGCGATAATGAAACCATCTTTAGCGAGCTGAATAGCGATTGCGCGACCGATACCCTTACTGGCACCTGTTACGAGTACGTGTTGAGTCATGGGTTTTTCCTATTATTGTTATCTAGTTGCATTTGTTCTAATTGTGATTTTGAGGGAACAAAGGCATTGAGTTGACTACTTGCTACGATTTGCTCATGACAAATGATCTTGCAGTCAAAAACAGCCATACCGTTATTTTCCATAATTTGTTCGGCATGAATGTCTAAAATATCGTGTTCTTTAAATTCACTACACTCACTGTGGTAGCGACGACAACCGAGCAGAAAACCAATGGGGGTATCTTCACCATTTTTCCATGCGTGGAAACCAGACCAACCAGCGACAGTTTGAGCCATAAATTCGATCCCAACATAAGCGGGGATTGACTGTGTTTTTGAATCAAAGTAGAGGCAATGGCGACTGATCGCGACACGACAATGAATATATTTTTCACCCACATCAATCAGATCATCAACAAGGATCATTGGTGCTTCATGGGGTAAAAGTTGATGTAATGGAGGGCAATTAGTCATCGGTACGTCCAAAAATAAGGCTGATGTTGTTGCCACCAAATGCAAATGAGTTACTTAACATGACAGGTTTAGTGAATACCGTATCTGCAGGTGCTAATTGGATTGGCAGATCGTCTGCGACAGCACCATCATTAATTTGTGTTGGTAGCGGTAAGTCATAACGCAGTAAGTGCCAACAAATGGCTGCTTCAACTGCGCTTGCCGCACCTAGCGTGTGACCTGTTAATGGTTTGGTTGAACTCACAGGGACTTGATTGCCGAAAACTCGTGCAATCGCTTTTGCTTCCATTGCATCATTTAACGGGGTCGCTGTCCCATGGGCGTTGATATAACCAATATCTTCAGGAGTAAGTTTGGCATCTTTAAGGGCTTTTCGCATTGCCGTTTCTGCACCAGTACCTTCTGGGTGTGGCGCTGAAATATGGTGAGCATCAGAGCTATCACCGATACCGAGCAACGCAATATGAGGAGCGGGTTGGCGTTCATCAGGCGTGCGAGCTAGCAACATAAAAGCGGCACCTTCACCAATATTTATGCCGTTACGGTTATCACTAAAGGGGTTACATAAGGTGCTAGAGAGTGAATCTAAACCATGAAAACCGTTAAGCGTTAAACGACATAGAGTATCTGCGCCACCGACAATAACGGCATCCACTACTCCTGCTTTTAACATACGCTTGGCAGATAAAAATACCCGCCCACTAGACGAGCAAGCGGTTGATAAGGTGTAACAAGGGCCGGTTAATTGATAATAGTCAGCGATAAATTGCCCTGTATTAGAAGGCTCTTGCTGGTGGTAGTGATAGTCAGTTGGAAAATTCTGGGTGTTTTTTTTGGTGGTTAACGCATGTTCACCATCGCTGATCCCTGATGTGGTTGTTCCGACAATGACGGCAATACGATCATGGCCGTACTGGGTAATTGCAGCATGAATATCAGGTTCAATTTGCTGTAAGGCAGATAAAACTAAGCGATTATTATCCGTATTCTGATGTGGAAAAAGGTTGTCATCAATTGTCGGTAATGGTGATGATACTTTTCCTATGACAGTATCAGAGCCGTCATTTAGCCAGCCTTGAACTGGTTGCATGTCAGAACTCATTCCTTGACGTAAGCGTTGGTGGATAATGTCGTTACTACAGCCTAACGCTGAGTTAAACCCACACCCTCGAATATAGATTGGCTGTTTGTCGGCTATCTTTTGCATAGTGCTCGTATTCGGTTATTCAATGATGGCTGAGAGTTCGTTATTTTTGCGTTGATTGTAGTGTTTTAATGTCAATCGTATAGTGCTGTTGATGATGGGTGAAGATAATTTCACCTTTTAATGGATTGGCATTTTTATAATCAATATCCGCGATTATATCACCTTTACTATCAATTAATTGTCGATGGCTTGGTGTTTGTTTTAATTGCCAACCGACTTGCTTCAGAGGGGCTTGCCAAGCATTGATCGGCCACAGCGTGATCATGATATTAAATAATACTTGTTTGGGATCGGGTAATGTTGCTCCTAGCCCTGGCATCACGTACGTCTCAACTTTCTGATCTTGATAATCTAAACTTAAAATACGTGTTCCCCACGAGGAAAAACCAGCTAAAGCGACACGTTTAGGATCAACTTGTAATTGGACGGGCAGTTGATGGCTTTGTTTATTCCATGTCGCGGTGATTAATTGGCTTGCCGTTAATGAGTAACCCAGTTGAGCAGGCGTCGGCAAGGTCACAAGCGTATTAGGTGCAATTTCAACTTGGTTTTGTTGCACCATTGGTTTACTTGCACATCCCACTAACATCACGCTAGCTATTAATAAAGTAAGCATACTGTTTGTACGTTTTCTTATGTTTTTCATAGCTTGTTGCCTTACTTATTTGTGTGTTTGTGGATCTTTTTCTCGAGTCATTACCAGAGGGGCGAGTAGCCAAGCGATAATGATACCTGTTAACACCGTGATACCAAAGCTGTGGATGGCTTGGGTTTCACTCAGTGCTAGTAAACCAAACGATAATACTGTTGTTAATGCTGACAAGGTGATCGCGAGTAATGTGGTGATCCCTTGTTGGTGTCCTGTTTCAGGTTTTAGTTCAGCAAAAAATAGGCTGTAATCAATACCGATACCCAAGATTAATATCAAGGCTAATAGGTTGAACAAGTTCAGTGGGGTACCCGTCAAGCTAGTGATCGCAATTCCTGCCATTCCTGCAATTAACGATGGCGCGATCATTTTTATCCCTTGTTTTATGCCATAACGCCATGCGAGTAACAGATAAATGGCAAAGGTTGCCGCAATAAGCAGCCATGTTACATGTTCTCGATATTGACCAAAGAGTGATGAAATTTCATCGGCTTTATTGAGATAAGTTAACGCATTATCGTGTTGTGCCAACTCTTCTATGGTGTGCTGTTGCTTGATGTCGTGCAGCAAAATTACAGCACTATATTTACTTACACCGTGCTGATCTTTGAGCGCACCTAACCACATGAAGCGAAGTGGCGAAGAGACAGATGAAGCGAGGAAATGCGTCATCGTTAACGGTTCAAAGGTTGCTGAAAATGTTACAGGTTTCGCAAGGTTTAAGCGCTGACTAAGCGTTGCGCCTTGTTCCTGATAAAGCTGTTGGACTAATGCGAAATTGGCTTTTTGTTGGTCAAGCGTGGGGATGTATTGCCCAAGGCTTTGGTAGCTTTTTAATGCTCCTTGTTGAATTAATCCATCCAAGGTGTGATCGGTCGAGGCAATTTTATTAAGCAGCGCTTGTTCACTATCCGCTTTAACTAACAGCATTTGTTGGCTACTGCTAACACCCGTAATAGCCTTAATGGTGGCTTCTTGTTGTTGTAATGAAGCTGGAAGCGCTTGTAGCTGGCGAATGTCATCGTTGTAGCTTGCTTTAGTTAAACCATAAAGAGCTAACAGTGCTAATAGGATCGGTGTTACCCAGCGAACACTCGGCTGTTGCCATATATGTAGCCAGCGACCTAATATACTAGCAAAGGGGATAGACCGAGGTGGGCTAGGTTTAGCGGCAAGGGTTGGATACCAGCAGACTACGGTGGCGTAGGCGGCGGTTAAGCCAATGGCTGAGAATAAAGATAGCTGCTGCAAACCCGGAAAAGGGGCGACTAACATACCTAAATAACCAATCAGGCTAGTAATTAAGCCGAGTGTAATTGCGGTAAAGATATGTTTTAAGCCTTGCTGTGAGTTCCAGTGTTTACCTGCAGCTAACCTGTCGGTCAGGTAATGAAAAGCATAATCAATCGATACCCCAATTAAACTTGCGCCAAACACCAAACTAAACAGATGCACTTTGCCAAAAATAGCCACGGTTGCGACAAAGGCTGCCACTAAACCACAAGTGATGGATAACAGGGCAAGGGCTAATGGTAAGGTACTGCGATATACCGCAATCAGTAACATGATAATGCCCAGTAGCGAGCCTAATCCAATCGTACTGATTTCATTTTCTGCGCTTTTTGTCCCGTGGGCAGCATAGAAAATCACGCCAGTTTGCTGAATATCTAATGCAGATTCAGGAAGTGAATACTTACTTTCTATTTGCTGTTCTAAGGCGTGTAAAGCGGGAAGTTTATCTTGTAACCCTATGTTATAGGCTGAGCCTGCAAGGTTTGCAGTAATTAACGCGTAATGCTTACCTTGATATTCAGTGGTGAGAAAGCCTTGTTTGAGACTGAATTTTCCCGCTTTGGCAGTGAGGTCGGTAAGGTATTCACGAAATAATAAGAATGGGTCGTTAGTAAGCTCAGTGCCTGTAATGCCAGAAAACGGATTATACATGGCGTTTAATACGTTTTGTGTTTGTTGTTCGGGGTGTTCTCGCAGTCGCGTTTGTTGCTCAGGCGTGAGTAATTGAAAGCGTTTGGGATAATAAAGTTTGGCCCATGCTTGTTGCTGATCTTGACTGACTTTGGCGTCGATATGACTAAAGAGTTTTAGCGAAGGTAATGCTTGGCTAAAATCGTTGGCAGCTTTAAGCATGGTATCGCTGTTTTTACTGCCGACAACAAAGACAACTTTGTCGCTCATGCTGGTGGCGATATGATCAAACGCTTGTTGAGCAATAGGATCTTGGCGATTTTCAGGTAGCAGTGCCAAGATGTTTGTTTCGATAGGAAGCTGTTTACGCGCAGTGAGTTGGTAGCCAAGTGCAGCTACCAAGATCAACATAATCGCGAGCCATAAGCTGGCTAACTTAGAATTGGAAAACACGTTTTTCTTCTGATGTCAGAGTCGTTGGGGTGGTGGTTTGTTGGCTAAAGGTGATGAGAGTTTTATCACCTCGAATTTCATCTAGCTCTAGCTTATTAATGAACTGGCCACCTTCAATTGAAATTTTACTAAAGACTTTATTTAATGGGGGTGCTTTGGGAGTAAGCACTAACTGCCATTGCTCATGTGTTTTACTGTCTTTTAAGGTTTTCAGTGATAAATCAAACTGCTCTGTAAGCTGCGAAGTATCGCCTTTAAACAGTGATAAGAATACGTGGCTAAAGTAAAACACCATTGGATTATCACTGGCAGCCAGCACTTGTGCTGGTTGATTATCAAATTGTTGGCTGAGTTTATCTTTTGTCAGTACTAAAGAGACAGGCATAGGGGCTGTTTGATGCCACCATAATCCCTTTTTTGCCGATAAGAGAAACTGACCGCTAGAGATGAGTGGCTGATCAAACATGGCCATTTCACGTTGTTGGCTAAAATCACCGCGAACTAAAGGCTCTGAAGATAATTTTGTTTGTAATTGTTCTAGCGTTATTGCCCGGGCTGAAATGCTAGTAAGTGCTAACATAGAAACTGTAATGATTGCTTTTACCACGCGTTTAAAATGGGCACTAAAACGAGAATGATTACGCATTGTTGGCATGATATGCCTCCACTTTGTCGGTAAATATTTTAGGCGAAACAAAACACATTTCACGTTTGTCGATACTAACTGCCACTTGCATGGTGTAGCCCTTCGTCATACGTGCGCCAGTTTCACCATCATAAATGACGTAATCAACTCGCATACGATTTTCCCATTCAGTTAATGTTGCCGTCACTCGAATGGGGTGATCATAGGGAATCGATTTTACGTATTTGACTCGGGTATCAATGATAGGCCACACATAGCCAGATGCTTCCATTTCACGATAACTGTAGTTCAGTTTGTTCATTAACTGATGACGTGCTTCTTCAAAATAGCGGAAGTAGTTACCGTGATAAATAACGCCCATGGGATCGGCATCTTGAAAGTTTGTGGTGAGTGATAGTTCTGCACTAATCAATATCGGTTTACCTACTGTCATTTATTGATTTCCCTACGCACATAAAACAAGAAAATATAAGTTATCAAAATGATAGCTAAAAAAACTATACTCACTCTGTATGTAGAGTGAGTATTTGGTTAATTTTTGAAGCGTAATAGAGGTTAGTAATACAATGCCCAGTGCTGCTGCTGAATCATATCAATGAACAGACGTAAATCATGCTCAAGCGGACGATCTTCAATCACAACTTCAAAGTGCTCTAATACAGATTGATTCATCTTTGTTAATGCAGGACTGAGGTGTGAAGCGTTGAGTTCATCATCACGTTTTCTCAGTTCAATTGCTTGGGTTGCTGCCAGTAACGAAGCGGCAGTCACCTGTTCTGTTAACTGTAATACACGTAAACAGTCACGTGATGCAATGGTTCCCATACTGACTTTATCTTGGTTATGGCACTCCGTTGAGCGAGAGAAAACACTGGCTGGCATCGTGTGTTTTAAAGCTTCTGCCGTCCATGCTGAAATCCCAATTTGCACGGCTTTAAAACCATGGTTGATCGGCTTACGTTCACCAACGGCACCTGTTAAGTTAAAGGGTAAGCCATTATTAAACTTATAATCCATTAGCTGAGCCATTTGACGATCGAGTAGATCGGCAATGTTAGCGACTGCTGTTTTTAACGTATCCATTGCCATCGCAATATGACCGCCATAGAAGTGACCGCCATGAAGAACATGCTCGTTATCACCGTCAATAATTGGGTTATCGTTGGCGCTGTTGAGTTCGTTTTCAATCATTTGGCGTAGCCAAGGTAGGCTATCTTGTAAAACCCCAATAACATGTGGCGCACAGCGCAGAGAGTAGCGATCTTGCAAGCGATCACTGTTACGAGGTGGACGTTCAGCTTGCAGATCAGAACGTAACCAACTTGCGATTTGTTGTTGACCCGGGTGAGGTTTTACCGCAAACAGTGCCTCATCAAAGTGGAAATCATTACCTTGCATTGCGACAGAAACCATCGCGGTAATTTTAGTTGCCATTTGCGCAAGATATTCAGCGCGTTTGTAGGCTAGACAAGCCAATGCGGTCATCACAGATGTACCATTCATTAACGCTAGCCCTTCTTTAGGGCGTAATTGGATTGGCGAGATGCCAAGCTCAGTAAACACTTCAGCGGTTGGGCGAATTTCACCCTTGTAGATAACATCACGTTCACCAATTAAGGTGGCTGCAACATAAGACAGTGGCGTTAAGTCGCCACTGGCACCAACAGAGCCTTCTTCTGGAATACGTGGCACGATGTCATGATTAATCAGCGTGACTAACTGGTTGAGCAATTCATGACTCACGCCTGAAACGCCTTGTGACAGTGAACATAAACGTGTGGCAAGTACTGCGCGAGCTTGAGGTTGCTGTAGCACTTCACCTAAACCACAACCGTGAAAGCGTGTAAGGTGCAGAGGCAATTCGTCAACCAATTTAGGTGGGATCGCCACAGTACAAGAATCGCCATAGCCAGTGGTTACACCATAAATGACGCCTTCATCTTTCAATAAGCGTTCAAGAAATGCTACGCCGCGATCAATTTTTTCATTGAATGCAGTGTCGTTGTTCATTTCTGCATGGGCACCATTGGCAATCGCGCAAACATCTTCAATTGTGAGGCGTTCAGCACCAAACTTAATGGTTTGTTGAGTTGTTGTCGAATTAGTCGTTGTCATTGTTTTTTCCACTAAGCTGCCAAAAATTAAAAAAGTTATACCACTGCAATGGGACTTGAATTGTGTAAGATTCTAGTCGTGACGCATAGTCTTGAACCACTTGTTGTAATGCTGTTTCTCGTGTTTTACGAGGTAAGATCAAAGCATCACTAAAGGGTTCTAAGTAAATATCAAAATGGGGCTCTGCTTGGCTGTCATCACGTAAACCAAAGAGTAAATAAACGGGCGCCTTCATGACCGAAGCCAGAATAAAGGGGCCTTGTGGGAACGGGGCCGGTTTACCTAAGAAATCGGCCCATACCACACGTTGCTCTTTGGTGACCGACGTTCTATCACCGACAATCACTATCCATTCACCTTGCTCAATTTTTTGCTGTAACATGATGGCAGTACTTGCGCTGAGCTCATTGACTTGAATAAGGTTCAGATCTGAATCAGGGTTAATGGCTTTTAATACCGCATTAAAGCGCTCTGCGTGTTCGGTAAAGACCAAAGCGTTAACTTTTATATCGGGATGACGAGAACTTAACGCACGACAAAGTTCTAGATTTCCAAGGTGAGAGCCTAAAATGATGGCACCTTGTTTTCGTTTGGCGAGATCATCAAAATGTTCACTACCATGAATGGTTAAGTGTTGCTCTGAATAATCGCCTTTCCATGCCACAAGTTTGTCGAGCATGGTATGACCAAATGATAATAAATGATCATAGCTATTGAGCTTTTTCGGCAATGAAAGCTGATTTTCACTTGCGTATTGTTCAAGTTGCTCTAAATAATCTTCAGATGCTTTGCGAGCCGTTTTCCCCGTTAAGTAGTAATAGCCCATCACGGCTTTTAAGATCAGATTAAATGCTTTTCGTCCGAGCAGAGAATACACCGCAAGTAATGTCTTGATCCCTACAATGGTGCCGCGCTCGGCATGGGATGACCAATGTTGTTGATCGGGTGACTTTCGTTTAATTAGCCTAGGGATACGTGGCAACATGCCAAAAAATAGCTTGGTATGCATCCAACTAATTTTGACGTTATCCCACAATGCATCAAAGTGAGAGATACCATCTTCTGGATAAATAACTTTGGTATCAATAAAACGAATATCGCCGTTACCCCAGTAAAAACGCACCATGATTTCAGTATCAAAATCCATTCTCAAACCAAGCTTGTTGTGATTAATCACATTCATCATGGCATCGATAGGGTATGAGCGAAAACCACACATACTGTCTTTGATAGCAAACGAAAGGGTTTCAATCCAGACCCAAATATGGGTGGCATAACGACCATAGAGTCGCGATTTAGGGATTGATTCATCGTAAATCGGTTGACCTGAAATCAGTGAGTCAGGATAGGTTTTTGATTCATTGATCAGCTTAGGTAACGCGGATAAATCGTGCTGACCATCGGCATCAATTTGAATGGCATGGGTAAAGCCAAGTGCTTGTGCCTGCTTTATGCCAGCGATAACTGCCCCCCCTTTACCTTGGTTTTGCGGCAGGGTAACAATGTTGATATTGGGGCGTTTGGCTTGCTCCGATAAAATTTTACGGGTAGCTAATTCACTACCGTCATCAACAATGACAATGGGGTAATCATAATTTATTAACTCATTCACAACGGCAGGCACCGTTGCGCCATGGTTATAGCAAGGGATCAGAAAGCAGGGCTTAAATTCACACATGTTGACGACCTAGCTTAATTTTACCTGATGAATGTTTATGTAGCGTGCCATTAGCATCGGTTGAGGTATAGCTAAAATGCAGTTTTTGCTGATCGTCACGCCATTCAAGTGTGAGAGTGATGGTACTATCTGGCAAGATTGGCTCTTGGAATTTAATCACATCCATACCGTTAAATAAGGTTGGCATATTAGGAAAGCATTGCTTGGCAAAATGTACAGCCCAGTCAATTTGGCTCACACCGGGTAATAACGGGAAAGTTGGGAAGTGCCCTTTAAAATCAAAAAGTTGATTGTCAGGGCGCAAGGTGATCTCGGCCTTATAACCATCAATATGTTGAGCGAGTAATGTGGGTGTTCTATTGGTCATCATTATTATGCTTACTATGTCGAGGCGTCATCAGTAAATAACGATTCTAGATCGCTAACTAAACGCTTTCCTTGCGTATTTAAAGGAATGCTATCAACAAGGCGGTAGCTGCGTGGAATACCAACCGGCTCAATCCATTGGCGTAGTTGTTGACGCAGGAGCAACCAAAACTTCCCTTTTCCACGTTGCCGAACGTCTTTTTTCCCTTCATTTGATAGTGTAATCACTGCGCCTAAAATAAGACGATTATTTTGCTCTAAGGGTAATACAGCGGCTTCTTCAATCCATGGCAACGAACATAGGCGCTGCTCAACATCGGTTAACGAAATGCGTTTTTCTTCTATTTTAATTATACGGTCGGTACGACCTTTTAAAATGAAATGATCGTTATCGATCTGTTCACAATGATCACTGGTTTGATACCACAGATCTTGATCAATAAACGGCGATAAAATCTTAAGGCATTGCTCTGCATTCAGTGCGATGTCAATAACAGGGAAGCGTTGCCATGGTGTTGAATTATCATGTTGCTGACGATAAGCAATCCCTCCCGTTTCCGTACTACCAAAGACTTCAAAAGGTAATTTGCTAAATAGTGTTTGGCATTGTTGAGCTGCCGCTAAGGTTAGCGGCCCACCAGAAGAGAAAATTGCGCGATAGTCTTGTGTTTTATCTTCATTATCAAGGCGTTTTAGCAACGCAGGGCTGCTAATGAGCACACAACTATCACTGGCTTGTGCCATTACCTGCTCTGGGTAGATCAAATCAAAACGACTGAAACTGCGATCGCAGCAAAGCGGCCATAAAATACGAAACAATAAGCCATAGATATGTTGATGTGAAACGGTACTAACAATCGTGGTTTGCGCTAATTGCTGCCCCCATAGCATTTCTAACTGGGCGATTTCGTAATTTAGTAACGCGAGGTTTTTAATAATGGCTTTGGGTTTTCCGCTAGAACCAGACGTAAACAGCGTTAGTTGAATATCTGCGAGCGTTAGTGGTTCAAATACAATAGGAATATCGAGTGAGGACTGCCAATTTATCGTATTTAGCTTGAGGCTAATACACGATTCAGGGCATTGGATATTGTTATCGTGGAGTAAGCCATCAAAATGGTGGCTAAGCTCTGCAAGGGCTGCTGGTTGATGATTTCCTGGTAACACCATGTGCTGTTTACTGTGGGCTAATGCCATAAAGGCGACAGCAAAGAAGTAGCTATCTTCGCAACATATCGCCCATTGTTGTTGCTCATAGCTGTTTAGCTTTTCACACAGTAAAGCAACATCATTGTGAAACTGCTGCCACGATTGATGACCTGATGGATCGACAGACACCGGAGATTGGCGCTCAGACTGCTGCATTAATTGAGATAACGGAATCATTGTTGTCGGCAGTATTAATGGTTTCATGGTAATTCCGGTGTTGAAGGTAGAACAATTAGAGAGGAGCAATAATTAGAGATTAATTTCTCACTGTGATTTACGCTGAACAAATTGTCGTACAACCCATTCAATCGCAAACAGACTGCCCGCAAGAAGGTAGCTGATCAACCCGTTGTATAACGTCCATATTTGCAGTGGAAGAAAACAGGTTGTGAGTGCGATTGAGCCATTAGCAATAAAAAATACACACCATACTTTGGTGACATTGCGCGTATAGCGAACGCCACTTGGTGGTAAATCAGGTTCTTGCAGTCGTGCTAGTCGCTCAATGAGGCTCTGTTTTTGCCATAAACTGGCACTAAACAGCCCAAGCATAAGGATATTGACGATCACTGGATAATAAAGAAACCAGCCATGTTCACGAAAAATGCTGCCGAGTAAAGCAAGGATGAGTCCCGCGCCACCGCTGAGCCATGCAATATACTTAAGTTCACGAAGCTGAGTTTGTTTCGCCGCGATAATGCGGAGTAAAAACAAAATCGCAAGTAGTCCCGCAACTACCCCTAACCCCCAACGGCTTAAACCATAGTAAACCGCAAGAGGATAGGCGAGTAACGCTAATGCTGACACACCTGTCAGCAAACTCATCATCAATTATTCCTTAACAAGTTCGATCACTGCATCGACCACGTCATCAACGGTACGGACAGCTTTGAACTCTTCAGGTTTGATTTTCTGACCGGTCATGTTTTGTAAGTGAACGACTAAATCAACGGCATCAATACTGTCTAAATCAAGTTCAGTGTATAGATTGGTTTGCGGTTGAATGTCATCTGCGTCAAGCTCAAACAGTTCAACAAGAACATTTTTCACTTGGTCAAAAACTTGGTTACGATTCGCTTCTGTCATTTTTTTTACGCTATTTTATGAGTTTTTATTATTAGAAATATAGTTTGCTAAGTTAGCAACCGATGCAAAATGTTCGCGAGTATTGGTGTCATCAGCATCAATAACAATATTGTATTTTTTCTTAATCGCTAAGCCCAATTCTAACGCATCAATAGAATCTAAACCTAGGCCATCATTAAATAGCGGGGCATCTGTTTCAATATCATCAATAGTGATGTCTTCAAGATTTAATGCATCAATGATGAGTGTTTTTAATTCGTTATGTAGTTGTTCCATAGTACCTACTTGTGATTGTTATCATGATGCTGAACAGTGTGTTGAGCAGGAAAAAGAGCATCATCAAGATAACGGTTGAGCTTACGTGCTGCTGTTGTGGCGGAATCACTACTTTCAATAAATGATCCAACCGCTATTTTATCCTTTACTTCGACTAAGAAGAAAGGCTTGCTGTCGGGAACTTGATACCACTTTTTTTCTTTGGTTAAAAAGCTAGGTTCAACCGTGATATGAATAACACGGAGATCCGATGCAGTGCGAACTGCTATCTGTGCAGCCCCACGTTGTAATTTAGATTTTTTCCCTGGCGTGGTACGAGTACCTTCAGGAAAAACTAATAAGACATTACCGCTACCTAATCGTTCACTACAGTCATCCAGCAAACTTTCAGGATCTCTATTGGGAATATAGCCCGCCGCTTTAACAATGCCTTTCATAAACGGATTATGCCAGATAGCCGCTTTTACCAAACAGTCGCACTGAGGAAGTCGAGAAGCGATCAGAACATAGTCAATTAAACTAGGATGATTGGCCACAATAAGGCAATTTCTATCGTTCTCTAACAATTCTATGTTTTCAAACCGATAATCAATCGTGCCCCAAAAACGCATGGTGCGACAGAAAAAATCAAATGATTGTTGAATAATTTTCTGTATTTTAAATTCGCGCTGTTGGGCGTTTTTTGCTGTTCGCGTCATTAACGGGAAAATAATGAAGGTTAAGGTGAGTGCACCGACACCAAATAAACTAAAGCAAAATCCGGTTGCAACAATACGCCAATATTTATTCAGCTGTTGCGGCATAGTGAGTCTTGATGCTGTCACTTGTTTCGTACCCAGTGCCAGTGGTTACGCTGATCTGAGAGGCTAAATGATTCGTCCCCTAAAGAGAGATGTTTAATTACATCTAATGTTTGTGGATATCCCATAGTGACTTCCTTGCTGCTTTTATCTGTTTTATTCCATTGTAGCGTATAGCCACTACCAGCAGATAAAATAGCACTGAATGCATAACCTTGATGAGCTTGGGTTTCAAACTCCTGATATTGTTCAGGTAATGGTTCATCAAAATCGACTAATAAAACCTGATGGGCTGGATTTTCGTTTAGATAACACGCCGCTTCGATGAGTGCAGAATGAAGCGTGTGCTCTGCTGCCGATAATGATGTCACAGGGATTGGCTGTTTAGTGATAATGGTATAAAGCCCTGCTGCCGTATTGTGAACGGATTGCGAGAAGGCGATGGGTGACGCATCGTCACCTTTAATGATCGACTCGACTAAATTAACAGTGCGGTGTAATTCACCATGACGACTTGAGAAAATAATGTAATCAATCTGCTGTTGCTCTGAGATATGCAAAGCCGTTTGTAACGCCAATTTGGTTAAATTACTCATACGACGTCGCATCATCGGCGGTATTTTATCAAACACAATAGGCTCTGGTGCTTGAGGCCAGTTTTGGGTTATTGCCCATTGCTGCCACTCAGCGAGAGATGACAGGCCGAGTGAGCGAGCTTCCCACTGGTTAATTGTAAAGTGCACAGAGTTCATGGTTAACCGTTTGCGTTAAATGTCGTGTTCTAATGAATGTGTCTTATGATAATAAAGTCTACCTGTGATTGAAAAACATATTTGTGTTGTTATTGCACGCAACGTAAAAAATAGTATGTAAAATTTTAAATATGTCATTCATTAGCTAAGTAGCAGATTCATCTTGTTTGTTGGGATCGATTTAGATGATAATTCTTATTAGGTGTTAACTGAAATAATGATGCTCCTTAAAATGAAAAAGACACTGCTTAGTATAATGGCTAGCTTGCTGATTGTAGGTTGTACCAGCAAACCTGTCATGAATTTAAATGATGTCTATGTGCCGAGCACTGTCACTGGGCAACAACATTCTATTGATGATGTTCAAACAGCGATATTAACCGCAGCAGAGCAACGAGGATGGAGCGCTCGAGTAAATAAAAACAGGCTTGATTGTGGCAACCCTTTCTGTTCGAACTCATACCGCAACGGTCGACATTCCTTATTCTGCATTAAGTTACAGTATCGATTACAAAAATAGTCAAAATTTGGATTATGACGGCACGGATATTCACCGCAATTACAATAACTGGGTGGTGAAATTATCTCGCTCTATTCAACAGCAATTAGATGTAAGTACTCAAAACTATTAATAAAATTATCGTAATAAGTGCATACATAATGATATTAACTAATGACAGATAATTTGTTTTAAAACAATAAGAGTGAGTAAAGGGTCGATAGAATAAGCGCCAACTGTATAACCTATGAAGGTGTTGTGTGACCGATTATTCTCTAGATCCTTTTAATGCTCTTGATGCAAAAACAGAAGCGCAAAAACTTGCTTTTTCTCCTATCGTATTTCAAACCGCTAAATCACTGCGTGATCTTGGTATCCTCGCGGCATTAGATGAAGTAAAAAAAGATGGGTTGGATGCTGTTGCAATTTCAAAGCGTACAGGGATCAGCGAATATGGTGTAAAAGTGTTATTAGATATGGGGCTAAGCGCACATATTGTCACTTGGCACGCGCCAAAATACCGTTTAGCTAATCTGGGGCATTATTTACTGCATGATGGCATGACTCGAGCAAATGTCGATTTTACCGCAGATGTTTGCTACGCCGCGATGATACACCTTTCTGAATCCATTAAAGAAAGCAAACCCGCAGGCCTTGTTGAACTAGGCGATTGGGAAACCATTTATCAAGGACTATCTCAATTACCTGTAGCCGCCAAAGAAAGTTGGTTTAATTTCGATCATTTCTATTCTGATCGTTCATTTTCGTTACTACTTGAACGTGTCTTTGCGAAAAAGCCTAAACGCTTATTTGATATTGGCGGTAATACGGGGAAGTGGGCGCAACAGTGTTGTACGTATGATCTTGATGTGAACGTTACTATTATCGATTTACCACAACAAATTGAGATGGCGCTTGCGCAAGCCCAAAAAAATGGACTGGCAGAACGCATTTCGGGTGTGGGCACTAACTTACTGGATAAATCTCAAGCATTACCGCAAGGAGCGGATGTGTGGTGGATGAGCCAGTTTTTAGATTGTTTTTCACCGATGGAAATACTGAGTATATTACGTCGCGTACGTGAAGCTATGTCGCCTGATGCGGTGGTGTATATTTTAGAGCTTTTCTGGGATGCACAGCGTTACGAAGCAGCAACCTATAGTTTGAATGCGACCTCGTTATATTTCACTTGTTTAGCCAACGGTAATAGCCGTTTCTATCGCAGTGATGATTTTCTAGAAATCGTCAAAGAAGCGGGCTTTATTGTGACAGAGCGCGAAGACAATATCGGTTTAGGTCATACATTGTTAACTTTATCAGCCGCATAAACGAACCGAACTATTCATTATAAGCGACCATTTGCGTGGCTTGCTCTCGGTTATTTTGTCTGACGTATTGCTCGGTGTTAACTAACCATTGGGCAATGTTTTGCTGATAATGAGGGTGGTCGCCTGTCATGGCTCTCGCGTGTCGACAATCATCGAAAGCCATAAATTCTTTATTCCCCTTGAGCTGTTGATAGAGTGTTTCACCAAATTCAAATGGCACAACGCTATCTTCTTCACAGTGTAATACCAAGGCATGACTCTCCGGAACACGATGCAAACTCTGCTCTGCGGCATAATCATCTCGCATAATTACCAGTGCAAACCAATCATAGAGTTTACCGAAAGGACTTTGGCTTAAAACAAACTGCGCTTCTTTAACGTAACTGGTAAAGGGGGAGTCGAGAACAATGCCGTCAATTTCAATCGGATTATCAGCCCAAGCCCGTAAAAAAATATTACTGCCAGTAGATGTGGCGACAACAAATAACGGCTGGTGGTTATATTGATTGATGTAATTGAGGATAGAAATCGCATCAAGGTACGCATCTTTATCTGTTGCCGTACCTGTTGAGTGACCAAAGCCTGAATAGTCGAAAGTGATCACGTTAAAGCCATAATCTGTCAGCCATGCGACTTTTTCTTGGGTTTGCTCCATTTGCCCACTGTTGCCATGAAAGTGAACCACAATGCCGCGATGTTCAGGCGACGATATAGAAGAGATATTAGTAGGGTGATAATAGCGATAAGCAATTTTATTGCCAGAGAGCGAATCAAGCCAAATGACCTCTTTACTTGGTATATTATTATTTGATGGTGAGAAAAAGGCTTGGTTGGCACAACCAGATATTATAGGAAGTAATAACAGAGTCAGAAGCAAAAAAGAGTTCATGGACATCTTCCTGATTTGTCATGACGTATTAATAGTGTGTACGCCTTAAAACGAAAATGTGATCTCTCCTATGAGAAAATAAAACAATGTCCCTAATTGCTATTTTTTAAGATAAAGCGATACCCGTTGTATGGTGTGAAGAAATAACTTTGTTAAACTCTGCGCTGATAATATATCCAAACCGATCGTTGCTTCTTATCTCACTCCCGTCAGGTAAGACACTTATAGCGTTAATAAAAGGAAAAAGATGTTGAACAGTAGACAACGTACCCAAGTTGCGATTATTGGCGCAGGTCCATCAGGCTCTGTTGCAGCAGCGTTGCTCAATCAAAATAATATTGATGTTGTTGTCTTAGAGAAAAACACTTTTCCTCGTTTTTCTATCGGCGAAAGCTTATTACCTGCCTGTATGGAAGTGATCAAAAAAGCCAATATGCTCGATGCAGTGATAGGCGCAGATTTTCAATATAAAAATGGTGCTGCGTTTCGCCGTCGTGATACCTACACCGCGTTTGATTTTCGCGATAAATTCACAGCAGGCGCTGGTACGACTTATCAAGTTCAGCGTAGTAATTTTGATAAAGTGTTAGCCGATGAAGCGGCCAAGCAAGGGGTTGAAATTCGCTATCAACATAGCGTAGAAGCAATTGAATGTGGTGACACTCGCTCTGTTATTACGATTCGTGATGAGTTAACAGGGCAAACCTATGCGCTCGAAGCAGACTTTATTTTAGATGCCAGCGGTTTTGGGCGTGTATTACCGCGTTTACTCGATTTAGAGCAGCCGTCTTGTTTACCTGTGCGTCATGCCATTTTTACCCATGTGGTGGATCATATTGAAGATAGCGGTGTTGAGCACGATCGTGAAAAGATTTTAATTTCCGTTCACCCAACTAATGAAGACGTGTGGTTTTGGCTTATTCCATTTAGCAACGGGACTTGCTCATTAGGTGTGGTGGCAGAGCCTGAATTTTTAGCCCAATACGATGCCGATGAAAAAACTGCATTGCAGCAAATTGTGGCGCAAGAGCCAACATTAAATAAGCTGCTCAGTAAAGCTGAATACGCGAATCCTGCAGCGCAAATTGGCGGTTATTCTGCCAATGTAAAACACCTAGCGACGAACAACTATGCGTTATTAGGCAATGCAGGGGAGTTTTTAGATCCTGTATTTTCATCAGGCGTGACCATTGCAATGCAATCGGCAGATTTGGTTGTTAGTGCCTTATTGAAGCAATTGGCAGGCGATGACGTTAATTGGCAGCAAGAATATGCCGATAAATTAATGGTAGGGGTAAATACTTTCCGTACCTATGTAGAAGGTTGGTACTCTGGTGAATTACAAAAAGTGATTTTCTATACCGATCCTGATCCTAAAATAAAACAAATGGTGTGCTCGATTCTGGCAGGTTATGCATGGGATCAGAATAACCCGTTTGTTGCCCAATCTGAACGCCGTTTAAGAACCCTCGCTGAAATTTGTAGTTAAGTCGCCTTGCGCCTATTTAAAGCCATATTCAATGGCTTTAAATAGTAATATTGTTTTTCATAAATAGAGCAGAAAAAGTGTGATTTTTGTCTTAATTTAATTAGATAGAAGGCGTATAACTAAGACATAAGCTATTTATGAGGAGAGTTCCGATGTTTCCAGAACACAAAGAGTTAATCGATTCTTTAAAAGGTAAAGAAGTTGATTTTGAGCGTCTATACAATAAACACAGCGAGCTAAATGCTGAAATTGAAAAAATGACAGCGAAAGACGGTTACGACGAAGATATTATTGATAAGCTTAAAAAAGAAAAACTATTGCTTAAAGATGAAATCTTGGTTTATTTAAAAAATGCCGAAGCGAAGTAAGAATCTATTCGTCAATAATTAGTAAATTGAAACAGAAAAGATAAGCGCGAGCTTTTCTTTTCTGTTTCTACATTGAACGTATTATTTCTTTCCAAGTTTAGATAAAGGTATACCCGCCATTAGGTTTTGCTCAATCTTCTCCAAACTGATCCCTTTTGTTTCAGGGATTAGGATTAAAGTAACAAAGAGGAAGATGATATTAAGTACAGCATAAAGCCAGAAAGTTTGCGCATTTCCGAGTACTTGTAAGAAAGTAAGGAAAGTAGCGCCAACAATCATGTTTGCAATCCAGTTAGTTGCAGTACTCACTGTAATACCAAAGTCACGTGCTTTTAGTGGCTGAATCTCAGAGCATAATACCCAAATAAGTGGACCTGCACTCATTGCAAAACCAACGATAAAGATAAGTAAAACGAAGGCTGCGAAATATTGCTCGAAAGATGTTGTTACTCCTTGGTTTAAAAGAAAACCTAGTGTAGCCATACTCGCAGACATGACTAAAAAGCCAAGTTTCAAAATTGGTTTACGACCTAGTTTATCAACCAAACCTATCGCAATGAAGGTCGCAAAGACATTCACTAAACCTACGATCACAGTTCCCCACATTTGTTGTTCAGTACTTGCAAAGCCTGCAATCTTAAAGATTTTTGGTGCGTAATACATGATTACGTTCATGCCAGTAAACTGTTGCATTATCTGCAACGTGACGCCCAAATAAACAGCTCGGCGACAGTTACGATTGGTTTTAAATAATGACCAGCCACTTTGTTTTACCTTTAAACTTTCACGAATAGCATCGAGTTCATGTTTTGCTGTCTCATCACTACCACGCAATAATTCAAGTACTTCTTTTGCTTCAGTATGACGGCCTTTTAAAGCTAACCAACGTGGGCTTCGAGGTAGCATCAGTACACCAATTAATAAAATTAAAGCTGGAACTGTAATCACACCTAACATCCAGCGCCATTGTCCCTCATAGCTAAAAGCAGTATCAGACAAAAAGGCAACGACGATGCCAATAGTAATCATTAATTGATACATGGAGATTAAGCTACCACGCAATTTTTGTGGTGCGATTTCAGATAAATATAATGGGGCAGTGAATGAAGCGACGCCTACAGCGAGTCCGAGGAAAATACGAAATATAATTAATATTTCAGTGTTATTCGCTAAAGCACAGCCCAAAGAGCCAACCGTAAATAAGATTGAAGCAACAACTAAACTATATTTACGACCAAACTTGTTTGATAGCGGTCCAGAGCCAATCGCACCAAAAGCGGCGCCAAACATCATTGAACTAACAACCCATTCTTGTGTGTGTGTCGCTAGACCGAATTCTTTAGCAATGAAAGGCAATGCACCAGATATCACACCTATGTCTAGACCAAATAATAAGCCAGCTAATGCTGCAATAATACAGGCAATAAAGACATTTTTATTGAGGTCACTTTTTTCTAAAGAAAGCGTTCCATTAGATCGCTCTTCTGTAATCACTGTCGCCATCATTGAGTCCCTTTATTGGATATTTCGCTGAGACAGCTTCAAAGAGTAGGTAATCCTTTCTGATGAATGGCCCCTTTGTTTTACTGCTTTGAAACTGTTTAAGCGCTTTTATCATATTAATAATTTTATTTTTTAGACTTAGCATGAGAGTTGTCTCTGTCTTAGATTTGATCTTTTGACATCGACACACCGTTCATATGCTTAATCATTGAATGTAATGGTAACGTTTACACTAAGTTTTCAACGTGAGAAAAATCACATAAAGAGACATTGTAATAATCATAGATATGCATATTTATGATTTTGAGGACATATATCTTTACCCAAGATTTATTTATTGCGTTAGTCGTTTGGTATAACTTACTGAATTGGATAGAAGATCTTTATCAGAGGACAAGAGGGGGAGTGTTATTAGGTTATTGCATATGGCGAGGAAACCGATAAGCAGCCTTTAAAAATACGGCTTTTTACTATTGGAGTATTAATTTGAATTTATATTACTTTTTTACTGTGAAATGGTACTGCTGAGCCTAACTGAAATCCTCTCCCAAAAATAGGTTTTGAGAGAGGTAGGTACTGGATGTATAACGAATAGAGCGTTTAAAGAGCTCTAATTTGATATAAGACTATAAACGATTTAAAACTGGGTTATTTTGTTTTATGTGAGTACAATTTATAGCCGAAAGTATTGTTATTATCGTCATTATCTGAACCATAAAACATTCCTTTCTGTATACCGTAACCTGTTATTCCTTCAATTTTATCTTCTTTGAAATCAGCAATCTTATCAATATTAACCTTACTGTCAGGCCCAAGTGCAGCCATAAATTCTGTATTCTTAAGTTCAAAGACTTTACTACTTCGATATAATGTTGAGCGGTGAACTGTTGTCTTATTATCAAAGGAAGCGGCGCCATAAAGGTGATGATCTTGAGTACTATAGAAAAGATCTGAAATATTACGATTGGTTTTCCACTCTTTAGGGGCTGAAATTTTGCCAACTTGTTTTAAATGTAGCGTATCATCTTCTTGATTTGTAAAGTTATTAACGTCTATGCTATCCCAATATAAATTTCCTGATTTTCTGTCCCCAAGCAGGATATTATAGTTTTCACTCCCATCAGCTTGTGCACAAGCTAGGCCTTCAAAATTGATATTCGCAAAGTTTTCTGGATTGCTAGCTATGTTATATACTTTTTCTACGGTTAACCCACTTTTTAATCCGTCAGGATCTAATGATGCATCTCGGTGGATAAGTAAAAGGCGACCATAAAGGTAATCACCCGCGCTCTTATCATAGTAATAACCACTTTCAGCAGCTAAGTAATAGTTATCATCTAATTTGCAGATAGATTCAAGGTCATTTCCTTTAGTGTTTCCATTCCATTCAACCGGATAATTTATGTTTTCAACAATCGGCTTGCCATTTTTATCCATATGTAACATGACAAACCTTGGCTTATTTTCTTCACTGGGTATATTTTTATAGTCCAAAACAGCTAAGACATAATCATGAAGATTATCTTTACTATCTTCGCTGTTATTTCCTAACGCTAGCCCACTTATTGATTGGTCGATTGACCCACTAATTTGAATGTCCTTAGTAGTTGTATCTGAACTAGAGTTAGAATCTGAACCGCCACAGCCTGTTACCAATGTTGCTGAAACCAGTAGCCACAGTAAATTTTTTTTATATTTACAACTCATAATTTAGTTAACTTTTTATATTCGATGGTTATATAAGAAACAGAATCTTCTTTAATCTATTACGCAAGCAATAGTTATCCTGAAAATATCATTTGCCCTTTGAATAGTTGCTGAATTGATACCAATGAGTTAAATGTCATCAGTGTTAAATATTGATAAATTTGGTAATTTTGGAGTAAATAACTTAAAAATTGAATTATTATTTATTTCTAATGATTAAATAACTAATTTTATCTTATTGATTGGATTCTAATCTGTTGTTCTTTATTCAATATGAACTAGCGCTGTATGTTTATTTATGCGAATTGATGATCTAGGTGAGTGTTTTGTTCTAGCTACTCGTAAACATATCGTTAGCCTGATTTGATGGTGTGTTGTTAGAAGTTGCGAAGATAGAGGGAGATGGCATACCTTACTTATGTATTGGTTAAAGCGCGTATGCCAATCGGGTTACTTACAAAAAGTCTCAATATATAAGGCTTCTACTTTGTCTCTTGCCCATTGAGTTTTGCGTAAAAACTTTAAAGACGACTTAATAGAAGGATCGCTGTAAAAACAGTTAATTTTAATTCTTGCATCTAGCCCTTCCCATCCGTAGTGCTCTTGTAAACGCACAAGGATCTTTTCTAACGTCAAACCGTGTAATGGGTTGTTGATTTGTTCTTGGCTCATGATTGAGTGTTCCTACCATCGCGAAATCTGTCGACGGAGTTTAGCAGAATGCGCTGGTGTGGTTTAAGGTTTTCACAAAATTTAAGCATATCTCGTTAGCTTATCGCTCACAATTAGCGACCTATTAGGCAGCTAATCAAACAATAGTGAAGTAACAAGTTTTAAATAAGTTCCCAATGTGAAACCACACGCGGTGCTATTGTTTGGTTTTTACTGGTTAACTGAGACGGACACAGTCCCGTCCAGCGTTTAAACGCGCGTGAAAAAGTACTGAGATCAGAAAAACCTAATTGCTGTGCAATATCAGCTAAGCCTAACTCTGAATTATCTAACAGTGATAACGCCATTTCTAATTTATAGTTCTCTAACACCCCTCGATAACTTGTTGATAAACATGCTAAACGTCTATTTAAGGTACGAAAGCTTATATCCATTAAACTTGCGATATGGTTGCCAGATGCCGCCTCTAAATCAGGTAGGCTTCTAAGCGCACGATAAACTTGATGAATCACATTGTTCTGCTGATAGTTTACGAGCTGATGTTTTAACTGCCATAAGCTGTTTTGATTGATCACCGGGTCAGAATCGGTTAACGGTAAGGATAACGACTTTTTACTAAAGCTAAGTCGGATCAACGGAAAGCTATAGTGGCACTTTATATTCAGTGCAGATGACGCAATCAGGTTATCAAATAACTGTTGCTCTATACGTAAATTAGTCAGCGAGGGTAAATACGCATCACCTTTAAGTGTTTGTGTGCCCCATGTTTGCTTGATGACATTCAATAATAGCGCGAAGTGTAAAGCCAATAACGATAGGCTTTCTGTTGAATGTTTTGCGATCGGTTCATTACTTAATAGCCATAAGTTGATGTTATCACCTTTATTTTCATCTAAATGAAAACGAATAGAGCTATTGAGTAATGCGCTGTAGTGGCACAGTGTATGTAATTGCGTGTAGCGATCAGGGCTCGTCCATAGCGCTAAACTATAGAAGTTAAAGGTTAAAGGATTTACTGACTGTGCTATTTTTGTAATTTGGGTGGATAAAGCATGATACTCAGGCGTGATAGTTGAGAGGTATTGCTTTAGCCACAGACCTTCAAAATGGGTCATGTCAAAGGTGTGATTCTCCTCAATATTGAAGTTTGCAAAAGGAATGACACTTTTCCAACCTGAAGAGACTGTATTTTTTAGTGATGAGAGTTGAGATTTGACTTCCATTGTTACTTATATACCTCATAAAAGTTACATCTCAGAAACATACCAGCGTATTAAAAGACAAGATTAAATAGAGGGTGCAAATTAATGTTACTAAATGCAGTTATCAGTTAGTTGATAATGTATCTTGAAAGTAACAGTTATGTGTCTTTGTCTTTATTTGTTTATCAGTAAATATGTATCATCGTTGTTTTATTTATTTACATTAGCAATGTTTGTAGCACATTAATATTGTTTATTTTGTGCTGATTCTACGTATGGCAAAGTTGTTAATCTATAATTATAGCTCAAACAGTCGATAAATTTTGTCGGATAGCTCTATTTTTATTACGATTCATATTTATTATATATAACCCTAATTGGTAAATATAATGGCTGAATTTAGCAACTCTTACCTTCTCTATTTTATATTTAGGACTGGATGCATATATTGACTTTTATGTTTTATTTTTAATGTATTATTTTCGCTCTTTTATTGTGGCATATTATCGCTCGCAGTGAGCGATATTATAAATATAATATTGTCTGTTTTTTATGACTTCGAATTGTAAATTACAACGTTGAAAATCGCTTTTAATGAGCGTTGATTTATATTTGTTGAGCTTAAAAATGAAAGTTTTTAGTGCCGTTAAGGGCTTTTATTACCTTTGTTAATCATCATCTTATTATTTCATTCTGTAACATCTCATTTTAAATAAGTACGTTGTTCCGCTTCCTTATTTTAAAAATTAATCTGACTATATATACAGTCAGTTATTTTTCTTCCTTTTGCTTCTTTTTTCGCCACAGAGAACGCCCTTTCTGTGTTGGTTGTTATCGCTTTTCTTTCTTGATCTAGCAGTGAAAGAGGAAGAATACGAGCTTAAATCGCGTGATTTTGGTCTTTTAAAATTGAAATTTATTGCAAAAAAAGACAATAAATAGCAAATAACCGTCAACTTTTATGGTTGATAATAATTATTAGTACGTCGTAAGTTTTGTATTTCGCTCATTTTGATTATTGATGTGAATACATAATTATTCGCTTTGCTTACAATATAATCCATTCGGGCTGCAATCATTTACTTGCTCAAAAATGAAAAACATTGATTTCATTTTTTTTAATGGCGTTAGTGATAACGATCACGTAAATTTTAATCATCAAGAGGTGGCGGCAAAGTTATTGATTTTAAATGTATTGCAAATTGCATTACTGAAAATAACACTTTTCTGCTTTGATATTTAATATTTACTTAACATTTTAGTTGATGAGATATTTGCTCTTGATGAGGTTATTTTTTCTTGTGATGTTATTCATTATTCATGTGTGTATGGGTTTGATCATAAGTTGAAATAATCTATAACAAGTTGAAATGGAGGGGTTTAGCAGGTTATTGCATAAATAAAGAGGATTAGAAATGAATACGAAATCTGGTTCTAGCGATATTTTATCTGCAGCAAAAGTAATAGTGATAGGGCAAGTAATATTAGGTTTACTTTTTATTTGTTTCGCTTCTATTACTACTAATTGGTTTGGCGTTAAATCTTCAATTATTGGGGTGGCTATTGCAGTTATTCCTTCGTTGTTAGGCTTAAGTGCAGCTGCTTTTAAAATAAAAACAAATAAAGACATTAGTATTCGATATTTAGCCAAACTTAATAGTTTTATTAAGTGGGTTTATACCGCGGTAATGATTTTAGCTGTTGTTCGTTTTATTCCAGTAAATCATGTAGCTATGTTATTAGCTTATAGCGTGACATTTTTAGGATGCTTTTTAACCCCGATACTTAACAAACCTCAATTTAGGATGACGTAAGGTGGAAGCAGTAACTACCGCTCACGAATATATTGAGCACCACTTAACATTCCTTACTGTAGGCCAAGGTTTTTGGAGCCTAAATATAGACTCCATGTTTATGGTATGGGTGTTAGGTTTACTGTTCATCGGTGTCTTTAAATATGTTGTTAGCCGCGGAACCTCTGGTGTTCCAGGTCGATTGCAATGTTTTATTGAGATCACTTATGAATTTGTAAACAACCTTGTTAAGGAAATTTTTCAGACGAGAAGCAAGATAGTCGGCCCTTTAGCTTTAACTATCTTCGTGTGGGTTTTCTTAATGAATATGATCGACTTAATTCCGGTCGACTTCGTTCCTGCATTAGCACGAGTACTGGGCTTTGAGCACTTCCGTGATTTGCCTTCTGCTGATGTGAACGTACCAATGTCGATGGCGTTAGGTGTGTTTATTTTAATCATTGGTTATACCTTAAAAACTAAGGGACTTGTTGGCTTTATTAAAGAGTTAACAACTCAACCATTTGAACACCCATTGTTGTATCCGGTGAACTTCGTTTTGGAGTTGGTGACATTAATTTCAAAACCAATTTCTCTTGGACTTCGACTCTTCGGAAATATGTACGCAGGTGAAATGATTTTTATCCTGATTGCATTAATGCCGTGGTGGATGCAGTGGGCGTTAAGCGTGCCGTGGGCATTGTTCCACATTTTAATTGTGTTCCTTCAGGCCTTCATCTTTATGGTACTAACCGTTGTGTACCTAGCGATGGCAACTGAAGAACATTAATAAATTAAGTTCGATTTAAGTTTTATCTATTAAATAAATTTTTGGAGTCATTCATGGATATTGTAAGTGCAGTTCTTTACGTTGCTGGTGCGCTTCTTATTGGTTTAGGCGCGGCAGGTGCGGCTGCTGGTATCGGTAATCTTGCGGGTAAATACCTTGAAGGTGTTGCACGTCAGCCTGATTTAACCCCTATGTTACGTACTCAGTTTTTTATCATGATGGGTCTTGTGGATGCGGTACCTATGATTGGTGTGGGTATTGGTCTTTACATCATCTTTGCTGTGGCTTAATAGCCAGAACTACCGTTATAAATCATAACGTTATTTAAATAGTGAGGATGGTATGAATTTAAATGCAACCATGCTTGGTCAGGCAATCTCATTCGTGATTTTTGTTTGGCTCTGTATGAAATATGTTTGGCCACCGCTAACTGCGTTAATTGACCAACGTCAGCGCGAAATCGCTGAAGGACTGATTCATACCGAAAACGCGTCAAAAGAACTTGAATTAGCAAAAGCTAATGGTGAAAAGCTTCTGGATGATGCGAAGAAAAGTGCAAATGAATTAGTCGAGCAAGGTAATAAGCGTCGCGCTCAAATTATCGAAGAAGCTCAAGCAGAAGGTGAGAAAGAAAAAGCTCGCATTATTGCTCAGGGCAATGCTGAAGTGGAAAGTGATCGTAATCGTCTTCGCCAAGAACTCCGTGCAGAAATGTCTGACATGGTGATTGAAACGGCGCAGAAACTGATTAATCGTAACTTAGACACAGATGCTAACCGCGATCTTGTTAATAAACTCATCAAGGATATGTAAGCGGAGAGCACATTATGTCAGATCCACTAACTATTGCTCAGCCCTATGCCAAAGCAGCGTTTGATTTCGCTCTTGCCAATGATGCATTGGAACAATGGGAGCAAATGTTAATTATCGCAGCAACGGTTGCTAGCCAACCCGTTATTGCTCAGCAAATTGAAGATAGCGAGCAGTTTGGCGAGCATGACTCAACAGCGTTTACTGACATGTTCTTGGGCGTTTGTGAGGGGCTGCTGGATGAACATGGCCAGAACCTGATCAGAGTAATGGCTGAAAATGGACGTCTAAATGTGATTGCGCAAGTTGCTGAATTGTTCCATGAGCTGAAAGAAGATCATGAGCGCATGGTAACAGCGACAGTAACAACAACCGAGCCGTTAACAGATGAGCAGAAAGCGAACCTGATACAGGCGCTGCAAAAGAAATTAAATCGCAGTGTTGAGCTTGATTGTCACATTGATGAGTCGCTAGTTGGCGGAATGCTAATCAAAGCCGGTGAAATGGTGATTGATGGCTCGCTAAAAAGCTCTATCAACCGACTTGCTACAAGCCTTCAGGCGTAATAGGTAATTAGATATGCAACTGAATTCCAACGAAATTAGCGATTTAATTAGACAACGAATCGCCACCTTTAACGTGACTAGTCAGGCACGTAATGAAGGTACTATCGTCTCTGTAAGTGACGGTATTATTGTTATCAATGGTCTTGCTGATGTTATGCAAGGTGAGATGATTGAACTTCCAGACAACCGTTATGCATTGGCACTTAACTTAGAGCGTCACTCTGTAGGTGCGGTAGTGATGGGTCCTTACGCTGATCTTGCTGAAGGCATGAAAGTAACAGGTACCGGTCGTATCCTCCAAGTGCCAGTAGGTAAAGGTTTATTGGGTCGTGTTGTTAACACCCTTGGTCAGCCTATTGATGGTAAAGGCGCGATTGATAATGATGGCTTTGCGCCTGTTGAAATTATCGCACCCGGCGTAATCGATCGTAAATCGGTTGATCAACCAATCCAGACTGGTTACAAAGCGGTTGACTCTATGGTGCCAATCGGTCGAGGTCAGCGTGAGTTGATCATCGGTGACCGCCAAACAGGTAAAACAGCGATGGCGATTGATGCCATCATTAACCAGAAAGACTCTGGTATCTACTCTGTGTATGTGGCTATTGGTCAAAAAGCATCAACAATTGCTAACGTAGTACGTAAATTAGAAGAAAACGGCGCGCTGAAAAATACAATTGTTGTTGTAGCTTCAGCTTCTGAAGCGGCAGCCCTTCAATACCTAGCTCCTTATGCGGGCTGTACTATGGGTGAATACTTCCGTGACCGTGGTGAAGATGCCCTGATCGTATACGATGACCTGTCTAAGCAGGCTGTTGCTTACCGTCAAATCTCACTATTGCTTAAGCGTCCACCTGGTCGTGAAGCTTTCCCTGGTGATGTTTTCTACCTTC
The DNA here is from genome assembly GCF_003026365.1 of Photobacterium angustum. Taxonomy (GTDB): domain Bacteria; phylum Pseudomonadota; class Gammaproteobacteria; order Enterobacterales; family Vibrionaceae; genus Photobacterium; species Photobacterium angustum. The sequence goes on along the minus strand of NZ_PYOM01000004.1, from coordinate 100,833 downwards.
ACTCACGTCTACTAGAGCGTGCATCACGTGTAAATGCTAACTATGTTGAGCGTTTTACTAACGGTGAAGTGAAAGGCAAAACAGGTTCATTAACTGCGTTACCTATCATTGAAACCCAAGCGGGTGACGTATCAGCATTCGTACCAACTAACGTAATTTCGATTACTGATGGTCAGATCTTCTTGCAGACTAACTTGTTCAACGCAGGTTTACGTCCAGCGGTTGACCCTGGTATTTCGGTATCACGTGTTGGTGGTGCAGCGCAGACTAAGATCATCAAGAAACTGTCTGGTGGTATTCGTACCGCACTTGCGCAGTACCGTGAATTGGCAGCATTTGCCCAGTTCTCATCAGATCTTGATGATGCAACTCGTAAACAGCTAGACCATGGTGAAAAAGTAACTGAGCTAATGAAGCAAAAGCAGTACGCACCTATGTCTGTTGCTGAGCAAGCACTTGCTATTTTCTCTGCGGAGAAAGGCTACTTGAATAACGTTGAGTTATCTCAAATCGGTGCATTTGAAGAAGCATTAATGGCATTTGCTAAGAGTCAGTCAGCTGAATTACTAGCAAAAATTAATGAGTCTGGTGATTACAACGATGACATCGAAGCAAGCTTGCACCAGCTTCTAAAAACATTCGTTGATACCCAGTCGTACTAAGCGACGAGAACATTTCCGTCCAAGTACGATGCAGTATGAATGTAGATAGGAGCTAACCATGTCAAATGCAAAAGAGATCCGCACTAAGATCGCCAGCGTGCAAAATACGCAAAAGATCACTAGTGCTATGCAGATGGTTGCCGCAAGTAAGATGCGCAAAGTTCAACAGAACATGGAAGCGACCCGACCTTACGCAGAGAACATGCGTAAAGTGATCGGACACGTGACTTCTGGTTCGTTGGAGTACAAGCATCCCTATCTTGAAGAGCGTGAAGTAAAACGTGTTGCTTACATCATTATTTCCTCGGACCGAGGATTATGTGGTGGCTTGAACATTAACTTGTTCAAGAAAGCACTGGCAGATATGAGTCAGTGGAAAGATCAAGGGGTGGATGTTGATACCACCTTGATCGGTTCAAAAGCGATTTCGTTTTTCCATCGTTTCGGCAACGTGATTGCACAAACATCCGGTATTGGTGATGAACCAAAACTTGAAGATATTTTAGGCCCAGTTAACGCCATGTTGGAGTATTTCGACGAAGGCAAAATTGACCGCTTGTTCCTGGTTTATAACGAGTTTGTAAATACCATGGTGCAAAAGCCAAAGGTGGCACAGTTGCTACCTAACCCTGAGCTTGAAGAAGAAGAGTTAGCCGATGCTAATGAATCAAGCCGTTGGGACTATATCTACGAGCCTGATCCAAAACCAATTCTCAACGAACTGATGCTTCGCTATATCGAATCACAGGTCTACCAAGGCACCGTTGAGAGTATTGCTTGTGAACAAGCAGCGCGAATGGTTGCGATGAAAGCAGCAACCGATAATGCGGGCGAGCTGATTAATGATTTACAGCTGGTTTATAACAAAGCCCGTCAAGCTGCTATTACCCAAGAGCTAAGTGAAATCGTAGCTGGGGCACAAGCCGTTTAAATAGAATTTTGAGGACATCAAATGAGTACTGGTAAGATTGTCAAAGTCATCGGCGCTGTCGTTGACGTGGAATTTGACCAAGATAGCGTACCACGTGTATATGATGCGCTTACCCTTAGTGATAGTGAGCATGCTGAATTAGTATTAGAAGTTCAGCAGCAAATTGGTAGCGGTGTCGTTCGCTGTATCGCAATGGGTTCATCAGACGGTCTTCGTCGTGGCCTAGATGTGGTAAATACCAAAGCACCAATTACAGTACCTGTGGGTGAAGAAACCCTTGGTCGTATCATGAACGTGTTAGGTACACCGATTGATGAATGTGGTGAAATTGGCGAAAAAACCAAATATGCCATTCACCGTGAAGCACCGTCTTATGAAGAACAATCTAACAGCTCTGAACTGTTAGAAACCGGTGTAAAAGTTATCGACCTTATCTGTCCATTTGCTAAGGGTGGTAAAATCGGTCTGTTCGGTGGTGCGGGTGTAGGTAAGACCGTTAACATGATGGAGCTTATCAACAACATCGCGAAAGCACACTCGGGCTTATCGGTATTTACTGGTGTCGGTGAGCGTACTCGTGAAGGTAACGACTTCTACTACGAAATGAAAGAAGCTGGGGTACTTGATAAAGTAGCCATGGTTTACGGTCAGATGAACGAGCCACCAGGTAACCGTCTTCGTGTAGCACTTACAGGTCTAACTATCGCTGAAAGTTTCCGTGATGAAGGTCGTGACGTACTACTGTTTATCGATAACATTTACCGTTATACATTGGCTGGTACTGAAGTATCAGCACTGCTTGGCCGTATGCCATCAGCGGTAGGTTACCAGCCAACACTGGCTGAAGAGATGGGTGTACTACAAGAGCGTATTACCTCAACTAAGACAGGTTCTATCACATCTATTCAGGCGGTATATGTACCAGCCGATGACTTGACTGACCCATCGCCAGCAACGACGTTCGCTCACCTTGATGCGACGGTTGTATTATCTCGTAACATTGCAGCGCTTGGTCTATACCCTGCGATTGACCCACTAGATTCAACTTCTCGTCAGTTAGATCCATTGGTTGTTGGTCAAGATCACTATGATGTTGCGCGTGGCGTACAAACCGTACTTCAGCGCTACAAAGAACTTAAAGATATTATTGCTATCCTAGGTATGGATGAATTATCTGAAGAAGATAAGCAGACAGTATCTCGTGCTCGTAAGATTGAACGTTTCTTAACTCAGCCTTACCACGTAGCGGAAGTGTTTACAGGTCAACCTGGTGTATTTGTATCACTTAAAGAAACTATCGCAGGCTTTAAAGGCTTACTAAGCGGTGAGTATGATGACGTACCAGAGCAAGCATTCTTGTACTGTGGCGCTATCGAAGAAGTGCTTGAAAAAGCAAAAAATCTTTAAGGCGTAAGGAGGCATCATGGCTATTGGCGTAACCGAAAACACGTTCCAACTCAACATTGTGAGTGCAGAAGGTCCATTGTTTTCTGGCCCGGCTCATGCGCTGGCAATTTCTGGCTCTGATGGGGAATTGGGTATACGCCCTGGTCACTCTCCTTTATTGAGCCGATTAAAACCTGGTGTGGCGAGTTTTGTCACTGATCTAAAGGATCCTGAAGAAATCCTTTATATCTCAGGCGGGATTGTTGAAGTTCAACCCTCTGTAGTAACTGTACTTGCCGATACGGCAATGCATGGGAAGGACATTGATAAGGCTCGCGCAGATGAAGCTCGACGCGCCGCAGAAGAAAATATCAACAAGCATGCTGATGATATTAACTTCGCTATGGCGGAAATGGATCTGGCAAAAGCAATGGCACAATTACGTGCGGTTGAATTAACCCAGAAACAGATGCGCCGCTAACCTTGATGGAATAAATACAGTGACCGTTTGTTGGACTAAATCACCATAGAAAAATAAGCGGATATTGTTTTATACCATCAAGGAGGCATTCCTTTTGCATAACCATCATGGTGTGAAAGGAAAAGTAATAGATAGAATGGATGTTATTTATTGCTGATGGTATCTCCAGTAAACCCATCACAATTAAAGCCCTTACTTTGTACCGAGAGTAAGGGCTTTTTCATGCTGTTTTAATAGTATTTATTCATTTGTGCTCGTACTTTTTCAAGTTCTTGTTTTAACTTGTTAAGTTGATGTTGCTTTCGTTTCAGATCGTTTGGTCTATTATTGATTTCATCAATCTCATCGAGCTTTTCACGGCGCTCACGTGGTGTGAGTTGGTCGTAAATTAAACTGTTTTTTAAATCGTTTAATCTTTCTTTTTGGTTATCAATTTGGTATTGCTCATGACTCAATTCTCGTTCTGCACGAGAAACATTTTCTTGCGCTGTATAGAGTTGCTGGCCATGGTTATAGCCCTTTATAAACGCTTGGGCTGTATTTTGCGGGCAGACACCTTGGTACGACTTGCCATGAGAACCAACAAAAAAGCCATGGCTTTCAGTACAATACGTTATTAGCCCTTTATTATAGCCAAGTTGGTATTGCTTAAAATCAGCGTGAACATTGTATTCCGAACATGCAGAACTACGTTCGTTAAATTGGGTCGATGATGCACCTTGAGAGCCATCCAAGTAACCTAGTGCTTGCCAGTTAGCTGTTTGGCACTCTTGTTGATTCATTACAGAACATGCGCTCAATGTGGAGCACAGCATGAGTGTTATTGTTAAATTCTTTATCATCATAGCTAACTTGTTACAAATTTATAGAAGGTAAGTACTCTAAAGGTATTACCGTTAAAAATAAAGGTACAATGTTTTATATTTTATTTTGATACAATAAAACATGCTTATGTCTCTGATATTTATTATTTTTTATATATACAGGAAGGGGTGGAAATATTATGGCAGTATTAATGAGATAAAGCCTTTACACTTTTTTGGGGAGAGTAAAGGCTTATTGCTTTTTCGGTGTATTGTTAACAGAATATAACAATTTGAGCTTTAAGGTTTTGCTGTATAACACTATTGCTAATTGTTAGTGAGTAATTGTCAGTGATTAAAGACGAAATAGCTCAATACGTAAATGGTTTTCATCTTCATAAGCAATGACAGATTGGAAACCTGTGCTCTTATCGACAATCGCTGAAAATTGATCTTTCAGCTGTTCGTTGCCAATAAAGAGTATTTGCGTTGCTTTGGTCATCAAACCATCTTCATCAAAGCTTGATGTTAGATCTTCATCGACAACACATATCAAGACTTTGCCATAACGCGCATTAAGATCAATGGCGTGTGCTAGTGAATACTGTGCTTTAGTATTCAGCTCTCTTTCGATCTCTTGAATAAGGGCAATAAACTGGTAGAGATCGGTTGAGCTCATTTGCTGCAAACGTTCGCGTTCTTGATTTAATGTTGCTTCAAAATCGGTATTTAGCTTTCTACCCATTTGTAGCCAGCTTTTCGTCGTTTTCTTTACTAGTCGATACTGGTGAGATTTAACGATTGGTTTTAAGTATTGAACCAATATATTATTTTTTTCTGCAAGGCTTAGTCGTTTATCTAGTTTTTTGAATTCTAGGTGTAGTAAAGCGTGAGTACTAACGTCTAATAATAGTTCTGATTGGTTCATTCGAGTACCGAGTTGAAACAGGTATTAACAATAATATCATACTATTACTGAGGTAATAGTAGAGTCACATAGTGGGCTATTCTTCAATGACGCTATACTAGCATGTTTGTTATAAGCGTGTCATAAACAAACAGTTACTGATAAAAAGTTTATATTTATAAGCGTCACGTAGGGCTTACAGGGGATAAATGACGTTAATAAATAGCGCAAGGCTAAGGGTTTAAACGTAGCAATAATGCCTATTATCGTTATTGAGTAATAGGCACTTACAGCACGCAATATTAATGCGTGAACATTGTTTTTTCCACGGGATTGAATGCGGTTAAATCACCCGTCGGATTCAATAAGTGCGGTAGAATTTTGGGTAGATTTAGCTCGATATCCTTATCTGTAACAGGATTAATTATTTTGTTATACCAGCCAAGTAAGCCTAAAACGGCATAACCGATAGCGTCGTCATTATCACGGTGTTCAAGAATGATTTGAAGAAAGCGAAGTATGGCCTTGTCTGGTGTTTTTGCCTGCTCTAATGTTTCGTTATACACCGCAGTTGCTTCTGCGACTAGGCCTTCGTACTCAGTATTAATTGCGACCTTAAATGAGCCGCCATTCACGGTAATTTTCATTTTAAACATACCTGTTAGTGCTAATCGCAGCATGGTAACGAATTTACGGCAGGCTTTTATTACGCTAACGCAAAAAACGTCTATTTATTCGCTTAGTCTTCGCTAGGAGTTGAAAATGTAATATAAGCCACTTGTGCGGGAATTCCATGTTGGTCAAAAAAAGCGAGCCAACGCAACTGGTGGTCTTGTAATTTATCACCGGGTCCTTTCACTTCTACCCACTGATAACCTGTGTTATTAAACATGATCAGATCTGGCATTCCTGAGCGGTGGTGGCGTAAGTCTTTTAGTAATCGACGAAACATCATCACTAATTGAGTTGGTGGTATATGGCTTAGTGCCAATGTAAGTGCTTGCTTACTAAATAGCTCCCAGTGTACCCAGTAGTTAGAAATCCCTTGTTTTGTCTCAAGGTGTGTTTGCCAACCATCAAAGTGACCTTGTTCAATCGCTAGTAAGCGTTCATCAATTAAGTCTTTTCGCTTGAGGTAAAACTCTGAATTGAACATATCTAGTGGCGCTAATTGGTAAGGGTTAATAAAACTGCCTTTGATGGGGGCAAAGATAATATCCCACATTGCTAACCCAAAAAGGCTATTGAGAAATTGGTTCTCAAGATAGAACACCGTCCAACCTTGGGACTCAAAATAGCGAGCAGCACAGCGTTCAACCCTTTGGTGTTCAGGATTCGCAAGTTGCAGTTGTATAGTTTTTGGAGCAAACGTTTTTGGGGCAGTAAAAATGTGATTCACTGACTTTGCGAGCTTTTTCTCTAACCTAAGACTGACGCCGTATTCACCTTCATTTTTCGGATCATGCTGAATATTCTTCACGACATCATAGGCTGCTTGGTATTGTTGCTGTGCCATGAGTATTCGTGCTTGTCGTTCACGGCTTGGCGTACGTTCAGTTTGACGAAAGAGAGCAAGTGCTATGTCATATTGATAGTTTCGCTCTAAATCTCGTGCAATATGATTGATAAGTTTTTGGCGTTTATTTTCCAGAGGCAACCATGAAGCAGCCTTTGGCAATAATGGTACAAGGGAAGAAATTGTGTCGTAGTCTTTCGTTTCATGGGCACGCCAATATAAGTCAGACAGTTGGGTTAGGGCCAGCCATTGGTCGACTTGTTCTGTGGTATGGAAGAGTTGCGTGCTGGTATCAATCCGGTAATTTTCAAATTTATGTAGCCCTAAATCACTTAATACAAATTGGCTAAGATCTTGATGGCTATTACCAAAAAACAGTAATAGAAACTTTGCGAGCAGTGTTTGCTGTTGCACCATAACAAGTGGCTCGCTAATGATATTAAGCAAGTATTCACTATCAACATGGCTCTCTAATTTTGATAGAATTTCAGCTTTCTTATCTGTTTTTTCAATAATATTTGGGAATAAGCGCAGTAGTTCAGGTTTGGTATAGAGTGAGAAAATATCACTGATGCTGATAACTTGCTGCTGGTGAAGAGCGGTGATTTCTTGGTTAATAAAATGAGCATGAATAAGCGCATCTTTGGCTAAGTCGATATTTGTGATTTCGTCATAATTGAGCTTGTTAAAACGAAATAAAACCCCTTTACGTGATAGTAAGCGGATCAGCAACATTTGCGCATCGGTTGAAAGCTGGTAGAAAGATCGCAGCCAGTGCTTTTCATCTGTACTTAATAATGAAGCATGATACTGCTCTACGGTTTTAAGCAAAGCCTTAAAGTTGTGAAGGTAGTAGTCTTGTTCGAGTTCGATGGTTGCCATATAACTGCACTGTGTGATTGGACGGCTATGTTTATCTGAAAACCGAATCAGTATAAACATAGCTGCCTTTATACCCAAGTTACTTAGATATCCGAAACAATTAGAAAAGGTTAAGCCCAAATGCGCCTTTCACATCATGTAATACGAGCTGAGTTTCTTGATTGGCTTTTTCGGTGCCTTTTTTCAATACTTCAACTAAATACGCTTTATCATTTAAGTATTCTTCACGGCGTTGACGAATAGGCGTGATTAAGTCTTGTAAGCACGACTCTAAAACTTTCTTTGTTGTACCATCCCCTAAACCACCACGTTGGTAATGTTCTTTAAGTTCAGTGACATAGTTTTGATCAGGATGAAAAGCATCAAGATAGGTGAAGACAACATTACCTTCAATGTTACCCGGATCTTCAACTCGAAGATGGTTAGGATCGGTATACATTGATTTCACCGCTTGGCTTATTTGTTTACTGTCTGCGCCTAACGTAATCGCATTTCCCATTGATTTAGACATTTTGTTTTTACCGTCAGTACTTGGTAGGCGTGCCACATTACTCAGTAGTGCTTGGCATTCCACTAAGATCTCTTTTCCGGCTATATGGTTAATTTTTCTTACGATTTCATTGGTTTGTTCTAGCATGGGTAATTGATCATCACCCACAGGGATCAAACTAGCCTTAAATGCCGTAATATCAGCCGCTTGAGAAATGGGATAAGTTAAAAATCCGGCAGGAATTGATCGGCCAAATGCTTTAGATTGAATTTCATTTTTAACGGTTGGGTTACGTTCAAGACGAGAAATCGATACCAAGTTTGAATAGTACATGGTCAGCTCAGCCAATGCGGGTAGTGATGACTGCAAACAAATCGTGGTTAAGTTGGGATCGATACCGACTGCGAGGTAATCGGCTACCACGTTTAAAATATTAGAAGCAACTTTCTGTGGGTTATGCCCATTATCAGTCAGTCCCTGCATATCTGCGACAAGAATGGTTTGTTGGTACTGATGTTGTAGTTGAATACGTTGTTGCAGGGAACCCACATAGTGACCAAGGTGAAGTGGACCTGTTGCGCGATCGCCAGTAAGAATAACGTTAGTGCTTTGTGCTGATGTTGTCATAGTATTCTCCAGAAAATAATTGCTGCTACCGGAGAGGACTAAACAAGATCGTAACTGTTCATGGCAAACCTTCCGGCAGCGTATGAACATAAAAATAAGGTGTGTTAGTTCAGCGCCGCTCTAGTAAGAGCGCCACCAACAAAATGAGGAGTGAGGTGTACTTAATCGTAATTGCATAGAGGAACAATATTCCCTTAATATTTTTATATCAAGCATTTTATGCTTTGTTTTGTTTACTAAAATTGAAAACTAACCACTGATTTTTTGAACATACGATAATTACTAAAAGGTATAAAATGCAGCATATTAAGATTGCGAAAAGGTCTAAATTATGTCATTTAAGTCTACTTATTTCTTTTTTTTAATTTTTGCATCCGTACTTTGGATCGGTATTCCGCTACTTGCTGTTTCAGTTTAATAAGTTGATTTTTGTTTTATTTTCGGCTGATCATTCTATTTTTAAAGGGGGTTAGCCGTAAATATGAAGAATATTATTTCATGGTAAAAACTCGCTCCAGCAAGGCTATCTAGGTTATTTTATTGTTTTTATATTCACCAATATTGATTTTTTATTCTTTATTTTGTGCTGTTACTCTTTTCTTTATCCGATATTCATCTCATTTATACAGATAAAAATACTAATCTGTGTAAGATATTCCCCATAATTCGCGCTTTTTTTTGTAAGAGATATGCGATTTATATAATTCTTATTCTCATCCGCTTGTTGAATTCCCATCCTTAAAATAGCGTCATTGCCTGCCTTTTTGTTTTTATCCTATTGTTTTTAATTGGTTTCTATATTTACAGTCCTTTGTTGATAAGTAAGTTGATTGTTGTTTTTGTTATATGAAACGCTTGTTTCATACTTTTATGATAGGGGCTTTATTCAAATTTAGGATGTTGCTATGTTAAAAGTGTAAACACAATGTAAAAACTATAAATATGAATGTTGAACATTCAAACAAGGATGTTGTATGAATAAAATTTTAATGACAGCTGCCATGCTTGGCGCATCAGGTAGCACCTTTGCTAGCTCTCTCGATGAGAAGATTAATGAAGTTGTTGCCCCTATTGTTAACCCTTTTGTTGGAATGATTTTCTCCTCTATTCCTCTTCCTTTTACTGATGTTCAAGCGCCGTGGATTGTACTTTGGCTTGTAATAGCTGCTGTATTTTTTACCGCTTACATGGGTTTTATTAATATTCGTGGTTTTAAACATGCCGTTAAAATTGTTAAAGGGGATTATGCTGATCCTAAAGACAGTGGTGATGTCACGCCATTTCAGGCTTTATCGACAGCGCTTTCTGGTACTGTTGGTCTAGGTAATATCGCAGGTGTTGCTGTTGCTGTGACAATTGGTGGCGCCGGTGCAACGTTTTGGATGATCCTTGCTGGCTTACTGGGCATGTCGACTAAATTTGTTGAGTGTTCACTTGCAGTTAAATACCGTACTTATAATCCAGATGGCACTGTCTCTGGTGGTCCTATGTACTACCTAAGCCAAGGTTTAGAAAAACGTGGTAATGCAGCATTAGGTCGTACGCTTGCGGTTCTCTTTTCAATCTTTGCGATTGGTGGCGCGTTAGGCGGCGGTAACATGTTCCAAGCCAACCAAGCGTATAAGCAAGTTGTTGGTGTAACGGGTGGCGACTTATCTTTCTTTGCTGATAAAGGTTGGTTGTTTGGCTTAATCCTCGCGCTATTGGTGGCATTCGTTATCATTGGTGGTATTAAGTCGATTGCAAAAGTAACAGCGAAAGTTGTTCCATTCATGGCGATTACCTATGTTGGTGCAGCAGTCGTTATTCTAGCGATGAACTACAATCTGATTGATGACGCTTTCGCACAAATTATTAATGGTGCATTTACCGGTGAAGGTATTACGGGTGGTGTGATTGGTGTGCTAATTCAAGGCTTTAAACGTGCGGCGTTCTCGAACGAAGCGGGTGTGGGTTCAGCGGCGATTGCTCACTCAGCAGTAAAAACCAAAGAGCCTATTTCTGAAGGTTATGTATCTCTGTTAGAACCGTTTATCGATACGGTTGTGATTTGTACTATGACTGCGCTGGTTATCATTATTACGGGTCAATTAGGTTCAGGACTGGCAGGTGTTGAATTAACCTCAGCAGCATTTGGTAGCTCAATCTCTTGGTTCCCACTAGTACTTGCTGTCGCGGTTGTTCTATTTGCTTTCTCTACAATGATTTCTTGGTCTTACTATGGCCTTAAAGCGTGGACTTACCTATTCGGTGAAAGTAAGAAAGCGGAGATGGCGTTTAAACTGATGTTCTGTACTTTCGTTGTTATCGGTGCATCAATGAACTTAGGTCCTGTTATCGACTTCTCTGATGCAATGATCTTCTCAATGGCACTGGTTAACATTGTCGGTCTATACATCATGGCACCAGAAGTAAAACGTGATTTGAAAGATTACCTACTACGTTTGAAAAACGGTGAAATTAAAGAACAAGGTAAAGATGTAGCGAAACTTGCTAAGCAATAAGGTATAGCTACTAAATAGAAAAATGCCGAGCAATATGCTCGGCATTTTTATTTGGTTATTTACATGGAATAAAAGTAAGTTTATAGCTTTCGCCAGCACTTTTAGGTAAATCATATATTATACGGCAGTCATCTCGTGTCACGATGCTCCAGCCTTTAGCACTTTTACCTAAAAATTGCTTGAAAGTGATGCTATATTTTCCAGTCTTTTCATCATATCCAATTCCCCAGTCATTGGAAAAATTTGTAATTAGGTTTTTTAATGAATTAACGTGCGCATCTGGGTAACCATATCGAAAAGTACACCAAGGTGATTTATTGCATCCAGGTAAAGGAATATTTACCCCATAAATACCAGGACCAGCTCCGTCATAGTGGGCTTGAGTCGTTACATACTGAGCGTTTTCTAAACCCATAGTTGTCAGTTTTGAATAAGTAATTCCAAGAGCAGAGTTAAGTGATCCTTCTAGCCCTTCTAACGATGCATTTCTCGCATCATTTTGTAGGTTCATAAACTTAGGCGCAGCGACTACTGCTAAAATACCAAGAATAACAATAACAACGACAAGCTCTATTAAAGTAAAACCATTCTTTTTCATCGGGGATAACTCATAAATCAATCAATTGAGTGGTGTTTTTTATGAATTGTATTCTTAATAAGTATTTTGGCAATATAATTATTTATTATAGGGGATTATTTTGATTTGTTATTCATTTTAAGCGTTATTTGTTGAATTCTAGTGAATACGAATTGCATCACTTTTTAAAAGATAACCTTGATGTGACGAAGCATTGTTTTTAGTCGGTCAATGAAAAGAGGTATTAGCGCGGCGTTAGACAAACAAATGGGGTGATCCTGTTGAAGTAGATTGTCAGCATGACCATTAGCTGTTAGTGTCGCACCCCTTACGCATGCTTGCTAAATCAACATGCCGATATTCTAAAAACACGCTATGGTGTGTTAGTTGTATACAGGAAATAATTTTGAGCCAGACTGCTTTTTCTACGTTAAACCTTAACCCTGATTTGCTCAGTAACTTAACGTCATTAGGTTACGACGCAATGACGCCGATCCAAGCGCAAAGCCTACCTTTAATTCTTGAGGGAAAAGATGTTATTGCTCAAGGTAAAACAGGTTCAGGTAAAACAGCAGCATTTGGCTTGGGATTACTACAGAATCTAAAAGTAAAACGCTTTCGTGTGCAGACGCTAGTATTATGCCCAACGCGTGAGCTTGCTGATCAAGTCGCAAAAGAAATTCGTCGCTTAGCTCGTGCAATTCATAATATTAAAGTTTTAACATTATGTGGCGGTACACCTTTCGGACCACAGATTGGTTCATTAGAGCATGGTGCACATATTATTGTGGGTACGCCAGGGCGTGTAGAAGAACACGTGCGTAAAGGCTTTCTATGCTTAGATGAGCTAAATACATTAGTGCTTGATGAAGCTGACCGCATGTTAGAAATGGGGTTTCAAGACTCATTAGATGCTATCACTGATGTTGCGCCAAGCGATCGCCAAACGCTGCTGTTCAGTGCGACATATCCAACTCAAATTGCTTCTATTGCAAAACGTATTATGCGTAATCCAGTTGAAGTGAAAGTTGAATCTAACCACGATAATAGCAGTATCTCTCAGCACTTCTATAAAGTAGAGAGTAATGATGACCGCTTACGCGCAGTGCGTTTGTTACTTAGCCAGCACCGTCCTGAATCATGTGTGATTTTTTGTAATACCAAGCGTGAAGCACAAGAGATTTCTGATGATCTTGAAGATTACGGCTTTAGCTCAATTGCATTACACGGTGATTTAGAACAGCGTGAACGTGATCGTACTTTAGTATTGTTTGCTAATAAGAGCCGTTCAATTCTAGTGGCAACCGATGTGGCTGCACGTGGCCTTGATATTGATAATCTTGATGCGGTGATTAACTATCACTTAGCACGTGATACTGAAGTGCATGTGCACCGTATTGGTCGTACAGGCCGTGCAGGTAGTAAAGGTATTGCTTGTTCGTTATTTAGCGATAAAGAGCATTATAAAGTCGCATTACTTGAAGATTACCTTGATCGCCCAATCTCAGGTGAAGCGTTACCAGCCGAGCATTTATTAGATCAACCAACGTTCCGCCCTGAAATGGTAACGTTAATGATTGATGGCGGTAAAAAACAGAAAGTGCGTCCGGGTGATATTTTAGGTGCATTGACGGGTGAAAATGGTATCGCTGGTAGTGATGTGGGTAAAATTAATGTCTTTGATTTCTGTGCTTATGTAGCAGTGAAGCGTGAAGTTGCACGTGCTGCATTGAAGAAGTTAGAAAATGGTCGAATTAAAGGTCGTAACTTCCGCTCTCGTCAATTACGCTAAGTACTCATTCAATCGAATACAAAGTCAAAAGAAAAGCCGATAGTAATATCGGCTTTTTTACTATTAAAGAGTAATAAATCACGATATATCAAAGTGGTTTATAAGAAATAGTGTTGGTATTGAGAGTAAATTAACTCACTAAGGTAGTAAGTCAGTTGGAATGAGTGTTCATCAATACACAAGGTACAGTCTCGCTCATCCTCATCAATTGAGTTGAGAGCTATCGCAATTGTTTTCCATAATTGTAATTCGCGATTTAGTGGTATATCAGCGATGAGCTTTTCATCACTATTGAGATTTATTGTTAAAATAGCCATAAAGAATAGTTTAATAGTAAAAGTCAAGCGAGAATATGCATATGTATTCTTATTAACAATAAAAAATGATTATTTATGGTATCAGTGTCCCATTTTTAATCCCTTTCTTGTATGTGTTGTGAATTATTATTACTTTTTATTAGCATAATTATTAAGTTGTATGCTGGTTTTCTCTAAATATGAGCAACAAAATGATAAGGTTGAACTCAAAAACTATTTATTAGTCAGATAGTGGTAAGTAATGGCTTTTAACTATATTGGGCAGATAAGAATATAGGGAGCTATATTCGTTATATTTTAAAATCACATAAATAATGTGATGTGTATTAAGCTATAGAGTATGACCTCATGCATGAAGAAATGATTGGCCTAACTATCGCAGGACTGGGTGTTTTAGGCCTTAGCTGTCAATGGTTAGCATGGCGAATGAAATTGCCTGCGATATTATTATTATTGATGGCTGGATTAATAATAGGGCCTGTGACAGGAGTATTTAATCCTAATATTTTATTTGGTGATTTACTGTTTCCATTAATTTCATTATCAGTTGCTGTGATTCTATTTGAAGGCAGCTTGACTCTAAATTTTGATGAAATTAAAAATGTAAGGCGTAATGTAAAATCTATTGTCACTGTTGGGGCGATCATTACATGGATGATCACCAGTGTCGCTACTCATTATTTATTGGATTTTAGTTGGCCATTAGCCTTGCTGTTTGGATCTATGACCGTTGTAACTGGGCCAACGGTGATTGTGCCGCTATTACGTACCGTTAGGCCACAAGCCAAGCTTGCTAATATTTTACGGTGGGAAGGGATTTTAATTGATCCCATTGGTGCAATTTTCGTTGTTATTGTTTATGAGTTTATCGTCTCTAGTAGCACCATCCATAGTGTTGAAGTTTTTGGTCTTATGTTGCTGGTGGGCTTGGTACTCGGTGGTGTAGCAGGTTGGCTATTAGCACATGTGTTACGTCGTCATTTATTACCAGAATACCTCCAACCTTTTGCTGTTTTAGCATTAGTACTTGGAGTATTTTCAGGTGCAAATGCGCTAGAACCAGAAGCAGGATTACTAGCTGTCACAGTGATGGGTATGTGGTTGGCGAATGCGAAAGACGTCAATATTCAGCATATTTTGCACTTTAAAGAAAACTTAACAATCTTACTGATTTCTGGTTTGTTCTTGATCTTGGCATCACGTATTCAAATGTCTGACTTCCATACATTAGGTTGGGGATCGATCGCTGTATTTGTGGTGATTCAACTTGTGTCGCGCCCTGTATCGATTTTCGTTTCAACTATGTTTAGTCAGTTAGCTTTCAAAGAAAAACTGTTTTTAGCGTGGGTAGCGCCAAGAGGTATTGTTGCAGCAGCTATTTCAGCATTGTTTGCATTAAAGCTTTCAAACGATGGGGTAGTAGGTGCTGAACTATTAGTTCCATTAACCTTTATGGTGATTATTGGAACGGTTGTTTTACAAAGTTTAACTGCACGTCCAATGGCGAAACTATTAGGTGTCGCAGAGCCATCACCGAAAGGCTTTCTTGTTGTTGGTGCTAATGACGTTGCGCGCACTATTGCGTTAGCATTAAGAAAATATGATTGCCGTGTAGTGGTGACAGACTCTAACTGGGATTATATTCGTGCTGCACGTATGGCAGGGCTTGAAATCTATTACGGTAATGCCGTATCAAGCCATGCGGATGAGTATTTAGATGTGATTGGTATTGGTCACTTATTAGCGTTAACACCAGATAAGCATTTTAATGCAGTCGCAGCTATGCACTTTGAAAGTGACTTTGGTAGCCGTAATGTGTTTCGTTTGAACGGGCGCCGCCATAATAGTGGTTTAGAGAAACATTCAGCATCTCAAGCGCATAATGGTGCAGCTTTATTTGGTGAAGATATTAGCTATAAGAAATTAGCGAGTTTGATAAACCAAGGTGGTGAGATTAAACATACTAAGTTGAGTGATAACTTTACGTTAGAAGATTATTACACGCAGTATAAAGCAAGCCAACTTATTCCAATGTTTGCGATTGATCCTAAAGGTTACATTTACACATATACGATTAGCGATGAATTTGTTGTGAAGGCGGGTTGGACGATAGTTTCTTTAATTAAAGAATTAAAAGTTTCAGAAGAAGTTAAAGATATAAAAACAGAAGCTTAGTTCTTCTAACTATCATCATAATGACAAAGGCACGTTAAACGTGCCTTTTTCTTTTTTTTATATGTTAATATCTGCCACTTCGTTTTTAGAATATCGTGGCATACCGTGAAACAAAAAATAAGAATGCTTATAAAAAATAAGCATTTTCTCTTTGATCTTATAATATCATTTTTTCTTGTTGTATTATCGACAACTGCAATGGGAGCAAAGCATCATAATTATTTGTTAACATTGTTGATTTATTTTGTTGGTGTTATGATTCTTGCAGGATATAAGCGAGTTAAATACAACTTGTTATTGCCATTATTTATTATAAGTTGGCTTTATCTACCTGTGGGTATGATTTATGGTTCACCTAATATTGGCTCTGTTGCATCATTATTAGATACTAATAATCAAGAAGCATTAGAATTTATCTCAAATATTCCATCGGATATTATTCCTTGGTCAGTCAGTTTATTTATTTTAATTATTGTCTTTGCATTTAAAAAAACATCTTATCAACTTAAACATGATATTCCGTTAGTCATTGGTTTGGTACTTCTCTATTTTTCACCTTATAACCATCTTTTTGTTCGCGGTTATCAATCTGTTACTGATTATTTTGTGCAAGAAAAGGCACTTGAGGCTGCTTTCTCGCATAAAGTTAATCTAGACATTCAGCAGGTTACACCTCAATATCAAAACTATATTGTTGTTATTGGTGAGAGTATGCGTCGTGACTATATGTCATTATATGGCTATCCAGCGAAGACAACTCCGTACTTAGATACTGCCAATGGCTTGTTTTTGAATGGTTATATTTCAACGGCACCAAACACAACAACTTCATTACCACGTACGCTTTCCTTAAGCCAAGGGCTAACGTTTAAACCTAATATTAACTTTATTAACCTTGCTAATAGCGCAGGATTCAAAACATACTGGTTATCTAATCAAGGAAAAATAGGACGTTATGATACGCCTATTTCAAAATTTGCAATTTTAAGTAATGAAATGCATTTTTTGAAAAATGGCAGTTTTAATGGTTCAATTAATTATCAAGACTCCGACTTATTACCTTTATTTAAACAGGCTTTGTTGGAACCAACTAAGCAGCATAAGTTGATTGTTGTTCATTTAATGGGATCACACGCAAAATTCTGTCGCCGAATAAAACATGATGACTATCATTTAAAAGATAAACAATTATCTTGTTATTTATCAACATATCGCGAATTTGATGAATTAATGAAAAATATAGTAGGGATATTAAAAAATAGTCATCAATCATATTCATTAATGTATTTCTCTGATCATGGTTTAAGCGATAAAAATAACAAAGGAAAAGATGTTTATTTAGTACACGGAGCTGATCATAAATCAAATTTTGAAGTGCCATTCTTTATTCTATCAAGTGATAGTAAGCAACATGAGATGTTTAAAAAGCAAGTTAGTGCTTATCACTTTTTATCACTATTTTCTGATTGGACTGGGATCACTTCGAAAAAGGTGGTACCGCTATCCATAGATCAAATTAACGATAAAAATATCAAAGTATTTAACTATACGAAGATGGTTAACTTTAACGATTTAGCGTCAGATCCTGCGGTAAAAATATCACGCTAGCCTAGTGAGATAAGTGATAACAATAAAAGGTGGAGTATAATTTTGCTCCGCCTTTTTATTGAATATCTATTATCAATAGACTAATTATAACGAGACAAAAAACAAGATCAGCACAGGGACTAATAAACTTAAAATAAAGCCACTAACAATGGCGACAGGTACACAACGAATGCCGCCTGAGTTTTGAATAACGGGTAGGGTAAAGTCCATTGCTGTCGCGCCAGCATAACCTATTGCAGTGTTAGGGTAGCGTTGTATTAACAGCGGTATTAACACTAAAGCTAACATTTCTCTCAATAACTCATTGAGCAGTGCTGCACCACCTAATACACTGCCTAAGCTATCACCTATTAAGATGCCTGCCAGCGAATACCAGCCAAAACCTGATGCCATGGCTAAACCGTGATTGATAGGTAAATCGAGCAGTAGTGCAGCGATAATACCACCACAAAAAGACGTCACAATCATCACCAATGCAATCGTCGCCCCTTTCTTATTTAACACGATTTGCTTGAGTGTCATGCCACTGTTACGTAGCTGAATACCAATAAAGAACAGTAAGAGTAACAAAATAATCTCACTGGCTTGTGATATCCATGATAGATCGAAATTTAGTAGCAATCCCACCAACAAACCGCTAGCAACAACCAACACTAATTTCAGTGACTCTGCCATCATATGCAGGATAGGTAATTTATGTTGTTTATGATCAGATGCGATTGGCATAAAGCGATCGATCATTGGTAAGACGAATAGATTACAAGTACTGATACAGCCAAAAAAGGTCAGTGTGTAGAGCAAAATTTGGTTGAGGTTTTGGCTTAGATTATCGAGCCCTGCAAGGCTTAGTCCCATCAATGCCAAGATCAATAAAACTAAACGGCTGGTTTGAATATTAATAAAATTGAGGATCTTTTTACTATGAACGGGTATGAGGTAACCAATCACAAGCGGTAAAAAGATCAGTAAAAATCCGGAGAACATAGTATTCCTAGGTTATGGACTGTCGACATTAGTAAAGGATCATAGCGTGTAATCAATAACTTGTATGAGTAAAAATAAGGATAATATCGTTACAGATTGTAAAAATAAAATGAGGTTTTTACTAAAAGATTGGTTTGATATTAAGCCATTTTTCCATAAGGCACGTGATTAAATGTGGTGGTGTATTAATCGCTATACTTTTTATAAACGATTTAAGTGTAGATATAAGTGTAATTGTTGACGATGATTTGTTTTTAATTATTGATTTTAATAGGCTATTTTTCATTTAACACTTAATTTGAATCAGATCACTAAATAAAAGACTAACATGCCATTATTTGCTAGCGCATTCACAAACTGAATTATTTGATGTGATCAACTTAAAGTTAAGGGGGTTTTCTAGTTTATTTTAGTAAATGTTTAACTAATACTTTGTCACAGTTAAAGGGCGATAATAAATGAAAAACTTGTTTTTTCTATTATAAAAGAAGCAATCCACAAGGTTGTTCATCGAGCTATAAACGCTTTTATTTAACTAAAAATGTAAACGTTTCCACTTTATTATTTAACAACTAAAGTGAGAAATTATAATGAAAAATAAATCTAATAAATCCAAGCCTTACTCTGTATCCTACACCACAAGTAAGCGCTGTAGTTGCCATTATTAACGTGCTTTATAGCGGAGATTCTTATGTCTGACTCCAAACGTAATACCATAGGTAAATTCGGCTTATTGTCGATGACCTTTGCTGCGGTCTATAGCTTTAATAACGTCATCAATAACAATATTGAAATCGGTTTATCTTCATCACCCATGTTCTTTATTGCGACTTTGCTCTATTTTGTGCCTTTCTGTTTGATCATCGCCGAATTTGTCTCTCTTAATAAAAACTCTGAAGCTGGAGTTTATGCGTGGGTGAAAAGCTCACTGGGGGGGCGTTGGGCATTTATGGCTGCGTACACATACTGGTTTGTAAATTTATTCTTTTTTACCTCTTTATTACCACGTGTTATTGCCTACGCTTCTTATGCTTTCTTAGGTTATGAGCATATATTCACCCCAACAACAACGACGATTTTAAGTATTGGTCTGTTTGCGTTTGCCACTTACGTTTCGACGAATGGTGCGAAGATGTTAGGTCCAATTACATCGGTTACATCATCGCTCATGTTGTTCTTAACCTTATCTTACATGTGTCTTGCCGGTGCGGCTGTGCTGGGCGGTATTCAACCTGCCGAGCCAATCACGGTAGAAGCATTAACACCACAAATTAACTGGGCGTTCTTTGGCGTGACAGCTTGGATCTTCATGGCAGCAGGTGGTGCAGAATCAGTGTCGGTGTATGTTAATGACGTCAAAGGCGGTCATAAGTCGTTCGTGAAAGTGATTATTTTTGCAGGTCTCTTTATTGGTGTACTTTACTCAGTATCATCAATTTTGATCAACGTGTTCGTTGAGCGAGAAGCATTGAAGTTTACTGGCGGTTCAGTACAAGTATTTGAAGGTATGGCAACCTATTTTGGCTTACCTGAAATGTGGGTTAACCGTTTTGTTGGTGTTGTATCATTTACTGCCATGTTTGGTTCATTACTGATGTGGACAGCAACACCAGTGAAAATCTTTTTCTCTGAAATTCCAAAAGGCATTTTCGGTGAGAAAACCGTCGAGCTGAATGAAAACGGTGTACCAGCACGTGCTGCATGGGCGCAGTTCTTCATCGTCATTCCACTCCTTATCGTGCCTATGCTTGGTTCTGATACCGTACAAGATCTGATGAGTACGGTGATCAACATGACTGCAGCTGCTTCAATGTTACCCCCACTGTTTATCATGCTAGCTTACCTAAACCTACGTTTGAAATTAGATCACCTTGAGCGTGACTTTAAGTTTGGCTCACGTATGACAGGTATTGCGATGGTGTCAGTGCTAATTGCTATTTTCACAGTGGGCTTCTTAGCGTCAACCTTCCCAACCGGTGCTGATACTATGACGATTATCTTCTACAACGTGGGAGGGATTGTAATTTTCCTTGGCTACGCATGGTGGAAATACAGTAAGTATGAAAAATCATTAACGTCGGATGAGCGTCAATTAGAAGCGAAAGCGGCAGTACAACAAGCGTAAAATAACCAACAAAAATAAGCTTTAAATACAGCCTCTGATGTTTGTCAGTGGCTGTTTTTTTAGAATAATCAAAGTCATTTAAATGGCACAAAGGCAACAAATAAAGTGTGATCAAACAGTGTAATAGCAGCATATTTGATTGTTTGTGTAAGCGTTTTCATTACACTGTTTATATTAATTTCTAATCTGTTATATAAGAGAAAAATCAATGGAAACAGTTTTATACGGTGACTTCGCAAAATTAGATATTCGTGTCGGTAAGATCATTGAAGTGGCGCGTCATAGCAATGCTGATAAGCTATACATCGTGCAAATTGATGTCGGTGAGAAAACACTACAGACTGTGACTAGCCTAGTGCCTTACTACACAGAAGAGGAGCTAATCGGTAAACAAGTGGTGGTGCTATGTAATTTAGCAAAAGCGAAAATGCGAGGTGAAACCTCAGAATGTATGCTGCTTTGTGCTGAAACAGACGATGAATCGGAAAGCGTACTGTTAACGCCTGAACGTTTAATGCCAGCTGGTGTGAAGGTTGTTTAGCGCTTGATTGGCTACAGAGAATATAAATGATTACCTGTAGCCACTTTATGTATCAACAAATAGAAATATCGCTAATGCTTGGAAATTTATTGCGTAGTAACGGTTCACACGGTTAAATAAGCACAGTTTAAAAAAGAGAGCAATTATGGCAACCATCAAGGATGTTGCTCGTGAAGCTGGGGTGTCGATTGCCACTGTCTCGCGGGTGATCAACAAGTCCCCAAAAGCAAGTAAGCAGTCTATTGAAGCGGTGACTAACGCAATGAAACAGTTAGGTTATCGTCCCAATGCGGCAGCTAAAGCATTAGTGCGACAAAACACTGATACCATAGGTGTATTAGTGGGGGATGTATCAGATCCTTTCTTTGGCACTTTAGTTAAAGCTGTCGATGTTGTAGCTCATCAACATGGTAAGCATATTCTGATTGGTAATGGTTATCACAATGCAGACGATGAACGACGTGCGATTGAACATTTGATCAATAGTCGTTGTGATGCGTTAGTGATTCACGCAAAAGCACTTACTGACGAGGAGCTGATTAACTATGCTAACGAAGTGAAAGGCTTAGTGATCATTAACCGCCATATATCTGCTATTGCTGAGCGTTGTATCTCACTTGATAACCATAAAGGTGCGTATTTAGCGACCGAATATTTGATCCGTCATGGTCATAGCCATATTGCGTGTATCGCCTCTAACCATGATATTGAAGATGCCAGTGAACGTGTTCAAGGCTATTTAGATGCATTAGCGGATAATAATATAAGTTTATCAGCAAGCTATATTGAAAAAGCTACCCCTGATAGTGAGGGGGGTGAAACAGCGATGATAAATCTGATCACCAAATCATTACCAATGACAGCTTTGGTGGCTTATAACGATTATATGGCAGCGGGCGCATTAGCGGTGCTACAAGAAAACGGCATTCAATCTCCGCAGAAGATGTCGCTGGTGGGGTTTGATGATGGCTTAATTGCCCGTTATACAACTCCAGGGCTAACAACGGTTCGTTACCCGATTCAGATGATGGCAGAAAAGGCTGCTAATCTCGCATTAGCTTTGGCTGATGAGCAACATGTTGATATTGAGGCTATGCGTTTCTCTCCTACCTTAGTACGTCGAGGTTCGGTTGAACGATTAGTATCTGAGTAGTGCTTACCTGATTGATATAACAAAGCCGACATGATGTCGGCTTTGTTGTTTAGAGAAGTAAGAGAGATATTTTAATGTATGTTATTGATAATCAAATGTGTACGTTGTGAAATAATCATATTGTTCATTAGGCTGCAGAAAGCAACTGGTTTGCTCCCATTCAGGATGGTTTGGAGAGTCAGGTAAGAATTGGGTTTCTAACGCCAATCCTGCGTAATCTTGATACTGTTTGCCATCTCGGGCAGGGGTACCTGCTAACCAATTTCCGCCATATAGTTGCACTGCTGGTTTATTGGTTTTCACCGTCATGGCGACTTTGCCATCAGGGGAAATGACTTCAGCAATAATCTCATCAGGCTTTCTTGCTGGTTTTAGCACAAAGCTATGATCGTAACCTTTAGCTTGCTGCTGTTGTTCATCTACTAGTAAGTCTTTACTTAGTGTTTTACTTGTTCGGAAATCAAAGCTGGTATTTTCAACTGGTTGTGGCTTATCGAGCGGTATACCAAGGCTATTAGTCGGTAAATAGTAGTCAGCATTAATACGTAGTGTGTGTGAGCGACTATCACCGTCCCATGTCGCCCCTTGCAGGTTAAAGTAACCGTGATTGGTTAAATTAACGGGGGTGATATTATCACTATCAGCAAGGTAGTGAATGGTCACTTCATTGCTATCGGTTAAGGTATAACGCACAGTAACATTCAGTGTACCGGGAAAGCCCTGATCACCATCTTCAGAGACTAAGCTAAATAAAACGCTATCTTGGCTTTGCTCTACTATTAACCAACGACGTTGATTAAAGCCATCTTCACCACCGTGAAGGCAATTACCATTTTGATTGGTCGAGACTTGGTATGCCTTCCCATCAATACTAAAGAGACCATTGGCAATACGGTTAGCGTAACGACCGATAGTTACACCCATGTAGCTTTGTTGGGTATAAAAATCAGCAAGGTTATCGATGCCTAGTAACACTTCACGTTGTTCGTTGTCATTTAATGGCAGGCAACAACTTAACCAAGTAGCACCAATGTCCATTAGCACGATACGCACTCCATGGATATTAGTGAGTTCAATGATATTAACTGGCTTACCATCACGGGCGAACTGCCGAGTCATAGCGTGCATGAGTGGGCTTTGCATTGGTGCTCCTTAATTGTTAATTGAATGAATTAAGCGATCTTGCCTGCGCCATCTTTAGCTTGGCAGACGTAAATTGACTCTTTTAGTCCTGTTGCAGCTTGGTATTTCGCTTCAACGGCTGCTTTTACATCATCCACTAATGTTGGTGGCACGAGTGCGACAATACAGCCACCAAAGCCGCCGCCTGTCATGCGCACACCGCCTTGCTCGCCAATCACGTCTTTGACGATTTCAACAAGAGTATCGACTTCAAATACTGTGATTTCAAAATCATCGCGCATAGAGGCATGAGATTGTGCCATTAGCTCAGCCATACGCTTCATATCGTTATTACGTAAGGCTGTCGCTGCTTCAACGGTACGATCGTTTTCAGTGATTACATGGCGAGCACGTTTCGCTACTAGCTCATCCAGTTCGTGCGCTTTGGCATTAAATTGCTCAATGGTGACATCACGCAGTGCTTTAACACCAAAGATACGAGCCGCTTCTTCACATTGCTGACGACGGGTATTGTATTCGCTGTCTACTAAGCCACGTTTTTTGTTGGAGTTGATAATCACAATTGCCATGTCTTCAGGCATGGATACCGCTTGGGTTTCTAGGCTACGGCAATCTAATAGCATCGCATGATTTTCACGACCTTCGGCAGAGATCATCTGATCCATGATGCCGCAGTTACAGCCTACGAATTGGTTTTCAGCTTGCTGACCATTTAAGGCGATGTCTGCTTGGCTGATCTCAAGGTTATAAAGCACCTTAAAGGTTTGACCAATCACTACTTCTAGTGCTGCAGATGAGCTTAATCCTGCACCTTGAGGAACATTACCTGTTACTGCAATATCAGCACCCGTGAAAGTGAAGCCACGTTCAAGTAAACATTTCACTACGCCACGAATGTAGTTTGCCCACATCTTATCTTGTTGGAATTCGATAGGTTGGGTGAGATCAAATTCATCGGTGGCATTGTCATAATCAACCGATACCACACGAATGATATTGTCGGTACGAGGCGCAGCAGCGACCACGGTTTGGTAGTTGATGGCACAAGGTAAAACGAAACCATCATTGTAGTCGGTATGCTCGCCAATGAGGTTTACACGACCCGGTGCTTGAATAAGGTGGCTTGGTTGGTAGCCTAATACCGTGGTGAAGGCGTGTTTAACATTTGAAATTAGATCAGACATAAAAAATCTCACAAAATAGAGTACTAATACCGCAGTTATATCTATGAAAAAGTGTAAGTAAGCAATAACTTATTTTTGTTCTTTGTAGTGAATATCGCTGAGATCACGTAGGCGTTGTGCAGCTTGCTCTGCGGTTAAATCACGTTGGCTCTCTGCTAACATTTCATAGCCGACCATGAATTTACGCACGGATGCGCTACGTAGTAGTGGTGGATAAAACAGCGCATGTAATTGCCAATGGTCAATGTTAGTGCCTTGTTCAAAGAAAGGGGCGTAATGCCAGCCCATTGAATAAGGGAAAGAGCATTGAAATAGATTATCGTAACGACTTGTCAGCTTTTTGATCGCTAACGCTAAATCGTCACGTTGCGCATCAGTGAGTTCACTCATACGACGGATATGCGTTTTAGGTAACAGCATGGTTTCAAATGGCCATGCTGCCCAGTAAGGCACTAGCGCTACCCAATGTTCGGTCTCAACCACAATGCGTGAACCGTCTTTTAGTTCGGCTTCAACGTAATCGACCAATAGGTTGCGACCATTTTCTTGGTAGTAAGCCTTTAGGTTGTGCTCTTTACGTTCGATTTCATTAGGTAAAAAGCTATTCGCCCAAATTTGGCCATGAGGATGAGGTTGAGAGCAGCCCATGGTCTCGCCTTTGTTCTCAAATGCTTGTACCCAAATGTAATCTTTACCTAACTCTTCAATTTGATCGTTCCAGGTATCAATCACGTTACGAATCTTTTCAACCGGAAGCTCTGGTAAGGTTTTGCTGTGATCGGGAGAGAAGCAGATCACACGACTTAAACCACGTACTCCTTGAGTTTTAAATAACGGATTAGTCGATTGTGGTGCTTCTGGTGAATCCGGCATTAGTGCGGCAAAATCATTACTAAATACATACGTACCTTGGTAATCAGGGTTTTTATCGCCAGAAATACGATCGTTCGTTGGGCAAAGGAAACATTTCTCGTCATAGCTTGGCAGTTGCTCGGTTGATGGCTTTTCATCTCGACCGCTCCAAGGACGTTTAGCACGATGTGGTGAGACTAAAATCCATTGACCAGTCAGCGGGTTATAACGGCGATGTGGATGATCAACAGGGTTAAATTCAACAGCAGACATGTGTTTTACTCTCTTAATTAGTAACCGTTAGGGTTGTTTGATTGCCAGTTCCAGGTATCGACCGTCATCTCTTTAACGCTGCGCGTCGCTTTCCAATTGAGATCACGTTCGGCTTTGTCTGTGCTTGCCCAACACTCTGCAATATCACCTGCACGACGAGGGCAAATAACGTAAGGCACATGATTACCGCACGCTTTAGCAAACGCATCCACCATTTCTAATACGCTAGAGCCTTTTCCTGTGCCGAGGTTGTAAATATGTAATCCGGCTTTTTCACGCAGGACGTTAAGTGCAGCAATGTGACCATCTGCTAGATCCATAACGTGAATGTAATCACGAACACCTGTGCCATCTGGGGTTGGGTAATCGTTGCCAAAAATAGATAATCGATCACGGCGACCAATCGCCACTTGGGCAATAAATGGCATTAGGTTATTGGGAATTCCTTGCGGATCTTCACCCATAGTACCGGAAGGGTGCGCGCCTACAGGGTTAAAGTAACGTAGTAGAGTAATGCTCCAATCGTTTTCAGCATGGAACAGATCTTTAAAGCACTCTTCCACCATGTATTTGCTACGACCATAAGGGTTGGTGGTTGCTCCTGTTGGTGAATCTTCTGTGATGGGTACCATTTTAGGATCGCCATATACGGTAGCCGATGAGCTAAAGACAATGCTTTTCACGCCGGCTTTACGCATCGCGCGAGCCAACACTAAAGAACCATTAACGTTGTTGTCGTAGTATTCCAGTGGTTTTTCGACCGACTCACCCACAGCTTTTAAGCCAGCAAAGTGGATCACGGCTTTAATATCGTGTTTGGCAAAGATGCTATCGAGAAATGCTTCATCTTGGACGCTACCTTGATGAAACACTGGCATTTCACCGGTTAACGCTTCGATACGTGCCAATACGCCGATTTTTGCATTGGATAAGTTATCGATAATGACAGGAGTGATGCCGGCTTGAAGCATTTGTACACAAGTGTGGCTGCCGATGTATCCCATGCCGCCGGTGACTAAAACTTCCACTATTTTCGCCTCTGCTGAATTTATGGAGAGAAGAGCCGCGCCTTGCGGTTCTCGACTTTATGCTAAAAGTTTATCAATTAAGTGAGTTTATGATCTGTGATCTACCTTGCATTGTGTAAACGTTTACATGTTAAGTCTTCAGAATTTGAGCGTTGAAGAATAAAGGAAAAAGGCTATGTTTTTTTTAACTTGTTGAATATATTTATTATTATATTTTTTTATGTGTTTTATAAATTTAGGGTGATATGAAAGTTTTTACTAAAAAAATTAGGCATAATATAAAACAATAATAAAAAGTGTTATTTTCAAAATATCTCACTAGGATAGTGAGCATTGTTGATGGGAAGCAAAGTAAGTATGGCGACATTAAAAGATATAGCTAATGAAGCAGGGGTTTCTCTTGCAACGGTATCGCGTGTGCTCAACGACGATCCGTCATTAAGCGTAAAAGAACAGACCAAACAACGTATTTTTGAAATTGCTGAAAAACTCGAATACAAAACTAGCAGCTCAAAAAAAGCCGTGGTTGAGAAAAAACAACAGCATTGCTTTGTCGCACTTTATAGCCATAAGCAAGAAGCGGAAGTGAATGATCCGTATTATCTTTCTATCCGTCATGGGATTGAGACCCAATGCGATAAGCTCGATATTGATTTGATCAACTGTTACGACGGTAAGTTTGATGCCCATGATGCAACGATTTCAGGGGTACTGATTGTTGGACGCTGTTCAGATAAGTTATTGAAAGAGTTATCAAAGAAAACCGATAATATCTGCTTTGTGGATTTTTCAGATAATTCAGAACGTTACGACAGCGTGGATATTGACCTTGAAAGGATCAGTAAACAAATTGTCGATTACTTTATTGAGCAAGGCTATCCACGTATTGGTTTCATTGGTGGACAAGATCAGGCAAATACCGCTGATATTCGTGAAATCGCGTTTTCTGAATATGGCCAGTTAAAAGGTGTAGTAGATAATAAAGATATTTACCGCGGTGATTTTTCTAGCGCTTCTGGTTATAAATTAGCAAAGCAGATGTTTGCTAATGGTGATTACCCCAGTGCGTTGTTTATTGCTTCTGATTCTATTGCCATTGGCGTCCTGCGTGCGATCCATGAACAAGGACTGGCTATTCCAGAAGATATTGCGCTGATCAGTGTCAATGATATACCAACGGCTAAATTTACCTTCCCTTCACTGTCTACCGTGCGTATTCACGCTGAAATGATGGGGATACAAGGGGTGAATTTGCTGGTGGAAAAGGCGCGAGATGGGCGGACTATGCCATTACAAGTTTATGTGCCAAGTAAGTTAAAGCTGCGTGGTACTACTAAATAGCAATCATTAAGTATTCATAAGGCACTGTTTTTACAGTGCCTTTTTATTTTCTGTGAAAAGCGTTGCGTTATTTACACTGTTTTCTTTCTGTTAACTGACCTTCTACCACTTCCTTTAAGCCGATCACAGGATTGGTTTAAATCCCCTCGTAAAATGTGACTCACGTAATGTAAAACGTTTCCATTAATTTATTTTAGTAAAACTTTTACTAAAATCGCTCCCAACAGATTCATCGTCATTAGCACGATTGATCACAGATTAAAAATGTCGGTTTGAGCCGGGAGGCATAACGTGAACAACTGGGAAAACTTCCAACATCTGCATGAGAACCGCATGGCACCACGTGCTTATTTCTTCTCATACGATTCAGTTAAGCATGCAACGACTTTTCAACGTGAGCTAAGTAGCCGTTTTATGCTGCTTAGTGGTCAGTGGCAATTTGAATATTTTTCAAATCCATTATTAGTACCAGAAGAATTTTACAGCCAGCCAATGACACAGTGGGGACAAATTACGGTTCCTAACATGTGGCAGATGGAAGGTCATGGCGATCTTCAATACACAGATGAAGGTTTCCCATTCCCAATTGATGTACCGTTTGTACCATCGGATAACCCAACTGGAGCTTATCAACGCACATTTACATTAGGTGCAGATTGGAACAACAAACAAACCCTTATCAAGTTTGACGGTGTTGAAACTTACTTTGAAGTGTATGTGAACGGTCAATACGTTGGCTTTAGCAAAGGTAGCCGTTTAACTGCAGAATTTGATATCAGCGCATTTGTTCAGCAAGGCAATAACTTATTGTCTGTTCGTGTAATGCAGTGGGCGGATTCCACTTACATTGAAGATCAGGATATGTGGTGGACAGCGGGTATTTTCCGTGATGTTTACCTTGTGGGTAAAGAGCAGCTACATGTGCGTGATTTTACGGTACGTACTGACTTTGATAGCGGATACCAAAACGCCACATTAAGCTGTGATGTGGAATTAGAAAACTTAACGGCAAGCGCACAAACAGCATTGGTTGAATATCAATTAATGGATGGCATAACACTTATCGCTGAAGGTGCTGTGGCTGATCTTCATGTTGCTGATAGTGCTAAAGCACAGTTTGCGATTGATGTTATAGCTCCTTTGCAATGGAATGCTGAAAATCCATACCTTTATCAGCTCTTGCTGACGCTAAAAGACAGACAAGGCAATGTACTGGAAGTGATCCCGCAGCGTGTTGGTTTCCGCGACATTAAAGTGCGTAATGGCCTGTTCTACATCAACAACAAATACGTGATGCTACACGGTGTGAACCGCCACGATAACGATCATCTTAAAGGTCGTGCTGTGGGTATGGATCGTGTGGAAAAAGATTTAGTGCTGATGAAGCAGCACAACATCAACTCTGTACGTACGGCTCACTATCCCAATGATCCACGTTTTTACGAGCTATGTGACATTTACGGCTTGTTTGTAATGGCGGAAACCGATGTGGAAACACATGGCTTTGCTAATGTCGACGATTTAAGCCGTATTACGGATGATGCTGAATGGGAAACCGTGTTTGTTGATCGTGCTGTGCGTCATGTTCACGCCCAGAAAAATCATCCATCAATCATCATGTGGTCTATGGGTAATGAATCGGGCTACGGCTGTAACATTCGTGCTATGTATACGGCAACTAAAGCGATTGATGATACTCGCTTAGTGCATTATGAAGAAGATCGTGACGCTGAAGTGGTGGATGTGATCTCAACTATGTATTCACGTGCGCAATTGATGAATCACTTTGGTGAATTCCCGCATGCGAAACCTCGCATTATTTGTGAATACGCGCACGCAATGGGTAACGGCCCTGGTGGTTTAACTGAATACCAAAACGTGTTCTACAAGCACGATCATATCCAAGGTCACTACGTATGGGAATGGTGTGATCACGGCATTCTCGCTCGTGATGAACACGGCACTGAATTCTACAAATACGGCGGTGATTACAACGATTACCCGAACAACTACAACTTCTGTATGGATGGTTTGATTTACCCAGATCAAACGCCTGGTCCAGGCTTGAAAGAATATAAGCAAGTGATTGCGCCAGTGAAAATCCGTGAAGTGGATGTGAAACAAGGTCAATTCATTGTTGAGAACAAATTGTGGTTCTCGAACATTGATGATTACACCATTACCGCAGAAGTGCGCGCTGAAGGTGAAACCTTGTTGGTTGAGCAGATCAAACTAACAGATCTGGCTGAAAACTCAGAGCATATGATCACCTTGGCATGGCCTGAGCTTGATGAGCGTGAAGTGTTTGTAAACTTCACTGTGCGTAAAGATTCTCGCACTCGCTACAGTACAGCAAACCATGATATTGCGGTTTACCAGTTCGAGCTAAAAGCTAATACCGCACAGTTGGAAAGCTTTGTTAATCACAATGCGACTGAATTAGCGATTGAAGAAACACGTTTAGATTATGTAGTGAAAGGTTACAACTTTGCACTTAACTTCTCGAAAGTGAACGGTAAGTTAACGTCATGGTTAGTTGATGGCAAAGAGTTGATTCAATCTTCGCCTAAGCTGAATTTCTTCAAACCAATGATCGATAATCACAAGCAAGAGTATGAAGGTCTGTGGCACCCTGCTCATCTACAAATCATGCAAGAGCACTTCCGAAGCCTTAATGTGGAAATGAACGATGGTCAGTGTGAAATCACTGTCACTAGCATTATTTCACCGCCAGTGTTTGATTTTGGTATGCGTTGTCATTACCGCTACCAAGTCAATGCACAAGGTCAGTTAAATGTGGAATTAAGTGGTGAGCGTTACGGTGACTACCCACATGTGATCCCTGTAATTGGTTTGGATTTAGGCATTAATGGTGAGTTTGATCAGGTGCAATACTACGGTCGTGGGCCTGAAGAAAACTACCAAGATAGTCGCCAAGCTAACATGATTGATGTTTACAGCACTACGGTTGCTGACATGTTTGAAAACTACCCATTCCCACAAAATAACGGTAACCGCCAGCACGTTCGTTGGGCTGCATTGGCTGATAAACATGGCACAGGTGTATTAGTGAAACCACAGCAAGAAATAAACTTCAGTGCATGGTTTTACACTAACCAAAACCTTCACCAAGCACAGCATACCCATGAGCTTGAGAATAGTGGCTATATTACCTTAAACCTAGATCACCAAGTGATGGGCTTAGGCTCTAACTCTTGGGGTAGTGAAGTGCTGGATTCATACCGGGTGTACATGGATAGCTTCCGTTACGGTTTAACGATTCTGCCATTCACGGCTGGCGATTGCCGACCACAAGCATTGGCAAATCACGACTTTGACTCAGCATTTTTCACCACAACGGCTCCACAAACGAATAAGGCGTAATCCATGATCGTATTAGATAGCTTAGCGCAATTTAAATTGGTGTACCGCAATGGACGTAAATGGAACCGTTGTGTAGAAGCCATTGAAAATATTGAAAATATCCAAGAAGGTGTGATGCATTCGATTGGTGATTCTCTGGTGTACATGGTGCAAAACGGTGTGACACCAACCAATGGTATGTTTACTGGTAACCGTCGTTACTTTGACGTGCATTACTACCTTGAAGGCTGTGAGCAAGTGGAAGTGGCGGAGAAAGCACAATTAACCACAGAAGTGGCTTACCAAGATGAAACAGATCGTGAAACCTTGGTGGGTAGTGGTGAAGTCATTGCGTTATCAGAAGGGCAAATTGCGATTTTTGAAAACGACAAAGCGTACCGTTTCTTAGGTGAAAACCCAATAAGAAAAGTGGTGCTAAAAGTGACCATCGAAGATGGCTACTTCTTGAATAAATAGTTCCAAGCATCGTAACAATCAGGCTCACAGTGTGGGCCTGAACTTTTGATATTGATATTCATGAGATTGGCAACGAATCCCATGGATAGTTTTTTTGGAGTAAATATGACGGAAGTAACTCGAGGTACGATAGGCAAATTTGCCTTATTGTCGATGACATTCGCAGCGGTATTCAACGTTCGTAATATCGTTAACAATAATATTGAATTAGGACTAAGCTCTGCGCCAATCTTTTTGTTGGCAACCATGATCTATTTCATTCCTTTCGTATTCATTATCGCTGAATTTGTCTCGGCGAA
Source organism: Photobacterium angustum (assembly GCF_003026365.1). GTDB lineage: Bacteria > Pseudomonadota > Gammaproteobacteria > Enterobacterales > Vibrionaceae > Photobacterium > Photobacterium angustum. Next base: position 68,412 of record NZ_PYOM01000004.1, on the reverse strand, counting down.
TAAAAACTCAGAATCAGGCATGTACGATTGGCTAAAGCAGCCTTTAGGTACCAAGATGGCGTACATGGGCTCATTCCTGTACTGGTTCGTTAATCTATTTTTCTTTATCTCATTACTACCAAACGTGATCGCTTATGCTTCATACGCCATGATGGGGTATGAGTACAGCTTCTCACCAATCGTAACGTCAGTAATTTCGATTGTGTTATTTGCTGCTGCCACCCATATTTCAACCAAGGGTGCATCATGGTTAGGTAAGATCACTGAAGTGGTGGCTTATGGTGTGTTCTCACTGTTCGCTATTTACGTCGTTGGTGCACTGCTTGCACTAGGTAGTGATCATCAACCGGCACAACCAATCACATTAGAAGCGATGAAGCCAACCATTAACTGGGCGACATTAGGTATTATGTGTTGGATTTTCCAAGCAGCTGGTGGTGCAGAAACGGCTGCGGCATATCTTAATGATGTTAAAGGCGGTCATAAGTCATTTATTAAAGTGATCATTGTCGCGGGTATCGTCATTGGTGGTATGTATGCCCTTGGCTCTCTACTTGTGAACGTGTTCGTGGCACGTGAAGATTTAACGTATGCGGGGGGAATGGTTGAAATTTTCACGGGTATGGGTAACTATTTTAATATCTCGGAAGCGTTAGTCGGTCGTTTTGTCGGTATTGTGCTATTCATTGCGATGTTTGGCTCAATGATGATGTGGACAGCAGCACCTGTGAAAATCCACTTTTCTGAAATTCCTAAAGGTGTATACGGTGAAAAAACCACAGAGCTAAACGAGCATGGCGTACCAGTGCGTGCAGCATGGTGGCAGTTTGCGTTTGTATTTGCGATGTTAGTGGTTAACGGTTTTGGCTCTGAGTCAGTACAGCAGATGATGAATACCGCTATTAACCTAACCGCAGGTACGGCAATGTTACCGCCAATTCTTATCATGATCGCTTACTTCGTTTTCCGCTGGAAGCATGACGATACCCCACGTGATTTTCGTATGGGCTCACAAAAAGTCGGTATGGGTGTGGTATCTATTCTTATCGTAATTTTCGTGGTGAGTATGACGGCATCTGCGTTCCCTCCGGGTGTTGACTTAGTTCGTGCGTTCTTCATTAATGTCTTTATGACGGCGGTATTCTCTGGCTTGGCTTGGTGGTGGATTTCTCGCTTTGAGAAGAAACAACAAGGCATGATTCAACCAGAAGAAAAGAAACCGACAGTAGCAACACAGCGCTAAGCAATATCGCGAAATAACTATATAGATAAGCCACTCACTTTTGTGAGTGGCTTTTTTATTTTTAACTCAAGTCGATTTTTTACTTTTCAATCATTTTTTTACTGAAAGTTTCAGGTTTATTTAAGGCTCAAACAACAAATAACACAAAAATAAAGATAAATACTGAAATACCGTATTTTAATGACTGTGATGTTGCTCATAAAATTCTATAAAAGTAAGTGGGTTGATTTGTTACGAATGTTACATAAGTCATTTATTTTTATTTGGTATTTTGGGGTGAATATCACCGTGAGTGATATGGTTTGGGGAGAAGATCTACTTTTAAATTTAATGAGTTAAGAAAGACAAATAGATAAGCAATGACTATGATTTCAAAGTGTGAAATTACTTCAAAAATAAAAGCAACGTTACTTTTGATTTTTGTATCTAATTGTTACAAGGTATTCTTAACTTGAATTTTAGTAAAATAACTTATGTGACTCACTTCAATTTTACTCTTGGTTTTAGCCCTTAATATTCCTTCCGCGTACAGAGTAATACTCAAGCTACTCTAAAACTAAAAATACAATAGCAGTCCAAATTTTAACGTGGAATGTCTCTTTATATTAAAGGTGTAACAATGACGAATAATCCAATGGTAACCAAGAAAACATTGCTTGCTGCAGTGATCGGCTCTTTATTATTGACTGCTGGCTGTAATAGTGATGATTCGTCTAGTTCATCGTCTGAAGAGAAAAAGAAACCAGAATTAGCCCTGCAGTTTAAAGACATTATTGATCGCACAGGTACACCAAAACACCTTGCAGAAGTTGGATCTGGTGATCACATGGCTTATACGCCATTACATGATGACGGCGCGTGGCATGGCCACTTATTACCAGATTTAAAAGCAAATCCAGAAAATAAAGGTGGTTTTGGTGTGACTGCTATTGCTGAAGAATATAATACTTCGGTAGCAGAGTATTTCGATAAATTATCTATTTTAAAAGATGGCCAGCCTGTTAATTTTACAGCCAAAGCTTACAGTATTCCGGGCGCGTTAATTCAAACATTAACCGCCGATGATATTCGTGTTGAGATGACACTGCAGTTTGTTTCTTCTCGTTCCTCATTGGTTGAGACGGTCGTTACTAATAATAGTGGTCAAGATCTTACGTTATTGTGGGACGGCAAACTAGTTGAACGTTTCTACGCCCTAGATGGTGTTGAAAAGCCAGTATGTAGTGAATTAGATAAAGATGATAAACAAGAATGTTATGAAGCAACAGTCGCTGAAGAGTTACCAGATTTAACTCGCACTTTAACAACGGATAATCATGGTGATATTACTCTGCAGTTTGGTAAAGAACGTGATTCATGGTGGGTGAGAACCCGAGGAGATTCTGCTTTTTATATTGATCGCAGTATTGCTGCTAAAACAACAGTAAAAGGTTTGGAATATCAATCAACATCAGAGATTAGTAATGAGCAAGAAACCAAGATCTATACCGTATTTAGTCATACTTTAACTGCTGAAGAATGGAAGCAAGAGCAGCCAGTTGTGGCTGATATTTTGAAAAATCCTATTAAATACATGAATGCGACCACTAGTCGTTGGGAAAGTTACTTAAGTCATGGTTTAGTAAATGACAACGCAACCGCAGAACAAGAGCGGGTTGCTGTCAAAGCGATTGAAACCTTAACCGGTAACTGGCGTAGCCCCGCTGGTATGGTAAGCCATGATACGGTAACGCCATCAGTAACCGCACGTTGGTTCTCTGGCAACTTAACTTGGCCGTGGGATACGTGGAAACAAGCGTATGCGATGGCGCACTTTAATCCTGATTTAGCGATGGAGAACATTCGTACTGTGTTTGAACACCAAGTTCAGGCTGATGATGTGCTACGCCCATATGATAAAGGCTACTTGCTTGATGTGGTGGGTATGAACATGTCTAAGCAACGTGGTGACGCATTAGGCTTAACTGATTTTAATGATGCACAAACATGGAATGAGCGTAATACCAAACCATCACTCGCGTCATGGGCGGTATGGGAAGTCTACACAGCGCTGAAAGATAAATATAACCGTCCAAGTGATGCCAAAGCATGGCTTGAAGAGATGTACCCACAGTTAGTGGCTTATCATGATTGGTGGTTAACTGCACGTGATACCAACAGTAATGGTATTCCTGAGTATGGTGCTGCGGTCGATCCTGAGCATACAAAAGATGGCCAGCTTATTTACAAATATAAGCTAGAAGGCGATACAGAATGGCAAGTCGCTTATGGTATTGATAATTACAATGCACTGTTAGAGTCGGGCAATTACGTTGATATAAGCAGCCCAGCACAAACAGCGGCTTCTTGGGAATCAGGTCGTGATGATGCCGCGGTATTTGGTTTTATCGACACCATTGCTGATGCGCAAGAGCTGAGTGATTCTGACGAAATTGCTATCATCGATCAGCTAGGTCGTTATGCGAAAGAGAAGTACGAGTTTGATAATAGCTATAATATCAACGCTAAGACTGTGACTTACAGTAATACTGATGCGGTTAATACTGCAAAACTGAACCTAGCCAAAAAAGATTGGCAAGTGAAATTCAGTGAGAACAAAGATGCATCGGGTGCAGTGATTGGTTACTCATTGATGCAAGAATCGGTTGATCAAGCGTCATATTGGTACAGTGATAATAAATATCTTGCACAAATTGCTGAGGTATTAGGTCATAACGATGCCGCTGAAACCTTTACGCAAAAAGCTAAAGAGACGAAGGACTACATTAATAAATGTATGTTTGATACTGACACTGGTTTCTACTACGACATTAATATTGATAGTTCTGAAGCGAAAGAATTAAATAATGGTTGCGCGGGTAAGCCAATTGTAAAACGAGGTATGGGAGCTGAAGGTTGGTCGCCACTGTTTAATGGCGCAGCAACGGATGCAACCGCTAAAGCCGTTGTTCAAAATATGATGGATACCAGCAAGTTTAATACGACAGTGCCACTTGGAACAGCATCTGCTGATAACCCAGCTTATGGTGCCGATATTTACTGGCGTGGTCGAGTATGGATTGATCAGTTTTATTTTGGTGTGAAGGGGATGGCTAATTATGGCTATACCAAAGAAGCGCATGAGATGGTAAATAAACTTTTTACTAATGCAGAAGGTTTAACTAAGCAGCTTCCAATTCAAGAAAACTACAATCCAGAAACGGGCGAAGTGCAGGGCGCAAATAACTTCTCATGGAGCTCTGCTCACCTTTACATGTTGTACAACGATTTTCTGAAATAACCCGTTTAGTAGCATTATGATTAGATCAGCACTAATTCCTCAAGTGCTGACAAAATAAACGCCGATATCTATGTGTATCGGCGTTTTTTTATCTATTTATATATAAGTGGGCTTATAGCGATATCTACGTATCTTTTGTCAGGATACTAACTGCTTGTTTGTTCATAATACGGCGGCGTTGATTTACCTCTTTAAGTTTTTATTTATCGGTAGAAGTGCTAAGAGCATATTTCTTCTATCTTTATTAAGAGTGCAAGGAACCTAAATGAGAACATTACTTTTCATTAATTGAATCTTTGTTTTCATTTTAAATGCCAGTCAATATATATAGATATTAGTTATTTATATGTTTTTGGCTATATAATTCGCCGCCAAAATAGGATCCGTTCGCCAAGGCTGGCATAACCTATATCGTGAACATCTTCTATCATAGTTATGTTGACGTTATATAACTATGATAATTATTCTTGGGAATAGATAGAATGAAACTCCGCTTAACCAGCGTATTGTATACACTGCTTGTCGCACTCTTTTTTACGGCAATACAAAATATTGCGCTTTGGCAACATATCACAGAGCTATTTGAGAGCCAGCCACCAAAGAGCATTATTTTTGCTATTTCTATTCCTATTTTTATTTGTGCAGCACTGAATATTATTTTCACACTGCTCATCTGGCCTCGGATATATCGCATACTTACCCCATTACTGATTATTTTGTCATCATTGGCAACATATGGCATGTATAGCTATGGTGTGTTCTTTGATTACGGCATGATCGTTAATATTTTTGAGACAAATACTGGTGAAGCAGCCAGCTATTTATCTTTAGGTGGTGGGCTATGGTTACTAGTCATAGGTATTGTTCCCGCGATTATATTTACGTCGATGAAGGTGCAATTTAAGCCTTTTATCAAAGAACTTGCCTCTAAATTGCTATCGGTTGTGATTTCGTTGGTTGTGATCGGCATTATTGCGGCTGGCTATTATAAAGATTACGCTTCATTAGTACGTAATCATTCAGAAATCAAAGCCTTAATTAATCCGACTAATTACTTATCAGCGACCTATCGTTATGCGCATTACCAGTTAATTGAAGCGAATATGCCATTTACCCACATTGGCACTGATGCTGTAAATGAACATGCGGCAATCACAGCAAAAACCAATAAACCTAATGTAGTGGTGATGGTACTCGGTGAAGCATCACGTTCTATGAACTATTCATTAAATGGCTATACGCGTGATACCAATCCACAATTAGCAACCCGCAATGTGATCAGTTTTCTGAACGTGAAATCCTGTGGTACAGCAACAGCTGCTTCAGTGCCATGTATGTTTTCTGATATGACCAAAGCGAATTATGATCCTGTTAAAGCACGCCATCAAGATGGTGTATTAGATGTCTTGCATCATGCAGGTATTGATGTGTTATGGAAAGACAATGATGGTGGCTGTAAAGGGGCTTGTGATCGTGTTAAGCATATTGAAATGACCGCTGAGATTGATCCTAGCTTATGTCATAACGGCTCTTGTTATGATCAGATTTTACTTAAAGGCTTACAGCAATATATTGATGATGCTAAGCAAGATACGATGATTGTTTTACATATCATTGGTAGTCATGGACCAACGTATGACGATCGCTATCCTGAAAAATTTAAAGTGTTTACTCCCACGTGTGATACCAGTGATTTACAAAACTGTACTCAGCAACAAGTGAAGAATACGTACGATAATACGATTTTATATACCGATCATATTTTGAGCCAAGTAATTGATATGCTTAAGCAAGATGATCACCATGCCAATACAGCTATGTTTTATATGGCCGATCACGGTGAATCATTAGGTGAAGATGGTGTGTACTTGCATGGTTTACCTTATGCCATTGCACCGAAAGAGCAAACTACAGTACCTCTGATATTATGGTTGTCGCCTGAATACCAAAAAAGTCAGCATATTAATCGTGGTTGTTTAGAGAAAGAAGCCGCCGCCGGGGGATATTCTCAGGATTATTTATTTCATTCATTGCTTGGCATGATGGATGTCAAAACGAACGTTTATGATCCTAAGCTAGATATATTTTCACAATGTCGTAATATTAGCGCCCACTAAGGCAGTACTAGCTAATGATTAATAATAAGAGAGATAAACAACAATGAAACCGGGCGCAACAGGGATTACTCGTATAATTAATGCTGCAGGCTACTCGGCAAAAGGGCTAAAAGCTGCATGGATAAATGAAGCAGCCTTTCGTCAAGAGTCAGTGTTATTAGTAGTGATGACTGCGATTAGCTTTTTCTTACCTGTAACTGGGTTAGAGCGAGTGATCATGATTGCTTCATTGTTACTAGTGATGATTGTTGAGCTGGTTAACTCGGCAATTGAGGCGGTGGTTGATCGTATTGGTCCTGAGCATCATGAACTAAGCGGCCGAGCGAAAGATATTGGTTCTGCGGCGGTATTTGTTGCGATGGCTGTAGTTGTATTGGTATGGGGTGGTATCTTAATTAGTTAATTAAGTTGCAAGACTTATAGCTATACAAAGAAGACACCGAAAAAAAGCCAGAGATTAGCTCTGGCTTTTTTGTTGTTAACTTGTCGTGCTTAATCAAGCTAAAGCTTATTTGATGTCTGCTTTTTTATGCGTCAGTGCCCATAGGTGAAGCATATCGGTTGCGATTGTTGCTGCAGCCAGTGATGTCATGTCAGCATGATCGTAGGAAGGGGCAACTTCTACCACATCCATACCTACAAGATTAATTCCGGCTAAAGCACGAATTACTTTTAACGCTTTATCCGATGTCATACCGCCACAAACAGGTGTTCCTGTTCCTGGCGCAAAAGCAGGATCTAAACAATCAATATCAAAGGTTAAGTAAACAGGCATATCACCCACTTTCTCTTTGATCATGGAAACGATTTGCTCTACAGACCAATCATTCGCTTGACCTGCATCTATTACATTAAAGCCCAGCTTATCGCTGTGCTCAGTACGAATACCAATTTGCACTGAATGAAGAGGATCAATTAACCCTTCTTTTGGCGCATGGTAGAACATGGTGCCGTGATCAAACTTGCTACCTTGATCATAAGTATCTGTATGTGCGTCAAAGTGAATCAATGCCATTTTTCCAAACTGCTTAGCATGTGCGCGTAGTAGAGGGAGTGTCACAAAGTGATCGCCACCAAAACTTAGCATTGCCTTACCTTGCTCTAATAAGCCTGTTGCGTGAGCTTCGAGACGGTCACACATTTGTGCGGCATCGCCACAATCAAATACCAGATCACCACAGTCAGCAACCTTGATAGTTTTAAATAAATTAAATGTCCACGGCCAGCGTTTACCTTCCCATGCTAGGTTGGTTGAAATTTGGCGAATCGCGCCAGGTCCCATGCGACTACCCGAACGACCAGTGGTTGCCATATCAAATGGAATACCAGTGATCACCACATCAGCATCAGACTCCATTGGTGAGAAGTTGAGTGGTTGACGTAAAAAACCAAACGCATTTGCGTATAGTGAGTAATCTGGGTAGTTAGCTAATGTTGCCATGGTTCTCTCCAACAACAATCTTGGGCAAAGCCCCGTTAAGACGTCCTACTACACATGACTAGCGTAGTAGGAACCTTTTATTTAATATTTTAGTTAAATAGCACGGACATCTTCGAGGTAAGTATAACCCTCTAGACCTTCCGCTAATTCTTGTAAAATTGCATCACGTTCGTGATCAGCTAAGTGTTGCTCAGCCATTGTTTGGTATTGGCGTAAAAACTCTTTCGAGTCTAAATGCACGTAGCGCAATACATCGCCAACACTATCACCACGATCAATTTTTTCTATTTCATAACCACCGTCAGTACGAGTACGGACAACTGCAGTGTCGGTATCACCAAAGAGGTTATGCATATCACCTAAGATTTCTTGATAAGCACCGACCATAAAGAAACCAATACGGTATGGCTCTTCGGCTGACCATGTTGGAACCGGTAGCGTTGTTTCAATACCTTGGCTTTCAACATATTGATCAATAGCACCATCTGAATCACAAGTAATGTCTAAAATAATGGCACGACGCTCAGGGGCTTTATCCAAGTTGCTTAATGGCAAGATAGGGAAGATTTGATCAATTCCCCATGCATCAGGCAATGATTGGAATAAAGAAAAGTTCACGAAGAACTTATCAGCTAAGCGCTCGTGTAATTCATCTAAAATCGGGCGGTGTGCACGATTTTTATCTGATAGCTTTCTTTCTAATTCATAACATAAGCGCAAACTGACTTGCTCTGCCCATGCTCGATCGATAAAGCTAATCATCCCAACCCCAAATAGGGCGTGCACTTCGGCTAAATCATTTTGGTTGTCATGATAAATCTCAACCAACGAACGTTGCTCTGCATGTTGCGAGAGCTCGTTCCACGACATCCACATGTTATGTAGCACTTGTGGTGCGTCAAATGCTGGTGCTGAAATACTCTCAGGTTTGTAACTTTCAATACCCACAACATCGGTGATTAAGACTGCGTGATGTGCTGTTAAGTTACGGCCAGACTCTGAAATAATGCGTGGCATAGCGATATCGTATTCAGTACAAATATCACCTAACACATAAACAATGTTGTTTGCATATTCGTTAATACTGTAGTTCATTGAGCAACTGTTCTGACAACGCGTACCTTCGTAGTCCACGGCCAAACCACCACCAACATCGACAGTTGTAATACCGACACCGATTTTTTTTAATTCTGCGTAAACACGACCAGCTTCACCCACACCATTTCTTACATCACGAATGTTGGCAATTTGCGACCCTAAGTGGAAATGCAACAATTGCAGACAATCTAGCATATTGCGCTGGCGCAGTTCATCTACCACAGTTAAAACCTGAGATGCCGATAATCCAAACTTAGACTTCTCGCCACCACTGGCTTGCCACTTGCCTTTACCTTGCGAGGCTAAACGAGCGCGTAAACCAAGACGTGGAGTAACGCCAAGCTCTTTCGCTTGCTCTAAGATAATGCGTAGTTCTGATAGTTTTTCTAGGACGATATACACTTCGTGTCCTAGCTTTTCACCAATGAGTGCAAGACGAATGTATTCTTTATCTTTATAGCCATTACAGACAATGACGGAGCTCGCTTCTTGCGCCATAGCCAGCACAGCCATAAGCTCGGGTTTACTGCCTGCTTCTAAACCTAACTGACGTTGTTGCTTAGCGTATTGGCTTTTAAGAATCTCGCTAACGACTTCTTGTTGTTGGTTGACTTTGATTGGATAAACCGCAAGGTAGTCACCTGTATAACCATAATTTTCAATTGCTTGGTTAAATACACTACATAAGCTATCGACACGATGGTGCATCACTTCAGGAAAACGTACCAATACTGGTAATGAGGCACCTGCAGCAATCAGTTCATCAGCAAGTTGTGATAAACCAATGGTATTGTTGGGAGCCTGTAAATTAGGACGCGCAACCACTGAACCATCTTGTGCAATATCAAAATAGTTTTGGCTCCAGTAAGGCGTATTATAAACGTCACGTGCGTTATTAATTGTCCACTCACTCATAGTCTTAATCCTTGTAAGTACGCGGTCAGTTTTTAAGGCGAACAGAAGCCCTACATAACTGCAGAAAATATCAAATAAAATAGAAGGTTATGGTTGCTGACGTAATAAAAGTCAGGATCTAAAGGTCACGCTAATAAAAAGCAATCCACATCAAACAGTAGTGTATTGCATTTAATTACACGTAACTGGGACTATCCGAGTTCGTTTCATCATTATTATTAATGAACATACGTGTCGATCGTCTAAATTGGGTTGGTCTGATGTTGTTGGCTGCGTTGTCGCATACTTTATTCAGACAAGAAAATGCCTGTAGGTATAGTGCTGCGAATAATTTCATTGTCATTTCCGAACAGGTCGTGCTGCTACTAGCACGGTATGACATAACGTAAAGAGAGGAATTCCAATCTCAGTCTACACCTCAAACCGAAAAGAGGGTGCTTGGCGATTAGACAATTGAATGAGGTTAACTGCAATCAAAAAAGATTTATCGTTATGATAAGAAAGATTAGCCATTCGGCTTTATACCGACTTTAATTGAAAAGGGCGCTAAATCGCGATAAAAAACGCTGATTTTTATTTTTATGGTATAGGCAGTATAATGCTCAATTGTATGTTGGATGAAGTCAGCATCAACAGCTTAGTATTAACATCATAATGTTAGTTTGTGTATTTAAGAGCAATAGGCTCTTAATGGAAGGAGTAGTAACCTGTGGCAGGAGCAAGTTTATTAACTTTGTTAGATGACATCGCGACCGTATTAGACGATGTTGCTGTGATGACAAAAGTAGCAGCACGAAAAACAGCGGGTGTGTTAGGCGATGATTTAGCATTGAATGCCCAACAGGTAACGGGGGTACGTGCGGAACGCGAAATTCCTGTTGTATGGGGCGTCGCAAAAGGCTCATTTAAAAATAAGCTGATATTAGTTCCAGCAGCGTTATTGATCAGTGTAATAGCCCCATGGCTGATTCAGCCAATGCTGTTATTAGGCGGTTTATTCTTATGCTTTGAAGGTGTTGAGAAAATCGTTGAAAAATTATTTCATTCTCAGGCAAGCACAGAAAATAAAGTTGATGTGTTAGCGCAAAGTGATGTTGATATCGCAGAGTATGAAAAAGAGAAAATAAAAGGGGCTATTCGTACTGATTTTGTTCTTTCTGCTGAAATTATTGTGATTTCTTTAGGGGTTGTACAAGATCATCCATTTTTAACTCAAGCCATTGTTGTCAGCGTAATTGCCGCAGTTATGACGGCAGGTGTTTATGGTTTGGTTGCAGGCATTGTGAAGTTAGATGATGCGGGTTTATACCTTGTGAATCATAGCGAACAAGCGAGTTTGAAAAACCGTTTTGGCTCACTATTGGTGAACATAGCACCTTATCTTATGAAGGCTCTGGCGTTTGTGGGCACAATTGCAATGTTTCTTGTCGGTGGCGGTATCGTTGTACATACCTTACCGCATTCCCATGAAATCGTAGATAACATTGTACAAGCCGTCAATTTTCCTGGTGCAGCGTCTATTTTACCACCATTAATGAACGGTATTGTGGGTGTTATTGCGGGGGCCGCGGTAGTTGTTGTGGTGACGTTGATTAATAAAATTCGCGGTAAAAAAACACACTAGATTGAGTGTTTTTTTACCTTTAAAAAGAGAAACTAATTGTAAAGCGTTGCTTCTTCTTACACGAATAATTTGTAACATATTGTTTTTATTAGTCCATTCAGTGTGAATACAGGGTTTGTGAGCAAAATGTTAATTTAACGTCCAAACTTATATCGTTGTAAGAGCAGATTGCTTTATTGACGGAGGTTATATTGAAAAAGTATACAGTAGCATCTTTATGTCTGGTCGCAGCACTGGGTGTAACCGGTTGTGCGCAAAATCCATATGGTAATGCTTATGATGTCGGTGAGGCACGCACAGTACAAAATGTATTAACCGGTACGATCACCAAATTAGATGCCGTAACCATGAGCGGTGGTGGCGAAAATATGATTGGTACCATTGCAGGTGGTGCCATTGGTGCCATTCTTGGTTCGAAAGTTGGTGGCGGTAGTGGTTCTGATATTGCAGCTATTGGTGGTGGTTTAGCTGGCGCAGCTTTAGGTAATAAAGCGGGTGATGCAGTTAGTAAACGTAATGGTGTTAATATCGTAATTAAACTTGATAGCGGTAGAACCATTGCTGTTGTGCAGGAAGTCGATCCAAATATGATTTTCCGTGTAGGCCAACGTGTTGATATTTATCAGCAGGGTAGTACGACACGCGTTGTACCTGGCAACTAATCGCTAAAATTAAACATTTATACATTTGAAAGGCAGTCCATCAGGCTGCCTTTTTTATATATTGTGAAATCATAATTGAATATATATTTAATAAGAAAAAATGATTATTCTATTTTTATATTTGTAACTAATTATTGCTTTTGGTTTTGATTAATTGTGACTAGTCATAGATTGCGATAAAAATGTAAATACTTTTAACACTAAAATATATATAAAAATTTAATGAGAACGTTAGTGTATATTTATACCTAAAATATCATCACCAGTTGAATTAACAAAAAAATCGATTTTGGTTAAAAAGCTCTTATTCTGATAATATTAAGTTTGTGACATTAGTGTTTTTCTTTTCTTGTATTTTTGGTGTTTTACTCTGAAGTTCGTCATTTATCATGATTTATACCTGGTCTTATCAGTTGGTTTGCCGGTAATCATAATATTTGTTTTCATGGTTAAAAAGGCAACAAATAATTAAAATGTACCAAATGCTTCAAAGAGTAGGCTTTCGAACACTTTAAAAAATTCAGTTCGTAAGTATTTAACCTATGAGTAACAATAAATTAGACGAAACGTATAAACGTTTACGCTGGCAAATTATAATAACGACTTTTTTGACGTATACAGTGATGTATATTTCTCGCAAAGCATTTGCAGCTGCAGCCCCATTGTTAATGACCGATTTGGGAATGACCACGGTTCAATTTGGTCTAGCATCTTCTATTTATTATATTTTATACGGTATTTCTAAGTTTAGTTCAGGTCTTCTCGCCGATAAAATTAATCCACGCTTATTCCTTGCTCCTGTGCTTGTCGTGATCGCCATTATCAACGTTGGTATTGGTATGACTGACAGTGTCACCATGCTGTTGTCTCTATATTGCTTAACTGCTGTTGTACAAGGTTGTGGTTTTCCACCGATTGCAAAAGCGATCAGCCAGTGGTATTCAAAATCTGAGCGTGGTGGTTGGTATTCATTATGGAATACGTCACACAATGTTGGTGGTGCCTTAGCGCCATTAATTGCATCCGCTGTTATTGCTTACACAGGGAATTGGCGTTACGCATTTTACGTTCCTGCTGTTATTACCGCAGTACAAGCCATTATCGCGGCTGTGATGATGCGTGGTAAGCCTGAAAACTACGGATTACCTAATGTTGGTGTATGGCGTAACGATACCAAGCAACTTGAGATAAACAAACGTTCTGAAGCTGGCTTAACAATGTGGGTCATGTTTAAACGTTATATTCTAACCAATCCTATTATTTGGTTAGCGATTGGTGGTGATCTTTGTATCTATGTGATCCGCACTGTTTCAAGTGACTGGGTCAGTGTTTACTTTGTTGACGTATTACATTGGGATTTAGTTAAAGCAAACTCTCTGGTGGCATGGTTTGAGGTTGGTGGTATTTTAGGTGGTCTAACATCCGGTATTATTTCTGATAAATTCTTCGGTGCTGATCGCTGGAAAACCATTTTAATCTATTGCTTTGTCTTAATTAGCGGCATGGTGGGTGTAGCATTTACATTGCATATTGACTACATGCTGGTGGCATTGTGCTTCTTTATCATTGGTGCGGGTATTTATGCTCCTCAAATGTTGTTTGCTTTAGGTATTATTGAAGCCTCTCACGCTGATGGTGCAGGTGCAGCAACAGGTTTAAAAGGTGGGGTAACCTATATCGGTGCAGCGCTTGCAGGTGCACCTATTGCGATGATACAAACAAGCTACTCATGGAACGGTGTATTTGTGCTATTAGCTGCAATCGCAGTGGTGTTGGTGTTATTGACTTGTACGATTATACAGGTCGATCGTAAACGCTTACCAATGTAACGTTCGCGCGTTAATAATACATAAAAAAAGCGACCGATTGGTCGCTTTTTGTTTATGATTTATTTACTAGTCGATCAACGAATCGAGTTAAGCATAAACTCCATCACTGGATCGATATCCGCATCTATCTCTAGTGCTTTAGGTAAGTAATCGGGCTGTTTTAAGATCCCGCGCTCGATGAGTTCATCAAGCAGGGGCTTAAATTCAAAGCCAGTCTTACCAATAAATAATGATGTTAAATCTTCATTCTTATACGCTTGAATCGCATCTTTTAAGCCACGAAGATATAAGAAATCTTTAGTGAAACCACCACCACGATATACACGTGCAGTAACGGTAAATGCTTCATCATTACTGATACCGTATTCATGCTTCAAGCTGTTGAAACAGGCATTGAAGGTATCACCATTTACCATCATCTCTACAGCTACAACACGCAACGCCAATGTTTTTAGACGGTGTAGTGGGAAGCTACCTGATAAGTGCTCACAAAGAATCGCAAGGCCTTCTTGTGTATGCGTATTACCCGGTAAACCCAGTTGTAGGATCTTCAATGGTTGACGTTCAGCATTCACTGACGTAACTAAGTGCACACCCAGTTCGTGATGAATTAACGCATCCAAATCACCTTGTGTAAAACGACTGTTTGGGTTCACCTTGATCGTTTTACCACTTACCATTGCTCGTGCGATTAGCTGCTTAGAGGATACGACTTTACAAGGAATATCGTACTCTTTCGCCGCTTCTTTAAACGCTTCTATTGCTTCATTGGCTGTGATTGTTGCAGGCTGCTGCTCTTTGTATTCACAAGCATGAAGAATAAATTTTGCATTGGCAATATCACGCTCATCAGGCTGACCGTAGTAACGTAATGAATTATATAAGAACTCATCAGTACCAATACTACAAAGTAGATCAATACGTACCGCTAATTGGTCGATAACCTTGCGATACATTTTTTGTACGTCAGCATCACGGATACCTTCTACTGGTAGACGATAAAGTTGCTCACGGAACTTGTATGGATCTAAATCAAGTTGGCGATAAGTAAACTGTGGCTGATAGCTATGCGGCTTACTTAAAAAGCGTCGTTTTTCTTGCTTAAGGTTAGTTGGGTTGATGTAGCTAAGCGTATTGATACCACGAGCAATACGATATAGCTGACGATCCAGTTTGAGCACTTCTTTCGATAAATTCGAAGCAAGCAGATCATTACCAGTTAAACCTTTGGCTTTTGTGCGTTTAGTGATAGTAAAAGCAGCATGTTCCGTAATCACGGTTTTCATGGACTCTTTCAGCTTTTCAATCACTAATGGATACGCTTCGCCGCCTTCTTCATTCATGAATACTTTTTTTACTTCAATCGGTAAGATTAATGTGTTTTTAAAGTTTTCTTTAATGAAAGCTGCTTGGTACCCCATGCCTTTAAAGACATCATTTTCTAATGCTGTTACTTCTAGGTTGGGTAGCTCTATACTATTTAAACCTTCAAGCATGACATCAATTTCTTTACGCCAACGACGACAGTTAACTTGTTTAGTTCCGACATTGAATGTCGGTGTTTTCTCGTCAATACGTTGGTAGTTATATGAATGGATGTCATATAACAAACATAAACCGAACTCTTTTTCTAATGTTTCAATTAAACATTTAAGAATACGATAGTAGCGGTTATGTTTTTCATGCGTTACTGCACGTTCTTCTACCGTTAATGGCTCAAGCCATACATTCTTACCCCAAGCATCGTCATAGATACAGTTGCTTGGATCACGGTTAAGATCGTATTCGTAACGTGAATCTTCACCTTGAAGAATGATTGGCAGAGATGAAATAAAATCGCCAGTAAATGGATCTTCTTCAAAGTAGCGCTCTTCTTCTGTTAGCGCACATTTTTCTTTTAAC
Organism: Photobacterium angustum; assembly: GCF_003026365.1. Classification (GTDB taxonomy): domain Bacteria; phylum Pseudomonadota; class Gammaproteobacteria; order Enterobacterales; family Vibrionaceae; genus Photobacterium; species Photobacterium angustum. The sequence goes on along the minus strand of NZ_PYOM01000004.1, from coordinate 52,301 downwards.
TCGCCACGAAGGTTGTGTCCATGATGAATGGCAGTAGCAATATAAGGCTGATATTCGCTAACACGAATCGTCAAGCTGCCATCATCAAGTTTTGCTTCAAAGGGAGTTAGGCTGCGGATTTTATCCAGAACCTCTAACTCAGTATGCAGCATCTGCAATCACCTTTCGAAAATCATTTTTACGTGCAATGCCGACTTCTTTCGCCATTACTACACTCTCAGCAAAATCTAGGACATTACGTTGAAGTTTTACACGGTTAAGGCGATTGATACGGGTAATGCCGCCTGGGCTTAATACGTTTACTTCAACCAGTTTACCGTTAATCACGTCAAGTCCAACAAAGAACAGACCGTCGCGCACAAGCTTAGGACCAATGTGTTTACATAAGTTAAGCTCTTGCTTCGTCAGTACGTGTTTTACTTCACGGCCACCGGCATGGATGTTTGAACGCACATCGCCTTCTGCTGGCACACGGCGCATAGCACCAATAGGCTCACCATTAAGCAGTAGAATGCGTACATCACCTTGTTCTGCACCTTCAATGTAATCTTGTAAGATCACATAGTTTTCATCGTCACCAATGTAGAAATCAAGTAATGATTTAACGCTTGATTTTGCACTCTTTTCAACCAATATTACGCCTTTACCACCGTAACCATTTAGTGGCTTTAAGATCATACGATCATGGGTTGATTCGTCTAATACACGCTCTAAATATTCACGGTTCTTTGATACGTGTGTTGCTGGAATATATTCATGGTTTGGATCGGGTAACGATGCTGTATATAGCTTGTTATTAGCGACACGTAGACCATCAATATCATTAATAATGAAAGTATGCTCACGCACAGAATCTAAGAAATTAAGAGCCATGGTATCTAGTGGTGGGTTAGCACGCATAAAGATAACGTCAAAGCCCGCGAGTGGTAGCTCAGCTTTGTTAAATTCAGCTTTACGGTAAAAGCTTGGAATATTGTTTGATACATCACCTTTTTTTAATACGTTACAGAATGCAATAGCCATGCTGTCACGCATAGTTAAGTTACTTGGTGTTGTAATTGCAACCGTGTGACCGCGGCTTGCGGCTTCATGGATCAGACGTAGTGTGGAGTCGTTTTCGGCTTCAACTTTGTCCCACGGATACATAACAAAACAAATTTTCATAGCTCTACCAAGAAAGTGCCTGTTTTACAGGCTATTAAAAAGAAATAAGCCATCGCACTAGAGTGGGATGGCTTCATTGTTACTCGATAAACAGAGGTTAGCCCTCTGATAGTAATTAATAGTCTAAATCGCTATCACTACCACTATCGGTATCATCATCGTCGCCGTATACGCCATTATTAGCACGTTGCGACACGCATAAGGTATAACTGCGTGCTTTATGAGTGGTGTGGTTCAGGTATTTTAACCAACACTTACCAAATTCAGACACTGCTGCTTGCTGACCTAACACTTCAGCAAGGAACTGAGTTTCAGACTCATCGATTGGTTGAGTAGTCCCTTCATGTAAGGCACGCATAATACGTCCGTAATTTTCTAAGACGCTGGCTTCACTAATTGTGAAAACTCCCGAGCGATTAAAGCCACGTGGGAAATTTTTATCGTCGTAAAATTTACCTTCACTTCTCATTCATAAAGTCCTTGATGTGATTTGGGGTGATATTTATCCAGACTTGGCGAGTTGTAAATCAAACAATTTTTATCGTTTTGATGAATATTTTTGATGATTTAACGCTGCAAATCATCATATCGTTTAAGATCTAGATTAAGCTCTTGCTTATTAGATATATAATGCTTAAATAGCACGATAATCACGCAATTTATCCTTCTTATTCTTGAGAATTTCGCTGTGGATACAGAATTACTAAAAACATTTTTAGAAGTAACTAAGACTCGTCACTTTGGCCGTGCTGCTGATAATTTATATTTAACGCAGTCTGCCGTCAGCTTTCGTATTCGACAGCTTGAGTCTCAGCTAGGTAACCCGTTGTTTTCTCGTCAACGTGGTAATGTCCATCTAACTGCAGCTGGTGAGCGTTTACAGCCTTATGCTGAAGCTATTTTACAGACATGGGGGCGTGCGAAGCAGGATGTTGCATTAACAGATAGCCTAAATACCCAATTAGCTATTGGCGCATCTCCTTTATTCTGGGAGTTTGATGGTATTTCTGATTGGATTAACCATATCTATGCCAATCTACCTGGATTAGCATTACGCTTAGAGTCTGTTAAACGTGAAGGGATGGCAAAACGCTTGTTTGATAAGAGCATTGATCTCTTTATTACCAGCGAGCCACCGAAAATTGAAAATCTTAATGTACGTAAAGTCCGAGACTACCAATTACAGTTAGTGACTAATAAAAGTAATTGTTGCTTACATGATACTCGTGATATTCCACTCGTCTTTTTAGACTGGGGAACACGATTTTCTGTTGAGCATAGTCGTATTGCTGAGCTTCAGCGTACACCAATAATGCATACACATTCTGTTAAAATGGCGCTTGATTATATTTTAGCGAATGCTGGAGTTGGTTATCTGCCATCGCCAGTTGTCGAAAGTGCTAAGAAAGAAGGCTTACTTCATGTGGTAGAAGACGCGCCAGTTATGGATCAAAGCTTATATTTAGTATGGCGAGAAGATAACGAAAAAGAGGACTTGATCAATGCGTTAGTCGAAGTTCCTTTTAAGAATATGACTGAAAACAATTGATAAGTTTTTTTGCTGATAAGCAGTAAAATATCTTGTTGTACAGAGAGCGAGTTCCTGAATTAGTCTTAGAAAAAATACGAATTAAGCAATAAATCAAGTGGAAAACAAACAAGGCAGTTGTCACTGATTTTACAAAAAAGCGACGTATTTTTGTCACAATAGAACATTAATATTGCCTGTGTTCTATTTATTAATTACTTACTCTGGATGTAGTTCAGGAATCGCAAATGGCTAAGTTAGACCAAAAGTTTCACAAGGGCAGCAAATCAAAATTCAATTCTGAATTTAATGATGATTTTCAAGAGTTGAATCAATCTCGTAACAAAAAGAAACGTCGTATGACACGTTCACGTTTTGAGAGTCCGGAGTACAGCGATTTCGATTATTAATAGTATTTAGTATCGGCAATAAAAAATAAAAAGAAGGCGTATCCTAAGGGTACGCCTTTTTATTTAGCGGTTAATCACGCAAGGGATGATTATTTTTCTTGGCTTAATGCAGCATAACGATGAAGTAATTCTGTCAGTACACTGATCCAACCAAATGCGTTGTCAGGTGCATTGACCAAAATCTTTTCAACTTCAGCACAGTGCTGATCTAATGTCACGGCTTCTTCTAGCTGGAATGAAATAGCGTAAAAATGCCAAAGAATTAAACGTGTCATACGCTCAACATTTTGCTTAGCGTTATCTGATTCTGAAAATGCTTCTTTGACTTCACCCAAAGCAACCGCTGTCATACGTAGCATTGCATCAAATTGTGCTGATTTGAGGCGCTCTTCACTATCCACTTCTTCTTGTTCAAAAGTGAATATTTCCTGCATTACATCTTCCGGCACCATGCGGCTGATTACGCGTAAGCTAAATTCTTCAAGCTCATGACGAGGCATTGTTAATAGGCAGTTTAAAGTATAATCACGTTGCATAGCTATCTCATGGTACCTGTGCCCGATCGGAATTGATCGCTGGCTTTCTTAAAGACGTTATTGTGGATGATTTGCGAATAAATTGCGACCCAAAGCCGGATTGAATTAACCGCTTATTACGCCACAAAGCATTTGTCATGCCTAATGATACGAAATCAAACGCTGTCTTTTGAGGATAGGTTAATCTCATTACTAAGGAGATTAATGCTCAAAGAACGTGCCATTTTTATCATCATAAAATAATGTTTTTTGCCAGCCTTGATGAAAAAATCATACAATATAGAACTGACACTAGGATGACATGATCATTGATAATTAGGATTATGTTTAGCCCAACTATATTGATTTTATATAAGGTAGTAATTTAACAGCCGTCTCATTTATCTTATTGTTTGATAATTATTTTTTAGAAAAGTCGTTGCTGTTAAATTGGAAGAATGAATGACATCAAATAAACATCAGCCTGATAATCAACAGGATAAGCCACAGCCATCATCAACGCGTAAATTAATTAAGCGTAGTATTCTTACTGTTGCCATTATTGGTGGCTTGGGTATGGCCTATCTTGGTAATAATTTAAACAAAACCATCAGTGAGAAATTTGCAGGTCAACTGTGGCAATTACCTTCGGTGGTTTACGCTCGCGAGCTTGCTCTTCAACCTGGAGCGCCAGTTAGCTATAACTCGTTAGTGAATGAGTTAAAAGTATTGGGCTATCAAAAGGTCGCTAAGCCTGATCAAAGTGGTGAATATAAAGCAAATGGCTGGTCTGTTGAATTTGTTCGTCGACCATTTAATTTTAAAGAGGGTGCGGAAGGCGCTCGTCATGTTGTTGTGACATTCAACAGTGAAGGGATCAGCCAAATCAAGGATCTTGATACAAATAAAGAGCTTGGTTTCCTTCATATCGATCCCAAAATGCTGGGAATGTTAGAAGCGAAAAATGACCAGCAACGAATTTATCTCCCTGAAGATAAAATGCCTAAGCTACTAGTCGAAGGTCTTGTTGATACTGAAGATCGTCATTTCTATGAGCATGATGGCATTTCTTTAGTGGGTATTGCTCGTGCTTTTGTCGCTAATATCAAAGCGGGTCACACAGTTCAAGGTGGTAGTACGCTAACGCAGCAACTTGCTAAAAATATGTTTTTATCGAGTGAGCGCAGTTTATGGCGTAAATTTAAAGAAGCCTATATGGCGATTATCATCGATTATAAATATGGCAAAGAAGAAGTACTTGATGCTTACATGAACCAAGTTTATCTCGCCCAATATGCAGGTCGCGGCATTCATGGTTTTGCTTTGGCATCTCGTTATTACTTTGATCGCCCATTGTCGGAATTGCGCCCTGATCAATTAGCATTGTTAATTGGTTTGGTAAAAGGTCCGTCTTACTACAATCCTTGGCGCAACCCTGAGCGTGCAAAAGATCGTCGTAACGTGGTATTAAAAATCATGTTAGACAATAAACTGTTAACGGATAAAGAATATCAAGCATCAATAAAATTACCGTTGGATATTCAATCAAAAGGACAACTTGCAAAGCGTCAACCTGCGTACTTTGATCAAATTAAACGTGAATTAGAGCAAAAAGTAGGTGATGCTTTTGAAGAAGGTAAAGGCTTACGTCTGTTTACTTCACTGGACCCTCAATCGCAAAAGTTAGCCGAAGAATCGGTGAAGAAAATGATCCCGTTAGTGGAAAAGCGTTCGGGTAAAGATCTACAAACAGCGATGGTGATTGCTGATCGTACTACGGGGGAAATCCGCGCTATGATTGGGGGAAGTAATCCTAATTTCCCTGGCTATAATCGTGCGATAAATGCTCAACGTCAAATTGGCTCGGTAGTGAAACCATCTGTTTACTTGTCAGCATTAGAAGACCCAGAGCAATACACGCTTGCAACTTCACTTAAAGATCAGCCTCTTTCTATTAAGATGCAAGATGGTGCGGTATGGAGTCCTCGGAACTATGATCGTAAGTATCGTGGTGAAGTGCCTTTATTTGTGGCGTTAGCTAAATCATACAATGTTCCGACGGTTAATTTAGGTATGGCTTTGGGAGTTGAAAAAGTCTCAACGACATTAACAAAATTAGGGATACCACTTGAAGAAATCCCTCAAGTACCATCACTATTTTTAGGTTCGATGGCCTTGTCACCATTTGAAGTTACTCAGATGTACCAAGCAATTGGTAATAATGGCTATTTAGCGCCATTAACGGCATTAAATGCCGTGGTTGATGAAGATGGCAAAGTGCTGTACCAAAATTGGCCTAAAGCTTCATCAGTAGTGCCAAGTCAGGCTGCATGGCTGACTATGTATGCGCTGCAAGATACAGTCAAATTTGGTACTGCTCATTCATTGAATAAATTGTTCCCTAATAGCCACCTAGCCGGTAAAACGGGTACTACAAATGATGGTAAAGACAGCTGGTATGTCGGTATCGATGGGCGTGAAGTTGTAACTGTATGGATGGGACGCGATGATAATAAAACTGCACACTTAACGGGTGCGACAGGCGCATTGCGTTTATATACTGATTACATTCAGCACCGCAAACCTGAGCCATTAGTCTTAACTCAACCTTCAGAATTGGAAGGAGAGAAATATACGGTAGCAGCGAACGGTACCTATGTTGAAGATTGTTCAGGTACAACACGAATGCCTATTTGGGATCCTAATGGTGATCTTAAACAAAACTGTCAGGTACAAGCTGTGAAGCAACAAGCGAAAGAAGTGCAGAAAAAAGTCGAAGGCTTCTTTGATAAGCTCTTTGATTGGTAATGATATTTTTTGTTTTGCCGTTATTGGCTTAATATAAAAATGAAAGGCTAAGTGTGCGCACTTAGCCTTTTTTATGCTGTGTGTTTTACAATGAAGCTCTAATAGCTAAATTAGTTTGTCATACCCCATTTTAGCTCATCATCTAATTCTTCGATGGCATCATCAAGGTAACTTTCCACTTGCTCTTCAACTAAGCCATCAGGTTCTTCAAAGAAAGCAATATGGAAAATAGCATCACCTTCGTTAACTAAAGGCAATGTTTGCTGACCAATGACGATCCCACCTTGTGGAGCAATAACAGGCGCTTCACTGCTTCCTGCAGGATCGCTAATAGTGGCGATGACTTGATCTTTCGATACCTTCTCACCCAAGGCCACATGGGATCGAAGCAAGCCATCATAGTCGGCACGAATCCAACGTGTTGCTTTTGGCACCATTGGTTCAATAACTTTTTTGCTACGGCTAGTGCGTAGCATATTTAGATGGCGCATTACCTTCAATACGCCTTGAACGCCAGATCCTACTGCATGTGGATCAAGACGTAACGCTTCACCTGCCTCAAATGTGATCACGGGTATGTTAAACTCTTCAGCAGCTGCTCGTAATGAGCCCTCGCGCAGACTTGCGTCAACAACAACGGGTGAGCCAAATGCCATTGCCATATCTTTAGCTAATGGGTTTTCAAGGTTAGCTCTAATTTGAGGTAAGTTAGTGCGGTAAATTGCAGCTGTATGTAGATCGATAACATGAGATGCACGACGAACCACTTGATTAAAGTATTGGTAAGCCATGCGACCTGCAATTGAACCCCGCTCAGAACCAGGGAAGCAACGGTTCAAATCTCGACGATCGGGTAAGTAGCGAGATTTATGAATAAAGCCAAAAACGTTAACTACAGGTACTGCAATAATTGTTCCGTGAAGTTTATTTAAATCTATCTTTTCAATGACTTGACGTACAACCTCAATACCATTCAATTCATCACCATGAATAGCCGCATTGATTAATAAGACGGGGCCTGGGTGTTTACCATGAAGGATATCAACAGAAACCGAAAGAGGTGAGTGAGTATAAAGACGAGCAATCTCTAATTCACAATTAATGTGTTTACCCGCGTCAATTGATAAGCCAGCAAATTCAAAAGGTGGCGTTTTCTTAGCCATAGATACTTCCTGTATTCGGTAGTGTATATAAGAATAGAAAATTGTTGGATGCCGATAACACAAGGAGGTCAATCATGGCGCATACAATGGCAAAAGAATAAGCGTATATTCATTTTATAAATATATGGCATTGTCACAAAAACAGTGATATTTACCGAGTAAAATGTTTCTAAATGTATCTATGTTGTTATATTAAGTTGTTATTATCGTAATGCTAGATTTATTAAAAATGATTCTCGTAATAGATACTGGCTGGAGAATTGTTATGTTTGATATGAAATAAAAAGCACTTCTATTCAGAAGTGCTTTTCGATTGTTTTATGATGATTGAACTAAAAACCAGATGTATTATTTTGTCACACTTGCGATTTGGTTTTTATCTTGTTCGGTTGATTGTTTAATCAAGGTATTATATTTAGCAACCTCGCCTTCAAATTCTTTCTTTTCTTTACGAGGAACAGACGCAGCCAATGGAATCTTTGCTGTCATTGGGTTTACTGCTTTTCCTCGAATTAAGAATTCATAGTGAATGTGTGGGCCTGTTACACGGCCTGTGCTTCCTGATATCGCAATTTCTTGACCACGTTTAACATGCTGACCTTTCTTAACCAAAATACGGCTGTTATGTAAGTAACGAGTGCTGTAGTTAGCACTGTGTTTAATGACGACATAACGCCCTGCATAAGGGTGGTTAGTCACTAACGTTACAACACCATCACCTGTTGCTAGTACTGGCGTGCCTGATGGTGCTGCAAAATCAACACCATTATGTGGTTGGCGACGTCCAGTAACCGGGTGAACGCGATTAGGGTTGAATGGCGAACTGATACGGTAAAATTTTGCTGTAGGATAACGAAGGAATGCACGTTGTAAGCTATCACCATTTTCATCATAAAAGTTACCATCAGAATGCAGGTAAGCTGTTATATAGCGTTTACCCGTATAAATCCGAATAGCTTGTAAATCACTGTCACCTGTAGCTTGACCTTTTATATATTTACGTTTGGTAACAACTTCAAATGAATCTCCTGATTTTAGGTCACGACTAAAATTTAATTTATCTTTTAAGATAGACATAATTTCTTGAGCTTCACTATGTGAGACGCCAGCTTTACGTACTGACGCACTAAAACTACCATGGATAGTTCCTGTTGCAACAGTCTCTCGCCATACACCAGGTAAAGTAATTTCTTTTACGTCGAAATTACCATCTTTAGTACGAATGTAATCAATTCGCTGTGCTAAGCTAAATTCAAGCTCTAACTTATTTAGTTTATGATCACTTTCATTAACCCAAAAACGTAAGATATTACCTGGTTGAAGTTTGTCAATTTGAAGTGTGTTTAAGTCAGCCTCCATGATGGACTGAACATCAGAATAGGGGATAGACATTCTCGCAAAGATGCCACTTAGGGTGTCACCATTTTTAATCTTATATTCATAAGTCGGTGGTAAATCGACTGTTTTCTGCATTACTTTTGATGACAAAGCAGGTAATACCACCTTTGGAGTGGCTGGGATAGAAAGTTTTATTTCTTTATAATTTTGATGAGGTGTCGCTGTATTGATAGATAAAGCTGCAGCAACGGTGATAAGAGAAATACCTGCAATACTAATATAGCGAGAATTAATAAATTTTCTCAAAATCGTCGTGTTTAACGTAGACATAAATCTGGAATGCTCGTCAGTTCTTATTTTTAGTGAGTGCAATCAGCACTAGCTTATTTTTGCGAGGAGGTATAAAAGCATAGCTTTTCTGAACTGTAAATGAACTAATGTTGTGAATAGTAATTATACAGTGTGTTTTTGTTAAAAGTAGATAATATCTCTTATAAGTCAGTTATTTTACAATGTTTTATATGTTTACGGTATAAATGGTAGACATTGTTCCGATTATTTATTGACAGGCGTTATGGACTGAAAACCATTATTGGGTTGTTGATAATATAACGTTCGTTACGTTCTTAACTAAAAGCCCAAGGTTGAATGATTCAAACTTGGGCTGATGAATGAGATTATTTATTCTTATGTTCTTCTCGATAACGGTTGTTGCTTCGGCTTATACGGGTTTCTTCCCACCGGTTTCTTTCTAAATGACCTTCCTTATGGCCTGTGGTTGATAAGTAATTATTGTTATTTATTGTCGTCAACACATGGCTTTGCTGTTGCTGATTGGTATTTAATTGCTGAGTATGGTCCAGATACTTAATCGTATTATCTGTGATCTGTTGGGTATATTGTGGTGAACTGTCGGTCATGGCAAAAGCTGATAACGAATGCAGTGTTAATGATAAGACTAGAGTCGTGATAACGCGTTTCATGGTTGTCTCTCAATATTAAGAAGGATACAGTAAACGATATTTCCGCTGAATTAATAATGATGGAGGTATTCATATTTCATTCATAATTAAATGACATTTGATTAGAAATAAATACGTTATTTTTCACAAATGCTTTTTTTTATGTTTCAGCTTACACTAGAAGTTTTATTCGAAGGTGTATTGAAACCATGAACCACGATTTTCAAGAACAAGCATTTATGATGCGTGCACTTTTATTATCTCATCAATCATTACCAGCCTGTCGCCCGAATCCTCCAGTAGGGTGTGTATTAGTTAAAGAGGGTGAGATTGTGAGTGAAGGATTTACTCAGCCGCCAGGGCAACACCATGCTGAAGCGATGGCGCTAGCTAATTATAATGGTTCTTTTACGGACGTAACTGCTTATGTGACTTTAGAGCCGTGCTCATTCGTCGGACGTACACCTTCTTGTGCCCATACATTGGTTGAATTAGGTATTAAGAAAGTTGTGGTTGCAACACTGGATCCAGACAGCCGCAATAGTGGTAAAGGTATCGCGGTTTTAAAAGAGGCGGGTATTGAGGTTGAAGTTGGGCTTTGTGAAAATGAAGTACTAGATTTTATTGAGCCTTACTTAATTAAAAATTAATAACATAAATAGAAAAACCCAATTAATAAAAATATACTTTCATTAATTGGGCTCTTAATCTTTTTATATTGTTCTTATTTAAATAAGAACAATATCTCAGCTAAATAGTATTATTTAGTTGATGTTTTGTGGTGTAAACGAGATGACTCTTTATGGTCATGCTCTTTAGTTTTATGATGACGATGTTCATCATGCTCATGACGATCGCTATGAGTTTGTTCTGGGTGCTTATGGCCTACAGGATCACCGCCATGTTGTGTATGTGGGTGACTTTTCTCATGATCACGCATTTCATGATGATCACGGTTATGTTTATGCTCAGCACCGTCATCGTAACGACGTTCCATTTTTTCATGCTCAAATTCAGCGCCATGTTGATGACCGCCTTGTGAACCTTTGTGCTCTTGACTATTAAAATGTGCCATAACTAAATCCTTTGATAAACAGCGTTAAAAATAAGTTGGTGTCTGTCTATGGATTTAAATTTACGCTTATTTTAAATTTGAACAATACACGTTTTTATAATCAAAAGTTTTATTTTTGGTAATTGCCGAGATAACAAAATAGGTATATTAATTTAGCTTTATTCATTTTAATTACTAAATCCTCAAAGTAATAAATCAATTAATCGTTACATTTATCAACAAAATAAAATTGTCAAAATATGCAACTTTGACATAGGGTGCTTAAAGGTCTAATCAGAGCTTAAATTATGTTTTTTAACACCTATAAAACCACATCACAATCAGTGTTATCCAATGAAGATAAAATCAATTTAATCAATGACATACATGGATTGATAAGCCAAAGATTTGCAGGTAAAGGGATTAAATTAATTAAAGATTCATCAACGGAAGGGCACTTAAAGTTGCGCTTTGAAGTGAATGGAGAAGAGCTATTACAGGTTAATGTTTCTAATCAGTAGCTTTGAATATGTAACATTTAGTACATTTTATTATTTGATTAAAGTAAAAAGCCGAGCTTTAAAGCTCGGCTTTTTCATGATTATTAAGCGATTATGCTAATAATTCTTTTGCTGTTTCAACAATATTATCTGTTGTAAAGCCAAACATTTTAAATAGCTCTTCAGCTGGTGCTGATTCACCAAATGTTGTCATACCAATGATACGACCATCGAAACCAACATACTTGTACCAGTAATCAGCAATACCTGCTTCAATAGCAATACGTGCAGTTACATCTGAAGGTAATACGCTTTCACGGTATGCTGCATCTTGCTTGTCAAACAGATCTGTTGCAGGCATAGAAACAAGGCGTACCTTACGACCTTCAGTCGTTAGTTGCGCGTATGCTTCTGCTGCAATACCTACTTCTGAACCTGTTGCAATTAAAATTAGCTCAGGTTTGCCTTCACAGTCTTTAAGGATGTAACCACCCTTAGCGATGTTAGCTACTTGTGCAGCGTCACGATCTTGTTGTGTTAGGTTTTGACGAGAGAAGATTAGCGATGTTGGGCCATCTTTTCGCTCGATTGCGTATTTCCAAGCCACTGCTGATTCAACTTGGTCACATGGGCGCCATGTGCTCATGTTTGGTGTTAGGCGTAGAGAAGCAATCTGCTCTACAGGTTGGTGTGTAGGACCATCTTCACCTAAACCGATTGAATCGTGCGTGTAAACTTGAATGTTCTGAATTTTCATCAGTGCAGCCATACGCATTGCATTACGTGCATATTCCATAAACATTAGGAATGTTGCACCGTAAGGAACGAAACCACCGTGTAGTGCGATACCATTGATCATCGCAGTCATACCAAATTCACGTACACCGTAGTGAATGTAGTTGCCAGATGCATCTGTTGGTGTTACTGACTTAGAGCCAGACCACATAGTTAGGTTTGATGGTGCAAGGTCTGCAGAACCGCCCATGAACTCAGGTAGAATTTTACCGAATGCTTCAAGTGCGTTTTGTGATGCTTTACGAGAAGCAATATTTGCAGGGTTTGCTTGAAGATCTGCAATAACTTCAGATGTCACTTGTTCCCAGTTTGCTGGTAGCTCGCCGTTCATACGACGTTTGAATTCAGCAGCTAGTTCAGGGTAAGCAGCAGCGTATGCGGCAAACTTCTCATCCCATGCAGCTTCTTTCACTTTACCTGCTTCTTTCGCATCCCACTCAGCGTAGATTTCTGCTGGGATTTCAAATGCGCCGTAAGTCCAACCTAGGAATTCACGTGCTGCTTTAATTTCATCAGCGCCTAGTGGAGCACCGTGACAGTCGTGAGAGCCAGATTTGTTTGGAGAACCAAAACCAATGATCGTTTTGCAACAAATAAGTGTTGGCTTGCCTGTTTCAGCTTTAGCCGCCTCAATTGCGGCATTAATAGCTGCTGCATCGTGACCATCAACAGCAGGAATTACATGCCAGCCGTAGGATTCAAAACGCTCAGGCGTATTATCAGTGAACCAACCCTCAACGTGACCATCGATAGAAATACCGTTGTCATCCCAGAATGCGATCAGTTTACCAAGACCTAATGTACCTGCTAGTGAACATGCTTCGTGAGAAACACCTTCCATTAGACAGCCATCACCAAGGAAAGAGTATGTGTAGTGATCAACAACGTCATGACCTTCACGGTTAAATTGTGCAGCCATTGCTTTTTCAGCAAGTGCCATACCAACCGCATTAGTAATACCTTGGCCTAAAGGACCTGTTGTTGTTTCAACACCTGGTGCGTAACCATATTCTGGGTGACCCGGTGTTTTAGAGTGAAGTTGACGGAAATTCTTCAGATCATCGATAGAAAGATCGTAACCTGTAAGGTGAAGTAGCGAATAGATAAGCATTGAACCGTGGCCGTTTGATAATACAAAACGGTCGCGATCAGCCCACTGTGGGTTTTGTGGGTTGTGATTCATGTGACCACGCCAAAGTACTTCAGCGATATCTGCCATACCCATAGGTGCGCCAGGGTGACCAGAATTTGCTTGTTGTACACCATCCATGCTTAGAGCACGAATCGCATTCGCTAACATTTTATGTTCCATAGTGTTTCCACCAAATATATGAGATTTAAACTTAAGAAAGCGGCAAAGGCCGCTTTCTGGAATACTTAATTAAGCGATTAAAGACGCTCTGCAATCATAGCTTCAAGTTTACCTTGGTCAATTGCGAAGTTACGGATACCTTCCGCTAGTTTCTCAACTGCCATTGGATCTTGATTATGTTCCCATAGGAACTCAGCATGTGTCATTGCTGCCGGGCGATCTTTCAGATCAGTTGTTGCTTTTAATTTCTCAACAACGTCACCTTGTGCTTCTTCTAGTTCTTGAAGAAGTTGTGGACTAATCGTTAAACGGTCACAACCTGCTAGTTCAAGAATTTCACCAGTATTACGGAAGCTTGCGCCCATAACTACGGTATTGTAACCGTGTTCTTTGTAGTAGTTATAGATATTCGTTACAGAAATCACACCTGGATCTTCTTGTGGTGCAAAATCACGACCTTCTTTCGCTTTGTACCAGTCCATAATACGACCAACGAATGGCGAAATAAGGAATACGCCAGCTTCAGCACAAGCACGAGCCTGCGCAAAAGAGAATAGAAGCGTTAGGTTACAGTTGATACCTTCTTTTTCTAGGATTTCCGCTGCACGGATACCTTCCCAAGTAGAAGCTAGTTTGATTAGGATACGATCGTTGCTGATACCAGCATCGTTGTACATTTTGATAAGTTGACGTGCTTTAGTAACACTGCCTTCTGTATCGTAAGAAAGGCGTGCATCAACTTCAGTTGAAATACGGCCTGGTACAACGTTAAGAATTTCTTTACCAATGCTTACTGCAAGCATGTCGCAAGTATCTTGTACTTGTTGTGCTTTATCATCACCTTGTGCTTTTGCATAAGCGATAGAAGCATCGATAAGTGGTGCGTATTCAGCGATTTGTGCCGCTTTTAAGATCAAAGATGGGTTAGTTGTCGCGTCTTCTGGTTGGTATTTTTTAATGTCTTTAATATCGCCAGTATCTGCTACAACAGTAGTTAGTGCGCGTAGTTGTTCTAATTTTGTGCTCATATCTATTGACCTTATCTATAGGGCTCATGCCATGCCAGCCACTATTTATAACGTGAAATGCTGTCATGCTCAAAAGAATTTATTACTTATTCTTAACCTGTTCATACAAAGCCATTTACACACATTGTGAGCGAATGGTTTATGTAAGAGCATTTGATGAATTGATAATTGACTTTTTCAGTGTTTTTGTCAATTCAAAATGCGAATAAATCCTGTTTGGATCCCAATAAAAGTGGGTTAAATTGAAGTTAACCGCGAGATGTTGCTCCTAACTAGAATAACTTTGGTTTTAAATGCTGAGCGGATGATCTTAATGTTGAACATATGTTCATTTTTAGTGAGGTAAACGAATAAAAATTCCACAAAAATCAGATTGGGTAAAAATATCTAACGTGCTTTACTGCAATAATGAAAAAAGCCATTAACTTTCGTTAATGGCTTTTTGATTTAGATATGATCACACTACATTAGAAATTGTAGTTAACACCTACGTAGTACATCGTTGTTTCTGAGTCGATGTTTAAATCTTTATCGTTATCCGCTTTTTCAAGATCTGTTGATAGATAATCAATGCCAGCACGAAGATCGATGTGTTCAGCAACGGCAAAGTTAACACCCGCACCCGCAGTCCAGCCAAAACCATCAACATCAATATCGTGGCGGTTCATATTGTCGATGCCATCGTAATCGCCATCAACAGCAACGTAAGCGACACCTGCTTTTGCAAATAGGGATAACTGATCATTAAGTGGCATCATTACGCGAGGAGTCAGAGTCGCGTAACCTTTTTTAATGTTATCTTGTTCGCCAGTTTGGCCTAATGTTGCTTCAAGACCAAGATTTTCAGTGAAGTTGTAACCACCGTATAAGCCGTATGCAACTACATTTTCGTCGTAGTTATGTTCCCAATGGTCAGCTTTAAGATCCGTTGTTGCATTACCAAGGCTTGCACCTACGTATGGACCTGTCTGATCGGCAAGTGCTACGCCAGATGCTGTTGTAAGAACAAGTGCTAATGGTAATAGAATCTTTTTCATCATAATTTCCTTTATGTTTTTATTGATTTTTCAAGAGTTAATACTCTAACTCTTGAATGTCACTAACTGCTGATGGGGAGAATATGATGCATTCACAAGCTAAATGTCATGGAATTGAAAGGTGTTTTATTGCGCGGGTTGATTTGACGTTGAGTTAACAATATACGGACATGACTCAAACAAAACGCACAACGATTGCATTGGTAGTGAATGAATGACATTAAAATACATATTTATAAGCAAGTTTTATTGCTTTTGATGAATGAGTATTCAATGCGCGTTATCTAGAAAAACTGAAAGTCAAAAAATCGTTTATATAATTACTATGAATTCAATCGCAAATTGGCATATGTTTCGTGCTACAAGCCTGACGCGTATTTTTTATCCGGTATGGTACCTATTACTCAAAAAAGCGTAGTTACGTTTTTGACTGTTGTAATGGGGAAAACAATGGGATTGATGATCAGATATTTTCGGTATTGGCTTTTTTTGTTGGCTGTATTGATTTCAACGTTTGCTGCAGCAAAACCCCAATATATAAATCCAATACCACTTGCCCAACTTATTAATACGCCAGTTTCAAAAGTTAATGAACAGACTTTTGAACTGCCAGTGATTACTTGGGGCGCAGATATTAATACGATTTATGCGAATGGTAGCCAATCGATCACCTCAAGTAATTCTCTTTTTTCTAGTTATGGACTGAAATTTAGATTAAATCGAAATGATAAATTTTCAGATCAGCTCACGAATTACCTATCAGGAAAAACGCCATACCTTCGCGGAACATTAGGGATGGTTAATGCCGCTTCTGATTTACTCGTCAGCAATCCTTCTGTTACCCCTATTATTATTCATCAATTATCTTGGTCATCAGGTGGTGATGCTTTAGTTGTTAAACCAACTATTCGTACCGTGGCAGATTTAAAAGGTAAGACGATTGCGCTTCAAGCGTATGGTCCGCATGTGGATTATATGGGAGCTGTATTAAAAGATGCAGGATTAACACCTGATGATGTCACCATTAAATGGTTGCCCGATCTTACTGGAACGAATAATAGCCCAGCCAGTGCGCTATATGAAAATGATGTCGATGCTGTATTTGTAATTCTACCTGATGCGTTAGCACTGACATCGGGGGGAGCTGTAGGTACTGGATCTGAAGATTCGGTTAAAGGCGCGAAGATATTAATGTCAACTAAAACGGCTAACCGAGTGATAGCGGATGTTTATGCGGTGCGAGCGGATTATTTTAATAGCCATCGCAGTGACGTAATGAATTTTGTAAAAGCGTTAAATAGCGCAACAGATGAAGTGAAGGTTTTGTTTAATAATGCGAACGCTCAAAGCGCAAAATTGACACCGTTATTGTCTTATTCTGCTGATCTGTTGCTTGATTCTCCCGATGCAATAGAAGACATAAAAGGGCTTTATGCTGACGCAGAGCATTTAGATATTAACGCTAATAAGCAATTGTTTAGTGACATGGCGTACCCAAGAAATATTACGAAAGTCAGTAAAGAAATCCAAACGACGTTAAAGCGACTCGGTTTAACGTCAGCTTCCTCACTTCCTCAATTGGCAAATTGGGATTTTACCCAATTAGGTGCTGATATTGAGTTTAATAATAAATCACGTTTTAACAGTGAGCGTGTCGCTTCAGTGGTTGCAAAGAAACAGCAACAGAATTCATTGGCAGATGGCGAACTGTTTTCTTTTGAAGTCGCTTTTCAGCCTAACCAAAACAACTTTAATTCGTCGCTATATCAAACAGAGTTTAAGCGTGTAATTGAATTGGCCTCTACTTATGGTGGTGCGGTGATCACTGTTGAAGGTCACAGTGATCCTTTGAAATACTTACGCTCTAAGAAAAAAGGCGAAACCGGTGTGGTGTTAAACCGCATTAAACAATCCAACCGCAATATCAGCTTATCGCGTGCGCAAAGCGTTAAACAAAGCGTATTAACATACGCTACCGATCAAGGCATTGCTTTAGATGCGAGTCAGTTTGCTTTAGTTGGTCATGGTTTTGGTAATCCAAAAACAGGGATGTGTGGTAATGAACCTTGTGCTCCTGCAACTGAATCTGAGTGGCGATCAAATATGCGTGTCGTCTTTCGTATTATTCAGTTAGAAGCTGAATCTGATGTATTCCAACCTTTATAAGTGGGCATGATATGAGATTTATAATTTATTCTTGCTGCCTTATTGCTTTTGCTGTGGTGTTTTTTAAACCGAGCTCTGGGGTTAACTCGACAGGATCAAAAGACAGTAGTGCACAGATAAAAAAAACAGATGCATCAAGTGGATATGGATTTGACGCATTAAAAAATGATTGGCCAGCATTAAATAATGATAATGCACTCGTTTCCGATAATTGGCTGGCGACTAACTACCTACTAATTTTTGATGGTAGCGGTTCGATGGATAATACTAATTGTGGTAATGGGCAAAAGAAAATTGTCGCGGCAAAGCAAGCAATACAAACTTTTATTAACGATATTCCTAATTCAGCCAATGTCGGGTTATATGTATTTGATAATAAAGATGCGTCATTGCGTGTACCACTTGGCAATAATAATCGAGCGACATTAAAACAAGCGATTTATGACGTAACAGCTGGTGGTGCAACACCATTAAAAAGCTCTCTAGATTCGAGCTACGCAGCATTAGAGCGTCAAGCCAGTAAACAATTGGGTTATGGGGAATATAACGTTGTGATTGTTACCGATGGTGATGCAAGCCAGGGAGAAAATCCACAACCTGCGATTAATCGTATCTACCGTGACTCACCCGTTACCATTCATACCATAGGCTTTTGCATTGGTGAGCAACATGCGCTTAATGCAAAAGGGATCACCTATTACCAATCGGCTAATAACCCAGAAAAACTGTTAGCAGGGCTAAAAAATGTATTAGCAGAATCTGCAGAGTTTGATGTCGCTAGTTTTAATTAAGAAAAAGGTCATATATGCAAAAGCATAGTAAGTTTGCTCTTTTTATTTTAGTGCTAGGGGTAATGGGTTTAATTAGCTATAAGTTTTTACAGCCCCATATTGATGATCATGTTTATGCTGATACATCGGATGCGCGTAATACCAAAGGTGTAATAAAAATAGGGATGGATAACTGGGTTGGCTATTACCCGCTATGCTCTAAAGAAATGCGTCGATTATTACGCAATGAAGGTTATCGTTTATCTTGTATTGATGATGGCGCTGATTACTCCCAACGTATGGAAGGTATAGCAAACGGTGAATTAGATTTTGCCGTTGCAAGTGTGGATGCTTATATTACATCTGGTAAAGTATACCGTTACCCAGCCAGTATCGTTGCTGTCATTGATGAGTCACATGGTGGCGATGCTATTGTCGCGAATACCGATGTTGTTACGTCGATCAATGATTTGAAAACGAATAAATCCTTATCGATTGGTTACACTCATGATTCACCCAGTGAACACTTACTGAGCGCGATATCTTCTCACTTCGATCTTAATCTTTTTAAATCTAACAACGTTAAACGAGTTGCGACTGCTGGCTCAAGCGATGCGTTATCACAATTAATAGAAGGCAAATTAGATGTTGCCGTATTGTGGGAGCCTGACGTGTCAACCGCGCTTGCCGAAGGTAATTTTGAAACCATTATTAGTACTGATGATACGAAAAACTTAATTGTTGATGTACTTCTTGCCAATAAAGTCGTGATTAAAAATAAGCCTGAAATACTTGATAGCTTATTAGCAACCTATTTTAAGGTACTTAAATATTATCGTGATAACCCTAACGTATTAGTTAAAGAGCTCGAAAGTATTACAGATTTACCGAATAGTCAGGTGAAGCAGTTGCTTAACGGTGTACGATGGATAGGGCTCAACGACAACGTCTCTGCTTGGTTTAGTCAATCCCAGTTACTGCTCGATACTATCGATAGCACTATTTCAATAATCAATGATACATCAGCAGTGCCGCAACAGTGGCTACCCAATAATGATCCCTATCGGATAATACATTCCCCTCCTATTCAAACTGTACAACAATCACTTAATGATATTGCTTTAAATGAACCATCACATAAACCTGTTAGCCATGTATTTGTAGCGTTAAGTGAAAAACAATGGGCGCATATGAGTGAAATTGGCACGTTGAAAACCCGTCCCGTTATTTTTTCGAGTGGTAGTGAACGATTAACACCAAACGGTCAACAGCAACTTCATCTTACTGCTGAAAGTTTATCGCATTACCCGAATTTTCGAATTTTAGTTGAAGGTCATACCGGTTTACGTGGTGATAAAGCGTTAAATATCGAGTTATCGGCAAAACGTGCAAAGGCGGTAAAAAGCTATTTGGTGAATCAACTCGGCTTTGAAGCCAGTCGTATTCATGCGGTTGGTAAAGGAAGTGATGAACCATTAGTTCAATTAAGTGGGGAAAGTCAGCGTCGTTATGCCAATAGATTAATGCGCGTTGAAATTGCGTTGATGAGTGAAACCTATTAAAAGGAAGTAGATTGGATATTCTGTCGCCTCAAGCTATAAAAAATCAGGTAATTTCAAACAGTATTCAACATCCGATAGTTATATATAGTGGTGTTGTGGGCGTGATTGGGGCCGTATATAGCTTATTGTTCTCTGGTGAATTATTGAGCTGGGGAATCACGATTGCAGCTACTGCATTATGCTTTAGTAAATTACTGTGGGGATATAAAGTTAATTATAATTCTCATGCTAAGGCTATTGTTGAGAAATATCATCGCAGTTTATTACAACAACGAGAGCAAACGCTGGTTGATTTAAAGCAAGAGCTAAGCCAAATCAAACAGCAAGATGCGCTAAAGCAAGTTGATCAATTAAGTTTAAAATTCAATGCATTCCAGCAGGTATTAGATAGGGTCTTAAATAAAGATGAATTAGCGTATTCACGCTATATCACTATGGCTGAAGCTGTCTTTGTTGGAGCGTTAGATAATTTGCAGACAGTGATTGTAAATACTAAAGCTGTCTCAGGTATTGATATTGATTATATTCAACAACAACTCAGTGATCTTAGCTGCCAATTAACACAAACCACATCACCTCAAATCTTACTAGAACAAAAAATAGATGCTTTGCAGCACCGAATTGTTATCTATAAAGATGCTCATCAGCATATCACAACCGTATTAATCGAAAACGAACAAGCAATGACAGAGCTTGATCGTGTCACAACACAACTTTCTCAAATATCGCTTCTTTCATCGCAGCAAGGAATGGAATTAGAAACGGCAATGGAAGAGTTACGTCTACTTGCACAGCGCGCACAAAAATACAGTACTCGTTAAGGATGAACAATGGCACAGGAAAATACGACTCTTATAGTAGCGACGCCTGATACGGTAAAACAAGCCTTAGATATTCCAGTATCAGTTCCTGAAACTCACGATAAAATCAGTACGAAAGTAGAAGAAACCGTTTTAATGTTATTGGCTATCGGCGAACGTGATTTATCGCAGCAACGAGATATGACAAACTTGATGACCTCTTTAGGTGAAGATAGTTGTCGTCAGTTAGCTCAATGTAGCCAGTTATTGAAAACCCCATTGCATAGGTTAGTTGATGATGCTCAAGATGGTGGTGGAACAGCAAAAAGCTTATTAGACCTGCAACAACAAGTGAATGCGGTTAACCCTAATCGCACTGACTTTACCATGGGCACTATACGACGTTTACTCAGTTTCCTTCCTTTTGTTGGAACCCCTATAGCGAAATGGTTTTCACGTTATCAAACGGCAGAAGGTGTGATTAAGGATATTGTGCAATCGCTTAGAGGCGGTCAAGCACAATTACAACGTGATAATATCACGCTTGAAGCCGATCAAATTCGTTATCGTGAGTTAACATTTCTGCTTGAAGATTATGTTCGCTTTGGTCAATTGCTTGATGAGAAAGTAAATCAAACTATCGAGACAGCCCAAAATACAGAAACCAAAGTTAAGTTTTTACAAGAGCAGGTGTTATTTCCATTACGTCAGCGAGTGATGGATTTGCAGCAAACATTGGCTGTTAATCAGCAAGCGGTGATTACCACCGAAGTTATCATGCAAAATAACCGCGAGCTTATTCGAGGTGTGGATCGCGCGATAAATGTGACGGTATCTGCGCTTGAAACAGCGTCAGTCATGTCGATTGCACTTCAACATCAGAAAAAACTATTAGATGCGACCCAAGCTGTTAATGACACTACTAATGATCTGATATTACAAACCAGTGAGCAACTTCGAGATCAAGGGGTCAGTATCCAAAAACAAGCTTCTGAGAGCCAATTAGATATCAGTAAGTTAAAACAAGCCTTTTCAAATATTAATGCTGCATTAAATGATATTAGCCAGTATCGAGTTAAAGCTTTACCGCAAATGGCGCAATCTATTGTCGAAATGGACCAATTAACCGAGCAAATGGAAAGCCGTATTAAAGATGCTGAAAAGGGCAAAGACATTCAACAGAACTTGTCTCAGTTAATTGAACTTTAATCTTTGAAAAGGAATTTAAGATGGAAAATGGAATCAAGAAAAACTTACTACCAGCAAACGGCACGCATTGGAAAAAATGGTACGTACCGTTAGAGGAAGAAAATGCCACCATTAGAGAATGTTTAGCGACTCAAGCTCCAGTGGCTGCTGGCAGCGCAGATATACCGTTGATTGTGAGATTAATTGAGAACCCTAAGTTTGATATCCCTGGGATCAATTTATTTAATGGCGCTGTTAGCTTAGAAGATCATGATGTTATTCACCTTTTATTAGGGCGGGGAATGCTACCGAAAGATGAGGCATTTGTTATTGGTTTTACGATGGGCTCATCAAATCGAATGTCAACGGCAGAAAAGAAGATGTACGCGTTTGCTGCTAAATATTTATACCCAGGGCCGTATAAATTTTCTGATGATGATATTACTGTATTTAAGAAAGCGGCGCATCTTGGATACGTTTCTGACTGTCAGCCATTAGATACCATTAATTGTGCAGAACTAATGGATTTAAGTTTAAAAGAAGCGCGTCAGCGAGTCGGGATAGAACCTGATTTACTGGCGGCTTATTATCAGATTGAAAGTCAGCGTTTTAGTCAATTTGAAGAATGTTTACGTATAACACCTCAGGGTCGAGAAAAACTTGAAGCACAGATTAATGCTGAAAAATTAGCGGGATAAATAAAATTAGAACTTTTTGCGTATGATATTTAAGTGAAAATGCGCGCTAAAGCCTGTTTTTTAAACGAATGGTGGGTTTGTTTAAAAATAGGCTTTACAGGTGAGTGATTGCTAGGTATTATTCGCCGCACTTACGGAGAGATGGCTGAGTGGTTGAAAGCACCGGTCTTGAAAACCGGCATACGTTTATAGCGTATCTAGGGTTCAAATCCCTATCTCTCCGCCATATTCTAGAGATTCGATATTATCGGGTTTAATAAAGAATTGGAGCGGTAGTTCAGTTGGTTAGAATACCGGCCTGTCACGCCGGGGGTCGCGGGTTCGAGTCCCGTCCGCTCCGCCAATACAACGAAGCCTCGTCAGAAATGACGGGGCTTTTTTGTGTCTAAAATTCAAATTGTTGTTGGAATTGTATTGGTGTCTGACACGGGGGGCGAGAGTCCTGCTCGAATGTCTGCACTGTTATTTCGCTAACATAATGCTGTCTTAGCGTGGTGATTTTGTTAATCAAAGAATACCGCTAACCAAATCGTCAGTTTATTTGGTTCTGTCCAACTAACGCGGTGCTTTTGGTGAGCAGGAATATAAAGGTGTTCGCCTTTTTCTAAACGTTTAATTTCACCATTGGCAAAACTGACTTCAGCTTTCCCTTCTAATACGATAACCCACTCATTTTCAGATTGATCGTACCATTCATCTATTGGTGTTACATGTCCTTGCGAGACAATGCGTTCGATACGTACAGAATCGGTTTTAAGTAAGTCGATAAATTCTTCATTATCGCGTTTGACAGGTAATTGGCT
This sequence comes from Photobacterium angustum, assembly GCF_003026365.1. Classification (GTDB taxonomy): domain Bacteria; phylum Pseudomonadota; class Gammaproteobacteria; order Enterobacterales; family Vibrionaceae; genus Photobacterium; species Photobacterium angustum. The sequence goes on along the minus strand of NZ_PYOM01000004.1, from coordinate 28,700 downwards.
AAAAATATTCATCATGTCTGTTTTCCGTTAACAGGTGGTTGAAGCAAGTTTTCAAGTTCTCAATCAATACTGGTATGTCATCAATGGAGGTATTACCAAAGCCAAGCACAATACCTTGCCAGTTTCGAATTGTATTCGGCAGTTCATAATAACTCAGTGGTCGTACAATAATATTGTGCTGAAAAGCCTCTTCACAAAATTGTTTTTCACAGACGTTCTGGTGCCATCTTACGGTAACATGAAGCCCCGCAGCTTGACTGATCACTTCCCATTGCTGGCCAAAACCGTCTTTAATACTTTGGATCATTTGTTGATGTTTTGCTTGGTATAGCCGGCGCATTTTCCGAATATGACGAAGCAAGTGGCCGTCGTGTATAAATTCCGTCATTGCTAATTGAAGCTGGGCTTGCGTTTCACCGCTGAGAGCATCTTTTATCTCAAGGTAACGAGAAAGAAGAGTTTGAGGGACGACCATATAACCAAGACGAATACTGTTGCACATCACTTTACTAAAAGTACCAATATAGATGATATTCACATTGATATTGGTTTGAGCTGCAAGTCCTTGTAAGGAAGGGTAAGGGCGATGAGCATATTGAAATTCACTGTCGTAATCATCTTCAATAATGGTCACATTATGTTGGCTTGCCCATTTAAGTAATTGGATCCGTTGAGAGATATTAAGTGTTGTGCCTAATGGATATTGGTTGCTGGGGGTAATGTAAATGGCTTTAGCTTTTGTTTTCGATAACTGTTGAAGGTGAATTCCATCGAATGGAGTCACTGAAAGCGGCGCTATTTTTACATTGCATAAGTTGACCACTTTACGCATTTGAGCATAACCGGGATTTTCAACAAGGACTGTATCGTTAGGCTGAGTGCTCGCCATTATTGCCATGATTAATGCTTGTTGTGCCCCCGATGTCGAAATGATCCTATCGGCGGTGACATCGACAGAGCGTGATGTTTTCAAGTAATGCGTTAATACTTCTCTAAATTCCCACTCACCTTGTAGATCGTTACAACCAAGAAACTGTGTTCTATCAAGCTGTTGTTGATAAAGACGTTGCCACTTTTTTCTAGGAAATGCGACAAGATCTGGCACGCCAGGAGCAAAGGCACTATTCGTTGTGTTTATTGGTTGTTTGATTGTGGGTTGTTTAAATGAATCTTCATTGCTCGTTGTTGTGAGGTAATGATCTGGTAGGGTGGCTGCGACATAAAAACCGCTACCTGCTTGGCTACGAATATAACCTTCAGCAACAAGTTGGTCGTATGTGGCAATAATCGTATTACGACTGACATCGAGTATTTGTGCTAGATGACGAGTTGATGGCAACTTACTGTTCTTCGGCCAATATCCTTGGGTGATTTTATCGCGAATAGCATTAAACAAACTCTGCTGGCGCGAGCCTTGATGATGGCAAAGGGTTAAATCTCCGGTATCAATTAATGTCAAACTGGATCCATCCACTATTCGAAACTGGCTCTTACCTACAGTACCAAAGTTTGATGTTATGTCTATCAGAAGGAAGTGTAATTGTGGAGCAATAGGAGAGATTGCGATGTTATCAAGCACAGATAGAACGACGATAAAGAAAAATCCGAATAAAGCCGTTTTCGAGACAGAGAAGCTCTATCAAATAATTGACGAAAGCTTACTCGCACATATTGCTATTGAGCAAAATGAGCAACCTATAGTTATTCCGATGTTGGTATGGCGAGTTGATAATAATATCTATGTCCATGGGGCTAAAAATAGCCGTTTAATTCGTGCGTTAAAAAAGGGGAAATCTTGTTGTTTAACATTTACGTTATTTGATGGTTGGGTACTTGCACGCTCTGCATTTCATCACAGTGCCCATTATCGCTCAGCAATGGTCTTTGGACAGTTTGATGCTATTGATGATAACCAATATAAAAATGCGTTACTGAACCACTTTATTGAGCAAATAGCACCGGGACGAAGTGAATGTGTACGACAAGGTAATGAAAAAGAACTTACTGCGACGGAATTACTCGTGATGCCATTAACAGAGGCGTCAGTAAAAATTGGCTGCAATGGTGTAAATGATGATGAACGAGATATGGATTTATCCGTTTGGGCAGGAATTATTCCTTATAAAACGGTTATTGGCCCATTACAAGATGATGAGAAGATGGCAAGTGAAATCGAACAACCTGATTATTCTTTAGCGTATGGAAAACGATGGTATAAATAAACACGATCAGAAAAACTAAGTCCAGATATACAATACTGGACTTAGTTCTTGGAGTATTAGCAAGGTCGATTTAGGTCAAATTATGCTTGATGATGCTTTCTTTGACATTCTGTCGTTAAACGTGCATTACCATGTGAGTGTGCACGACGTTTGCCTTTACATGTTTTCATATCGCCCTTAGCCATTGTAAATCCTTAATTATTAATAGAACAAAGAAGATATTTGTATGATAAATTTTTTCCTTATCAGTGCAAGTGATAAATTTGCAGCTAAGCTATTGATACTGTAAATTAAATTTTACATGGCTCGCGTGTTTAATAAGAAATAATGGCAGTTTTTTTCGCTATTCAATAAGTGAAAAAAGAGGATTAAGGAATGAGCTCATTAGATTGAAAATAACGGTAGCGAGGAGATGAAAAGTAGTGCTAACTATTTTAAGTCATTTCTTAACAAGTAAGAAAAAAAGCCTGATAACTTAATGCTGGAAGGCGTTATCAGGCTTTTGTTACTCTATTCTATATAAATTCATTCTTCCCAGCGAATCAATGTATCGCTAGGCCAATCATGGCCAATGTCCGAGTATTTTTGCTCGAGTACATGACGTTTAATTTTAAGGGTTGGCGTTAAAATACCATTCTCAATTGACCAAGGCTCTTTGATCATTAACACACCTTTAATCTTAGCGTGAGATTCTAGCTCGCGATTAATCGTTTCTATTACATGATGAACACGTTTCTCGTAACGTTTACGATCAAAGTTAGGGAAGTGATGCGGGAGTGCTAATAAAACAGGGGCTGGCATTCCAGAGCCGACTAAACACATCATCTCGACGTTACTAAGTTCAAACAGACGTTTCTCAATCGGTACGGGTGAGACGAATTTCCCTTTAGCCGTTTTGAAGGTATCTTTTTTACGCCCTTGGATGGTGAGGTAACCATCTTCATCAATAAAACCGATATCACCAGTATGCAACCAGCCTTCGCTATCAAAGGTTTCTTTGGTTGCAGCATCATTATTGTAATAACCGGCAAATAAGCCTTTACTACGAACTAAAATCTCGTCATCAGCGGCAATTTTCAGTTCGACGCCTGGGCCTGCATTACCGACACTACCGACTTTGTCACTACGGTATGGGTGGTTTAATGTGCTATAGGCAAAAGATTCAGTCATCCCCCAAGCTTCGGTAATATTGAGGCCAATACTTTCATACCAACGCAATAAACCTGCAGAAACGGGAGCAGAACCACAACCTAACACTCGCGCTTCGTTAAGCCCTAAACCATCAGCGAGTTTCCGCTTTATCAAACCTGAGATAAATGGAATTTTGAGTAATAGATTCAGTTTTGCTGGAGGCAGTTTCTCTTGAATTCGTTGTTGGAAAAGCGTCCATAAACGAGGGACAGAAACAAAAATAGTAGGGCGGTGCATTTTTACATCATCGATAAATGTATCAAGAGACTCAGGAAATGCCACTTGAAGACCAGACATAATGGATGAACCAAAAATGTAAACCCGCTCAGTAATATGTGCGAGTGGGAGATAAGAAAATAACCGTTCTGTTTTACCTAATCCAATATGATTGATTATTTGATGTGATGCCCAAGCGAAAGCGCCATAAGTCAGCATCGCGCCTTTAGGAAGCCCAGATGTGCCCGACGTATAAACAATCGACATTAATTCATCATCAGTATGTGCTGGACGTTCATTGCTTGGTGCATGTTGTTCAATCAGTGTAGAAAAATTATATTTTCCTTCAGGTGTTCCTGGGTAGTTAAAAGAGATCGTCGGAATATCTGATAACGTTTGAGTGACGCTATTAATGGCATCAGGGCTATCAAGTTTACCGATAATCACTAATTTACTATCACTATGAGTAATGCAATGCTCAATGGTATCAGCTCCAGCTGTTGGGAAAATAGGAACACTGATATAACTACCTAGCATCATGGCTAAATCACAAATAAACCATTCCGCACAGTTTTTAGAGACGAGTGCAATACGCTCACCCGGTTGGATCCCCAGAGCACGAAAGGCACTGACTAGGCGCAATGCCTTATCAGCAACATCAGCATAGGTGTAGTCAACAAATTCACGGTTTATAATTTGACGAAGATAGATATCTGTAGGACGTTCTTCTGCCCATTGTAGGATCATGTCATTGGGTAGCAGTTGAGCCATATTAATTTCCCTTAAATGGTTTGCTACAAGGATGAAATCGTTCGATGACATCGTTTGTTATTATAATGTTAAATTTAAAGCGTATTTTAGGTGCTAGTCAAGGTGTTGCGTAAGGAAAATCAGTAAGATAAAGAGGCGATATGTGAAGATAGGGTGACGGAATCGGGTATTTATTAGTATAAAATCAATCAATTATTTAAAACACTTGTATGAAATCAAATTGGATCCTCCATAGAATAAATTAATGACTTTGTATCAGATTTGTTACCACGATCATGTTTGCTTTGTTATTGATAAAGGCGACAATAAAAAAGTACTTTTATTGTCGCTTAAAAGAATTACCACTGAATGTAATTATGCGCCTGTTGGCTGAGTGTTTGATAACTCGATGAAGTGCGATCTTGTGATTCACAAATACTGAGTAAATCTTCAATGAAATAACCTAATGCTCGGTTTTCTATTGTTTTGATTTGTTGCTGTATTACTGGAGGTAAATCATCGTAAATTGAAGCAGCACCAAAATCGCCAACCAGAATATTGGCATGCTCATCAAAGAGGACGTTATGGGCATAAATATCACCATGAGCCACACCTTGGTTTTGCATATGTTCAACCACGTTTGCCATTTGTGACACTATTTTTGTTATTTGCTCAATGGTTAACGTAAAACCGTTAGGAAAGGTATCCCGTGTACAGGTTTCAAATGTTGGTGGTAAACCTAGGTTTTTAAAGTGCGCAGGGATTAATGCCATGACTAGCGCTAAATGTTTAGGGTCTGTAACGTGTGCTAATGATTGTACAAGGTTTGGGTGACGACCTGTTTTGAGACAAGCGTTTAATTCATCTTGTGGGTAACCGTCAGATGTCACCTCACCTTTAAAAACTTTAACTGCGATATCTGCTGCAAGTTGATGGGTATTATTTTTCCATTCGGCTAATGAAATAACGCCAGATGCGCCTTGCCCCAGCACTTCTTGTAATGTGTAATCATTCGGTACAACTTCAGGCAATGTATTTTTTACCTGCTGATGGCGATTAAAATCATTACCAGAAAAGGCCAGCCATGCCAGTTTTGGCAAATTAAGCAGTTGAGTTGGAAATGTTTGTAAGCGGTTAGCAGATAAACGGATCAACTCTAAATTATGTAGTTGATCCATTGTGGTTGGCAATTCTGTGAGTTGATTACCTGCTAATGCAAGTTTCTGCAGGCGGGGGCGTAACCCTAAACTTTGTGGTAATTGAGCGATGTTATTATCGGTTAAAATCAGCCACCGCAGTTTTTGAGGTAACGATGTTTCATCAACGGTAGTGATCTGGTTTGATTTAAACCCGATCATTTCTAAGTTTGGGCAAGCCCCTAATACCTTCGGTAACTCGGTAAAGCAGTTATTTGACATAAACACAATGCGTAACTTGGTTAGCTTTGCAAAGTCGTCAGGTAACTGGCTCAGTTTGTTATCCGTTAAATCTAGGATTTCCAAACTATTTGCTAGCGAAAGAATTTCGAGAGGAAATGTGGTTAATTGCTGCGAAATTTTTAGTCGGGAAATATGCGCCAGTTCACCAGAGCGTAGTTGTTCTAACGTATGCAAAATCTGCCTACCTAATTATATGAATACTATTTTCTCTATTGTACCTTGTATGGTGCGAATGCCAATTAACGAAATAGCGATAGGAATTTTAATGACTTATCTAGAAGTGTAAATAATGTGCAATATTTTGTTGTAAAAATGTCCACACTATCGGTTGCACCACGGTAAAACGCCAGTACACTAGCGCCTACTTTTGATGATATCTGTTACTGATTTCGTTTATTTCCAAAGATGACACTGCAAGTACCGAGGGTTTTGTGTTTAAAAAAGCGTTATTGCCATTATTGTTTATGTTCACAGCTGTTACTGAAGTTCAAGCAGCTTATTCGTACTCAACTTACCCTCCAGCAGGTACACGAACCGTTGATGATGTAATGAAGCGTTACTCTCCTTTCGTTGAGCCACGTATTAAACGTTATTTTGAACAAGCCGGTTTATCTTACCCTCCACAAAATATTGCACTTTTTGCGATGAAAGAAGAGATGTCAGTAGAGCTATGGGCAGAAGAGAAAGGTAAGTGGTCTTACGTTAAGCGTTACAATATCGAGAAAATAAGTGGTAAAAAAGGACCTAAACTACGGGAAGGTGATAAACAAGTTCCTGAAGGTATTTATCGTGTTTCATTATTGAATCCCAATAGCCGCTTTCACCTTTCGATGAAATTAGATTATCCGAATGCTTTTGATCGTAAATACGCAAAATTAGAAGGCAGAACGTCTCCAGGTAGTAATATTTTCATTCATGGTAAACAAGCATCGACGGGCTGTTTAGCTATGGGCGACTATAGTATTGAAGAGCTATTTTTACTCGCCCAAAGAACAGGGCTTGATAATATCGAGGTGGTTATTAGCCCACATGACCCGAAAAAAGGGAAACTGTTAGCGTCAGTGAATCAACCGTTCTGGACCCAGATCCTTTATCGTAATATTGAACAACAAGCGAGAAAGTTTGGTCGATAATTGGTGGGCTGCTCTATTTATAAAATGGCTTTCACAGTAAATAATTACATTTGATTTGGCGCTTTTTAACCAGATATAACATGATGTCGCTAAAAATATGAGTTAGCGCTAGTTAAGGGAATAACATTTTGTAATACTAATACGAGCCACTGATTTCAATGAAGGATAATTATTGAAATCGTACTGTTGCATAAAATGATTATAATAGAGTCAACTCATTATGCCAAAGCGTAGTAAAGAAGATACAGAGATAACCATCCAAACGATTATGGATGCTGTAATTGATCAAATTCTTACCTTGGGTTACGACAAAATGTCATACACCACGTTGAGTAATCAAACAGGGATCTCTCGTACCGGTATTAGCCATCACTTCCCAAAGAAACAAGACTTTGCGCATGCACTTGATGGGCGTATCTATCAGCTGTTTGTTGATAAGCTTGATTTAACAGACGATTTAGCAGCATTTTCTGCAAGCTGGTCTGTTGCGCTTGATGATGAAAAATTCCGTGCAATTTTACGCTTACTTTTCCATCATATTTCTTCTGCAGAAACATCACATGAGTTTGCACACCGTGGAATTGAACGCTTATTTACTCTTTGTGAGCAGCGTTATGGTCAGCAAAGTATTGATGAATTAGAACGCCTATTAGGGCGCTCGTTGATTCGTTTAGCTCGATAAATCATTATTTGGGTATTTGTTTAATAAATACTATGATTTGATCCCATATTAAACCCGCTTTGTAGTGGGTTTTTTTTACAGCCAACATATCTAAGAAGTTGTTGAATACTGCATACAGTTAACAACTTTTTATTTGGATAAAGTTAGATTGTTATCCTAACTTTAAATTAGATTTTTTGTTGGGGGTGTAATGGAGCATTTTTATCATTTAGTGGCAACAAGCAAAGAGATTGAGATTGGTGATATTGAGGTGAATACGTCAGTTAAGCCTTATAATTATTCTGTTAGCAAGCCGATGCGCCATGAGGGTGTGAATCTTCTCTTTAGTTCGGAAGGTGAGCCAGAGTTTTATGCAAATGCTTATATCTTGAGTCGTCGCATTGTAGAAGGTGTTAAGGAGACTGAAACCACCTCTTATGCTCTATTGCGTTACTTTCGATTCTTAGCGAAAAATAGCCTCAATTGGAACGATGAGAATCAAGAGCTTGAACGTTACCCAATCTACCTTTTCCGCAGTTACTTAAATAAGCAAATTGATAAGGGGAATATGAGAAGAAGTGTCGGCTCTACTACCCTTTCTGTGATTCGTCGGTTTTATGTATTTTGTATGCGGCACGGTTATATCGAAAAATTACCATTCGAAGTGAATGGGTACACTAAGTACGGTCAAATGCTGACGGATATTACTATTACAAGTCCCAAGCAAGAAACCGAACTAAGACCAATGAATGACACTGATATTCAGCATATAAGGGATAATTGGCATCGAGCTGGCGTTTCTGGTGAGTTTCGATTGATTGTTGCTACCTCGATAAACTCTGGATTAAGAGCCATAGAAGTCTGTGATTTAAAACCTCGACACGTCAAAGTTCCAAAAGGGTTTAAGGGTAAGACATATACCGAAATTAAAATTGGTAATTCTTTTGGCTGTAAAACAAAGCGTGGTACTGACCGAACTATCTCTATGCCCGTCTGGTTGATGACGCAATTAACGAAGTATTGTGAAAGTGAGCGCTACAAAGAGCGTGCGAGACTCTATTTTGCTATGACGGGTGATGAAGATGCTCCCATTTTTATTACTCGGGATGGGAATCGATTTCATGAGGGTGGGAAGAAGTCCAGTACGCTCGATACTCTTTGGAGTCGCTTGAGAGCAGCGATTAAAGAAAACAGTAATCCGCACTTTGACCATATTTATCATGATACGAGAGTCACGTTTCTGGCAAATAAATTTGAGTTACTGGTTAATACGGATGGTATCACAACTACTCAAGCGTTGAAGCTTCTTAAAGATGAGGCTGGACATCGAGCTTTGAGTACAACAATGCACTATCTCACCCATTGGGAAGGTAATCCAACGAAGAATATCGTGCCTGAATTGATGATGGATTTATTGGCAGAGGATTGCATCTTATGACCGATAAAATAGATGGCAGTAAGCCAGAAAATACTCGCACTTACCGCTCTATTTCCACGGATGAAATGCAATCGGAAAATACGTTAACAACCATTCATCAATGGGAATATATCTGGAAAAAGGGTGATGGTAGAATTGCTACCTGTGACTTCCAAGAGTTACTAAAATACAGCACTAAAAAGCATGTCCGTTTTCTTATTTCTAAAGTTGAGCAGTCGGGGTGGGCTGAAACATCGAAAGTTAATCATTTCAATTCCATTAGAGCTATATTATCCCACGCCTTTAATGAGCAAAAATGTATGAAAAAAGTTGAGCTATCTGTGGATACGGCTGCTGCCTATATTCATGCTCAATGGCTATCAATTAGAACAACAGGTGAAGGGTTACACGGTCAATCTAAATCAGCGAAAACGTTGGGTTGGGAGGCTTCTAAATATAGCTCTATGCTAAAAAAGTTTGGCTTAGGAGATATACCCAAAGCACGTCGAAATCTTGATACAAACTCTGCTGCTTTTGATTCGAACAACTATGAACAGAAAGAGCTTAAGTTAGTTGCTCGTGCTTTACTATCAGATAGAAAGACGCTGTATAAGCGTTATCTGGATGAGTCTATCAGTGATTACCAAAGAACGCTTACATTTAATTGCTTGATATCTAATGCCGTATTTCTATACATCTATTACACGGCAGCAGGTCAAACTGAGGCGTTAAATACTTACGTGATAGAAGGTGAATGGAAGGTTGATAAGGTTGGTGGCAATCGCATATCAGTGAAGGGATTAAAGACTCGTGGTTACAAAGAAGAGACACGTTCGTTTACACCAAGAGCAGCATCGAAAACGTTTTTTGAAGAGCACTTTCAATTATCAAAGCTAAACGCAGAAGATTTAGGATTGGATAAACATTATTTGTTTGTCCGTAGAAACGGAAAAACACCCACACAGTTGAATCTTTATCATTATATTCAACAACTAATGGAGCGCTCGGTATCATTAAAAATGGCTGTATCGAATAATGCCAGCTTCATTTTAAATTGTGAGCGATTAAAGTCCTCCGTGAAGCAATATGCAGAAAATAAGCTTGGTCGTTCAGGTGCAATGACGGGGACACGTAATCAATCTGAGTCTACTTGGAATAATAATAAGTACGGTAAGAATTCAAAAGAGGTCGCGAGACCTGAGTTGGCGATGGGAACGTCAACATTGTACGCTTACAGTAAAAACCCTACAGGTGGCGCTATGGTTGCTATTGCCACCACAAAGGCTAAACACTGTGAAGTTTTATCTGTAGAAGAAGCTGATGCACTTAGAGAGGCTTCTAAACATCCTATAGATGATATTTCTAATGGTGGGGTTTGCAAGGGGGAAGATACACCTCAGAAGCGTGAATTCCATAAATCAAACATGGATGTGGGTTTATTGGATGAGGATGATGTAAAGGGTTTAGGGTGTGGGTACGTCATAAAATGTTTCGTCTGTCGAAACTTTGCTGTCATTGATGAAGTTCATGATATTTGGCGTTTTCTTTCATTTGAACTCAGGTTGAAAGAGGCGCTGATTGTGCACAAAGATTTAACGCACTTCATTAACAATTTTGGTGAGGTTCAAGCGTCCATTACTGAAATTAAAAAGCGCTTCAAAAAAAGAAACCTCAAAGCCGCAGAAACCTATCTGAAGCGTCAGGGGTGTCATCCCTTGTGGGATGAGGACTCTATCTCGGATATTTTTAAGGGGTAACTTATGTACAGCATTAGTCATCATCATGCTTTATTTGATAAGTATTCGTTATCAACCGACACAAGCTTTACGATGCCGACAATAGGGACAGTGGTGAGCGTTAAAATAGATGGTAGCCCAGCCTCTTATTTTGAAGATGATAAATGGAATTTTAATGACTTGTTTAATACGAAAGGGGCTGCGGAGGGTGGGTACATAATAAACTTTCAGTCCCAAAAGCATAACCCTGAGTTACTGCTTGAATTAAAGCAGAGAGCCTATTGGTTAATTTGGGGAGGTAAAGGTTCATTACTGGAAGTTGAAGGCGCTGGCACTTTTCGTAAGATTGAGTCCATTATCAATTTATTAAACAAGTTGAACCCTTTATTAAGGATATTCAAAGGGACTCGCATTAACCGCTTTAGATATTTATCTAATGAAATTATTTTCTCGCAAATTATCGAGTCATTGAAAGGTTTGGGTGAAGAAACAATTACTCATAAGCTAGATGCGCTAAGTGTGTTGACGCAGGTTAATTCTCAGTTCCCTGAGCATCAGCGATTTACTATTCCTTATCAAGACGGTCAAACAGCAAGGACGCTAGCTAAAAAAATAGCAGGTAAAGGTCGCGGTCATCAACCTACGGTTATTCCTGTTATCTATGAGCAGTTTTTATCTCGAACTGTTAATGAAGTGGAATCAGCTTATCAAAAGTTCTTGAATGGGCGTGATTTTGATGCTGATGTGGATAGTGAATATCAATCCTTACTTGCCGATTTAGATACTAGTGCTGAAATCGAAGCGCTATACCAAGAGCTGACAACGGATGTCGATATACAAGAAAGGGCAAATAAAAATACATGTTCTGAAAAGGACATTCGTGATGATTTCATGAAAAAGGCACAGGAAGCCGTTGAAATAACGTATCGAAATCAAGCTTATCAGTCCGTCCTTGAAGTCTACAAGACCAATAATCCCCTCCTTGATGTAAAAGAATATGCGAAATGTAACGGTATAACAGAGAGAGAAGCTGTCGATAAATTTAGAATCATCGAAGGCGCTTGCTTTGCCGCTTGTTCTGCTTTTACGGGGATGCGGGTAAGTGAGCTGACACAAATTGATAACACCTCTTACAAAGAGGTTGATATTGACGGTATCACTCTTTGCACCATGCGCTCTTGGACAAATAAATTAGAGAAACTGGATAGAGAAGATGTATGGGCATGTGCGCCAGTCTGTAGAGAAGCCTTGTTGGTCTTAACTGTACTGAACGATAGTTATCGTGATGAATCAGGTAATATCCATCTTAGCCCACGATTTAGTTTCGCTGGGATAAGTAACTCAGGTAATAATATTAAACGTCAATTGAAAGATGCGGTTTTGCATACTCAGAATTTGAGTGTATTGTTTTTATCTTATAGTAATTACCTCGATATTCGTTACATACCTGATGAAATGGATGAGGTATACAACCTGTTAAATCCTATTGTGGCGGAAAGACTTAACCCTATTAAAGCAAATGATAAAGGTGAATTGTTTTGGAGTGTTTCAATACACTCATTAAGACGCACCTTTGCACACTTTGTGGTTGGGCATGGTCTTGTTTCTCTCGCTTCACTAAAGCATCAGTTTAAGCACATCAATCTTTCTATGACGGCTATTTATGCTAGCCACTCCGAAGTTTTAACGCTCATGGGTATTCAAAATCCAGCAGCGATTAAGAAAGACATAGAAGAGCAAGAGAATGAGCAGCACCGTGAATACATGAAGGACATTATTGAGCACCCAGAAGAGCAATCGGGTGGCTACATAAAAGCATTTGAAGGTGATGGCGTGATAACTTCAAGTGAGTTTGATGAACTAGTTGCTACAACAAAGGGGAAGAATAAATCGACAGGCTTTGGTACTTGCTTCGCAGGAGAGTTGTGCAGGATGAATCATTTATTTGAATCCTCTAAATGTGTGGGGCGAGACTGTGAGAATCTTAATATTAATAAAAAAGAAGCTGAGAATTGGGTTAGAAGGCGAAATGGTTGTATCGCTAAAATCGAAAAGATGAAAGAAATGAATTTCTTTAATAAGAGTTCTCTAGCTACCCAGTTAACCGACATAAGAGCAGCAGAAAAAGTCATGTCCGATCACGGAATCGAATTCGAAAAGTATCAGGTAGGAGCTTAGGTATGGCAGCAGTAGGCGCTAAGTTAGAGAAGGCTTTCAAGGAGTTGGTTAAAGAAGGTAAGAAGATTAGTCCGTTTGCCGTTGAGAAACGTGCTGGCGTGTCTAACGGCTCTTTGAAAAATCACCCCGTATTGTTAGAAATGGTTCTGGCTAAAAAGGAAGAATACCTCACTGACCCAAAAAATGTAGGCAAGGTCAAAGCAAAGGCGAATAAATCAAAGGCTCAAGTTTCTAGTGATAAGTATCAGGAAGCGTTGAAGCAAAATGAAAGACTGAAAGCGAAGAATGAGCAATTAGAATCAGAGCAAAAGGTTATGGCTGATAAAGTAGCTCAAATGACTTGGGAGTTACATCGGTATAAGTCGAAGACCAGTAAAAATGTCCATAACTTAAAAGTTTAATCATTTTTGGAAAATGATTGTAGCTTACAATTGGTTGGAAAAAGCAGTCTGATTCTACTCATATTGCTTGTCAAAAAGCGAGTGATGGAGCGAAAGTGTACAAGAGTTATGATGCTGCAATAGCTGCCGCTGTGGGTGGACAACAGGATGGACAACAAAGTTTGAAACTCACTTTTGCCCCATTCCTTGTTAGAACAAATACTCATTCATATTGTATTGACGTGATTTTGGATGAGATATTCTAATCAAAGTTAACTTAAAGTTTAATGTAGTTCAAACCTCACATGTGCATAGCTATTCAGGGGGCTGATTTGTCGTAGCAACCTGCAAAGCTGCTCTAGGACAAAAAGCGTGTTGGGGCCATCGCTCTATGTTAGTATTATTTCTAATTTAACCTCTCTAATGCATTGATAAATTAAGAAAATACGGCGATGAAAAAGAACTCTGACTTGATCCACTATTCAAGAGCTGGTGATATTTTTCACTACAGATGGGCAGTAAAGCGATGTTTAGAGCTATTAGACTTCAATACTGACTTGCAACACATCACTATTGAGGGGTCACAAGAATGTGGCTTAGCTGGCGAATGTGTTGTTGATCTAGCGGAGTATCGTCAATCTTCAAAGGGCGACCTACGTGTAGAATATTTCCAGTTAAAGCATTCGACTGTGCGAGCTGACACCCCATTTACACTGTCTAAATTGAAAGAAACTATTGAAGGATTTGCACAGCGTTATTCTGAATTAACAAGATCCATAGAAATTTTAAAAAACGTAAAATTTACAGTACTTACAAATCGCTTAATTTCACGAAACTTTAAGAAATACATTGAGAAAATAGCTAGTGGTGAAAATGCCCCTGATGGATTTACGAAAACACTTGAAGAATATACAAATTTCAAGGGGCAGAAGCTCAAGCAATTTTGCGAATGCTTACAGTTGTGTGATTCCGAAGGCAATTACGATGAACAAAAATACGATATTCACAAAGAGCTAGCTAAGTTATCTGTTTCAAAAAATATCCTAGATAGAGAAAAGCTGTTAGTAGCCAAAGTTTGGGAAAAAATCGAGCCGGGTCAATCTAATGTCATTAAACGAGAAGATATGCTTGAAGCTTTTGATGTAACAAGTTTCGATGACTTTTTCCCAGCTCCGCCACTCTTTGAGCCAATCGACAATTACATCCCTAGAGATGAACAAACCTGTATCGTTGCGTCTATAAAGTCGGCTACAACACACACTATTATCACTGCAAATGGTGGTGTAGGTAAGTCAATTTTAAGTAGTAACCTCTTTACCGAATTCAATGAACCATCAATCGTAATAGCATATGATTGTTTTGGGAACGGAAGTTACCGTAGAACAAGCGCTAAACGGCATGAAGCCAAATACGCTCTTACTCAGGTGATCAACACGCTTGCAAAAGAAGGTTTATGCGATCAGATAATACCAACTAGAAACGAACCAGATGAGCACTGGATTAAGGCATTTTTGAACAGAATTAGAGAAGTTTGTACTACACTATCAGCGCAGGATGAAAGTGCTTTTTTAGTATTAATCTTTGATGCCGCAGACAATGCTGAAATGGCAGCTGAAGAACACGGGGGGACGTGTTTCGTCAGCCAACTTTTAAAAGAAGTGGTGCCTGACAATTGTAGATTGGTGTTTACGTGTAGACCAGAGAGATTAGATCTTCTCGACCCACCGTCTTCCATTAAACCAATCCAACTATCTCCGTTTTCAAACGATGAAACGCTTGTCAATTTACAAGCTAAGTATTCGGCTTCAACCATAGAACAAGCTACTGAGTTTAATCGCTTAACAGGCGGAAACCCGCGAGTGCAATCTAATGCACTATCATTAAAAATCTCTTCGTTGAGCAACCTGTTACTGTCTTTTGGTTCGAAAGTATTAACTGTTGAAGACTTAATAGAACGGCAATTAGAAGAGTCAATTTTTAGAATTAAGGATGAGTTTCCTAAAAACTATCGTGAGAGCATAGACAGTATCTGCATAGGGTTGGCTGTGTTGCCACCATTTGTGCCAATAGCAGTTTTAGCGAAGGCGGCTAATGTATCTACGGACTCAGTAAAAAGTTTTATAGCAGATTTAGGCCACCCGCTATGGCAAATTGATGACACCGTTCAATTTAGAGATGAACCAACTGAAAAGTGGTTTCAAGATAACTACTCTACAACTCCCGAAAAAATATATTCGTTTGTAAACGCGATTAAGCCACTTGCGACAGAATTTCCGTATGTTTCAGAGTCACTTCCTTTACTATTACTAAAAGCTGAGCAGTTAGACGAATTGGTGGAGCTAGCGTTGTCTGAGAATTTCCTCCCTTCAATCAGTTCTTTTGATGATAATCAAGTGAAAGTGCAAAGATTACAGTACGCATTTAAAGCTGCTCTAAAGACCAACCGGTTATATGAAGCGGCAAAACTGGCGCTGACCGCTGGTGAAGAGATTGCTGGGAATGACCGCCAAATAGATATTTTAAAAAATAATGTAGATCTTGCTTCTTTGTTTTTATCTCCTGGGCGCATACAAGAACTTGCTCATAGAAAAGAGTTAAGTGGTAGCTGGGATGGTTCAGAAACTGTATTCGCAGCATCTTTACTGTCGAGTGTATCCGGTTTGAAAGGTGAGGCCTATAGTTACTATAGATCTGCTGTACATTGGCTTCGCCGTTATTTTCAAAAACGTAACGAGGCAAAAGATGAGAAAGAAAGGTTTAATGAAAAACTAGAAGATATTGAAATCGTAGAATTAGCATTTGCACTATATCGAATTAAAGGCTGGAAAAAATGTGCCGATTTCTTACTCTCTTGGAGCCCATCTTCATGTATATATAGGATTACTTCTAGATTTACGGAAAGGCTTATTGATGTAGGAGACTTTGAACATATAGAAAAGATGGCAAACTACGGTAAGCACAATCCTAGTTTCATTATCGCTATCACTTCAGAATTGATGAAAGTGGGGAAACCCTCTCCTAGAGGTTGCCTAACTCACTGCCTAAATCAAATTATTAAGCTGGAATCTAAGTTAGATAAACCTTCTGAATCTTTTCACAACACCGGTTTTACAGCCGATGCATACTTATCATTTTTTGAAGCCTGTTTAATTCATGACTTGCCTATCGCGAATATTCGAAGGGGGGTTAATTATTACTTCAATTTCCCCATGTGCTATCGTGTTGCTGATGATCATCAATATGATGGTGCAAGGGAGAGCCTTCTACGCTACTTATCTATTCATGCAGCACTCAAAGGTGATTTTGATTTAAGCTTGGATAATTATATTCCTAGTAGCTGGAGTAGTAAAAATGATTCTTATGAAGCCAAGAGAGAGTTAGAGCGAGCTAAAGAGCAAGTTGGCAAGCTTTTACCTTGGTATATGGTAAGAGCTAAAGTTTTATCAGGTATAGACATAAACTTAAAAAAAGAGCATGAATCTGCAAACAATATATCTTCAAAAATAGGATACAGCTCTTATCGGGAATATGAACCAGTGCCTTTCGAAATTACAAAGGCAAAGTTTGAAAACATCCTGTTTTGTAACTCTGACTTCTTAGAAGAACAAGATCTGTTCGTAAAAAATTACAACGACAATAAACTCAAAGTATCTTTTGTTGATGATTTCTATTTTCTTAGAGCTAGTTGTAGGAACGATAAGCTTCTTGAGCTAAGTGAGTCAATAGAAGAACATTGTTATTCATCTTTAAGAAACTATGACTATGACGAATCTCCAGAGTCGCGTTCAGAGCACTTTATTAAATTATCAAGAGCAGTCCTTTGTGTCGGCAGAGATGATGCCGCGTCTTATTTTGATGAGGCGCTAAACAAAGCATTAGACTTTGGAGAAGAAGGTGTCATTCGTTGGGAGGCATTAACATCAATTGCTAAGCGCAGTTCACAAAGTGGGGTCAATAATCCAGCGCTTGCCCATCGCTATATGAGATGTGCAGAAATGATTGGTGATTCAGTTGCCAGAGAAAAATACTGGGATCGCAATGATGCTGTATCAACCAGTTTTCAACTTTCGTCAGAATCAACTTTCCCCATACTAAGTCGGTGGAAGGATAGAAACGTAGGTTGGCATGAAAGGCAAATATATGCTCTAGCGCATAGTGCGGTAGACTCAGATCTTGCATCACCAGCTTCACTATGGTCATTGTCATCATTTTCTTGGGAATATGGACTTTATGACTTTTTAAAGAAATGTCTTGCCAAAGACCATTCCAAGCATAATCAGCAACGAATGCTAGATGATTATATTCGACTTTTGAGAACACAAGGAATTGTCGGTGATAAGTGGATAGAGATACATAAATTAGCAACGCAATATAAGCTGGAGTGTATAACATACGATGAAGTTAAGCGGCTCGCAGCGTCTTTAAAGCAAGATAGAGCCGGCTCTTTACCTAGTGTAATGAAAAAAGAAGAAACTGAAGAATATCAGTGGGATAAGCTTTACGGACAATTTGACTTGTCAACTGACGCTGGCTTCAGAGATGCATTCCAGTGCTATAAAAACCAAGGTTACCCAAGGAAACCCGAACAGTTTTGGCGGGGATGCTATAAAAAGATTACTTCACGAAGATTACGTTCATTCCTAGATGTAATTAGTCAGTCAGAGCAACTAGATTTTTATGATCTTCGGTGGGCATTTGAAAATATCCCTGATGCATGGAAAAACAAGGTCTCAGTAGAAAAGTCTTGGAATGATTCAGTTAAGTATATTGCTTCTAGGTATCCCACTAGATTCACTGCGATTTATGAAAGAGACTATATGTTGAATAGTTTCTTCTTAAATGAAGGTACTAATGTAGCCATAAAAGAAGGCGTTATTAAGGGACTATCAAACTCGGTCGATATAGAATCAGCTAGTGCCTTGTTTAGTTTTGCTCATTACAGTGCTAGTAATCTAAACATAGCAGAAGCCAAAGAATTAATAGACTTTGGCTTATCTAGGCTTGAGAGGTATATCGAAGAAGATTATGCCGATGGTAGTTGGAATGATTCTATACAAGTCCCCAAAAATCTCTCTCATGCTTTAGTTTGTTATATATATGCAAATCTCGGTTCACCTAAAGCTGAGGAACGGTGGAGAGCTGTGCATGCTGTTCGTACATTATACAAACTTAATTGCCAGCCTGAAATCAACTTGCTTATAGAATGTTACAACGAAGGACTACCTAAATATTATGTTCCGACCAAGTATACGTTTTATAATTTACATGCCAAATTATATTTGCTCGTAGCATTAACTCGTTGTGCAAGAGAATGTGCTAACTTATTGATAGATAATAAAAGTTTATTTTCTGAAATCGCTTTGAATAATGACTGTGGAATATTGTTTAAATATTATGGAAAACAAATATGCTTATCGTTACAGCAATATAGGCCAGATTGTTTCGACAGCTCTACGTTTGAAAAGCTTCAAAAAGTTTGTGTGTCGTCACACTCTACAATTAACGAAAACAAATATCGCTATTGCGTGGATTCACCTTGGCATAAAAAAAATACATTAGGCGATCTCCAAGAAGTTTGGTTTGCTTATGATTTCGATAGATACTGGTTTGAACCGTTAGGTCGTGTCTTTGGTATTCCAAGTGAGCAAGTCGAAGATCTTGCTAAAGATGTTTTATTTAACCGCTGGGAAATGAGCTTTGAATCTTCACACATACCAGACTCAAGAGCAGACCTTTGGAAAAATCGTAGAAATTGGAATGACATAGAGAGTTCACGTTCGAGTTATCCTAAAATTGACAACTACAGGTTTTATATATCATATCATTTGATGCTTGAAGTTGCCTCCAAATTACTGGAGACCATGCCAGTAATTCAGGGGGAGGATGATGACGTTAATTGTTGGGATGCATGGCTTAACAAGCACTTAATTCTTAATAAGAACGGTATACTACTATCTGAGCTTAGGGATCCTATACCTATTTACAAACCGGATTGGTTAAATGAAAAATATGATGAAGACTGGCCATGGCAAATAGTTGAAACAGACTTTATTGATCAGCTTATTGCCAAAGTCAAATCATCCACTTGGCTTAACGTTGAGGGCTGCTGGGATGAATATAAGGATGGTAGAAACGAGCATATATCGTTCTCTACTATTTTGGTTCCTAAAGAGCTAAGTCAGTCGCTTTTACATACAACTGCTAACTTCGATAGTCATATTGGTGAGTGTTATTTATACAACTTTTGCGATTCTGATTACGATTATCAAAACAATCAAAAGTTTCGTTGCAAGCAATGGCTGATCGCAGATGGTGAAATCAATGATATTGAACCGAAAGACCCATTCTCTGGAATAATATACGCTCAGCCCTATAAATTAAGCCAATGCGTGACTGATGTAATCAATGTGACTTACAGTGAAGATGAAAAGAGCTGTACTTTATTATCAGACCACAGCATATGTCTTGAAAATAAATACTGGAGTGAGGATAAGCCCAACGATCCAGATTTTCACATAAGCTCTGGCAGCTCTGCCTCAGCATCTCTTAACTTTTTAAAACTTATCTGTGACCAACTGGATGTGGATATTGCTATACAAGTAAATATTCAGCGAACTTTTAAAGGATCATACAGAAATAGGAATAAAGATGATGAACTCGGATACATACCAAGATACAGCAAAACCTTCATCTTATCTGGAGACGGAAAACTTAGAGACACAAGAAAAAGTTATCAATTTAGGTAAAAAACTCATCTCTAGCTTTCAAGAAAACGACCTAGATTATATTACAGCTTGGATGATTAATTACCTATCTGAGCAGATTCTTTTAGCTGAGAACGGAGATGATGAAGCGAAGAAGCAATGCTTTAATACTATAATACAGCTTTGGGAGAGCCGCTCAGTATTTCCTGACGGTACGAGACCATTTGAAAACTTCGAGCCTATATTTAAGGCTTTAGATTCGCTTAGCCCAGAAAACGTGATGCCTCGCTATTTATCAAGTAGTTATGATGGTCAGGAAAATGAGCAACTGGGAGATTCAACGTCTTGGGTTGAGCTAGCTAAACACCTCGATTCAGCAGCAAGAACTTTAATCACTTTTATATTTGAACAAGCTGTCGAGCACGCAAAAAATGATAATACAAAAGATTGGCTACAACATGTATCAGGGGCTGTGGATTCAAATGAATACCAGTTTATAGCTAGATTTTTAGATGAAATTGCACCAGATAAAACAGAACAAAGAGTTCAGAATTTAAGCAATAGAATAGCTAAATTAGAAGCTTTTGAAAAGATAAGCAAGTCGATTAGACAAGGGCTTCAGGAAGAATTGAGAATCTTGGAAACGAGTCGTACTTAAAGAGTTAAGCCTGTGGTTCTTTAGGGCTGCAGGGCAATGCTGAGACGATGGAGAAGCCTAAACACTCCGTTAATGATATCGCATTCGATCGAGAGTTGGTGACCAACAAAACCTCAGTATGTGATCTTGACGATGACAATATTCACAGATTAGCAATTAAGCTGGTGCTTGAGTAAGCGGAAATACTGGCAGTATGGTTGGTATATGTGCTTAAAGAGGCAAGGCATATAGCCTTGCTTTCTTTTTGCATTACCATTCGATAAAATTCTCAAACGCGCGTAGGTCACAATATATATTTTTATCTAAAGTAGCTAAATACAGCGAAAAGCTTAACTCATTATTGTCCATCTTCGAGTCAGCGAGATCTGCGCTGACTCAGTTATGCCCCAAAACGAGTTAGATCAAATACTCACTCACTTCTTATTAACGTGATTTTTGATTAGTTTTATTTACTGTGTATATCAACAGTTATAATGAAACGTGGTGATTTTATCGCTTTAGTTCTGTTTTTAATAAGAAATATTTCTTGTTAAAAACAGAAGTGGAATCATAACCAATTGAAAATTTTATCATTTAACATTTCAGTTTGTATTTAATAAGACTGATTAAATACATTTCTTACTTATCACATCCTATTATTGAGCGTCAGGCGTGAAAAATTGTTATCAACCTCATGATATATATAGATTATATCTAGTATGATAAAGGTTGTTTATGCGTGTATTTTTGCGCGAAAGTAAGAATGCTTATTAATATACTGTTAGGTATCGGAGAAAGTGCTCTATGTGGGGAGAACTTCACGAAGAAAAAGAAATAAATATTGCGTTGCCTGAACCAATGGGAGCAGGCAAAGGCAATCGTTTGTTTCGTGAGCTAGGAGCGAAGCTTCACTACGATGTATATGATTTTGCCGCTGCTAGTTCCGAAAATTGGCAGTCGGAATCTTTGCTTCACGTTAAGCTCAAATTCAATGGCAAAGAAGTAGACGCTCAGGAAAACTTTAACCTTATTTCTCTTGCCTACCCGTTCGCAGTTCGTCCCAGTTCAGATCAACAGAAAGCTCTAAATCTCATTAGTAAAATTATTTCTAAGTTTAATGGCAATGCTACTTACCAAGATCAAGAGTTTTCAGTTTCCACTGTTCAAAGCGACTGGGATTTATGTAACGATTTTCTACTTAAAGAGTGGGGCGAAGAGCCTGGTAGCCAATCGCTGGCAATCATGATCCAGGAGAATTATGCCTAACAATGCCCCATATGGCGGCGTTATACGTTTCTGAGGAATTATGGATAAAGTTGAATTTGTAAAAGCCATTAAAGAAGTTGTTGAGCCTTCTTCGGTAGAAAATACGATTGAAAACTTATCGGAACCACCTGGTAGATCTCCCGATAAGCGTTTACTCGAACAATCGAATTGGTTTAAGTCATTGCCCCCAAGTGAGCAGGCGTTGGTTCAGGGTCTTATCGAGGATGCTGTCAAAGAGTCGGTTTTCGGTATGCTTTGTGTGCTTGATGGTGTCAGACCAATAGCTAGTAGCGACGATAGCTCGATGAATATCCAGTTGACCATCGGAGACTCACTGATAAATGACACTGAATCAGAGTGCCTGCACGACATTTACCAAAACGTATAACAATCTGTTTAAGAGGGATTCGCAACGCGAGGCATTTTCACTATGCGTTGGTTTTAGTGGTTAAGGTGGTATGCGGCAACTTCGGTATTGCGTTGCTCACCCCTTAACAGGGCGTTATCCCTACTTTTCCTAATACTTACCAGCCAAAATAGAGCAAAGTGCGTAACTCGCTTTTGTCCAAAAGTGTCTTTAAACACACTTTACTACCACAATGTCTTTAATGTCGGTGTAGTAGTTCTCTAGCTCTAACATTTCTATTTCTCCCTGCCGTTCGTGGTAGCTGCGTTGCTGACATGCAAAACCGATCACGCCTTTACCAAAGCGATCGCTTAATTGGTCGAGGGCGTTGTTTAAGGTGTCTTTGTTATCAAAGCGGTTAAATAATTCGAACTGTTTTACTTCGGCATCAATCAGGCTTGGGGCACCCACGCCCACTTTGTATATCGGTTGCTTGGCAAGGTTGTCGGGGATCAAATCATCGAATAAGGTGCGCAATTGTTGCAGGGCAAAACTGGTATCGGTTAGGCCGTTTTCGAGTGTCAGTTCACCACGGCGATAAAACGGCGGGCAACGGTCGTATTTTGAGGTGCTGACAAATACCGAAAGGGTTTTCATCTCGCTTTTTTGGTCACGTATTTTGCGCATCACTTCGGCGCAGTGGTGAGCCAATTCGGCAAAAAGGTCGTCTCGGTGGTGTAGGCGATCACGATAAGAAGCGGTAGACCATATCTGTTTTTTCTTTTCTCGCTCAACGGAAATATCTAAACAGGCGATTCCATTAAGCTCTGAAATCACGTTAGCGACGTTGATGGAATAGCGTTTGTGATAGGTTTTTGTGTCGCACTGCTTTAGTTGGTAGGCGGTTAAAATGCCTTCTTGTGTTAGGTGTTTATTCAGTTGTCTGCCTATGTTCCAAAGTTTACCTACGGGCATTTGTTTTAAAACCGCATCGGTTTCTTTCTCGCTTATTAATACACATTGTCCCTGGTAAGGTTGGCAGTTCTTCGCTGCCCACGAGGCAACTTTGGCCAAGGTCAGGGTTTTACCTACACCAGCGCCTGTCGGTACACCGGTTTCTTTGTAAATGGCTTTACGTAAGGCTTGTACGTGTTCATTCAGATCGACGTTGATTTGGTACAGGTGGCTCACATCATAAAACACTTCATCTACGCTGTAGCGCATCGAACGGGCACCTTGTATGTGCTTTTCAAGGGCGGTCATAAAGCGATCTGAATGGTGAGAAAAGGTGTTGAAGTTGGCTTTATATACAATGCCTTTGTGTACCCGTAGGCGGTCTATTTCTTCCCATATTGGGGTGAATTTTGAAATGCCGATGTTAGTGCAAGCACGGTTAGCGGCAATGGAGATCCCTTGACCTGCTGTTACCAGCAACGGGGTATTTCTCAGGGCTGGCTTGTAGGTAATGCAAGATTCGGCGTAAAAACGGGTGCCATCAAGTAAGCAAATCATAAGGTAACAGGGCGGTGTAATCGTAGGCTGTAACGCACCACGCCATGTAAGCGGGTGTAGTCGTTTTGGTTTATTGGGTGTGGCTGAAAGCTGGGGTTATCTGAATACAAGGTTCTGCTGTGTAGGTTTACGCGCTTTACGACAAGATCGTTGTTTAACGAAAGTACGATAACGTCTTCGTTCTCAGGGTTGAGGTGGCGCTCTAATACCAGTATGTCGTGGTCCCAAATGTACGGCAGCATGGAAAGCCCAGCCGCACGGCACAAGATGGTGGAGTGCTCTTGGGTGATCACAAGTTGGTGTAGGTCGAGTTCGGTTAAGTCATGGTGCCATGGTAATAACGGCGGTTGCCTGAAGTGATGGATAGAGAGGGTGACCACGCCTATTACGTGTAAGTCGTCCCACTCTTTACCTGATGCGGCAATGTGTTGGCATAGCAGGCTCCAACGTGCGATATGGTTGTCACCGTGTTGCTCAAATACAACAAGGTCGCTGTTTAGGGGCTGTAAGGCACTGTCTATGAGTAGCCAATCGCCTTTGGCGATCCCTAGCTTTTTGTAGGTGTTGTCGGCGCTCATTATCCGCATAGATGAATGGCTGTGTACAAACATGGTTTGTAGGTTTAGCGATTTTTTCCGAAAGCGAATAGTGGGGTTTTCAAAGCCGGTGATCCCCGCCTGTACGTAAGTGTTAAGTGTAATCATGTTTAAAAATACTGTATATATGTACAGTTATTTTAGGGGTGTTTTGAATTGAATGCAATTTGCTTTTATACGCAAATGTTTTTCAACAGCATCAGTTACAACGACTTAGTAATATAGGGTTCTTATTTCTCTGTGTTTTTTCAATCTTTTCTGAGCGCTCACATTCCCATTTAGTAACAGGGTATTGTTTATCCCACGCTTCCATTAATTGGCGCTGTTGGCGGCTCATTTTGTATTTTGGATATACAGCTTCAAAGTACATATAAGTACGTGCAACTATTCCTCGCGAACGTTCAGGTGGCTGTGCCTTCTTGCTTTTGGAATCTATGATCATTTCACAGCTACCAAATGTGCGATAACTGTTATTTAAAGAGTTAGCTATCATCCCAAAGTTATAATTTTGTCGTGTTGCATTTACGGCACCAACGGCTGGATACAAGTTGTATAGATCGGATTGCATCAAGCGATATTCTTTATTCGCTTTTTCTGCACATTTACGGCCTTTAAATTCTTTTCCTTTCCTATTAACACAAACTATATTACCTTCACGCCATTCGCTAAAAGCACGGCCAAAGTTCTCGGCTGGAATGATATGTTCTGCTTCCCAGCGTTTAGTTCGTTTCTTGTGTACTTCTGTTGTAAACCCTTTGGGTAATTCTATGTACTTATCTTTATTAAAAGAGGCGCCGCAATAAAGGGTTTCCATGTCATCTTTGTTGGTATAAATATCTCTCTGCATGTGTTTCTTTGCTTTGCTGAAAGATTGAATTGTAGTGTTCCCTTGGTAACTATCAGCAATACAGAAAGTGGGAATAACTGCTGTGGTTATTAGTATTAATTGTTTAATGGTAACAATGCCCTATTAATTAAGTAAATGAATAGCTAACAAGAATCGTAACTTATTAAAGATATCTTAGAAACATCAAAGAAATATGTAGTGACCAAATTTAATGTACTACTACAAATAATCTATTTAGATGTTTAGAGGTATTGTTAAATGACAGCCCACAATGGCGGTCTTTTTGTACCCTAAAAGGCACTTCATGGAGAAGTTATCGATACTTTTTTCTAATATCTACTAGCCGAAATAGGGTAAATTACCTAACCAATTTCTGTCCATGAACATTTAAGCGCTCCCTTTATGACAGCTTTGATGGCTAGCTTCTGTGATCACCGAGCGATTCTGTCGTATCGTAATTACCAAGGGAATGTGTCGCGATTAATTTACTAAGTGTTGAATATCGTACTTTGAAACAGATTGTTAATTACATCGTTTTAGAGAAGATAAAAGATTTCTTTAATTAGAGGAAAGCAAACTTTCAAGTAACGAAGCTTTATCTTCATCGCTTAGTTTTTCAATAGCACACACAAGCTCCGCACTTAATTCATTCTCACAGAAGAAATATTGCAGCGGAACACCTAGTTCTTCAGCCATTCGCTTCAAAGTACCAATATCTGGCACATGACGCCCTTTTTCATAATGATTCATTCGGCCACTTGCTGAGCTTTCTTCCATACCAATCTTCACCCCTAAATCCTTTTGGGTGATTTTTGCTTTTTTACGCGCTGCTTTGAGCCTCGCAGGAATGGGGTTGTTGTATTCCACTTAGACATTTCTTTAAGACCTATAGATAACTTAGATTGTCTAAGTTTTACCGATTTTTGTATACTTAGCAATCCTAAGTTTTTATTGGTCTAAATTTACACATGAATACAATCATCAAAATAAATGCTCATATGTTTAACCTATTGATTGAAAATAAGATGGATGATTTTTCGGTGATAGAGCTTAGAGATGCACTATTTAGTCTGGATGTGTCGTTTACTGATAAAGAAGATGCGAGACAATATGTGTATAGACAAATTCTATCGTTTGAAAAAAATGGATGGCTAACATCTTTAGGAAAAAGAAGAGATAAACGTTACTCAATAACAGATAAATTTAGAGCTCAATCTTTTGCGCCAAAACGTGATGAAAAAGTAAGATCAACAAGTTGTGTTGGCAACATTATTGAAATCCTAGTTCAAGAGAAAAAGGAGTACGAGGCTGAGCTCGCAATTACACTGGGCGAAGTAGAAGAATACCAATCATTACTTAATCGTTTCCCCAATGATGAGGAAATATTGACTCCGCTTTTTGATGCTGCTAAAGAACGCTCCGCTAAACTTTTGGGCAAAGTAAATGCGTTAACAAATCGTTTGCAGGTAAAAAATAGTAAGGTGTCCCTATGCTGAGGTTGTGGCAGTCGGAATGTGCTAATAAAGCGTTAGATAAATATATAAATGGACATTCACACTTCTTTTGCCAAGCGACTCCAGGTGCTGGAAAGACCATTATGGCTGCAGATGTCGCCAAATCATTATTGGATAATGATGAAATAGACTTAGTACTCTGTTTTTCGCCTTCTTCTGCAGTCGCTGAGGGAATTAAAGCGACATTTTCATCTTATTTATCATGCACGTTTAGTGGCAGGTTAGGAACTTTAGGAGCATCATACACATACCAAAGCATCAAATATCTTGATGATTCCTTTTGGGAAACGTTAAAGAAATATCGAATTTTTGTCGTGTTTGATGAAATCCATCATTGTTCGTTTGATGAGGATGGGAAAAGTAATTCATGGGGAGAGCAAGTCGTATGTAAAGTACAGCGACTAGCTAAATATACATTAGCGCTATCAGGTACGCCTTGGCGCTCTGATCGTTTACCCATAGCAATGGCGGAATATTCTGATCCTGAAGGAATGCTTGTCTGTGATTATCAATACACGTTAAATCAAGCTGTTAAAGATAATGTCTGTCGTCGGCCTAAGATTGTATTGGTTGATAATGAAGGTTTATCGATTAAAGATGAATCTAGTCACTCATTTTCATCAATTGCTGACTTACTTCAACATACAAAAGCTTCATATCAATCGATTATCCATAATCAGGCTGCTGTTATCTATATATTAAAGTCGGCTTGTATAAAGCTCTGCGAGATTAGAAAAAGAACACCGAATGCAGCAGGGCTGATTATTGCAACTTCAGTATCACACGCTAAATGGATACAAAAGTTGTTAGATGTTGAACTTAAGCAAACTGTTTCTATCGTTACTTATCATCATCAATCTCCAATGGAAGAAATTCAACGTTTTAGAAATGATAAAACACAATGGATAGTCAGCGTGGGAATGATTAGTGAAGGTACTGATATACCAAGACTTCAAGTTTGTTGTCACTTAAGTGCAGTTAAAACTGAGTTATATTTTAGACAGGTCTTGGGGCGTATTTTGCGTGTAACTAATAGCGTTAATCAAGATGCATGGCTTTATACATTTGCTGAAAGTAACTTGGTCGAATTTGCTGAACGTATAGAGCAAGATATACCAGAGTCTTGTTTGTATATCGATGTTGAGCTGCCTGTCGAAGACATCATTAGTAACACGAAAGTAAAAGCAACTGAAAGTAGTACGACTACAGATAGTGGCTTTTCTTCACTTTTAATTGATTGGGCAGACGAAGTGTCAAATAGCTCTAACAGTAGTAGCGAAATGATTTATCAAGAATCTGAACGTATCAAGTTAGGGCAATATAGAGAGCGAGTAATTGCTGCTTTTTCTTAATTAAAGTATCAAAGTTAATCTTAATACAAAGTGTTTACAAGGCTGTTTAATTTTGTGAGCAACTAAATGAACGAAATAGTCGCTTGATAGTTAAGGTCTGACAGAATCGCTTAGTGATCACAATTCATCTGCAGGCACGTCACCCGCTGGCACTTCATAAACTAGAAGTGCCCCATTATTAGTCAGAGTAAATGCTCATTCATATCGTATTAACAGGATTTTGGATGAGATGTTCTAATCAAAGTTAACTAAAATATTTTGTTTAAATTCTGGATGTTTTATTACTCTCTTCCATAAAAAACGCCGAGTTTGAGGTTTTTAACCTCGCTGAGAATACACCTATAACCAGCTGGGCAATAATTGGCCTGAAGGCTTAAATTTTCTAGATAAATCTTAGATACATATTCAAGTAACCGTTTACATATTTTTTTCACCGATAAAAAACGCTCCCATTAGAGGGAGCGTTTAAGGCAATAAATGTAAGGGCTATACAAGATTAGCGAAGTACTCTCACCGTATGTTTACTTAAGAACTCTTTAGCAAAGTCGTTGACTTGTTTTTTCTGGGCATCAGATAAATGACTCATTGTTTCAAGGTATTGTT
>NZ_PYOM01000039.1 GCF_003026365.1 Photobacterium angustum | reverse complement strand
AAAGGGTTGGTAAGTCGGGATGACCCCCTAGCCTTAACAGTGCTCTACCCCCAGTAGTATTCGTCCGAGGCGCTACCTAAATAGCTTTCGGGGAGAACCAGCTATCTCCGAGTTTGATTGGCCTTTCACCCCTAGCCACAAGTCATCCGCTAATTTTTCAACATTAGTCGGTTCGGTCCTCCAGTAAGTGTTACCTCACCTTCAACCTGCCCATGGCTAGATCACTCGGTTTCGGGTCTAATCCTAGCAACTATTTCGCCCAGTTAAGACTCGGTTTCCCTACGGCTCCCCTAAACGGTTAACCTTGCTACTAAAATTAAGTCGCTGACCCATTATACAAAAGGTACGCAGTCACCTAACAAGTAGGCTCCTACTGCTTGTACGTACACGGTTTCAGGTTCTATTTCACTCCCCTCACAGGGGTTCTTTTCGCCTTTCCCTCACGGTACTGGTTCACTATCGGTCAGTCAGGAGTATTTAGCCTTGGAGGATGGTCCCCCCATATTCAAACAGGATATCACGTGTCCCGTCCTACTCGTTTTCACTGATAATGCGTTGTCGGTTACGGGGCTATCACCCTGTATCGCAGAACTTTCCAGAACTTTCACCTAACGCAAAACTAGCTTAAGGGCTAATCCGGTTTCGCTCGCCGCTACTACCGGAATCTCGGTTGATTTCTCTTCCTCGGGGTACTTAGATGTTTCAGTTCCCCCGGTTCGCCTCGTGCTGCTATGTATTCACAACACGATACGTGCTTATGCACGTGGGTTTCCCCATTCGGAAATCCCAGAGTCACCGGTTTTTACTACCTTCTCTGGGCTTATCGCAAGTTAATACGTCCTTCATCGCCTCTGACTGCCAAGGCATCCACCGTGTACGCTTAGTCACTTAACCATACAACCCCAAGAGGTTTCGTATGTTCAAACAACCAAGGTTTGTGTTTAACACTTCGATCAAGAAAGTATTAAACGTTGGTTTTTCGCCGGACTCGATACAAGACACTTGAATGTGTATTGTTTGAGAACTCGTTTTTATCTAAAGATAAAAACATTTTTTAAAATCAATCTATCGATTGAATTTACTAGTCAGCTTTCCAGATTGTTAAAGAACATGTAATTATCGTTAGATAACCACTTTTTAAAGACACTTTATTCAAATGTGTTTAAAGAGTGGTGGAGCTATGCGGGATCGAACCGCAGACCTCCTGCGTGCAAGGCAGGCGCTCTCCCAGCTGAGCTATAACCCCAACGATATAAAAGACTAAACCACCACCTTCTCTGGGAGAGAAAGTGGTGGGTCTGAGTGGACTTGAACCACCGACCTCACCCTTATCAGGGGTGCGCTCTAACCACCTGAGCTACAGACCCAAGTCTTTTTACGTTCTACATTTTAACCAAGCAATCTGTGTGGACACTGCATTAAACAGCAAGTCTTTAGGTAAGGAGGTGATCCAGCCCCAGGTTCCCCTAGGGCTACCTTGTTACGACTTCACCCCAGTCATGAACCACACCGTGGTAAACGCCCTCCCGAAGGTTAAGCTATCTACTTCTGGTGCAGCCCACTCCCATGGTGTGACGGGCGGTGTGTACAAGGCCCGGGAACGTATTCACCGTGACATTCTGATTCACGATTACTAGCGATTCCGACTTCATGGAGTCGAGTTGCAGACTCCAATCCGGACTACGACGTACTTTCTGGGATTCGCTCACCATCGCTGGTTGGCAGCCCTCTGTATACGCCATTGTAGCACGTGTGTAGCCCTACTCGTAAGGGCCATGATGACTTGACGTCGTCCCCACCTTCCTCCGGTTTATCACCGGCAGTCTCCCTGGAGTTCCCACCATTATGTGCTGGCAAACAAGGATAAGGGTTGCGCTCGTTGCGGGACTTAACCCAACATTTCACAACACGAGCTGACGACAGCCATGCAGCACCTGTCTCAGAGTTCCCGAAGGCACCAATCCATCTCTGGAAAGTTCTCTGGATGTCAAGAGTAGGTAAGGTTCTTCGCGTTGCATCGAATTAAACCACATGCTCCACCGCTTGTGCGGGCCCCCGTCAATTCATTTGAGTTTTAATCTTGCGACCGTACTCCCCAGGCGGTCTACTTAACGCGTTAGCTCCGAAAGCCACGGCTCAAGGCCACAACCTCCAAGTAGACATCGTTTACGGCGTGGACTACCAGGGTATCTAATCCTGTTTGCTCCCCACGCTTTCGCATCTGAGTGTCAGTATCTGTCCAGGGGGCCGCCTTCGCCACCGGTATTCCTTCAGATCTCTACGCATTTCACCGCTACACCTGAAATTCTACCCCCCTCTACAGTACTCTAGTCTGCCAGTTCAAAATGCTGTTCCGAGGTTGAGCCCCGGGCTTTCACATCTTGCTTAACA
>NZ_PYOM01000038.1 GCF_003026365.1 Photobacterium angustum | reverse complement strand
CGACATCGCAGTTAGGATCTACCGTTAATGCTTCAGTACCCGCTTTAATATCTTCTTCCATGTTCGCCAGTTGTAATTTTCTAATCGAAATTTTTTGAGTCTTCAAATCAGCAATACGAATTTCTTGTTTGCGGATAATGACTCGAATAACCGAGCCTTTTGGAATAGTTTCATCTTCCATAACACTAATTAGTTCATTTAGAACAAAGGTATTTTTGCTATGAACTTTATACCAATTTTTTGCGTGTTCATTAGGAGCTTTTGCTTTTCTAAATTGCTCCAGTCGTTTTGTTTGTACTTCGCAGTCTTTTTTCAAGAAATCTATCGACTCTTTATCATGCGCTATATGGCAAGACTGTTCACAGAAGATGCATTGGCCAATAAAGTCATTTAGGTATTCACACGGTTCATACATAAGATTCTGGATACAAAAACCCGTGGTAGTCTCCGTCGCTACACCACCTTTGCCCTTCATCTCCGAATATTCCTTCATTGAAGAGACATTAATATTACTTTCAGCCTGCTCTTCGTAGGATTTTTTGTTTGGCATTCGCGCTAAGGTATCTTGGTCACTCTCATGCAGATACCATTCAATATGACGCGTATCCGCTCGACCACTAAATGCGTTCATAATAGGGTCAGAAATGCCGTTGCGATTACCGTAATCATTAAGGTAATGCCGTAATTGATTGGGAGTAATCCTTAATTCTTTAGGGTAAGAGTGATCCTCCCAAAAACGCCTTAAAAGCTCAGTAAATTGAGTTGAAATCTCTGAACCATTTAAAAGAATAACGCTGCTCTTTCTTTGACCATAAAAACCCCAAGTACGAGGTAAAACCCAAACCGCACTTTCTAAAGGTACCTTGTTCGTAGCATTAGTTGATATTGGAAAAGATGGGAAAAATGCTATTAAAGACTTATATATATGCTGCTGGAATGTTCTCACATTGCCCTGAAAAGGGAGTGGCATGCCTCCTTTTGTGCAAATGTAACAATCTATGCCTAAAGACGACCGACGTCCTAATAAATCCAATACGTATTGTGAAGTATTATTCGTTCTTATGTTAATTTGTGTGTCCAAATCAATTTCGGTGGCGCGACGAAATTCAGTTTTGGTGTAGGGACCAGAGTGTATTGGGATATTTTTCCCTATTAGCCCTATTAAATACGCTAATTGGATAATGGATATCGGTTTATTTTGGTTCAAGCCTGACGCCGCAATGCGCGCCTTTTGCGATTCAGTAGGATTGTTAAATAACTCATCGATGGTTAATGATTGGTCTTGCCAAAATCTGGCCAAAATTCGATAAGGTTGAGTATACAGTTCAAAGAAATCTAATGCCCTTTGTACGTATGGTGCCATCTGCTCAAGGACATGCTTAAGGTTATCATCATACCCCTTACTGCCATGCCAAAATAATGCGTGCTGATTCTTGCCTTTGTGTTCTGTAATTTGAACATTTTGCCTCATCATTGTCGGTATTTCGGCAGCAGCACGCTTAGGCGCAGACATTGCTATCGCAAACATCGCCAGCAAGATACGCTCATCTTGGTTAGTGTTGATATCTGTGTCCCATTCTTTCTCATCTTCCGGGAAAGCTTTGGCAAAATGAGCACTCAGTATTTTTAAAGATATATCGGCTGGGAGTTTCTTTTTAGCTCTTTCATCAGCATCGCGCACCGCTTTACCTTTGGCTTTATTAACTGCCAAATTCATGCAAAACCCATTATTTACAAGGTAGTTGATAAACTGATTAAGTTTTTTTTGCGAATCAATTGATACTCCAGCATGATACTTATCGAACTTTGATTGCGTGATATCGTGAAAATCACACCCGATAGCGTCCAAAAACACACGAGCATGCTTAAAGTAATTGTCTCTATTCCTAGCCCCTAAGTTGATACAAACATCATTAGTAAATAAGGCAATGACTCTTTTATTATTTTCAGATAATGCGAATTCCTTTTCAAATGACGATTCATATATCCTAGCTTTGCCATACTTAATTTCACTGAAAATGACAAATGCCTTCGTCTTACCAGTTTCAGTGATAAAATTTAGTATGTCGTCCACGCCATCAGTTAAAGGTGTACCATTCTTATTGGATAAACGCTCATCCCAATTCGCCTCACTGTAAGCTTTATTCATTGCGGTTAAATATTTATTTACCATGTGAAAGCTCCTTTAGTTCAGCGCATTTTTTGATGGTCACTTGGATATAAGCAATAACCTCAATGAGTTTTTGAAGCGCTCTATCGCTTGCGCCTGCTTTTTTATTGGCACTGTATTTTAGATTGGCTTTATCTAATTGAGATTGGTGGTCTGCGTCAGCAAGTGGTCTAAAGTTCCGGCAAGGGTAACACCCTAAAGGCACTGGTAATTTGGACTTACAACCTTCGCACCGCATCTTATCCTCCATGACCCCGAACTCATCACCAAATTCATTAAAAGCAATAAAGTCCTCATCTTGGACAACCTCTTGAATCGTTAATTGTCCAAAACGATTAAGGATTTCATTGTTGGAGAAGGCTTTGTTTATTTGCTCTCTTGCTTGTGGTGCCAGAGAAACGTAACGTTGAGCGGCAATATCCGTGATACCAGCCATCGCGGCCATTAGTCCTTTAGGAACTCCTTCGACAGCCAAATTGGTCTGAACGGTGTGACGAAAGCGATTGTTACCGACAGTCATCTCTTGCGGGTTATCAAACCGCTCTGATTTGAAATATGGCGAAACTTCATGTTTTTCAGCATGTGCCATATCGCTTATAAGGGATGCTAAATGGCCCCAAACAGTATATTTTGAAAGTTGAGAAAAAAGCAATTCTTCACTTAAGGGTAAGCGATTTAAATCTAGCCCCTTCAGTAAGTTAACTGACGGAAACAATGGAAACCGTGTAAATAACTCCTTTTTCTTAGATTTGCTTAGCTCCACGCCATGTTCTGACATACTGTTTATAAATATTTTGAAGTTCATCGTCATATAACGAATTAGGGTTTCAGATATATCGGCGTTAATTAAATGAACATCTTTATCCAGCTCGGTACGTGCATCGGTACCATCCTTGGCTCGATAGGTTTTTAACTTCAATTCATCATAATCTGCAACAGTGTAGTCAGTGACTTTTTCACCAAAGTAGTCACCGTTCGCCATTCTGAAATCACACGTTTTAATCATTTCAAGCTGCACAGGACGACGAAGTACACTCGTTAAGAGGACCATTCCGACACCGCCAGATATGACATTGCGTTGTCCAAAACGCTGAGGCCTTCCTCCACCGTAAAAAGACCCGTTAACGGCACAGTCATCTCCATGTATTGATTTACACATCTGTCGTACTTTGTTGTGCAATTGGCGCAAGCCTTCAAAATAGCTTTCGAACTCCAGCTTGGTGAGCGCCCCTTTGACAGGATCTAAAATTGCTTTATTGTCGCGTTTTAAAGGCCTGAATTTATATATAACTTTTCTGTAAAACTCTGAAAGAGCAGTGTTTTTAAACTGCTTACGGTGCTTGTGATAGTTTTTAATTAGGCCCGATAGCTGCTCTTTATTACTCCGTGACAAACTGTTAAATGCGCTTTCATAGTCAGAAAAGTTTTCACCCTGCAACACAAACAGGAACGATTTCAGAGCATTTTTGCTGAGAGCGAAAGTCGCAGCTCCGTGTGATGTTGCACGAATGGCCAGACAATCCAACAATTCAAATTTAATGGTGTTAGATAAATCAGCATTATGCACGAAAGAGATGTCGATATTTTGGTGAGCACTTTTTTCAGTAAGGCTCCAATATGAATCCGAAGGAGTGAAACGAAACATTTTGTCTTTAGCTTGCATTGGTTCGTTAAGTGCTTTCGGATAATGATGAATTTGTACCTTTGCCATTAGCCAATTCTCCGTTGCATTTTCTGCTTGTGCTCTCGAACTT
>NZ_PYOM01000037.1 GCF_003026365.1 Photobacterium angustum | reverse complement strand
AAATATATGTTCGAAAAATAAAGATTAATTCATAGGGGTTACATGTAAAGATAATCTAATATTTTTCAAGTGCTTATTTAATAGATCATAGTACAATCACAGTTAAGTGAGTACTTTGGTAGCTTTTATATAAAAATATACATTGTGGTGACTTATCCTTTTAGACTTCCTTGTTAAGATAAAATTTATTAAAGATATTTTTAAGAGGTGCTGGTAAGACATATAAGTATATAACTTATATTGCTTAATTATCCAGATAAGTTAATTATGATGAAACAGAAATCTATAACGGTAATAACTCTAGTTATTATAAATCTTATCCTTTTAGGATGTAATCAAGAAAATCATCCTACATCTCATTCTCAAAAGTATTATTCATCAAAGCTTGCCCAAGTCATAACTCAAAAAGTGACGGCTCGTACATTGACTCACAAGGTGAGTGGCTATGGTAGAGTCAAAAGCCATAATTCAGTTGTACTAAAAGCATTGGAGACCAGTCAAATCTCGGCTATTTACTTTCAGGCAGGGCAGATTGTTAAGAAAGATCAAGTATTAGTGCAGTTTGATTCAAGCGAGGAAAAAGCTAAAGTTGCAAGAGATCAAGCTCAGCTTGATGCTAAAAAGCAAACATGGCTTCGTAAAAAAGAATTAGTAAAAAATGGTATTATATCCCAAAGTAAATATGATGACAGCGAAAGTGATTACAAACAGGCTTTAGCCCAGTTAGAGCAAAGTAAATCTAATCTCACTGAGTTAACAATTAGATCGCCATTTGACGGAGTAATAAGCCAAACTGAATATCATGTCGGTGATATTGTTAAAGTCGGAGATATACTTGCAACATTATATAATCCGGAACAACTTAATATTGAATATCAATTACCTGCTTTACAAAAAGCAGACTATTATTTAGATCAAAAAGTTACTGTCTATTCAGCCCTTTCGTCTTTAGAACATACTCAAGGCTTTGTGAGTTATGTGTCCCCTAATATTGAGCTTGGTTTGGTTTCCTTAAAAGCGCAGTTATCGGATGCGAAACAATTTTCCCCTGGACAAAATGTAAAAGTTGTTCAGCAAACACGACAATTACTTGGGCAAGTAACTGTTCCAACATCATCACTCATTAGGAATATTCAAGGTGCGCAGGTATTTATTGTAGTTAACAACAAAGCTCGTCTACGTGATATCAAAGTAGGGCAATATTATGATGGCTATGTACAGGTTCTGTCTGGTCTATCTATTGGAGAAGAGCTTGTCATTAATGGACAAAATTACCTACGTACAGGTCAAAAAGTAGAAGTAATATCAGCTCCATCACAGAAAAATTCAGAAAAAGAAGGGAAGCTTTTACCATTCAAATCATCACAGCATAATTTGGAAGGTAAAAAATGAGATTAACGGAGTTATGTTTACGTCGCCCGGTATTATGCACAGTACTTTGGTTACTACCCGTTTTCATTGGTTTGGTTCTTTTCCAAAAATTATCTTGGCGATATACCCCACAAATTAATCAATCTAAAATTCAAGTGAGCGTTAATGACAGTGCGCTAACAGCACAAAATATGATGACCGAAGTCTTAATTCCTATTCAAAATGCAATTGTGGGTACAGAAGGAATAAGTCATATGTCGGCTACAGCTCGACAAGGTAAAGGCGATATTATTATAGATTTGGCACCTAGTATTAATGAAAGTGAGATTGATATTTTAATTAGCGAACTCCATAACGATATAGGTAATATTGAAAATCAGCTGCCTGATGATATTTCACCAAAAGTAACTAAATCTGACGATCATAGTATGCCTACAATGTTGATAAGCTTAACACCAGGTACTCATCAAGCGGAATACGAATTTCGTCAATATAGTATTGATACCTTATTACCGCAGTTAGAGCAGTTACCTGCAGCTGGAGCGGTAAGTGTTGAACCAAGCGCTAGTCAAACAGTGTTGATTAATATAAACCCTAATAAAGTTTATAGCTTTAATCTATCGATAAATGGTGTGATTCATAAAATTTCTGACGTAAACGCGATTAAAGCTATCAGTGGTAAAACCTCAGGAACAAAGAGTCAATACCAGCTAGTCTCAACTAGTGCTATCTCAAATCTTGATGACATAAAAAACACCATTATTGCGACCTATAAGCAACAGCCAATTAGATTAAGTCAAGTAGCTGATATAACTATTGGTATACCAAGTAGTGAACAAGAAGTTAAGCCACAGGTTGATTTCTCGAAGAAAAATGGCATGTTGTTTATATTGAATCCTCAATATACAACAACAGCTAATCCACTCGTACTTTCTCAACAAGTTCATGAGTTGTTAAATTCAATAACTTTACCGGGGGGGATGAAAGCGGAAGTATTGCTTGATAAATCAACTTTTATTACAACTGCGTTAAAGGGTGTATACATCGCAATTGTCTTAGCTGTGGTATTAGTTGCGGGAGTAATATGGTTATTCCTTGGCAATATGCGTATTACGCTTATTCCTATTGTGACGATTCCAGTCTGTTTATCGTGCTCATTTATTATCATTAAATTTTTAGGATTTAGTATAAATTCCTTAACACTACTAGCGATGGTGTTAGCGGTAGGGCTAGTGGTCGATGACGCTATTGTTGTTGTTGAAAATGTTCATCGTCAGCTACGTTTTCATGACTCTGTATTTAAAGCAACTTCTATTGCTTGTCGCCAAATTGGTTTTGCCATTATTGCTACAACTTTAACCTTGGCTGCAGTATATATTCCTGTAGGTTTAGTTGATGGAGTTACGGGGCAATTATTCCAGCAGTTTGCCTTTACATTAGCAGGTACTGTGATTATTTCTGGTATTGTTGCACTGACATTATCACCCATGATGTGTAGTAAAATGATGAACCATAAGCCGCCTGGTCGTTTTGAAACGTGGGTCAATGTTCAGTTAGATCGACTTGCTCAGGCTTACCATCATGTTTTGTCTGCCACTATTGATTGGCGTAAAACAACGTTACTAGTTATGGTTATTATTTTTGCCAGTAGTTTTTTGCCTTTTACATATACTCCGTCGCAAATGCTACCAGATGAAGACTCTGGACAAATTTGGTTATACCAATCTATAGATGGAGATGGAGATGATATCGTTCAGCAGAAAATGATAGAAAACATGAATACACAACTTAAGCATATTCCTTATATTGAACATGTTGCTCTTTTATCTAGTAATGACTCTATCGACGGCTTTATTACCTTAAAACCGTGGGAAGAGCGATCAGTTTCTGCACAGAAAATTAGTCAGATGATCAATAAACGATTAAATAAAGGTGGAAACCATATTTATACAGGTGTTATTCCCGCTATAGATATTGACAATGGTGGAAATGGCAATGTTGGCGGCATTAATCTTAATGTCATCAGTCGTGATGGTGAGCAAAAACTCGCTCAAGAGCTAGCTGAAGTTACATATAAAATTCAACAATCACCTCTATTTTCGAATGCGCGAACTGATCTTGAATTCGATAAAAACCAATTTAAGATCCATATTAATCGAGTACTTGCTTCGCAATACGATGTTCCGTTGAAAAATATACAGCAGCTCCTTAAGTTAACAATGAGTGGAATAAGCTTCGAGAATGATATGAGCTACCAAGGTACGAATTATTCCTTGTATGCGCAGTTAGAGCCAATCTTTATATTGACGCCTGAGTCATTGAAAAAGATGATGATTACGAATAAGAAAGGGAAATTAGTGCCAATGTCTGCACTAATAAGTATTGAAAATGAAGTAGGACCTCGCTTATTGGAACAATACGATAGAGCGACATCCGCATCGTTATTTATTCGATTGGCAGATGGCGTTAGTATGGGAGAAGGCATAGACGCCTTAGACAAGATGCTGCCAGATATTCTTCCGGAGAAGGTTAACTATAATTATGTTGATGAAGCGAAACAGTACCTTGATGCTAATCAGCAAATGCTTTTTGTGTTTATTGCAGCACTAATTTTTATTTATATGGTACTGAGTGCGCAATTTGAAAGTGTGATAGATGCTTTAGTGGTTATGTTATCGCTTCCGATTTCCTTATCTGTTGCCCTATGGGCGTTGTATTTTAGTGATTTTACTCTGAATGTGTATTCGCAGATAGGACTCGTTACTTTAATTGGTCTTATTTGTAAACATGGTATTTTAATCACTGAATTCGCAAATGAGTTACAAAATCAAGGTTTATCGCCCAAAGCAGCCATACTTAAAGCGTCTAAAACTCGCATACGTCCAATATTGATGACGTCACTGACAATAATATTAGGCTCGTTGCCATTATTGTGGGAAGCTGGGCCAGGTGCGTATGCAATGGGATCAATAGGAACTGTTATTATTGCTGGGATGACTCTAGGTATCGTGGATCCTTTATTTGTAGTGCCGAGTGTTTATTTAATGATGCAAAGGTTAAAGTGCAATATGAACGTTACAGCAATTGAAAATTAGCGTATTCGCTTCATTATAGCCGTAAATCCTCGCCCGATTTACGGCTGTGAGAAGTCACGCTTTATAAATAAGAAAAAACGCAGCAAAATTGGCTGCGTTTTATTTGTGTATTTTCTCTTAATCTTTTTCGGCAATTATCTTCTATTGTATAAGCGAGGGTCTTAGAGTTCCTATAAGGTGCTTTTTATATCTAAGTTTTAGATTAATATATCATACAGCAATCTAGTCTTTCTTTTTCTATTATTTATTATCTTTTTTAAACCTTATTGTACTTTTTGCAATTTATTGGGATTCTTGTAGAGTTCAGACATTCATATAAAGATAAGTGAAAATGAGGTGAATTTTGGATTTTATTTGAATGTCAAATAAAAAGTATTAATACACACATTATTTATTTTTATAAAAAGTTCTTAGAAAATATCATTTTTTAAAATGAACAGGATCCAAATCAATAACTCCAGTCTCTTCATATTTACCATTTGTATCTGTTGAAACTTTATAATGTAGCCCTGTAAGTGTTTCTGATTCCATAATTCGAAATTTAGAAAAGCCCATACCTTCATTTTGTATATAAAAAGGAGATCCTGATGATTGATAATGGCACAGATCTTTAGCTTTACCACAGAGAGGCCTAATTTGAATCAACGACGGTTTATCCTTGAAAGGGAGACTTTTTGAATAAGTGAAATTAATAATATTCCACTTATCTTTATTTTTACTTTCAGGAATATTCAATACTACTGAATTTATATTTTTTGACTTTAAATTCATTGTTTTGATATCAAAATATTGTTTACAAAATTCATTGTTGTAAGGGATGAATTTCATTATTGAATTTATATTTTTTGACTCATTTTCTCGGCATATCAAAGCATTTAAGAAATTGGTGGAACTGATTAACACTCCGTCATTGTCTTTAATTTTGATATTTAAGTCAACTGTATCCTTATTAACACCTAACAGTTCAATAATAATGTTACGATTAACTTCTTTACCATTTTGTGAATAGGATAATGTCGTAGAACTACCATCAATAGGTACAGTTGCAGAAAGGAATCTATTCGACGATTCAAATTTTATATCGGTTTTAAAAATCCAATTAGATGAGTCAGCATTAGCAACGTTAGTAATAAGGGTTGATAGCAAGATAAACTTTCTTATCATTATTGGTTTTCCTTATTTAAGAAAAATAACACCAAGTGTATGTTTTTAAATAACAAGACTGTTAGCATATCGAATAGTTTAATAAAGTTGTACAAATCTTTGTGGTGAATATACATAAACATTTAAGATTTAGGACATTCTTCTAATTTGAGAGAAATATTACATAGTGGTGACTATAAGCCATTTTTTTAAAAATTACTTTTAATGAAGTTGAATCTCATTAATGAGTGGTATTATTCTCAAACGTTGATTTTTCAAACAGCTTAATTATTTTCTAATAGTACATTAAGATTACTGATAACTAACAAGGTTTTTGCGATTTTTCAATGTGTTAAAGCTTGCTAAGTAAGCAAGTATAAAATTTAAGAGAAAGTTTGTGATTTTCCTGAAAATAAAACATCACTCTAATGTAAATATTATAGAGATATCGATAAGTTTAATTTTCCTCTTTCAGAATATAATAGATTACTGGTTATATTATTTATTTTACATGGAGAAAATATATTAGATAATTAATTTTTTTCTTTATATATAAAGTGTTTTTGATATGTGGGGGTTGTAAAAGATATTATGAAATACTTAATTTTATCTGGACTGGGTTACGTTTATCTAGGCAAAAAGTAACTAATATCTAAAGCAATTTCTTTATTGTCTGAATA
>NZ_PYOM01000036.1 GCF_003026365.1 Photobacterium angustum | reverse complement strand
AATTTATTTGATCTAAAACAAACAAGATCACGTCATAATAAAGATAAATTTTTAAATTGATAAAGATCTCATTATTTGATTTTTATTATCTATTTGATGAAATTTAGATTTTCAATAAAGAAACAATATAAAAAATAAATGGCAAGACTTTATAATTAATGTGACATATCCCGATGAAAAGTCGATTCAATCATGATAAAGCCTTAATGGTATTCACTTGATTACAAAAAGAACAATTAAGCCACTAGAACACAACAATAAATACCAAAAAAGCAATAAATGTGTTTTTTTCATTATTCATATCGCACTTTTATACTCTTAAGTTTGCCTGCCATTCCTCTTAATAGCACTATTTTACCTATTGATGATTTTAATTAACTGACAAAAGGAATTATAAATGAACGTTTCTTCGTTACGTCATCCTAAAGAAAATCTTTATAAAATGTTATGCATTATTATTGGTGGGTTAATTTGGGTTGGATTATTACTGGGCACACTTTTTAGTATTCTTATTTTTCTTATTCCAGTAGCATTTTTTATTTGGCTATCAAGTAAATTCTTTCAAGCCAGTATTTTTGGTAATGCCGTTCACGTTAATAAAAACCAATATACAAACTTAAATAATATGGCTGACGAAATAGCCACTGCGCTAGATATAAAAGAAAAGCCTGAAATGTTTATTGTAAACTCTCAAGGTTTAACCAATGCTTTAGCGGTGAAATTTCTATCTCGTAAATACACGCTACTGTTTAGCGATTTAGTTGATTTATTATGGGAAGAGAAAAAACAAGATCAGCTGCGTTTTGTTATTGCTCATGAACTTGCTCACCATGCCGCAGGTCACGTAAATTTCTGGATTAACTTATTAATGAAGCCAGCAATGTTTATCCCTTTCTTAGGTTCAGCTTATAGCCGTGCTTGTGAATTAACCTGTGATCGTATTGCTGCTGAAATTATTAATAATAAATCCGCCAGCATTAATGCCCTCATCACTCTAGCATCAGGAAGCCGAGAACTGGTGACTGCAACCAATAATGACAGTTTTGTACAACAAGAGCTGAGCGTGCCTACCGTGTTTGGCTTTTTACAAGAAATTACCTCAAGCCACCCACGTATGACAAAACGTGTTATCGCGATTAATGCTATCAGCTTGGTGATCAAGAATCGACTCTGATCGCTCGTGAAGCCTAACAAATCATTGCCATAGCCAAAAGCCGCTTTAAATTAGCGGCTTTATTCATTTTTAGCACTTAGGTATAGCCTGCGATAAATTATCCACTAACCAATCAGCAAACTGTTTTTCTTCACCGACTAAATTTGCTTTATCACTCATCAGAATATAATCACACCCCGACGGCACAAAACCAAATGGCGCGACCAACACACCTCGTTTGATGTCATCCATGACAAAAGGATATGACCCCATTGCAGCCCCTAGTCCATCAATAGCCGCTTGAATACAAAAGTAGAAATGGCCAAATTTCTGCTGGGAGTGGTGAGTAAAATCAGTTGCTGTACCGCTCATTTGCTGCCAGTTTTGCCATGCGCTAGCTCGAGTTGCACTATGAATCGTCGTGATACTACCAAGATCGTGCTTCA
Source organism: Photobacterium angustum (assembly GCF_003026365.1). Lineage (GTDB taxonomy): Bacteria > Pseudomonadota > Gammaproteobacteria > Enterobacterales > Vibrionaceae > Photobacterium > Photobacterium angustum. Next base: position 8,655 of record NZ_PYOM01000036.1, on the reverse strand, counting down.
CTTTTTCCCAATAATCGGGCGAGAAAACGGGACCCACCCACTCTTCAACTAATGACGTTTTGTAGTAATCACGATGACACTCAAAATCATCACGACGTATCGCAAGCGATAAGCCATTTGTCCCTAATTGAACAGCCCCGCCAGCTGTCGATAAACGCACATCAATACCTGACGATTCATAAAAGCCACTTAGTCGAGGCATTAACCAACGCATGGTTAATGTTGGCTCACATGACACTTCTAACGTATGATGCGCAGGCTTTCGCAACTCATTTACTGTATTTTCCAATACGGTGAAGACTTGACGGGTCGACACTTTTAACTTTTCACCTTCCTGCGTTAAAAAGACGTTACGCCCTTTCTTATAAAAAAGCGCAACGCCTAAATACGCTTCTAGTGCCTTGATCTGTTTACTCACTGCACCATGCGTAATGTTCAATTGCAGTGCCGCTTCACTAAAACTTGAACATGACGCTGCCACATCGAATACATAAAAAGCTTTAAGATGTCTCATCTGTGAATTTTTCTCACACTTTACCCCACTTATTTTCGATTAAAACATAGCCATCGCAAGCATACAATAACGCCATAAAAAACTTGTTGGAGAGATAAATGGAACTGATCAGCTTAGCGATCTTGGGATTATTGATTGTTGTAAGTCCTGGTGCTGACTTCATATTAGTGTTAAAAAACAGCCTCAATCACGGGCGTTCTGCTGGGATCTGGACAGCAATCGGTATTAGCCTTGCGATCACCATCCACATTACCTATTCATTATTGGGGATCAGTTACCTCATCTCACAAAATGAAATGCTATTTAATGCCATTCGCTATGCAGGCGCTGCCTATCTAATTTATTTAGGGATTAAAGGGATCTTTTTTTCTGATAACAAAACCGATCTACAAGGTGCAACGAAGCCGAGTAAAAGTAGCCAACACTTTCTAGCACAAGGCTTTCTTTGTAACGCGTTAAATCCTAAAACCATGCTGTTTTTCTTAAGCGTGTTTAGCCAAGTCATTTCTACTGATACAAGTAATAACCATATCGCTTTGATATATGGTGGTTACATGATTGCGATGCACTGTTTATGGTTTAGCCTTGTTGCGAGCCTATTTACATCAAAAGCACTGCAAACACGTTTATTGAATATGAAGAAGCGACTAAACCAACTCTGTGGCGTAGGACTGGTTACCTTCGGAACTGTGCTGGCATTAAAATCTTAGCGCTTGAAACTCAACGTCGCCGATCATCATTCGGCGACTTTCTTTTTTGCCCCTAATATTTCTACAAAATCCAAACGACTTAGTGAAAAGTTCTCACTAAACACCTCTTACGGAAATAAATCTCGAAAAAATAAGTAAAGTCTCATTTTTATTCTAAATTTTCGTTGACATATTTAATTCATATCACTAATATCCGCGTCGAAGCAAACGATTACATTTCGTAACTATCTGTTTTTACGTTTTTTTTCTTTTCTTTGAGTCAGCTGATCTCGGTCAGTTGTCTTTCTTTTTTCTATAAAAGAGAGAGACAACATTTTAGAGACCAACATGACAAAAATGACTTCTGCAGCACCTACCAGTACTCAAGACACTTCTTGGCAAAACAAAGCAATTTTAAGTGTAGCTTTCCTAATGGCTACGACCTCTGTTGGTCCGGGCTTTTTAACCCAAACTGCCGTTTTTACTAACATCTATAAAATCGACATGGCATTTCCTGTTTTTGCATCCATGTTTATCACCTTCGGTATTGTGATGAACTTGTGGCGCATTGTGGGTGTATCTGGCTTACGTATCCAAGACATTGCTAATCGTGTTGCCCCGGGGATGGGCTATGTTGTCGGTATTCTACTTGCGCTTGGTGCTGTGGCGTTTAACTTTGGTAACGTCAGTGGTGCAGCGTTAGGTCTTAATGTTCTGACGGGTGTCGATACCACATGGGGCGCATTGTTCACAGGCGTTGTCGGTTGTTTACTGTTTGTCGTTCACAATGCCTCTAAGCGCATGGATCAAATGGCACGCTACCTTGGCTTATTTATGATTATGTTAATAGCTTATGTGGCAATGACCAGCCTTCCACCGATGGGTGAAACACTAAAAGCAGCGGTGATACCAACAGATATAAATAACCTATTACTGCCAACATTAACCATTGTTGGTGGTGCTGTCGGTGGCTATTACACCGGTGCGCAGCGCTTAGTTGATGTTGGCTTACAAGGTAAAGAAAATGTAGGCGCAATTAAAAAAGCAGCATGGGCTGGCATTTCAATCGCCGTTGTTATTCGTATTTTGCTGTTCTTAGCGGTATTTGGCGTGATTGCAACGGGCGCAGTTTTAGAGACATCAAACCCAGCCGCCGATGCTTTCCGACAAGGTGCAGGTGAAGTGGGTTATTTTATCTTTGGCTTGGTGTTGTTTGTTGCTTCAATCACTTCAGTCGTTGGTAACTCTTACATGGCAATCTCGCTAATTAAAACCCTTTTCCCTGTGGTTGCGCGCAATGAAAAAACATGGTGTGTGGGCTTCATTATCATCACCAGCCTTGGCACTGTGACCATGAACATGCCTATACTGCTGCTAATGTTAGCAGGTCTTATCAACAGTATTATTCTGCCAGTGGTATTAGCCATGGTACTTGCCGCCACTCGCCGTAAAGACATCGTCGGCGATTACAAACACCCGATGTACCTAACCGTTACAGGCGTATTAATTGTGGTGGTAATGGCAGCGGCTAGCCTATCAAACATCAGTAACTTTATGACGAAGTTTATGGGATAACCCCAACACTTAGTACCGCACAATAAAGGTCTAGTAATAGTACTAGACCTTTGTGCTTTTTATGTAACAGGAAAATACGAACACATTACTCACCGCTTAGTGAATTAAAGCATATTTACGCCAAACGCAAAAAAGCCGCTAACTTTCGCTAGCGGCTTTTTCTAAATATGGCGGAGAGATAGGGATTTGAACCCTAGATACGCTATAAACGTATGCCGGTTTTCAAGACCGGTGCTTTCAACCACTCAGCCATCTCTCCTAAATTGTAATCTCTTATTAAATAAGAGATGGCGGTGAGGGAGGGATTCGAACCCTCGATACGTTGCCGTATACACACTTTCCAGGCGTGCTCCTTCAGCCACTCGGACACCTCACCACATTGTTGCTGAACCGCTATGCGTTTCAACGGCGGCTAATGTAATCACTTATGCGATATCGGTCAAGGTATTTTCCTATTCTCTTATTCATTCGCCGACTTATAGATCAATTAGGTCTATTCTCATACCAATCTATTGTTTTTCATCAATTTCAATTACTGTAACATAACGCTGATATACCTTGCTGTTTATGCATCCGTAGTACTCAATTACAGGTTTTTTATGCGATATTTCTCATTTTTTTATCTCTTCTTATTCTTTCTCATTTCCACCCCACTATCTGCTGAAGAGAACGCATCAAACGAACATTTTATTGCCAGCAAGATCAGCCAGCTTGAAGCTCAACAAAAAACGCCTGAAATAATCAAACAGCTTTCTGCTTATCAAACAGCGGAAAACCAGCTTGAGAAAACTAAAAACTTTAATCAAGCAACACGTAGTTATGAAAAGCTAATGAACTCCTACCCAGAAGATAAGGCAAGAGTTCAAGATCAAATAGCGAATTTTAGCGCGACCGAATTTCCAGCATCTAACGACTGGGATCACGACCAGCTAACATTAGAAATTGCAGAGCAAGATACCAAGCTGGTCCAACTCGAGATAGCACGCCAATCATACCGCAATATTTTAATTGAAATTGAGCATGGTATTGACGATTTCTCATACCAAACCAATAAGTTAAGAACACAAAAACAAAGTATCAGTAAAGAGCTAGCTCAAGCGCAACGGGGCAATAACACAGAAGCTATCATGCTGCTTCAAATCGCCGAGCAATATACAACTAGCCATTTATTTATGCTGGAAGCTGAACAGCTAAGTGCTGGTAATCGTCGTGCCTTAGCAAAACTAAACCTGCAATATGAAAACTTACAAATTGAAGCACATCAGGCATATCGTAATAACTTACAAAATACACTTAATCGTGTTTTACGCTCTAATGTTTCAGAAAATGATGAGCAAAACCAAGAGCTACAAGCTGATATTCAAAACCAGCCAGAAGTGATTAAACAGCAGTTAACATTAAACAAGCATTTGTCTTCTGAGTTAGCTGCACTGACGTCTAATATTGAGCAAACACAGCAGTCTATTAGTACCACCAATGAGCAGATTGCTGAAACCACACAAACAGCTGATGCATTAAGAGTTATGGCTGATTGGCTTAAAATAAGCCCAATTATTAGTGAGAATCTTCGTAACCGATTACAAAGTTTACCGTCTAATCCACCGATTGATAAACTTAATCGTGATGTCGCCCGTAATCAAATTCGCCTTTATGATTATCAACAACAGTCTGATCTACTGAAAAATAATAAAGAAAAAATCAGTACCAGTAACCTATCACAGCAACAAATTGATCGTTTACATGCACTGATACAAGATAATCTCAAACTATATAGTGATATTAATAAAGCGTCTGAAACGTTAATTTACCAACAAGCTAAGCTTAAAGTTATTTTCGATCGCTTAAATAGCATGCTGATCAAGATTAAAAATGAATCAGCAAAATTACTTTTTTGGGCACCCAATACTAACCCACTCAGCTTTGATGTAATCAAACAAATGGGTGAAAAAATCAAATGGTTCTTTTCTCCAACACAATGGATAGGTCTTGTTAAAGTCCCGCATTTTATTAGTCCTTACTCATTGTTTGCTAGCGTTTTTGTCATTGCTTCACTGCTTGCATTTCTATATTTTGCCAAAAAACATTGGGTACTTTATTTAGAAAAAACCAGCAAACGAATTAATCGCGTCACTGAAGATAAATTCCGCTATAGCTACACTAATGTTGCGATTGCCTTCATCCTTGCATGGCCAATCCCTCTTATCATATTTATTGTTGGTTATACTTTAAGCCTTGCTTGGCAGTTACCCTTTATTTTCCATTTAGGCCAAGCTCTATCACTACCTTATGCACTGGTTGTCTTCTTTTTCATTCGAGAACTAGGCCGTAAAGATGGACTTTTCACCAGTCACTTTGGTTGGTCTGAAGAAATCACCAATAAAGCATTAGATAATTATCGACGGTTAATGATGGTGTTTGTTCCTGCACTTATCTTGCAACAATTCACTATGCTAACTAGCGAACTCGATACAACGGCTACCCTTGGACGATTGGCTTTTATTATTTCTAATATCGCTATCAGTTTTTTCCATTGGCGATTGTGGAAGCTCAAGATGCCTATGACCTATGGTGAGCTGCCTGAAGGAAAAGCCCATATTGGTCACCATATCTTTTGGTGGGTACTTATCATTACCCCACAGGTACTCAACTATGCCGCACTCAATGGATACTTAGCCACATCACAAACCATCATGCTTCGTATTCAGCAAGGTGCCGTGATTGGTGTTGTAGTCTTGCTGGTATATTTCTTAATAAAAAGATTGATGTTAATACAAAAACGTCGATTAGCATTTGAACGTGCAAAAGCAAAACGCCAAGAAATCATTGCTCAGCGTCAAGCTGAAATGTTGGAAGATAAAGACGAACACCACGTTAGTAACGATCTCAGCATTGAAATTGAAGAGCCGAAAGTAGACTTAGATAAAATCAGTGCTCAATCATTACGTTTATTACGCTCGCTATTATCACTGATCTATCTGTTTATTTTAAGTTGGCTGTTTTCCGATTTTTATCAAGCCACGTCACTATTAGAAGGTGTCACGCTATGGGATGTAACCAATACTATCAACGGTATTGAAGAGCTACATACCATTACTTTACAAAGTGTTTTACTGGCGGTATTTGCTTTTGGTTTAACGGTTATTTTGGCACGCGATTTACCCGGTGCTATGGAACTGCTTATTCTTCAGCATCTTGATTTAAGCCCTGGTACGGGTTATGCGATTACTTCTGTTACCCGCTATTTAGCCATTTTCATCGGTATTATTGTCGGCTCGGCATTAATTGGTTTTGACTGGAGCAAGATGCAATGGCTAGTCGCGGCCCTTGGTGTCGGTATTGGTTTTGGTATGCAGGAGATATTTGCCAACTTTATTTCTGGCTTAATTATCTTGTTTGAAAAACCAATTCGTATTGGTGATACAGTAACGATTCGTGAGCTCACAGGCGTAGTCGCGAAAATAAAAACCCGCGCAACTACGATTGTGGACTGGGATAGAAAAGAAGTGATCGTGCCTAATAAAGCTTTTGTAACTGAGCAATTTATTAACTGGTCGTTGTCCGATGCGATTACTCGAGTAAACCTTTCAATCAATGTGAAATTTAAAGCCGATCCTGAGCTAGTAACACAATTATTATTTGAAGCGGCAGAGGAATGTGAACTGGTACTCGATAATCCAGCACCTGAAGTATTCTTCTTAGGATTAACGGCTAATTGCCAACAATTTGAATTGCGTGCTTATGCCGCAGAAACGGGGCATCGCTTAAGTTTAACCCATGACCTCCACTGCCGAATTAAGAACAAATTTATTAAAAATCATATTGATATAGCATCACCGCAGTTAGAAGTCACAATGAAAGGTCAGCAATACCATCCAACCAGTGGCAAATAACATTTAATCATCACTTCACGTACTGCTATTAAATCAATAGCAGTACGTATATCCACAAGTACCCTACTCTCATCCCCCTTTCCAAACTCTCTTCTTATTAAATAATTTTTCTGTTAACACGGAACGATATATCAACAATCACGTTACTTTTGATAAAAAAACCATGAACCAAGATCACAAAAAATAGTTACTGATAAAACTATTATGTTAATTTAATGTTTTTAAAATATTTTTATCTCTAATATAGATATTTGTATCAATAGCTTTTTGATACAAATATTTATAAAAATATTGATTTTACAATAAGAATAAAAAGACAGGGGCCAAGGATGAAGCCAATGATGTATGTTGTTATTGAAGGCATTATCTGGAAAATTACAGATTCAGGCGAATGGGTTCAAATTCCACCTTCAGAAATTATTGATCAGTCGATTCCTTTCATTGAAGAAAGGGCCTACATCAATGACATCCTAAAAACACAGACCAACCAAGATGATGCCCCTGTTATCGAGAGTTCTTCGCATCGTACCCAGTTTTTTCTTGATGCTAACGTTGACCAAGAGCCGCTATCAAGCAACAGCGCTTCTTTTATTTCTCAGATAAAAGCTACATTAGCTGAAACCTTACCCAAAGCTGGATTTAGTACACGTTCAATGACATCTGTTCAAAAAGCAGAGAATGAATCTATTGCAGATGCTATCCCTTCCCTTAAAGCTTCTGCGACGTTAACAGCCTCCATTGTTGATGGTAACGATGGTTATAAAAGCCGATTTGAAACACCTTCTGCCGTACTACTGGGCGACGCTATTGATATTGAAGATGGCAGAATTGTTATCGTTAATGTGACTGATATTAACGGCAAAGTATTTACTTCCACTGCGGTAGTACAAAATCAAAAATGGATTATTAGCAATCAAGACTTAAGCTCCCTTGCTGAAGGTGAGCTTTCTATTTATGCTTCTGTTACCGACTTCTACGGCAATGTTGTCGATGCTAAAGACACAACAATCAAAGATACCTTTGCTGAAATAAACGCAAAGATTGACGGTAAAGGTGATAATTACTTAAGCCTATCTGAAATTACAAATAGTGATTTATTAGGTGAGATAAATTTTGTTGAAAGTGATCAACCAATATCAATCACCATCACTGACAGCCAAGGTAAAACACTACGTTTTGAAACCATCAATGATGAAGCCACTTGGCAAATTAATGATGCTGATCTTTCTTCTCTTGCTGAAGGTGAACTCACTGTTCTGGCAGAAACTGTCGATATAGCGGGTAATCCAGCTTCCGCCACCAGCACTATTATCAAAGATACCTTAGCCACTATTACGGCTGATTTTGACGGTAACGGTGATCGCTTCCTCAATCAAGCCGAAGTCTCAACGACTGAGCTGTTTGGCACTATCGCGAATATTGAAGATGGACAAACCGTGACTATTACCGTCACTGACAGCCAAGGCTTAGAGAAAACCTTTGAGAGCACTATCAGCGCAGGTAAATGGTCAGTTAGTAATGCCGACCTAACCGATTTGGCTGAAGGTGAAATTACCGTTCTGGCTGAATCTACCGATATTGCTGGCAACCCAGCCTCTGCTACCAACACTATCATCAAAGATACTGCGGCAAATATTACGACCAGCTTTGACGGTAAAGGCGATGCGTACCTCAACGCCGTTGAAACACCCATAACCGATGTATTTGGCGCTGTTGAAAATATAGAAGATGGACAAACCGTGACTATTACCATCACAGATAGTAGCGGTGCCGATAAAATTTACACCACCACGGTAAATAACGGTAAATGGACTGTGAATGACGCGGATCTAACATCGCTCGCTGAAGGTCAACTCACCATTACGACCACAGCTACCGATATTGCAGGTAATACAACATCGGCCACTAACACCATTATCAAAGATACCCTTGCAGAAATTACAGCGAACTTTGAAGCTAATGGCGATAGCTTTTTAAATAAAGCCGA
>NZ_PYOM01000035.1 GCF_003026365.1 Photobacterium angustum | reverse complement strand
CGAAAATTGAACAAGGGGCGTTTTCTGAAAATAAATTAACCAGCGTGACCATCCCTGACTCAGTGACAGAAATTGGAGGTGGGGCGTTTTTTTATAATGACTTAACTAGCGTAACCATCCCTGATTCAGTGACGAAAATTGGATTTTTGGCATTTGATGTTAATGTCAAAATAGAACGACGTTAAGTTTTCACTCCCTGTACGCATAAATAGAATTACTGTTAAATGACCGCCCATTGAGGCGGTTTTTTAATGCTCTTAATAGGGTTTCAAAGGGTATCCCTTTGAAACCCTATTAAGAGCATTAAAAGCGGCTTTGCAGTAAGGAGGGATTTCTCCCGAAAATATGATCGCAACTAACCGCGTATCGGATCGTTTTAGATCAAATATGTTAAATACTGCTACTTTCGGGCAAATTATTGCCCAAGTCTTTCATGATATATGATTTGTGGATAATCAATATTTAAAGTGTTCACGAATGTTAAAATATCTATTTTTGATAACTTCTTTTTTGTTACTTGGCTGTCAGAATCATCTTGGAACTGAGGGGTTAGAGTATGCAAAAAAACCAGATGGCTCTTATGATAAAACGATCATTGTTAATTATGTCGGTAAAGAGAAAAACGTAATTATTCCTGATTCAGTGACAGAAATTGGTGAGTTGGCGTTTTTGGGAAATCAATTAACCAGCGTCACCATTCCTGATTCAGTGACGAAAATTGGAGGTGGGGCGTTTAATGATAATAAACTTACAAAGATAAATAATTTACCTTCAGATGGTTTTGTTTTTTCTAGGAATACTGATGGAACAGTGAACAAGAAGATAATCGTCTCATATGGCGGTATAAAAAAAGATGTGACCATCCCCAATTCAGTGACCGAAATTGGAGAAAGGGCGTTTTTGGGAAATCAATTAACCAGCGTCACCATTCCTGATTCAGTGACCGAAATTGGAGAAAGGGCGTTTATGAGAAATCAATTAACCAGCGTAACCATTCCTGATTCAGTGACCGAAATTGGAGATGGGGCGTTTATGAGAAATCAATTAACCAGCGTAACCATCCCTGATTCAGTGACCGAAATTGGAGATGAGGCGTTTTTTGGAAATCAATTAACCAGCGTAATCATTCCTGATTCAGTGACCGAAATTGGAGATGTGGCGTTTGAGATGAATAAATTAACCAGCGTCACCATTCCTGATTCAGTGACCGAAATTGGAGATTGGGCGTTTACGAGAAATCAATTAAACAGTGTAACCATTCCTGATTCTGTGAAGGTCATTGAAACAGGGGCGTTTGCGGGAAATCAATTAACCAGTGTCACCATTCCTGATTCAGTGACGGAAATTGGATCTGAGGCGTTTAAGGATAATCAATTAACCAGCGTAACCATACCTAATTCAGTAACGAAAATTGGAACTGGGGCGTTTTTGGGAAATCAATTAACCAGCGTGACCATCCCTGATTCGGTGACGAAAATTGGAGCTTATGCATTTTGTAAAAATCAATTAACCAACGTGACCATCCCTGATTCGGTGACGAAAATTGGAACTGGGGCGTTTAGAAATAATAAATTAACCAGCGTGACCATCCCTAATTCCGTGACGTACATTGGATATGAGGCATTTAATTATAGTGTCAAAATAGAACGACGTTAAGTTTTCACTCCCAGTACGCATATATAGATTTACTGATAAATGACCGCCCATCGAGGCGGTTTTTTAGTATCTGGACATTACCGCGTATCTGTATCGGATCGCTTTAGATCAATTAAGTTAAATACAGCTACTTTCGGGCAAATTATTGCCCAAGTCTTTCATGATATATGATCTGTGCATAATCATTACTTAAAGTGTTCACGAATGTTAAAATATCTATTTTTGATAACTTCTTTTTTATTCATCTGTCCTCAGACTTATGCCGCTACTGAAGGGTTTGTTTATGCGAAAAACCCAGATGGCTCTTATGATAAAACGATAATTGTTAATTATGTCGGTAAAGAGAAAAACGTAATTATTCCTGATTCAGCAGAGAAAATTGGAAAAGGGGCGTTTTCGTTTAATCAATTAACCAGCGTAACCATCCCCAACTCAGTGAAGAAAATTGGAAGTATGGCGTTTTTTTATAATGACTTAACCAGCGTAACCATTCCTGATTCAGTGACGGAAATTGGAAGTATGGCGTTTGAGTCTAATACATTAACCAGCGTAACTATCCCCAACTCAGTGAAGAAAATTGGAGATGATGCTTTTGCGCATAATGGATTAACCAGCGTGACCATCCCCAACTCAGTGAAGAAAATTGGAGATGCTTTTGCGCATAATGAATTAACCAGCGTAACCATCCCTGACTCAGTGACGGAAATTGGAGGTGGGGCGTTTAATGATAATAAACTTACAAAGATAAATAATTTACCCTCAGATGGTTTTGTTTTTTCTAGGAATACTAATGGAACAGTGAACAAGAAGATAATCGTCTCATATGGTGGTATAAAAAAAGATGTAACCATCCCTAACTCAGTGACCGAAATTGGAAATGAGGCGTTTTATAGTAATGACTTAACCAGCGTAACCATTCCTGATTCAGTGGAGAAAATTGGAGATTTGGCGTTTGATAATAATGAATTAACTAGCGTGACTATCCCTAACTCGGTGACGGAAATTGGATATAAGGCGTTTGGGGTTAATAATTTAACCAGCGTGACCATCCCTGATTCAGTAGAGAAAATTGGAAGTAGGGCGTTTTCGGTTAATAAATTAACCAGCGTAACCATTCCTGATTCAGTGACGGAAATTGGAAATATGGCGTTTATGCTGAATCAATTAACCAGCGTAACCATCCCTGATTCAGTGACGAAAATTGGAGAAGCGGCGTTTTTGTATAATAAATTAACAAACGTGACCATCTCTGATTCAGTGACGGAATTTGGAGATAATGTATTTGATGATAATGTCAAAATAGAACGACGTTAAATTTTTACGGCCAGTACGCATAAATAGCTTTATTGTTAAATGACCGCCCACAGTGGCGGTGTTTTTGTACCCTAAAGGTACTTTGTGAAGAAGTTACCAATACTTTTCCTAATACCAACCAGCCTGAATAGAGCTGGCTATCTAACAAAGTTTTGTCCAACAACGAGCTAGCTCTCTTGGCTAGCTCATATCTGCCCCATTGTTTGTTAGATCAAATACTCATTCATATCGTGTTAATGTGGTTTTGGATTAGTTTTATTTACTGTGTATATCAACAGTTATAATGAAACGTGGTGATTTTATCGTTTGAGTTCTGTTTTTAATAAGAAATATTTCTTGTTAAAAATAGAAGTGAAATCATAACCAATTGAAAATTATATCATTTAATATTTCAGTTTGTATTTAATAAGACTGATCAAATACATTTCTTACTTTTTACACCCTCTTTTAAATCTGTAAATGTAATAAATTGCCAGTAAGTTCATAATATGTAGTGATTATATCGAGTATGGTAAAGGTATTTTATGGGTATATTTTTGCGCGTAAGTAAGAATGCTTATTAATATATTGTTATGTCTCACATGAGGATTTATGGAATTAGCCAACTTTAAATATGATTTCTGGCAGCTTCGAAACGGAGAAGCATGCCATAGAGATCATCCTGATACTTTTTGGATTCCTTCCTTAAACAAAAGGAAAGCACTGAAAGTTGGGGATGCAGCTAAAATCATTTTGGAAATCGAGTGTGAAGATGAAGGTGGTGAAATTCACATTGAATCTGAGCGAGGGTACTTAATCGTATCTGAAATTGTCGGCGATAAGTTTATCGGCATATTGGATTTCCAACCTTGTTGCGTTGAACCGAATGATGAAAATGTATATCTGGGGTTTGGTGTGGAAATTCCTTTTGGCCTAGAACATATCATCGATATAGATCGACCTCCGCAAGACTATATTGATTGGCAGTTAGGCCAAAAGCCAGAGAAACTCTGGTATCGCCGGTGATACATAACAAGCAATTTAAGAGTGATTTACCACACTTGGCATTTTGGGTTTGGGTTTAATTCAGTGTTTACGGAGTTCAATTTGAGTGCAGTGGCCGCGTGGTTCACACCTTAATTGGGCGTTAGCCCTCTTAGGAGACGATAGTGGAAGAATTAGAATATTACAATGAAGCACGAGCGTATCTATTGTCGTTTGATTTGGTAACTAGTGACATGCTTGACGCCCATCTGAATGAATGGAAGCACAGAAAGCCAAACTCGTATCATGTTTATTTAAAGCATTTCTTTTGCATGCTCAAAATAGGCAAGGCATGCCAAACAGTATTGGTGATCTTGAAAAATTGTCACCGATTCTTTTTGGGTTTGACCATATGAAGGTAAATTCAAAATATGATGATTGGGAGGCTCTTTTTGATGAAATTGTTGCTAGTGAATATAACCCACCTGGACGAATGGTGAAGTCGAACAATAAGAGTCACTGGGTGATATATTGTAAATCAATCATCTCGATAGCTGAGTTTATTGCTAGATATAAAACTGTTGAAGAGTTTGATGAATTTGTTCAAGGGTTCCTAACAAATGAACAATCAAAGCTAGCGCTACCACTTCTGCTGTCGAAAGAAATATTTGGTTTTGGCTTCGCTTTAGCTTGTGATTTCCTAAAAGAAAATGTCTCTCCACAATTCATTAAACCAGATACTCACATTAATGATATAGCTTTCGAGCTTGGAATTACGTCCTCTACAGAAGACTATACGATATTCAAAGATGTAGTATCATATTGTGCACGAATTGGCGTGCTTCCCTACGAAGTTGATAAGGTGTTTTGGTTAGTGGGAAGCGGCAATTTTTACCTTACTGGAGCCCGAATTAATAGCTCTAAACATGAGTTCGTTCGTTCAATAAAGGGCTAACAAAGCATTTAAGAGTGATTCGCAACGCTTGGCATTTTTGGTTTAGGTTGAGCTCAGTGTTTACGGTGGTCAAATTAGGTGTCGTGGTCGCGTGCTTCACACCTTAATTGGGCGTTGATATATGCTTTGGTGGAAATAGATATGGAAATCACAATCAGGCGTATCGAAACAGAAAGTATTGAGGACAAAAGTATATTCGAGACTCTGTTCAAAGAGTATCTATCTGGATTCTCAGTTGAATTAGACTTCTCTGTAATTGTTCAGCTATTTGCGTTGTCTTATTTCCACGGATTTATCAGTTTTGTCGACAATAAACCTGCTGGTTTTGCGGTTTGTTTTGAATCGTTCTCTACTTATCGTGCGCAAAGAGTAATGAATATCCATGATTTTATGGTGTCGGACAACTTTCGTGGTAAAGGCGTTGGCAAGGCGCAACTTAATGGTATCGAACAGTATTGTCGTGATAATAATTACCTCAAAATCACATTAGAGGTCGGTGATGATAACGTTGTAGCTAAAAAGCTCTACAGCTCATTGGACTACGAAGATTACAGAGTAGTTTTGAAAGGGCAGCAACATTGGCAAAAGTACCTCAATTAGCACGTACATAACAAATAAGGATAAGTGTCGCGCAGCCGACACCTATCCGAAGTGTTGGACAAGCCCAGACCTCCTTATATCAGTAAATATTGGAAATCTGATACTGAGAAATCTAACATCAGATTACCCATACTTTTTCTAATTCCTGCTAAACGAAATGGAGCAAATAATCTAAGTAGTTTTTGTCCAAAAACGAGTTTAGTATGCTAAACATTAGTACCTGTTATCTGTTTCTCATAGTGTAAGAACCTCTATCACAATTGAATTATAGAGTGTATCTAATAGGTTAAAGCCCAAATAAATCTCACCTTTGGGAAGTGACTATTTTCTGGAAACTGGTATTATAAAGACTCAATTTTTAGGAAAAACAGCCCTAGAAATCTGTTTTTCTGGAAAAGGCTTCCAAGCCTTATCAATCATCTCTTTCCAGATTTATTTCAGAAACCACCTGTGTTGGTACCTTTGATTCTTCGCCTAATAATCCTGTTTTGGATGCATCTCATAAGTTATTGCTGATCTGGCCTGATGCGCCAACATTAAAACAAGGTCAAATTTGGCACTTACCTGTTAAGTTAAGTCGAATTGTTGGACGTGTAAATCAAGCTGGGTTTGATGCCGAACGATATGCTGTGAGTCGAAATGTTCATGGTAAGGCAGTGGTGCGTCATCGATTATCATCGCTGCCATTATTGCTACCATCAAGAATAACTTGGCGACAGCGACTCTATGATAAGGCGTTAAGTTATGTCGAAAATATGCCGAATAAAGCTTATCTATTAGCATTAGCGTTTGGTGACCGAAGTGGGTTAACGAAAGTAGATTGGCTTCATTTAAGAGACAGTGGAACGGCTCATTTGTTAGCTATTTCAGGATTACACATAGCACTTGCCATGTTACTTGGGTGGCAAATAGGCCAAAAGTGTAAGCTCTTCTTACCTCAAAAGAGCTACTTTATCTGGTTACCGATGATGACAGGATTATGTATCGCATTTTCCTATGCATGGTTAAGTGGTTTCACTACGCCGACCATACGTGCATTAATTATGTGTATATTTCTTGGGATCTTGACAACAACGGATGTGTATTGGCGGCATTGGCAACTATTATTGACTGCATTAGCACTAAGTTTATTTATTGACCCATTCTCCATTTATAGTGCTTCTTTCTGGCTATCGTTTTATGCCGTTGGTGTTTTAATATTATTTACCCTAAGCCAGCGTTACTTTACTGGAAGAGTGGTATTTTATAACTCGATATCGAGCAATAACCTCAAAGTGTTTTTACTTCAATTAGCAAAAATTCAACTTTGGTTATTAGTACTAATGTTACCCATACAATGGTTATGGTTCGGTGGAATATCGCTGGCAGCTCCTATTGCAAATATAGTTGCCGTTCCTTTGGTCAGTACCATCACGGTACCTTTAGTATTATTAGCACTGCTCACGTTATGGTTTCCACCTGTATCATCATTGCTTTGGCAATGTGCTGACTGGTCTTTAATTCCTATCATTGAAGGGATCCAATGGTTGGAAGGTGCGTGGTATCCATTATCAGTGAACCTAACACCTTTACTTTGGGGAGTTGTCATCGTTTTTGTAGCATTGATGTTATTGCCTTTATCTTCATTCAAGTGGCTATATATCTCAGTGGTGGTAATTACATTTTGCTGGTTTATCAAAGAGCCAGTAAAGCCGCATTGGAAAATGTTGGTACTCGATGTTGGACATGGGTTAGCGGTGCTGATTATTAAAAATAATAAGGCTGTGTTATATGATACTGGTAATCGATGGGAGGATAGAGCGGTTGCTGAAACCACTATTTTACCGATTCTGGCACAGCTAGGTATAAAACAATTAGATTTTCTAATTATCAGTCATGATGATAGTGATCATGCGGGTGGAAAAACACTTTTAACTGAAAAGTTATCACCGCAATATAAGTACAGCAGTAACTTTGAACAGGGTTATTTGCCATGTCAGAAGGGCCAAGCATGGCATTGGCAGGGTTTAACATTTACCATACAGTGGCCTTTACAGCGAGTATCTTATGCTAGAAATCCTCATTCTTGCGTTATCCATGTTCAAAACAGTGATCTTCAAGGCCCATCCGTTTTATTAACCGGTGATATTGATGCGATTGCCGAGTTGATGATGTTAAAAAGTGCACCGACACTAAATGCTGATATTGTGCTAGTTCCTCATCATGGTAGTAAAACCTCATCAACGCATACCTTTATTGACACGATAAAGCCCTCATTAGCGATAGCTTCAACTAGCTTTTATAATGCGTGGAATTTGCCAGCAAAAAGTATTCAAGCAAGGTATCAGGATCGAGGGATTGAATGGTTATTAACGGGAAACGCGGGACAGATAAGCGTTACTATTAACGAACAAAACTACCAAGTTACTACTGAGCGACAACACAAAGCCACACAGTGGTATCGTCCTAGTTTGTTATAAGTGTCGCTTTTTCAATCAGGGTGTTTATAGCTTGGGTAAAGAACGCTTTTTACTGCTTTTTTTTTGCGCTAAAGATAAATTTTTCAAAAGGATGAGATACAAATTTGGTAGAGAGGAAAGTTAAGGGTAGAATATAAAAACTGTATTAGTAATAAATTGGTTTTCATGACTCAATTAACAGAAAAATCATCAAGCGAAACTTACAAGCGTTTATGGCCCTACATTAGCATTTATAAAGCAGGCCTTGGCGTTGCAGTGATCGCTCTTATCATCAATGCGATTGGTGATACCTTATTGGTTTCAATGATCAAGCCACTGCTTGATGAAAGCTTTGGTGGATTAGACAAAATTGACTCTAACTTCCTTGCAATGATGCCAATCTATTTAATTGGCTTAATGATATTGCGTGGCGCAAGTGGTTTTGTAGCAACTTACTGCTTATCTTGGGTATCGGGCAACGTTGTAATGAACTTACGACGTCAGTTATTCCAACACTTCATGAAAATG
This sequence comes from Photobacterium angustum, assembly GCF_003026365.1. Classification (GTDB taxonomy): domain Bacteria; phylum Pseudomonadota; class Gammaproteobacteria; order Enterobacterales; family Vibrionaceae; genus Photobacterium; species Photobacterium angustum. The sequence goes on along the minus strand of NZ_PYOM01000035.1, from coordinate 5,243 downwards.
CCTGTTTCATTTTTCGATAAAGAATCTTCAGGCGCATTGTTATCTCGTATTACTTACGATTCAGAGCAAGTTGCGTCAGCTACCAGTAGTGCATTAGTAAGTATTGTACGAGAAGGTGCATCTATTATTGGCCTAATGGTATTGATGTTCTGGAATAGTTGGGAACTATCCGCAATTTTAATCGTGATCGCTCCTGTTGTAGCAATCAGTATTCGTATTGTATCAAAGCGTTTTCGTAAAATTTCACGGAATATGCAGGAGGCGATGGGATCAGTGACGTCATCTGCTGAGCAAATGCTGAAAGGTCACAAAGTCGTATTAAGTTACGGTGGTCAACAAGTAGAAAAAGAGCGCTTTGATAATGTGAGTAATCAAATGCGTCGCCAGACCATGAAGCTTGTTTCTGCTCAGGCTATTTCAAATCCCGTTATACAGGTCATTGCGTCTTTAGCTCTTGTCGTTGTATTAATTTTGGCTAATACGCCATCTTTACGAGCGGAACTAACACCAGGTACTTTTGCAGTCATATTTGGTTCCATGTTCGGCTTGATGCGTCCATTAAAAGCGCTTACAAGTGTTACCTCTCAGTTCCAACGTGGTATGGCTGCCTGTAATACCTTGTTTGAATTAATGGATTTAGAAACTGAAAAAGACAATGGTACAGTTGAAGTTAAACGTGTGAAGGGTGATGTTGAGGTTAAGAATGTAACCTTTACTTATCCTACAAAGGACACACCAGCGTTGCGTGATGTGAGCTTTAGCATACCAGCAGGTAAAACATTAGCATTAGTAGGTCGTTCGGGTTCGGGTAAAAGTACCATTGCAAACTTGTTGACACGTTTCTATGACATTGAGTCAGGTGAAATAAATCTTGATGCGGTTGAAATTCGAGATTACAAACTTGCGAATCTTCGTAACCAAGTTGCGGTTGTTTCGCAAAATGTACATTTATTTAACGACACTATTGCAAATAATATTGCTTATGCAAGTGAGGGTGCATACAGTCGTGAAGACATTGAGCGCGCTGCAGAACTTGCTTATGCGATGGACTTTATCAAAGGCATGGATAATGGTTTAGATACGATTATTGGCGAAAACGGTGTTAGTTTATCGGGCGGTCAACGTCAACGTCTTGCGATTGCTCGTGCACTGTTACGTGATGCGCCTGTGTTAATTCTTGATGAAGCGACATCAGCACTTGATACTGAATCTGAGCGCGCAATTCAAAGTGCCTTAGATGAACTTCAAAAAGACAGAACGGTACTGGTAATTGCTCACCGTTTATCAACGATTGAAAATGCCGATCAAATCCTAGTGGTAGATGATGGTGAAATTGTTGAACGCGGTACACACTCAGAGCTAATTGGTCATGATGGTGCATATGCACAACTTCACCGAATTCAGTTTGGTGACTAATGGCATCCTTTATTGAAAAAATGTGGTTTCAGCATCCGCCGAAAGGGGGGATGCTGTTACTTTACATTCTGCTTTGGCCTGTATTTAAACCTTTAAGTTTTTTATTTGGGGTGATTAGCCAACATAAAAGACGACAATATTCTACTGGTAAAAAACAAGCGTATAGCGCGCCTGTACCTGTTGTTGTGGTTGGCAATATTACTGCGGGTGGCAATGGTAAAACGCCTGTTGTAGTGTGGCTGGTGGAACAACTACAAGCGCAAGGGTTAAAACCGGGTGTTGTTTCTCGTGGTTATGGTGGTAAAGCGCCGCATTATCCATATTATGTTGAAGCGACAACTAGTACTGATATTGCAGGTGATGAGCCCGTACTCATTCAACGAAGAACGAACGCCCCCGTTGCTGTTGCGCCTAAACGCAGTGAAGCGGTGAAGATGCTATTAGATCACCATGTAGATGTGATCATCACGGATGACGGTCTTCAACATTATGCATTGGATCGTGATATTGAAATTGTTGTGATTGATGGTCAACGTCGTTTTGGTAATGAGCATTTATTGCCATTGGGACCATTACGAGAAACCTGTGAGCGTTTAAATAACGTTGATTTTCTTATTTGTAACGGTGGTTCAGCGCAAGTAAATGAAGCATCAATGACATTAGTCCCAACTGATTTAATTAACGTAAAAACAGGTGAGCGTTGCTTGATACGTGACTTAAAAGATATCGTAGCTATTGCGGGTATTGGTCATCCTCCTCGCTTTTTTTCTACCCTAAATCAATTAGGCGTAACCCCTGTTTTATGTCAGCCTTTTGCTGATCATCAAGTATTTGAAAAACAAACATTGTTAGAGTTAGCCCATCAAGGGCAGCATTTAGTAATGACTGAAAAAGATGCCGTGAAGTGCTATGCGTTTGCTGAAGATAACTGGTGGTATTTACCAGTTAATGCAGATATCGCTCAGCCTCAGGCAACAGACATTATTAATAAGATCATTGAGGTAAAGGAAACGTATGGATCATCGTCTGCTTGAAATCGTTGCTTGTCCTGTATGTAAAGGCAAGTTGAGTTACGATAAAGAAAATAATGAGCTGGTATGTAAATTTGATCGTTTAGCTTATCCTATTAAAGATGGCATTCCAGTTTTACTTGAACCAGAAGCACGTACGTTAAGCTCTGACGAGGTTAAATAATGACATTTACCGTTATTATTCCTGCGCGCTATCAATCTACACGTTTACCGGGTAAACCGTTGGCAGATATTGCAGGTAAGCCAATGGTGCAGTGGGTTTACGAGCAAGCGATGAAGTCCGGTGCCGATCAAGTGATTGTTGCAACGGATGATCAACGCATTGTTGATGTGGTAAAAGGTTTTGGTGGTGAGGTGTGTTTAACACGCACAGATCATGAATCTGGCACCGAGCGTTTAGCCGAAGTGGTTGAAAAATATCAACTATCGGATGATCATATTGTTGTTAATGTGCAAGGGGATGAGCCACTTATTCCTGACACTATTATCCGCCAAGTTGCTGATAATATTGCGCATAAAGACGCACCTATGGCAACACTAGCCGTTGAAATTGATCACCATGATGAAGTGTTTAATCCAAATGCTGTAAAAGTTGTTACGGATAAAGATGGTTATGCATTGTATTTTAGTCGTGCATCCATTCCATGGGATCGTGATAACTTTGCGAAACAGCCACGAATTGTGCATCATAATTTACTTCGTCATATTGGTATTTATGCGTACCGCGCAGGGTTTATCAAAACCTATATTAATTGGGAACCAAGTGCACTCGAGCAGATTGAGTCTCTAGAGCAACTACGCGTGCTTTGGTACGGTGAAAAAATCCATGTTGATGTGGCGATTGATGCACCTCCAGCGGGTGTAGATACGCCAGAAGATCTGGAGAAAGTTCGTCAGATCGTGGGTTAAAACGCAACACATAAAGCCTAAACAGTGTTTAGGCTTTTTTATTTGTCTTGATAATGGAATAGAGATCAGGCTTTGTATCGGTTAAATACAAAGTAGTAAGTAATAAGTGTTACAGTGCTGACGCCACTTGGTTTAACGGTTTTGATGAAATAAGAAGGATGAAATCCATGGCATTTATTAAGAAGTTATTTTTAAGCCAATGGAGTACTGATTTTCGCTACGTAAAACCTGCGATAAAAAATCAAAATGATCATCTAAAACAAGTCTGGAATGACGAAAAAGAAAATACATTTGGCATAGAAAGACTATTCAAACTTTTTCTCGTTCTATCATCATATATTTTTCCTGGACTATATATTCGACATATCTCTGGTAAGTTTGGTTTATTAGCAAGAAAAATATGTTCTGAAATTTATGTTATTCTTAAATTAATAACACCGATATTGATTTTTAATTTTAACCTTGAATCATCACCATTCGCTATTTTATTTATATCTTATTTACTATTAGAAACGTTGCTTTATTTATTAAGTATCATTTTTCTTTCAGATATTTATAGCCCGCCAATATCTAAAAAACGATCATTTTTAATGTTAGTTATTAATTATATCGAAGTCTGCTTTGGTTTTGCTGTGTTATATAAAGCGACAGGTGGAGTGAGTAATCTAGTATCAAATTTTGATGCAATATATTTTAGTTTTATTACGGCGACAACAATAGGGTATGGGCACATGGCACCAATCGGACATGATGCGAAAGCCTTGGTGATATTACATGCAATGTATAACTTTATATTTATTGGTTTAATTTTAAGTAATTTCGCATTAAATATTACTTATAAAGATAATAGCTATAGAGTAAAGGATAATAAAAATAGTCAGCATAAAGTTGACTAACAGGGCAATGTATTGCCCTGTTAGATAGATTGATTACTGTGCTGTTTTTACACGGATACGACTTTTGTCTACCATTGTTTCATTTAAAGCTTTCATCGCACGGACTGCTTGTTCCTCATCGTCCATTTCTACGAAAGCAAAGCCTTTTGACTTACCTGTAATTGCATCTAAAACAAGGTTACAGTTTCCCACTTTACCAAATTCTTCAAAAACTTTACGGATTTGGATTTCAGTGGTGCTACGAGAAAGGTTACGAACTAGAATTTTCATTTAGAGATCTTTTATTTGGAGTGTTTTACTATTTTAACACGAAAAATATTGAAGGAAGGTATATAACGGAGTAAGACATGAGGAATATGGTATTTATATTGAAAAGCAGTCACTGAAATAGTGGGTGAGAATTCAGTGCCTGCTCTTAATATCAAAGACAAATTATAGCTTTGCTAGTGTTTCGTCTTCTTCTTTAATTAAGTGTTCTTTTTCTTTTTGTGCTTTTTCACTTAGGTGAGCTTGTGGTTTTTCTTTATGTTTAATGATTTGACGCTCTAAACGATCAAATGCTTCGTTAAATGCATCAATAAGCTCTTTTGCTTCACCTGAGGCATCGATTTTTCCTAAGTTAGACTTAGTTGCAATCTCAACAGTAAAGTTACGACCTTCTTCAAGTTTCATGAATACATCTTTGCTTTGAAAGGCAATTTTGAATTTATCAAACTTAAAGAATGCTTCTTTAATATGTTGTTCTAGGTAGTCAGGAAGTTCAAAACCGCGTGCTGTAATTTTAATGCTCATAATAAGTTACTCATAATTTGTTGGAGTTCATGCTTAATAAGATGAACCTAAAAATGATCACGTAATGTGATCTATGTCACATTAATTATTATAAAAGGATTTGTTAAAACGAAGAAGATCTTGGTTGCTTTATAAGCAATTTATTGTGATGGTAATAATAAAAGATAGAGTTCTTATCGAATAAGAATAAAAAAAACAC
>NZ_PYOM01000034.1 GCF_003026365.1 Photobacterium angustum | reverse complement strand
ATATAATATAAAGCTTTTATATGGGGGCATATTAAAAATTATTGTTATAGTATTTACTTATATAAATTGAACGTGTAATAAGTGCTTGTTTTATTTTGTTTTTCAATAACATTTATTAATGGGGTTAAGTTATAGAAATAGTCCTATACGTCAATTAATTTGATTTATAAGACCATTATTTTCAATAAAAGTAATGTGATTTACAAAATACCGATTAGCTTTTTAAGTACTGAAAGGTAGCGACGGCTAACGGGAAGTTCATACCCTGTTTTTGTAATAATTTCAGCTAATCCATTTTCTAATAACTTAATTTCACTGATCATTTTGATATTCACCAGATACTGACGATGACAACGCACTAACGGTGTTTTTTCTTCCAATGTTTTTAAGGTGAGCTGTGTGCTAGCGGTTTGATTATTGGAACGTACTTGCACACCACTGATATCGCTATAGGCGCATTCCACTGTGTCGGTGGTAAGAATCACAATACGGTTATGACCAATGCAGGGGATTTGATCGAGCTTATTCGGCGCAATAGCGGAGATGGCTTGCTGAGGCGTTGATTGTTGTATCACTTTATGTAAACGACTCACTGTTTTGGTTAAACGACTTGGATTAACCGGCTTCAATAAATAATCAAAAGCATTCTCATCAAAGGCTTGAATAGCATAGTGATCGTAAGCGGTTACAAACACCACATAAGGCATAGTTTCAGGATCGAGCATGCTTAATAGTTCAATACCTGTAACTTGAGGCATTTGAATATCAACAAAGACAATATCCGGCTTTAGCTCATTGATTTTCTTTAGCCCAATGATAGCGTTTGGCGCTTCACCAATTACCGTAACATAGCCTGTTTCTTCCAATAACTCTGCCAGCTCTTCACGGGCAAATTGTTCATCATCAATGACGAGAGCAGTTAACATCCAACCTTACCTTTTATGTGCTTTGCTGTATTTATTGTGCGTTGGGGATAATAAAACTTATTTGGGTAAATTGGTGCTGTGTGCATGTGATTTTTAGCGCTGAATCACGACCAAATTGATTGGATAAGCGTTTATCGACTATCTCCATCCCCAATCCGATATGGCTATCTGCTGGTGGCTGATAACTTCCAGCATTATCTTCAACCGTGATTTCGTAACCTAATGGGTGGGGTTGGCTATAGATTTTCACGACTCCACCTTCTAATAGATTAGAAATACCGTGTTTGATCGCGTTCTCTACCAGAGGTTGAAGCGTAAAACTGGGCAGTTTGGTATCAAGTAATTCATGTTGAATATTGATGTCGACGTCAAGGCGATCAGTAAAACGGGCTTTTTCTATAGTGAGGTAGGCGTTTACGTGCTCCAACTCTTCTCGCAGCGTCACGGTGTTAATGTTTTGCTTTAAGTTACTACGGAAAAATTGCGATAAGTTTTGAATAAGTTCACGGGCTTTATCTGGATCGCGTCTTGTGATGGCACTGATGGTATTAAGGGCATTAAACAAAAAGTGAGGATTCACTTGCGCATGTAGCAGTTTAATTTCGGCTTGTGATAATAAGGCTTGTTGCTGTAAGTAATCACCGTAAAGAATTTGGCTTGATAGTAGTTGTGCAATACCTTCTGCCATCGACATGTTAGCGGTTGAAAACAGTTTTCGTTTTGGCTCATATAACTTAATGGTGCCGACAACTTGATTGCCTGCGCGTAGTGGTATGATCAGTGCCGATCCCAGTTTACAGTCATGGGCGAGAGAGCATTGATAAGGGGAATCACGGCCATCAAGGTAGATGATGTCATTTTGTTCTATTGAATCTAAGGTGCTTTGTGAAGAGATAGGGGTGTTTGGCTTATGGTGATCATCCCCTATACCCACGAAGGCTAAAAGTTTTTCTTGGTCTGTGATTGCAACGGCACCGACCTTGGTTTCTTCATAAATAATACGCGCGATCTTATTGGCATTGTCACTGTTAAAGCCTGTACTAAGAATACCAACTGAGCGATCTGCAATGGTTAAAGCACGGCGAGAAAAGGCCGCAGAGTATTTTTCAAAGATTGTTTTACGATCTTGCAGAATACTCATAAACAGTGCCGCACCTACGGAATTGGAAATGATCATTGGAACGGCAATGGTAGAAACGAGCTCATAGGCTTGGTCAAAAGGTTTGGCGACAGTGATTAAGATGATCATCTGCACTACTTCAGCAACAAAGGTGACACCAAACACCATGCAAGGGTTAAATAACAATGCGCCTTTGTTACGTTTTAGCAGGTAGACATGTAATAAGCCACCAATTAAGCCTTCAGCAGTGGTCGAAATGGTACAAGCAAGATCGGTAAAGCCACCAAGAGTATAGCGATGAATACCGCCCGTTAAACCCACCGCAAAACCCACCACAGGGCCGCCAAAAAGCCCACCCATAACGGCACCAATAGCACGAGTGTTGGCAATTGCATCGTCGATATGTAAGCCAAAGTAGGTACCGAGAATACAAAAACCAGAAAACAGTACATAACAGATTAGCTTATGGCTTAAACGAGAAGAAATGCTCAACAAAGGTAGAATAATGGGGGTTTTACTCAGCATATAAGCCAGTACTAAGTAAACACACATTTGCTGTAGCAAAGAGACTATCAATTCCATATTGGAGCTCATGATAAAAATAATGCGCGATTGTAAGGCAAACAAAAAAAGCCTGCGGTGCGCAGGCTCTTAGATCGAGGAATCAAGCAAATTAATATGTGTGTTATGCCGTTTCTGAGGTTGCTTTTATTTCTTCCTCATCTGCAAAGTCAGTATCACCTTTGCCTTTCGAGATTTTTATTACGTAACCTGTTACGAATAGCGAGAATACGATACCGACGATGGTTGAGATCTGCATTGGTAAGCCGAAACCTAATGTGCTGTTATTTAAAATGAAGGTCACACATACCGTTGTCATAAAGATGGCTGGAACTGTCGTGATCCAGTGCAACTTATTATGGCGAAGCAAGTAAGCAGAAGCCGTCCAAAGCATCATTACAGCAGTGGTTTGGTTAGCAAAGCCGAAGTAACGCCAGATAATCCCGAAATCGACTTGGGTTAAAATGCCACCTAATACAAACAATGGAATAGCCATTAGTAGACGATTACGTAGTGTTTTTTGCTCAACGTTGAAGTACTCAGCTAAGATCAAACGGCTTGAACGAAACGCGGTATCACCAGAGGTAATAGGCAGAATCACAACACCTAAGAACGCTAAGACGCCACCAAACGTACCCAGTAAACCAAAAGATGCACTGTAAACTACGTTACCAGGACCACCATTTTTTACCGCTTCAGAAAGTGACTCAAGCGAGCCGAAGAAAGATAGGGCAATAGCACACCAAATTAGCGCAATCACACCTTCACCGATCATGGCACCATAGAATACGAAGCGGCCATTTTTCTCATTGTGCATACAGCGCGCCATTAATGGCGATTGTGTCGCATGGAAACCAGAGATAGCACCACAAGCGATAGTAATGAACAATGCAGGCCATAGTGGCATGTCATTCGGGTTTAAGTTAGTGAACATTTCGCTCACTTTGAAATCACCCATTACAGTATGTTCACTAGAGAACGCAATGGCTGCCATTAAGCCCACAGACATAAAAATTAGAAGTGCACCAAATAATGGGTAGAAGCGACCAATGATCTTATCAACAGGCACAATCGTTGCCAGAATGTAGTAACCAAAAATAAGCACAACCATAGTAGTTACGTTAACGCTTAGGCTGGTTTGGTCGTTAATAAGGTTAGTGATCATATCAGCAGGAGCAGAAACAAAGACCACACCGACAAGCAAGAGTAGAACAATGGCAAAAAGGTTCATAAAGTGTTTTGCGCCATTGCCTAAGTAACGACCTGTAATGCTTGGTACTGATGCGCCACCATTACGGATAGATAACATACCAGAGAAGTAATCGTGAACAGCACCTGCGAAAATACAGCCAACCACAATCCAGAGCATTGCTGCAGGGCCATACAGCGCACCCATGATAGGGCCAAAAATAGGACCAACACCGGCGATATTGAGTAGCTGAACGAGGTAGACACGCTTTGTCGACATAGGAACAAAGTCGACACCATCTGTTTTGGTATGTGCAGGGGTTTTACGGTGTTCTTTTATACCGAATACTTTCTCTACGAAAGCACCGTAAATAAAGTAGCCACCAATAAGCGCGGCGACACAGGTCAGAAACCACATCATAGCAATTGTCCTTAATATTGTAGGGGGGAAGCTAGGGTGTATGGTATTTGCCTTTTTAGTTAGCTGCATTTAGTTAATAGGTGAGTGGCAGGATAGTGCGATGAGTGGTTATAGGGAAGGTTAAGTGGTTTGGTATAGAGTGGACGAGAGCTAGAAAGTTGATGAAATCGATAGCGCAATTGATAAGTAACGAACTGCGAAATGAGAAAATCATCACATAAGCGATGTCGTTATGCCGATTCCGATTTATGAGGATAACGATCATATTATCTGATGATTTTCTAAGGGAAAAATGCATTCATAACAATGAATATAGAATAAAACTATTTGAGATAATCGAACAAAACGTTACCGTATGAAAGCGTAAAGTCGACGATCTGATGCTTACCACCAATGACTTTTTTGATAGGTAGTTGAGCGACTGGCGCTAAGGCATGTTCGAATAACTGAAGCGCTGCAGGGCCTGTCCACACGCCTTTAACGTTTACATCTGCCATGTAATATTCAATTAATTGGCAAACGTCAGTGCCTTTACCTGTTACGCTGGGGATTACCTTTAAAATATAATTAGGTGTGGTTTCGAGTGCTGATTTTGTTGCAGCAATATCACCTTCATAATATTTATAACCCATTGTGCCAATAGCGATTTCGGTTTGATTATATTTCAATCGTCCTGTGAGGGTGTCAACATCGACATCTAGTGACGGAAAACCGTATTTTTTAGGAAATCCCCAAACTTCTCTGCCGGCAACAATAGAAGCGACATCATCAACAAACATCAGGTGACTATAAAGTCCTTTCCTACCATTGTACTCAACTTCAATCACTTGACCTGATTCTTTAAAGCTCCCAAATCCAGCAGAATCTGGCATTTTCATAAATTCAAAATGTACGACGTTGCTGATCACTTTTAAGGGCTCTGGTACCACTTCTTTTAATAATTCGATGTCAGTTTCATAAGAGATGATCAGATACTCTCTATCTTTAAATTTATAATCGATGAGAGGTGCCGAGGGGGTTGTGATCGGCATAGAAAAAGCATTATTTTTTATTTGTTCTATTTTCATATTTTATCTCTATCTGTTTTTAAATAAGATCTTCATCCAAGGTATAAATATGGATATCGTTATCATTTTCATCGATTAACCATTGTTTATGATCTTTTTGATAAAGTGCGAGAGTGTCTTTGTAACCATTATCTCGATGGCGATAATAATTTTCTTTGCTGAAGTTATAGTCTTTACTTTCTAGTTCAGCTTGTTGAGAGTGATAAATTAAATGAACAATCTCGAGGCTATTGGTATGACTTAATTTTAATATTTCTTGAACTTTGGGATCTTTCTTATCTTCTTCCGATAAAAATTGCGTTAAGTAAGTAATCGCAGAACACAGATTTTTAGAGGTTGAATAAAGATAAGATGCCCTTCGAGTTCTTGAAGAAAATTGAATGTCTTTTACTCTTTCAGTTAATGCATTCATGTTAGTTGGTAATTCACCTTTGGCTGAAAATAAGTCCACCATGAAACACAACTTATTTCGACGACCATCAGGATTATTCAATATTCTTTCTAATATCGACATAATGGGTGTATTTGAATATAACCCACCATCGATATAATATTTTCCATCAATTTCAACAGGTGGAAAGCCCGGTGGCATCGCACCACTTGCCATAATATGATCAGCCGTGATGGTTTCATGAAAACTATCGAATGTTTTAAAATCACCACTTTCAAGATCGACCGCACAGAGACTTAATCTGACTTCTTTTTGATTTAAATAATCAAAATCGATCAATTCATTGAGCGTTTCTTTTAATGGCGAAGTGTCATAGTAACTCAACTCTGATGTTTCATAAGTTTCAAATTCGCTTGGCCATATTTTAGGTTTAAAAAAACCGGGTTGACCTTGCCATATTGCTTGTTGTGCATCTGCCCAGTTTTTCATTTTATTATTGAAGTTAAAAAAGAGATTTGAAAAAGACATGGAAGAGGTCACTCTTTCCCAAAATATCTCAAGATTCTTCAATCTATTTTCTGGTTTATTACCCGCAATAATGGCGGCATTAATCGCGCCGATAGAAATACCGATAATAGAATCTGGGGCAAAGCCTTTTTCATTTAACGCTTGAAACGCCCCTAATTGATAAGAGCCTAATGCTCCGCCACCTTGGAAGACATAAACAATCTTTTTATTGGTTTTATTCTGCATTAATAATGCCTTATAGAAAATGGCTAAATACGTGTGGCTGACTTTGAACCGTGAAATGAAAATTCAAAGTCAGAGGGAGAAATAAAAAATAAATATTGTTATTGCATAAACCAGCCATGACTAACGACAAGAGATTGCCCTGTTAAGGCATTGGTTTCCCAACTAGCAAACACAACAGCAGCTTGCGCGATGTCTTTCATCGTTGAAAATTGTCCATCAACCGTATCTTTTAACATCACATTTTTAACGACTTCATCTTCAGTGATGCCTAACTCTTTTGCTTGTTCTGGAATTTGTTTTTCGACTAGTGGGGTTTTAACGTAACCGGGGCAAATAACATTTGCTCTAACGTTATATTCAGCGCCTTCTTTTGCAACAACTTCACATAAGCCAATCAAACCATGTTTTGCTGTAACGTAAGGAGCTTTTAATTTAGAGGCTTCTTTACTATGAACTGAGCCCATATAAATAATTGAGCCCGATTTTTGTTTGTACATGTGTTTTAAACACGCTTTGGTTGTTAAGAATGCACCATCTAAGTGTACTGAGAGTAAATCTTTCCATTGTTGATACGTTAATTCTTCAACAGACGCGATATGTTGATATCCCGCATTAGCAACTAAAATATCGATTCGGCCAAAAATATCAATAACCGTTTGAATATCATTATTTACTTGCTCTTCATTGGTCACGTTCATTGAAATAGCGAGCGCTTCTGAACCGTTATTTTTTATTTCTGCGACCGTTTCTTCCGCAGCATTAATATCTAAATCGGCAACAATAACTTTAGCGCCTTCTTTAGCATATTCAAAAGCAATAGCGCGACCAATTCCACTTGCAGCACCTGTAATAATAGCGACTTTATTTTCTAATTTCATATATAACCCCTTTTATATTGTGTGTTTTTTAAGCGGTGTTATATTTAATATACATAAGAAATAGAATTAAAAAGCGATCAAAAAAGTAATGTAAACTTTCATTTAATTAAAAGTGTAATAATTATTTTAATTTGAATTTGTTCAATATCTATTAAGTATAAATACGTCAGTGTTAAGTAGTATTTAAATTTCAACAAAAAGAAAATTTTTTATGAAAATAAAATTAATTGATAAAGATGTTATTATTTTTATGCTTTGATATTAATAATATAAAATATTGGCTACCGTTTCTTTATCTAATTATTGATAGCTATCTAGTGGTAGGCCCTTTACGAAGTAAAATTTATCTCACCCGTTGTTGATCCTTCTAAAAAATGAATACGTAAATGAAACTGTAACATTTAATTTCTTAGTCGATAGAGGGTTAACCATGTTAAAAACAGTACTTATTTCAGCATCGATTTTAGTAGGAAGTTTAGTCAGTGTTAATGCTTACGCAGGGCATCATGGAGAGAAAGAGGATATTGTTGATATTGCCGTTGGAAATGGCTCATTTACCACGCTTGTTACTGCCGTAAAAGCTGCGGGTCTGGTTGATACACTCAAGGGAACGGGACCATTTACGGTATTAGCGCCAACAGATGAAGCATTTAGCAAACTCCCTGCTGGTACTGTTGAAACTTTGCTAAAGCCCGAGAATAAACAAAAGCTAATTGATATCCTCACTTACCACGTTATATCTGGAAAAGTTATGGCAAATGATGTGGTTAAATTAAATGACGCGACAACGCTTGAAGGTCAAAAAGTGAAAATTACTGTTGATGACGGCAATGTAATGATTAATGATGCAAAGGTTATTAAACCCGATGTGAAAGCCAGCAATGGTGTGATTCACGTAATTGACAGCGTATTAATACCGTCGAGTAACTAGATAACATATTTTAAATAATATCACTTTATTGATTCCCCCTTGATAAATGTGTCTAGTCTTAATTTAAAAATGGATAGGAGCTAATGCTGCTATCCATTTTGTTATTCGATAAACAAAGTGTTTTTCTTCCAATAAACTAACTTACATTATTGTCTTTTTAGAATGTATGTTACTCAGGGTAAACGGAATGTTTGAGCGCACAACATAATTCATCGAGATAGACATTTTCCGTATCTCCTGCCTATTCATGTGCCAAGGTTCTACAGTTGGGATTCAAAGTAACGTGATCAGTTTTACTAATCCCACGTTGTTATGAGCTATGGCTTATTGCTGTCAATTAATTCATCGTTCTTATAACGTAATCGACCAATTTGATCGCCTTGCTTATTGTATATTTTTACTACCCCATTTTTTTTACCATCAACATAATATTCTTCAACCTTTAACTGCCCATTTCTAAAATAGCTTTTTGCTATGCCATTAAGCTGACCTCTGCGGTAATTTTCTTCAAATTCCAGTGTACCGTCATCATAGTAGCCCTTTAAACTACCTCTAGGTTTACCTTTATAGTAGTTCTCTTCAAGTTTGATCCCACCATGTTCGTAGTAAGCTTTTAACAGCCCATGCGTTTGCCCATTAAGATAGTTTTCTTCGTATTTTAATGCGCCACTTTTATAGTAAATTTTGCTGGGTCCTTGTGGGTAGCCGTTACGAAAATAGCCAATAAGCTGAAGTGCTCCATTGTCGTAATAACTCTTCACCATGCCCTCGGGTTTGCCATTTTTAAAATAGCCTTCAGTTCTTAACACGCCATTTTTATAAAAGCCTTTTCGTAGCCCTTCTAGCTTACCGTTCACATAGTTATCTAGGCTTCTTAGTTCACCTGTGGGGTAGTATGTTTTGTGAATAGCGGCAAAAGATACAATTGGAACAACCAGTAATAACGTTGTGAGCAAGGCTATTATTTTTTTCATCTTGTCACCCTACTTAATCCACTATGATTAGAGAATTATAGTTTTAGCTTTGTTTCGTCGAAGCATCATCAGTGAGAGTTGAGGACAAAAATTTGTCTAGAGCTTACTTTTGCACCTTGTACGCTGAGTTTTTTAAATTGAAATAGGGGATTAAGTGCTAAAGCTTTTTTACTTTTTTTAAAAATATTTCTTAATTTAGAATTTTTAAAATTAGTAGAGATATTATTTACAGGTGAAAATTTAGATATGATATTGGTTAATTTTTCTATTCTATACGATTAAAAATTTATTACGATAATATTAACTTTAATTTAAACGCAAAGTAAAAAGCATTCATAAACGAGCTTTTAGCTGTAATTATATACCATATGAAATTTATTAGTCATAATTCCAGACTGGTTGCAATCTAATCAAACTTAGGTGGGATAAGGTGTTTGATTTAATTTATGTGATCTAAGTTGCGTACCAGTCTATTTGAAATTAATTGTTACAGTTAAAACAATGGGTTAACCTATCTGTATGGTTAGCTTGGTCATATCGGAAGCGTTAACGTAAATCGCGGTATCAGCATTACCATGGTTATTGTGACGTTCAAGTCTGAAGCCATTTCTTATTGTAGGGTTTTCATTGATGAAAGTATTGAAAGCTTCGATACTGGTCGTTGAGTCTATTATAGAATCAATTTCTCGATGATTTGTTCCTTGTTGAATAATACCTGTTATTTTAAACTCACGAATTTCCATTATAAATCCTTAATAGATTTTAGAATTAATTCTTATTTTATAGTTATTATATTATTTATATCGTCTAATAGAAATATCAAAGAATAATGAAAGCGATCTAGATCTAATATTTAGGTAATATAACGATATATATTTCTAATATTAACTCATCGTATTGACTAAATGTTGATACAGTTCACCTTTTAACTAATACCCCGTTAGCTCCATGTAGCCTTCAGCACGATGCGAGCCTTTAATAATGATAGGCCCTTCCCAATAGGGAATGGTTAAGGGCATTTTTGCATTTGGATTAAGTGCAGATAAAACGAGATCGATCTTTTGGCTTGGTATTGCGAGTTGCCATTCTGTTGGGTAGGAGCGATCATTAATCTTCGTATATGCAAGAGGACGTAAATGTATATCTTCTGAATTGATGATGGCGTTTTCACCATTACGACGCATTATTTTAGCGTGTTGGTAGCTAGCTTTACCTGTATTGGAGTCTCGGAGTTGGAAAACAATCAGGCTTTCACTATTGGATAACCTTATAGCAAACCAGTCCCAGCCTTGTTGAGAATCAAGTAGGAACTGAGAGCTCCACTCTCTATCAATCCAGCCCGTTCCTGATACCTGATATTGCTTACCATCAATAGTCACTTCGCCTGTTACTTTGATAAAAGGCTGGCTGTAGTAATATGACGCGACTTTTCCATCTTGGCTTTTGATGCTAAATCCATTGTCTCCTTGCTTATGATAAGGCGCATCGGTTGTTAAGGTTAAAGAATATCCGAACCGCTTGTCCTTAACGTTGAGTGTTGCTGGAAACAGATCCTTCGTTGAAGAAAGCCACTGCCAATCGTCAAGATAGGCTCTAAAGGGTTGTGATTCTATACCAGCTAAAGCGGGTTGATCCCGAGACCACTTTTCAGCAGCCAAATGTTGATCTGTTGTCGTCACCGCACTGTGCGCCATATAGATCTGTTGACTTTGCCAAGTGCTCGCTGCTTGATGAGCGTTAGCAGATGGAGGAGACGTTGCAAAACGAAATTGTGTCCACTGAATGCCTAACGCTTGTCCCTCATCGTCGACTAAATTTGCGGTCAGATACCACCATTCATGACGAAATTCATTATGTGCTCTATGATCGTCAGGAAAGACAATATCAACGCCTTTTTTAACCTTTGCAAATGCCGTTTGCGTTTCATCACTGGCCGTTGGACTTAATATCACCCCCATACTTTTTGTCGATTGTTTATCGCAGCCAATTAAGAATATAAAAACCAAGCTATAGAACAAATACATTCGCTTCATTACATGACCTCACTTTGTAAGCTGGAGACCATTGGCTGACTGACTAGTCGCCAAAGTGGAAGTAAGGTGGCGATGACAGCAATAAGAATCGTCATTATTGCAATACTTAACGCATCTTCCCAACGCCATAGATAATGCAAACTCCATCCAAAAGCTCTTAATGTCACAATGTCAGTCAGCACATATCCCACTAACGCGCCCAGAGGCAATGCAATCAACAAAGTGAACGTCACCAGTGCGACGATTTGTCCGGTTGTCATATACATCAATTTTCTTCGACTTATTCCAAGAGCATAAAGGCGTGCAATTGACGCTTTGCGTGCTTCGAGCAACATAAAGCAAGAACTAAACAGTCCTATTACAGCGACCATCAAGGTCACACCATTTAATGCGCGAGTAATGGCGAATGTTTGTGAAAAGATATTCAATGCAATGGTTTTTATTTGTGATTGTTCATAGAGCTGACTAGGGTGCAAATTGAGTTGATCTTCTAACTGCTTTAAAACCACCTCATGCTCGCCAGAGACTTTTACGCCAAGGCTGGTCGGTGTATCGGTAAATCCTTTTTTTTGCCATAGCTGAGGAGAAATAAGTACTTCTCCATTCGGTGAGCCATAGTCATAAAAAATCGCCCCGACACGTAAAATGGGTTGTTGAAATGCTTCCAGTTTCAATTCACTGCCCAGAGAGAGCCCAAGCTTGATGGCTGTCGGCTCACTGATAGCGGCAACCTTATCAGCGTAAAATTGTTGCCAAAAATCAGGTATTACAGCTTTCAGTTGCAGTGTTTGCGCTAATGAATCTTCGTCCTTGGTTCCTAATATAATAGGTAAGCCTTGTAGGTGTTCATTGACGTAAAATTGCTTATAAACTTTTTCAATATTATCAATATGTTCAAGTGAGCCATCAAGTTGTGCTAATTCTGCCTGAGTCGGGCTAATATAAATATCGGCATGAAGCTTTTGTTCTAGCCATCGTTTTAAAGTGGATTCAAAACTACCCACTAAAGTATTCATACCAATATTGGCAGTAACGGCCAATAGTAAAGCCATCATGGCTAATGATAATGGGGAGATCAGCTCACGAAGTTCTGCAAAGAGGTAGTTGAGTAATCCTGGGGATGTTTTCCTTTCACTTAACCTCGCCAACGTTAGTAGAGACTTGGGAAGATATAAAGGTATCGAAATAACTAAGATCCCTAGCCAAAACATAGTGAAACGATGGTGCTCGGTGAACCACATTCCAAGTAACGATAGGGTAGTGAGGGCGACACCATATAAAAAGAGAGTGTTTTCATTAGACGGTGACGGTGCTTGGTAAAAGCCCCCATGAGAAGATAATGGTTGGTGAACACGTTGGTTAAAGTGCTGCCAACAAGCTGCTAATGTGGCAATGAGCGTCAAAAGTAAGGCTTGAGCCCACCACTGCCACTGCCACGTATCAGGAAGAAGCGTTGCGCCATAGAGTTGCTCTAGTGTCAGTGCTACAGTGGGGTGCAACCAATGGCTGAGTTGAATACCCAGTATAAAGCCAAGTGTGGCACCAATAAGTACTAAAAACGTTAACTCTATAAATAACGCCATAATCACATTTGAAGGCGTCAGACCTGCTTGTTGGATTTGAACGAGCAGGCGATTACGTTTCAGTAAGCTATACCTTACACCGTTGTAGGCAATGAACAAACCAACTAAAAATGCGAGTAGACTCATTGCTGTTAAGTTGAGGTGAAAACTATCAGTAAGTGAACGAAGATCTGCACTTTGATTATTGCTGACCCACTTCGCTCGTTCATTCAAAAGTTGAATCCATTTATCTTTGTGATTGACCGCTCCCTCAAAAACGGCAATATAACTTAACTGTTCAGGCTTATTAAGTAACTGTTGAGCAAAACTAATATCAGTTAATAGGCGATTACCAAGCTGCCACTCATCAGGTAAAGGGATCACCTGTGTTTTTATGTCATTAAGTATGAGCTCTGCTTTACTCCCCATACGCACGTATTGGGATTGGCTCATTAAAATAATCGGTTTACCCATTAATAATTCCGCAATGGGAAGACCATCATTAAAAATGGAAACCTCTCGCGTATTGGTAGCCTTACTTTTATTGCGATCTAATGAGGAAATCGCTGCAATAAGATCACTCCCCTGAACCGATAAACTACGCCCTTTTGAATCGCTAACTCGCCCCTCAATTACTGGCAGTGAATCGCTAAGTCCATGTTGCCTTAATAAAAAGTACAAAGATTGAGAAAGATAGCGTTGGCCTGATAAGGGTAAAATAAGGTGAGTCGCTTGCGCACTTAGCTGCTCTGTTGATTCTGCATAACTGCGTTTGGCATTAAGATTAATCGCTTGGACGGCCACAAATAAGGTTACAGCGAGCACAATACCGATAACAATGGCCGCAGCCTGAAGTGGCGCTTGTCGATAGTGAGCAAGAAATAAATGTAATACCACACGAATATGGCGAATATTAAATCGTTGCATAGTGCGGCTCGTCTTTGTTGTTGGATTTGATGAGCTGACCATTTAGTAAATGGTAATGAGTTTGCATAAAATCAGCGCATTCTTGACTGTGTGTCACTAGGATGAGCGCGGTATTACACTCATCTATTAGCTCATTGAGTAATCGCATGACTTCAATGCCAGCATTTTGATCGAGATTCCCCGTTGGTTCATCTGCTAATAACAGTTGTGGTTTGTGTGCCAGTGCTCTCGCTATTGCAACACGTTGTTGCTGACCTCCAGAGAGTGAAGAAACGTGCCTATCGAGTAGCGATCTGATTTGAAGAACATCGACTAAATGATCACACCAGTTATCCCAAGGCTGTCGATTTAAAGAAAGGGGAAAGGCAATGTTTTGCCTGACATTAAGTGGGGTTAGCAAATTAAATTGTTGGAAGATAATCCCTAGTGTTTGAAAGCGAAAATAGCTCCATTGTTGATCGTTCCAAGACCCCGTATTTTCACTATTTAGCCATAATTCCCCATCCGTTAAAGGTTCAAAGCCTGCAATAATATTAAGAATCGTGCTTTTTCCACTTCCACTCGTCCCAGTTAAAGCAGCACTTTCGCCACGCGAAACTTGAAAATTAACATTATCCAATACGCGATGAGAGTCTTTTCCATCGACAAAAAATTTAGAAGTATTAATTAGAGAAACAAGCTTATCTTCCATGATTTTCTCCATTTTTCTGATCTTAATATAGATAAATGTGGTGCAAATTTTCGTGATTAATAAACACTTTTTAATTTTAGACAATCTTTACCCAAGAAGGAGTAGATAACCGTCACCAAAAGAATATAAATAAAATCCTATTTGATAATAGGAGACGATTGTTTAACGTTTGTTTTTATATTTAGGATCAAAAATCATTTACGGATAAGCATCATGAACACATTTTATTACAATGTTTTTAATTGATGGGCGAGTGATTTTTTACTATCGAATTATGTTTTATTTGATGGGGAGAATATTAAAGGTAAAGAATTATGACCATACTCATCCATTTGCATTGAGCGCAGCAATAATAAGCTTGGTAACATTTTTGAGCTTAATCACAAAAAATAAAACTTAATCAACACCCTTCTCTGTTAATAAATCTTAATCTTTATTTACTATTTGTAATATTTTTGAGTAATTCATTAATATTATTACATGTTTGTGTGGGCGATAAATTGCTATGGGTAATAAAAATAACTTTTAGTTAGCAATATTATACATTTATTACCATCAAGAGCTATGACTCTAAAATTATATGCATCGTGTTGCTTTTGTTGGTGTTTATGATTTCAATGTGTTTAATAATAAATT
>NZ_PYOM01000033.1 GCF_003026365.1 Photobacterium angustum | reverse complement strand
TATAACCAGCAACACTAACGACATTGCTGGAAACAGCACTCGTATTGATAGTAATACCTCTGGTATCGACAACAACACTAAAAACATTACCAGCAATACAACGCATATCAATACCAATACTTCAGGTATAACCAGTAACACTAACGACATTGCCGGAAACAGCACTCGTATTGGTAGTAATACCAAAAACATTACCAACAATACTTCAAATATAACCAGCAACACTAACGACATTGCCGGAAACAGCACTCGTATTGATAGTAATACCTCTGGTATCGACAACAACACTAAAAACATTACCAGCAATACAACGCATATCAATACCAATACTTCAGGTATAACCAGTAACACTAAAAATATTATCGGAAACAGCACTCGTATTAGTAGTAATACCAAAAACATTACCAACAATACTTCAAATATAACCAGCAACACTAACGACATTGCTGGAAACAGCACTCGTATTGATAGTAATACCTCTGGTATCGACAACAACACTAAAAACATTACCAGCAATACAACGCATATCAATACCAATACTTCAGGTATAACCAGTAACACTAAAAATATTATCGGAAACAGCACTCGTATTGGTAGTAATACCAAAAACATTACCAACAATACTTCAAATATAACCAGCAACACTAACGACATTGCCGGAAACAGCACTCGTATTACTAGCAATATAAAGCATATCAATACCAATGCTTACGACATCAAACATTTGCGCAACCAATCGATTAATTACACAAATGAACAAACAAAATATTATTACAATAAATCACAACAATATACGAATGAAAAAGCGCAACAAACATTAAATGATGCTGATAACTATACAGATCAAAAAGTCAAACAACTCTCTAACGAGTTTAATGACAAGCTAGATAAATTAAGGAAAAAAGAAAATGCAGGGATTGCAGCAGCAATGGCAATGTCTGTTATTACAGTAAAACAAGATCATAAATATAATATAGGGATGGGTCTTGGCTACTATGGTGATCAGGATGCAATCGCAATAGGTACAAAAATTAATACCAGTAAAAATAGTATTCTAAGCCTTGATACATCATACGATTCAAGTCACGATTTTGGTGTAGCGGCAGGAATGACTTTTGGCTTTAATTAAATAATGTTTTACATGATCTAACAACGAAAAAACCGACATTCTTGTCGGTTTTTATAAATTAGCTAAAAAATCACTTCATACGTTCAATAACCCATGGCATTAATTCGACATAGGCGTACCAGCAACCTGCAGAAATGATTGCAGTCCATACTATACGTGACAACCATTGAGAACGCTGCATATGACGAGAAGGATCTGGCTCACCACAGTGAGGACAAAAATGAGCACGACGAGACACAATACCTTCACAAGCAGGACAATCTGTTAAACGTTTAGATCTCGTTGCTACACTTGCTTTACTCGATGATTTTGCAGTTAAAGACGACTTTTTTGTAGATTGAGGTCGCTGCTCTGCACGCATTGAAAGCATAACTTCATCATTATCATCATCGACTGCCGAAAAATCTGTTGTTTTCACGTTGTTCACCATTAAATCAATACCTACGATAATGATACTAAATAACTATCCAATAAGCATACCTACCAGATAGATAATGTTATGAGTTTCATTTTATCGTCACATACGATGTTTTTTGTAATTACTGCGTTATTTAATAACAATTAATTGTGATATTTGTATGATTGCATTCATTTCTATCTAAGAAAATCCATACATATTTGCAATACTGTAAGTATACCTTTTACAGCTCTATAATCAGAAAAAGCAAACTGACACAAAATCCATTCATAGAATTGATTAATAACGGTATTTTCATCAGCATAATATGAAAATAACGCTTATAAAACCAACGTTATTATTATTTAATAGCAAAAAACAAATCGAATAGATGACTCACCACCATAACAATCATGTCCGAAAAAGTCTCGCTTTGATTTTCTCGATCAAGTAGTGCGCTTCATTCAAAGAGCGTACTGCTATATTCAACGGCTGAGTTAAATTCAAAAAATGCTGTATATCCGGAATATCATTACAAGGTTGACGAGCACAGCCGAGGAAAGCCAATTGTTGATAATTTAATCCCGATAAAAAACTCGATTCAATCAACAAGCGTTGAAAGCGCCCCCACTGTGTGAAGTTTTTTGACAACACCACAGAAGGAGAAAAAAAGTGATAAAACAGCGCATTTCTTGCTGTCAAATTTGGATAACTTTGTTGATGTAAACACTCAGGATCAAACAAAAATAGCGTTCCAGCCTTACCAATTACCTTGGTTAATTCGAAGTCTTCAGTTTTTTGATGGTGTAACTCCCCTACTTGCCCCTGATAAAGATGCCGATGAGAACCAGCAACAAACGCAAATGCTCCTGAGTCTACATCATCAAGATAACAAGCTAATTTTAATGATCTTGGAATAACTTTAGATTGATAATATTTAGTGCAATACCATTCATCACGATGCAATGGATGGAAATTGTCTTTAAATGGTAAACTTTGCCAGCCTTTCGCTTCTTGCAAACAAACATCTTTTCCTAAATATTCAACAATAAGACTATTAATTAATGGCATTAATGGCAGTTTGCAAAAATGAGGATCTAATGTTAATAGCTGTTCGACCATTAATCGTTTTCTATCCGTTTGCGTATACCCTGTCCATGAGTTAAAAGCAGGGCGTTCCAATTGAGATTGAAAGCTCCTTTGCATTTTTACTAATTCTTCTTTTGTAATACATTCCGGTAGCACAACAGCACCGTTATGTTTTAACTCGCTCAGTAAAGCTAGAAGTTGTGACATCTGTTAATACCTGAATAAAGTCAGACGCTAATTTTTCACGACCATACTGGTAGTAAAAATCAGAAGAGGGTTTATTTATGATTAATTGATTTCGTTCAAACAACTGATGTAAATGTCTTAGTTGTTGTGAATAGATAACTGGTTCATCTATGGAAACTTCATAGAGTTGTGTAGCATGTCGCCTTAAAAAATCTAATGTTTCACCATCCGGTAACTCAGCTAAAATCGGCTTGCCACTTGCCACATAATCTATTGCTTTCGTCGCTAAATGAGTATCAACTTTACCTTTATCAGGTTTACCTTTTTGAATAAATAACACATCACATTGCGATAAAATATCGCGTAATTTTTCTTTCGGCTGAGCATCAATCATTTCAACCTTATCTATTAATCTATACTCACGTATTAACCGCATCATTTCATCTTGAACATCACCTATATTAATAAGGCGAATGGGAAAATCGCACTGCGCTAATTGCTTAAATAGACCTTTTGCGCTGCGCCTAAAGCCATCCCATGTCCCGCTATAGCCAAGGGTCAACACAGAATGATTATCGGAAACATGATCAAGGACTTGATCATAGCTATTTGGGATATAACGAACACAATGTTGGGGGTATAAAGATTGATAAGTGTGATAATCAGCCATCGACGTCACTATTAAAGCACTCGCTTGCTGCATTATTTTTTGTTCAGATTTAACTTCACTTTCATCGGAAAAATAACTCGCTTGCGACCACGCATCACGAAAATCTAACACCAAAGGAACATTGAGCCATTTGGAGAGCAATCTGCCAATTAAAGCGCTACTAAAAGGAGGGCAAGAAACAACAATCACATCTGGTTTAATCGATTTACTTTTTTGCCATGCTTTATAAAGCGAAGGGAATATCCAGCCCCAATGCATATCAATTAACCAATACTTTTTAGCAATATCACCGTCTCTTTCTGGTGAGCGCCAATGTCTTAAGCGATAACAT
The DNA here is from genome assembly GCF_003026365.1 of Photobacterium angustum. Lineage (GTDB taxonomy): Bacteria > Pseudomonadota > Gammaproteobacteria > Enterobacterales > Vibrionaceae > Photobacterium > Photobacterium angustum. The sequence goes on along the minus strand of NZ_PYOM01000033.1, from coordinate 22,391 downwards.
TGCTTGTGGATAATTGTTGGCCATTTCCAACACCAATCAATATTCCATGAAGAGACAGGAATGATATCTGCTTGAAGTTTTATCTTATTTTTATTATCAACATTAGCAAATCGGTGCTGTCGGGCTTCACGAAAGACCACAACTCGATGCCCTAAACGCGTTAAAGACTCACTAAATCGTCGGCTTCTGTTTGCACCAACATTTAATAACGGTGGAGAAAAGTAACTAAAATAAAATATATTCATTCATCTCCCCTTAACATCCTAACGACTTTCCCTGGGTTACCTGCAAACAATACATTTGGCGGAACGTCTTTAGTGACAACACATCCAGAAGCAACAACCGAACCACGTCCAATAGTGACAGGCTTTACGATATTGACACCTGTACAGATCCATACATCGTCTTCAATTACTAAATCAGCCATTACTGGCGGCTGATATCGGTCCAAACCTGGGCTATGACCGCTATGAGCATTAATACTCGTTCTCCCTGCAATCATTACGTTATCGCCGATGAGTACTTTCCTTCCAACTGAAATTCCGGTTTGCCAACCAATATAGCAATTTTCACCCATTCTTATTTCGCAACAACCACTATCAGGATGGCCGTGAATACTCAGTGCTCCGTTTAGGCAAGTATTATTACCAATATAAATTTTTATTGGTCCTTGAATTAAAGGAAAGCCATTTTCTAAGCTCAAGCCCGGGCTATAATGTTCTAATCGTGCCTGTAACATAGGAAGATATAGAAAAATGTTCAATAAGCGTTGTAAGGTAAAACTCGCTAATCGATATAGAACATAAATAGGTCGATATATCCATGCTAAATCAGGCAGTTGACCATAAACAAACCATTTTGCAACTCGGTATAACAATCGGCTTAATGGCGTGTTTTGTTGTTTGATATAAGCACGAATTCGATGCGTTATTAACATTAATCACCACCTTTACGGCTTATTTAAAGCACTTTATTGTTCAATCAAAGATGAATACAACTCGTGAGTTTGCGCGATTTGTATTGTGATATCATATTTCTGTTCTACCTTTCTTCTCGCAGCTAAACCGACACGTTCAAGCAATTTATTTTGGTTATAAAGAAACTGAAGCAATTTTTGTACCTGATCTATTTGTTCAAAACACACATACCAACCCTGCTGTTTATCGGTGAAAATTTCGGCAAGCCCACCAATAGGCTCAGCAATAACTGGTCGTCCTACAGCCATAGCTTCAACGGCGACATATCCGAAAGCCTCCTGCCAACAAGATGGCATTAATACAATATGTGCCTGTTGTAAATCCTGCTCAATTTGTGCTGAGCGTCCATGATAATTAATCGAACCTTCTCTATATGCTGTAAGCTTAACCTGCTCAGACAGCTCTCCATCCCCATAAATATCTAATTGTGCAATCGTTGCTAATTCTGGTTGAGAAAACAGATCTAATAAGTAGTGGATTCCTTTTTCTGCACTCAAACTTCCAATATAAAAACAACGTAATTTATTCGTAATTGGCGGAAATTTTTTATAGTTAAATCGCGATAAATTTATACCATTATTAATCAGCACTATTTTTTCAGATGGCATAAACACTTCTAACCATCGCTGAATAAAAGGAGAAATTGCACAAAGACGGGTAATTGGAATACCGAGAACCAATTGTTTCCATCGACGCCACCCTGTTATCTCTACGTGTTTTGGTGGTGAATTATGCATGGTAAGCACAATGTTCGAACAAAAAATGCGGGCAATAAATGTATAAAGATGGCCAATACCATAAAAATGGAAATGAATAAGATGAGGGCGATGATGTAGAAGTAAAGCAAACAATTGGGCGGAATTTGCAAAAGAGGAATAGGTATAGTTTTTTGATTTTAAGACAGAATAAGCGTCATCTGAAATAGATCGTGCGAATAAAATAAAGTGATTATTGGAATGTGGTAGCTGAATTAAAAAATCAAAAAAACTACTACCTTTTTTTACGTCAATATCACAAATTAAGACTATATTTTTCATCTTTTGTCTCACGATAAAAAGGTAGTCTTTAAAGCATATCTGAGAATATATTATTCTTTTCTTAAAAAAGAGAATTTTCGTGAAAGGTAAACAAACGGCTACCATTGCAGTAGCCAAATACCAATAAAAGTAATACTAAACCGTTAATTAACACCCATTTGATGTTTATATTTGGTCACTGATTTCTCACAGAAATCTCGCTCATCATCATCGTCAATATTGTTAATAAGTTCAGCAAATGCCTCATAGCCAACCTTACCGTTTTTTACTTTCCATACGGTATAAGCTGCCTGCTTATCTAATTCAATACGTGTTCTTTCACCATCAGACAGTAACGTAAGGTTATACATCAATTATGCTCGCTTTAATTATATTGATTCATTTTACCTAAAAACATAAGTGATCAAAATAGCCATGCATCATAATCACTTGGGTTTTCTTGCGACAAAATTTGCGTATTTAACCATCAAAAAAAGAAGTCCACTCTCTCTTTTTCAACATAATTAGTAAACAACTTACTATTTTATCTAAAACAGCCTAAATTATGTGATATTGATCGCAAGAATAATCATCCCGCTCTCATAAACTGCTTCAATTGAAACACAACAATAACCTTTGTTAATTATTAAAATCTAGGAGCAATATATGGCTACTCCACATATTAACGCAGAGCTTGGCGATTTTGCAGAAACAGTGCTAATGCCTGGTGATCCTCTACGTGCTCAGTTTATTGCTGAAACTTACCTAGATGATGTTAAGCGTGTTTGTGACGTACGTAGTATGTATGGCTACACCGGTACCTATAAAGGTCAACGTATTTCAGTTATGGGACATGGCATGGGTATCCCTTCATGCTCTATTTATGTCCACGAATTAATTAAAAACTTTGGTGTTAAAAATATTATCCGTATTGGTAGCTGTGGCGCTGTCCATGATGATGTAAAACTGATGGATGTGATCATCGGTATGGGCGCATCTACAGATTCAAAAGTAAACCGTATTCGCTTCTCTGATCATGACTTTGCAGCAATTGCGGATTATCACTTATTAGAAACTGCAGTCAATCAAGCACGAGCACAGAAAGTACCTGTTCGTGTCGGTAATGTTTTCTCTGCTGATTTATTCTACAGTCCAGAAAGCGATCTTTTCGATAAAATGGAAAAGCTAGGTATCCTTGGTGTAGATATGGAGGCGGCTGGTATTTACGGCGTTGCAGCAGAGTTAGGTGCAAAAGCACTGACTATTCTAACGGTTTCTGATCATATCAAACGTGGTGAAAAGCTCAGTGCAGAAGATCGTCAAAAGTCATTTAATGAAATGATGAATATCGCACTAGAAACAGCAATTTCTTTATAAATACTCCTTAAGCGGGAGACATTCTTCCCCGAGGTGTTGACCGCTTATTTCTATACAAAGATAAAAGCTAAAGGGATGTTAGTTTAATCAGTACCTTCAATTAATAGAAGCCAGCTCGATAATGTAAAATGTGGCGTCTTACACAATCATAGGTAACATATTATTGAAACGTATTGTTCTCTGACTGTGCTGAGTGCTATTTACTCAGCCCCTTCTTCACAAATCCCACTCCTGCTTAGTAACAACCTTGAAAATATATTTATACTCATTTCTAAGATCTCTCAAAAATAAGGTTTGATTATGTCGACATATCTTACAACAGCAAACCCCATTGAGCAGTTACCTTTAGCTTTTAATGGCTATCAGTTTAATCACTGTAAGACATTGAGTTGTAAGAACTTTGGTTCACATAATCCAAATGACTATGTGCTACAACAAGCAAACAAAAATCGTCCGACATTGGTATGCCGTGAATGTGGTGCTTTTCCTCCTTTATTGAATAACCAAGATGTTGTCGAAGAAGCGCTACGTTACCAAACCCAACAAAGCGGCGATCTTCCTAAATGCACAAATAACGCCTGTGAAAATAAAGATTTTTCAGCACTAACACATAGACATCTATATCACGCATTTGGCTTTAGTGGTGACAGGCAACGTTATCGTTGTAAATCATGCGACCAAACATTTGTTGATCGTTGGTCTGGTACCAATAATAAACATCTCATACAGCAAAAACTCTTAGGGTTATTATTTACTGGTTATCCAGTGCGAGATATTTGTCGTCGCTTAGAGATAAATCCAAAAACATTTTATGACCAATTAAACCACATCGCAGCGAGGTGTCGTCGCCAACTTGCTCTGTTTGATGAACGCTTGTTTAAGCACCAACATAAAGTACAACTTGCTTCCAATATAAAAGCATTGCAAGAGAAAAGTATGAACGGTGTACTATGGGTTGCCAGTGCAGAAGCGCAGTCTGGGTATGTCGTTGCTCAACATATTAATTATCAACAAGAAAGCGTTGAATCAACAAAAGAGCACCATGATGCTTATCAAGATACCGCTCGCTATATGGCGCTCTCAACACCTCATCAAACGCTGACAGAAACATTTATCCCGCAAGGAATATTAGCGCAAGTAGATACAACCTATCGGAAAATTTTTAGTCGCTCCAATATGGAGAATCCGTTGACTGATGGCAGGCTCATTAATTTCCCAACGAAAGGAACGTTGATCCACCCTCAATACACCGTATATAGCCACTACCTTTATTTAAAACAAATGTTCCAACATAGCGACTATCTTGCTGTTTTCATGCCTCAAGAAACACTACTTCGCTCTGCCTGTATTTCGGTTTTTATTGATCATATTAAAAATAAACGAATTGATCCTGTTTATGTTCTTGAAGATGAACAATGGCTACACGGCGATAAACCAGCCAATGTCGATATTGCCCTACTAGGTTGGTGGCAAGATAGGTGGGCTTTTACTCATTTAGAGAGCGCAAGTAAAGGGATCTGCCATCTTGGTGGAGATACATCGAAAGACAGGCAATGGCTAGAACATGCAACATATCGTGCAATTTCAGCTTATCAAAACCGTTTTCAAGATCAATTTAGCCAACTGATCAACGAACCAAGACGTAAACTACGTCCTGCGGGGTTATTACCTCTGCTTGATATTTACCGCGCTTGGCATAATCTCTGTCGCCAAGATAAATACAGATTAACTCCTGCGCAACGATTAGGGCTTGCCTCTTCACCAATAACATTAGAACAGTTACTAAGCTAGCAGCAGACATAAAAAAGGCTCAATATTGCCATCACTGATGCCATTTTATTGAGCCTAATTAGGACGTTTACTATCTAAAACGCCCTATCTTTATATAATCTTATTTTTCAGCCGCAACTACTGAGATTTCAACCAATAAAGCATCACGTGCCATACTTGCTTCCACACAAGCACGTGCTGGTGCATGGCCTTCAGGAACCCAGTTATCCCACACAGCATTCATCTCTGCGAACATACTCATATCTTTAATATAAATCGTTGCAGAAAGCATATGCTCTTTATCACTTCCCGCTTGTAGTAATAACGCTTCAACTTTATCCAGCATTGTCTGTGTTTGCTCTGTAATATCTTTTGTTGCATCAGCACAAACTTGACCACATAGATAAATAGTTCCGTTATGTTTTACAATACGGCTCATTCGAGCACCTGTTTCCAAACGTTCAATCATGATATTTCCTGTTCACTAGAAAGTAATACCTTATTGTAACTTTTTTTGCAGAAAAGTCGTCATGGTTCGGTAAGAAAATAAAATAATTTGCACTCAGTACAATTTACACCGTAAATTTCTGTTAATTTCCTAACGAATCTTCAATTCTCGCTTTCCAAATCGCCATTGCTAATGCCGGTTTACGTAGCACTTCTGGTGTTGGGATCCAGCCATGCTTGATCTGAGCAAACACATCAAAACGTTCTGCTGTACCAGACATTGCTTCTGCTATAACTTTACCTGCAACATTGGTTAAACCAACGCCATGACCGGTGTATCCATGAGCAACATAAATATCATTCCCCAAATGATCAATTTGAGGCATGTATGAACGAGTGACAGCAAATAAACCGCCCCAGTGGTACTTCATTTTCACATCTTTTAACTGTGGAAATACCGTGATCATACGTTGGCGTAAGCGCTCTGCTGAATCACTGTATTCACCATTAAACGGATGGTTTACACCGCCAAATAAAATGCGACCATCAGGTGTCGGACGGTAATAATCAAGGCTGTTATTTAAGTCTGACATTGCCATCATATTTGAAATAGGCTGACGATCACCTAATTGCTCTGTTACTGCAATATAAGAAGCAACAGGCAAAACGACACTTTGTGCTTTACGGTTTAATCCGTCTAAATATGCATTACACGCCAATAACACTTGTTTCGCTTTTACACGACCTTTTGGTGTATGAATAATATGTGGATTGCCTTTTTCAATTTTAGTCGCAGGGGTATTTTCAAATACCGATGCACCTAATGACATTGCAGCGCTGGCTAAACCTAAGGTGTAATTTAATGGGTGCATATGTGCACTGTTTGAATCAAACAAACCACCAAGGTAACGATCGGTATGCGCTACTTGCTGAATTTGTTCTTTTTCCCACCAACTTGCACTTGGGTAATCATAACGAGTCTGCTTTAAGTCATACCAAGATTTTAATTCTTCTTCTTGGCTCTTTTTCAATGCCAGCTCGATATAGCCTTGTTGAAAATCACAGTCGATGTTGAATGTTTCAATACGCTCGCGTGCAATATCAACCGCCTCACAAGAGAGATCCCATAATTGTTTTCCCCATTCAGGGCCATAGGTCTCATCGACTTCACGCAGCCCCAAACAGTAACCAACGAGACACTGCCCACCATTACGGCCAGATCCCCCCCATGCTAAACGCTGAGATTCAAGAACGACAACCGAAAAACCTTTCTGACGTAATTCGATGGCAGCATTCAAACCTGTCATACCACCACCAATAATGCACACATCAGCTTCTATCTGTTGTTCAAGTTCTGGTTGCTCAGGTAATGCATTAATTGTTGCTTGGTAATAACTATCAATATATTGACTACGCATGGACATTCCAATTGCCTATAGATAAGAACAGAGAAAAAATCGCGCGGATAATGTCACGCTATTAATGCAACAACAAGTGATTTATTACTGTGATAGTGGTCATATATCACGCCGATTAACTTTGACATGCTTAATGTTAACTCTATTATCCGCTACTCACTGACTTACCTGGTCATTTAGGGAAATAGAAATGAAAAAAGTTTTTAAAGGGGTGACAACACTAGCATTCGCACTTTCAGCATTTAATGTTTCGGCAAATGATGCTGTGCTTAATATTTACAACTGGGCTGAATATATGCCAACAGATGTAATTCAAGCATTTGAGAAAGAATACAATGTCACCGTCAACTATTCGACTTTCGATAATAACGAAGCGATGTATACCAAACTAAAACTGCTCGATAACAAGGGTTATGATGTGGTTTTTGCTTCAACCTATTTTATTGAAAAGATGGCGCGTGAAGGCATGTTAGCCAAAATAGACAAAACCAAAATGCGTCACTTAAAAGATGTTTACCCTGGTTTGTTAGGCCAACAATTTGATCCTAATAATGATTACTCACTACCGTATGTTTGGGGTGTAACAGGGATCTCTTATAACTCAGATAGTATTAAAAACGATCAGGTAACGGGCTGGAATGATTTATGGAATACTGATTTCCAACGCCAAGTCATGCTATTAGACGATGTTCGTGATGTATTTGGTATGGCATTAAAAGCACAGGGCCATAGCATTAACAGCACAAACGAAACTGAAATTAAACAAGCATACGAGAAACTGCGCGACTTACGTCCAAACGTTGTCGTTTATAACTCAGACGCACCACATGTCCCTTATGTGACAGGTGAAGCGATGCTCGGTATGCAATGGAACGGTAATGCTTATTTAGCCAAGCAAGAAATGCCAGAGCTAAAATTTGTTTATCCAAAAGAAGGTTCAATTCTGTGGATGGATAACTTTATTGTGCCAGAAGGCAGCGTAAATAAAGATTTAGCCTTTAAGTTTATTGATTTCTTTATGCGCCCAGAAAACCAAGCAAAATTAGTTGAAGAGCTAGGTTTCCCTGCACCAAATAAGCAAGCAAAGTCATTCTTACCTAAAGAATTACAAAACGATCCGATGATCTTCCCAACAGATGAGGAAGTAAATAAAGGTGAGTTTACTAATGATGTTGGTGATGCTGTCAATATTTATCAGAAATACTGGCAATTACTAAAGAGCTAAAGTAGATAAATAGATAGAGAGTAATAACAATGTTATTGCTCTCTTCTTACTTATCGACTTGATATAACGGCTTCAGCTTATGCTAATCTAAATTTTTAATTTTAATTGAGATATAGCGAGAACATATGTTGACAAAGGCGCTTTAAAGAATCGTAATATTCACCTTTTAATAAACGGTTTACACCCGTCTAAATATGCATTACGTGCTATGTTGATGAGCTCACTTTACACACTGTCATACTATTCTAAATTACAGACTTCTCACACAATTTTTTGACCTAGTATAGGTTGTTCTCAGACACATTGATTACTCATGGATTTCAAATTATTCATGAAGAGAAAATAAAAACATGAGATTTATGTCTCGAAACCAATCGATACAAACATCTAATTTTGCGATCAAGATCAAATAAAACACCGTTTTATTTGACGTGTTACATTATAGATATACTATCTGCCGTTCGTTGACTTACTTAGTCATTTAGGAACTAAAAAATGAAGAAAACATTTAAAGGGGTGACCACACTAGCATTCGTACTTTCAGCATTTAATGCTTCGGCAAGTGATGCTGTGCTTAATATATACAACTGGGCTGAATATATGCCTGCAGATGTAATTCAAGCATTTGAGAAAGAATACAATGTCACCGTCAATTACTCAACTTTCGAAAATAACGAAGCGATGTATTCCAGATTAAAGCTACTTAAAAATAAGGGCTACGATGTTGTTTTTGCTTCTACATATTTTATAGAAAAAATGGCGCGTGAAGGCATGCTTGCCAAGATAGACAAAACTAAAATGCATCATTTAAAAGATATCTATCCAGGCTTGTTGGATCAAAAATTTGATCCTAAAAATGATTACTCACTCCCTTATGTTTGGGGTGTGACAGGTATTTCTTACAATGCAAATAATATTAAAAGCAATCAAATAACTTGTTGGAACGATTTATGGAATGGCAAATTCCAAAATCAAGTCATGCTACTAGATGATGTTCGTGATGTGTTTGGTATGGCTCTCAAAACACAGGGGCACAGTATTAACACCACAAACGAAGCAGAAATAAAGCAAGCTTACGAAAAATTGCGTGATCTACAACCTAATGTTGTTGTCTATAACTCAGATGCTCCGGATGTGCCGTATGTAACTGGCGAAGCAATGCTTGGTATGCAATGGAATGGAAGCGCTTATGAGGCAAGAAAAGAAATGCCGGAGCTAAAATTTGTTTATCCCAAAGAAGGATCCATTCTTTGGATGGATAACTTTGTTGTGCCAGAAGGCAGTAAAAATAAAGAGTTAGCCTATCAGTTTATTGATTTCTTTATGCGACCAGAAAACCAAGCCAGAGTGATTGAAGAATATGGCTTTCCTGTACCTAACAAGAAAGCAAAGTCGTTTCTACCAAAAGCACTACAAAACGATCCAATGATCTTCCCAACAGATGAGGAAGTAAATAAGGGTGAATTTACTAATGATGTTGGCGATGCCGTCAATATTTACGAAAAATACTGGCAGTTACTGAAGAGCTAAAAATAAAAAAGAGCAACACAATGTGTTGCTCTTTTACTTCAGATAATATTAATTAAATTCTATTCCAGTACTTGTTACAAAATAACTAAGTTCACCAAAATCATTAATTGTCAGCTCTTTCAAATATAAAGAAACAACATACTTACCAGTAGAGGAATCAACTGTAATTTTATTTTTAGAAAAACTATAACCCTTATCGCCAATATTCAGTGACTTATCGTTCAGGTATGATTCATGAAATACTAATGCAGTAACCAAATTAGGATCTGTACATGGCACAACTGAATAGTGGTAAATATCTTCGCTAGCAATTGACTCATCACCAATAGAGCAATAGTTAGCCATAGAATCTGACAATTTAACTATCGCTGACCATACATCATAACTATAACTACCATCCGCTAACTTCACTTGCGAATGAACCACAATGTTATACGTACCATCCCTACCTAAACCAGTAACGTGATATTCAAACACTGAATCTACGGCTTGTCCGATTGGTGCAACATAAGTACCATTCTGGCTATAAGATGCAGCTGAGTCTGCTGATATAACATCAATAATATGTTAATGATTTACCACGATAGTTTAATGGTTGACATATACCATAAATAAAAAAGCCACCATCAGCTTTATTATGGTGGCTTTTATATTATAAGCATCGAGATATAAGTTGAATCAACTTTGCCGCTAATTTCGCGGTTTGATTAGCATAATCATATTCAGGATTGAGCTCAGCTATATCAACTAACTTTACTTTTCCACTTGCCATAATATGTTTAATTGCCCATTCCACCATAGGTAAACCAACCCCCTGCATTTGGGTCATATTCACACCAGGCGCAATAGATGCGGAAAATACATCGAGCCCAACACTTAACTGTATAACATCGACACTATCGATATATTTATCAAGTTTGGCTTGTACTGCTTTTTTATTTCGTGACGTTATTTGGCTATCAAGCAACCATTCACAGCCCAGATCTTCAGCTAATTTAAACATCGCTTGTGAATTAGCACGATCGCATATACCTAAACCAAGGTAATGAAAATCTCGGTGATGCTCTTTGCTGTAACATAATGCAGAATGAAAAGCCGAACCTGAACGAACAGACAAGGTTGGTCGCAACTCAAAATGTGCATCAAAATTGATGATCCCAACACGCGCTTGGCAAGGCTGATAACTCATCGTTGGATCTTCTTGCGTCGCCGATAAAGCAACAACATTATCAGGTATCGATTTAGCTACTTGCCATTCGGTATGTATTTTTGCTTTATCATCGGCAAAATCTGATAACGCTTGATAACTTGCAATAGAAATTTCATGACCGCCCCCTAACACTATAGGGAAATGCCCAGAATGGAGTAAACCATGTACAACTTGCGCTTGCTTATCACTTAATGTTGAGAAGTTTGTATCGTCATCAACCAGTTCTATATCACCAGCATCATAAAAGGGCAGTTTTGAATGCGAGTGTGTATTAGGAAGAATACGACGAATACTTGCAGGCCCTTCTTTCGCTCCTTGTCGACCTCGATTCCAGCCAATACTGAGATCAGAAATAACACCGAGTAAAACAATCCCTTGTTCTCTTTGATCAGTATAAGGAGAAATTAACGTATGTGAACGATGTGGAATACGAGGCTTAACATCATCAGTTTTAAATAATTTTTTTAAATGATCTACAAACATACGTTTATCTTCCTTTGATCAAAAACGTTGTAATTTAATGTTGTGGTGGTAGAGCACGAGCGGCCTGTAAGACACACATGACAATTTTATTTTTACGGCTATTGATACGTTCAGCAGGTGCCATGACACTTACTGCGCCAGCCACTTTATTACCGATAAAAACAGGCGCACTGACACCAGAAACCCCTTGGTCAATTTCAGACGTACTAATAGCAAAACCATCTTGTTTAATCAGATCAAGCTCTGTTAACCATGCGTCTAATTGCTCTTTCTCAGTGATCTCGTAATGATTCAAAATACGTAATTGGCGTGAAAGGGGTAAATACGCCAAAATCACTTTTGCTGAAGCACCACGGATAAGAGGCTGGCTCTGCCCTTTTTCATAGCTACAACGCAAAGCGTATGGGCTATCAATGCTATCGACACACAAAGCATTAAAGCCAACAGGCACCATGTATGCCGACATCTCGCCAGTTTGTTGCTGCAAGCGTTTTAAAATAGGTCGAACACCATCTGGCAATGGTGAATTAATCTGAAAATTACGTTGTAATTGCAATGCCGCAGGCCCGGCACTGTACGTATTATGACCGTGATTATCTTCGATTAAATTCCAATCCCTTAGTAAAGCTAAGTAGCGGTATAAACTACTAATAGGCATATTCATTTCTACACTTAACTGTTGCGCTTGCAGAGGGAAAGGTGAAGCTGCAATGTGAATTAATACTTGCAACAGCTTTTCATTAGCACTGAGTGAATTTGTCACGGTGTTGGCTTCTTCTTTTTGTATGATAATTACTTTTAACCAATTAAAAACCATACTGCAAATTAAATTCTTACAAAGTGAGAATTATGCAAAATAATCATCAATAAATTACCGAAATATAAGAAACCTAATATTAAACACCTTATATTTACTGAATTATTATCAAGAAACTTTCTTACTCTATGGGATTTATCTGTCTAATAAATATTTAAATAGCGTTTCAATTTGTTAATTAAAAATCAACGCATTATCACAGTAATAAAAAAGATGTAACTTTTCCGAGATCCTCACCTTCAATCAAATGAGAAAAAAGGCGGTTTTCTATGCTAAATAGCAGATCACGCTAGTAATAATAGGAAGGTTACTGGTAAAATCCTTGCAAAATTGACCGTCACACATAGTAAAAGAGAGTGATTCCTCATGGGAAGAAAGTTCGAAGTACGCAAATTGTCTATGGCAAAAACCCAAGGCGCTAAGATCAAAGTTTACTCAAAGTACGGTAAAGAGATCTACGTTTGTGCTAAGAACGGTAGCCCTGATCCAGATGCTAACCTAGCACTTCGCCGTCTTATTGAAAAAGCGAAGAAAGATCAGGTGCCAAGCCACGTTATCGAAAAAGCAATTGATAAGGCTAAAGGTGGCGGCGGTGAAGATTACTCAACAGCACGTTACGAAGGTTTTGGTCCTGGCAACTGCATGGTTATCGTTGACTGTCTAACTGACAACAACAACCGTACTTTCATGGACGTTCGCCAAGCATTCGTTAAAAACAATGCAAAAATTGGTAGCCCAGGTACTGTTGGCCACATGTTTGAACACCAAGCAGTATTTGAATTCAAAGGCACAGATGAAGAAGCTGTTCTTGAGAATCTAATGATGGAAGATGCTGATGTTACTGACATCACATGTGAAGATGGCGTGATCACTGTTTACGCTCCTCACACAGAATTCTTCAAAATCAAAAATGCGCTTGCAGCAACAATGCCAGAAGTAACATTAGATGTTGAAGAAATTTCTTTCGTTCCACAGACAATGACTGAATTGGCTGGCGACGACATCGCAATGTTCGAGAAATTCCTTGATGCATTGAATGATTGTGATGACGTACAAAACGTTTACCATAATGCAGAAATGGCTGACTAATATTTAGTTTGCTGTTGATATAAAAAAGGTCACCTAATGGTGACCTTTTTTGTTTCTGCTTAATGATTATTGGCTTAACGGCTTACCTTTCGCGCTCGTGACATTAACCAAAATGCTAAAGCACCAAAACCTAATGCTTGTAACCATAATTGCTGCCACCAGCCAATCATTTGAGCAAAGGTTGCGCCCATCTGATTTAAGCCAAGAAAACCATTAATAGCAGCCGTTGACGGTGCTAACTGGGTTAACTCTCGTAGTAATGTTGGCAATTCAGAGGTTGGCCAAATAAAGCCTGCTGTAAACACCAGAGGTAATGAGCTTAATAACACCACCAGCGTGACTAACTCACAACGTGGAATCAACTGTCCTAATACCATTCCCAACATGATTACCGCTAATAAAAAGGCTACCGTCATGGAAAGGAGATCTGGAATGGACGCCAGTCGATTTACCCCATAATAGGTAAAAGTAAAACCAAAATAGTACGCGGTTAAAACCAAATAAATTACGACAAAGATAAACGCCCTTACAGCCATAATCATCCATACTGGATATTCAGACCAATAACCACTTTTACCCGCAGCTCGCGCTTCATTTTCTGATGCGCCGACCATCCCGACACCAATTAGCAACGTCTGATGTAAGATCAATACAAATACCGCTGGCACTACGTAGTTGATATACCCCATGGTCACGTTAAACACCGGACGCATGTTTAACTTCATAGCACTGTACTGTTCGGTCGCTTGAACGAAGTTATCACCCTTTAAAACAAGATGGTTAATCTTCGCCTTTACACCTAAATCAGCACCTGCAGCGCTTAATCCTTCTACAATCGTACCGTATACCAAGAACAACGCCGCATTACCTGAATATGCCAGTGTTGGGCTAGTCCCTAGCATCACATCTTTGTAGAAATCATGGGGGATCACTAAAATCCCTTCGACTTGACGATCAAGTAACGCTTGTTTAGCCGCATCAATACTGCCTAAATGCTGAGTAATATGAACCTGGGGTGTGGCATCAGCCATTCGGATCAATTCACGACTCATCTGAGTTTGATCAAGATCGACTACAGCAACTTTCTGATCTCGAGGGAGCTCATTGGTATAAGGTAGTGGGTATAAGAACGAGTAAAAAACCACGCCGCCAAATACTGTAAACACCAAAGAAACATTAGTAAAAATGGCTTTTAGCTCATGCTTAAATAAACTTAACCAGCTCATTTATGCTTCCCCTTTCGCAATTGGGTGATTGCTCAACGCTTTTCGGCGGTGAACTAACATCAGTATCACAGCCATCACTAGAGCCACCATAAAGCACGCCAAAATAAACAATTGATGCGCTGCTTGATACCACCCCGTCCCATAATCAACTTGCTGTAATTGCACTTCAATATAATGGCTTACAGGTAATAAGCTACGCCACATTTTTGCAATCACAGGCATATCAGTGGCAGGGAACGTGATCCCCATAAAAGCAAAGGCAGGTGCTGTAAATGCCGCAACAAAACTCATTGCACGTGGTACTTCCATCGCAAGGAAATAGATAAAAGCTCCCATGCTCTGACACGCCAGCACCATCAATAATTGCGCGACAATCAAAATATGCCAGTCACCATGCATCGGCCAATCCAGAGCTACGTACATCCACCACAAGAACAGCAACCCTTGGATAAGGAATAACCCCGTGTAGGCGGCTAACTTACCTAGTAACTTAGAAACAGGTGACGTTTGTAACCAATTCCATAGCCCTTGTGTTCTCGCTTCATGGGCAATAGCTAACACCGTTGTTGCTACAATCAAGATCTGCCAGATAGACGGGATAATGGCAGAAACTAAAAACTGTCCATAATGGCTATTACTGTTAAACAGCGGTGTAATTTGCCCACGAATAGGTACGGCTTGTCCCATAGCTTGCAGAGGTACAGGAGCTCCTGTCGCCATATTCTTAACGGTTTCAACCCCTGCATTGAATGTGCCTTCAGCAAGTAACATTGCAGAGTTGATTAATTTACCTATTAAAATAAATTGCCCATTATAAAACGTGGTGATCTGTGGCGAAAAACCAAGCTTTGTGTCTTTTTCAAAATTATCTGGGATCACCACCATGGCATATATTTCATTAGCTCGCATCGCTTCACTGCCCTGATCTGGACTCGTGAATTGACGTGTAACCGCCATTGTCGGACTGGCATCCACATAACGAGTAAAATGACGAGACAACTGGCTATGATCAAGATCGACAACACCAACAGGTAAGTTATGCGCTATACCTGTAGAAAAAATAGCCCACATAGTGAGAAATAACACCGCAGGTAACCACAGTGTTAATGCTCGTAACCAGCCATCTTTCCATATGTTTCGCCATTCTTGCTTCACATACTGAAAGCTATTCATATTACTGCTCTACAATCACGCTCATGCCTACGCGCAAGCCATCAATCGGTTGTGTTGGACGTGCTTCCACTTCAAACGTACGCATATCAAAGCCTTTCGCCGTATCAGTTGCACGCCACGTAGCAAAATCACCCATTACCGCAACATGTGTTACTTTGAATGAATAGGTTTTATCACCTAGTGCCGGAATGGTTACGTTAAACTCTTTACCTTCTTGGTAATCTTTTAGCTTATCTTCTCGCACATTAAAGACAGCCCACGCATCGTTAATATCAATAATATTCACCACAGGGAAACCTTGTGGTGCTAGTTCACCATCGTGCAGCAATACTTGTGAAACTTCCCCTTGGTGCCAGCTAGAGATCTTAGTATCAGCAACATACGCTTCCACTTCTGCCACAGCCCCTGCTGCCATTTTCACTTTCTCTTGTGCTGCTCGTTTGGTTTCTACGCGTGCGCCTTCTTTAGCCATCTCATACATCTGGTATGCTGCACTTTCGGTATATTGTGCCGCTTGCCATTGTGTGAAAGCTTCATCGCGTTTTTGCTCTGCAATCACGCCATCTTTATAAAGGTTATTGACACGTACATAAGTCGTTTTCATCAATTTCGCCGCCGCCGTAGCTTTACGCCATTGATCTTCTGCTGCTGCAATTTGCTGACGTCGCGCGCCTTTTTCAGCTTCCTCTGCCAACGCACCAGCCGCTTGCTCACCCGCTTTCGCTTGTTCTAACTTGGCATTAATTTCCGGACTTAAAATGGTAAAAATAAGTTGTCCCGGTTTAACTTCATCACCTTTACGAACAAGTACTTGGTCAATACGCCCTGGTACTTTTGAGGAAATATTATATTGCTGCGCTTCAATCTGACCTTGCATACGTTCAGGCTGAGGCTGGTAAGCATGCCAGAAGGTGTAACCCAACCAACCCACAACAGCAATTACAGGAACCGCTACTGCTATAGACTTCAACTTACTCATGACAATTAAACCTCTATACCTTGATATTTCTGATAATTATTGAAGGTGTTCATTTCACCGCTTACCGCCAGTAAACGAGTTAAACACATAACATATTGATAGGCCGCAGCAAGTCGCTGGGTTTTAACGGCGGATAAATACAGTTCAGCGTCAACTACATCAAGTGACGTTGATAACCCTTGGCTAAACGCTTTTTCACGTAGGCGAATATTTTCTTTTGCTAATGCAAGACTCGATTGTAAACCGTTATATTCTTCTACTGCTTGATTAGCTTCTCGATAGGTTTTCTCAACTAACACAGTCAGATCTTGCTCAGCTTGCGAACGTAAATGATTCACTTGTGTCACCATCGAATGCGCCGCTTTTACCTTACCTGAACGGCCAGAGCTGTCGATAAGCGGAACACTGACACCAATACCCACAGCCCAATCAGGTGCCATTTTAGCGGCAAGAGAGTCGCTTTCGTACAGGTTATAATCACCGTACAAATATACTTCTGGGTAATACTTGCCTTTCTCTACATTAATTAAGCCATCAGCCTGTTTACGCTTAGCATCCAAAATATGTAAACCTGGGTAACTTGCTAACGTTTTATTTATAAACGCCGACATGGGCGGTAAAGAACTATTAATAAACAGATTGGTAGTAGGTACTGTGGTACTCGATTGCTGCAGTAGCCTTGTTAGCGCAACTTGCGCAATTTCTAAATCACGCACTGATTTTTGTGCATCAACTTTTGCTTTATCGTAAGCAGCTTCTGCTTGTAGACGTTCAACTTTTGCAATTTGACCTTGTTGCTCAAGTTTAAGCGCATGTTCGTAATGACGTTTTAGCCCTGCTTCAACCTCTTTACGTGTTTCGACAACATTTTTTGCTAAAACAACACCAAAGTAAAAGCGGGATAAATCTTCAAACTTAGCCTGTTGCATCATGGCAAGCATGTATTTCGCTTCTTCTGTTTGTCCTTTAGCAATATCTTGTGCCGCACTAATACGACCACCAGTGAAAATAGGCCAAATAGCACGAACAGAACTGGTTAGTACATCACGATCCGCAATCGTAGATGTAAATGCTGAATTTACTTTTCCAGCCAAATCAGGAGCGATATTAATCAAATCACTTAAGATCTTTTGCATTTCGGCATTTTGAGAAGCCGGCATACTGCCAAATAAATCTGAAGGTGACAGTTTTACATCTTGATCTAAACGAGTGTAATTTGCGCCAATCGTCACAGTTGGCAAATATAAGTCACTTGTCGCATCTTGCATATGCTCTGCTTGCTCAACACTTGAACGTCCGGCCGCCAAACCATCATTCTTTGTCACGACAGTATGCCACGCATCACTGAACGCAATGGGTGATGCATAAATACTAGGCGTGATCGCTAGCAAGGCGATAGCCAGTGGTTTAACCATAAATGGTTTTATTCTCATAAGGTAACCCTTTGATACCAGTTCTTCTTAATGCTTTTTCATTCTAGAGCAATAGCTCTAAAATAAAACAATTTTTTATGTATAGAGTCATCTTGCTTTATCGATAAACTGTATGAATATTATTAAGATAATGCGAATAACAACAGCATACTCTTATTGTGTTATTGTTATTACTAAAGATATAAAAAACCACAGTTAACCTAAAGTTAGATTGAAAAGTTAGAAACCCTATATGGAATAAGGGCTACAAGGTAGTTATCTAACTTTCTGTCTTTTTATCTAATTTTGTAGCTATTTTTAGGGCGCTCTATAGAAAAGTTAGATCGTAATTCTTTACGGTATTCGTTATTACATTATCTAACTTTTTATCAGTGATAATTAGATCTTATCTGAATCCGATTTGTTTAGCGACTGTCAGAGACTAGGATTGATACTTTTTGGGATTTATTTAACTGGCTTCTTTGGGGGTTCTAGCTAACTTCTGGACATAAATGAGTTAGATTCTTTGCCCTATTTGGGGCAATTCGTATTAGCAAATATATGGAAAATCTATTTTAACTCTTGGTTTATCGTAAAAAACTTCGTCACAGATTTCCAATAAGTCATACTCTAACAGTAGGTTTACACATCACACTGCCAAACTCATATCAGTAACGACCATCCCCTCTCTAACTTCATATTTCGAGCATTTTACATTAATTCACCGAGCAAGAAATGGCCCAAACCGAGCAAGATCTTGCCCGGCTAGGCAACATGTTGCTCAATATTTAATAGCACAAAAAAGCAAAACCTTTACTTTTCATGCAGTTAAGAATTGGCACACTTAATGCTTTAACAGCACGTCGTCACAGCATAGGCTGTGTAATTTACTCCATCATAAAATAGGATATTAAGATGCCAACTCCTTGTTATATCGCGATCCAAGGCCAAACTCAGGGTAATATTACAGCGGGTGCATTCACGCCTGATTCTGTCGGTAACATCTATGTTGAAGGTCACGAAGACCAAATGCTTGTTCAAGAATTCAAGCACGTTGTTACTGTTCCTACTGATCCACAATCAGGTCAGCCTTCAGGTCAACGTGTTCACAAGCCATTTAAATTTACCGTGGCACTGAACAAAGCTGTTCCTCTGATGTACAACTCATTGGCATCAGGTGAAATGCTACCGTCTGTAGAGCTGAAGTGGTACCGCACATCGGTTGAAGGTAAGCAAGAGCACTACTTCACCACAACGCTGACCGATGCAACGATTGTTGATATCAACACGCACATGCCACACTGCCAAGATTCATCAAAAGAAGACTTCACTCAGCTTATCGAAGTATCAATGGCTTACCGTGCAATTAACTGGGATCACACAGTATCTGGCACATCTGGTGCTGATGACTGGCGTGCACCGCTAGAAGCGTAATCGCACTCAACTATGTCTCAGCCTACACGCCTGTGTAGGCTGCTTTTCGTTTATGCCTTTGCTAAATACGCCGCAAGGCCAACGTTAGCAAAGGTTTAATCACGAGGTCAGTATGGCAACAAAAACGGGTTTGCAATTTACATTTGAAGTCGATGGGCTAGATGCTGATGCCTTTGCCGTCACGCAATTTTCAGGCACTGACAGCCTGTCTTTGCCTTTCGCCTTTACCATTGACTTAGCCAGTCGTCACCCTGCTTATACGCCGCAAGAGACCGTCGATAACACGGCCACGCTCAAGGTCTGGCGAGACGGTGAGCAGCAACAGCAATGGCATGGCATTATTCGACGTTTTACCCAAGGCGACACAGGCCATCACCACACCTTGTATCAGGTGGAATTTGTACCGCCAGCAGCCCGCCTCGCGTTGCGCCACAATAGCCGAATTTTTCAAACACAAACGGTGCCTGAAATTATCTCGGTGATATTACAAGAATTAGGGATTACCGATGTTGATTTCGTCTTAACGCGAGATTACGTGCAGCGTGAATATTGCGTCCAGTACCGTGAAACAGATTTAGCCTTTATCGACCGCATTGCCGCAGAAGAAGGCCTGTTTTACAGCTTTGTCCATGATAATAAAAAGAATACCCTGCGCTTTTCTGATGACACCCAAAGTGCCGCTCGACTGACGGCACCACTGCCCTATAACAGCCGCAGTGGTGGTCAAAGTGGCGTGCCTTTTGTGCGCACCTTTGCTCGCCATACGCAGATTCGCCCATCGTCTGCGCAACTCAAAGATTACAGTTTTAAAAAGCCGGCTTATAGCTTCTTACAAACAGCCAATGCGAAAGAAGCCGATTACCAGCAAGCCAATTACGAACATTACGATTACCCAGGGCGTTACAAAGACGATGCCAGTGGTAAGCCGTTTACTTCTTTTCGACTCGAATCATTACGTCGTGATGCCAATACAGCCTATGGTGAAAGTAACACCCACGGTTTAATTGCTGGGGTGAACTTTGCCTTGCAAGAGCACGATGATGAGCAATGTAATGACGAATGGCTCGTAGTGGCGGTTAACCATATGGGCACGCAACCGCAAGCATTAGAAGAAGCAGGCGGGCAAGGCGTAACGACCTATAACAATGACTTTATTGTGATACCCGGTCATCGCCCATGGCGAGCCCCCTACACGGCTAAGCCTCGTGTTGATGGCCCACAAATTGCAATGGTAGTGGGCCCTGAAGGCGAAGAGATTTACTGTGATGAATACGGTCGGGTAAAAGTCCAGTTCCCATGGGATAGATACAGTAACAGTGATGACAATGCGAGTTGCTGGATACGTGTATCCCAAGGTTGGGCGGGTAGCCAATATGGCATGGTTGCACTACCGCGTATTGGTCACGAGGTCATTGTTAGTTTCTTAGAAGGCGATCCAGACCAACCTATTATCACAGGCCGCACTTACCATGCGACCAACAAGCCCCCTTACCCGTTACCGGCCAATAAAACCCGTACGGTATTGCGCACAGAAACACACCAAGGTGATGGCTATAACGAGCTGCGCTTTGAAGACCAAGCAGGCAAAGAAGAAATCTACGTTCACGCACAAAAAGACGTGAACATGTTGGTGGAAAATGATCGCAAAGACGACATCAAACACGATTTACACCTTGATGTAGACAATGAACGCTTCACCCACATTAAAACCCACGATCACCTGACCGTCGATGGTGAAAGCCGTACGCATGTAAAAGCCGATCAAACACTTGTTGTTGATGGCAACTTACACATGAAACAAGGCCAAGCATTATTGGTGGATGCGGGTAATGAAGTACACCTTAAAGCTGGCTCAAAAGCCGTGATTGAAGCGGGTGCTGAAATCACGCTGAAGGCTGGCGGCAGCTTTATCAAAATAGATGCATCTGGCGTTTCAATTTCAGGGGCAGCCGTCAACATCAATGCAGGTGGCAGTGCGGGCAGTGGCTCTGGCTTTGGGGGTTTATCACCGTTATTACCGGGTGCGGTTGAAGCGGCCCCACAATTAGAACAAGTACCCTTGCTCTTTTCAGAAGCACTTTTAATGGCAAGCCAAGCGAATGTCCCGCTTTTACCTCTTTGCGGTTTGCAAACAGATGGTCAATGCCAACGTGGGGATCAATGTTTATGCAAGAAATAACAACTCAAACATTAACTCAAAACACCATACCAACACTTCTTGATAGTGGTTTTAAGCTATACATCGTTATTGAAAATTTGAATTTAAGCAATCTATGTGATCTGACTAACGGTGATGAGAAGGAAGCCCTATTTATTAATACTCGCTTCTCCTCCGTGATGGAGGCAAGCCCATATTTAGTTTGTCTTAATCACCTCAACAGTGATCTTCTTAATCACATTCTTAAAGAACTCAGTGGAGTAATTATTGCTTCTACACATACGCTACAACAAATAAGGCAGCACTTATCACACTATTTAGAAGTGAACAGTGAAGAACTTGGTGCAACCTATTTGAGATTTTATTCACCCAGCGTCTGTAAATCGTTAATAGAAGAACAACCGGAAATATTTTATGGCTTTCACGTTATCACTCCTTTAATGAACAGAAGCCAATGGGGTTATTGTAAGTTTCAACAATACAACCTAGAAAAAAGACCAATAAACATCAGTAAAAAAACAGCAGAAATTATGATGATTAATCGTTGGGGAGCATGGTTGAGTTTACTACCCGCATGGCAACATAAGACCAACAAAGACATTTTAAAAGGTGCGGAGGCAATAAATGGCTTAGTAAAAAGGCAATTGAAA
>NZ_PYOM01000032.1 GCF_003026365.1 Photobacterium angustum | reverse complement strand
ATAAGCCTCAATGCTTGTTACTGTTACACCGATTTAGTGCGCGCGTAGCTCAGCTGGATAGAGTACCTGGCTACGAACCAGGCGGTCGGAGGTTCGAATCCTCCCGCGCGCACCATTATTTAAAAGTGATAAGCTTCAATGCTTATTACTGTTACACCGATTTAGTGCGCGCGTAGCTCAGCTGGATAGAGTACCTGGCTACGAACCAGGCGGTCGGAGGTTCGAATCCTCCCGCGCGCACCATTATTTAAAGTGATAAGCTTCAATGCCTATTACTGTTACACCGATTTAGTGCGCGCGTAGCTCAGCTGGATAGAGTACCTGGCTACGAACCAGGCGGTCGGAGGTTCGAATCCTCCCGCGCGCACCATTATTTAAAGTGATAAGCCTCAATGCTTGTTACTGTTACACCGATTTAGTGCGCGCGTAGCTCAGCTGGATAGAGTACCTGGCTACGAACCAGGCGGTCGGAGGTTCGAATCCTCCCGCGCGCACCATTATTTAAAGTGATAAGCCTTAATACTTGTTACTGTTACACCGATTTAGTGCGCGCGTAGCTCAGCTGGATAGAGTACCTGGCTACGAACCAGGCGGTCGGAGGTTCGAATCCTCCCGCGCGCACCATTATTCAAAGCCCAGCTTCTGCTGGGCTTTTTTGTATCTGCTATTTCTGATTTCTAAACATAGCTAAGCTTTTATATCCTTATTGTTAATGAGTAATAATAGTGGTTTTATTTACTTAGTATCAATAAGGGTATCTAAGTGGTTATTTGATACGATAAACCTTCTTTTTTAGCTCAAAGCTATCCTTTCTAGATATATCTTAATTTCATTTTTTTATTACATTTCAGTATGTTGATTATCTACACTCGAGCTTTATGTATTTGCATTCATATTGTGGCTGCATGTAATGAAATATTGCAATTAAGGCTGATAAATATGCTTTATTTGAGTGAAAATTAGACTGATGTTGCAAAAATAACCAATTATTGTGAATCAATTTGACTTGCTTTTAATTGTCGTGATAATCGTTAACACTACGGTCACAACTAGAAGGGATTTATGATGACTGATCTGGGAGATGCGCTGTGGCAAGCAGCGGTAATTATGGCGACAGGAATGGTCGTTGTATTTGTCTTTCTATCAATCCTTATTTTTTTGGTTCATTTGTTGGCAAAATTTGCGCCAGCAGACCAAATTGAAGAGCCTACAGCTGCCAAGCCGGCAGTGACCCAAAATCAAAACGGTATTAAGCCTGATGTAATTGCAGCTATTTCTGCTGCTGTTCATCAATATCGTCAAGCTAAAAGCACTAGCTAACTTCACAGCACACAGTTTTGATTTAAGGACACTTATTCTTACAAGGAGTTTTGAACATGTCCAAGCCTCTAGCTATCACCGATGTTGTATTGCGTGATGCACACCAATCTTTATTTGCTACCCGTCTTCGTTTAGAAGATATGCTTCCTATTGCCGCACAACTTGATGATGTTGGTTATTGGTCGTTAGAAACATGGGGTGGTGCAACATTTGATTCGTGCATTCGTTATCTTGGTGAGGATCCTTGGGAGCGTCTGCGCGCATTAAAGCAAGTGATGCCAAAAACACCGATGCAGATGTTACTTCGTGGACAGAATTTACTAGGCTATCGTCATTATGGTGATGATGTTGTTGAGAAATTTATTGAACGAGCACATGCAAATGGTATGGATGTTTTCCGTATTTTTGATGCAATGAATGATGTGCGTAATTTTGAAAAAGCCGTAAAGTCGACGATTGATGTTGGTGCTCATGCGCAAGGTACTATTTCTTACACAACAAGTCCGGTGCATACTTTAGATACATGGACCGATCTTGCTAAGCGTTTAGAAGATCTCGGTTGTCACTCGCTATGTATCAAAGATATGTCAGGTCTATTGAAGCCTTATGAAGCGGAAGAGTTAATTAAGCGTATCAAAGCATCATGTGATATTCCGCTAGCTTTACACAGTCATGCTACAACCGGTTTATCTTCAGCGACAGCAGTAAAAGCGGTAGAAGCGGGATTAGATATTCTTGATACTTCTATTTCATCGATGAGCCAAACTTACGGTCATACACCAACTGAAACTGTGGTTGCTATGCTCCAAGGTACAGGACGTGATACCAACCTTGATTTAGAAAAGTTCGCACCTATTGCTAGCTATTT
This sequence comes from Photobacterium angustum, assembly GCF_003026365.1. GTDB lineage: Bacteria > Pseudomonadota > Gammaproteobacteria > Enterobacterales > Vibrionaceae > Photobacterium > Photobacterium angustum. The sequence continues at coordinate 25,767 of NZ_PYOM01000032.1, read as the reverse complement.
CAGAGATGTTCGTAAGAAATACGCGAAATTCGAAGGCAGTTTACGCGGTGTTGATGCGCGAATTTTATTAGCACAAGTTCCTGGCGGTATGTTAACGAACATGGAAAGTCAGCTAAAAGAACAAGGTGCTGCTGATCGTTTTGATGAAGTGCTAGAAGAGATCCCGCGTGTACGTGAAGATCTTGGTTTTATTCCATTGGTTACCCCAACATCACAAATTGTCGGTACTCAGGCTGTATTGAATGTACTGACTGGTGAGCGCTATAAGAGTATCAGTAAAGAAACGGCAGGCATTCTAAAAGGTGAATATGGTGCTGCACCAGCGGCTGTAAATAGTGAGCTTCAAGCGAAAGTACTTGAGGGCTCAGAGCCGATCACTTGTCGTCCTGCTGATCTAATAGATGATGAGCTAGCTACTTTAACCGATGAGCTTGTTGAAAAAGCTAAAACAGAGGGGATTACGTTAGCCGATCAACAAGTTGATGATGTATTAACGTACGCATTATTCCCACAAGTAGGGCTTAACTTCCTGAAAAACCGAAACAACCCAGATGCTTTTGAACCTGTACCAACAGGTGAAGAAGTGGTTACTACTGCTGCTGAAGCAAAAACAGCATCTGAAGTTGAAAGTTATAGCGTACGTGTTAATGGTCAGGTTTATAACGTTGATGTTGCTGAAGGCGGCGAATTGTCTTCTGTGGAACTGGCACAGCAACCAGCAGCACCTGTTGCTGCCGCAGTAACGCCAAGTGCAACAGCAGAAGCTGTTGGTGCACCATTAGCGGGGAATATATTTAAGATCAATGTTCAACCTGGTCATCAAGTGACAGAAGGTGATGTTCTTGTGATCTTAGAAGCAATGAAGATGGAAACTGAAGTACGTGCTGCACGTAGTGGTGTGGTTGATCAGCTACATGTTAAAGAAGGTGATTCAGTCACTGTCGGTTCGCCGATCATTAGTTTGGCATAAGAGGTAACCATGGAAGGTTTATTAAAACTCTGGTCCGAAACTGGGATTGCAAACTTTGAATTCGGCCAGATCGTGATGATCGTGGTTGGTTGTGGTTTGTTGTTCTTGGCCATTCGCAAAGGCTTTGAGCCATTATTATTACTGCCTATGGGTTTTGGTGCCATTTTGGCCAATATCCCGAATGCAGGATTTACTGATCCTGGCGGTTTGCTTTATTACATCTATTACGTAGGGATTGAAACGGGTATTTTCCCGCTATTAATCTTTATGGGGGTAGGTGCAATGACCGATTTTGGCGCGTTGATTGCAAACCCTAAAACGTTACTATTAGGTGCTGCGGCGCAGTTTGGTATTTTCTTTACCTTATTTGGCGCTATTTTCCTTAACGTTGTACCGGGAATGGAATTTTCGCTAGCAGATGCCTCGTCAATTGCAATTATTGGTGGTGCTGATGGCCCAACGGCGATCTTCTTAGCAAGCCGATTGTCTCCTGATTTACTTGGTGCGATTGCGGTAGCTGCTTACAGTTACATGGCTTTAGTACCAATTATTCAGCCACCAATTATGAAAGCACTGACGACACCTGAAGAGCGTCAAATTCAGATGCAACAGTTACGTCATGTGAGCAAAGCTGAGAAAGTATTGTTCCCATTAGCCGTACTCTTGATGACGATTTTGTTCTTACCATCAGCAACCCCACTAGTCGGTATGTTCTGTTTAGGTAACTTAATGCGTGAATCTGGTGTTGTCGATCGCTTATCAAATACAGTACAAAACGAGTTGATCAACATCGTGACAATTATGCTAGGTCTAGGTGTTGGTTCGAAGCTTGAAGCTGCAACATTCCTACAAATCGAAACATTAGGTATTTTGGTACTTGGTGCCGTTGCATTTAGTGTTGGTACTGGTGGTGGTGTATTAATGGCAAAAGCGCTTAACCGCTTTAGCAAAGAGCCAATTAACCCATTAATTGGTGCTGCAGGTGTATCTGCCGTTCCAATGGCTGCACGTGTGGTAAATAAGGTAGGTTTAGAGTCAAACCCTCAAAACTTCTTATTAATGCATGCAATGGGACCAAACGTAGCAGGTGTATTGGGCTCTGCTGTAGCTGCTGGTATCTTGTTAGCATTGGTGGGTGGAAGTTAAGGTGTTTCTTTCACTATCTAGTTAAAAAGGCAGCGTTTCGCTGCCTTTTTTATTTAATGACAATATAAAAATATGTTCAGTTATCGCTTCAAATGGCACACTTTGTCTTCCTAATAAAAAGGCGACAGACATGACTGATTTATTTACCGGAGATACGGGCTTATGGGTTCTATTTACGACCGGATTTCTTAGTGCCACATTGTTACCAGGCGGATCTGAAGCGAATCTTATCGCTGCTGTAAAGTTAGGGGATAACCCGATTTGGCAAATAGTCGCAGTCGTTGCGATAGGTAATACATTAGGTGGATTAACCAATTATTGGTTAGGACTTTTACTTCCAGATAAGACTTCAGAGCAAAAACAGAGTCATAAAGCGTTATTGTGGCTAAAAAAATACGGCTACTGGAGTTTGTTACTTAGTTGGATGCCAATTATTGGTGATCCCTTATGTTTAGCGGCAGGTTGGCTACGGATGCGATTTTGGTGGTGTGCAGTAGTCATTTTAATAGGTAAAACATTACGTTATATCGCATTAGCCGCAATCGTATTGGGACTTTTCCCTGCATTATCGTTTTAAGGAATTCGAGCGTGAAAAAATGGATCCTGAGTGCAGCCGTCGTTTCATTAACAGGTTGTACTCAATTTACTCAACAGCAGACCACCCAAGTGTTACCAAAAGGGGTAACGTTTATTGAGCAAGTTAAAGCGGTGCAAGGGAAAGCTGTGATCCCTTATAGCAAATACCGTTTGGCTAATGGGTTGACTGTTATTTTATCGCCGGATCATTCTGATCCGTTAGTGAATGTGGATGTGACTTACCATGTGGGCTCTGCGCGAGAGCAACAAGGTAAATCAGGCTTTGCGCACTTTTTTGAGCATATGATGTTTCAAGGCTCTAAGCATGTTGGTGATCAACAGCATTTCAAATTAATCACAGAAGCTGGCGGTAATTTAAATGGCAGTACTAACCGTGATCGCACGAATTACTTTGAAACAGTTCCAGCCAATCAATTAGAGAAAGCCTTATGGCTTGAGTCAGATCGTATGGGGTTCTTACTGGATGCGGTTTCACAGCGTAAGTTTGAAATTCAGCGAGATACGGTGAAAAATGAACGTGCACAAAACTTTGAAAACCGCCCGTATGGTTTAATTTATGAAAAAATGGCGGAAGCGTTATACCCTCGTAGCCATCCGTATTCATGGCAAACCATTGGTTATGTGGAAGATTTAGATCGTGTTGACGTCAACGATCTTAAAGCCTTCTTCCTTCGTTGGTATGGGCCAAATAATGCGACCTTAACCATTGGTGGTGATATTAATAAAGCGCAAACACTGGAGTGGGTAAATAAATATTTTGGCTCTATTCCGCGCGGCCCTGAAGTAAAGGATGCACCCAAGCAACCAGTGACGTTACCGTCTGATCGTTACATTACGCTACAAGATAATATTAAGCAGCCTATGTTAATGATGGGCTGGCCGACAGCGTATTTAGGCGCAGAGCAACAACCCTCACTGGATATGTTAGGACAAGTGATAGGAAGTGGCACAAATAGCTTACTCTATCAAAAACTGGTGAAGACTGGTAAAGCTGTTGATGCAGGGGCATTCCAAGATTGTGCAGAATTAGCTTGTACTATGTATGTGTATGCGATGGCACCGAGTGGCGATAAAGGCCACTTAGATGTACTGCGTAAAGACGTTATGTCGATCATTAACAGCATCGATAAGCAAGGGATTAAGAAAGCCCAACTGGATGAAATAAAAGGTTCGGTTGAGGCGAGTGCTATTTATGGTTTACAAAGTGTCAGCGGTAAGGTGTCGCAACTTGCGGCTTATCAGACTTTCTTTGGTAACCCTAACTACATCTCAACGGATTTAGCGAACATTGATAAGGTGAATACGCAAAGCGTAATGCGTGCGTATAACCAGTATATTTATCAACATCCAAGTGTCACGCTCAGTGTTGTACCGCATGGTGAATTACAGCTTCAAGCGGCGAAACCCAATTATGCGCCAGCGCCACGTGTGTTGCCTAAAAATACCAAGATCAAAGATCAAGATTTAGCTTATCGCACTGTTAAAGATAATTTTGATCGTTCAGTAATGCCAAAGGCTTCAAAGCCAGTGAAAGCCGTCATGCCCACACTTTATGAATTCAGCCTTGCGAATGGGATTAAAGTGGTTGGTACCCAGTATCAAGAAACCCCAACGATCAGCTTACAGTTAACCGTACCTGCTGGGCGTCGTTTAGATCCAGCAAGTAAAGAAGGTTTAGCTGAGCTTACAGCTGCGATGATGAATGAAGGCTCTGAGAAATATACTGCAGAGCAAATGGCATCTAAGTTAGATACTCTTGGCAGTAATATTTCAGTACATGCTGGATTATATGGCACCACGATTTCATTCAGTACGCTAACGAAGAACTTACCTGAAACGATGGCGTTATTAGAGCAACGTCTTTTCCATCCCGCTTTTAAAGAAAGTGATTTTAAGCGTCTTAAAAAGCAGATGATTGAAGGTATTGTTTATGAGCATCAAAGTGCGGATTGGTTAGCGGGGCAAGCAACACGAGAAGTCTTATTTAAAGGTACTGTATTTGGGCGTCCAACGGATGGTACCAAGCAAACGTTGAGCAATATTACCCTGCAAGATGTGAAAGACTTCTATCACCGTTATTACACTCCTAACAGTGCTGATGCGGTAGTAGTGGGCGACATAACACAAACGAAACTAGCACAAGCGTTAGCACCTATCGGGCAATGGCAAGGAAAACCTGCGCCAAGTATTGCATCACAAAAATTACCTGTGCTGAAGCAACAAGCAATATGGCTGGTAAATAAAGCGGATGCACCACAAACGGTGATCCGTTTAGTGCGTCACGGAATGCCGTTTGATGCGACCGGTGAGCTATTTAAAACCCAATTGGCCAACTTTAATTTAGCGGGTAATTTTAATAGCCGTATCAACATGAATCTACGTGAAGATAAAGGCTTTACCTATGGTGCGGGAGGCTATTTCAGTGGCGGAAAAGAAGTGGGTGTGGGAGTTTATTATGCTCAAGTTAGAGCCGATGCGACGGTTGCCTCTATAAAAGAGTTTCTCGCTGAACTAAAGAAAATGAGCACATCAGGATTAACCGATAAAGAGGTTAATTTTATGCGATTAGCTGTGGGTCAGAAAGATGCTCTTAGTTATGAGACGCCAAGTCAAAAAGCATCATTGTTAGGTAATATATTAGCTTATGATTTACCGAATGATTTTGTCGCTCAGCGAAACCATATTGTCGATACCATTACTAAAACGACCATGGATAAATTAGCGCAGAAATGGTTTAACCCGAAAGACTATCAAATTATTGTGGTGGGTGATGCGAAGACATTGGAGCCACAATTGAAGGCATTAGACTTACCTGTTCATCTGCTTACATTAACGAAGTAACAACTACTCAGTAACAGCTAGTGCCGAGTGCTAGTTGTTACTGCTTAGTAAAAGTCTTTCGCATTTTTTGCTGATATAAATGATGGTAATCAGATTCAATAATGATTACTCTGTTTTCCTTAAATTAGATTAAAACGAGAATAGCCTTGATGGATTTTTCACAGAGGTTACAGCAGCTTTCTACTCATGCTGACGCACTAACCCAGTTTGGACGTGGACTTGAACGAGAGTCACTTCGCATTACTGCGGATAGGCATTTATCCCAACTACCTCATCCTGTTGCATTAGGCTCCGCATTAACCAATAAGTGGATCACAACCGATTTTGCAGAATCGTTGTTGGAGTTTATTACGCCTGTTTCAAAAGATGTTGATCAACTTTTATGGCAATTAGAAGATATCCATAAGTTTGCTCTTAGCAAAATGGACGATGAACGCTTATGGCCAATGTCGATGCCTTGTTTTGTGGGAGCGCAAGAAGACATTAGCTTGGCGCAATATGGTTCTTCGAATACTGGACGAATGAAAACGCTATACCGCGAAGGCTTGAAGCATCGCTATGGTAGTGTCATGCAGATCATCTCTGGTGTTCATTTTAACTTTTCATTTTCTGATAGTTTTTGGGATGGTTTGTTTGGTGAGCAAATGCCTGAGCAGCGTCAAGAGTCGGTTTCTGATGCGTACTTTGGTTTGATCCGTAACTATTACCGTTTTGGTTGGTTAATTCCTTATTTATTTGGTGCGTCTCCTGCACTTTGTGGTTCTTTTATCAAAGACGACAAAGTGAAGGAATCATTTAGCAAAGTGGGCACCGGCACATATTACTTAGAGAAATCAACAGCATTACGTTTAAGTGATTTGGGGTACACCAATAATGCGCAAAGTGCATTGAAAATTGGTTTTAATAGCTTAGATCAGTACCTTGACGGCTTAAATGAAGCAATTCATACACCATCTGCAGAGTTTGCTGAAATCGGCGTTGTCGTTGACGGCGAACGTCGTCAGTTAAACAGCAATGTTTTACAAATCGAAAATGAACTTTATGCGCCAATTCGGGCCAAGCGTGTAACGAAAAGTGGTGAAAAACCGTCAGAAGCGCTTAAACGTGGTGGTGTTGAATACATCGAGGTGCGTTCATTAGATGTGAACCCATTTAGCCCGATTGGGATCAGTGAAGATCAGGTACGTTTCCTTGATTTATTCCTAACATGGGCGGTATTAACACCGTCTGCTGATATGGATGATAGTGACCTTGCCTGTTGGCGTGATAACTGGAATCGTGTGGTTATCGACGGTCGTAACCCAGAGCTAATGCTTAAGATTGGTTGTGCTGGTGAGCGTTTAAGCCTACAAGATTGGGGCTCTCGTGTATTTGCTGAATTAAAGCAAGTAGCGAAAACCATTGATGAGCTAAATGGTAACAATCTCTACCAACAAACGTGTGAGCGTTTACTGGGTTGGATCCATCATCCTGAGCGTACGCTATCGGCGCAGTTACTTGAGCAAATCAAAATGGAGCAAGGCATTGGTAATCTTGGCTATAAGTTAGCAGCAAAACATGCAGAAAGCTTAAAAGCACAAGACTTCCGTTTTTATGATGCCAATACATTTGAACAAGAAGTTCATCACTCGGTAGAAAAACAGCAACAGATCGAGCGTGATGACACAGTATCATTTGATGATTATCTCGATAATTACTTTGCCGATATTCATGTTGGCTTGTAAAGAGTAACAACGAAAGAGTACCTTCTTTCAAACAAATAAAGCTGGGATCCGGATGGTTCCAGCTTATTATTTTCGTCTTTATTGATAGATACATTTTACATGGATGATGAAACCTCTTCTTTAGCTACTGTTAACTTCCATCCCTATATAATGTATTACTTGATAAATGTCTTTAATGGAATGTGAGTGATATATGCAGCGATCTCTTCGTTTATTTTTGTTGTTCGGAATAACCCTCATTGTTTCAGGATGTGCCTCTGCACCACCACGAGACCAATCGAATATTTGTAATATTTTTCGTCAATATCCGAGTTGGTATGATGATGCCGTTGATATGCAAAAAGAGTGGGGAACGCCCATCAATGTGGCGATGGCGATCATTAAACAAGAAAGTAGCTTCCGCCATGATGCTGAGCCACCGAAAAACTATGTACTCGGCTTTATTCCTTGGGGACGTGTAAGCAGTGCTTATGGTTACGCACAAGCGCAAGATCCTGCATGGGAGGATTTTCAAAAGCACACAGGTCATGGGGGCTCACGTACTGATTTCGGTGATTCATTACAATTTGTTGGTTGGTATACCCATGAAACACAACGTCAGTTAGGTATTTCTAAATGGGATGCTTATCGTCAGTACTTGGCTTATCACGAAGGTCGAGGTGGGTTTAAGCGTGGAACATATTGGAAAAAGCCATGGCTAACCAAGGTTGCTCGTAAAGTAGAGCAGCAATCAAAGAATTATGGTTGGCAGTTAAAGCAGTGCCGAAAAGAATTAGAAAGTAATAGAAGCTGGTGGTTTTAGACTGTAACAAGTTGCGAATACAGAAAAAGTACCAATAATTGAATAAGTCAGGATTGACGTGCAAGGAGAAGCAAACAATGCCATTACTCGATAGTTTTACTGTTGATCATACTAAAATGAATGCGCCAGCAGTACGTGTTGCAAAGACGATGCAAACACCAAAAGGCGATACCATTACGGTGTTTGATTTACGTTTTTGTCGTCCAAACGTTGATATTTTAAGTGAGCGTGGAATTCATACTCTTGAGCATCTTTATGCTGGTTTTATGCGTGCGCACCTTAATTCAAATAATGTCGAGATCATCGATATCTCGCCGATGGGATGTCGCACTGGTTTCTACATGAGCTTAATCGGCACACCGACTGAAGAAGTAGTTGCTGCAAGCTGGAAAGCGGCAATGGAAGATGTGTTGAAAGTGGAATCACAAAATCAAATTCCAGAGCTGAATGAATACCAGTGTGGTACTTATGATATGCACTCATTAGAAGAAGCAAAAAAAATTGCCTCAACTATTTTGTCGCAAGGGATCCTTGTTAATAAAAATGATGAGCTTGCTTTGCCTGAAGCCATGCTACAAGACTTAAAAGTGAAGTAAAACTTCTCTTCTTGAGTTTTAAAGAGAAAAAAGCCGACATTGCGTCGGCTTTTTTATTATTTATTGGGCGTGTCGGGTAACACTTTAATCAGCTTTATCATATTCTCTGAAACCTCAACAATTTCCATTTTATGGTTCGCAATTATGATACTAACTTTATTATCTGGAATATATTCCAGATGTTCGAGGATCAGACCATTTAAAGTTCGAGGACCATCTGTAGGTAATTTCCAATTTAGGCTTTTGTTCAAATCGCGAATGTTGGCACTACCTTCAATCATCAAGCTACCATCACTTTGTGCCGTGATCTCTTCTGCTAACGTTGGTGCAATAGACGTCGTAAATTCCCCTACGATCTCTTCAAGAATATCTTCTACCGTGATTAAGCCTTGGATATCACCGTACTCATCAACGATCAAACCAATACGCTCTTTATTGCGTTGGAATTTTAAAAGCTGAATGTTCAGTGGCGTGCCTTCTGGAATGAAATAGACTTCATCTGCCGCACGTAACAGATTTTCTTTACTGAAATCGTTTTTGTCCATCATTAGGCGGTATGCTTCACGTACACGTAGCATTCCTACTACTTCATCAATATTGTCACGGTAAAGTACGATACGGCCATGAGCTGAATGGCTAAGTTGGCGGACTATTGATTTCCAATCATCATTAACGTTAATGGCCGCGATCTCACTACGCGGTACCATTAAGTCTTCAACCGTGACATTTTCTAAATCAAGAATCGATAACAGCATATCTTGGTGACGGCGAGGGATTAAGCCGCCAGCTTCGTTAACAACGGTACGTAATTCTTCTGAGCTCAATTTAGATGAACTGTTATTGCTACTCTTTAATCCTAAAATGAAAAGAAACGCACTGGTGATCCCATTAACAAACCACACTAATGGGTAAAGCACTTTCATTAAAATATTTAAGATGATGCTGCTGGCATAAGAGACACGTTCAGGATAGAGCGCAGCTACTGTCTTAGGGGTTACTTCTGCAAAGACAAGGATCAAAATAGTCAGTGCACCAGTTGCAATTGCCACACCTGCATCGCCATAAAGGCGCATACCAAGAATAGTCGCAATCGCTGATGCTAAAATATTAACTAAATTATTACCGATCAGAATTAGGCCAATTAAGCGATCTGTTCGAGAAAGTAGTTTCTCTACACGTTTAGCTCCTTTATGGCCTTGGTTGGCCATATGGCGTAGTTTGTAGCGGTTTAGTGCCATCATGCCTGTTTCTGAACTGGAGAAATAAGCCGATAGAACGATCATTAAAATAAGTAGAGAGAATAGTACACCTGTGGAGATCTCGTCCAAAAGTCGTAACCCTTAATGTTTTATGCAAGCTAAAACCCCCGTATAGAGGGCAAAATTATAAGTATTGTAATTATAGAAATATTCTATATAAATATATGATAGGTAATAGATTTACATGCCAATGATGATTTCTTTTACGAACCGGCTCCCAAAGTAAGCCAGTGTGAGTAGAAATGCACCAACGAGGCTAAACCAAATTACCCTGCGTCCACGCCAACCTTGTTGGTAATGTCCCCATAGTAAGACACTGTAAACACACCAAGCTATTAATGATAGTATCGCTTTATGGGTTTTACCTTGAGCTATGATATCGTTAATAAATAGATAGCCTGTGAGTAAGGTTACGGTTAATAACGCATATCCAACAATAATGATCTTGAAAAGTTGACGTTCAACCATCATTAATGGAGGAATATTAGGGTTCATTGCTAAGCTCTTTTTATGTTTAAGCTTATGATCAAGCCATGCTAATTGAATAGCATATAGGCTCGCAATCGTAAGGGTTGAATACGAGAACAAAGCAAGAGAAATATGCAGTAATACTTGCGGATGTGCTTCTAAATGGGTAATAAAAGCACCGGGCAATAAAGCTGAAGCCGCTAAATTAATAGCAGTAAAACTGTATATGACGGGCAATAAAAACCAAATCCGCATTTTTAACATTGCTACTGTAGTCAAGCAGGCAATAATTACGCTGATTAACGAAGCAACGTTAAGAATACTGAGGTTTTGTCCTGCACCTGCAAAGATAAGATCTTTAAGCAGTAGGATATGAAAAATAATTGCCATACAGGCAGCGGCAAAAACAGGGGTAACTTTTATGCCGTTATTGTTCGCAAGTCCTGGAATAACCAGCAACAGTGCAATGAGATAAAAGCCAACTGCTGGAATAGCAAGTAACATATCCATAATGAATGAGATAGCTCCGTATTAACTAATGGCTATTTTATAGGGTTTTAGAGACGCAATTATACCTTGCTCAAACCTTCACCGCCAACGTAATACCTAAAAGTGACAGAGGATTACATGAAAACGAAGGTTTTTTTACGGTATACTTGTACCAATTTTAGTGATTTTGCAATTTTAATTGAGTTGCGTAACGAGCGAGTAGCACCACATGTTCGAAAATTTAACCGAGCGTTTATCGCGAACGCTTAAAAATGTCAGCGGCCGTGGTCGCCTTACGGATGACAACATCAAGGATACTTTGCGTGAAGTACGCATGGCATTGCTCGAGGCTGATGTTGCGCTGCCCGTTGTTCGTGAATTCGTTAAGCGTGTAAAAGAGCGCGCTGTTGGTACTGAAGTATCAAAAAGTTTAACGCCAGGTCAAGAATTCATCAAAATCGTTCAAGCTGAACTTGAAGCGGTGATGGGTGAAGAAAACGAAGGCTTGGATTTAAGTTGCCAACCGCCTGCAGTTATTTTAATGGCAGGTTTACAAGGTGCAGGTAAAACAACCAGCGTCGGTAAATTAGGTAAGCTATTAAAAGAGCGTGATAGTAAAAAAGTATTGGTTGTTTCTGCTGACGTATACCGTCCTGCGGCAATCAAGCAGCTTGAGACGCTAGCGGGTGATGTTGGTATTGATTTCTTCCCATCAAACGTAGAACAGAAACCTGTCGAGATCGCAAAAGCGGCGCTTGAGCACGGTAAGCTTAAATTCTACGATGTGGTGATTGTCGATACAGCGGGTCGTCTTCACGTTGATGAAGAGATGATGGATGAAATTAAAGACGTCCATAAAACATTAAATCCTGTTGAGACATTGTTCGTGGTTGATGCCATGACAGGTCAAGATGCGGCAAACACAGCTAAAGCCTTTAATGATGCATTGCCACTAACTGGTGTGATCTTAACCAAGGTGGATGGTGATGCCCGTGGTGGTGCTGCGTTATCAGTACGTCATATTACTGGTAAGCCAATTAAATTTTTAGGTGTTGGTGAAAAAACTGACGCACTAGAGCCGTTCCATCCAAACCGTGTTGCTTCTCGTATCTTAGGTATGGGTGACGTTCTTTCTTTAATCGAAGATTTAGAACGTAACGTTGATAAGCAAGAAGCGGAAAAACTGGCGAAGAAATTCAAAGACAAAAAAGGCTTTGATTTAGAAGACTTCCGTAGCCAGCTTCAACAAATGAAAAACATGGGCGGTATGATGGGAATGCTTGATAAGCTTCCGGGTATGTCACAACTACCGTCTGATGTGAAAGATAAAGTGGACGATAAAGTGTTCGTTCAAATGGAAGCTATCATTAATTCAATGACCAAAGGCGAGCGCGCACATCCTGAACTTATCAAAGGTTCACGTAAAAAGCGTATTGCTGCTGGTTCTGGTACACAAGTACAAGATGTGAACCGTTTATTGAAGCAATTTACCCAAATGCAGAAGATGATGAAGAAAATGCAAAAGGGTGGAATGAAGAATATGATGCGCCAAATGAAGGGTATGATGCCTGGTGGCGGAATGTTCCCTGGACGCTAATTCCATAATTTTAAAAGATTTTAAAGTCGATTGGTTATTTTACTGGCGAAAAAGTAACTAAAGAAGTTGCATTCGTCGTTCTAAAGAGTAAAATTCCGAGGCTTTATTTTGGCACGGGCCCCGTTTTTTAAGCGGGGCCAATTTAATTTACAGTAATGCAAAGAGGACGATATGGTAACCATTCGTTTGGCACGTCACGGCGCTAAGAAGCGTCCATTCTATCAAATCGTTGTTGCTGACTCACGTTGTTCACGTGACGGTCGTAACATCGAGCAAATCGGTTTCTTCAACCCACTAGCTAAGGGTCAAGAAGAGCGTCTACGTCTAGACCTAGATCGCGTAAACCACTGGGTAGGTCAAGGCGCTTCTGTGACTGACCGCGCAGCAAAACTAATCAAAGATGCAGCGAAAGCAGCTTAATTTGATTATTAAGGTTGAAGAGAAACGATGAGCAGTAAAAACCAAGACCACATTATTGTCGGTAAACTGGGTGCCACCTACGGTATCAAGGGTTGGCTCAAAGTTTTTTCCTACACCGAACAATCTGAAAGCATTTTCTCTTACACCCCTTGGCTTATTAAAGTTAAAGGTGAGTGGACAGAGATCCATGTTGAATCATGGAAACGCCATGGCCAAGGTCTGGTGGCTAAGCTAGAAGGCATGGATATCCGCGAGGATGCCCAAGTTTTCACTAACGCTGAAGTCGCTGTATTGGCTGAGCAACTACCAGCACTGTCAGATGAAGAATTCTACTGGCGTGAGTTGTTTGGTATGTCTGTATTCACTACCGAAGGTTACGACCTAGGTAAGGTGACAGACATCCTGGAAACAGGTTCAAACGACGTGTTAGTTGTTAAGGCTAATTTAAAAGATGCTTTCGGGCAGAAGGAACGATTAATTCCGTTCCTCGATGAGCAGGTCATCAAGTTGATTGATCGCACTGCTCAGCGGATCGAAGTTGACTGGGATCCTGAGTTTTAACCTCCGGTAATAAGGTGAGTAACATGTGGGTTGGTGTAATCAGCCTTTTTCCTGAAATGTTCTCTTCCATTACCAATTTTGGGGTAACAGGCCAGGCGGTAAAAAAAGGCCTTTTGACTGTTGATACGTGGAATCCTCGTGATTTTACGCACGACAAACATCGTACGGTAGATGATCGACCATACGGTGGTGGACCGGGTATGTTGATGATGGTGCAGCCTTTGCGCGATGCCATTCACACAGCCAAACAGTCTGCAAAAGGTAAGGCTAAAGTAATCTACCTTTCCCCTCAGGGCCGTAAGCTGGATCAGGCTGGTGTTGAGGAGTTAGCGCAAAATGAGAATCTTATTCTTATTTGTGGTCGCTATGAAGGGGTTGATGAGCGCATTATCCAACAAGAGGTAGACGAAGAATGGTCTATCGGTGATTTTGTGTTAACGGGTGGTGAACTACCTGCTATGACGTTGGTGGATGCAGTTGTTCGGTTTGTTCCGGGCGTACTGGGAGACTTTGCGTCAGCAGAAGAAGATTCTTTTGCAAATGGCTTGCTAGATTGTCCTCATTACACAAGACCAGAATTGTTGGACGGGCAGGAAGTACCTTCGGTATTAATGTCTGGCAATCATAAAGATATTAGTCGCTGGCGATTAAAACAATCGCTAGGCCGTACATGGCTAAGAAGACCAGAGCTCCTGGAAAACCTAGCTCTGACTGACGATCAGGAATTCTTGCTAGCGGAATTTATCCGCGAACATAAAGCAAGTATTTAATTAATTTAGTATCAGTTTATTCTAGGGTATATACCAAATGAGTAACATCATTAAAGCTCTTGAGCAAGAGCAACTAAAAACAGACCTACCGACTTTCGCACCAGGTGACACTGTTGTTGTTCAAGTTAAGGTAAAAGAAGGTGAACGTGAGCGTCTACAGGCTTTTGAAGGCGTTGTAATCGCAATCCGTAACCGTGGTCTACATTCTGCATTTACTGTTCGTAAGATTTCGAACGGTGAAGGTGTTGAGCGTGCGTTCCAAACTCACTCTCCAGTAGTTGACAGCATTACTGTTAAACGTCGTGGTGCAGTACGTCGTGCCAAGTTGTACTACCTACGTGAGCGTTCTGGTAAATCAGCACGTATCCGTGAGAAGCTATCTAAGTAATAGCTTTAAACGCTTGACGTTTAATCGAAAAGCCCACCGAAAGGTGGGCTTTTTTTATATCTGTAAATTAAAAATTAAATAGCTTTAAGATGAATGAATATTTTAACAGATGAAAAGCGCTGTATATTGACTGAATACACTCAAATTTAATATCAAATTTAGATTATCATGCTAGGTTAAATAGATAACATATTGTATAAAATTTATAACAGGTAAGAAGCAGAATAACACGATGTCTTTTTGCTTCTCAATCTTCCTCGATTTGATAACCAAGGAAATGTTATGAAAGTACTTCCTATTTTAACTATCTCTTCTATTGCACTTCTATCTGGCTGTGTCACACAGTCCTCTTTGATCAGCAAAGGAAACTTTGAAAAGCTCGGTTTTTATGACGGTGCTGGTGGTCGAGTTGCGCTAACAACCACACAGCTTGATAAAATTTCAGATAAATATGACGCAACAGAAACACCTAACTATCAAGAGTATCAGCAAGGCTATAGTAAAGGTCGTGATAATTACTGTTCTATTGAGCATGTATTGCAGTTAGGTGAGCAAGGAAAAGTGAATTGGGGAATTTGTGAATATCGTCGTGAGGTTCCACTTTTTAAAGCTAAATGGCAACAAGGGTTTGAACGCTATGGGACAATGGAGCCGCGTTTTTAATTAAATAGGCTCATCTAAAGCAACTTTCTTGCGATTACCATTATTTTGAATGACGTTTAAGCTAGCGATAGAAGTGTTTTTCTTATTCTAAAATACCAACTGTAAATAATGTTTTACGGGTGGTGTTTTTTATTTACACTGCTATTGCAATAGGTCATCAAGAATTGTTATGTTTGTTGGCATAATGTTACTAATGGATATAGTGATAACGGAACAGGGATTGTGTTTCGCGCTAACAAATCAATGACAAGGACGACGCTATGCAAAAAGACCAACTCAATAACGTTCATATCGAAGATGAATCTGTTCTCATTACGCCAGCAAAGTTGAAACAAGACTTATCTGCCTCTAAACAAGCGTTGTCTTTTGTGGAGCAATCACGTCAAACCATCGCCGATATTATTCATAAGCGCGATCATCGTTTATTGGTCGTGTGTGGGCCTTGTTCTATTCATGATGTTGAGCAAGCAAAAAATTATGGACAAAAGTTAAAGCAATTAGCAGAAGAGCTTAGCGATCAACTCTACATTGTGATGCGAGTCTATTTTGAAAAACCACGCACTACGGTAGGGTGGAAAGGGTTAATTAACGACCCGTATATTGATGGTTCATTTGCTGTTGAAGAAGGCTTGCATATTGGTCGTCAGCTATTAGTTGACTTAGTTGAAGATGGTATTCCTTTAGCGACCGAAGCACTTGATCCTATTAGTCCGCAATATTTAGGTGATTTATTTAGTTGGGCAGCCATTGGTGCGCGTACGACAGAATCACAAACCCACCGTGAAATGGCAAGTGGATTATCAATGCCAGTAGGCTTTAAAAATGGTACTGATGGTAGCTTGGCAACAGCGATTAATGCGATGCAAGCAGCTGCGTCAGGCCATAAATTTATGGGTATTAACCCAGATGGACAAGTTGCGTTGCTAAATACTGAAGGTAATCCTGACGGTCATGTTATTTTACGTGGTGGTAAGCACACTAATTACGATTCAGTGTCAGTTAGAGAGTGTGAAAACGAGATGGTCGGATCAGGTCTTTCACCAGCCTTAATGGTAGACTGTAGCCATGCTAATTCTCGTAAAGATTATCGTCGCCAACCTTTGGTAGCTGAAGATGTAATTCATCAGATCCGAGAAGGAAATCAGTCTATTATAGGATTGATGATCGAAAGCCATCTTGATGAAGGGAACCAGAGTGCCGATCTTCCTCGAGATGAAATGAAGTACGGCGTATCGATAACTGATGCATGTATTAGTTGGGACACCACCGAGAAATTATTGCGTCAGGCACATAAGGAATTAGTGCCGTTCTTACAAGATCGAATTAAATAATTACGGATAGAAAGAAATCATGGTTGCTGAGTTAAGCAAATTAAGAGATCAAATTGATGATGTAGATCGTCAAATGGTTGAGCTATTGGCTCAACGACTTGCTTTAGTTGAGCAGGTCGGCGTAGTGAAAAGTCAGCATGGCTTACCGATCTATGCCCCAGATCGTGAAGCGGCAATGTTGGCATCTCGTCGTGAAGAGGCGGAACGTCAAGGAGTACCTGCGGATCTTATCGAAGATGTACTTCGTCGAACGATGCGTGAATCTTATTCGAGCGAAAACGATTCTGGCTTTAAATGTTTAAATCCACAATTGCGACCAATTGTTATTGTTGGTGGCCATGGTCAGTTAGGTAAGTTGTTTTGTCGGTTGTTTGAACTGTCGGGGTACCAAGTTAAAACATTAGGTAGCCAAGACTGGGATCGTGCCGATGAAATATTGCATGATGCAGGTATGGTCGTTGTTTCTGTTCCTATCCACTTAACAGAATCTGTGATCGCAAAGCTAGGTAACTTACCAGAAGATTGCTTACTTGCTGATTTAACTTCGGTAAAAAGTGGTCCATTACAAGCGATGTTAGAAGTGCATAAAGGCCCTGTGGTTGGTCTACATCCAATGTTTGGTCCTGATATTCCAAGCCTTGCGAAACAGGTTGTTGTGTACTGTGATGGGCGAAACCCTGAAAGCTACCAATGGCTGTTGGAGCAGTTTCAGATTTGGGGCGCAACGCTAAATCGAATTAGTGCGATTGAACACGATCAGGGGATGACTTTGATCCAAGCATTGCGTCACTTTACGTCTTTTGTTTACGGTGTTCATCTTGCAGAAGAAGATCCTAAGCTAGAGCAGTTAATGTCGTTAAGCTCACCAATCTATCGCTTAGAGCTCGCGATGGTAGGGCGTCTATTTGCTCAGGATGCGCAATTGTACGGTGACATTATTATGTCAGCGCCACAGAATATTGCGATGATCAAACGTTTCCATCAGCGCTTTGGTGAAGCGATTGAAATGCTAGATGCTCAAGATAAAGATGCGTTTAAGCAAGCTTTTGGTCAAGTATCAGGATGGTTTGGCGATTACGCTGAACATTTTTTAGCAGAGAGCCAGGGACTGCTTAGGCAGGCGAACGATTCAACTCACCGTAAATCGTAGTTAATTTTCTGATAGTTAAAATAAAAGAGCCCGTTATGTCATTATTACTCGAAAGAGAATGTCATAACGGGCTTTTTGTTATATGTACATTTTAGTCGAGGAGCTCAACTTCTGTTGGCGCGACATTTTCACTTGGATAACAGCCTAATACTTTAATAAAGCGAGTTAGGCGGGTGAGCTCTTCTAGCGCTTGTTGCATCACATCTGATTTAAGGTTGACCTCGACATCCACATAGAACATTTCTTCCCATGGGTTGCCAATAACAGGGCGTGATTCCAGCTTACTCATATTGATATTAAGATTTCTCAGCACCAGTAAACATTCAACCAATGAACCTGCTTTTTGTGCTGTAGACATAATTAAAGTGGTTTTTGCTGGGATCAAGGATGTCACATCAACAGGTTTACGCGCTACGACAATAAAGCGGGTAAAGTTTTCTTGCTGATTGGAAATATCTGATTTAATTGAGGTTAAACCATACAATTCGCCACTGGATGCATTACCAATAGCTGCAATATTCGGTTGTTTTAGCTCGGCCACTTGCTCCATCGCTTCAGCGGTACTTGAACAATATTCTTGTTTTATGCTCCCCATGCTATGAAGGAACTCGCTACATTGTTGGTGTGGCTGTGGGTGAGAATATAAGGTATCAATATGTTCAAGTTTCGTATCGACAGCAGTAAGTAGGCAATGTTCGATAGGTTGGGTTATTTCGCCCACAATAGAAAGGCTTGTGTGCTGTAGTAAATCATATACTTCATTGATTGATCCAGAGCTGGTATTTTCAATTGGTAAGACACCATAATCAGCATTACCTGTTTCGACAGTATTGAAAATATCGCGAAAAGTAGAACAACTCAGTTCAACCAGATTGGTTTGTTTACGGCTAAAATAATTTCGGCTAGCTAAATAAGAGTATGAGCCTTTAGCACCAAGGAAAGCGACACGGGCAGTTGGATTCGCACTATCTGGGTTGGCAAGTTTTTGTAGGTAAGCTTGTTGAAATAATACGGAGTCTTCAATTATGGTATGGAAGATCTGCGTAACATATTGTGCATCTAATTGATGAAGCTTGCCACTTTCTATCAGTTTTAAAAGTAATTCGTGTTCACGTGTTTGATCGCGTACAGGTTTAGCGGTGCTAATTTTACTTTTAGCCACCTCTAGACTAAGCGCTCTTCGCTCTGCCAGTAGTTCAAGTAAAGCGTTATCGATACGACTGACATTTTGACGAATGTCATCGAGAGAATAGCGAGTATCGGTCATTGGCGTCCCTATCTGATTTCCGAGTATAGCGGTAGCTTATATCGTCGCTTACCTCTCATATCATACTAATGTGAACTGATACGAAAGAGTTGATGAATAGATAAGCTTTGATGATATAAGCGAATTGGTCATTTTTTATCTTTAGCCACATTATGCAGCACACTATTTATTGTCAAGTAGATTAGTGGCTAGTGCTAAGAATGGAAATAATAAGGGAAGATCCCTATTGTTATGTCGAGATAATCAGAACAGTATAGCTAGAAATAAACAGCCCCGCATAAGCGGGGCTGTTTTTAAAATCCTTATGATATTCTAGTATGCGTCGTCTAACTCAACTTCATCTAGTTCTACTTCGTCTTCAGCCACTTCTGGCTTTTCACTATGGCTCGCACGACGAGCATTAGGTTTGTGAGCTTGTTTTTTCAACTGTCGGTCGAGCTTTTGGTAAAGCTCTGTAATCGCACCAAACAGGTCGTCATGCTCTGCAGAAGCAACGAGTTGTCCTCCAGCAATGTTTACTGCAGCCTCGACTTTAAATTGCTTGCTTGGCTCTTTGCTAATCACAACATGTTTTTTGATTAGCGGCACCTGAAGTTTTTCTAACTTATTGAACTTAAATTCAAAACGCTCACGGATAGCCGGGGTGATATCGATGTTCTTACCAGTGATTTCTAATGTCATAATTATCTTCCTCGTTTGCTACCCTTCGTTGGGTTGAATTCAGATTACTAAATTCAGAACTTAATAATGTGATGTATATCACATTGTAGCCTTTAATAATTATCAGCAAAAAAATCTGTGATCGTCTTGGGTTTGTAGCAAAAAAGTTTATAAAAAGTACTTGAGATGAGAATAATATTTAAGGCAGTATGAAAAAAGGTAAAATGCTGGTGGCTAGTGCTAACTAGGGGTTTTATATAAGAATTTTAATATGATGAGCATTTTTTAGTCATTATAACTAGTCAGTGTACTGACACAAAACATTAATTAATGTTAAAAATTAAACACTATTTTAAGTATAAAAAATGGCAGCTTATTTTTAAGCTGCCATTTTTTTATGAAATAAAATGCACTAATAGTTAGTTGGCTGGATTTAATTTCATCAATTTATCGGTGCGTTCAACTTCTTTTTGCAAGTTCAGCTTTTCATAGGCTATTTTTTCCAGCGCTAATGATTGGCGTGCAGCTTCTGTATCTGGGTATAAACGTTGTATTTGCTGACAACGGTTAATTGCTGCAATCCATGCTTCACGACGAATATAGAAATCTGCAGTAGCCAAATCATAATTCGCTAAACGGTTTTTCAAAAAGATCATACGTGCTTTAGCATCTGCACCATATTCACTTTCAGGGTAACGCTCTAAAAGGTATTTAAAATCCTTGAAGGCTTGGCGTGATGGTGTTGGATCACGGTCAAATCGATTGATATTAAACATATCATGCATAAAGCTACGATCTTGAGCCATATGTGTTAAACCACGCATATACACAACCCAGTCAGCTTGTGGATTATCAGGGTTTAAACGTAAAAAACGTTCAATCGTTGCTTCACCTAGCGCTAAATCATCACTTTTATAGTAAGCATAAATAAGATCTAGCTGTACTTGATCGGAATAAGCACCAAATGGGTAACGTGAATCTAGCGCTTCTAATTGTTCGATAGCCGATGTCCAATTTCCCTTTTGCAAAGCGGTTTGTGCTGTTGCATATAAGTTTGAAGGTGGCACATCTGGTATTACATCTTCTTTACTCGAACAGCCTGAAAGAAGGGCTACGGCAAGAAGAGTCGTGATTGTCAGGCGTTTCATTGCGGCGTTAGTTTCCTTGATAAAAATTTTATTTTGCTCGATCCATTACGGTTGGAGCCGTTAACAGATACAATGACACTATATAGGTTACATCAAGCATAGTTTCAAGCTTGGTCCATTTTACGCAGCGTATGACAATTAGTCTCACGCTTTTTTAAAAAGTTCGCTATGGCACAGCAAATAGAATTGACAAACACAGTTGGTGAAAACCAATTAGGCATGCGCCTGGATCAGGTTATTGCTCAATTATATCCAGATTATTCGCGTTCGCGCATTAAAGATTGGATTTTAAACGGTATGGTTTCAGTGAATGGCGATGTCGTCAAGAAACCTCGTGAAAAAATGATGGGTGGCGAAGAGCTATTTATCCAAGCTGAGATCGAAGATGAAGTGCGTTGGGTTGCACAGGATATTCCTCTCGACATCGTTTATGAAGATGATGACATTCTTGTTATCAATAAACCGCGTGACTTTGTTGTTCACCCAGGCGCGGGTACGCCAGATGGTACGGTTCTGAATGCATTATTGCATCATTGCCCATCTTTAGCTGAAGTTCCACGTGCGGGTATCGTTCACCGATTGGATAAAGATACTACCGGTTTAATGGTGGTTGCTAAAACGATTCAAGCACAAACGCGTTTAGTTCGTGCACTACAAAAGCGTAAGATTACGCGTGAGTATGAAGCGTTAGCTATCGGTCAGATGACAGGTGGTGGCACAATTGAAAAGCCAATTGGTCGTCACTCAACTAAGCGTATTTGTATGGCGGTACATGAAATGGGTAAAGATGCGATCACCCATTACCGTGTTGCTGAACGTTTCCGTGAACATACACGTATCGTATTACGTCTTGAAACGGGCCGTACGCACCAGATCCGTGTCCATATGTCATACATGAGCCACCCTTTAATTGGTGACGTGATTTATGGTGGTCGTCCTCGTCCGCCACGTGACGCTTCTCCTGAATTTATTCAGGCACTGCGTGCGTTTGATCGACAAGCACTGCATGCACGTATGCTACGATTAGATCACCCGATCACCGGTGAGAAGATGGAATGGCATGCACCGCTGCCAATTGATATGGTGGCAATGATTGATATTTTGCGTAAAGACACGCAAGAAAATAACGAAGACGATTATTAATGAAAGTCATTATTCCTAACTGGCCAGC
Organism: Photobacterium angustum; assembly: GCF_003026365.1. GTDB lineage: Bacteria > Pseudomonadota > Gammaproteobacteria > Enterobacterales > Vibrionaceae > Photobacterium > Photobacterium angustum. Next base: position 3,749 of record NZ_PYOM01000032.1, on the reverse strand, counting down.
CTCGAAACATGTGCGCGCGATAAGTACGACCCGTTTAGGTGGTGTTAGTGCAGCTCCATATCATGAATTGAATTTAGGTTTACATGTTGGGGATGATGAAGCTGTTGTTAATCAAAACCGAGAATTGTTGAAACAACATTGTGGTCTTGTGGATTCTCCTGCATGGTTGAATCAAATCCACAGTGCTGATGTGATTGAGCTTAATGCTGAACTTTCATTAGTACCAGATGCTGATGGTAGCTTTACTCGTTCTCCGGGATTAGCCTGTGCCATCATGACTGCTGACTGTTTACCTGTTTTATTTTGCGATAAGCAAGGAACAGAAGTTGCTGCGGTTCATGCCGGATGGCGAGGACTGGCTACAGGTGTGATTGAGCACGCAGTGGAAAAATTTCACTGTAACGCAGCCGATATTATGGCGTGGTTAGGTCCTGCTATTGGGCCTAACGCATTTGAGGTCGGTGGTGAAGTACGAGAACAATTTATGGCAGCCGATCCGAATGCTGAATGTGCTTTTATTCCGCATGGTGAGAAATGGTTGGCTGATTTGTATTTACTAGCAAAGCAGCGTTTGAATCGATTAGGTATCACTGCTGTTTATGGTGGAGAGTATTGTACTTTTACTGATGAACAGCAGTTTTATTCCTATCGACGACAAGCGGTAACAGGTCGTCAGGCCTCATTGATTTGGTTAGCGGATAACAAATAGCACGTAATTGGTTAATGTCGTTAATTATTGCTAAGCGAGTGATCTTAATAAAGATCGCTCGCTTTTTTTTTGCAGCATTATATTGCGATTTATGGAGTTGAAAAATACCTGCTAAGTATCCATATATATAGCATTAGTTTATTTATATTTATTGGGAGAACTTATGCGTCTTGACCGATTTACCAGCAAATTTCAATCGGCAATATCTGATGCTCAGTCGCTGGCTCTAGGACGAGACCATCAGTATATCGAGCCTGCACACCTTATGGTGGCTTTGCTTAATCAAGATGGTAGTACCGTGCGTCCGTTGCTCACCCTTTTGAACATCGATATTACCCAGTTACGTTCACGTTTAGCTGAGCTATTAGATCGCATGCCTAAAGTAACGGGTATTGGTGGTGAAGTTCAGCTTTCACATGGCATGGGCGTACTGCTTAATATGTGCGATAAGTTGGCACAAAAGCGGAAAGATAAATTTATCTCCTCAGAGCTATTTATTTTAGCGGCAGCTGAAGATAAAGGCCCATTGGGTGAGTTATTTAAAGAATTAGGTTTAACAGCGAAAAATATTGAACAAGCGATTGATCAAATTCGTGGTGGTCAAAAAGTCGATGATCCTAATGCCGAAGAAAATCGCCAAGCTCTGGAAAAGTACACGATCGATTTAACCGAACGTGCAGAGCAGGGCAAATTAGATCCTGTTATCGGTCGTGATGATGAAATTCGCCGTACTATTCAAGTATTGCAACGTCGTACCAAAAATAACCCAGTGATCATCGGTGAGCCTGGGGTTGGTAAAACAGCTATCGTTGAAGGGTTAGCACAACGTATTGTTAACGGTGAAGTACCAGAAGGCTTGCGTGATAAGCGTGTTCTTTCTCTCGATATGGGCTCATTGATTGCTGGAGCTAAATTCCGTGGTGAATTTGAAGAGCGCTTAAAAGCGGTACTTAACGAATTGTCACAAGAAGATGGCCGTGTGATTTTGTTCATCGATGAAATTCACACCATGGTTGGTGCAGGTAAAGGCGAAGGCTCAATGGATGCCGGCAACATGCTAAAACCTGCATTGGCACGTGGTGAGCTTCATTGTGTCGGTGCTACAACATTAGATGAATACCGTCAGTATATTGAGAAAGATGCGGCACTTGAACGTCGTTTCCAAAAAGTGCTGGTGGATGAACCAAGTGTGGAAGATACCATTGCGATCCTTCGTGGTTTGAAAGAGCGCTACGAGCTTCATCACCATGTAGAAATTACCGATCCTGCAATTGTGGCAGCAGCAACATTGTCACATCGTTATATTTCAGATCGTCAGTTACCTGATAAAGCAATTGATCTTATCGATGAAGCGGCATCAAGCATTCGTATGCAGATTGATTCAAAGCCTGAATCATTAGATCGCCTTGAGCGTCGTATTATTCAACTTAAGATTGAACAACAAGCGCTAGAAAAAGAAGATGATGCTGCAAGTAATAAACGTCTCAGTGATCTGCTTGAAGAGCTTGATCTAAAAGAGCGCGAATATGCTGAGCTTGAAGAAGTGTGGAATGCTGAAAAAGCAGCACTGTCAGGTACTCAACATATTAAGGCGGAGCTTGAACAAGCGCGTACTGATGTTGAAATTGCTCGTCGTGCTGGCGATTTAAACCGCATGTCAGAGCTACAATATGGTCGTATTCCAGAGTTAGAGAAGCAGTTAGATCTTGCCGCGCAAGCAGAAATGCAAGAAATGACCTTGTTGAAAAACAAAGTTACTGATACTGAAATTGCCGATGTTTTATCAAAAGCGACAGGTATTCCTGTATCAAAAATGCTTGAAGGTGAGCGTGATAAATTGCTTCGTATGGAAGATGAATTACATCATCGTGTCATTGGTCAAGATGAAGCGGTAGTTGCTGTTGCTAATGCCATTCGTCGTAGCCGTGCAGGTCTTGCTGATCCGCAACGCCCAATTGGCTCTTTCTTATTCTTAGGCCCAACAGGTGTAGGTAAAACAGAGCTTTGTAAATCACTGGCTAACTTTATGTTTGATAGTGAAGAAGCAATGGTGCGAATCGACATGTCTGAGTTTATGGAGAAACACTCAGTCGCTCGTCTAGTGGGTGCGCCTCCAGGTTACGTCGGTTATGAAGAAGGTGGTTACCTAACAGAAGCAGTTCGTCGTCGTCCATATTCTGTAGTATTACTGGACGAAGTAGAAAAAGCACACCCTGATGTGTTCAATATTTTACTTCAAGTATTAGATGACGGTCGTTTAACTGATGGTCAAGGTCGTACCGTAGATTTCCGTAATACGGTGATCATCATGACATCGAACTTGGGCTCAGATCGTATTCAAGAGCATTTCGGTAACCTTGACTATGAGGGGATCAAAGCACTTGTAATGGAAGTTGTTGGACAACACTTCCGCCCTGAGTTTATTAACCGTGTTGATGAAACCGTAGTGTTCCATCCGCTTGGCAAGGAAAACATCAAGAATATTGCAAGTATTCAGCTTGAACGATTGAAAAAACGCCTCGCTGAAAAAGACTTCCGTCTAGATGTTGAAGACAGTGCGTTAGATATGATTGCTGAAGCTGGATTTGATCCTGTTTATGGTGCGCGTCCATTGAAACGTGCGATTCAGCAATATATTGAAAACCCACTAGCACAAGACTTGCTATCAGGTAAATTTGTTCCGGGTAAAATGATAACACTGTCAGTGAAAGATGATGTAATTGTTGCTGAGCAAATTTAATTACTTCATTTAATCACTATGACTAAACGCCCCGCATTGAAGTGGGGCGTTTTTTTATCTAATGAAAAGAGCTTGTTTAGGTGGATTCTTGATCATTACAAGGTGAATTGTTTAAGGATTGTTCAAACGCGCATTTTTCTTTAAAAAAGGGCTTGTCAGCAAAAAATCTCTCCCTATAATGCGACCTCACTGACACGGAGCAAGCCACTGGCTAGCAACGAAATCAGTATTGTTCTTTAACAATTTGACCATGCAATCTGTGTGGGCACTCGTTGAAAAGTTAAGTCGAAAGATTTATCA
>NZ_PYOM01000031.1 GCF_003026365.1 Photobacterium angustum | reverse complement strand
GAAATATACTATATAAGATTGCTAAGTTTTTTAAATGTTAAGTTTATTGCAAACAGTAAGGATATTTCAAATCTCTTTTTTGATAATGTTAAAATAAAAGCTGACATTGTAATTCCTCCATTTATGAATGCATCAGAGCTCAATAAAAAACTATCAGCGAAAAGTAAAGATAAAAAAAACAAGAAAATATTCTTTACTTTAACAAGGCTTGTAGAAAGAAAAAATATAAAAAATGTAATATATGCTTTGTCAAAAATTAATACTATTGATTTTGTCTATTACATTGCAGGCTCCGGACCGTGCTTGGATTCTCTTAAAAAAACCATTAATGAGTTAGGTTTAGAAGAAAAAATTCAATTATTGGGAAGAGTATCCGAAGAGCAGAAAGAAAATTTATTATTAAACACTGATCTCTTTATATTACCGTCATTATTCGATATCAAAGATGGTTCAATTGAAGGTTACGGTATTGTCTATATTGAAGCTAACGCTTTTGGCATTCCTGTTATATCAGGTAATACTGGGGGCATTACTGAGGCTGTGATAGATGGTAAAACGGGATTTCATTCCGATGGAAGTGTTGAAAGTATTTATAACTCAATACTTAAAGCGATTGATCATGATTTTGATGGGGAATATATTATAACTCATGCTTTGAAACATGATTATAGTGTACAATCTGAATTACTTCACACGCTAGGTATCAAATGATAGAAACTCCGTTACTGATAACTGCTTCCATTGATGTGTTCTCCCCTCACACTGCAATATGTGATAAAGAAGAACGTCTAAATCAGTACATTTCAGCTCTAAAAGAAATATTCTCTCAAAAAGTATTTTTGAATATCGTTTTTTGTGAGAATACAGGTTATTCAAAACAAGAATTTTTGAATAAGGTTGATGTTCCCGAGTATGTTAACTTTGAATACATTTCATTTAATGGTGATAAGAATTGTGTTTTAATATTTGGTAAAGGTTATGGTGAAGGTGAGATAATTAAATACTCATTAAATCAAAGTGAACTTCTTAATCATTATGAGTATTTCTTTAAACTAACAGGTCGGTTATACGTAAGAAATATTTCAATGTTTTTAAGGAAAGAAACAAAAACATTTTTCTTTCGCCCACCATCTCTAGAGCAAAATAAGATTGATACAAGATTCTACTGTGTATCAAAAAATTTTTATCTAAATAATTTATTGAATGCATACCTTGATGTTAATGATGATAAGGGATATTTTCTTGAGCATGCCTTTAATGATAAACTAAGCAAAATAAGGAAGAATTCTTTTTCTTTCTTTTATCCTGATATTATAGGGTTGAGTGGTTCTACAGGAAATGTTTATACATTATCATTAGCACGTAAGCTTAAACTCCTTATTAAGTCTTTTTGTAAGCACTCATTAGTGAGAATTGAAAAATGAAAACAGCTTTAATTACAGGTATAACAGGCCAGGATGGTTCATATCTTGCAGAACTATTACTAGAAAAAGGGTATGAAGTACATGGTTTAATTCGTAGAGCATCGTCATTTAATACAGAACGTATTGACACAGCAATAGCAAATTCAGATAACATTCATCTACATTATGGGGATTTAACAGATTCCTCTAATCTTATTCGCCTTGTAAAAGAAATCCAACCAGATGAAATTTACAACCTTGGTGCGATGTCTCATGTGGCGGTGTCTTTTGAATCTCCTGAGTATGCGGCTGATGTTGATGCGATGGGCACTATTCGTCTGCTTGAAGCAATCCGTATCAATGGCCTTGAGAAGAAAACCCGTTTCTATCAAGCATCGACTTCTGAGCTTTACGGTGAGGTGCAAGAAATCCCTCAGCGTGAAACCACACCTTTCCATCCGCGTTCCCCTTACGCTGTAGCAAAAATGTACGCTTACTGGATTACAGTTAATTATCGCGAATCTTACGGTATGTATGCATGTAACGGTATTTTGTTCAACCATGAATCACCACGTCGTGGTGAGACATTCGTAACGCGGAAAATCACACGTACGGTTGCCAATATCTCTCAAGGTTTAGAGTCTTGCTTATACCTAGGTAATATGGATGCGCTTCGCGATTGGGGTCATGCTAAAGATTACGTGCGAATGCAATGGATGATGCTACAACAAGAAGTAGCTGACGATTTTGTTATCGCAACAGGCAAGCAAATCTCTGTGCGTGAGTTCGTACGTATGTCTGCAAAAGAAGCGGGTATTGAGCTTGAGTTCACAGGTGCGGGTGTGGATGAGATTGCAACTGTTACTGCGGTTGATAGTGAGAAAGCACCAAGCGTTAACGTCGGTGATGTGATTGTTCGTGTCAGTCCTAAGTTCTTCCGTCCTGCAGAAGTAGAGACCTTGCTAGGTGACCCAAGCAAAGCAAAAGAGAAGTTAGGCTGGACTCCGGAAATTACTGTTGAAGAAATGTGTGCTGAAATGATAGCTTGTGATATTAACAAAGCGAAGCAGCATGCTTTACTTAAAGCCAATGGCTTTGATGTGGAAATATCTGTCGAGGATTCATCTTCATTTGCTAAGGCGATTGATGAGCTATTGGTAAAAGCTCATGGTTTAGCGGGTGATGAAAAAAAGTAATGACCATGAAAAAACGTATTTTTGTTGCTGGTCACCGCGGTATGGTGGGTTCAGCAATTGTTCGTCAATTATCTCAGCGTAATAACGTTGAAATCATTACGCGTACACATAGCGAGCTCGATTTATTAAATCAACAAGCAGTCAGTGACTTCTTTGCTGAAGCACGTATTGATGAAGTGTACTTAGCTGCTGCAAAAGTAGGAGGTATTCATGCTAATAATACTTACCCTGCTGATTTCATTTATGAAAACTTGATGATGGAATGTAACATCATCCATGCTGCTCACCAGCATGATGTACAGCACCTGCTATTTTTGGGCTCATCGTGCATTTATCCTAAATTGGCTGAACAGCCGATGACCGAATCAGCATTACTTACGGGTACGCTAGAAGCGACTAATGAGCCATATGCAGTTGCAAAAATTGCCGGTATTAAATTATGTGAATCGTACAACCGTCAACACGGTCGTGATTACCGCAGCGTCATGCCAACGAATTTATATGGTGAGAACGATAACTTCCACCCTGATAACTCACATGTTATTCCTGCTTTGATGCGTCGTTTCCACGAGGCGAAATTAAATAACGACAACGAAGTAGTCGTGTGGGGTACTGGCACTCCAATGCGTGAATTCTTGTTTGTTGATGATATGGCTGCTGCTTCTATCCATGTAATGGAGTTAGATAACGAGACTTATCAAGCCAATACGCAACCAATGCTATCACATATTAATGTGGGTACTGGTGTTGACTGTACTATTCGTGAAATGGCAGAGACTATGGCAAAAGTCGTGGGCTTTGACGGTGATGTAGTCTTTGATAGCACCAAGCCTGATGGTACACCGCGTAAATTAATGGATGTGAGCCGTCTTGCTGATTTAGGTTGGCATTATAGCGTGAGCCTAGAAGATGGTTTAACGCATACCTATAAGTGGTTCTTAGCAAATCAAGATAATTTTAGGAAATAATGATGACACAACGGTTAGATACACACACATTCCAAACCGTTGTGGCACATACTCCACTTATTTCGCTTGATTTAATCGTTGAAAATGCAGAAGGTCAGGTGTTGCTTGGTCAGCGCTTGAATAAGCCAGCACAAGGTTATTGGTTCGTCCCTGGCGGGCGAGTATTAAAAGATGAAACCTTGGCAACTGCATTTGCTCGATTAACGAAAGAAGAGTTAGGGGTTGAGCTGCAATTGTCTGATGCGGCCTTAATTGGTCCGTTTGAACATTTTTATGATGATAACTTCTCGGGTGATGACTTTACTACTCATTACGTTGTACTGGGTTATCGTCTAAAGCTTGATGTATCGCTGACGCAATTACCCAAAGAGCAACACGGTCACTATCAATGGTTTGATGTGATAACCTTACTTAATGCTGACGATGTTCATCGTCACACCAAGCTTTATTTTCTCTAAACAAAAGAAGAACGGATTATGCTTCTACCTGTAATCATGGCAGGCGGCTCAGGTAGCCGTCTGTGGCCGTTATCTCGTACACTTTATCCTAAACAATTTTTAGCGTTAACCTCAGATGCAACTATGTTACAAGAAACGGTTAAGCGTCTTGATGGCATTGAACATCAAGCTCCATTACTGATTTGTAATGAAGAACACCGTTTTATTGTGGCAGAGCAATTGCGCATAGGTGGTATGGATAACAGTGGGATTATCTTAGAGCCAGTTGGACGTAATACTGCTCCCGCTATCGCGCTTGCAGCACTTAAAGCCGTATCCAATAATGAAGACCCATTATTGTTAGTATTAGCAGCTGATCATGTTATTCAAGATAATAATGCTTTCCTAGCGTCAGTCCAACACGCTAAAGCCGAGGCTGAAAAAGGAAAACTTGTCACTTTTGGTATTGTACCGACACACCCAGAAACGGGCTATGGGTATATCCATCGAGGTGAAGCATTGAATAATAATGCTTATAGTGTGGATGCTTTTGTAGAAAAGCCACAGTTAGATACTGCCAAAGCGTACGTTACTAGCGGTGAATATTACTGGAACAGCGGTATGTTCCTCTTTAAAGCTTCTCGCTACTTGGTTGAGCTTGAAAAATATGCTCCTGAAATATTGGCTGCTTGTAAAGCTGCAATGCATGATACCAAGTCTGATTTAGACTTTACACGTTTAGACAAAGGCACTTTCATGACATGTCCTGATGATTCCATAGATTATGCCGTGATGGAAAAGACACAAGATGCAGTAGTTGTGCCAATGGATGCAAACTGGAGTGATGTGGGCTCTTGGTCGGCACTTTGGGAAGTCAATGAGAAGGATGAGTCTGGTAATGCGACGCGTGGTGATGTGTTAGTTGAAAATACCACTAACAGCTATATCTACTCACAAGATAAGCTGGTTGCCACTGTTGGTGTTGAAGACTTAGTGGTGGTTGAAACTAAAGATGCGGTACTTGTTGCACACAAAGACAAAGTGCAAGATGTGAAAGGTATTGTTGGTCAGCTTAAACAAGCCAACCGCTATGAATACTTGCAACACAGAGAAGTGTATCGCCCATGGGGAACACATGATGAAATCGCAGAAGGCGACCGGTTCCACGTTAAACATGTGATGGTCAAACCGGGTGAGTGTACTGCAACCCAGATGCACTACCACCGCGCTGAGCATTGGGTAGTCGTGAATGGGACAGCCAAAGTAATCAATGGCGATAAAAGTTATTTACTGACGGAAAATGAATCAACGTATATTCCTATCGGTTCTCCGCATTCGATTGCGAATCCTGGGCAAATTCCTTTGGAGTTAATTGAAGTACGTTCTGGCGCATATCTATCGGAAGATGATGTGGTGCGTGTTGAGGATTATGGAGTGGGGTATTAATGGTGCTAGTGACAAAAGAGGTTATTAAAGAGTCGGGTATACAATTTGGTACCAGTGGTGCTCGAGGATTAGTTGAACAGTTCACCGCTAATGCTTGTGCTGCTTTTACTCATGCATTCATTACTTCTATTCAATCAAAGTTTGAATTCCAGCAAGTTGCTATAGCGATTGATAATCGACCAAGTAGCCCGGCAATGGCACAAGCATGTGCCAAAGCGATTGAGCAGCTTGGGCTTGAGGTGATTTATTATGGTGTGGTACCAACCCCCGCGTTAGCTTACGTATCAATGCAAGATAATATCCCTTGCATTATGGTCACGGGCAGCCACATTCCTTTTGACCGTAATGGCTTAAAGTTTTACCGTCCCGATGGTGAAATCAGCAAAGCGGATGAGCTGGCTATTTTAAATGCCACGGCTGAATTTGAAGCTATTACGGGTTTACCTGTCTTAACTGTCAGTAATAAAGCGGCAAGTCAATATAGTGAGCGCTATACTTCTTTGTTTGATAGTCAAATGCTGACAGGCAAGCGTATTGGTATTTATGAGCATTCCAGTGCTGGGCGAGACCTGTATGCACCGATGTTTGAAGCATTAGGTGCTGAAGTCATTGCTCTTGAGCGTAGTGATGAGTTTGTACCGATTGATACCGAAGCGGTATCAGACGCAGACAAGCAAAAAGCAAAAAACTGGTCAAAAGAATATAATCTTGATTTTATATTCTCAACCGATGGTGATGGTGACCGTCCATTGGTCGCTGATGAAAACGGTGATTGGTTACGTGGTGATATTTTAGGCTTACTGTGTGCTGATGCAATGAATATTGAATCACTAGCCGTACCTGTAAGTTGCAATACTGCCATTGAAAGCTGTGAGCGTTTTAATCATGTAACACGCACAAAAATAGGCTCACCTTACGTGATTGCTGAATTTGATACGTTAGCCAAACAATATAATTCAGTGGCGGGTTTTGAAGCCAATGGTGGTTTTTTATTAGGCTCAGACACCATTGTTAATAATAAAGCGATTAAAGCCTTACCAACACGTGATGCCGTCTTACCTGCTCTCATGCTATTAGCAGCAGCAAAAGAAAAGCCAATATACGAATTAGTTAATGCTTTGCCACAGTGTTATACACATAGTGATCGTATTCAGAATTTTGCGACAGAAAAAAGTCTAACAATTTTAACTAAAGCGAAAGAAGATATTTCACAATTTTTGTATCAATTGAAATGTGACGAAATAAAAGTTGATTCAATTGACACAACAGATGGATTAAGAATTAATTTTGATAGTGGAAATGTTATTCACTTTCGCCCATCAGGTAATGCTCCCGAACTTCGTTGTTATGCGGAGTCATCTTCTGTTGATAGAGCTATCTATTTAGTAAATCAAGCTTTAGAAAACATTCAATTAATTAATCACTAAAATTGGACATAAAATGAAAATTGCTATTGCTGGTACAGGATATGTCGGCCTGTCTAATGCTATGCTTTTAGCTCAGAATCATGAAGTTATTGCCGTAGATATTATCGAAGAAAAAGTAAAATCACTGAACGATAAAATCTCTCCAATAGTGGATAAGGAAATTCAAGATTTTTTGCAAAATAAAGAGTTAAACTTCACTGCCACTTTAGATAAAGAGTTAGCTTATAAAGATGCTAATTATGTGGTCATTGCCACCCCAACAGATTACGATACTGAAAATAACTATTTCAATACATCATCAGTAGAAGCTGTAATTAAAGACGTAATAGCAATAAACCCAAATGCTATAATGGTAATCAAATCAACTGTACCTGTTGGCTATACTAAGCAAGTAAAAGAGCAGTTTAGCTGTGAGAATATTATATTCTCGCCAGAGTTCTTACGTGAAGGTCGAGCACTTTATGATAATCTCTATCCATCTCGTATTATTATAGGAGAGCAAAGTAAACGAGCTGAAGTATTTGCTAATTTACTTTTCGAAGGCGCAGTTAAGAAAGATATCCCAGTATTGTTTACAGACTCTACAGAAGCGGAAGCGGTAAAGTTATTCTCTAATACTTATCTTGCAATGCGTGTTGCTTATTTTAATGAATTAGATACTTATGCTGCATCTAATGGTTTAGATTCACGTCAAATTATTGAAGGTGTTGGTTTAGATCCTCGTATTGGTAATCACTATAATAACCCATCATTTGGTTATGGTGGTTATTGTTTACCGAAAGATACGAAACAACTACGTGCCAACTATCGTGATGTACCTAATAACATCATTGGTGCGATTGTTGATGCAAACACTACTCGAAAAGATTTTATTGCAGATTCTATTATTGCTAAAAATCCTGATCGCGTTGGTATTTACCGATTAATTATGAAGGCGGGTTCTGATAACTTCCGAGCATCAAGCATTCAGGGCATCATGAAGCGCATTAAGGCTAAAGGGATTGAAGTGGTTGTTTACGAGCCCGTATTAAAAGAAAATGAATTCTTTAATTCTTTAGTGATTGAAGATCTAAATACCTTTAAACAAGAATGCGATGTGATTGTATCTAACCGTATGGTTGAAGAACTGTCTGATGTCGCAGAGAAAGTGTATACACGCGATTTATTTGGCGGGGATTAACTATGACAGATAATAAGCCTATTGTTTCGGTTATTACTCCTTCTTTTAACTGTGAAAATAGTATTTCAAGTACGATAGAGTCGGTAATAAATCAATCTTTTACTGATTGGGAAATGATTATTGTTGATGACTGCTCTACAGACGGTTCTGTAGGTGTCATTGAAAACTATATTGAAAAAGATTCTCGAATTAGGTTAATTAAAAGATTGTGGAATGCGGGACCTGCAATAGCTAGAAATGTTGCTATTGAAAATGCTCAAGGTCGTTATATAGCATTTCTAGACAGTGATGACCAATGGTTTGAAAATAAATTAGAAAAGCAAATATCATTTATGCAGGATAATAATATTGAGTTATCTTATACTGCATATAATAAGTATGATTTCAGAGGTAATCATTTAGGTGTATATAAGCCAAAGCTAAAAGTTAATTATAGTGATATGCTGAAAAGTAATCGTATTGGCTGTTTAACTGCTATTTATGATTCAGAAAAATTAGGTAAAGTTTATATGCCTAACATATCAAAACGTCAAGATCTTGGTCTTTGGTTACGTATACTTAAGATGGTACCTTTTGCATATGGGATGGATGATATTCTTGCTAATTATCTTGCTGTTCAGCCTAATAGTGTTTCATCAAATAAAATAACTGCAGCGAAATATCAATGGCGATTATATCGTGAAGTTGAGAAACTACCTTTTAAATTAAGTGCTAAAAACTTTCTTAGTTATGCTTATCTTGGTTATAAAAAATCTAAGTAAGATTTATTTGATACAATAAGTGTAATAAAAACATAGCACTATTGTTGTTTTTGCTTAAAATTCCTATTTATAAGGCTTTATTCATAAGAGTCTATATAAACGCATGAAAGTAAATTATACTATTTGCTTTAAATATGAATTTTTGATATTTGAGAAATCTTAATGAACATAAAATCAATTCAAAAATTGTTATCGAACTCATACATATGCCATATCATTGGTATTTTTTTTGTCGTTTCTATTTTGAATCTACTCTTTCCATATAGACCAGAAACTATAGTAAATTCTATTTGGATCACAGCTGGATGCTATCTTATTAGTGCTATTGTTTTACCCAAAATATCAACGTATTTGTTAGTTGAAAGAAAATATTATATTTTACCTGTAGTAGTTACGGTATTTGTTGTCGCAATGAGTCTAGTTTTCTTAACTCGTGTCGATTATTCTAGAAGTGCCTTAATTTATGGCGGAATAATTTCTTTTTTTTGGTTCTATATTACATCACTCATTCGTCAAGAGTCTCAGCGTTTAGTATTATTTGCAATTGCAAATTTTGATATTAAATCTCTTAATCAAAAAGGACGTGTTCGTGTTATAGAACTTAAACAACCTTACAACATTAAGGATGTCAAAGGTGGTTTAGTTGTTGATTTACACAGAAATTTGACTCCAGAGTCAGAGAAGTTTATTGCTGATTGTAGTTTGGCAAATATTTCTGTGTTCCATGCTGAAAGTATTAAAGAGATGCTTGAAGGTAAAGTTCAGACAGAACATTTATCTGAGAATGCAATAGGTACTTTGCTACCAAATCCACTTTATATGACGTTTAAACGTTTTTGGGAATCGTTAATAATTATAGCATCTTTTCCTATCACTTTGCCGATTATGGCAATTACTGCGATCTTAATAAAATTAGAAAATCCAGGTCCTGCAATGTTTATACAGGAACGAGTAGGTCAAGGTGGAAAAGTTTTTCGTATCTACAAATTTCGCAGTATGACTGTAAAAGAAGCAGGTGCTGAAGATAAATTTGCGACTCAAGAACAAGCTCGTGTTACAAAAGTAGGTAAAATTATCCGTAAAGTACGTATTGATGAATTACCTCAATTCTTTAATGTACTGAAAGGTGATATGTCTTTAATTGGTCCTCGACCAGAACAAGATAGTTTCGTTAAACAATTTGAAAAAGAAATTCCATTCTACGGTTATCGTCATATGGTTAAACCAGGAATTACCGGTTGGGCTCAGGTTGTGCAAGGTTATGCTGATGATACAGAATCAACAACTGAGAAATTAGCTTTTGATCTCTATTACATTAAAAACTTATCTTTTTGGTTAGATATTAATATAGTTTTTAAAACTATCCGTACTATGCTTACCGGTTTTGGTGCTAAATAGTTTAATTTTAATTATTTTTAGCCGAATAAAACTTGTTGCCCGATATTAGTTCTAATATCGGGCTTTTTTGTTTTGAACGCTAGTCGGGTTTAGCCACGCTAGAGTGCGTATAAAATTCGAAAAGGCGCTGCCGTCATTGCGTGCAGCGTTAAATACATATGGAGTATAAATCTCAAACAATAAGCTTGTATTACTATGTCCAGCATCTGTGATACATAGAGTGGATCGATCACCATAGTCATTGGTAAACAGAAATCGTATGGTTTAGTTAACGCTGCGGTAATACGCTTGAGACACGATGATAAAATATCATTGATGGGTATAAATCGCGACATGATTTCGTTTTTTTTTACATCGATAATTTCTCCTTTTACCATATTTTGGTGGACTTTATTTAAGTGATGATCAAAATCAATATGCTTAATCAAGAGACTATGAACTTTACATCCCCGTCATAAGACGAGTTAGAAAATAGCCATACTATATAGATTTGGCATAGTCTAAAAAGCGTTTCACTTCCTGTAATCATCATCGGTGAGCTATCTATTTTTTCACCACAAGCGAAGCCGTTTACTGAAACCTCACCGTATCAACCCTCGAGTCCTTACTCGGCATCAAAAGCATCAAGCGATCATCTAGTCAGGGCGTGGCACCGCACTTATGGTTTGCCTGTTATTGTAACCAATTGTTCAAACAGTTATGGCGCGTATCAATACCCTGAAAAGCTGATCCCCGTAGTGATATTAAATGCCTTAGCAGGAAAACTGCTTCCTATTTATGGCAACGGTTTGCAAGTGCGTGACTGGTTGTATGTTGATGCTCATACTAAAGCATTGGTAACAGTGGTGGAGAAGGGAAAAGTTGGCGAGACGTATAATATTGGTGGTAACAATGAACAAACCAATATTGCTGTTGTTCATGCTATTTGCGATTTACTGGAGATCTTAGTACCTAATAAGCCGCAGGGGGTAAGGCATACCGTGACTTGATTACACATTTGGATGATCGCCCAGGTTATGATAAACGTTATGCGATTGATATTACGAAAATTGAGTAAGATCTTGGGTGGAGGCCGCTAGAGAGTTTTGAATCTGGTTTAAGAAAAACGGTTCAGTGGTACTTAGCCAACCTATTGTGATACTTAATAATAACCACGAGTTAATTTATAAACAGCTAGATTAATATTTGTTCTTTCTTGTGTTTTTAACTGAATCAAACCTGAAATATGTGGTTTTTAATCAGAGTCAAATCCATAATCAATATTCTTTGTGAGTATAATCACAATTCAATGTGATATGAATTGATAGCATTCATCACATTATTTTCTATTAGAACGTTTTCAGGTTTTGCAATGACAAAAACAAATCGCAACCTCCTGACATGGATTAGTTTTTTATCATATGCGCTAACAGGCTCATTGATTATCGTCACTGGTATTGTAATGGGGGATATTGCTAAATATTTCAGCTTACCAATATCAAGCATGAGTAATACCTTTACCTTTTTAAATACGGGTATCTTAATATCAATTTTCCTCAATGTATGGTTGATGGAAATAGTACCGTTGAAGCGCCAGCTTATCTTTGGTTTTTGTCTCATGGTCTTGGCGATTTTAGGGCTAATGCTTGGACATAACTTGGCAGTTTTCTCTGGCTGTATGTTTGTATTAGGTGTGGTGAGTGGTATCACCATGTCGATTGGTACCTATTTGATCACCCATATCTATGAAGGTAAGCAACGCGGCTCTCGTCTATTGTTTACAGACTCATTTTTTAGTATGGCAGGGATGATTTTCCCAATAATTTCTGCAGCGGTTCTGGCTCATCATCTTCAGTGGTACTGGGTGTATGTGACTATCGGTATTATTTACCTAGCGATTTTTGTGCTGACGTTATTTGCCGAATTCCCTGTACTGGGTAAAAAAGACGAAGAAGAATTTGAAGTCATCCCTGAAAAAGAGAAATGGGGCTTAGGCGTTGTATTCTTAGCGATTGCGGCCTTATGCTACATTCTTGGTCAACTCGGTTTTGTTTCTTGGATCCCTGAATACGCGACAAAACAGCTTGGTATGTCGATCACCGATGCGGGTCACTTAGTCAGTTACTTCTGGGGCGCATACATGGTTGGTATGTGGATCTTTAGTGCTATTTTGAAAAAGTTCGACCTACAGCGTCTTGTGATGGTGCTATCGGCATTAGCGACAGTATTAATGTATTGGTTTAATAAAGATACTGATGCGAAAACATTACTGTATGTGATCTCTATTCTTGGCTTCTTTAGTAGTGCGATTTACACCTCAATTATTACGCTAGGCTCACAGCAGACTAAAGCATCATCACCGAAGTTGGTTAACTTCATTTTACTTTGCGGCACTATCGGTACTATGTTGACGTTTGTGGTAACCAGCCCAATCGTGGAGAGCTTTGACCCACATGCAGCATTAGTTACAGCTAACGGTTTGTATGCTGTTGTCTTCTTGATGTGTTTATTAGTGGGTTTTGTGACTAAACACCGTATTCATGGTCACGCTGACGCGGCATAAAGGATTAAAGCCACTATGGTTACTATTATGGTGGCTTTTAGTGATGCATTTCTCAAGATATGAATGTTATGTATCTGACTTAAATTCAAGTTGCCAGCATCCTACAGAAATAAAACGATCAAATTTAAAACCGACATTGTATATTTCCCGACCAGATTAAAGCCTAACGATTTATTTAGGCGAACATTTACGGCATTGGGGAGTGTGATGAGAGCCATCACATCTTTAATGCCTATTGCTTTGAACTGTGTAAGCAAAGCTTGATTCAATATTCTACCATATCTGCCACCAATATTCTGATTTGATATGTAGATTGTGTATTATGCCGTATAGCGATAGGCACTTTTTGTATGTCATGGACAAGATGTGTCTTGTATTTTGATTATCTGTTCAGGCACTTGTTGGTTTGTCAGCTCTTTTTCCTCAAATGTGATTATCGTTTCGTTGACATAGTAGTTGTAGATTTTAGCGATAGCGCCTGCATTAACTGTTTTTATATCCATATTGATCCTTCAAGTATCCAAGTAAGCGTGATTATATCTAGTTAGTTACTATCATATAAAATAGTGGAAGCAGTGAAATAGAGCTGAAAATTAATCACTTATATTAAATAATAGAAATAAGATAAAAGTGCCTTTTTTAAGAGTCGTTATGTGAGACTTTATCTTTTAGACTTTTCCATTATAGAGATAAAAATTAGTCCTTATTTGCTTAAGATATTTAAAGCCACGTTTCCTTGTAATACTTTATCTAACCTCTTTCATTTCAAGTTATTCAATTCGATGCGATAGACAATAGTTTAAATTTTCTTGATAAAATTATCTTCTGAACAAAAAACTACAGCATTGGTTAAAAATATAACATCCTGTGTAATAGAAAGATGACTAACTAATAACAATATATTATTCTGCATTATAATTTTTAGGAATAATGGCATTGATGAACATAGCTAAACCTTTTTATAAATAAATTAAAATCTTCCATAATTCATTGATATTAAACCTAACTATATATTCATAAAGCTTAATTATAACTCTCATAACCATGCTGTTGTTAATTAACATTGAAATTCGCTTTATATCAGTAGGTAAGTTAAACAACATTAATAGCTTGTTGTTAAGTTTTCATTCATTTAACAATGTAATAATGAAGGTTCTTTTTAATATTACGGGGGTGTTATTACTTTTAATTACTGGGCATTATTTTATGTTTTTTATTTTTTGTGTGTGAATAATTACCATAAAGAATAATAATTGAAACTACATGTGTGCGTTGTTGCATTTGGTGCAGTGATAGTAGTAAAATTGAATTTATAAATTCAGCTTTTTTATTTTAACGCTTTCAATGTTATTAATCTAAAAAAATTAATATTTTTTTACTTAATAACTTTCTAATAGAGTATTGAATTTAATTATTTTAAGACTTATGAAGCGCTGTTTTATTGAGGGGGGGGGATGTGAAAATAAAATGTAAAGAATGTGACAGCCTTGATATATCAAGAGTGCACCGTACGCTAATTGAAAGACTCTACTTAAAGAAAAAGTATTCTTGTTATAATTGTGGAGCCTTAATTAGAGTTAGACGAAATGAGTCAAAAAAGTAAAAAAGTTATTCAAGAGATTGTCAAAAAAAAAGCTCTAATTATCTTACTGAAAACAAGAAAAAAACTAGTTGAAAAAAATAACTGAACGTAACTCATTTATTTTATTGTCATAAGGTTATTTAGCTAAAGATAAGGCTACTTAAAAATAGCCCTCGTTATAAAAACCGCCACTATTGTGGCGGTTATATTTTTAAATAATATTGTATAAAATTGCAGAGATAGCAATTAAACCGATAACAGTAACGAAAATATTACTTATCTTTCCGCGATATTTCTTCATTGATTCAACATTTCTAATTGCATACATCGGAAGAATAAATAAAATCAGGGCGATCACTGGGCCTGAAAATGTTTCCATAATACCCAGTACACTTGGATTTTTTACTGCGGCATACCATACTGAGAAAAATAAAATACCAATAGTAAGTTTATTAACAACCTTAGGTTTTAGGTTGGTATGTTTGGCAATGATCCCGCTTAAACTTTCTCGTCCCCCAAGGAAGTGACCAAAGAATGATGAGACTATCGCAATACAAGCAATGAATGGACCAAATGACGCAATCAAGCCACTTCCAGTCACATTTGCAAGGTAAGATAAAATAGAAATGTTTTGTGCCTTAGCTTCGGCTAATTGAGCGGGGGTTAAGCTTAGTGCACAAGAGAAAACGAAGAATAATACAAAGGTGATTAACATCATCGATGTGTGTTTTAAGATAAAGTCGACACGCTTACCTGCTTGCTCTCCGTAATGTCTTTTCTGGGCAACAGAAAAACTGGAAATGGCTGCTGTGTGGCTGAAGGCAAAAATAGTGGTAGGAATAGCGAGCCATAGGGTTTGAGTAAATGTTTTTGCATCTGGCATTTCAGCAAAATTTGGCATTTGCCAGTTAGGGATCATGTAAAGCGATATCCCAAATAAGATGAAGACTAATGGATAAACAATCACTTCAAAGGCGCGTAATACGGTTTTTTCACCGGCCGTCATCACTCCAATCAAGAGAGCGACAAGAACACCAGATAGCAACACCCGCGATGGTGTAGCCATACCCATTTGATTCACCATAAAGCTTTCAACGGTATTGGTTAATCCCACCCCATAAATCATTAGAATCGGAAAAATAGATAAGAAGTAGAGTAGTGAGATCAGAAAGCCGAAGCGGTGACCAAAATGTTCTTCGGCAACATCGGTAAACTCAGCTTTCAAGCTATTTGACGATAAAATAAATCTTGCTAAGCCACGGTGGGCTAAAAATGTCATTGGTCCTGCCAGTAAGGCTATAGTGATCAAAGGCCAGAAACCATTTACACCAATATTGATAGGTAAGAATAATATCCCTGCGCCAACGGCTGTGCCAAATAAGCTTATGATCCAGGTCTTATCATGTTTATTGAGGGTAAGTTTTTGTTCTGTGTTATAGGAAACTTCAACGTTATTTGAAAACGACATGTGATTGACCTTATTGGTTAATGTATTTGTTATAGGTTTTTTCATATCGAATACAATGCTAACAAATTGATAACCTTTGCAATATTCCCAAAAGGAATACTTGCTACTTAGATCGCATTAATATTTTTGTTTTTTAATTTATTTTGAAGTTTTATTTTGATAAGTATGTTTTTAGTGGCGTTATATTTTGAGTTGGTGGGTTTTGTAAGGAGATAAAAACTCCTGCTGGAGAAATGAATAAGATAACCAGCAGGAGGAAGGGGGTGTGGTGCTATAAATTATGCGATAGCAGAGTCTGCATCAACATAAGGTAAATCCAGTGATGTAGCCACGCTCTCACAAGTGATCTGTCCACGGTAAACATTTAGACCATTTAATAGGTGCTTATCGTCTTGTAGTGCTTTTTTGTAGCCTTTATTTGCAAGGTTAACGATGTAAGGCAGTGTTACATTGTTAAGTGCCACTGCTGATGTACGAGCAACCGCCCCCGGCATGTTTGCAACACAGTAGTGAACCACATCATCAACAATGTAAGTAGGCTCGCTGTGCGTTGTTGCATGAGATGTTTCTACACAACCACCTTGGTCGATAGCAACATCGACAATTGCAGAGCCTGGTTTCATCTTCTTGATCATTTCAGCGGTAACCAGTTTCGGGGCCGCAGCACCAACGACTAGAACACCACCGATAACAAGATCTGCTTCAAGTACATGTTTTTCGATTGAGTCATTGGTTGAGAAAACCGTTTTCAGCTGACCATTGAACTGTGCATCTAGTTGGCGTAGTACATCGATATTACGGTCAATAACAGTTACATCAGCTTGTAGACCTAGTGCCATTTGTGCTGCATTTGCACCTACAACACCACCACCAATAATCACAACTTTTGCTGGCTCAACACCAGGTACGCCGCCAAGTAACATGCCACAGCCGCCGCGAGATTTTTCTAATGCGAATGCGCCAGCTTGGATTGACATGCGACCAGCTACTTCTGACATTGGTGCAAGAAGTGGAAGGCGACCATGTTTATCTGTCACGGTTTCGTAAGCAATACATACGGCTTTGCTATTAATTAGATCATGCGTTTGCTCTGGATCCGGGGCTAGGTGCAGGTAAGTAAATAGAATTTGCCCTTCGCGAAGCATTGCACGCTCAACAGCTTGAGGCTCTTTTACTTTAACAATCATTTCTGCTTCTGCAAAAACGTCAGATGCAGTTGCTAGGATTTGTGCACCTGCATCAATGTAGTCTTGATCGCTAAAACCAATACCTGTGCCTGCGTTGGTTTCGACATAAACACGATGACCATGAGAGATCACTTCTTTAACTGACGCTGGGATCATACCTACGCGGTATTCATGTGTTTTGATTTCTTTAGGGATACCAATGATCATAATCTAAGCCTTAATATCTGTTGTTTTGTTTATTACTTGTTATTGGAATGATTAATAGGTTAAACAAAATCATTTGAAATGTGTCACTCTTTTTTAATTAATATCCAACAAAAGAAACCAGTTTTTTGTTTGTTTTTGGTGTTAAAAACCAAATTAGATCTGCGTCACAGTTGAAAGTTTTACATTTGTGGTTGTTTTTTGGTTCTAATGACTGGTTTTTATTTGTTATTGCAGTGTTTGGGTCTTTTATTGTTTTTACTTTTAGTTTTTATGACTGCTTATTGTTCTGTTTTTTGTCATTTTGATGTCATTTATGACTTCTAAAGAAAATGTCGATTTTTAATGTTAAAAAATAACGTTAATTAGTTTTATATTCTGATGGGTTAGGTGAGGATTTAATTTTTTGTTGATATAACAGAGGATTGTACTTTTAGTAACGCGCTTTTTTGCAGGGTTTTTCGTGAGGAATAGGGCAAAATGAAATGAGGGAAGTGTAGGTTGAAAGAAATAAAGAGAAGACATGAAGAACCTCGCTGCTTGTACAGCGAGGTTGCTCATTTGTTAAAACATATAAGTAAGTACTGCCTGAGCAAAGATGCCCAATGCGATGGTGGCAAAAGCACTGACACTGATCACCGCTGTTGAACCAAACTCTACGCTTTCAACATCCGCAGATTGGTTGTGGTGGTGATATTCCTCTTTAGCGAAAAAGGCCAGTAGGATACGAAGGTAGTAAAATACGGAGACTGCAGAAGCTAATGCCGCGAGTACAACCATGCCTAAATATCCGTTACCAAGTACACTTGAGAACAGGAAGAACTTGGCAAAAAAGCCAGCAGTAGGGGGAACGCCCGCCAATGAAAGCACAGCAATCGCCATTGCAACACCAGCGAGTGGGTAACGTCGACCTAAACCGCGATAACCTTTTAATTCACCCGTTGGGTTATGTTTGTTTAACATTGCAATCACAGCAAACGCGACCAGATTCATCACGGCATAACTCAGCCCGTAATAAGCAGTAGCATGAACCGCTTCTGATAAAGAGGCGCTACTGTTCGGGATCACACTGGTTAGTGCCATGAGTGCGTAGCCGAAGTGGGCAACGGATGAATAAGCCAGAATACGTTTGATATTGGTTTGGCGGAAAGCCAATAGGTTACCAAACACAATGCTAAATAACACAAAGCCCCAAAGTACAAACGAGATTTGATCCCAAATAGGTTCAATCTGAATCACGAAGTGAATAACAAATGTCAGCATTGCAATTTTGGCGATACTACCAATAAATGCCATCACAGGCGCAGGTGAAGCTTGCAGTGTATCAGCCAGCCAGCTATGAAATGGTGCTAAAGCCAGTTCAAAGCATATGCCTACAAATAACATCATAAAGCCGATCAATGCGACCATCGGCATCGCGTTAGCACTGGTGAGCGCTTTAGGTATTTCACTAATAACGATAGTACCCGCACCAAAATAGATCAGTGCAATACCAAACATAAAGAATGCTGCAGCAACAGTGGCTGTAACAGCATATTTTAGCCCACCTTCGATAGCTCCTTTACGTTGAGGGTTCCATGCGATTAGCGCAAACATTGGAATGGCAATGGTCTCCATCCCTAGGAATGCTGCTAACAAGTTACTTGCTGAGGCCAAGATAAATGTACCGAGTACAGCTATCAGGATCAGTGCGTAAAACTCTTCTGCAACATGCTTGTTGAGGGCTGGGTAATTTTTAGCCAGTAATATGGTTGCCAGTCCACCTGCTGCGAATAATTCAAAAGCAACGAGTGTGAAATGATCAATAACCACAAAGTTTTCAATATTCGCACTGTGTCCGAATAAAGAAGCCACTGATAACATGGTCGCTAATAGCACCACAATCGATCCCATATAAGGGAGTTGTTGGTTGTTCTTACCAGGTAGAACACCCAATAGTAGGACACCTAAAGCACCTAGTCCTAGGATGGCAAAGGGTATTGCACTAATTAACTCATAAGATGACATTGATAACCCCTTCAATCAATGAATATGAACCCGAATGAATGGATGCCAGTGTTTCGGTTGATGACATCATAAGTTGCAGTAAATAGTTCGGCTCTAAGCCAACCCAGAACAATCCAATGACAATGATGGATGCTGTTAGCTTTTCTCGTGCTGTCAGATCTATTAATTTACGTTGTTCATTGTCGTCAGAGATTGGCCCTAAGAATGCCAGTCCATAGGCTCTTAAGAAGTAAACCACACCTAACACTATCGAGAATGCAGCCAAGCTTGTCCAAAGAGGTGAGACAGAGAAACTACCTGCGAGTAGTAATATCTCACCGGCAAAGTTACCTAAGCCTGGAATACCCACACTTGCTGCAACAATAAATAGTAGGAAGACGCTAATACCCGGGAGGACTTTATATAAGCCGCCCATTTCATCAAACTTACCGCTAAACCCGCGCGCTTGAAGCATACGTACAACGGCAAACAGACCTGCCACTGAAAGACCGTGAGCAATTAATTGGATCACTGCGCCATTCAATGCTTGAAGTTGCCATGCGAAAATCGCTAAGACCACTAAGTTCATGTGACTGATACTTGAGTAAGCAATCACATTACGGAGATCTTTTTGACGGAAAGCGAGTAGGGCGGCGTATAAGCTACCGATTGCACCCAGTGCCATACCGATATACATCATTTGATGCATTGCTTCAGGGAAGATAGCTAAACAGAAACGCAAGATACCGTATGCGCCGACGTTAGCCATAACACCAGATAGCAGTAGTGACACTGCAGGTGCTCCTTCGCGGTAGGTGTCAGGTGCCCAAAAGTGAAATGGGAAACCTGGGATCTTAATTAAGAAAGCAATTAAGAATCCGCATACAACTGGAATAGCCAATTCACCCGTAATTGGATGGGAAGCTAAGTAGAAGTAGTCAAATGTCCATACACCTGTGTTGTTACCATTAATGATGTAAAGAGCAACAAGCGATACAAGCATTAATAAAGAGCCTGTAATGGTCACAAGGACAAATTTTAATGCTGCTTGTTTGGTATCTTTACCGCCCCAGAAACTCAACATGAAGTAAATCGGAATTAACATCAGTTCCCAAAATACGTAGAAAAGCATGAGATCAAGAGCAAGAAATGCCCCCATAATGCCACTGAGTGTTAATAGCATTAGTGGGCCAAAAGCCTGCCAACGATTCACTTGGTGCCAAGCAACAAGCATTGCAACGATGAACAAGGTACAGGTTAAACCAATCAGGCTTAAGCTGATCCCATCCATGCTGACTAAATATTTAATGCCGAAGTCAGGGATCCAGTTGAGGCTTTCTGTCATGGAAAAACCATGAACTTGATGCGTGATAAATATCCAAGCTACTAACATTGACTCAATAATGAGTGTGGTTAATGTCATGGAGCGGGCAATAAATGGTAGCTTACGGCAACTTGAGCCGATAAGTAGTGCAGCTACCATGGGTAAGAAAATCAATAAACTAAGCATATATCAAACCTAAATAGCTCAAACCAAGTAAAAAAGTAGAAGAACAGATCCTGCAATCATCATAATGACATAACGAGAAAGCTGGCTGCCTTGTACATCACTAACGGCTTCGCCTGAGTGAGATAACATTGCCGCGATCCCTTTCACAATGGCCTGATTCAGCACCCATCGTTCAATAACCGTTTCTAGCAGCTTGGAAAGACCTTTGAAGCCACGAATAACCGTTAGTTTTGACAGGTCGTCGATATACCATGCTGAGTTCAGGAATTGACAATTACCGATGCCATGCTCCTGTTTAAGCTCTTGTTTTACTAAGATGTATGCAATCCATACTCCAGCAATAGCGACTAATGAGCCAACCACTTGCAGCATAAGACCTGCAGAGGTTGCAATCTCTGGCGCTGTACCTAATTGACTATCAATCCACGGAAGGAATAGGTGAGGACCAAAAGACCATTCGTTAGGAAACTGCATCCAACCAATAGCGATCGAACCAACGGCTAAAATACCCGTTGAAACTTTCATCTGCCAAGGAAGACCATTATTTTTCAGGTAGCGAGGTTCGCTAAACGCTGTGCGGTTTTCACCATTGAAGACCATAAAGTACATACGGAAGCTGTAAATACTGGTAAATAATGCGCCCGCTAAACCAAGTGCACCCAGTAACCAACCTAAATGGCCCGTTTCCGTTGCTGCTATGATGGCATCTTTTGAGAAGAAGCTTGCAGTGATGACAGGCAGCGCGGCTAAACTTGCAGAGCCTGCTAGGTAAGTCCACTTAAGCCAAGGAAGTCGTTTGCCGAGACCGCCCATTTTGCGAATGTCATGATCGTGATTAAACATATCGATAATGACACCAGAGCTGATAAATAGCAGTGCTTTAAAACACGCATGAACAATGACGTGGAAAATAGCCAAATCATAAGCACCTACACCTAGCGCAGCAAACATGTAGCCAATTTGGCTGATGGTTGAGTAGGCGAGAATACGTTTGATGTCGTTCTGCGCCAGCGCACATGTTGCTGCATAAAACGCCGTAAATGCACCCACAAGTGATACCCACCATGTGACATCAGGTACTAAATTAAAGAGCACATGATTACGTGCAATTAAGTACACCCCAGCCGTTACCATGGTTGCTGCGTGGATCAATGCCGATACCGTAGAAGGACCTGCCATTGATTCAGGAAGCCAAACATGAAACGGGAACTGGGCTGATTTGGCCATACCGCCGAACAAGAATAGAAGACAAATCGCGCCAATTAACCATAAGTTCATCGATTGCTGGCTAGCAATAGTATAGATCTCGTTAAGGTTAACGGTTTTGAACACGCTGAATGTCAGTAAGATACCAATCGCAAGTAAGGTATCGCCAATGCGTGTTACGACGAATGCTTTACGTCCTGAGTACACATTCTTTTCTTTGTTGTAGTAATGAGAAATCAGTCCGTATGAACATAGCCCCATGATTTCCCAACCTGTGTATAGCAGAATTAAATTATCCGCCATCACAAAGAACAACATGCCAGCAACGAATAGATTTAAATAGCAAAAGTAGCGTCTTTCACCAAAATCACGGCGCATGAAGGGAACGGAGAACAAGTGGATAAGAAATCCAACCCAGCTTGTCACTGTCATCATTACTAGCGAGAGGCGATCAACCGATAAACCAATGTTGACGTTCCAATCACCAACAGCCATCCACGTCCATAATTGCTGGTGGAAAGCTGGGTTAAAATCACTGGATAGCCATAGCATGCCTGTGAGTACAGCCGACACTAAGACGGAGAGTGAAGCGAGTATACCGCTTGCACGAGTCGGAAAGTGCTTGCCAAATAAGACAATTAAGGCGGCGCTGAAAAGCGGAGCGGCAGGAATTAACCATAACCATGTATTCATTACAGTTCTCCCTTACTAATTAATGTATTGCTAAGCTGGTTAAGTTTGTCGATACGGGTTGTTTTTAGGTGTTTGTACGACAACATGGCGAGCATCAAGACAACAGAAAGCTCACAGCCTGCTGCAATCATCAAAAAGATAGTAATGATTTGTCCTGTTGGATTTCCCCAATGTTGACCTGCTTCAACAGCGGCTAACGCAACGCCATTAAGCATGACTTCGATACCCATAAGTACGAACAACAACTGTCGGCGAACAACAACAATTAGTAGGCCAATAATGAACATGGCAAAGGATAAAATTAAGATAGTCAGTGGACTCATACGTGCTCCTCCACTTTATCATCAGTCTCTGAGTGGCGAGCTTTCATTTGTGCCGCGAGATAAATCACAGCGACTAAAGCACCAAGTAAGAGCGTTGATAGCGCTTCTATCGCGAGTTTGTAATGATTAAATAAATCCGCACCAACAGCTTTAGGACTGATGGTTTTGATCGTTTCAATTGTATAGAACTGATGACCGTGATTTAGAACGATGAAAGCCTCAACTAACATAACGGTTAGTAAGATCACCGGTAAAATTACAGTGCGATTGGCCGTGAGTGGGAAGGTGCGGCTTGCCGGACTCAACATAATGAAGAAGACAAACAACACCATGATTGCCCCGACGTACAAAATAATTTGTAACGCGGCAATAAACGGCGCACCCAATAAATAGAAAATAACAGCCAGTGCGAGTAGCGACGTGGTTAAATACACCGCACCATGCATAGGCTCTTTGACAAACAGTAAACTGATTGCCGCCAATAGCATGATGGCACTACTGGCATAGAAAATAATATTCCAAGTTAACATGAATGATGATGTCCTTATGGCAGCAGAGAGTACACATCGATTGGTGGTTTTTCATTTTCACCATCGCCGATAGCTTTACCTGTAATTGCTACACCTGCTTGCTTGTAGTAATTAAAGTCTGGGTGTTTACCTGTGCCATCAATGAGTAAGTCTTCTTTTTCATAAAGCAGCTTGTCACGAGAATATTTACCCATTTCAAAATCAGTGGTGCATTGAATCGATAGGGTTGGACATGCTTCTTCACACATTCCACAGAAAATGCAGCGACTGAAATCCAGTTCGAATGTTTTGGCATATCGACGCTCATCTTCTCGCTCAGCACCTTGAATGGTGATTGCATTAGCAGGGCATACTGAAGAGCACAAATAACAAGCAACACAACGTTCATCACCGTCAGGATCGCGCGTTAATACAATGCGACCGCGCCAGCGTTCAGGTAAGTCTGGTTTTACCTCTGGATAACAAACCGTATCGCGTGGTGCCCAAACGTGCTTAATGGTTGCCGCAAAAGCCCCTGTGACCTCTTGTAAAATCTGTATAACTTTCATGATTGTCTCTCTCTAATGTTGGTGGCTACATCCAGAATGTACCGACAAGGGCGGTCAAAATGATGTTGACGATGCCGATTGGAAGTAAGAATTTCCAACCGAATGCCATTAGCTGGTCGTAACGCGTTCGCGGTAAGCTGGCACGCATCCATACAAAGAAGAAAACTAACAGGAAGGTCTTCAATACAAACCATAAGACGCCAACAAGCGGATAGGCTTCAGCCCATGGTCCGTGCCATCCGCCGAGGTACAAGGTTGTTGCCATTGCACCGACGAGGATCACACCTAGGTATTCACCAAGGAAAAACATCGCAAAAGGCATACCGCCATATTCGGTATTAAAACCGGCATTAAGCTCGTTTTCGGCTTCAGGCATATCGAATGGCAAGCGGTGAGTTTCTGCAATACCTGCGATTAGGAATACAAGGAAGCCAACCGGTTGAAGGAGGATATACGGTGTCGTTTGTGCATCAACAATTTGCGTTAAGCTAAAGCTGCCAGCAAGCATAACCACACCCAATACCGCCATACCCATTGCTAATTCATAACTGATTAACTGAGCAATAGTACGAATTGCGCCAAGCATGGTGTATTTCGAGCTTGATGCCCATCCGCCTAAAAAGACCCCATAAGCGTGAATGGAGCTTAATCCCATCAAAAAGAGCAGACCGATGTTTAAGTCTGCTGCCCATGAGATATTTTTACCTATAGGCAGTAAAGCAAAGCTAACAAGAATCGATACCACGACAAGGATTGGTGCTAAAGCGTAGAGCTTTTTGTCGACAAACCCGGGCATGAAATATTCTTTTGTTAGCAGTTTTGCTGCATCACATAGTGCTTGGAATAACCCTAATGGACCTGCTCGGTTAGGGCCGTAACGGTCTTGCAACAGTGCTAGACAGCGACGTTCAAACAGAACGGTATAGCCTGCAACTAAAATCAAACCAAAGATAGTGATAACCATACCGACCAGAATAAAAATCCAGTACTGCAATGAATCCATTAGGCTTCTCCCATCATAATGACCGATGCACTACCAATAATGTTTTTGATTTCCTCCTTTTTATCTGCATCAATAAAAAGCTCAGAGGTGCGCTCAAGACACAATGGTGAAGCAATATCAGCCTGAAGTAGGCGCATATCTGCTTGATTTAAAGCAACTGTGAGGTCAGCAACTTGAGAGGAAATCACCGCAGGGCGTACCAACTTCTGATCACCGCAAGTAATCATTAATTGATCACCATTGCTAAGGTTTAGCGAGGCAGCCAGTCTGGGATTTATTGAAGCGGAAGATCCTGGCTTGAGAGAGCGGATTTCAGGCGCATGATCGGCAACATATCCTTCACCAAACCATTTACTCAGTGCAACTTGCGGCTGAGTACTTTGAATTGCTGGTGGATTTGTTTTCTGTTCAAGCGGTAATTCAGTGCACTTAAGCTTGTCTTTTTCGATGATGATCCCGTCATCACCAGCTTGAGGTAGCATCGGTGCGAGCTCAGTTAACCATTGTTCGATTGTCTCAGGTGATTTCATTAAGGTTTCAATCATGTCATGAGCGTCAATCGTGGCTGTTTTTCTCGCGAAAGCCTTGCTAAAACGCTGTAGTCTACCTTCATAGTTAATCGTCATACCGTCCCTTTCTGGCCATGCTGCGAGTGGCAATAAGGTGTCGCTTAAGTGTGCTGTTTTGGTTAAGACTTTATCGATCACAATCAATTGATCTAGCTTGTCATGTAATGCATGCCAGTGTGGATGATTGGTATTCAGGGGATCGCTGCCGACAACAACCAATGTCTTTATTTTGTCATTCTCTATTTGCGCCATCAGCTCAGCACATGAGTTTTCTTGTGCTGTTAATGCTGCATTAACAGAACCGGCACTCGGTAAAGCAATCGCCATTTTGGCTGTAGGTGCAAGTGACTCTGTAATGGTATTAAGTAGAGAGATATCTGCAGTGTTAAGCAGTTCAGCCACACCAATAATGACGGGTTTTTCCGCCTGTTTTAGTGCATTGGCAACATCTTTAATCCAGAGATCTTCCATAGCACCATCATGAACAGCTGTGTTAATTTGTGTTAAACAGTCTTGCCATTGGCTTGGTGCTAATGCTTTAACATGGCCTCGCTGAAGTTTATTCAAGGCTGTGACGAGGTGAGAAGGTGTTGCATGTAATACATACACATCTTTTTTAGCTTTGATAACTTGGCGTACCGCAAGATCAAGCATAGGCGCATGTTCAGTGAGCTCTCCTAACACGAAAACCGCATCTGATTGCTCTATATCTGATATAGAAGGCGCATTGTGATTCGCTGCTACAGCGGTTTTCGTCAAGGCTTCTTGTTGCGGTGAAATAAATGGTGAGAACGGCGCATTCATCTCTTTTGCAATAGCTTTAAGTGCCAAGTTAGTCGTGAGATCTTCTTCTACGGAACCTAAAATACCCACATGACCTTCAGCTCTAACAAGGGCTATTTTCAGTGCATCTAGAGGTGATGTTTTTACGACTTTACCTTGCTCTGATACGTATTTAGGTCTTGAGTGCGACTCGGTGCCATGAGACCCATAACGACCACGATCACAGATGAAATAAGGATTTACTTTTGATTCTTCGTTGTTAGGTTGAACGCGTCGTAGGGTTCCTTCACGTCCACCAACTTCGATATTACACCCCACACTACAACCTGAGCAGATTGAAGGCGCTTTTTCTAACATCCATGTACGGCTGTATTTACGGCGGTAAACCTTATCGGTAAAAACGCCGGTTGGACATACGCTGACTAAATTGCCTGAGAATGGACTATCGAATGCACCATCTTCTGTACGACGGAAAAGCACGTGATTGCTTGACCCCATTGCACCAAAATCATCACCAAGCGCATAGTCTTGATAAAAGCGTACGCAGCGATAACAGGTCACACAGCGGTTCATGGTTTGATATACCAACGGACCTAGGAATTGATCCGGCATGGTACGTTTTTGTCCATCATAGCGGCGGTAAGCATGGCCGACACTGATGGTTGTGTCTTGAAGGTGACAGTCACCGCCTTCATCACAAACAGGGCAGTCATTGGGGTGGTTGGTCATATAAAACTCAACCACGGCTTTTTGGATTTGTTTTGCTTTTGGCGATTTAAAACGAAATTGCTGGCCATCTTGTGCTGGAATGCTACAAGTCATGACGGTACGCGGTCTTTCACCTTCTTTTTGTGGCACGGTTTCCATGGCACAAATACGACAAGAGCCTGCGGCACCTAATGCTGGGTGGTAGCAAAAATAAGGCGTATCGATCCCTGCTTTACGCGCAGCGTCTAACACGTTCTGTCCTGGCTCAAATTCGACAGCTTTGTCATCTATATAGATAGTTCCCATGATCAACATGCCTCCGCAGTTAGCTGGTGGTTGTGAGTACAGCGTTGCCCTTCAATATGGGATTCAAAAACATGTTTGAAGTGTTTTAATCCAGTCATGATTGGCATCAGCGCCCCCGGTGCAAGCGCACAGAAGGTGTTGGGATAGATGGTTTCACAGAGCTCATGAAGCAGATCCAGATCTTTGGAGGTCGCTTCACCTGTTTCAAATTTTTTCAATACATGTACGACATACGGCAAGCCATCACGGCAAGGTGTGCAGTAGCCACATGATTCTCTTGCGAAAAATTCTGTCAGGTTGATCATGAAGTCTATTGGACAAATCGCATCGTCCATCACAATGATCCCGCCAGTACCTAAACGTGAACCAACAGTCGCTGGGCCGTCCCAATCGAGTGGGATGTCGAGATGTTCAGGGAGCATGAATTGCGTTGAGGCACCACCTGGTAGAAAACCGACAAGCTCACGATCGTCAAGTAATCCGCCAGCGTGCTCGAAAATAAGCTCTCTAGCTGTAGTCCCTAATGGCAACTCAAAGAAGCCAGGCTTTTTGACCGGACCAGACACTTGGTAAATATGGCTTCCTGCGGCATCACCTTTACCTTGAGATTTGAACCACTCGGCACCTTTATGAACGATCCAAGGAATATGACAGATGGATTCCACATTGTTGACTATGGTTGGCTGTCCCCACAGACCTTTTACGATAGGGAAGGGCGGTTTAGAACGCGGGTTACCACGGTAGCCTTCAAGAGCATTGAGTAGGGCGGTTTCTTCACCACAGATATAGCGCCCAGCACTTAAGTGAACGTCAACATCAAGATCCCAGCCAGAGCCCATGACATTTTCACCCACAAGCCCAGCCGCTCGTGCTTCTTGAACCGCTTTCTCAAGTCCTTTTGCCCCTTCGCGATATTCTCCACGAATGAAAACAAATGCTTTGTCTGCACCAAGTATGTAACTACTTGCGATAACGCCTTCTAAAATAGTGTGCGGATCGCGATAAAGCACTTGTCTATCTTTAAACGAGCCCGGTTCTGATTCATCTAAATTCACGACTAAGTAAACGGGGTGACTAGCATCTTTTGCAAGGAAGCCCCATTTCACACCAGTGGGGAAACCACCACCACCACAGCCACGTAGACCAGATGCTTTAAGTTCTGCGAGTAAAGGCTCTCTTGGTTGACCAATAATGGAATTAAGGCTTTGGTAACCACCATTTTCACAGTACTCAGCAAAATTTAATGGTTTTGGATGATGAAAGTTACGTGAAAGTACTAAATCCATTACATCACCTCTTCATTCGGTTTTGCTGGCGCATCTTGAGGAGTCAGCATCGAAATAATGTTTTGGTAATCAGGCTTCTCTGATAGCTTGATCTCTTCTTCTGCTAATTCAGTTAAGATCATTCGCATGCGTTCAGGTGTTAGCTCACCTTCAACACGATCATCATTGATCAGAGCAGCAGGCGCGCGATCGCATAATCCAAGGCAAATACTCGGTAGAACGGTAATGCTGCCATCATTAGCGATCTCTCCTAATGCTTTACCTGTTGCATTTTCTGCCGCTTCTAGCACTTTTTTCGCACCTCGGGTATGGCAAGAAATGCTGTCACAGACACGCATGACATTGCGACCAACAGGGCGTCGGCGCAAAAGCGTATAAAACGTGATAAGTTCATCTAGCTGCGTTGTTGATAGGTCTGTAAGCTCACTAACAAGGTTGAGACTTGGTTTCGTGATATAGCCATATTTATCTTGCATAAAATAAAGACAATAGATGGCACCGGCTCTTTTTTCTGGGTAATGAGCAATATGCTCTTCCAGATGAGCTCTTTCTTGATCTGTTAACATGATTTCCTCACATTGCGGACTTTATTTATGACGAGCGACATTTGTCTTATTCGTCTCAACATCTACATGGGATGTTGTTTTTATTGTTTAGCGATCAATATCAGCGAGTACGTAATCGATAGAGCCGATTAAACAGATGATATTGCTCAATAAGTCGCCTTTAGAAACGGCTTTAACGGATTGGAAATGTGTAAATGAAGGTGTTCGGATTCGGACACGGTAAGGGCATCCTGTTCCATTACTGATGGTATGGTAGCTTGTGACACCTTTAGCGGTTTCCGTTGCATAAAAGGTTTCAGCAACAGGGAAGTTAAAGCCTCTGCCTGTATCAACAAAGCTGTGGATCAGGGTTTCGATATCACGTAATGCATTTTGTTTTCGAGGAAAACCAAAGTTAGGCGCATTGTCAGCAAGGATAGGACCTTCAGGCATACGCGCCGCCGCTTGTCGAATGATCTTCAAACTCTCAACCACTTCTTGCACACGGAGAACGGTACGGGTGTAGGCATCACCATCTTGGCCAACAGGAACGTCAAAGTCGTAATCTTCGTAACCCATATAAGGGAAATCTTTACGTATATCGAAGTTAATACCTGTTGCACGCAAGTTTGGTCCTGTTAAGCCCCAATCAAGCGCCATTGACTGACTGTAAACCGCAATGTTTTGTGTCCGTACTTTGAAGATCATTGAGTTGGTCATTAACTTTTCAAGATCGGGGACAAGTTGCTCAATACCTTGGCAGGCATGTTCAACTTTTTCTTCCCAGCCATCAGGTAAATCTTGAGAAACACCACCAATTCTGAAGAATGCAGGGTGCATACGACCGCCACAGATCAACTCGATAACATCGAAGATTTTTTCACGCTCGGTGAAAGCATAAAAAGCGGGAGCCATACCCCCTAGGTTATGCGTGATACTTCCAAACCATACAAGATGGCTCGAAATTCGGAATAATTCGCATAACATAATCCGCATGGTCTTGGCACGTTCGGGGACTTCAATCCCAGTCATTGCTTCAAGCCCTAGTAAGTAGGGCAGTTCACCTGCTACACCACCTAAGTAATCGATACGATCGGTATAAGGGATGTAGTTATGAAAAGTATGACGCTCTGCAATTTTCTCTGCCCCGCGATGGTGGAAGCCAATCTCTTGATCCAAATCTTCAATGAATTCGCCTTTCATTTTAACTTTTAGGCGGATAACGCCATCGGTTCCGGGATGGTTAGGACCGATGTTTAGTACCATGCTGCCATCGTTTTGCTTCCCTTGAATATCATAGGACTTCATAACATCATCGAAGTCAGGACCTTCAAGATCGAAAGGTTCATCCATTAAGGTTGCACGACAAGGATAGGACTTACGCAGTGGGTGACCTTTCCAAAAATCAAAAGTTAAGATACGGCGTAGGTCGGGGTGATCAGTGAATTTAATCCCGAACATGTCATAGACTTCACGCTCATACCAATTCGCGTTAGGCCAAAGTCCAACCACGGTAGGTACTTCAATGTTGTCATTAGCAATGTGTGTACGAATGGAAATAAATGCCTTATTTTTCACACTCAGCAGGTAATAAAACACACTGAGTCCGCCACCACGTTCACATTCATCAATTGCTGAAAGGTCAAACAACATTTCAAATTGCGAAGAAGCTTCATTTTTTAAGAAGTGTAAGGTATCGATAAGGTGTTCTTTTTTTACCTCGAAACTTTCACAACCAATGATTTCGTGGTTTGGCGCTTTAGCACCGAAACGCTCAATGAGTATTTGACGATCGTTATTATTCATTATTCGACCCTCAAACCGAGTGGTTTACGGTTTTTACTTAGCACAGATACTGGGTTAGCTTGAACGTGCTCTTGAAGCATGATTAATCCCTCGAGTAGGGCGTCTGGACGAGGTGGGCAACCAGGGACATAGACGTCAACAGGAAGAATTTTATCGACGCCTTGTACAACACTGTAGATGTCATACATGCCGCCTGAGTTTGAACAAGATCCCATTGAAATCACCCATTTAGGCTCAAGCATTTGGTCATAGATATGCTTCATTAGCGGTGCCATTTTCACAAAGCAGGTACCAGCGGTGATAAGCACGTCGCTTTGGCGTGGTGAGCCACGAAGTACTTCAGAACCAAACCTTGCCATGTCATAGCGAGGCGTCGCTGCCGTCATCATTTCAACGAAACAGCATGATGTCCCAAAGTTGTAAGGCCAGAGCGAATGCTTCCGGCTATAGGAAATAAGATCATCAACTTTACCAACAATATTGGTAATGATGTTGTTGCCTTTTTCATTCGAGGAATTATCGACGTTAACGGTTTGAATTATATCGCTCATGACTCATACACTCCGATTTGAAAAACACCTTTACGTATCATGTAAATGAACCCTAAAAGTAAAATCACCAAAAAGGTGACGCCAGCAATGACACCCGGTATACCGAGTTGCCAATAGTCGACTCCCCATGCAAAAAGGATTGCGGCTTCTAATTCAAAAATTAGAAACGCAACAGCGATGAGGTAATAACTAATAGAGAAGTTATGCTTTGTCGTTCCAGAGGGTAAAAGTCCACACTCGAAAGGCTGTTCTTTATCAAAACGACGCCCGAATCCACCAAGAGATTTACTAATAAATAAAATGGAAGCGATCACCGCTAAGACGAGAAGGCTGAAGACACCGATCATGATTCCTGGGTTGAAATCACTCATTTGCACTCCTTGTCGAATTTGATGCATTAGCCATCAAGCACACTTGATAAACCAAGGTGCTAACAGCGTGAGCTTACATCTCATTCGTACTTCAACATTACTTTCAAAAGAGCTTAATTTAATTGGTCGTTAAACTAGCCCTGTCGTTATTTTTATACGTTGCATACTTAGTCACTATTTCTTATTTGAGAGTTGTTAAAAATAGACAAATAAATGCAACCAGTTGAACCTAACAGTTACTTTCTGAACAAATACTTAACAAAAAAATGCAAAGCCTTTTCATTTTTGAAATAAAAAAAATCGATTTTAATTG
>NZ_PYOM01000030.1 GCF_003026365.1 Photobacterium angustum | reverse complement strand
AAACAAGTCAACGACTTTGCTAAAGAGTTCTTAAGTAAACATACGGTGAGAGTACTTCGCTAATCTTGTATAGCCCTTACATTCATTGCCTTAAACGCTCCCTCTAATGGGAGCGTTTTTTATCGGTAAAAACAATATACGTAAACGGTAACTTGAATATGTATCTACGATTTATCCAGAAAATTTGAGATTTTAGGCCAATTATTGCCCAACAGTAATTAGGTGTACCATTCTTTTTCCTATTTAAAAACTCAAAGATATCGCTAAGTTAAGGCCTTAAATGCATGAAAGTAAATATTACTACCCTATTATTAGTTTTCTCTTTTTTAGTCTTAAATGGATGCTCAAAAGCAACAACACCTCAACAAGCCGATATTGCTGTGTTTGAACAATTTTTATCAGAAAACCCGATATCAAGTATCAACCCTTCTATTGATATTGCGAGTATCTACCGGCCTGGTGATCCACTTTTTAAGGCCGTTTTAGGTATACAGCGAAAGCGCTTAGATATTGCAGAAAAAGAATTAACACCATTAGCGAAGAATAAACAACCAGAGGCTATGTTTTGGCTGGCAAAAGTAATTTATCGTTCAGGGATTAACGATAAAGCGAAAGCATACGATCTATTAAGAGTTTCGGCTGAAAGTTATCCCTATTCAGCAATGGCACTGTCTAGCAATGATGAGCAGTGTCAAATGTATTTTCCCAGTAAATGCAGTAAAGAATGGACGAAAAAAGCAAGAAACTTGTTTGCAGAACAAGCAAAAACAGGTGACGTTCGAGCAGTATATTACAGTACGATATTAAAACCAGATTTAACCCACGAGCAATATATTAATGCCATTATCAATGCAGCTAAAAATCATTATTATTATCCGCTTGTTGAATATTCGAATCTAATTATTAATGAGAAAAATCCTGACAAGGATATGGAAAACATAGCTGTAAAACTTCTTAACTATGCACGATACCAAAATTTTGTGCCAGCTATTGAGTCATTGATGGATTATGAGGGAAAATATGATCGTACTAATAGTAAATTGTTCAATCAGTTGATAGAACAAGGCATGACGGTTGGCTCAAATGCGGCTTGGAAAGGATATCAACTATATAGCTACAAAAGTTCTTCGCTATCTGACACACAGAAGTATATTTCTGCTAAAGCTACGAAGTATTTTAATGGTGATGATTTTACAATAAGTATTACTCATCCTCCTAAAGACAAAGAAGCTTTAATTTCAGCGAATAAAAAGGCTCAAGAAAAAGCTGATTCAGTGAAAAAAGTGATTTATATTGATGGTGCTCACCCGCGAGTATTTTATTAATTATCTACCCAATAATTAATATTATTTTTAAAGCACTTCCTAAATAATCAAGAAGTGCTTTTTATTAAATCACCTTTTTTACACCCACGCTTGATAAGTATCATGTACAACGATTTTAAGCATACCATTTCGTTTTTATATTTAAAAAATTCAAGATGTCTCTAAGTTAAGGCCTTAAATGCATGAAAGTAACTATTACTACCCTTCTATTAGTTTTCTCTTTTTTAGCCTTAACCGGTTGCTCAAAAGCAACAGAGCCACAACAGGCCGATATTGCTGTGTTTGAACAATTTTTATCAGAAAACCCGATATCAAGTATCAACCCTTCTATTGATATTGCGAGTATCTATCAGCCTAGTGATCCGCTTTTTGAAAGTGTTTTGTATATCCAACGTAACCTTTGGGCTGAGGCAAAGAAACAACTTGAACCTATGGCAAAGAACCAAAATCCTGACGCAAAATTTTGGTTAGCATCTATTACATGGGGAACGGGCATTAAAAACAACCCTATAGCTAAAAAGTTATATATGGAATCAGCGGAACAAGGTAACCCTTATGCAGCATTGTTTTTTTCGCCTAAAAACGATATTTGTCAAATGTACTATTCCAGTGAATGCAGTGAAAAATGGGTAGAGAAAGCACAAAAACTCTTTGCAGAACAAGCAAAAACAGGCAACGTTCGTGCCTTATATTACAGCACAATATTGAAACCAGATTTAACCCACGAGGAATATATTGATGCGGTTATTCAATCTGCAGAAAAGCATTATTACTACCCGCTTGTTGAATACTCTAATAATTTAAGAAAAGCAGAAGATTCCAATCAAGAAATGAAGGAACTCGCTATTGAGCTTCTCAATTATGCACGTTTTAATAACTTTGTTCCTGCTATTGAATCCTTAATGAAAATTGAGGGTAAACATAAAAGAATGAATGGTTCTATATATAAAGAATTAATGACACAAGGTATCTCTTTGGGTGCAAATTATGCCTGGAGAGGATATAGAATCTTAAGTATTGAAGATGACTCTTTATCTGAAAAAGAGAAATATATTGCAGCAAAAGCAACTGAGCTTTTTAATGGTGATGACTTTGCAATAAGCTTTACTCATCCACCTAAAGAAAAAGAAGCTTTGATTGCTGCGAATAATAAAGCACAAGAAAAAGCAGATTCGGTAAAAAGAGTGATTTATATTGATGGTGCTCACGTACCTGAAGGTTAATTATTTTTTAATTTTTGAGTGCTTCCTAAATGAAAAGGAAGCGCTTTTTTAATCAATGATTAAAGCAAATTATTGCTCAGTAATTTTT
Source organism: Photobacterium angustum (assembly GCF_003026365.1). Lineage (GTDB taxonomy): Bacteria > Pseudomonadota > Gammaproteobacteria > Enterobacterales > Vibrionaceae > Photobacterium > Photobacterium angustum. The sequence continues at coordinate 30,818 of NZ_PYOM01000030.1, read as the reverse complement.
AGGTGTACTATTGTGCATTAAAATCAATCAGCTTCTCAGTCCGCTAAGTTAAGGTCTAAATGCATGAAAGTAACTATTAGTACACTATTATTAGTTTTCTCTTTTTTAGTCTTAAATGGATGCTCAAAAGCAACAGAGCCAAAAAAGGCCGATATTGCTGTGTTTGAACAATTTTTATCAGAAAATCCTATATCGTCAGTAAGTCCAACCGTTGAGATCGCAAGTATATACCAACAAGGTGACCCACTTTTTGAAGGAGTGTTGAATGTTCAGCGCAGGTTATGGGGAAAAGCTGAAAAAGCACTTCAACCTTTAGCCGATAAAAAAAATCCAGAAGCGATGTATTGGTTAGCCACCATTACCTACGGTTCGAGTATATATGAGACTCCGAAGGCCGGAAAAATGTTGATTGAAGCAGCAGAGTTAGGCAACCCCTATGCCGCTCTATTTTTTTCACCAGATAGCCGCTATTGTAATATGTATTTTAAAAATCAATGCAGTGAGAAGTGGGTAGAAAAAGCACAAAAACTGTTTGCAGAACAAGCAGAAAATGGCGACGTTCGAGCAGTATATTACAGCACAATATTGAAACCAGATTTAACCCACGAGCAATATATTAATGCCATTATCAATGCAGCTAAAAATCAATACTACTATCCGCTTGTTGAATACTCTAATAATTTAAGAAAAGCAGAAGATTCTAATCAAGAAATGAAGGAAATCGCTATTAAGCTTCTTAACTATGCAAGTTTTAATAACTTTGTTCCTGCTATTGAATCCTTAATGAAAATTGAGGGTAAACATAAAAGAATGAATGGTTCTTTATATAAAAAATTAATGAAGCAAGGCATTTCTTTGGGTTCAAACTATGCTTGGCGAGGATATAGAATCTTAAGTATTGAAGATGACTCTTTATCTGAGAAAAAGAAATATATTGCAGCAAAAGCAACTGAGCTCTTTAATGGTGATGACTTTGCAATAAGTTTCACCCAACCACCTAAAGAAAAAGATGCCTTAATTGCTGCGAATAAAAAAGCTCAAGAAAAGGTAGATAAGGTAAAAAAAGTAATCTTTATAGATGGTGCTCATTATCAAGTTCTTTATTAGCATTTAATTTAACTGTTTGAAAAGCGCTACATAACTATTTAAGTAGCGCTTTTTAATCACCTCTAGCAAATTATTGCCTAGTAATTTTTAGGTGTACAATTATGCATTAAAATCAATTAGCTTCTCAGTACGCTAAGTTAAGGCCTTAAATGCATGAAAGTAACTATTACTACCCTACTATTAGTTTTCTCTTTTTTAGTCTTAAATGGATGTTCAAAAGCAACAACACCTCAACAAGCTGATATTGCTGTATTTGAACAATTTTTATCAGAAAATCCGCTCTCAAGCATCAGCTCATCTATTGATGTAGCAAGTATATATATGCCTGGTGATCCACTGTTTGAAAGTGTTTTGTACATCCAACGTAATCTTTGGGCTGAGGCAAAGAAACAACTTGAGCCAATGGCAAAGAGCCAAAATCCTGACGCAAAATTTTGGTTAGCATCAATTACATGGGGAACGGGTATTAAAAACAACCCTATGGCTAAAAAGCTATATATGGAATCAGCTGAACAAGGCAACCCTTATGCAGCATTGTTTTTTTCGCCTAAAAACGATATTTGTCAAATGTACTATTCCAGTGAATGCAGTGAAAAATGGGTAGGTAAAGCACAAAAGCTCTTTGCTGAAAAAGCCAAAACAGGCGACGTTCGTGCAGTATATTACAGTACAACATTGAAACCTGACCTAACCCACGAGAAATATATTGATGCGGTTATTCAATCTGCTGAAAAGCATTACTACTACCCATTAGTAGAATATGCTAATAAGATTATCAATGAAGATAAACCAAATAAAAACATGGAAGCTATGGCTGTTGATCTTCTTAATTATGCGCGGTTTAATAACTTTGTACCAGCTATTGAATCATTGATGAGTTTTGAAGGTAAATATCAAAGAACCCAAAGTAAGTTATTTAAGGAGCTCATCGCACAGGGCATAAAAGTAGGTTCGAATAAATCTTGGACTGGTTTTAGGATTTATAGCCTTCATGATGATTCATTAACAGAAACACAAAAGTATATTGCAGCTAAAGCGACAGACTTATTTAATGGCGATGATTTTGGATTAAGTTTTACCCACCCACCAAAAGAAAAAGACGCCTTAATTGCTGCGAATAAAAAGGCTCAAGAAAAAGCTGATTCGGTAAAAAGAGTGATTTATATTGATGGTGCTCACGTGCCTGAAGGTTAATTATTTTTGAGCGCTTCCTAAATGAAAAGGAAGCGCTTTTTTAATCAATAATTAAAGCAAATTATTGCCCAGCAGTAATTAGGTGTACCATTCTTTTTTTTTATTCAAAAACTCAAAAATATCGCTAAGTTAAGGTCTTAACCAAGAAGTAAGTTTTATGCCCTTTCGGTGAATCTTCAATTTCACCATAGACTTTAAATCCCTGTTTTTCATAAAACGGTTTTGCTTGAAAATCTAACGTTTCAGTACGTATTTGAGTTAATTGTTTTTCTTTCGCGAACGCCACTAAATGTTCGATAAGTTCAGAGCCAACACCATGCCCACGAGTTTCTTCAGATAGCCAAAGTAACTCCAATACACAATAACTCCATACCACACTTGCTTGCAGCCCACCGACATATTCACCTTGATCATTCTGCGCCATAATCGCAAAACGTAAGCCTGATTCAAACTCTCCATCACTCGGTAAATACGGTGCGTTAAACGCACTAATACCATCACTTATCACTTGTAATTGATGCTCAGACGGCTGAACAGATACTTCAATTTTCAATGTTTGCTCCAATAGCGATAAACAAAATATTACCGCGAAAAAATTAGCATGAAAATTATCTTAATGCTTTGGGTTATCGGCTATTCTGCGACGTCGGTTAGAATCATTAGTAGCAAGTGTAAATACATTTTTAGTTTGAGCCGTTATTAAAGAAAATTGCTAATAAAAAAGCACTCAATTGAGTGCTTTTTTAATTAATGGTTTTTTTTTGCCTTAACTATCTTTTCCGCTAATTCGGCAAATCCATACCCCCCATTTTCTGTCGTAATAAATTGGGGGTGATGATTTAACTTAGGTAATAAAGCGCGGATATTATTAACACCAAATGTTAATGGCAACCATGCAAACATACCTTCATCATTTAAAGAATCGCCAACATAACTGATTTCAGTTAGATCAAGATTTTCATCTGGTGCAAATTGCGTTAAGTAAGCTTCACTCGTTTGTTGTTTACTATGATGACCGACCCAAGCATTAATATGAATTGAGCTTTGTGTTGCATGAACTTTCTGCCCTTCAATATCAAGATGCTTTATCTTTTCAAGAATGGTTTTCGTTACATCAGAAGGTAACGGCGCTCTATCTTGTGTAATATTGACGGCAACATCGCAAAACCGAAAAGGTTGATCAAGGCTCAAACTTACATCTGGATAATCAAGTAACAAACTTTCAATAGCATGGCTCAGTGTTTGTTGCTCTCTTTTCATCATCTCGTCATTACGAATATAGTGTGTCGTAAAACCTTGCTGATCTTTACGCATCCAAAACGCGCCATTTTCGCCAATAACACCATGCAAAGGCCATAACTTTGCCATTTGATCGCACCAACCTGCACAGGCTCCCGTTACAGCAATAACCTTAACACCAACGGCTTCGAGTTTACTTAACGCTTGTAACGTTTCTGGAGGTAACTTACCTTCCCAAGTTAACGTATCATCGACATCTGTCAGTAACCATTTCAGTTTTTTCAGCTGATGTACATCTACCTTGTCCAATGACTCAACCATTTACCACTCCAAGAATCACTTCTTCATTTTGTTTGAAGTGATCATAAGGTATGCGCTTAGAAGTGTCACAATCAAATAAATGGATATTTTCAGGTTTAATATTCACTCCCAAGGTATCACCCATTTCAATTGGGCTGTGCCCTTCTACTCGTAAAACGAGTTGTTGCGATTGGGGCTCTTGTGTCTGGCAATAAAGTAATAAGTCAGCCCCTAATGCTTCAATAAACTCGACTTCAACATTAAACCAAGGCTGATCATTATCGATTTGTAGATGTTCAGGACGAAGCCCAAGCTTCACTTTCTTTTGCTCTAAAGGTTTTGCTAATAGCGATTTTACAGAGCCATTTAGTTCGATACCTTGAGACGTCATATTCGCATCAAGAATGTTCATTGAGGGAGAACCAATGAATGTCGCAACAAATAAAGATGCTGGGTTGTCATAAATTTCTATCGGTGTCCCCACTTGCTCGACGTTACCTTTGTTCAACACCACTAACTTATCAGCCAGAGTCATTGCTTCTACCTGATCATGCGTAACGTATACAGATGTCGTACCAAGGCGACGTTGTAGCTTTTTGATTTCAAGGCGCATTTGAACACGTAACTTAGCGTCGAGATTTGATAATGGCTCATCAAAAAGGAACACTTTAGGGTGTCTTACAATAGCCCGACCCATAGCGACACGCTGACGCTGACCACCCGATAATTGATTAGGTTTGCGATCCAATAAATGATCAAGCTCTAACATGGTCGCCGCTTCATTGACTAAGCGTTCAATCTCGTGTTTTGGCGTTTTACGGTTACGTAAACCATAAGCCATATTATTAAATACCGTCATGTGCGGATATAAGGCATAGTTTTGAAAAACCATCGCAATATCACGCTCACCCGGCTCGAGATCGTTGACCCGTGTCGTATCTATGCTTAAATCACCTGATGATATTTCTTCAAGCCCTGCAATCATTCGAAGTAATGTTGATTTACCACAACCACTTGGACCAACTAATACCACCATTTCACCGTCTGAAATATCAAGGTTCAGTTCATGAATTGCTTTAAAACCATTAGGGTAAGATTTCGCAATTTTATTAAGCGTTAAAGTAGACATTTATTTCTCCGAATCAACTAGGCCTTTAACAAAGGCTTTTTGCATTGCTATAACGACAATGACTGGTGGTAGCATTGCGATAATCGTGGTTGCCATAATTTTGTTCCATTCAATGACACCATCAACCACTCCCGTCATTTGCTTGATCGCCATGACGATAGTGAAATAATGGGTATCCGTCGTGATCAATAACGGCCATAAATATTGGTTCCAACCGTAGATGAAAGTGATCACAAATAAGGCTGCGATATTGGTGCGTGATAATGGTAATAAAATATCGAAAAAGAATTTTATTGGACCTGCACCATCAATCCGTGCGGCTTCAACGAGTTCATTGGGAATCGTTAAAAAGAACTGCCTGAATAGGAACGTGGCTGTTGCACTGGCAATCAATGGAATGGTTAAACCTGAAAATGAATTCAACATCCCCAAATTACTGATCACCTCAAAAGTCGGCATAATACGCACTTCAACAGGCAACATCAGGGTGAAAAAGATCAACCAAAAAGCAATCATCCTGCCGCGGAAACGGAAAAAAACCACCGCATAAGCAGACATAATAGAGATTGTTAATTTACCCACAGTGATACATATCGCCATAATAAACGAGTTAAGTAATAGCCCATTTATGGATAAAGATTTATCGCTAAAAGCTGTATGCCCACTGAGTAAATCTTTAAAAATACTGAACCCAAGATCACCAAACCATAGAGGAGTACTTGTCGCGAAATCATGGTTCTCGTGTGTCGTTGCCACAACGGCTAACCATACTGGTAACGCGATAGAGATCACGCCAAGTATCAACAATAAATGACAACAAAAATTAAAAAGAGGTCTTCTTTCTACCATTAGTACGCTACCTTCTTTTCAACATACTTAAATTGAATAACCGTTAATAAAGCAACCAATATCATTAGGATCACTGACTGTGCCGCAGAGCCACCTAAATCTAATCCGATGAAGCCATCATTAAATACCTTGTAAACCAAGGTAGAGGTGCTGTTACTTGGCCCGCCTTGTGTCATCGCATGAATAATCGCGAAAGTATCAAAAAAGGCGTAGACAAAATTCACGACTAATAGGAAAAAGCTCGTTGGGGAGATCAGTGGGAAACTGATCGTTAAGAAGCGCTTAATCGGACCACTGCCGTCGATCGCTGCGGCTTCGTGCAATGATTTAGGGACAGATTGTAATGCCGCTAAGAAGAACAGAAAGTTATAACTGATCTGCTTCCAAGTCGAAGTAATGATCACCATCCACATCGCATGGCTGCCATTGAGTTTAGGGTTCCAATCTACGCCCAAGAAATGCAGCATATCGGTAAACACACCAATCGTTGGGTCAAACAAAAATAGCCACAATGAACCTGCAACAGCCGGTGCTACAGCGTAAGGCCAAATTAAGAATGTTCGATAGGCTAATGAACCACGGATAATTTGCTCGGCTAATGCCGATAATATTAATGCACAAACTAATGCTAATACGGCAACACTAATACTGAACTGGAGTGTCGTAAAAAAAGCATCTAAGTAATTAGGATCATGAAACAGGTTCATGAAGTTTTCGAAACCAACAAATTCTTGGCTCATACCAAAAGCATCTTCAAGTAGAGATGATTGATAAATCGCTTGTCCTGCTGGCCAAATAAAGAACACAAACGTGATCATAAGTTGTGGCGCAATAAGGAAAAACGGAAGCCATTTGTTTTTAAATACAACAGGGGATGACATACAAATACCAAAATAATACAGGCAAGGTGTATATCCCCCGCCCAAATTAGCGGGGGATGAATCTTAATCAAATATTTAAATTATGATTTTTGTGTTCTTTCAAAGCGACGAAGCTGCGCGTCACCTCGGCTTTTCGCATTATCTAATGCTTCTTTTGCCGAAATTTTACCCGCCCATACGGCTTCAAGTTCTTCATTAATAATGTCGCGCGTTTGTAAGAAGTTACCGAAGCGTAAACCTTTTGAATTAACCGTAGGTGTTGTTGATGTCATCTGCTTAACAGCAACATCTGTCCCCGGGTGAGTTTTGTAAAAGCCTTGCTTTTGGGTGAGTTCGTACGCTTTTTCTGTGATTGGTAAGTAACCAGAGAATTGGTGCCAATCAGCTTGAACCGCAGGGCTTGAAAGGTAGGTAAAGAACTTAGCAACACCTTTGTATTCTTCTTTTGAGTGTCCACGAAGTACCCATAACGACGCGCCACCTATAATCGTGTTTTGTGGTTTTTTAACTAATTCATCATCATAAGGTAATTGTGCAACACCGACATCTACCCCTTTCATATTCTCTTGAATACCAGCTAGACCCGCAGATGAGCCCATGGTCATCGCACACTCACCTGTATAGAAAAGCGGCATACCATCAGACTGACGTCCACCATATTTGAACAGACCTTCTTTAGCCCACTTACCCATCTGTTCAATATGTTTAACGAAAGGCGCATTATTAAAGGTAAATTTGGTATCTACACCATCAAAGCCATTATTGTTGGTTGCCATTGCAACATTGTTTCTTGCACCGAAGTTTTCGATTTGCGTCCATGACTGCCATGTTGTACTAAAGCCACATTTAGCACCTGAAGCAATCAGCTTGCGAGAATCTTCTTCTACTTGTTTCCATGTTTTGGGTGGAGAGGTAATCCCCGCTTTAGCAAACATCTCTTTGTTGTAATAAAGCACTGGGGTTGAACTGTTAAATGGCAAGGATAACATTTTGCCATCGTTAGTAGTGTAATAACCTGTTACAGCTGATAAATAATCGTTTTTGTTAAAAGGTTCTTTGGTATCAGCCATTAATTCATATACAGGATAAACCGCTTTCTTCGCTCCCATCATAGTGGCAGTGCCTACTTCGAAAACTTGTACAATGGCAGGCTGCTCTTTCGCTCTAAATGCAGCAATTGCACCTGTCATCGTTTCGGCATAAGTACCTTTAAAAACAGGTTTAATCTCGTATTCAGATTGGCTGGCATTAAAGTTATCGGCAATTTCATTCACCTTTTTACCTAATGCCCCACCCATAGCATGCCACCATTCAATTTCGGTCTTTGCTTGCACTTGTGTACTCATTAGCGCCGCTGTAACGGCAAGTCCTGCAATATGTTTAAAAGCCATTTTTATTCCTTGGAAACCATTTTTAACAAAAGCTGACGATTTAGTGGATGTTCACTTCTTGTGTTCCAACCACTCGTTTATTTTCAAGTGAACATTAGAAGCAAAAAGTGACATCTCTGTTACAGTTGCATGAAGTAAATAAGATTAAGACTTTCAAAGCAGATGTAATAAAATTTTCATCAAACACATGGATAGTTCATTTGAAAATAACTACAGATGGAAATGAAAATGAAAATTACAGCTCACCGTGGTTTTTCGAGCTTAGCCCCTGAAAACACCCTTGCAGCGATGAAAGAAGCAATTAACTATGGCTGTGAGTGGATTGAAATTGACGTTCAATTAAGTGCTGATCACGTTCCTATGGTAATACACGACAAGACAGTAAATCGTTGCAGTAACGGCAAAGGGGAAGTGAGAAACTTATCAAAAACAGAACTAAAACAGCTAGATGCTGGCTCTTGGTTTAGCGATGATTTTAAGGGGGAAAGCATACCGACATTAGAAGAAGTATTACAGCTAACAAGTGAAGCTAAGGTGGCGTTAAATATAGAATTAAAAATTCACGCAGGAGACTGTATTCATTTGCTATGTGAAAAAGTGGCTGAAGTGATTAATAAGCTAAATATTGAACCTGAGTTGATGCTTTTCTCTAGTTTTGACCAATCAGCGCTATTAGCTATAAAGCAGCATCTTCCTCACGTTAGAAGAGGTCAATTGTGGGAAACGATCCCAAATAATCACGCTGATGTTTTGATAGAGCTAGACGCTTTTAGTGTTCATTGTAATTATCGTTATTTAACAGAAGAAAAAGCAAAAGCAGTAAAACATTTAGGTTATCAGCTTTACTGTTACACCCCGAACCAACCGGAACTTGTTGAAGATCACTGGCTATGGGGAGTTGATATGATGATCACCGATACGCCAAACCGTTACCTAGCATAAAAATAATCAAATAGAGGATGGCAACATATTTCATGGATGATTTAAGTACCCGTCAACAACAAATAATTACTTTAATACATAAGCAAGAATATTGCTCAATTGAAGAATTAGCGCAAAAGTTTGAAATAACACCACAAACCATCAGACGCGACATTAACTTACTTTGCCAACTAGGGATCGCTATGCGTCACCATGGTGGCGTTGGTCTTCCTGTTACGTTAAGCAATCGAAGTTACGATGCAAGACAAATCACCAATAAAGACGAAAAACAAGAAATAGCAAGAAACGTCGCTAAAGCCATCCCTAATGGGTGTACATTATTTTTAGGTATCGGAACCACCATTGCGTGTATCGCTGAGCAATTAGTAAACCACCGAGAATTACGAGTAGTGACGAATAATTTTCAAGCTGCGCATACGCTCTCTAAGTTCGAAAATATAGAAACTTGGATACCCAGTGGCAAAATAAGAGCGAACGGTGGTGATATTGTCGATGACACGGTACTTAATTACTTTAGTCAATTTGCAGCAGACATCGGTATTATTGGCTGCGCGGGTATCAGTGAATTACCTTACTCCTCACCTCAAACCACAAATTCAGCAGAGAAAAAGCAAGCTGTGGCGATGGAGCATGAGCTAAGAGAAAGCAGAGTTAGTCAGGCAATTTTAGACAATTCGCAACAAACCTGGTTAGTAGCCAATCATACAAAATGGCAACGTAAAGCCAGTACAAAAGTTGCGCCTCTTTGCCAGTTTGATCGTGTATTTAGTAACAATATCAAAGATAATTGATTTTAATTGAAGTATACATTTGAGCTTAACTTCACAAAGAAAAAGCAATAAATCATTTTGCATATCATTACAAAACAACATTATTGCTTTTAATTTTATTTAAGAGAGTGTTATTGAGTGAGCTCTTTACCACAACGATAAGCATCAATAACAACTGAATTTGCTTTACCCTCCTCCGTATCAATCACTTTAGTGATATGGAAGCGGTTACCGCCTAACATGTAAGTTTTATTTGCAATTTCAGCTTCTAAATTATCAGCATGAGTACTTTTCACAACGTCAGTATCAATTAACGTACACTGCTTTTGATTCATATCTGAAATAATTAGCGGCTTAACATTTTCAGCACCAGGAAGAAGTTCTGAATCAGTATTTTCAGCTGTTCTGTCATTACAGTTGTATAACTCTGCAACAACACTACTAGGACGTGAACTCTTGGTATCCATAACCTCTATGATAGCAAAATGATTACCACCCTTAGCATAAGTGACATTTTTCAGTTCACGATCTACGTTATTTGGGTGCGCATCTTTAATCGAGTGAGTAGCAATAATTTGGCACTTTTCTTCTTTTGCTAGAGCAGGTGAAATTGCCGTCACTTTATTTGCTTCCGGTGAAACGTGTATTTTTCTTGTCACACAACCAGAGACTAATAAAAAACAAATTATTAAGAGAGTTATTTTTTTCATGGTAATTATCGACACTAATAAGATTATGTATATTCTAAGATAGCAAATTTACATCTTCAACCTAGCAACAAAACAAATTAATAACACTCAATATAGAATAATTTCACTTTTGACATTTTCACTACTTTTCAGTCGATATAGAACTAATATTTATATATTTTTAAACAAACCATTAACTTATTTTGCATAGACTAAGATTCATTTCCCTGATTCAACCATCAACTTGATTGTGGACGCTTTTTCAAAATGATCGAGCTGATGCGTTTCAATCCACCATTTAGCAGCTTCCATTAACAAGTCAGGATCGTCATTTTTGTTTTTGAAAAAAGCGTAAAATGACACGCCTACATTTTCACCTTTACTAGTTATCTTTTTATTGCACACATCTATAATTTTATTTCTTAGTGATGCTCTCATTATTGTCCTTTAATTTATTATTAATCAGTAGAGTTAGATTAAGGCATCTAATATTTCTTAACGTCTATTATACAACTTTCAAAGTAGGCCATTTCACTAACCACTGTTTTGAATTGATTCTATTGTCAAAGATTTCACGAGGTCTCTTGGCATTATATGTAATGCAGTAATTAAATAGAGATTCAAAACCAAATGCGGCAATGCATTCATATTGATCTTGACCTATTTGACGTACTGCAATAGCCGTTTCCTTTTCAGGCCAATAACTCATTGCATCCATAGTACTTTGATACGGTTTATCATTATTTCGCTTATGCATTATCGCTTGATTACGCACTTGCCAATTAAGATCGGGCATACATTTATTTAATTCTGCTTCATAATCTAAATAGGCGTTGGGGTTTAACTCTTCAGGATCAAAGTAGATGACATCAATGTCATTTAAAGGGCTCGGTGATTTGAAACCATGTAATGATTCCCACACTAAATTTCTCACAAAACCTGCGGCAATATAACATTGTGGTAAACCCAATAAAGAAACATAATAAAGAGCCTCGGTTCTTACCGGATCTTGTTTTATTAATTCTACAATTTTGTCCATTTTTCCTCACCAAAAGATATATTACTCTTCAGAAAATCGTTTTGTTACCCACTTTTAAAGTTCCGCTATAAATACGAGAAATCGGGTTGAAATTATTTATCAGTATCACAGATTAGCAAGTGTAATCAAAAACGATGATATCCTCGAGCAAAGGACTAAACACTTGTTTTAAAGTATCGTGTTCAACATGCGGTAAATAATTTTGTCGGCCACCTTCATCCGAAAAAGTCATCAAAACCGAATGGGTATAACCTTTATTTTTATCTTCAGGACTATCATTCTCACCCCACTCTACCGATTCAACACCCTCTATTTTCTCGGGTATTAATTCGAACAAACCTTTAAGTTTTTCAATCTCGGATGCAGGTGACGACTCTTTGAATTTTATAAGTAATATATGCCTAATCATCTTTTCTTGTCCCTAATATTTAATACCGCAATATAACCTACCTCATAGTGATACTGAGATAGAACAGTATTAAACAAAAATTTAGTCATGAGACACTGAAAACCGTTTTACAATAAAACTTCAACTATCATACGCAGAGCTAATAGCGTCAGTAATATCTTTATAATTTTAACAAGGGCGGCATTATTTGCCTTAAAACGAAACTTGGTGCCTATATACGATCCTACTACCGCCCCTATAACCATAATAACAATGACTGGCACATCGGTAAGTAGTTCCGAGGAAAGTACAAGGTACACGGGGACCTTGGCTAAATGACTGATAGACATAAATAGCGAACTGGTCGCTATGATTTCATCTTTACACTTGAGCTGTTTTGTTAAAACCGTCAAAGCAAGCGGGCCAGGAGCACCAATTACAAGCCCTAATCCTGTTTGTAGAAAACCGATCAAGTAATAGTTTTCATACTTACTCACAGCTTTAGAAAAACGCGGATTCCATAAGTTAAGTAAAATATACAGACCGATGCCCAATGGAACATAATCCATCGATATATGAGACAAACCATAACCGATGACAAGTGAACCGAGCACCGAGCCAATTAAGAAGCGTGGTAGCAGCTCCCACCTCACTTTATTAATTGAAAACAGCATCCTAGATGAGTTACTTGCTAATTGAACAAGTCCGTGAGTAGGGATGATAAGGCTTGGCGCCAGAAATGAAGGTAGAAAAGCAATCAATAACATACCGCCACCAAACCCGACGACGGCGGCAATCATAGAAGTAACTAAAGCAAGTATCCCTAATATAATTTCGATAACAGTACTTCCCTTGTAATGTCATTTAACCTGCGTGCTAATGAGGTAATTAAGTAACATCCACGTTGGTTTTATTATGATCAGCATGGTTTGAGCATGTAAACAAACTCTTTGTCTTGCCCAGTAATCTCGAAACCAAACCTTTTATACAGTTGCCCCACTCGGTTTCCTTGTAAATAACTCAGCTTAATAGGTAATGACTTTTGGTTAGCTAATTCAATAACAGTTTTCAATACTTGGCTACCAATGCCTTTACACTGATACTTTGGTAACAAGAAAAAACGACAAAAGTACAGGTGTTCTGCGTGGAATTGCACAAGGTAGCTCCCCACTGCAACTCCGTCAACTTCGATTATGATTGGTTTTTCCTCGTCCCATTCTTCGCGATGAATTTTTCTTTGAACATTTTCGTTCCAACCAAAGACAGCTTTAATCGGTTCAAATTCTGCTGATTTCTTAAGTTCGAACAGAAACTCATAATCACTATTTTCTGCTTGACGGGTTGTGTACATCTAACTCTCCAAACCTACCATTACAGATAACTCATCATTCCTTGCTGATAGATGCCAAATGCGAGTGAACAATTTACACAACAAATGGCATATCAGTATAGAGGAGTCTAAATTTAACTAATTGTTATATCAATTAGTTGAGGGTTTCGAACAAACTAGATAGTCAAAGCCATTCTCAACGAGAGACTCTTCCATAATAGAAATAACTTGCCGACTCGTTTTTTTACACATGACATCCGAATAATTGATCTTGTTTAGGATTAGCGAAGATATATGCTCTATCTCGTATTCAAACCCACCTCCGCTTACAGCCGCTGAAATTTGTGTTTGTTCACCTTTAAACGATATGTCGATTTTCTTTGGGTTCCACCATTTATTATGAATAACAATTTCTAGTTCAGGCCCTCGAATGATGGCTTCTCGTTTGAGGTTACGCGTGATCGATGCGCAAATTTCACCTTTTATCTGTCCATCAAACTTAAACACAACATTTTCATCGACTTCGCTTTGGCTATTATCATTAACGTACTCGACAGTTGGTTTCTCTATAGGAGTATTTGTTAAACGACACAAATCAGCATAAAACCAGAGACCGTATACACCAACATCTAAAGTCGCCCCGCCACATAACTTTGGATTAAATAAGTGCCAATCACTATCGAACTCATGCCAATTACCAAAGGAAGCTTCTATCGCGTTAATTGCTACCTTGTTTTCTTTTATAAACTGCTTCATTGCTTGATAAGCTGGAAATGCGACTGTTTTCATTGCTTCAGCTAAAAGTAACCCTTTTTCTTCAGCAAGCGTCGACATAGCATCCCAATCTTGTAAGTTTGTGAATGCTGGTTTCTCTACAAGAACATGCTTTCCTTTATTTAGAAATAATTCAACCAAGCCTTTATGAAATGGGTGAATAGTCGCGATATAGACAATATCTACATTAGCGTCGTTTGCGAGCTCTGTGTATGAACCATAACTTCTTTGGCAACCATATTGATTTGAAAAGCTATCAGCTCGCTGTTTATCCCGAGCTGCAACAGCATAGAGTTCAGCATTGTCGACTTGCATAGTCAGGTCTGAAACAAAGCGATGTGCAATTTTACCAAGTCCTGCAATACCCCAGCGTGCTTTCTGATTATTCAACTTATTATCCTTTAATGTTTGCTTTCTGGTCTTGTCCGCGCTTAGTGACCAATATTCCCATAAGGATACACAAAATACCTAATAAAGGGGTGAGTTCTACACCATTACTGATAGCATCCCAAACAACTCCCGTCAGCAATTGACCGGTTATGACAAGTATTACTGTCAGCGTTGCGCCAACTTTTGATAACACATAACTATTAAGAGCGACAAACAAAGTCCCCATCACACCGCCAAGCCAAGCTATCACAGGAGCATCCATAATGGTTTTAACCGGAACAGTAGATGAAAAATAAACGACAAAACTCAGAAAAATAAACCCTACAACATGATTCCAAAACGATGCATAAAATGCGCTGGTATCCTGACTAAGTCTTCCATTAAGCACTCGGCAAAAACTGATACAACAACCATTCAATAGTGCAAGAAATATAACTAGCGTCATCATTACCCCCTACCGAATAATGTCATTAAACAACCTGCTACCATCAAGATTAATGCAATAAAATCATGAGAATTCACAGCCCGTTTAACCAAACCAAACAAGCCAAAAGAATCGCAAACAAGTCCAAACAGCACCTGACCTGCCATGATCAGTGCGAGTGAGCCAGACAATCCCAATGGACTATTAACAGTAATCGCAGCCAAAATCACAGTGAAAGCGCCTGGTATACCTCCTAAATAAGCCCAAATTGGGGTTTTAGTTTTAGGTAATAACGATATTTTTTTCCCAATTAAAATACTGGCGATCATCAATACAATAAGAGAGACCACAGCACCGATGCCATGTGCAACCCAAGATGCAAGTAAAGGGGAGCTAAAAAATGCCATATGACTATTAAGTGCGATCATACTGGCGAGTGTTACTCCCCCAGCCATCGCTAGAGATAAATGAAATGGTTGAGTTTTCATATTATTTTTCCAATGGTTATCCGTTGGGATGCAATATATAGCGTTTCTTTTATATTGATAATCCGTTATATTTTGAACTCTTTGTTTCCTATAAGTTAACAATATTAGATGGACACATTTTCAACCATTCCCATATTCACAGCCGTCGTAGAATTAGGTAGCTTTTCCGAAGCGAGCCGCAAACTCGGAATAACCAAGTCAGCGGTAAGCAAACGAATTAGCACATTAGAGACTCACCTAGGTGCCAAGCTTATTCAACGGACGACACGGAAACTAAGCTTAACTGAGGCGGGAGAGCAATATTATAGCTATATACATAGAGCAAAATCTTTGATCAATGAAGGTGAGGATGCTATCAGCAGTCTTCAGGGCTCTCCCAAAGGTCACCTCAAAGTAAGCGTCCCTATGGTATTCGGTGAGCTTCATATTGCCCCTTTACTCAGTGAATTTTTACGTCTTTATCCAGATATAAAACTGAATTTATCTATGGATGATAAAGTCGTTGATTTAGTAAAAGATGGATTGGATATGACACTTAGAATCGGGGCATTGTCTGATTCAAATTTAGTGGCTCGTAAGTTATCACCGTGTCACAGCGTACTTTGCGCATCACCTGGATACCTTGCAAAATACGGAACACCAACAGCGATAAACGATCTAAAACAACATAACTGTTTATATTATTCCTATTTCAGATCTGGCATAGAGTGGACTTTTTATGGTCCCAGCGGCTTAGAACGAATTAAGCCAGAAGGTAACATTCAGGTAAATAACAGTAATGTTCTAAAACAGCTGATGCTTGATGATGTTGGGATCTGCCAAATGCCACTTTTCCTTGTTGAACATGAGATAGGCAACGGCACGCTCATTCCAATATTGGAACAATATCGGTTACCCGAACACGGCATATACGCTGTATATCCTGAACGTGCATTTATGCCAGCAAAATTGAAGGTATTTCTTGATTATTTAGAACAAAAATTGAGTAATAAGAGCCAGATTTGGTAATAAGCTTCCGTCTAACCGGAAAAGAGATAATGATGAGTTAGCCGAATAGACTAACTCATTTATAAACATATACTTGTCAGTATATTTGATATATACATTTAATGAGTCGCTGTGTATTACATCAACGTCACGTTTATTAAATCTGAATTAATATTTAATAGCCGTTTTTCCAATTGACGCAGCACTTTCAATACGCTGGTGTGCTTCTTTTAACGTCTCGACACTAAGACCATTCAATGTTGAGGTAAGTATTGACTTAATACGTCCAGCATCAATCAAGTTTGCAGTTTGACATAAGATGTCTTGTTGCTTCTGAATATCATCAGTATTAAACAGTGATCGAGTGAACATAAACTCCCAAATAAAACCTACTGATTTACCTTGTAGTGCTGATAAATCAACGCCACCATCAAACTCAACAATTGAACTAATCATGCCTTGTGGAGCAATCAGCTCGACCATTGTATCCCAGTGACCTTTGGTATCTGCAACATTTAAAATATAGTCAACATACTGAATGCCCTGCTCCCGAACAGACTCTACTAGGTTATGGTGATTCACGATATGGTCAGCGCCCATTTCCCTCACCCACAGTTCGGTCTCTGGCCTTGAAGCCGTTGCAATGACAGTCAGGTTAGTAAGCTGCTTCGCCAATTGAATAGTAATAGAACCAACACCACCAGCCCCACCAATAATCAGTATAGATTTCTTTTCTTCTGGACGGATACGCAGACGATCAAATAAGGCCTCCCAACCTGTCAGCGTAGCTAGAGGCATGACTGCCGCAGATTCATCAGATAGACTTTTTGGTGCGTGAGCTGTAATTCGATAATCTACCGCTTGGTATTCGGCGTTTGTTCCCATGCGAGTCACATCACCTGCGTAATAAACACGGTCTCCAATTTCAAAGCCTTCTACATTGTCACCTTTAGCAATTACTTCGCCAACTGCGTCGTAGCCTAATACTTTTGGGGTTTCTAATGTTTTGTCTTTTGCGTTACGGATTCGAATTTTTGCATCGGCTGGGTTAATAGAGGCAGCGCTCACTTTTACAAGCAGATCATTTTCTTTCAAGTCTGGCAGGTTTGTTTCAAATTCAAATAAGCTGTCTTGCTCATTAATCGCAAGTGATTGAGTAAAACCAATTGCTTTCATTGTTAATGGTGACATTATTCATTCTCCTTTGATTAGGCACATTCAACCTAGAGAGTTTTTACTCCAGATAAACCGCCTAATCTTTTCATTGTATTTAAGCTGTATTTGATAACCACACGACTCAACGGTGTAGTGAAGGGATACTTTTCTACTCTTTCAGTGAGATCACGCCCTGTGTAACCAACCACTCATGCGTAAGGTTCGTAGTGAAGTCCAAGCTCGATTAATGGCATAACCTCTTCAACATTCGACTTATAGATACCATGACTCGACGGTAACCAAGCAGAAGAAAGCATATCGACTTCAGCCGTTTTCATTTTTCAAAATTTTCCTGATGAGGAGAGAAGACTTGTTCAACTTCGAATCCCATGGTTTTCAATACATTGGTAATCAATGACGTTGTCGTGCGTTGAAACGACAATGATGTCACACCAATTTTGATTCTTTTAACCATTACTCTTTTTCTTAACGTGGTATTTGAATTAAGAATACAAGGTCAAATACCAATAAAAAACAGCCTAATATTTGAATCATTATCAAAAATAAATTGACAATTATGCGCTTCATTTTCTTATTATTGTGTTAAAACAGGCTTGCTTAGATACCTCTATGACAAGTAAGTTATTAACAATTAAAATGATCTTTAGTTTTAATCATTATCAAATGTCATTTGAAAATTTATAGCCCTGTCGCAACGACTACTTTATAAGTAGTGAAATCAGTAATTACTGATGCCCTCTGTACCAATAAAGGCCTAGTTATGCTTTTAGAAGATCTACAAGTCATTTTAAAAGTGGCAGAATTTCGCAGTATCACAGCCGCCGCAACAAATTTAGATATACGTACCGCAACGGCTAGTGCCGCCGTTAAACGTGTTGAAGCATACCTTGGCGTCGAAATTTTTGTGCGTAGCACACGCCATTTGAGGTTATCTTCAGCGGGAGAGCGCTATTTACCTCAGTGTGAAGAAGCGCTAAAAATACTTGAGCATGCCAAAGTGAATATGCAGGAAGAGCTGGGTATTATTGACGGTGAAATCCGTATCGCACTGTCGTCTGATTTAGGACGAAACCTCGTCACCCCTTGGTTAGATGAGTTTTTATTTCAATACCCAAATGTGTCTCTGCGTTCAAGTATTAGTGACAGCAATATTGATTTCTATCGAGATTCAGTCGACATGGCTCTGCGCTATGGTTCGCCAACAGATCAGAATGTATATGGCTTTAAGATCTGTGACGTTCCAAGAGTGGTATGCGCAAGCCCGAGCTACCTAGCTGAACATAACACACCAACGCACCCAAGTGACTTACTAGAGCACAATGCACTCTTTTATCAGCTATATGATGTTTTGCAAAATGAATGGCTGTTTAGTAATGAGGAAACGACTCATAAAGTAAAACTCAAGGGTAACAGGGCTTCAAATGATGGCGATCTTGTTAGACGCTGGTGTGTTGCTGGTAAAGGAGTGGCAATTAAATCGAGCCTTGATATGTCCGACGATCTTCTTGCAGGGCGGGTCTTGAGTATAATGCAAGAATACAAAACAGCACCGACGGAACTGTGGTTGGTCTGCCCCAGCCGTCAGTCGGTCACACCTACGGTAAGGCTACTAAGAGATTTGTTTAGGGATAAAACAAAGGCAATTCTGGAACAATTAAATGAAATAGGGGCAATATAAGATACGGACGAGGTCTTAAATCACTCTGTCTGTACCTAGGATTATAAAACATATTCACGACACGAAAGCGACCACGGTACATTTAACAGTAAAACTATGGATATTTTCCGATAACCTAAACTATTAATACGTACTCACTGAGGGGAAAAAAAGCCCACTAAAAGTAATAAGTGGGCTGAAATGATAAGTTTAATATACGCAAAAAGAATGCGTATGGTTGCATATTATCCTTTTCTAAAATAAATTTAAATATTAATCATGTATGTAATAGTAAAGCTATTTATACGCACTGCCGTGTTGACTAATATTTAGATATAAACGATTGAGACGTCTTGCGCTAAACCGCCATAGCCTTAATAGGTTTGGGCCACACTGTTACGGCTTAACCCGTATATTACATGATCAACTACTCGATCATTGAGTTTCTCAGCACGAGTTATGATACCCTCTTGCTTGAAACCCAAACGCTCACAAACACTTCGGCTGGCTTGATTATCGACCGCTGCTGATATTTCAACTTTCTGCATATTCAGCTCTGTGAAAGCGTAGTTAATAAGCTTTGATAGTGACTTACTGACAATACCCTTACCTTGTAAATCACGACGCAACCAGTAGCCAATTTCTACCTTTTGTAAATCGTGGTTGATAGTATTAAAGCTAATATTACCTGCCACTTCGTTTTGAAACATCATTGCACAAACGAGTGATTTACCGTCTGCATATTCGTGCAATGATTTCTTGATAAAGTTCAGGAAGAACTCTTCATTTTTTGCATGAGGCGGCCAAGCCAACCATTCACTTAAATAGTCACGCTGATTGGAGACAATGGCGAGATATTTGGACGCAAATTTAGGCTCAACGAGCGCAAGTGCTAAATCCTTTTCAACTTCCATTTTAAACATGATTTCCCTCTTAAAAAAATCTAGCTTTCTATCCGTAATTTTGTGTTCCCATCGTGTTGTCTTTTCCTAGCAATAAGACAGCTAAACCTGTTTTACTAACGGCTTTGCATTGGAATACAATCTAAACTAATACCTCTTGGTGAATGATAGGTAGATAGTTTCTCCCCTATATACCCGTATGAACGATAGAAACAAGCCCACAGCGTAATATCTTTGTTTAATTACTCTGTTATATGTTCTAAGCGCCTAACAAATCAAGATGTTTTAGCTTTTTGTAGCGTAATGCCATGGATATGCAGTGTGACAACTCTTTAGTTGGTATATCGTCGCTAAGCTTAAATATTAACGCTCGATTACCTTCATACTCAAAGGTATTTCCGTAAACCTCTTTAAAGGTATCAACTAAGGTTGTTTGGCAATGGAAGTAAATACGATATTCATTTGGGAATTTGGGTTTCCAGTCATATCTAATAGTACTTCCAATTTTAGAAATATAACTTGGCTCTCCCCACTTTAGTGTTTCTATTAAATCAGCAATCCCATGTTCATTTGCTGTATTTATGATAAGTGAACGAATAACTAAGAGAGACTCTGTTACTTCATCAGGATACGTTTCAAATTTTTGTTTAACACTTAAATCCATTCGTTTGATCCTATAAATAAGAACATATCACGCTTAATTAAAATATGGGCAACACTACCCCATTACTTTAAGCACTAAAGTGTCACTAAAATAATGTATTGGAGTGTATCTTATCCACTTTTCTATAAAACACATAAATGTTTACGGTTACAAGTTGATAGTATCTTTTGGGTGATTGATCCCATCATAAATTTTGACGGGCTCCAAATCATAAGGATTAACGCCATCAAGACATGCAACATTAATTGCAAATTGATGGGGATTAGAACGTCTTTGATGATGAGTATATATACCGCAAGTCTTACAAAAATAGTGTTTAGCAGTCTTAGTGTTAAATTGATAAAGGGTTAAGTTATCTTCTCCCTTTATTATCTTTAAGTTTTCAAGTAATACAGAAGCAGCGATGGCACCACGTTTTCGACATATAGAACATGAACAACGACGAGGATCTTCTAATCCGTTTGGCATGGTCAGCTCTAACTCAACAGCACCACAGTGACATTTTGCAATGTGAATTCCTTTAATTTCCATATTTAACCGCCATATCGATGTATCAACAGAAATACAAAATTTATTATGACTACTTTTATTCTTTACATCGTTGTTTAGCAAGCCTAGTAATTTACTTTAAATCGCTTTATTTATGCTTTCAAATCTACCATAAAAAATAACGAATCGAGTACACACATACAACACCACCAGCGTAGCAATAATAAGCTCGAAATATGCTAACTGATTAATTTGATGTACATATTGGGTAGGTATGCCTTGTAGTTCCATCCAATGAGCCAATTTATACAAAGCAGTAGAACCGATAACCATAGGAAACGTGAAGGATGCAAAACTCGCGTTAAATGGCAACCTAAGTAACCTGAAAAACGCGCAATAAATAACACTTGTTAATAGAATTGCGATACCAAATAAAATGCCTACCAGCACTGGGGAAGGCTGCTCTATCAAACTTAAGTAACCTGCTAAAGTTGCACTTGCCGGTGCTGCAAGTATCGCAATAGTTGGCTTTTCAGTGTCAGCGATGGGATCAGTAAAAAGCAAACGGTAGAACATGAGAGGTAGCATGACTACGCAGGCCGCCGTTCCAAATAATAACGCGACATGAGCAATGGGTGCTAAATCAGAACGCCCAGAAAATGTCACATCCGCAACAATAATGCCAACAGGAGGAATAAACCAACTTGGCACCATGTGATGTAATTTGAAACTTTTGATTCGATGATAAACAAACGTGATCATGAAAATCACATGCATCATGATAGCAAATAGCCAAATGCCATCGCCGACATTTGGATTAAATTCTCCAATAGAATGAGAAACGATCATTAGCGCCATGGCAAACGTTGGAAGAACGCTGCCAATCACAGGGTGAGCAAGCTCGGATTTTAACTGTTTAGGGTGAAGGCAAAACTTAATGAATAAAATAAACAACAGAGAGCATGCAATTGTTGCGGCAAACCACTTAGAAAAACCATTGAAAGTATATGCATTCTCCCAGCACCAACCGAGACTACCCACTCCCAGTGCAAGACCAGCAATGGATGATGGCGCATAAAGAAGTTTTTCTTTTGCCGATTTCATTATAGAAAACCCAATTCCCCACAAGCATTAAGGTACATTTTATATACCACTTAAAAGTGCAAATCAACCACATAGAAACGAATTTGTAACCTTGGATGTATTAATTAATTACACAAGAAACAAAGCATTAACTTTTGTAGGGATTTAGGTGAGAGTGTTATGCTTACATAAAATATGCTTAAAAGGGGGATTTGAGAGTATTGAAAAGTGATAAAGGCTTGATTGTTTTTATCAGTAAAACGACAAATAACACAACGCGTATATTTACTTTAAATGAGGGTTGGTTACGGGACTATTGTCTCAAATAAATATTCAATAATATCTCCTTGTAATTAACACTTCAGACCTTCCGCTTTTTATGCCGCAAGTTAATCAACTCTTCTAACTGCTTTTGATCTTTACGGGCTTGTTCGTATTGTTGTTTGGCAAGCCACCGTTTCTTTACTTCTTCAAAGCGTTTAACTTGTTGGTTGCTGGCTTGTAATTGCTGTTCACTGTGATCACATTCCGCACTCATGATCGCTTGCTCATGCTGATGATGATCAATCATGGTCGTTAACTGTGACGTTAATTGATTGCTGTTATTTAACATCGCACTGTTAATCGCAGAGTCTTGTAGTTGATCAGCCCCCGTATAATGCTGTTTTAGCTGGCTTAATAACTGAAGTTGTTGCTGATAATTATCCACTTGCTGGCGCTGCTGCTGGTAAATAGCACTCAATTTATCGCGCTTTTGCTCTGATAATCGTTGTAATTGCTCAACAGCTTTGACTGGTAAATTCATGGTTTATTCTTGCTCCATTTCCTAAAACACGATGTGGCTATGGTGCTGACGGACTGGGTTGATTTAATGAAAACAAGTTGGCTAATTGGGTTAGACTCGCTTGGTAATCACAATGTTCAGTTATAGGCTGCTGCAAAAACTGTTTAAGCTGGGGTTGCATCATTACCGCTTGATCTAATTCAGGATCTTGTCCTTGCTGATAGCCTCCTAATGGTAATAACTCTTTGACTTGCTGATAGTTCGCATTTAACTGCCTAAATTGATTCGCAACGGTGACATGGGCTTGCTCAGTACAACTGCTCATACATCGGCTGATGGAAGCATTAATATCAATGGCTGGATAATGCCCTTGCTCTGCCAATGTGCGAGATAACACAATATGACCATCTAAAATGGCGCGTGCCGAATCCACTACAGGATCTTGCTGATCGTCCCCTTCAGCTAACACGGTATAAATCGCGGTCAAACTGCCGTTGGGATTTTCCCCATTGCCAGCACGTTCAAGTAGTTGTGGCAATAAACTAAATACCGATGGTGGATAACCCCGAGAGGCTGGCGGTTCTCCTAATGCGAGTGCAATTTCACGCTGCGCCATGGCATATCGGGTTAATGAGTCCATTAGTAGCAATACGTCTTTACCTTGATCACGAAAGTATTCGGCAACGCGGTGACAAAGCTTGGTCGCTCGTAAGCGCATAAGTGGTGATTCATCAGCAGGCGCGGCGATGATCACTGCACGTTTTCGTCCTTCCTCACCTAAGTTACGCTCAATGAATTCACGAACTTCTCGACCACGTTCACCAATCAGCCCCACCACAATAATATCGGCGGCAGTGTATTTGGTGATCATCCCCATCAAGACACTTTTACCTACACCACTGCCAGCCATTAAGCCAATTCGCTGACCTTTACCAACAGTCAGTAAACCATTAATCGCTTTAACACCAACATCTAATGGTGACTCAACAGGCTGGCGTTTCATAGGGTTAATAGGCTTTGGCTCTAACGATAAACTCTCACCACCTTGTAGCGGTGAACCATTATCTAGCGGCTCTCCTAGCCCGTTAACAACTCGTCCAATCCACTTTTGGCTAACATTCACTGTACTGCCACCTTGCATCGGGATCACCTTCGCACCTGCATATAATCCACCGAGTTGACGAACTGGCATTAAATACGCAATATTGTGATCAAAACCGACCACTTGTGCTTCAATCTGCTCACCATCATCAGCCACGATTAAGCAACGTTGATCAAGTTTAAAACGACACCCCACAGCTTGTAGCATTAAGCCATTCACTTTTACCAACCGCCCTGTGACCCGTGCAATAGGCACACTATCAAGAGCGGCAAGTGCGGTTAAACTATCCGCTTGAAGACGATTCATGCTGATCTCCTTGTTCAACACGGATTGGGGTATCTAACGGGTGATTCTGCTCAACTAAATGTTGCTGTACATTCTCGATACAAGCTTCTAATCGCGCATCACAACCCACATCGGCTTCTGCGTTATCCGTTATCAGCTGACAACCTCCAACAGGTAATGTGGGGTTAGCAATCAGCTTCCAAGACTCAGGTAAGCCCTTATTGATGGTATGTATCCGCTCAATATCTTGCGGGTTAAGTTCAATGATGATTTTTTCTGTTTTACCCGGAATCGCATCCAGTGCTTCTTCGACTAAAGCGAGAATTTGTTGTGGCATCAATGTCAGTTCAGCGCGGATAACTTGTTGCGACACTTTTTGTACCAAGTCGCAAATGAGCTGACGTTGTTGTTTGTCTTTTTCTTGCTGCCATTGTTCTAATTCAAACAAGATTTTCTCAACCGGTTTTACTGCTTGGCTAAAGATCTCTCGCCCAGTTTGCTCACCTTGTCCGTAACCTTGTTGAAAACCGTCTTTTTGGCCTTCGATAATACCTTGTTCACGACCTTGCTCAACACCTTGGTTAAATCCTTCGTCATAGCCCTTGTTGAGCCCTTGTTGAAAGCCTTCATCCAGTTTTTGTTGTAATTCAAACTGGCTGTCTTGACAATTAATCGCAGGATCAACATCACCTAATCCATCATTAAAACCATGATTCACAGGCTCTGCCACAGGAGGAAAACGATGAGGTCGATATTGCCCCGGTGATAACTGATGTATTTTTACTTTCTTCATCATCACTCCACCGTCATTTCCTGATAGAGCTGAAGATCAATCTCGCCATTTTCTGCCAGGTCACGTACTTGATCCATAATGGCAGTGCGTGCACGTTCTACTTCACTCACAGGTACTGCACCTTTTAGTGCCATTTCATCTTCTAAGGTTTTCACCATACGCTGTGGCATTGAACGTTTAATCGCTTGTTGTAAGCTGATCTCAGCACCTTTTAACGCAATCACCCAAGTCGCGACTGGGATCTCTTGTACCAGCCTATCCATAGTTGACTCTTTCTGGCGACCTAGCACCATAAAGTCAAACATGTTGGTTTCAATTTCGTGCACCATTTCTTCATCATGCAGACGAAGTAATTCCATTAATTGGCCGCGATCACCTTCGAAACGGTTGATAATATCGGCAACTTGCTTGGTACCTAAAATAGGTGCATTTTGTGCTTGCGACATATGAGCAATGCAACGTTCAATCAAATCATGTAAGTCAGCGGCAACATCATGATCTATTTCATCGAGTTGCGCGACGCGATAAAGTAGCTCGTCATGGTAATCGACGGGCATTTTCGCCAACACTTTCGATGAAGTTTCTGGCGGTAAATAGGCTAAGAATATCGCCTGCATTTGTGGGTGCTCTTGGCTGACATATTTCGCCAATAATTCTGCATCCACCCATTGCAATCGTTGCATGTTGTTACGTAATTCATCACCGTAAATGTTATTAAGTAACCCTTTGGCTAAATCATTACCCAACGCTTTACGCAAGGTATTTGAAAGGTATTCTTTCGATGCACCACGAATACCACTGTGAGCACGAAAATCTTCAAAAAAGTGCTGAATCACCCCTTTCGCACTATCACTTTGAATACCACTTAATGCCGCCATTGAACGGGTAACACGCTGCACTTCATCACGGGTAAAGTGCTTCAATACCTCAGCAGCAGCGTCTTCTCCCATACCCAGCAAAACGACTGCTGTTTTATCAACATAAGTCAGTACAGGGGCTTTACTATCCGTCTGATTTTTTGTTTGTGATTGATTCATTAACATTCACCCATTGTTTTAAGACTTCAGCAACACGCTCTGGCTCTTCAGTTGAAATAAGCTGTAAGTGTTTAAGTTGGATTTCTAATGGCGAGCCCTGTGGTGGCAACAAATCATTGCTGGCATTAAAGGCGTTATTCGTCCCGTCTATACCTTTCGCAGCTAAACGCTCATTTAACGTTTCTTCGTGTTCTTGCTCTTCGCGAGTTTGCAGGCTTTCATCGTAAGAGTGCGCCATATCTTCTTCAGCAAAAGTTAACTCATCACGTCGACGATCTAATCCTGTTAAATGGCTAATAAGCGGTCTTAACACAAAGAAAATCATCGATAAGCCGAGAATACCGCCGATCATGTAGCGTAATGGTTGTTGTACTGTTGGATCTTGCCACCACGGAATAGCAGGTGGCGCATCAATTGCAATCGGCGTGAAGTTGAAACTTAAAATACTTAAACTGTCACCACGATCAGCGCTGATCCCTACCGCATCTTTGATCATATTGCTAATTTGCTGTGTTTCCGCTTCTGTCCATGCTTTACCATTTGGTGCCGCCGTAGAATTAAGCAACACTGAGACATTGAGTTTATTTAATTTACCTTGTTGATATTGGGTATGACGAACACTGCTGCCTAGCGCATATTGACGATTAATTTCCGTTCGTTCATTGGTATTTTTACTGTCTTTATTCTCTTCTTCGCCAGTAACGGGTGGCTTGTTACTTAATGAACCCGGCACACCTAAAGCAATATTATCAATACTGTTATTTTCGATACGGTGCTCGTTTTTCACTACAGGCGTTGAATCAACCACCTCTTTGGTTTCTTGAACATGGCTAAAATCAAGATCAGCGGCGACTTGCACGCGGTAATTACTTGGTCCGACGATTGGCGTTAGCATATCAGCAGCACGTTGGATCACCTGCTTTTCGAGATTCTTCTGATAATCAAGGTATTTAGCATTCACTTTACCCATTTCAGACGAGCCAATATCGGCACTGAGTAAACGCCCATATTGATCAACAACTGAAACATTTTCTGTTTTCATCCCTGTTACACTGCCAGTAACAAGGTTAATGATAGCTTCGACTTGATCAGTTTTTAGATCTTCTCCCGGTTTCAGTTCAACCATTACTGACGCTGTCGGCGCTTCCGCATTGTGGCGAACAAATAAGGTTTGTCGTGGAATTGCTAAGTGAACACGAGCATTGGCGATAGCATCAAGGGCAATAATAGTACGCACTAACTCGCCTTCAAGTCCATGACGGTAACGTGCGGTTTCCATGAACTGACTGGTTCCTAACGACGAGTCTTCTTTTAATGAATCTAGCCCTGTCGGTAACTTGGCTTTTATCCCTTTAGCTGCCAGTAACATTCTAATTTTTGCTACTTCACCTTCTGCCACCAGCACTTGTCCGTTGGCTTCTTGAAGACGGTAAGGGATCCCTTCCGTTTCTAATACCGAGATAATTTCACCGCTATCAAAACGTTCTTGCTGCCCATATAAGGGGCGGTAATTTTGACTTGAACTCCATAACGCTACCACAATAATGGCTGCGACAATTGCAGCAAGCACAGCAGATAAAACTAGATTGCGCTGACTGCTATGCCAAAGATTTTTAAGGTTATTAATATACGGATTTGATGAAAACCCACTGGTAGCGGTTGAGCCTGCTGCCGTATTTGTCATCGATGGTTGAGCAATTATTTCAGACATAAGTTACACCGGCATCTTCATAACATCTTCAAATGACGCAACCACTTTATTACGCACTTGCATAAGGGCTGAAAAAGATAAACTGGCTTTTTGGCTTGCCACCATCGCGCCTACTAAGTCGTCACTTTTCCCCAATTCAACCGCTGTAACTTTGTCACTGGCGATTTTTTGATGTTGATTAACGGTATTTAAAACACCGGTCATGGCTTGCGAGAATGACAATGGCGAAGGGGCAAACTGTGTATTAGTTGCTTCGACCTGCATAAGATTAGGTTTTACGATGAAATCAGCTTGAGTGCGTTGCTGCATCTGCTGCATTTTATCAAGCATGAGTTGTTCAGATGATACCGAGGGTAGCGAATTATTTGTGCTCATTTAACTCTCCTTTTATGCCGCAGAACCTAATACAGCATCGATGTCTATTCCCTGTTCACGCATTGCAGCTAACTTGTAACGCAGTGCGCGAGTAGTAACGCCCAATTGCTGAGCCGTCTTGGTTCGGTTACCACCGAATTGTTTAAGAATTTTGATAATGTATTGAAACTCTGCCATTTTCTTCGCTTCTACCCGACCATTCCCTCCCTCAGTTTGAGGTAAAGATGGCGCAGCATTAGGATCAATCGGCAACATTAAATCTTGTGCAGTAATGAAATCACCATGGCGCATCACCAAGGCTCGTTGCATGACATTTTCTAACTCTCGGATATTGCCCGGCCAGTGATATTTAGACAACGCAAAACACGCATCTTCCGACAACTGACACGCACTTCCCATTTGATATTTATTTATGAAAAATCGCGCAAGAGGAAGAATATCGGCGCTACGATCTCGCAGTGATGGCCAATGCAACGGTAGTACATCTAAGCGGTAATAAAGATCTTCTCGAAATGTTCCTTTTTGAATTTCTACACGTAAATCTTTGTTGGTTGACGCTATGACGCGAATATCCAATGGAACGGTTTTATGGCTACCCACTTTTTCCACTTCACGCTCTTGCAGCACACGCAATAATTTAGCTTGAAGACTGGGTGACATTTCAGCGATTTCATCCAATAAAATCGTACCACCATTGGCTTCTTCAAATTTACCGGTTTGCGTTTGTGTCGCACCAGTAAAAGCCCCTTTGACATGACCAAATAACACCGCTTCGAGCATGGATTCAGGAATAGCAGCACAATTAACGGCAACAAAAGGCGCATTTGAACGAGATGAATGTTGATGAACATACTGCGCTAATACTTCTTTCCCGGTGCCAGATTCACCAGTGATCAATACTGTCGCGTTTGTCCCTGCAGCGCGGTGTGCTAACTGCAACACTTGCTTGCTACGCCACGATTCCACCACGATATTGGTTAAGGGTTTATCTAATGCTTCAACGCGTGCAAGTAAGCCCAATAACTGTTCAGACTCAAAAGGACGAAGTAAATAGTCGGTTGCACCTGCTTTCATTGCATCCGCCGCCATCATTCCTTGCGCCTGATCGACAATAGCAATAGAAATAGGCGTGGAAGAACGGTTAGTCGCTACAGCTTTTTGATGGAATTGACGAATAAAATCAGTAAGTGAGATATCTGTGATATGCGAGCTGACCAAAGTGATGGTTGAGCGAGATTGATATAACGCAGCACGTCCAGAAGTGAAGTGATTGACGCTATAACCTTTGCCTTCAAGCACAGCAATAATTTGATTTGCTGCACTTAAATTTGGCTCGACTAATTGAATATTGTTAGGCTGCATTAGCTACCCTTCCTTTTTACTGCATCTTCCTTGCGAATAGCGCGAATAGTCACGCGACGATTTTTAGCTTTTCCGTGTTGGGTATTGTTGTTGGCAACAGGATAGCGAGAGCCATGGGAGCGAACTTCCATCAGCGATGAACGCACACCATTTTCACGCAGAATGCTGGCTACATCGTCAGCACGTATTTTTGAAATCTGAAGATTGGCAACATTGGATCCAACATTGTCTGTATGTCCATCAATCAATACACGTTTAACATTTTTGTCATGTTTTAAATAACTCGCTAAATCTGCCAAGATTTGTTTTTGCGATGAATTGACCACACGTTGACCCAACTGAAATTGCAATACCACGTCTCTTGCATCACGGTATGCCATTGCAGGTAACTTAGCTCGACAGAGATTAAAACTAGCCATCGCCTGCGTCATATTCACTGAAGGGACTGTTACATCAAACGTATTTTGTTGATTCGACGATGACAGCCTTACTCCTAACCAATTACCTTGCGCCATAGCTTCAAGTAACGCCTCAATATCTGTATAAAAAGACACTTTCCCTGATTTTTTATCTAAATCCACTTCGTCTACAGTGATAGGCGCGGTATTCAATGCCCAAGGGGACTGTACTTGGCTTAATATGGCACGCTCATAAGGCGCTTTTACATGGTAACTTTGTACCTGCATGCCAACTGGTTGCCTAGATTTCGCGACAAAGGTAATTACCCCAAATTGGTTAATTGTTTGACTCAATGAGCAACTAAATCTATCACCTTTATATTTCCACGAAACAAGATCCATCGGTAAAAATAACTCTTTAGCGATAGAACTGATGGGAAATAATAAAGAAATAAAGATTGAAGATATAAATACAATTGTATATTTTATGAGTGTCATAATAAGCACTCACCTCTACATGTTAATCTCAAATTTTATTATAGCTAAATAATTTCATATCGATTTATATTTAGCCATTATATTCTTAAACTTGGACATATCTATTTAATAAGTATAGAAAATAAGCCTGACAAATATTATTTGACGTTTTTAAAGACATTTTTTTGACGATTATAATAACGATTAAATAT
>NZ_PYOM01000003.1 GCF_003026365.1 Photobacterium angustum | reverse complement strand
ATGCGACACTAGCTCAGCTGGTAGAGCGCAACCTTGCCAAGGTTGAGGTCACGAGTTCGAACCTCGTGTGTCGCTCCAAATTAAAGATTATGGCGAAAGCGGTAATCACAGATGGTGTCTAACCATCGCAAGAAATTGCGTGCCCTGGTGGTGGAATTGGTAGACACAAGGGATTTAAAATCCCTCGGCGTTCGCGCTGTGCCGGTTCAAGTCCGGCCCGGGGCACCATCTAATTGAGAAGTAAAAATGGCGCGTTGGCAGAGTGGCTATGCAGCGGATTGCAAATCCGTGGACCTCGGTTCGACTCCGGGACGCGCCTCCATTATCTAAGAATTTAAGCCCGAGTGGTGAAATTGGTATACACGACGGATTCAAAATCCGTTTCCTTCGGGAGTGACGGTTCAAGTCCGTCCTCGGGCACCAGTACAAACGATAAAGCCTCAGCTCACGCTGGGGCTTTGTTGTTTCTAGGCTAATCAAAAATTTAGTCCTGTTTTCTTCTGGTCAACGTTCTGTCTCATTTCATTAAAACCACTTCGTAAAACTTCCGTTCCTGCTCATATCTGGTCGTGTTGAAAATTCATAGCCGATTACTGTCCTGCAAATTCCAACATAATCTAGCGCTTTTTAGGACGTTTAAATGTCCATATCTTGTACGTCAAGAGATTATTTGGTGGTGATGTGGCTGATATAGGGTGACGCTACTTTAAAAAGCCGAACTAACATCGTTCTGAAATACGATAAGGTCATACTGAGAAATTAAATCATTTTGCAGAGAATAAGAATGAATTGATTTCAATACTTGTTAAAAATTCAAAGTGAGTGATAATGCGACAAAATTCCAAACTTTACTCTGTAATTAATTAATGTAGGTGCAATGAAGATACCCCCACGATTACAACCTCTTGTAGAGGATGGCCTTATTGATGATGTTTTATCTCAATTAATGAGTGGCAAAGAAGCTTCCGTATATGTTGTTCGCAGTGGTGGAAAGATCTGTTGCGCAAAAGTTTATAAAGAAATAGATCAACGTAGTTTTAAAAAAGCAGTCTCATATCGAGAAGGGCGAAAGGTACGTAATAGTCGTCGCGCACGAGCGATGGAAAAAGGTTCAAAGTTTGGCCGTGATGAGCAAGAAAAAGTGTGGCAGCAAGCAGAAGTTGACGCACTATCGTTATTAGCTAAAGCCGATATAAGGGCTCCTGTTCCTTATGGCTGTTTTGATGGCGTATTATTGATGGAGTTGATCACCGATGCAAATGGCAATGTTGCACCTCGACTCAACGATATCACGCTAACTAGAGATCAAGCACTACACCACCATGAGCTAATGATTAACTACGTTAAACGTATGCTATGCATCGGCCTTATTCATGGTGATTTATCAGAGTTCAATGTGTTAGTGGATGCCAATGGCCCTGTTATTATTGATTTACCTCAAGCAGTAGATGCTTCAGCAAATAATAACGCCAAATGGATGCTTGAGCGTGATGTTAAAAATATGGCTAACTATTATGGTCAATATGTACCTGAGTTGCTTGATACACAATACGCAAGAGAAATGTGGGCATTATTTGAAGCGGGTACATTAAAGCCAGAGACTGAACTAACGGGTATTTATACTGAAAGTGATGCCAATGCAGATATTGATAGCGTGATGGCGGAAATAAATGCTGTGATGGAAGAAGCTGCACTTCGTCGTGCGCGTATAGCAGAGCAAGAACAAGTAGACTAACGACTTGAAATATTTCTAACCTTTCAAATAAAGACGCTCGGATCATTCTTGGCGTCATTTATCTCTTTAAATTTATTACAGCCCTTTTTATCTATTGAACTTTATAAATATAGTCATACCAATGCAATATAATGCTATTTGTGATTTTAATATCAGGTAAATATAAACATTCTTGATTGTAAAAATAATATCCAATAAAAATAAAACATCTGCTATCAAAGTGATATTCGCCCCATATGTAAAAGAAATGCAATATACATGTATATATATGTGTGATCTATGAGGTATTTAGTTTTTCAAAAATTAACGATAATTCTGCCCTTAAATTTTCATATGTTGAATTGTTCAAGATCAGTGGTTGATCTTGTCAGTATTTCAGACTATTTGAAGTATCAATTAAGGAAAGATAATGAATCTAAAAACGTTAGCTGCTCTATGCGTATTTTCTTTTTCAACAAATACATTTGCTGATGTAGTCGTAAAAGATACAGACAAATTCCAAGATGTTGCTGTTAAGGTAGATGAGCTCACGTCGAAAGGAGAAAACCCCCTTATTGTTATCGATATTGATAATACGTTGTTAACGTCAACCTCTGATATTGGTGGTGATATATGGTACCAATGGCAAAGAGGAAAACTTGATGTAAAACCAACTAAGGACGAGAAAGTTCATTGTCTTTTTGAAGATTCAATCGGTATGCTGTACGAACTTATGCCTATGAAATCTATTGAACAGAAGGTACCTTCAACTGTTCGAGGTTGGCAAGATAAAGGGCTAACTGTCATTGCACTAACATCGCGCTCGCCAAATTACCGTTATGCTACTGAGAGAGAGATGTATCGTAACCACTATGATATGACTATCTCTCCTTTGAAAGAAAAAGGGGCAGATAAAACACCTGTTTATATTGATAAGCTAGATCGCCCTCTTAGCTATATCAATGGCATAATGATGACAACTGGTATGAATAAAGGCACGATGCTTAAATATATTCTTGATAAAACAAATCAAAAATATGATGAGATCATCTTTGTGGATGATAGTGAAAAGAATGTTGTTAATATGGAAAATGCTTACAAAGCTAATCCAGAAGTGGATATGACTATTTTCCACTATACCAAAGTAGAAGACGATCGTATTAAGGCCAATGGAACTGTATTGACTCAGAAGCAAGCGGATAAAATGGCAAGTGATTGGAAACAATTAAATGCTGTATTAAAGACAATTGCTCCAGCAAGATCAGGAGATACTTGCTTAGGTAAATAACCACTACTCTTATCCCTTTTTAAGCCGTAAAATTAGTTTTTTACGGCTTTTTTTATTAACGAATAAATTTAATTTAAGCTGTTAAGGTAATAAAAGGTACACAGGAAAAATGAAAGATACGTCAGTCATTATTGGATTGAGCAATCCTAAAAGCCCTACAAATGTTGGAGCGGTACTTAGAGCTGCTGGGTGTTATCAGGCGGATGCAGTTATATATACAGGAATTCGTTATGATAAAGCGGCAAAGTTTCAAACTGATACGAAACAAATGCTACAGACGATCCCCTTGACTGGTGTAGAGTCAATGCTTGATGATCTACCCGAAGATATGAAAGTTGTGTGTGTCGACTTTGCAGAAGGCGCAACATTACTTCCTCATTTTACGCATCCAGAAAAAGCGATTTACATCTTTGGCCCTGAAGATGGTTCAATTGCACAAGATATTGCAGA
The DNA here is from genome assembly GCF_003026365.1 of Photobacterium angustum. Lineage (GTDB taxonomy): Bacteria > Pseudomonadota > Gammaproteobacteria > Enterobacterales > Vibrionaceae > Photobacterium > Photobacterium angustum. The sequence goes on along the minus strand of NZ_PYOM01000003.1, from coordinate 328,993 downwards.
TAAAGCCGATCATGTTGTTTATGTTCCTACTGTCGGGTGCATGAATTTAGCCGCTTCCGTCAATGTTGTGCTATATGATCGCCTAGCTAAGCAGGAGAATATCGTTCAAAGTGACGAGCATATTCGCCAAAATAGAGATAATAAAAATAATCTGCGTGTAACGGTTAAATAACGTATAGCAAAAATGAACACTTAATGGTATGCCCTATCTTGAGGGCTATCATTTAGCTTCTAGAGATTAACTATCACTTAACCCTCCCTTAAAAATATTTATATTTCTAACTATTAGTCTGCAGCGTATGCTTTTAAATTATTATATAAAAAGAAAGAAGCATGAATATTTGTATAGATAACAACCGACACTTACGTAAGTTTTTTCACCAACATGCTTGTTATGAAGAAGCGATTATGTGTGATTTTCGTGAACGATTACCGATCTTATTAACGTTACATAATGGTAAAATTAAATCTGTGCCTCACGCTTTTTTTTCTAAATTACGAGTTTTAGAATATAAGATTATTGTGAAATCAGATGTAGCATTTAGGGTCGCGTTTACAGTTAAGGATGAAGTGCTTACAGTGATTTTTATTAGTGAAGTACTCATTAAAGCACATTTTTGTAAGCTGATAGCGAAAACAGATTTACTTGATTAAGGGATTGCGATGTCAAAGTTACATATTTCTCAGGTTGAATCAGGTTGTGAACGTTTTTTAAAGTCGATGCAGATTGGTGATGCATTTGAAGTCCTGACCTTTAAAAAGGATCGTGGTTTTAAAGTATTGAAACAGTCATCAACAGATTATGTATTTAAGCAGTTTGGCTACATTGATCAGAATATTATATCTGAGTCTAGCACATTAAAAAAATACATTAAAAAAGCCATTAAAATAGAGTTTCCGCGAAGTAATATTGCATGGATTGAGCATTTCCATGGGGTAGATTCGATTGATGAATTAAGCAAAAACCAACAAACACAATACCATTTATTTTAGTTAGAAATATTGTTTTTTATTAATGGTGTAACAAAACATCACAGCAGTAGAAAAATTGCATTTGAGTATAAATTTTCTGATTTGTCTTAAATACCAACAGGCGATATAAATCGTTTTTTATTTCGATTGGAACGAATATGAATTACGACAAACTTATTGATGCTTTATTCACGCAAGGTTGGTTTGTCTGGGATGACTTTTTAGCTCAGGATGAGGTTAAAGCACTTAAAGCTTGTATTCCCGATGATTGGAGCCAAGCGGGTATTGGCCGAAACGATGAATACACCACCCAAAAATCTATTCGAAGTGATAAAATTCAATGGCTTTCGGCTGAGATGGGAGAGCCTGTTGCCAATTTTTTAAAACGAATGAACGAAATTCGTTTAGAGGTGAATCGTCACTTTTTCCTTGGCTTATTTGAATACGAAGCACATTTTGCTAAATACGAGCAAGGTGATTTCTATCAAAAGCATTTAGATTGTTTTCGTGGACAAGAAAATCGTAAATTAACAACGGTATTTTACCTTAATGATGATTGGCTACCAGAACATGGCGGTCGTCTAAAAATGTATGATTTAGATGATAATGAATTAGCAATATTAGATCCAAAAGCTGGTCGCTTAGTTGTATTCTTATCTGAAATGTTTCCTCATGAAGTACTGCCAGCAACACAACGTCGTTTTAGTATCGCGGGTTGGTTCCGTACTAACGGGGTAACTGGAAATCAATTAGATATTTCTCGTTAATTAATGATAAAAAGGAGCTGTGGCTCCTTTTTATATTTTCAATATGTAATATATTAGAATTAAATATTGAAATTTAAATTAAAATAGAAACTATTAATATTGAATGTATCTATGATTATAAATAGTAAGATATTTAAATCAGTAAGATGATATTTCTTTTAGGATAAAAGTCCTAAAGGCTAAATTTTTATAGAGCAAGTTTCATATGCTTATTTTTAAAAACACAATAAAACATAGGATTATTGTTTAAAAGCTAATACGTAATCTGATTTAAATCAAAGTAGGTTTAATAAATCTAGGCATCTATGTCTAGAAACTGTTTTTCAATAAAAGCATGCTGTATATTCAAACATCATACCTTTTAAACATACCAAATTCAGATCAGCTAGGTTAGAACATTTAATGGTTACTGGACTAAAAGCATTAAAACGAAACCAATATGGTAAAGATTTTATCAGTAATACCATGCAATCGGTATATGATGAATTAAAGCCAGATCATTTTTATATAGCCTATTTTAATAAAACTGGTACAAAAGCAACGTCATTAGCTTATTACGTTAATGGTAACAAAAAAGTCAGTAATATTAGCTATATGCTAGATGAGATACCATGCCGTAAAGTGTTAGAAAGTGGTGCAATATACTTATTGAGTTCTCAAGCACATCTTGTTTATCCTAAAGATAAATTACTGGTTGAGTATGGTTTTGAAGCGTATTTAGGTATTCCTATTTTTTCACAATATGATGATGTGATAGGAATTCTCGTTTGTTTGTTTGATCAACCTATAACTTTAGCACCTCTACAATTGGATTGGTGTGAGAGCATTGGTCAACAACTGGGTTCAGAGCTTCAGTATTTAGCATTGCTAGCAGAGCAAGAGTTATTGTTAAGTGAGATGGAATCATCTCAACGTGTGGCAAAGTTGGGTAATTGGCAATGGTATGTACAGACAAATACAATTACTTGGAGCCAAGAAGTATACCGTATATATGAAATTGAACATCAGCTCACACCTAATTTGAAATTAGTTCAAGAATACATTCATCCTGAAGATAGAGAGCGTGTTATCCACTTTATGGATAATATTATAAAGTCATCACATTCAAGCTATAATATAATATATCGTATATTATTGCCTAATGGTAAAGTTAAATATATCAGAAATGAATCGATAATATTTAAAGATGATAACGGAAATACTGTTCAAGTACGCGGTATTGTTCAAGATATAACTGAATTTTATCATTTATCATCAGAGCTATCGAAAACATCAAATAAATTACATGTTACTTATAATGCAATAATTGAGGGTGTGTGGGAATATCATTTTTCAAGTGATAAGAAAATAACATCACCTAAAATATGGGATTTATTAAAAGTCGATAGTGCTAAAGTTAATACTTTTCATGAGTGGATATACATTATTCATAAAGATGAAAGAAGAGCTGTAATTAATGCTTTTAAAAAAATTAAAGGTAATAATTGTCAGTCATTTAGTTTTGAATTTAGAAAAAATCCTTATTTAGTTGATAATAATTCAGCTGAGCGTTGGTTTAAATGTGAAGGGCGTGTTGTTGACGCTGATGCCTTTGGAAAAAATAAAAAAATAGCTGGAGTATTAACTGATATTACGGATTCGATATCAACTATTCAGCAGTTGAATTTAGCGAAAACTGTTTTTGATAATACTTCTGAATGTATTATTATCACTGATAGCTGCAATAATATTGTTACGGTAAATAAGTCATTTGAAGAAGTGACTGGGTATATAAAAGATGACGTGGTTGGTAAAAACCCAAGTATATTATCGTCTGGTATGCATGATAAATCATTTTATGAAAACATGTGGCACAGTGTGGAAACTACAGGCCAATGGAAAGGGCAGTTATATAATCGCCGTAAAAATGGTCATGTATTTCCTGAAGAAATGTCAATAAATAAGATCGAAGATGATAACCACGAAGTCGTTAACTATGTTGGTGTTTTTCATGATGTTAGCGTACGTCAACAAACAGAAAGACAACTGCGTTTTTATGCGAATAATGATGCGTTAACTACGCTGATGAATCGTCGTCGCTTTAGTGAAATGGTAGAAAAAGAGCTCGTATTTGTTAATGACAACAAAGCAGACGTTAGTTGTTACAAGGAGTTTTCGATTCTATTTATTGATCTTGATGACTTTAAAGCAATAAATGATTTATATGGTCACGATGTTGGCGACAAACTTCTAAAATATATTGCTGAAACGTTATTAAAACATTGTAATGATGACAGTTTAGTCTGTCGATATGGTGGTGATGAATTTGCTATTTTACTCAAAGGCCACTCATCTTCTGAAGCTAAAAAATATGCTGAAGATTTAATAGGCGTATTGCTTCGACCGATTTATATCGACACGATTAAATTGGATATTACAATCAGTATTGGTATTTCAACATATCCAGAAAGTGGTTTGACACATCTAGATTTATTAAAAAATGCTGATTATGCAATGTATGAACAAAAGCGTAATGGACGCAATGGTATTTCTATTTATGATGGGAAATTACAAGCGGAATATCTACGTCAATTAAGGTTGAAAGATCGTCTAATTAAAGCTATATCAGAATATAAAATACAAGTTTATTATCAGCCAATTATTGATATTGAAACAGGTAAAGTATGTAAGTTTGAAGCTCTTACGCGTTGGTTTGATGAAGAAGAAGGATATATCTCACCAGTCATTTTTATTGAGATGGCAGAGAAATATGGCCTGATTGGTGATCTGGGTAAAATAGTTTTTGATAAAGCGTGTTGTGATCTTGCAGATATGCGTCAGCAGGGGTTTACTGATATTTGTATATCTATAAATCGTTCTGTTCGTGAATTCTCAAACTGTGATCAAAAATATATCTACGATATTATTGAACGATATAACTTACCGTTTGATAAAATCATGATTGAAATAACCGAATCAGCAGCATTAGATGAAGGTAATAATATTTTAGAATTATTATCTGAATTTTCTCAAAAAGGGATATCTATTGCGATTGATGATTTTGGCACAGGTTATTCATCAATGTCAGCTATTATCGCCAATAAACCAAATGTCATTAAAATTGATAGAAGTTTCATTATTGATATAGAACATAGTGTTGAAAGCCAAATTTTAATTTCTCTTGTTATGGATATGAGCCGAAAGCTAAACTTAGATGTTGTTGCTGAAGGCGTTGAATCTGAAGCTCAAGTCCGTATTTTATCTAAAATGGGCTGCCATTATATACAAGGTTTCTATTTTAGCCCTGCTGTTGAAATTGAACAGGCAATGAGATTACTTGAACAGAATGAAGTTTGTACGATTCCTGCGTATGTTTAACCACCAAGCTACATGGATAATCATAGTCGTGCTATAAAGTAAGAGTTATTCTTATTTTTCAGGTAGTACATGCAAACGATTTTTTTTGATTTTGATGGGACACTCGTTGACTCTGAACGCTTTCATGCTGTGAATTGGAGTCAGTATTTAGCTAACCATGGCGTAGAATTGAGTACTGATACCTTCATGTCTCAGTACGCTGGTGTTACTTGGCCTCAGATCGCAGAGCACTTTATCTCTCAATATAATATACCGGTAACGGAAATGGTAATGATTGAAGAGATGGAAGCATTAACAGAGACGATGATCATTGAAAAAGGCATACCACCGATGCCTGGCGTCGATGAATTGCTAAAAACCTTATCGGGTAAAGTCCCGATGGCTGTCGTTACAGGAGCTCCAAAAGATTACGTGCAAGGTGTTTTGGCGCAACATGGCTGGCTCTCACTCTTTGAGCATGTATTTAGTGGTTATGAAGTGGCGAGTAATAAACCTGCGCCAGATGTATATTTACAAGCCTGTAAAACAATGAATGTTCTGCCTGAAAACGCGGTTGCAGTAGAAGATAGCCGTACTGGGTTAATGTCAGCACTGAGTGCTAATATTCATGCGGTTTTTGTAAATAGTCATAATATGAAGTTACCCGCTCACGCTCAGCATTCGTTTACATCAATGAAAGAGGCAACACCTGCCTTGTTATCATTGCTTAAGGTTAATGATTAAACATATTGTGTAGCTTAATGGTCTAGGTTAGCTATTACCTAACGAGTTAAGCTAGAATATGTCCAAATTTTAGATAGGCTAGTATAAAGAATGGAAAACGAAGATATCATGACAGGCGATATGCTTGTTGAGACGGTTGAAAATCAACTTGCTGACGGTGAGCCGTTAGTTGTTAAAGAAACGCTGATGCGTCTTGTGATGACTGGTACACCACGAGATGAAGCAATTCAAATGATGGCGTGTGCATTATCCATTGAAGTTTTCGATGTTATGAAAAACGACGGTAAATTTGATCTCAAGCGTTATAGCGAAAACTTAGCAGCGCTTCCTGAGATGCCTTGGGAAGACGATATCTAGTCATTAACTAAATGAACCGCATTTTCTTTTGTTGAGATTTTTAATTAAAGCCAATAAAAAGGGATGCGGTTTTATTTCGATAATAATAAGTCTTATGCATTCAGCTCATTTGATTTATGTAATGTTGCTAAACGAGATAACATTGTTAATGAGTTTTTGTGTTCTTCTTCTGTCGCTGCGGCACATGCATCTGAAATGATATGTACTTGATAATCTCGGTCGTGAGCATCTCTTACTGCAGACTGAATCGCCCACGTAGTACTTACTCCACATAAATAAATATCAGTGATATTGTTTGCGCTTAATACGCTATCCAATTGGGTGTTATGAAATGGATTAACACGTGGCTTACAGATCACCAGATCATTTTTATCAATGGCGAGATCTTGATGAAATTGTGTACCCCAATCATTGAGATTTAATGCACCAATTGTATCTACTTTACCGAAAATAGGGGAGTGTCGAGGAAGATCGATATAATTACTTTGAAAGCCAACTTTGACAAAAATACAGGGAATGTCGTTTTCACGAGCCCATGAGATTGCACGGTTAGCATGTTCAATCGTACTGTTAACTATGACTTGTTGAGCACAACTAGGAATCTTACCTTGGGAGTCAACAATATCATTTATGAAATCAATAATAATCAGTGACCGTTTCATAATTACCTCGCTAAATAAAACTATTATAGTGATAGTAAATGAATCCAAGATTAATAATTGATTGAGTTATAAAGATAAATTTAAAGCAGTAATAATCAGGCAAAAAAAACTGCTAGCATTTAACTTTTTAAGCTAAATACTAACAGTATTCTAATTTTAGATTTTATTAAGCGTAAGCAAAAATAACACTACCGCCTTTGATAGTATCAATAATTTTCTTTGCAATTGCTTCAGGTAGTGCTGGACAGCCCCAGCTTCGACCTAAATAACCATTACGTTTAATAAATTTTTCAGAAACATATTTTGCACCATGAATAACGATATAGCGTTTTAGTGCATTGTCATTTTTACCACGAGTTAAACCATTTAGTTTAAGAGAATAACCATTTCCACCGATATAAGTCGATTCGGTTAAAAATGTACCCAGTGATGTCTTGTGAGAATTTACTTTATTAGAAAACTCATCGGCCTTAAGCAGACCGCTATTCATTCCATGTGATACGTATGTTTTGTAAAGTAATTTGTTTCTTTTCAAATCAATTACATAAAATCTTTTTTGTGTTGATGGTTTACTATAATCAATGATTGTTAGTAACGACTTTTTTTTGCCTTTGGTTTTGTTATACGCAATGAAAGCTTGTTTAAATACGTCGTAGTTAATTTTGTTTTTCAAATGTGCTTTTTGGTAAACATAATCTACAACGATATCAGTATTCTTTCTTTCAGTGTGGAGAGCTTGTGCTGAGGTTTGAAATGACAAAGAACACATGATCAGAATTATTAGACATATCGTTTTTTTCATTGAGTCAGTACTACCATCGAACAACGCTTACGGGGAAGTGTGGAGGGTTGAACTTTAGCATAAAAATAACGAATTAATAGGTAGTGGGAATGTAAGGCCATACCTATCCAGGATAGGTTAAGCAGCATTTGTTTTATAAATAGCAAAACTTAAATATTAAATAACAGTGTGTTATAAAAAAGAACAGCATTTAATTATATTTATAGAGATCAGTTTTATCTGGAATGTGTAATTTTCAAATTTAGGCGTTGAACGATTGCTAAGTAACTGTTTTAAAAAACTAAAATTAAAAATCGTTTTCGCCAAGATAAAAATAATAGTTTTTTTAGAAAAAATTAATTTTCGTGCGAAAAATAACCATGTAAACGATTGTATCTGTGTAAATGCCTATTTTTCTAGATTTTAGCGAATAAAAAAAGCAGGTAGCGAACTACCTGCTTTTAGGGCTTTAATAAGAGGTTGATTTAGATATTACAAACCTTAGTCCAGCTACCGTCACTTCCAGGTACTGATGATGTCCACCAGTTAGCTTTGTACACTGCACCATCATGGATGATTTCATCGCCGCTACCAGCATGAGTTGGTGTACCTTGCCAATCAGTCTGAGGCCAGTTAGGGTAAGTCGTTAGTCCATCTGAATCACAGCTGCCATTATTACCACCCGAATCGCCGCCACCGTTATTACCACCACCGGCATTTAAATCACCGATAGGTAGGCTTGGTTGCTCAAACTTAAACGCATACTCATTACCATCAACATTCACTGAGTAGTTAGCAGGACCTGAGATTGGTAGGTAGTAAATAAAGTCTAACTCGTAGCTTTCACCTGCTGGTAGTGTTTTCCACTTAGGCAGAGTAAAGGCAACACGGTGCATTGTTCCGTCTAGGCCACCAATGTTATCACCACGAGTATGACCAGATGAGATGACTTTCAGGCCACCACCAGATTGATCTTTCGCGTTATCTGGTGCAGATACTGGAATATCAAACTGGAATTCAGTTCCACCTGGTAAATCAGTACCTGTGTTATTGGTAAAGGTTACAGTTGGGTTGATAGGGTAGTTTTGGTCACCAACTTTGAAGCCGCTAACGTTAACTGCAATATCAATTGCTTGAGTTGGGATTGCACCTGTTGCGATTGTATTACCGTATGGAGTTGCTGACTTAAACTTATCGTAGATAGCTTTCGTCATCGCATTACCCATGTGGTACTCACCGTTACCAGAAGCACATGCCTTTTCAGTTGCGTCAATAGTGTTAGTACGCTTACCGTTTGCATCGAATAAGTAACAGTTATAGTCGCCAGCAAGCTCCCAGAACATGATACCACCGATTTCTTTATCGATTACGTAGTCAGCTTTCACGCTAACCGATGCTTTATCTTCTGTAGAGATAAATACGCTTTTCTCTGCATTCCATAGCCATGGTGCAACAGCGATATCATCATAATTACGGGTATACGAACCAACAAGTTTATCTTGTGGATCATTAACAGGATCTAAGCCATAAGCGGCTGTGTAAGAACCAAAGATACCTTGCTCAAGGTTTTTCGCGTGCCACATTGGGTTAGAGCCGGCACCCATTTCTTTACCATCTGGATCAAGATCGTGCCACATGTTGTCGATACCGATAGCACCGTAGCCACAGTTGTTCTTCTCGCCTTCACCTGTACCTGCCTGACACTCAGACTGGTTAGGTAGTGCTGCACGACCCCATAGACCGTTATCGCCACCTTTAACATCTTGCCAACCACGGGTGTAGTATGGAACACCGATATTGATACGACCAGCAGGCATTGAACCACGGAAGTAGTGGTAAGCCCAGTCAGTATTAAGGTAACCAATACCACCGTATGCTGCAGTGCCGTATACGTTCCACTGTGCTAATTCTGAATCTTTACCGGTATCAAATAGCGCAGCATTATGACCAACGTGGTCGTTCCAAGCACCGTGTAAGTCGTAAGACATGATGTTTACATAATCTAAGTATTTCGTTACATCAAATGTTTCCATACCACGTAGTAGGTAACCAGATGATGGTGCAGCAATCGTAAGCATGTAGTGAATGCCATCTTCTGCAGAAGCAACATCCAGTTTTTCACGAAGTACTTTCATTAGTTCTTGGTAAGAAGCCCATAGGTATGGACGACGCGGTTCCATGAACTCTTTATCGTATGGATTACCTGCACCCGCCATAGACGTTGGGTATTCGTAATCAATATCTAGACCATCGAACTTGTACTTACGTAGCATTTCAACAGCAGATGTGGCGAATTTCTCAATGCCAGCATGGTTAATAGAACCATCAGCATTTGTTGTCATAGTGTAGAAGCCACCATCAGCTGCACGGCCACCATCTGTGCCAAAGTGACCACCTGTTTCAGCCCAGCCACCGATGGAGATTAATGTTTTAACATCGTGTTTCGCTTTTGCTGTTGCAAGTGCACCGAAGTGACCTTTAAAGCCAAGTGCTGGATCGATTTCAACACCATCCCATTCCATACCTACAGCGGCATTACTTGGATCTGATGTGTCACCGATATTAACTTTACCGTCTTCACCAATACTCACGAATGCGTAGTTAATGTGAGTTAACTGTTCCCATGGAATATCGTTAACTAAGTAGCTGCTTTGAGGATCATCGCCTGCACGCCAGCTAGTAAAGTAACCAATAACACGACGAGGGTGATCAGCACCCATCATTTCACGGCCATCTTCATCATAGATTGAACAGTAAGGCACATTTACGCCTTCAGTTTGGTATAAACCGTCAGGACGACAACCATTTGATACAACAGCGCCATTAACTGCAACAGAGCTTACGGCTGAATCAGATGTTTTGTTTTGGTCATCAGTTGCACGAGCAAAGATTTTTGCATTGCCTGCTTGAACCGTTGTGTATTCAAGAGCATAAGGGGCTGTAGCTGCGGTGCCAACCAGTGCGCCATTTACGTAGAAATCAACTTTTTCTACCGTACCATCAGTATCTGCTGCGTCAGCAGTAATAGTAACAACTTCACCTAACTCAACACTTGTCGCTGAAACAGCAACCGAAACGGTAGGCGCTTCGTTAACTGGTCCTTCAGGTGCGACATCAACGCTAACACTTGCTTGGCTACTTGCTGCATTTTTATCATCGTAAGCCATCGCTGAAAGGCTATGTACGCCTTCTGTTGCTGTCCATGAAAACTCGTATGGTGCTGTTGTTGTTGAACCAACAACTTGCCCGTCGACTAGGAAGTCAACCTTAGTAATAGTACCGTCAGTGTCGGTTGCATTTGCTTTGATTAGAACAGTTTCACCTGTTGTAATAGCAGTTGTCGCTGTTGGCGCAGTAATACTTGCTGTAGGTGCCGCATTTTCCACTGGATCAATTGGTGGGTCGATAGGTGGCTCGCCACCAGAACAAAGATCGAGTTGAACCCATTGTGAATACGGACCGTTGTTGTCTTTCGGTGAGTTATTCTGTGTCCAGTAATTAGCTTTATAAGCAACACCTGCCTGTTGGACTTGAGCGCCGCCAGTATAAACGCTATCACTTTTCCATTCTGTAAGGTCAGTACAATCAACAGCAGCTTGCGCGTTGAATGCAAATAAGCATGACATAGTTAGAGTACTAAGAGTGAAAATCCCTTTCCTCATCGTTCCATGTTTACCATTATCCATTAGGTATCCTTTTAGTTTCAGTAAAATAAGCAACACTCAGTTTGTCCGTTATTCTTGTATGAATCTTTTTGAGTGCCGTAAAAAAACTATAATGCTGACAGCTAAATTTGCACGATGCGATGTATTGATCTTCAGACATGCTCTCGGAAAGATGTAAATAAAATGTAAATAAAAATGCTTTTATTGAATTAGAAGCAAGTCTTCAACAGTATTTAGGGCTTTAATGTGGTCGGATGAGTGGTGGGTAAGTGCTTTTTTTGCGCAGTGATTTTATAATGCAATATGTAGGATAGCTACAAGTTGTAAGCTATCCTATTGATTAGGTTTAATTTTATAAATTACTTATTTGTTAATAGCTGATTTGAATTGTTCTTGTGTAGCTTTGTCTGCTTTTTTGTACCAGTAATTAAGCATCTTGGTTACGTAGGCTTGATCGACTTCTCCACTTTTTTCGACAGCAATTTGTTGTACTTGAGGTACAGAAACTGAAATAGCAGTGGCTAGAGCAGCCGGTGCGTTGCTTAAATTATACTTAGCGATTTCTTGCTGAAAATCTCGTCCAATTTGAACACCATTTTTGATTAATACGTCTTGCTTAATGGCGATATTATTCTTTTGCTTGTCTGTTATCACAACATTTGGTTGCTTGTTAAATGTTCTAGCTTCATATTGGCTATGAATTTTAGGCAGGTTTAATGTGTAATTTGCATCTGTACCATCGAAAGTGACGATTACAACTTCAGATTTGAATAGGTGAGTATCGCCGTTTTCACGGTAGTTAGTTTCGTAGCGAAAAGCGATTTGGTTATCACCATCTTTCAATGAAAGCGGGCCGTTGCCTTCTGCTTTTGATCCATTAACAAGCACAAGATCAGCTGAGTCGGGTAGAGTAAGTGAAACGTTAGCAAAAGATGAGAAGCTCACACCACAGACGGCTAGAGTTAAAAGTGCTGTACGAAGTTTCATGTTAATTCCTTGTATTTGTCGATAGCAAAATACGCTATTGGTATTTTCATATTGTATTCTTTTATTAATACCAATGACAAATAATGTCTGTTTGTAATTAAGCATATAGACAGATAAAAAATAAAAAGCCCAATGAATTATGTTCATTGGGCTTTCGTTAAATTAGGTATTAATTAGTGCTAATTTGGTGATTACTTAACGTAACACGCGAATCCTTTTAGGTAGAAACCTTCTGGATAGGCACTATCTAATGGATGATCAGCCGCTTGGCTAAAGCGCTCAATAAATTGAACATCACGTTTAGCATCAAGTGCAGCATCGGCAATGATTTTTTGGAATAAACCGTTATCCATCAAACCAGAGCAAGAGTAGGTGAGCAGTGTACCACCAGGTTTAAGAATCTGCATTGCTAACATATTGATGTCTTTGTAACCACGGCATGCTCCAACAAGCTGAGATTTAGATTCAGCAAACTTTGGTGGATCCATGATAACAACATCAAATAGCTCGCCACGATCACGGTACTCACGTAGCAGTTTAAAGACATCAGCATTTAAGAATTGAGCATTTTCAACAGGAAAGCCGTTGTCTTGTGCATTTTGTAATGCAGTATCCAGCGCGTGCTGAGACACATCAACGTTAACCACTTCTTTAGCGCCGCCTTTCAGTGCATAAAGACCGAAACCACCGGTGTAGCAGAAACAGTTAAGGACACGTTTGCCGTTAACGTATTTAACCGAAGCTTCACGGCTGTCACGTTGGTCAAGGTAGAAACCTGTTTTATGGCCACCAACGATATCAACGTTAATTTTAACGCCGTTTTCTTCAATCATTACAAATTTAGGTGGCTCTTCACCATGAAGAACGCCTGTACGTTGTTTCAAGCCTTCTTTTTTACGAACAGAAACATCAGAACGTTCGTAGATGCTGCAGTCTGGGTAGCAGTGTTGAAGTGCTTCAATCAGTACATCACGTTGTGCTTCAGCACCAGCACTGAGTAACTGACAAACTAAAAAGTTTTGGTAGCGGTCAATCGTAATGCCCGGTAGGCCATCAGATTCTGCTGCAATTAAACGATAACCAGTTAAACCATCACGCGCAGCTAAAATATCACGCAAACCTTGTGCTTGGTTTAGACGTTTAATAAAGAAGTTAACGTCGATATTTTCGTTTTTCTCAAAACTCCATACGCGAACGCGAATTTGTGATTGTGGTGAATAAGCGCCTTTTGCTAACCATTCGCCTTTGTTGTCGTAAATATCGACGGTTTCGCCTAAGCCTGGTTTACCTTCAATGCGATCAATACCGCGAGAGAAAACCCAAGGGTGGCGACGACGTAGTGATTTTTCGCGGCCTTTTACCAAATAAATAGAAGCTGTCATGAACATGCCCAGTATGGAATTCGAGTGGGGGCGTATTATCTTTCGCTAGGCATATAAAATCAAATGAAAAAGCCGCTATCTTATCGGATACAAACAAGATAGCGGCATAAAAGGGGATTTAAGAAATGGAACTGGTTATGAAGCTTTTAAACCACTCATTAACTGTTCAAGGGTTTGTGCTTGCTGGCTCAGTTGTTCAATCTCATTACTAGATTCACTGATCATCTGTGCTATCTGGCTGGATTGGGTACGAACCTGTTCAACGCTGCTTGCGATATTTTCAGCAACAGCACCTTGTTGTTCTGCAGCCGCTGCTATCTCAGAACTACGATCAGAGATCCCTTGGTTACGTTCGTTAATTTGGCCAATTTCGCTATCAACAGAATCCATTAATTGTTCACTGTTAATGGCGTTATCAACGGTGTTTTTCATAACTGCAATTAGCTGTTGGCTATTTTGTTGTAGTGACTCAATCATTTGCTGAATTTCAACAGTAGCACTTTGGGTGCGCCCAGCAAGGGTACGTACTTCATCTGCAACCACGGCAAAACCACGCCCTTGCTCACCCGCACGTGCAGCTTCAATTGCTGCGTTTAGTGCAAGCAGGTTAGTTTGCTCTGAAATACCATTAATGGTTGTGACAACGTCATCAATTTTTGCCGCATTGCTATCTAACGCAGATACTGCTTGAGCGGCGGAATTAATTTCATTAGAAAGAATTGAAATGGCATTTTTTGTCTCACTTACTTTTACACGACCATTTTCACTCACCGATTGTGCTTCTTGAGTTTGCAGTGATGTTTCGTGGGCGTGGGTAGCAACTTCACGAATTGAGCTTGCCATTTCTTCAGTCGCACTTGCGAGTGAATCTAAATGACTTTGTTGAGATTGTGATAAATCACCACTGTTATCACTGCGACGATGTAAATCCACACTTATTTGTTGCATAAGCGCTACAGCTTGTTGTGTTGCGAGTACTAACTGTTGTTCACGTTCTGCGACTTTATCAATTGTGATAGCAATCAGGCTAAATTCATCTCGAACAGGAAAGAAATTTAATCGGTTCGTTAGATCGCCGTCGGCTAAACTTTGTAGTGCTTTTTGCATATTAAACATCGCACCGCCAATGAAGGTCATGATGTAGTACACAGAAGCAAGAATAATAACGAGTAGAATACCAGTTATAACTAATTGTGTTGTTGATAAATAATCAAATAATCCAGTCTGTGTGACAGCTTGTAAACTATAATTTTGGCCACTCACTAATACAGAATCTGATGATGAATTTGTCACTTTTATTGCGCTATTTTGCAGTAAAATTGCAGCATCCGTAGAAGAGATATTTTGTTGTTGGAAGATGTTAGCGGTCAGTTTTAGTTGTTGCTGTGTTATTTCTAAGCGTTGTTGAGAGGCGGCATCAACTAAAATAGCACTAACAAAGATAATAGCGGCAAACGGAAGAAGAAAAAGTAAGTAAAATTTTTCTGTAATTTTTAAATGTATAAGGTATTTATCGATCCATCGAAAAGCGACTTCTTTCATACTTACATCCTAATTAGCATAGATAAGTGGTTGCGAGATAACATTGGTGGTGGAACTATATATACATCGGCAAAATTACTTAGAACTTGAGGTGATGAATGTCACAGTTATGTATAAGAGCGAATGTTACAGGCCGTGTGCAAGGGGTGGGCTTTCGTTTTCACACCGCTCATGAAGGGTTGAAATACAGTTTAAAAGGTTATGCGAAAAACCTACCTGATGGCAGTGTGGAAATTTTAGCTTGTGGTGAAAAAGAAAATATAGATGCGTTATTACTTTGGTTAGGGAGTGGGGTAAAGCTCGCTGATGTTAAGTCAATAACAACGGAAGAGTTGGAATGGCGGCATGTTGATGGATTTACGATTAAGTAGCAATGTTGTCAATAACAGAGGGTCACAAGATACCAAGTAAACGCGTACCCTGTGACCACAGAGGATTAGTAACAGTAGTGAATTAAATACATTTTACTGGTTTCGGTAACCCTGCTAATTTTGTTGCTTGTTTTGCTGGCCCTTTAGGGAATAGGCGATAAAGATAACGAGAATTTCCTTTTTCTTCGCCGTATTTTTTCGCCATTGCTTTAACCAACATACGGACAGCCGGTGATGTATTAAATTCTAAATAAAATTCGCGTACAAAATGGATCACTTCCCAGTGCGCAGCAGAAAGATCAATTTCTTCTTCTTCTGCAAGTAAAGGGACAAGTTCTTCACACCAGTCACTAACATTTTTCAGATAGCCTTGTGCATCTGTTTCGATTTCTTTTTTATTAAATTCAAGCATGGTGAGCCTCGGTATTCATTACGGCTCAAAGCATAGTGAGTGTGGTACGGTGCTGCAAGTAAAACTGTTCACTATGTTCATGTATTTGACTATTTCTGATATAAAAATGCCCGCAAGATAGCGGGCATTTAGCATTAGAATAGCGGTTGATATTAGTTATTATCGCTGTTGATAACACCAAGAATTTGCAGCAAACTTAGGAACAGGTTGTAGATTGATACGTACAACGTTACTGTTGCTGAAATGTAATTTGTTTCACCACCACGTACAATTGACTGTGTAGTCAGTAAGATTGCAGCTGATGAGAACAGAACAAACATACCGCTAATAGCAAGTGACAGCATTGGCATCTTCAAGAAGATATTAGCAACCACTGCAACAAGAATTGCGATAAAGCCTGCCATTAACATACCGTTTAAGAACGATAGGTCACGTTTAGTTGTTAGTGCGTAAGCTGAACAGCCAAGGAAAGTTACCGCTGTACCACCTAGGGCTGTCATTACAACATCCCCCATACCCGCGCCAACATACATGTTTAGAATTGGACCTAAGGTATAACCCATAAATCCAGTCAGTGCGAAGACGAAAACTAAACCTAAGCTACTATCACGGTTACGTTCAGTTAAGAAAATTAAACCATAGAAACCTACAAGTAATACAATCCAGTGTACTGGCGGTACATTCATTGCCATCGCTACACCTGCAATACCTGCAGAAAATAACAAAGTTAACGAAAGTAGGAAGTAGGTGTTACGTAAAACCTTGTTGGTAGATAGTAAGCCTTCGTAACCACCGTCACGATTAACTATACGATCGTTCATAAAAATCCCCTTAGGGTAGTTATATTGAGACTATTAATTTATATATGAGGCTAAATTACCATAAAAGCAAGTTTAACTAAGCACTCAACATCAAAATATTTGTACTGAAGCACGTTATCATCACTTAGCTCGTATATTACTTAACCGTAGCGATGAAAGTCAGATTAATGTGTAAGTAAATGTTTCAAAGTAACGATGATCTGTAGTACTAATCAATTGTTTTCTTTGAAACATTCAAATTATACGAATTAATGTAATATTTGGCTTAAGAACAGTTGAGTACGATCAGATTTTGGATTATCAAAGAAGTCATGAGGATTATTTTCTTCAATGATTTCACCTTGATCCATGAATATAACCCGATCAGCGACTTGTCGTGCAAAACCCATTTCGTGAGTCACACAAAGCATCGTCATGCCTTCATTTGCTAACTCGACCATTACATCAAGCACTTCTCTAACCATTTCAGGATCGAGTGCTGATGTAGGCTCATCAAAAAGCATAACTTGCGGGTTCATACAAAGTGAGCGAGCGATAGCAACACGTTGTTGCTGGCCACCAGAAAGTTGTCCTGGGAATTTATTTGCTTGATCGGTAATTTGAACACGCTCAAGGTACTTCATCGCTAAAGCTTCTGCTTCTTTCTTTGGCATTTTCTTTACCCAAATAGGAGCAAGGGTACAATTTTCTAATACCGTTAGATGAGGGAAGAGGTTGAAGTGCTGGAAACACATGCCGACTTCCTTTCGTACCAACTCGATATTTTTCAAATCATCAGTTAGCTCTGTACCACCAACAATAATTTGTCCTTTTTGGTGTTCTTCTAGGCTGTTAATACATCTGATCATGGTTGATTTACCTGATCCTGAAGGACCACAAATTACGATCTTCTCGCCTTTCTTTACTTGCAAGTTAATATTTTTCAGGACATGGAATTGACCATACCATTTATTCACATCAGTTAGCTGGATCATAAGATCAGAGCTTGTGTTATCCGTATTAGGTTTTGAAGTACTACTCGTCATAATGCTGTCCTTGCTAACGTTTGTGCCCAGTGTGTAGTTTGTTTTCTAAATAAATACTGTAACGCGACATCCCAAAACAGAAGATCCAGAAGACTAGTGCAACGAATACATAGCTCTCGGTTGCAAAGCCTAACCATTCAGGATCGGTCGTCGCTGCTTGTCCAATACCAAGCACATCAAACATACCGATGATGAGAACAAGGCTGGTATCTTTAAACAAGCCAATAAAAGTATTCACAATCGATGGGATAGTAATTTTCAGCGCTTGTGGCAGTACAATGAGGTACATCTTTTTCCAATAGGTGAGCCCAAGTGCGTCAGCTGCTTCATATTGTCCTTTAGGGATCGCTTGTAAGCCACCTCGTATTACCTCTGCCATGTAAGCGGCACTGAACATCACAACACCCATTAAGGCGCGGATCAATTTATTGGTTTCCATTTCTGATGATAGAAATAGTGGCAACATCACTGATGCCATAAAGAGTACGGTGATGAGTGGTACTCCCCGCCATAACTCAATGTATACCGTACAAATACTACGGATAATTGGCATTTCAGAGCGTCGACCTAAGGCTAATACGACACCGATAGGAAGTGAGACGACAATACCAACAATGGCAATGATTAAGGTAATTAATAATCCACCCCAAAGGTGAGTTTCTACAATAGGTAGGCCAAATACGCCACCGTAAAGTAAGAAACCTGCGATAAATGGGTAGATGTTAACGAAGAACAACCAAATCCAACCACGGTACGGTGTTTTTTCGTAGGCCAACAAGCCAATGAAAATAGCTAATGTGGCGTAGAATAATTGTGGTCGCCATAACTCTTCTGTTGGATAGAAGCCATACATAAA
Organism: Photobacterium angustum; assembly: GCF_003026365.1. Classification (GTDB taxonomy): domain Bacteria; phylum Pseudomonadota; class Gammaproteobacteria; order Enterobacterales; family Vibrionaceae; genus Photobacterium; species Photobacterium angustum. Next base: position 310,313 of record NZ_PYOM01000003.1, on the reverse strand, counting down.
CTGATCAAAGCGTACGTTGATAAATGTCCAGCAAGCACCGCTGCTGGTACAGGCATCACGGCTGACGCCAGACCAATCAGCATTAATAAATGCCCAATCAATGGTGTACCAGATCCCAAGTACAGCAAAATAGCCCAGTAGAAGAGTTGCAATACTGTTAGTAATTGATGAAAACAAGTTCGTTCGTAGCCAACCAATTATACCAACAGTGTTTGCTGGTGGAGGCAAGTCTGGTAGAAATTCATGCTTCTTCATCGTGTTACCTCTCTACCAATGCAACTTTTTTGTTATAGATATTCATCAATAACGAAGTTAATAAACTGAGTGTTAAGTACACCGCCATAGTCATAGCAATGATTTCAATCGCTTGTCCTGTTTGGTTTAGGGTTGTGCCAGCAAAGACTGATACAAGATCTGGATAACCAATTGCCATCGCAAGCGATGAGTTTTTAGTGAGGTTTAAGTATTGGCTCGTGAGTGGGGGAATAATGATACGTAGTGCTTGCGGCACCACTACAAGACGTAACGTTTTACTTTTGGATAAACCCAATGCTTCGGCTGCTTCTGTTTGCCCATGGCTAACCGCGTTGATACCAGATCGTACAATTTCTGCGATAAAAGAAGCTGTGTAAATACTTAATGCCAGTAACAAGGCTGCCAGCTCTGGCAAGATGGTGATACCACCTTTGAAATTAAAGCCTTTGAGCTCTGGATATTCTAGTGTGATAGGCATGCCTGTGACGAAAAATGCGACCAAAGGTAAACCTAAAACAAGTCCAGCAACAGTGTATAAAACTGGCAGTTGTTGTCCTGTTTGTTGTTGTTTCGTTTTAGCGTAACGATAGAAAATAATCGATAACATCACCGCAATAGCTAAACACCAGCCGATAATTTCTGAGCCCGAACCGTAGATAGGACTTGGGATCGATAATCCACGAACATTAAGAAAGATGGCTTCACCCAAACTGACACTTTGTCGTGGCGAAGGTAGTGCTTGTAGTACCGCAAAATACCAAAAAAAGATTTGCAGTAAGAGTGGGATATTACGAAATACTTCAATATAAACAGCGGCTAAACGGCTGATTAACCAATTTGAAGATAGACGAGCTATGCCCATGATAAAGCCGATGATTGTTGCAAGGATAATACCCAATACCGCGACTAACGCAGTATTTAATAATCCAACAACAAAAGTTCGCCCATAAGTGTAAGTTTCGTCGTAATCAATCAGTGTTAAACCAATACCAAATCCCGCTTCTTGGCTAAGAAAATCAAAGCCTGTCGAGATACCTCGTGACTCTAAATTGGTAAGGGCATTATTTACGATTGAGTAAAAAAAGAAGACTAGCCCAATAACAGCGATAAGTTGAAAAATAACAGCCCTAAAAGTAGGGTTATAAAAAATATTCTGTTTGGACTTTGGATTAGATACATCCGATGTATGTGGTGTAGGAGCCATACAACAACCTCAGTTCCTATTGAGATGTAAAAGTAGGGACCCGTTACCGAATCCCTATATAGTGCTACGTTGTACTATGTTTCTTTAAATAAATATCTATGCGTGAAATTAACGAATTGGTGGTGCGTATTGGATACCACCGTTAGTCCAAAGTGCATTTAAACCACGTTTAATTTTAAGTGGTGAGCCTTCACCGACAGTACGCTCAAAGCTCTCACCGTAGTTACCCACTTGTTTGATAATCTGGTAACCCCAATCATCTTTAAGTCCTAAACCTTTACCTTTTGGTCCATCTAAACCAATAAGACGACGGATATTTGGATCTTTCGATTCTTTCGCTAATTTATCAACGTTAGCAGAAGTCACATTGAATTCTTCAGCATTGATCATAGTGAAGAGCGTCCAGCGAACGACGTTGAACCATTGGTCATCACCTTGACGAACGACAGGGCCTAAAGGTTCTTTAGAAATAATTTCTGGTAGTACAACAGCTGAATTAGGATCTTTTAAGTTTAAACGCAGAGCGTATAGTCCAGATTGATCCGTTGTTAATACGTCACAACGACCAGAATCAAAACCTTTAGATGTTTGAGGCGCTGTATCAAATACAACTGGCTTATAAGTCATACCATTTACACGGAAGTAATCGGCAAGGTTGAGCTCTGTAGTCGTTCCTGACTGGACACAAACTGCCGCACCATCTAATTCTTTAGCGCTTTTTATACCCATGTCTTTTTTAACCATAAAACCTTGACCGTCGTAATAGTTAACGCCAGTAAAGTTGAGGCCTAATGAGGTATCACGGTGGAGTGTCCATGTAGTATTTCGCGATAAAACATCAATCTCACCAGACTGTAGTGCAGTAAAACGCTCTTTTGCTGTCAGTGGGATGTATTTAACTTTTGATTTATCGCCTATGGTTGCTGCCGCAATGGCTTGACAGAATTCTACATCAAGGCCTTCCCATTGACCTTTTGCATTAGGGTTTGAAAAACCAGGTAGACCAGCACTTACGCCACATTGGACATAACCTTGTTTCATCACTTTGTCTAACGTAGCTTCAGCATTGGCGTTTGCAGCAAAAAGGGCAGTTGAAGAGGCTAACGCCGCAAATACCACTGATAATTTATTAGCCATTTGTACCTTCCTTTGTTGGTCTTGATGTGAAAATAAAAATGCAATAGTTAATAATTTTAACAACATGTTAACAGTTGTTAATTATAGGAAGAGAAAACAAAAGGTCTAGTGAACGAAAAGATGTAGATCACGAAAAGCTAACAAGATGAAAATTAGAATAAAATAATAATCATTACTATATGTGACTAATTATTCATGATGGCTGGTTTTAAAAGTGTAGTGTTAGGGATGGTGATAATAGTGGGTTATTGGCGTTTTTATTGTGCGGTGGCTTTATTTAAACGGGTGTTTAAAGTTAATTATAATGCGGTGTAAGTAGTAAGGTGAGAGGTTTCAATATATTGGATATGCATAAGTGTGATTTTTTATGCAATGACGTGGTGGTGGCTCCTTGTGGTTAAATTATTCGAAATTTTGTTATATTTTGAATTTTAATATTGCAAGAAATCAGTTAATAAAGTGTTTAAGTCTAATATCTTTATATTTATTGAATTAGTGTTGTGAATTTGTTGCAAGTTGGAAAATACTGTCTTATAAACAAGAAAGACTCAAAAAATTGAGTCTTTCTTACGTATATTTTAGTTCGTTATGCGTTTGTAGCTTTTGCTGCCAGTGCGACTGAATCTACTTTTTTAGTCACAAAAGAAAGAACAACCGCGATACCAAGCATGATAGAACACACAGTATATGCCAGTGTGTAAGTACCTGTTGTATCAACAGCGAAAGCCGCTACGACAGGACCAATAAAGCCACTCACGCCCCAAGCAGTATAAAGTACGCCATAGTTTGCACCATAGTTTTTCAAACCATAGAAATCAGCAATGATTGATGGGAATACCGCAAGCAGTGTGCCGTAACCAATACCTGCAACTGCTGCACCAATAATTAACGTAAAGTCAGACTTAAACGTTGCGAACATTACCATGTTGATTGCTTGCATGATAAAGGCAATCATGAGGGTTTTAATGCCACCGATCTTGTCTGATAGGATACCAGCAGCTACACGACCACCAGAGTTGAATATTGCTAAGATTACAACTAGGTATGCAGCATCTGCGATGTTTGCTTGTGTGGCTGCAATAGAGGTGATGTTACCAATGATCATCAAACCTGATGCCGAAGCAAATGCATACATTACCCAAAGAGAGTAAAACTGTGGTGTTTTTAGCATTGAACGCCAGTTTAGATCTGCTGCATTACCTGATTTGTTATTTACATCGTAGCCAGCAGGTACTTCTGGTATATAGCCTGCAGGGGGATTATTAATGGTACAAGCAAGAGGTACTGCAATAATAAGTACTGCAATACCTAAAATTAAGAAGCTTGTGTTTATTCCTACTTCATTAATTAGGAAAGATGTTAGCGGTGCTAAGTATACAGCTGCTAAACCAAAGCCTGCTGCAATTAAGCCATTAACTAGACCTTTCTTCGAAGGGTGGAACCATTTCATTGCTGACGGGCTAAGGCACGCGTAGCCAAAACCGATACCACTACCCGTTAAGATACCGAATGTTACGATCAGTAGCATAGGAGTGGTAGCAAAGCTTGAAATGATCATACCTAGACCAACCATCACTGTGCCAAGGATGAGCACTCGACGTGGACCCATACGGTCTTGCAGAATACCTGCCACTAATAATGATAATGAGAAGGTAATAATAGCAACAGTATAAGGTAGTGAAGCGTCGGCATTTGACCAGCCTAAATCAACAACAAGTGCTTTTTTGAAAACACTCCATGCGTAAAGAATACCCATACACAAATTAATGCAGAATCCAGCAAGTAAGATCTGCATTGCTCTATCAAATTTTTTCATACTTCTCTCAATTAAGACGATGTCAGCAGATCACTTTGCCAACAAAGATAATGTTATATCTAAATGGGATTTTTAAAGTGCGCGAATATTATCAAGATTATTTAAATTTAAAATTGGCTAGAAATTGTTTGTTACAAATGAGTCGAAAGTATGGAAGTTAGAGTGTAACTGAATTTGAATAGCGTTTTAATTGAGGGGAGGATGTAACTATGGTGTTATTTTATTGAGGTAATATTGAGTATTTAAAAGAATAATAAAAAAGGGAAAGAGCACAACTCTTTCCCCTTTATAAGCATGAAATGTGATTACTATTAGTGACCAAGGAAACTCATATAGCCCTGGAGTACAAGTAGGTTAGTAATATCAATAAAGAAAGCACCAACAATAGGCACTACCATAAATGCTTGTGGTGATGGTCCATTTCTCGATACAAGCGCACCCATGTTCATTACAGCTGTTGGTGTTGCGCCCATACCGAAACCACAGTGACCACCAGCAATAATTGCGGCATCGTAATTTTTACCCATTACGCGGAAAGTCACGAAATAAGTAAATAGTGCGAGCACAATGGTTTGTACAACAAGAATCACCAACATAGGTAATGCGAGATCCATTAATTCCCATAAGTGCAGGCTCATCAATGCCATTGCAAGGAATAGGGATAACGAAATAGTACCTAAAGCATCAACGGTTTCCTTATTGATTTTGTAGCACTTAGTTCCTTCACAAAAGTTAGTAATGAAGACACCAATGAAAAGTGCGTAAACAAATTCAGGAATACGAAGTGCGTTAATACCGAAGCCATCAACAAACTCTTTAGCATGTGATGCGCCAGCAACACATACAAGAAGAATAAATAACACTTCAATCGTATTCTTAGAAGTAATACGATCCTCTTCTTTATCACTGTAAGTTACAAGATCTGGGTGATCAATATGGTGATTACCGCTTTCACCAAAATCTGATTTTAGGTTGTATTTATTAATAAGACGCTGTGCGACAGGTCCTCCAATAATACCCCCCATGACTAAGCCAAATGTTGCACAAGCCATCGATAACTCAAGCGTATTTATGCCGTAGTCAGTCGAGAAGGTATGTGCCCAAGCGGCACCAGTACCATGACCACCTGATAATGTAATCGAGCCAACAACAAGACCTAGTAATGGATCTAGACCAAGTAGCTTACTCAAGCTAACACCAACAGCATTTTGAATAACAATGAATACCGTTGCTAAGGCTAGGAATAAGAATACGCGTGATCCTCCTTTAGCTAAAAGTTTGTAGCTAGCAGCAAGACCTACTGTTGAGAAAAACATTTCCATTAATGCGTTTTGCATACTTAGCTTGAAGCTAATATCAAACCCATGGAAATGAAAAATTGTTATAATAACAGCAACAACTAAGCCACCAACAATCGGCTCTGGAATGTTATATTTTCTTAAAATCGCAACTTTACTATTAATAAAGTAACCTAGAAAAAGCACGATTATTGCTATGAGCAATGATTCGAGCTCATTAATTTGAATAGTTGTGTTCATCGATAATCTTCTATTGTACTTCTTTGATGCTAATTTTAACGTTTAAAAGGTATTCTGACCATATTGCTATTCTAATTATAATGTAGTAGCCAATTAAGCATTAAGTGATGATATTGTATAAAATATCGAATATACCCACTGTAAAAAGTAAATTAAGTAACTTTTTGGTGCTTTTATTGTTATTAAATTGTTTTGTTTTTATGCGTTGACGGTTGTTATTTTTCGAAGGTTAAAACTGCAAATAAAATTTACATAAATATCATCTTTAAAATTTAAATTTTATTATAAAACATATATTTATCTTATTATTTTTGGCTAAATCAATAAGTTGAGACATATTTATAACGAAATGTGCACTGTAATACGAAGGTTAAAATGAAATTTTAGTTATTATGAATGCAATTGAAAAAAAACGGAATTTTCTCACAATGTAAGATTGGTTGTTTTTTAAACAGATATTTTTTGAATTATTTGGATAAAAATTTGAAAAAACTGAGTGTTTTACACTTTAATAGTATTCAATGCTGTAATTTGTGGTTGTTTTTTGTGTTATTTTTATTGCTACTAAAATTTATTGTAATTTTATTTGGTTATTTACAATAAGAAAAAAGGAAGCTATTGAGATAGCTTCCTTTTGATGAATGAAGATAAGATCAGTTACTGTATTTTTTGAGTTTTAGATCTTTCTTAAGCTGTTGTATATATGCGATGCGGCTAGGATCTGCCGGTCGTGCTTGTAATTTATTGTTTTCTAATGTTTGTGCTTCATCAGGTAAAACACAACGACCACTCACGCGTTCATGGTGTTGTTTGGTTTCAAATTCAGCACGTTTTGCAGCTAATTCTTGTTCACGAGCCATCGACTCACGGGCTTTACTTTGATCCGTTGCATCGACAACGACATAGCTATTACGTTTCTGCTGTCGTTGTTGGACTGTGCCACCAAATTGATCGCGCTGCTTGATAAAGTTATTTAAGTGGTCATCAAAGCTCATCAAAGCATCCTACATAACAATTCTATTACCATAATAATAAGACACATTGGGAATGATGAGAACCGTGTTTTCAACTTAAAGTTGGTCTTATTTCATTTGTGGCTAAATATTTATTCTCAAAAACTGATAATGGTAATGGTTTATCAAAATAATAGCCTTGTAATTCTTCCACGCCTAGAGATTCTAAGAACTTAAGTTGATCTTCTGTTTCAACACCTTCAGCGACGATTGTTAAATTTAGATTATGAGCAAGCTCTATAATAGAACGACAAATCATAATACTGTCTTTATTAGAAGGTAGATCTTTGATGAACTCTCTATCGACTTTTAGAATGTTTATAGGAAAGCGCGAAAGATAAGCGAGGGAAGAGTAACCAGTGCCGAAATCATCAATAGCAATTTTAATACCTAGTTCACGTAAAGATTTAAGCTGCTTTAAAGCAAAATTAACATCACACATGAGTACGCTTTCTGTTAATTCAAGTTCAAGGTAATGAGGGTTACAGCCTGTATTATTAATTGCTTGTGTTATTGTTTCAACTAAGTCAGCTTCTAATAACTGTCTTGCAGAAATATTGATGGCAACGTCAAAGAAGTGTCCTTTGTCTTGCCATGATTTTAATTGAAGGCAAGCTTGATTTATCAGGTAACGCCCAGCATCAATAATAAGCTCGGATGACTCTAAAACTGGGATTACATCAATAGGTGAACGATATTCTCCTTTGTTGTTCTTCCAACGCAGTAGGGCTTCAACACCGCACAGTGTGTGTGTATTGGCATTCACCTTAGGTTGATAGAAATATTCATATTGATCACTACCAACGGATTTACGTAGGTCAGACTCAAGTATTAAACGCTGAATGTTTTCCGCTTCCATTGATTCAGTGAAATAGCAGTAGTTGCTTCCAGACAACCCTTTAGCACGATATAACGCGATGTGTGCGTATTTTTGTATAAGTTTAGGGTCTGATTCGGCATCTGAACTTAATGCAATACCAATGTTAGTTGAAATGGAAAGCACTTGGCTATCGATGGATAATGGGGCATTAGTATTTTGTAGCAATCGTTCAGCCACTTGCGTGATTGTCTGTAAATCGTGAAATGATCTAATTAAGATGCCAAACTCATCACTACCGATACGGGCTAGAACATCTGTTTCTCGTAAATTGGATTTAATCCTTTTTGAGACAATTAAAAGGATTTTTTCGATGTCTTCATTGCTCATGGATTCATGAAGCTGTTTGGTTAACTCTAAATCGATCACCACGATAGCAATTTGAGCTTTATGCCGAATGGCTTCTTTCATACTGTGAGCAATATCTTGAGTAAACATTGTTCTATTAGGTAACTGGGTTAATGCGTCATAGTGTGCGAGACGGTGTAATCTATTCTCATAACTGACTCTGTCTGTTATGTCTTTGCTTGTTGCTATGTAGTTAGAAATGTTGCCATCATCACCGCGAATAGGTGAAATGGTATAATCTATATAGATTATATTGTTATCCTTTTCTTTGGTGATAACATGGCGAATTGATTGCCCTGAAACTAATTTACTAATGAGTTCATCTTGTTCATTTTTATCATCGATATAATCATTAATACAAATTGAGCTGTGGCTACCGCTGATTTAAAGGCTTATTACTCATTTTTATATAAGCCGTGTTTACATATTGTATAAAGCCATTTTTATCGGTAATGATAACGGATTCTGCGCTTTGCTCTGCTGCGCGAGATAAGGCTTGTAACTTCTTCTCACGATTAACCCAATAAGTCACATCAGCAATATGAAGTAAAATGTTATCTTCAATATTATCAACTTGCTTAGTTGCAATGACTTCTAGATGTTTTGAACGTTTATATTTAAGTTTTATATGGGTCTTTAAATGCTCGGTATTAGGTAATTGATCAATAGTATTAAGCAAGGTTGTGAGTTCATCTTGAATTTGTTTAGAATTGAAGAGGCCAATGAATGGTTTTTGTAAAGCGCGAGAGTGAATATTAAGTATTTTAAAAGCGGCGTCATTAATCGCTGTAATAACTCTATTTTTATTAAGTACTACAATCCCATCTTCGCTGTTTTTAATAATCGCCGTATATCTTTTAAGATTATCATCACGTTGCTTGCGTAATAACTGTTCATTTTTACGATGTTTAATTAATCGTCGTGCCAACATTACTGAACTAATAATTAAAACAAAAAAAGTGATGTAAAGCGCTGCTAAACGTATTCGAGTAAAGTTAGAAAAATAAAGATTATTCAGCTCTTTATGTAAGTTTAATGATGAAACAAGCACCCACTCAGAAGTGTTTTTATCTATATTCTTATTTAGTTTGTTATCACTAAATATCAGTGGCGTATAAGTATAGAGATAATCACCAATGATCGTTTGTCCTTTGTTTAATCGTTTTACAGCATTCCATAAATAAGGATAAGTAACAGAGAAAAGCACATCATCAGAACTCGTATTATCATGTCCTGATGGGTTAAGTGATTTGTTTAAGTAAGGCTGTGTGATCCATTTTGCATCATTGTTGATAATAAAATTTGTACGCTCTTTATTACTTGCAATGTTACTTACAGGGAGCTGATGGTAACTTAGCTGCACAACCCAATTGCTGTATTCTAATTTTAAGTGTTGATAAAGTGATACTTTATTTCGATGCTTATAAATGTAGCTTACTTTATTATTAAGAGAAAATGTATGATCAATATTTCTTAATTCTTGTGGTTCTTCAATGACTTTACTGTAATCAATATGAAAGCCATCTTTTACCTTATTAAGGAGAAGAACTTGGGTGTTTTTATAGTCAATTAATCGAATGGAGTCATAGAGATCTGAGTTAACAAGTATACTCTTAAATTGTTTTAGAACGCTGGCCTTTTCCAATACCCGTAACGGCTCGTGAAGAGGCTCTTGCTGTAATTGATAAGTGAGGCGGTTTAAATCTTCAGTGATAGTATTGAGGTGTAAGTGACCAATTTGTATAAGAGACTCTAACTGACGAAGTTCATTTTCTTTTATATGTTCTGCAAGTTGAACACTGTCTTTCTGGTAAAAATAGAGACTTAAAATCGTCACCATAGCGACCAGTGGTACTAAAATGGCAAGAAAATACGGTTTTAACCCATTCACACAGACACCCTAATATGAATCCATAGACATACAAGATATAAGTCTATGCCAAAGTGTTCATATAGTTAAGGAAAATTAATGAGAAACGTGATGGGGTAAATGTTTCAAGGTGGTTATAAATGTAGGTAACTATTTTCTATCAGTGTTAAATTTTATAAATATAAAAGTTATGGTCTTTATTACCGTATTTTTATTGAATTCTGCTATAAAATCGATTTAATTGCTCAATAATAGAAGTCTTTCCTTCATAATTAAAAATAGTTTTTACAGTATGATCTGGTGCTTCAAAAATATGCTTTATAGCGTCCGCACTTTCGTTAGAGATACCATTGATACGAAACTCTAAACGTTGGTGAATCAATGAATCCGTTGCAGTGACATAAATCATATCTATGTCTGTGATATTTTGGCGTAGGAAATCACGATGTTGTTTTTTATAAGCGCCTTGTGTAACCACTACACGGGGATAAAGAGTGCGGAAGTGATTTACTTTTTGACTGATACGAATAAAAAAATCATCTCTCATTTCATCAGTAAAAGGCTTGTTTGCACCAATAACTTCACGCATTTCATCAGTTAAATCGTCATCTGCATGGTAAACAAACCAATCGTCATGAGCACCAATGACATCACCGACATAAGATTTACCGGCACCAGAAAGACCGAATAAAAATAGGACTGATGGTGCATGGGTTAGTTGAAGACGATGACTCATTTTATGTTCTCGTTCTAGAGGTTAAGTACACTTCAGCTGCTATGAATAAACGTGTTAAATCAACTGAGGCGGTAATGTGCCAAATTATTCGAGCTGAGAATAGTAGAATATGCATATAATGTGAATTTGAGATAATAATGTGTACTAACTGAATGTTTTATAGACGTGCAGTGACCTAAAGACAATAGAAATGTGAACTGTGATATTAATTGACTATTGCTATTCTTGATAAGTAGTGTTCGGTTTTTTATACCTTTAGTCTCACTTTGTGTGACAATAAAGGCAATTGATTTATTTTTTATATGAGTACTAGATGCAAACTATTTTAATCGTTATCAATGACGCTCCTTATGGCTCTGAGCGTCCTTTTAATGCATTACGCTTAGCAATTAAACTTAATGAACAGGAAGAACAACCTGTAAGTCTCAAATTGTTCTTAATGTCTGATGCTGTGATGTGTGCGATGAAACAGCAAAATCCGCTAGAAGGCTATGATATTCAACAAATGCTTGAAATTCTTATTGCACAAGGGGGCGAGGTCAAATTGTGTAAAACTTGTTGTTGTGCGCGTGGGTTGTCTGAGTCACTACTCATTGAAGATTGTGAAATTGGATCGTTAGATGATTTAGCGGATTGGACGCTAAATGCAGAAAAAGTATTAACGTTTTAATCGTTGCGTTCAATGAGATAACGTAACAGAAAAGAGCTATTTTTGTACAGGAATCACAGAAAGCAAAAGAACTCAGTTATTAAAGGTATTTATTATCAAAAAGCTGATCAAACTAAGAGTTATCTTATTTATATATGCTAGTGTCATTAAGAAAGCTATTCATATATAGGAGATAAGCTGTGCCGCATTGCATTATTGAATATGCCAAAGATCTTGAAACAGAGATTAATTTAAATGAGTTAATGGCAACAACTCATTACGCGACGTTTAGTTCAGGGCTTTTTGATGAAGAAGATATAAAAACCCGTGCCATACCTTATGAGTTATATCGTACAGGGACAACCGAAAAGCCTTTTGTTCATATTACCGTAAGGGTACTTCCAGGTAGAGATCCAAAGCAAAAAGATAATCTATCTGAAGTCATCTTGCACCAAGTGGCGGCAATGTTTCATAATGATATTTGCGTCACAGTAGAGATTGAAGATATTAATCAGCAATCTTATCGTAAGTATGTTATATAAAATGCAAATATAATTGCTTTAAGTTGTTACCTATAGTAATAAATCACTGTTCGAATAAAGTATATTTGCACTTAATTACGTTTTCTGTTGATATATATACAGAAAATGTGAATTAGGATTTGATGATGAATAAGAAAGTTTTACTCATTGCTTTAAGCTCAATTGTATTAGTTGCATGTAATTCTGCAAAAGACGTAACTTCGGATGAGGCGAACATGCAAGAAAGTTGTAATTTTTCTCAAGCAATAGTTGGTGGTTGGGCACAAGGTGACATAACACCTGAAGTGGAACAAGCAGCAAAAGACGCCGTTAAAGCAATCCCTGGTGAGCATCAGCTAGGTAAAATTTATCATGTAACACAGCAAGTTGTTGCAGGTATGAACTACTCAATTACATTCAGTATTGAAAATGGTGATTACTACAATGCGACTGTTTTCCGTAGCCTACAGAATACTTATGATGTTAAAGATGTAAAACAAGTATCATCAGTAGCTTCGAACTGCGATGTTCATAAGTAATTAAATAATAAGTTCTAATAGAATGAGAGAGCGCTATTATTGAGCAATCAGTAATTGCGCTTTTTTTTGATCAGTTGCAGAGTATGAGAAGAGATAATGTATGCATGTTGTAGGTCAGTGCTATCAAGATGAAAGCTTTTCTAAACAAGAATTGTCTGAAGCTATTTTTGAAAATTGTCAGTTTTATCGTTGTGATTTCTCACGCGCAAATTTAGTTGAAGCGAGTTTTATCAACTGCAATTTTATTGATGTCGGAGATGATAAAGGATGCGATTTTTCCTATTCAAAACTCAAAGATGCGAGTTTTAAGCAGTGTAATTTGTCAATGGCAAGTTTTCGTAATTCGCAGTGTTTTGGCATAGAAATGCGACAATCTAATCTCCAAGGTGTTGATTTTCAGTATGCTTCTTTTGCAAATTATATCACCCATAACACATTCTTTTGCTCTGCATTTATAACTGGCTGCAATTTACGTTATAGCAATTTCGAAGACATAAAATTAGAGCAATGCGAGCTGTTTGAAAACCGATGGAACGGAGCTAATTTGTTGGCTACATCCTTTAAAGGATCTGACTTAAGTCGCTGTGAGTTTTCCTCTGAGCAGTGGCGTCAATGCGTTGTAGAAGACGCAGATCTTTGCCATGTGGATTTAGAGGGGGTTGATGTTCGACGTGTGAATTTGAGTGGTGTAAAAATTTGCGATTGGCAACAAGAGCAATTACTAAGTCAGCTTGGCATTATTGTGCTTTAAAGCGCTATAAAAAGGTCGGTATTCTTTAAATAAAGTAATACCGACATATACAATGTTATTCTTACCATTCACCTTGGTTTTGCATCGAAGCCCAAGGTTCAGCTGCTTCTAATGCATCGCCTTTTTGTAGCAGTTCAATCGAAATACCATCAGGTGAACGTACAAATGCCATATGTCCATCACGAGGTGGGCGATTAATAACAACATCATTATTTTGTAAATGAGCACATAAGTCGTAAATATTATCGACGGCAAAGGCGAGGTGACCAAAATTACGACCACCAGTGTAAGATTCTGGATCCCAGTTATAAGTTAGTTCTAATAAAGGCGATTGTGTTTCTTTTGCTGTTTCTGCCTGATTAGGTGCCGCTAAAAATACTAGTGTAAAACGCCCACGTTCGCTTTCTTTACGTCGAATTTCTACCAAACCAAGCTTGTTACAGTAAAAATCCAGTGAAGCATCTAAGTTGCTCACTCGTACCATGGTATGTAAGTATTCCATTCTATTTCCTAACGTTTAAACAAAAAATCCCCGTTGTATTAATACTTAGCATAAAGCAATTGAGTATTAAAACGAACGGGGATAGATAGATTATTGTGCTCTAATTTCTATATTTAAGCGGTAACAGCTTGTTGTTGGTACTTTCTATTTCGGCGTAGGTGAACGGTACAACACGCAAGGAACCATACTGAACTTACAGCAATACCCGCAAGCGTTGAAGACATGATACCCATAGCTAAGTAACCTAGAAGTGCGCCAAAAGCGACAGTAATAGCATATGGGAGCTGAGTTAATACATGATCCATGTGGTGACAACCTGCACCTGTTGAAGATAGGATACTTGTACTTGAAATAGGTGAACTATGGTCACCAAATACTGAACCCGCAAGTACAGCTGATAGCATCGGCATTAATAAGCTAGCATCTGTTGCTACAGCCATATCACCTGCAAGTGGTAGCATGATTCCAAAAGTTCCCCAGCTTGTTCCCGTCGCAAATGCCATACCACATGAAAGAACAAAGACTAGCGCAGGTAATAATTCACTAGGAAAACCACCTTTCGTTAAACTCGCAAGATACTGACCCGTTTGCATATCACTTACAACAGTACCAATAGTCCATGCAAATAGTAGAATAATGATAGCAGGTAGCATTGCTTTTACACCTTGAGGTGCTGCTGTTAGCCAAGTTTTCATTGATAGCTTTAAGCGAAGCGCTAATAAAATTGAGACTGCTAGGCTACATAATGAGGCGTTAACTAAGGACGCACCAAGATCTGTATGTTCTAAAGCAGAAATAAGGTGAAATGCCTCACCTTTAGCACTTAGTACTTCAGCACCACTAACGATCATAAAGATAACGCTTGTTACTGTAAGTGTAAGGATAGGAAGTACCATATCTAACATAGTACCTTTACCTTGCGATTCAGTTGTGATCTCAAGGCCTTTAGGGTGACCTTTTGATTCATCCCAAAGCTTTCCTTCTTCAGCCCAGGCTTCGTGTTGACGCATTGGACCAATATTAAGTTGGAAGAAAATAACAACGATAACCATTAGTAGCGTAAATACAGCATATAAATTCATTGGGATCATTTGAACAAACAATGAAATGGCACTGATATCTGTAATATGATTCGTTGCTAAAATACCGCCTAAAATAGCAATAATGTAAGCACCCCATGAAGAAATTGGAGTAATTACAACAACAGGTGCAGCTGTTGAATCAAGTAGATACGCAAGTTTAGCGCGTGAAATATTAAAGCGATCTGTCACTGGTCGACAAATTGGACCGACTGATAAACTATGGAAAAAGTCATCAATAAAGAAAGCAAAAACCATTAATCCGGTTAGCATATTTGCGCTGCGGCGATCTTTACAGCGGCGAACACCCCATTCGGCAAATGCTTTGGTTGCCCCTGTAGCTGTCATAAGGCTAATCAAGCCTCCCAATAACAACATGAAGATAAGCATATCTGTGTTACTGTGGTTAATTGCACCATCGGACCAAACAAGGCCAATAACCTTATTTATAATGTATTGAAGCGCAGCTAAAGGGCTGTAATCATTTAAAAGGATTGCGCCAGCAACAATACCAAGGCCAAGTGATAACAATACACGTCGTGTAGTGATAGCTAAAACAACAGCCAGCAAGGGTGGTATTACAGATAACAGGGAGTCAGAATATTGAACAAGATTCATGGATCTCTTAAACACCTATATTAGGTGGAGATCTACCGAAAGGATAGAGAAACAAATTTCAGGAGAAAAAATACTTCTTATCCCTTAGGGTAGCGCTCCATAGACAAAATAACTATGGCAGTTCTGCACTTATTTAATGCAGACCCAGCGATTGTTGACGACACAACAAACACTTCGGCGCCGACTCCTTTCCCCAGACTTCAAAGGTGTCACCCTCCATCTGGATACTTTTAGGCAGCGCGCCTCTACTCAAAGGATTGAAGTTGGATAATACCTATTAATTTTGCTTAGGCAATAAAAAGCAGACAGAAAATGCATATTAATTGTAAATATTGTTACGCTTGATGGTATGTTAACCAATTAGAAGCGTTATATTCCATTTAGATAATCGCTTATTCTATTACGCTATTCGGCTGATTTTGTTCTGGTGTTGTTGTGGCATGTATATTTCCAGCATAGCCACCTTTAATTAAATCTTTTCTTACCCCAGCCACTTCTTCTAGGGTCACAGGTACAGTTCTATCACCTAACTTATTGCGGACAAAGCTAATTAACTTAGCGAGGTTGGCATCACTGATCACCGAGTTAAAGCTACTCATCGGCATAAAGTTACTGTCTTGTTCCATGAAGTTTGGCGATAATCCACGAATGGTAACGGCAATGGTATCGTAAGGATCACTGTGCATGATTATCCCGTTGTTAAGCAGTGTAGGGGCGATACCTTTTCTACCTTTTCCGTCTTTACCATGGCATGCGCCACAAGTTTGAACATATAAACCATATAGTTTGGCTTCGTTTTCAGGATCGTTGCTACTCAACGGTTTTAGTTCAACGGTTTGAATATCAACATTAGCTGGCACTAAGTCACCAAAACCAGGTGGGTTGAGCTGTGGAACCGATCTATCTAACTCGTTATATTTATCGCCAGTGATCAAATATTCCGAAATGGCTGCGACGTCTTGTTCTGTCAAGAAACGGGTACTGTTTTGTACCACTTCAGCCATACCACCAAATGCGGTTCCCTTATCTGAATGACCAGTTTTTAAAAAGTCAGTTAACGTTTTTACATCCCACCGATCTTGATAAAGCTCTGTTGCGGTAATATTCGGGGCTTTCCAGCCATCAATTAAGTTACCTTGGAAGAGCTCTTTTTCTATCAAGGCTTGTGCAACATTACGTGGAGTATGACATTCCGAACAGTGTCCTAATCCCATGGTTAAATATTTACCCCGTTTCCATTGTTCGGTGGCATCGGCTGGGTATTGCAAAGGCTCGGTATTAAGAAAGGCAATATTCCAGCCAAGTAGTCCTAACCGGATATTACTTGGGAACATCATCTTGTTTTCTTCATTACGAGTATTCACAAAATTAAGCGATTGCATATAAGCCCAAAGTGCTTGGGTGTCTTCATCTGTTACATACTGATAAGACGAGTAGGGCATAGCTGGATAAAGGTAACCATGTTTGCCTTTACCCTTATGTAGCGCATCATAAAATTCATCGTAGGTGTAATCCCCAATACCATAGGTTGGATGTGCTGAAATATTGGTTGAATAAAGCGTACCAAATGGCGTTAAAAATCCTAAACCGCCGCCAAACGGTTCGCCGCCTTCACCAGTGTGACAAGCAATACAATCTCCTGCATAAGCAAGATATTTCCCTTTACTGACCATATCCGGATCAAGCGTTGCGAGTTTCTCGTTTTGTCTATTACCTTGATGGCGAATATAAGCACCTAATGCTTGAATTTCGCTATCGCTGAGTTGCTCTTCAAAAGCAGGCATAAGATTGTTTAAGCCATATTTTACCGTTGAAATAATACCTTCAACGCTGCCATCGTGAAGCCAGATATTATCAGTTAGATTTGGCGCACCAATCGCAGTATTACCTTTTGCATTACTGCCATGACAAGCCGTACAGTTAGCATCAAATACGGTTTTACCGAGTTCAAGCTTGACCGCTGGCTCTGAGATAATGCGGTTTTTTTCAAGTGAAGCGACATAATATGAAACATTCTCAATTTCTTCTTCAGTCAGAATATCTTTCCAACCAGCCATGACCCCGTTACGACCTTTCACAATCGAATGATGGATCGCCTCATCACTGCCACCATAGAGCCACACAGCATCACTTAAATTAGGGAAATGAAGTTGTCCTTGTGCTTGATTTAAATGGCAAGCCGCACAATGTGTTTGAAATAAAGCACGACCCGCGACCACAACTTCAGGCGAAGTACTTAATGCTTGAAATGATGTATCTCCATTAGGTACTTGGCTAATTTGCTTGGCTAACGAGGTGGGAGAGGTTGAAGCAGCTTCACTACTTGATTGCCACTTCATAAGTCCTTGCCAGTTTCCCATGCCAGGATAGAGCACCAAAAAAACGGCAGCAATAATGAAAGCAAGAAGATAAGAAAGGAGTAAAAGATTTGGTACGCCGGCATCGTTTTCATCAATACCATCAAAGCTATCGACGGTTCGATTAGCGTTGGCTGCACTGTTTTTCTTCCAGTAGTACGCAACAACGACGATCATAATTGCGAGAAAAATCAGGGTTAGGATAATGACCCAACCACTCCAAAAAGTACTCATGGTCGTACTCCTTGATCTTGTCCCAGACTTTGTAGATAGGCGATTAGTGCCTGTGCCTTTGTTTTACCATTTACTTCTAGTCGTGCCTGTTTAATTTCCTTATCACTGTAAGGTACACCAAGCTTACGTAACGCTATTAGTTTTGCATCAATATCTTCACCATCGAGCACTTGCTCAAAGAGCCAAGGATAAGAGGGCATGATTGAAGTGGGTACAACATCGCGAGGATTTCTTAAGTGGATGATATGCCATTGATCTGAATATTTCCGACCAAGATTGGTGAGATCTGGTCCGGTTCGTTTTGAACCCCATAAATTGGGATGTTCATAAATATCGTCACTTTCTCGGCTATATCGTCCATAACGTTTAATTTCTGCATTTAATGGACGAACCATCATGGTATGGCAAGTATGACAACCTTCACTGATATAAATATCTCGACCAGCGACCTCTAACGCGGTTAATGGTTTCGCGCTTGATTCTGCAATTAACTTATCTTGGTAAAAAAATGTAGGAAGTACCCATACTAAGAACGAAAAGGCGGCAACCAAAGTTGTTGAAACAATGAGGATCACTACAGATGAGGTAAAATCTTTATTAATCATGAGTATCTACCTTTTCTGTTGCTGCATTCTGGTGCTTAACCGATCTAGGTTTTGGCTGTTTTAGCGTTCTGTATAGGTTATAAATCATTAAAACTATACCTAGTACAAACAACGCGCCACCGATAAAGCGAACTAACATCCACGGTGCACTGAAGTTCATCGCTTCGACAAAACTATAGCTAAGTGAACCATTAGAATCTTCTTTAAGCCACATATAGCCTTGTCCGATCCCAGCAATCCACAGTGCAACGGCATATAGTACAATCCCAATATGCGCAAACCAGAAATGCCATTTAACTAAACGGTTTGACCACAATTGCTCGTGACCATATAAACGAGGGATAAAGTAATAGAATACGGCAATGGCAGACATGCCAACCCAGCCCAAGGCACCTGAATGCACATGCCCTATAATCCAGTCGGTATTATGAGCAATCATATTAAACCAGCGAATGGCTAATAGAGGTCCTTCAAAAGTTGCTAATGCATAGTAAACAATGGCAGAAAAGAAGAACCACATAATGTAGTCGTGTTTAAGTTTCTGCTTGTTGTTAAGCAAGGTCATGATGCTATTAAATGCGCCACCCCAAGAGGGAAGCCATAGAATTAACGACATCACAATGCCGAGATTTTGTAACCAATCAGGAACAGAAGAGTAAATAAGATGGTGTGTGCCGGCCCAAGTATAAAAGCCGACTAAGCCCCAAAAGTGAATAACAGATAAACGGTAAGAATAAATAGGGCGTTCAGCAACCTTCGGAATGAAGTAATAGTTCATACCAATGATGCCTGCAGTTAATAAAAAGCCAACCGCATTATGTCCCCACCACCATTGTACGATGGCATCTTCAGCCCCAGAGTAAATAGAATAGGACTTCCACATCGTGACAGGCAATTCGAGGTTGTTAGCAATAAAAATCATCGCAATAACAATAATAAACGCACCGTAAAACCAGTTAGCAACAAAGATATGATGAACGGTACGTTTGGCAACGGTCATAAAAAACACAATGGCGTACATCACCCAGATAACAGCAATTAAGATATCAATCGGCCATTCAAGTTCAGCGTATTCTTTCGAAGTAGTAAAACCTAGCGGGAGGGTGATAAGGGCGAGAAGAAGGATAAATTGCCATCCCCAAAAGACAGACCAAGCAGCGGCATTGTTATATAGCGGGGTTTTACAAGTGCGTTGAACAATATAAAAGGATGTCCCCATTAAAAGATTAACGACAAAGCCAAAAATGACGCCATTAGTATGCAATGGACGAAGACGACCAAATTGAAAGTATTCAGAATTTAGATTAAGAGCAGGCCAATAAAGTTGTGCTGCTAAAATAACACCAATTAACATTGCAATGAACGCCCAACTAACACTAGCGATCATAAAATACTTAACGATTTTATAATTATACTGAGTATCCATCGACATAACCTTAAAAACTATTGCCGTTTATTGTGATTGATGAGTGGTATCTGTTTTTACGTTACTAAAGTAATACGCGAGATCCTTCATATCTTGATCACTTAAGTCTTTTGCATAACCCTGCATTAATATGGCTAAACCATCAACACGTTGATTTTGTTTATATGCTTTAAGTGCTGCGACCAAATATTGTTGCTTTTGCCCCTGTAAGTTGGGGTAGGTTTCTGTTGCAGAAATACCATCGGCACCATGACAAGTAATACAAACAAGGGCTTTTTGTTTTCCGATCTCAAATTGTTGTTCGGGGATCATTTCTTCTGCAGAAGAAATAAAAGGAGTTACAACTAAACCCACAAACAAAAAACGTTTAATGCATAGGATTAAAGACATGCTCATCCCCCTTTTTTATTTTATTTATAGAAGTCGTAATACAAACGTACACTAATAAAGATAGATGATTTTACAATTTCGCAACATTAGTTTTTAAAAATATCATCATTAATTAAAGGAATAAATCCAAATATATTCCAATTTATTCTAAAAACAGTCATTACTTGTGACTGTTTTTGAATATTTTATGGTATTTCTTCAAATTGTTAATGATAACTATTTTCGTTACTGTTACTAAAACATTGAAAGGAGTAATAGTGCGAATGTTTAATTGTCGACCATCAGTTTGGATGTCAACGTATCAATTTATGTTCTGGTTCTCGTATGGGGTTTATTTACCCTTTAGAGGATTATGGTTAGAAAAATTAGGGATCTCAGATGCCGATATTGGGATGTTGATCGGTTTTGGACTTGCCGCTCGTTGTGTAATCAACTTTACATTAACACCTTTATTTCACAAAGTTGGGCACCTCATACCGTTCCTTCGTTGGTCAATGTTTTTAAGCTTACTCGGCTTTATTGCTTTTATCTGGATAGGTACGATTACGCCAACATTTTGGGTACTTGCATTACTACTGGTGTTATTTAATTTAGCGATTGGTCCTGCGGTAGCTATTTCGGATGCAATATCAAATCACTATGCTCGAGATGATCGACTAGATTATGGCTACACTCGCTTATGGGGAGCGGTTGCATTAACGGTTGCGTCGGCTTGTATGGGATGGGTTGTTAAGAACTTTGGTGTAAGTTCTGTACCAATCATGGGAGCTATTGGCTTGGGTGCAACATTACTAGGTACTCTAATGAAGCCAACTGTACCTATGGTATGCCACCATGATGAGCAAAAAAGAAAGAATATTTTCAAAGTATTATGTTGTAAAGAAACACTGTTATTTTTATTGGTCGCTTCTTTGTTAGAGGGAAGCCATGGTGGTTATTATTTCTTCAGTACAGTCTACTGGAAAGAACAGGGACTAGACTCAGATACGATTGGTTATTTATGGAGTCTATCGACAGTTTCTGTGATCGTTTTTTACTTAATTAGTCGTAAAGCGTTCGCTAAGTGGAAAGTGTCAACATTATTTAGACTTGCTGCAATTGCTGTAGTGCTTCGCTGGGGATTAACTGCAGCGACAAATGACATATATGTTCTTGTTTTCTGTCAGATTCTACATGGTATTACGTTCTCTGGTACGATTTTATCTTCTGTTCGTTATGTCGAAGAAAATCGAAAACATAATTATGTTTCTTTACAGTCGTTATACCATGCAATTCCTGCAGGTTTTGTATTAGCACTTGTATCTGCACTTTGCGGATGGTTAATGCATCATTCTGAAATAAATATGTTCTGGTTTATGGCTGCGATGGGTGTACCTTGTATCTTCTTAAAAGTAAAAGACACTGTGCCAAATAAAAAAGAAGAACAACCATTGAGAAATGAAGCATTTGCTTCAGCATAATGTACAAAAATAAAAAAAGCCGATAATGAAAATTATCGGCTTTTTTATAAGATTGAAATTTAATTCGCCACTTCAAACGCCAAGGCTTTTTTTTCTATCAGTCTAAACGCAATAGAAAGTAGTGCATTAACGGTTAGATACATCGCACCTGCAATTGCAAACACAGTTAACGTATCGTAGGTTTGTGCATTAATACGTTGGGCGTAACCCATGATATCCATAATAGTAATAGTGCTGGCAAGCGATGTGCCTTTAAACACGAGAATCACTTCATTAGAATAAGCCGGTACAGAACGACGAATAGCAAAAGGTAACAAGGTACTTAATGTCGTTTTAGTTTCCATGCCTAATGCACGACATGCTTGCCATTGACCTTTAGGAATTGCATCAAACGCACCTTTAAACAGTTGAGTACTGTAAGCGGCTGTATTTAATGCTAGTGCTAACATCGCACAGAACCACGGTTGGCTGAGCCATTGCCATACAAAGCTATCACGAATACCTTCAAATTGCCCCGGTCCGTAGTAAATCAAAAAGATTTGAACTAACAAAGGCGTACCCGTAAATAGGGTAATGATGCCGCGGCTTAACCAATGTAAAACAGGGGTTCTTAAAATTAATGTCATTGTCATTAATAGAGCGAGAGTACAGCCAACTAATAACGATGCAAGGGTCAATTGTAAGCTGGTGGCAAGGCCATCCAATAATTGCCAAAAGTGTTGTTCATTCATGCCATCGCTCCTTCAACAACCGTTTTTTTGTTGTTGCTTGAACCTTCTCGAACGCTATATTTCGCATCAATCCGTTTAATAATTTGTTGTGTAATTAGAGTGATCACTAAATACACTGCCGCAGCTGTTGCATACCAAGTAAAACTTTCATGCGTCGCTGCAGAGCTTAACTGCGCTTGTTTTAGAAGATCCGTTACACCGATGAGCGATACTAATGCCGTATCTTTTAATAACACCAACCATTGGTTAGTTAACCCTGGTAATGCATGACGGATCGCTTGTGGAATAATAATAGCGACAAATGTTCTTGCCTTGCTGATCCCAAGTGCACTGGCTGCTTCTCTTTGTCCTTTAGGCACAGCTTTAATGGCACCACGGATAGTTTGCGCTGCATAAGAGGCAAAAATCAGTGAAAGCGCAATAACACCTGAAAGAAAAGGACTGATCTCGATATAATCACCCGTGATGTAAAATAAAATCTGACCTGAACCAAAAAAGATGAATAAAACAATCAGTAGTTCAGGTAAGCCTCGTAATACTGTCACTAAGGCTGTCGTTGGCCATGCCACGAAGCGAAATCGAGACATCTCACCGCCAGCAAACAACATAGCCAGCACCAATCCAACCGCTAAACTGGTAAAAGCAAGCTGGACTGTCATCCAGCTAGCTTCTAACAGGGAAAGAGAATATCCCGATAACATCATAATTTACTTACCAAAGTACTTATCAAAAATAACTTGATACTGGCCATCTTGCTTAATTTTAGCGAGTGCCGTATTCAACTGTTTAACCAATTCTTGGTTGCCCTTGTTTACCGCGATACCAAAACCGTTACCGAAGTATTTAGGGTTTGTTACCGGCTTGCCTACATACGCAAGGTTATCGTCTTTCTTCAGCCATTCTGCGATAACTGCAGTATCACCAAATACCGAGTCAATACGGCCATTTTTCATATCAATAAAAGCATCTTGGTAACTTGTGTAAGGAACTGCAGTTACACCTGGCATTTGATCTGTTAAATAGCTCTGGTGAGTGGAACCATTTTGTACCCCAACACGCTTACCCTTAAGAGCGGCGACATCAGAAACTTTACCTTTGATTGAAATAAAGCCAGCAGCATTATCGTAATAAGGTTGAGTAAAGCTCACTTGCTGTTGACGTGCTTCAGTAATGTCCATTGCTGAAATAGCCGCATCGTATCGCTTGAATTTAAGAGCTGGAATTAAGCTATCGAAAGATTGGTTATGAAAAGTACAGGTAGCATCCATCTCTTTACATAGGGCTTTAGCAATATCAACGTCAAAGCCTTGGATTTGATTATTCTCATCCATGTATTCAAAAGGGGCATAGGTTGCTTCCATTGCAAACTTAATGTCTTGCGCCATAGCTTGAGAAGAAACCAGACCGATAATGCTAGCTAATAAAATTTTATTCATCGCGATACTCCATGCGTCTTTACGAACGAATATATATGGGAGATATAATTCGTTAATGTTTTAAATAATCAGCAAATTGTGAGGTTTTAGGGTGACTAAACGCCTCGTTACTGCCGTGTTCAATAATTTTGCCGTTTTCCATGTAAAGCACATGACTGGCGATTTTTTTTGCAAAATCCACTTCGTGGGTAACCACTACTTGGGTAATGCCTGTGCCGCTTAATGTTTTGATGATCTGTACAATTTGGCTTGTGATCTCAGGATCAAGCGCCGCAGTAGGCTCATCAAATAACAACACTTCAGGCTTCATCATCAACGCACGTGCAATTGCTACACGCTGTTGTTGACCGCCAGACAGTTGCAAAGGCCATGCATCGGCTTTATCTGCTAACTGTAATTTTGATAAATGCTCTAGCGCTTCTTTTTTCGCTTGAGCTTTATCGATACCGAGCACTTTTACTGGTGCTTCTATTAAATTTTCCAACACTGTTTTGTGGGGCCACAAATTGTATTGTTGGAATACCATGCCAACTTTACGACGTAGTTTTAAACCATCTTTTTCAACGATTGTTTTTTTAAAATCAAAATAATTTTCTGCAATACTCAGCTCGCCAGCAGAGGCATCTTCCAATAGGTTTAATACCCGTAGTAAAGAGCTTTTACCTGCACCGCTTGGGCCAAGTAAAACCAGCGTTTCACCTTTATTACATTCGAAGGTTACATCATGTAAAACCTGATGCTTACCATAGAATTTATCAATGTTTTTTACTTGAATGCCCATGCGCTTATTCTGCATTTGTTATCACTTGTGGTTTATATTACTTAAGTTGGAATTCTATGCAATAAAAAATTAAAAATAATTTAATTTGTTAATTTATTGTTTAATTTTTAGTCTTTTGGTGGTTTTATATTCTAATTAAAACCGTGAGTTAACGTTTAAATGTAGGTGGGGTAAATGCTGTAATAGCATATTAACAATTACCTAAGTGGAGTGTTTGTTAAGAAGAATCCTAATTGGATAATTATTCAATTTGCGATCGTGTGGTTATGAGTGGGAAAAGATGAGAGTTATAAAAAAGAATATCTTGTGGGAATTATGCTTTAGAAATACTAAGGGATTTGAATTGATCAGTATCGTAACCTTTGATGATTACTTATAGCTTACGTTTAAGAGAAAAACGAGATAGCTTTTATCTAGCCATCTCGTTTATCTTGAACTCATAAACTAACTAAGGTGAAGAGGTGATTTATAAATATTGTTGATGAAATGTATTCTAATCCTTCAAGAAGAATTATTTTTTCGCCCAGACACCTGTTATTGGTTTAGATAGAATTGCTAATACTGCTATTAAACTAATTTCAATCGAAAAAGACCAACAAATATGTCCGATTAACTCACTCCAAAATTCATAACCATTTAGATTCCATAACCAACCAGTTTGCCCATTTAAATAAGCTGGGTGTCTAAAGCCAAGAGCTGGTATAAGGAAGCCGTGCATTACTAGAGTAATAACAATACCGTAAGCAGCACCGTACCAAAGTCTAATTTTTGGAGTTATGGCTGATAAATAAACATAAACAAAAGCAAAAATAAAACTAAATAGCCAATGGTAGAGCATTACAGCCCCCGGAATAGTGATTCCTTGGTATACGTAGTCAAGTGAGTGAGAGTTAATACCTAACCACCCAAGCCAAGCATCAATGTTTAGAGCTGGAGGTGACATTTCACCAGCAACCCTTGGAGGCATGTTGGCTTCCGTTCCTGATTTTATTAAGGAGCTTATAAAACCGCCAACCAAAGTAGCATAGAACAAGATAATGTTATTTTGTTTGTTGAATATCATTGTAAATCATTTTTAATGTTGAAATGGGGGGAGGCAATTCTATCTACAAACTTTGAACACAAACTTAACAAAAATACACATGTAAAGGCTTTTATTGTATGGAGCCGAAAGGAATATAGCTTCGATATGATAAAAATCATATATGAAAGTAAGGTTTTTATTCGTCTGATTTATTCATTATACATATAAAAATAGATCATCATTTATTGTTATGTTATAACATAACAATAAATTGCTATTTGGTTTATTTTTATATCAATACTTTACAACCTTGTTATTGGGATCTTTTATAGATGATGGAACCAAAGGTTTTGTGTTGTATAGCGAATGAATAATAAAGAGAATATAAATGCTTAGAAAAAATCCAACTGGACACATGCCTACTATTTCTGAAACTGCGTTTATTGATCCTACTGCAATTATTTGTGGCAAAGTGATTGTAGAAGATAACGTATTCATTGGGCCTTATGCCGTAATACGTGCAGATGAAGTGAATGAACTGGGTGAAATGGATGCAATTGTGATTAAACGCGATACTAATATTCAAGACGGTGTAGTTATTCACTCAAAAGCGGGGGCTGCAGTTACTATTGGTGAACGTTCTTCTATTGCTCACCGGTCAATCATTCATGGGCCGTGTGAGGTGAGTGATGATGTGTTTATTGGTTTCAACTCAGTGGTATTTAATGCCGTTATTGGTAAAGGGTGTGTGATCCGTCATAACTGCGTTGTAGATGGATTAGATCTGCCTGAAAAATTTCACGTGCCGCCAATGACCAATATTGGTGCAGGTTTTGACTTAAATAGTATTTCGAAAGTCCCACCTGAATATTCCGCTTTTTCTGAATCGGTTGTATCTGCTAACCATGAACTGGTTCAGGGATACAGGAGGATTGCTAATGAGCTTTAAGGTCTCATCGCCAATTTTAGGAGTGCCAACCAACATTATTACTGGGTTTCTTGGGGTCGGGAAAACCTCAGCTATTCTTCACTTAATGAAAAGCAAACCTGATAACGAACGTTGGGCTGTGCTGGTTAATGAGTTTGGTGAAATTGGAGTTGATGGCAGTTTACTGCATGGTCAAAGCGGTAACGAGCAACAGATTTTTATTAAGGAAGTACCCGGCGGCTGTATGTGTTGTACCGCTGGTTTACCAATGCAGATTGCGCTTAATCAATTACTTTCAGAAGCAAAGCCTGATCGCTTGATCATCGAACCCACAGGGCTTGGTCATCCTAAAGAAGTGATGCAAGTGCTTTCTACTGAATATTATCGTGATGTCCTATCGTTACAGAAAAATATCACATTAGTGGATGCAAGAAAGTTATCCGATCCTCGCTACACCTCACATGACACATTTAGACAACAGATTGCGATTGCCGATACGGTGGTAGGAAATAAGACAGATCTTTATCAAGCTGAGGATAAAGAAAAGTTGAAAGCTTTTGTCGCGCAAGTTGCTAGCCTAAAAACGAAAGTGATTTTTGCTAAACATGGTGTGATCCCATTTAATGAGTTTGATGGTGAAACACTTATAGAAGTATTACCGCCTTCTTATCTCCATCGTGATAGGCAAACAAGTGTATCTGAAGAAGCACTATCGGAAGAACTGATACCTGAAAGTGGCGTGATAAAAGCCACTAACCAAGGTGAAGGTTTCAAAAGTATTGGCTGGCGTTTTGCATCTGAAAAAGTCTTTGAACGTCAATCATTACATCAGCTCTTTCAAACATTGAATGTTGAGCGAATGAAGGCCGTGTTTATCACTTCTGATGGGATCTTTGGTTATAACAAAACGGCAGATGGAATCACAGAAGTTGAGCTTGATGAGTGTGCTGAAAGCCGTGTCGAAATTATCGCAGATACATTAGATGATGAATTGGAAGGCAAGCTTTTAGGCTGTTTGATTGTTAATAACATGAGTGAAATAACATGAACAACACTGAAATTAGAGTGCTAACTGAAGAGCAAATATTGCAAGAGCCTGAAGACAATTACATGGATGATTCTCAATTAGCGTTTTTTAAACAAAGATTGATTGATCTTTATGAGTCGACATCTCATCACATTCAAGCCGCGAGAGAGGAGATGGGGCATACGGCAGATGCGAGTGATTTGAGTGATGTCAGTGATCGTGCAACATTAGAAGAGCAATCAGGTATTGCTTTAAGAATTGTTGAACGTGAACAAAAACTTTTGCCCAAAATAAAATTGGCGTTAGAGCGAATTCGTTTAGGTAATTACGGTTATTGCTTAGAGTCCGGTGAGCCAATAGGTATTCCTCGGTTACTGATAAGACCGACCGCAGAGTACAGTGCCGACGTAAAATCTTTGATGGAAATGAAAGAAATCCAATACAAAGATTGATCCTATTTTTTATTATCACTAGGTAGGCTTTTATGAACACAGCGATCATTCCGCAAACTTATCAAGAGTGGCATCACTGCATTACTGTTATTTGCCAGCAACCTTTAACTTTATCGTATGTTGAAGAGCGTATTGCTGCTCTTAACTCTTCTAAAGATTACATGACGAAAAAATTCGTTCAGTTGTATGGCGAATCACAAAGGCAGAAAACACTGCAATGGTTTGAGCAAGCAAAAAATGAGCTTAAGTGAATCAAAAATGTTTCAAGTATTTAGGCTCTACCTAATACGCTAAGTGTTTATAAGACATGAAAAAAGACCACGCATATGTGGTCTTTTTTCATTATGGTTTAGCTATTAGCATAGCGAAATAGCGATTTTATTTTCACACCATTTATACACAGGATCTGTTGTCTGCGTTTGGCAATTTTGGCAATGTTTCCCGCAAGCTAAAGAAGGTGATGAATCACATTTCTCAACTTTTCCACGTAAAATTAATTCGTCTAATAATGCGGTTAACCATCTTGGCTCACACTTCAAATACTGAGTAAGTTGACTAAAGGAAATTACTTTTGCATCACGTACCGTATTTCTTACTGTAATTAGCGATATCATTAATGGCATCCTCCGCAGTTATGTGTCGCTGGTGAGTCTGGTATCGACATTTGCCAATCGACTTTATTGCATAAGCGCTTAATCCCTATAATAAATGCAGTGACGATACTAAAAGCGAAAAACAACCAAAGCAGGCTCTCTAATGGATGTGCTTTGAAAGTCGCGGTTTGATAGAAGGCGATTGAAAGCGCATAGGCGACAACCACTCCCCATGCAGTCGATAACCAAGCCCAATTTCGACCAATTTCTTTGGCGATAACACCAATAGTTGAAACGCAAGGCACGTAGAGTAAAACAAAGATTAAGTAAGCATAGGCTCCTGCCATTGAACCAAATTCTTTGTGCATTTGACCCATTGCGGTTGTTCCCATAGAGCCATCGGCTTCACTGGCTTTTATCGGGTTTTTAAGTGTTGATAAAGAAAAACTATCGGCAACACCATCAATGGTGTCTTGCCATGCCACTTTTAACTCTGACAGTAGATGGAAAGATTGCCCATCATCTGCAGCGGCTTGATTGTCACTTAATTCTGCGCTGTATAGGGTATTTAAAGTGCCGACAACCACTTCTTTTGCTAAAAAGCCCGTTAATAATCCCACACTGGCTGGCCAATTTTGCTCATTCACACCAAGTGGAGATAATACAGGTGTTACCCAACGACCAATTTCTGATAAGGCTGAATTTTGTTGGTTATTGTTTTCAATAACTTGTCCTTCAAAATTTACGCTATTCAATGCCATTACGAGCATACAAATCGGAATGATGATCTTACACGCTTTGACTAAAAATCCACGTAAGCGACTCCAACTGTGGATAAGCGTCGTTTTAACGCTTGGAAGGTGGTAAGTTGGTAACTCCATAATATAAGGTGATGCTTCACCCGTTAATAAGGTTTTTTTCAGCACAAAACCAGTAATGACAGCGACAAAAATACCTAGCAAGTAAAGCGAAAAAACAATAAAACTGCCCATACCATGGAAGAAAGCTGCTGAGAAAACGCCGAAAATCGCTAATCTTGCGCCACATGACATAAAGGGTGCCATCATGGACGTTAAGATACGATCTCTTGGCGTATCTAGGGTACGCGAAGCCATTATGGAGGGGATGTTGCAACCAAACCCTACAATAAGTGGAACAAAGGATTTTCCTGGCAATCCAATCGTAGACATAAAGCGATCAATAACAAACGCTGCTCGCGCCATATAACCGCTATCTTCTAATATTGATAGATAAAGGAACATCAAACCAATTTGAGGAATAAAGGGCATAACGGTATTTATACCGCCACCAAGCCCTTGCGATAAAATTGCAGTTAGCCAACTAGGAAAACCGAGTGATGAACATAACCATGCGGTGCCATTAATGAATATTGCTGCAGAGCCTTCATCAAAAATAGGTTGAAGCCCACCACCAATATTTATTGATAGCCAAAACATTAAATACATCACGATGAGGAAAATCGGAATCCCCAAATAACGGTTAAGCACAACCTTATCTATCCATTGAGTCAGATTATGCTGTCCTGCATGGTAACTTGAGATGCAATGATGAATGATCTCGGCAACTGTTTGGTAGCGCGCATCAGCAATTAATAAATCAATATTTTCATTATGTGTATTTGAAAAATCGGCTTGTAATTGAGAGACAAATGAGGCGATATCTGTACCGTTTATATATTTGTTGGCAGATGAATCTGATTCAAGCAAACGTATAGCAAGCCACTTTTTTCTATTGCTAACGATTATTTGATCTTGGAATACGTCAGAAAGTTGAGAAATGGTATGGTCTAATTCGGGTGGAAATTGAGTAAATAAACGTGGCAGTGATTTTTTTTGTAAATGTTTTTCAATTGAGGACTTTAAATCATCGAGTCCTTTAGATTTATTTGCAACTAATGAAACAACAGGGCAACCGAGTTCAGATTCCAACTTTTTCGCATCGATATTTATATTTTTTTGTTTAGCAATATCTAACATGTTAAGTACAATAATGCATGGGATTTTCATTTCAAGCAGTTGTAATGTTAAATATAAATTTCTCTCAATGTTGGCTGCGTCGATAATATTAACGACAAGATCCGCCTCATCAGAGAGAATATATTCACAAGCGATGCGCTCATCGAGTGAACCTTGCTCATCGGATGAAGACATAGAATAAATACCAGGCAAATCTACAATATTTATATTCTTATTATGGTAAGAATAGTTGCCTTCTTTTTTATCTACAGTAACTCCAGCCCAGTTGCCTGTGCGTTGTCTTGCGCCAGTTAAGGCATTAAACAGTGTTGTTTTTCCACAGTTAGGGTTACCTAGTAAGGCAATCGTGTTTGCCATTATTTACTCTCCAAGTAAGTACTTATAGATGTAAGTTTAATTTTAATATATGGACAAAACGAAATGATATCGCTTATCAATACACTTATAAAAATAATACTTGGCTTAGTCAATAAATATCTTTGTTATGAAGATGAAAATATGGTCTTTTTTTATATATAATTTATTCACTGTGTTAGGCTGTTAATATTTTTGAATTTTTAATTTTCATTTTTGATGGAGGTAATATTTGGCATTCATAAGGAGGTCTATAAATATAAAAAATTAATAGTTAAATAATGTTAATAAATAACAAAGATATTATAATACAAAGTTATATAATAGATGTTTATAATGTTAATGAGGTAGGGGAGTATTTTAAATTTTTTATTAAGTGATTTTTATGGGAATGATTTATATAGTTATAAGTTATTAATATATTTTATTAGTGATTTAATATTAAAGATCAATCTTATTATTTTAAATAACTATACTTTAGTTCTCTTCATATTGATATAGCGCCTATTCAATAATCTATGATATAGGCGCTCTAAAAAATAATTAAAGACTATTAAAACGTAGCTGTTTTAATATTACTAAGTATTTTCAGATAATAACACGCAGATAATACTGAACATACAGGCAAGTAAAATACCTATAAACCAAGCGATGAACCACATAATTTATATTCCTAATAAAGTGATGTACTATTTTTTTCTATAAATTTAGAGTCGAGGCTACCAAACATTTTATAGTAACACCATGAGGTGTAAGCTAATATAATTGGAACCATAATGAATGCTACTATAGTCATGATCTTAAGTGTCAGCTTAGATGATGTTGCATCCCAAATGGTAAAACTGATGTTCGGATCTAGACTTGAAGGCATAATAAATGGGAATGTTGCAAAACCAAACGTTAAGATAACACCTACCATAGTTAGACTTGAGAATAAGAAAGCAAAACCAGCACGGTTGGCACGTGAACAAAGCGCTGTCAGTAACGGCATCACCACAGCAAGAATTGGTGCAATCCATAGTGCTGGGTAGTTCGCATAGTTAATAAACAATGCACCTGTCTGACGCATTACATCTTTTGTTGTTGGATCTGAAGGTGCATTTTTAATGATTTCAGATGTAATCACATAACCATTGATGCTTTGAGATACAAAGCCAGCAATAACAAATACAGCAACCATTAGTATTGCAGAGCCTGCAGCAACCTTACGAGAACGCTCATGAATGGCATCTGTTGTTTTCATTTGTAGGAATGTCGCACCTTGTGTCACGATCATCAGTAAGCTAACCACACCACATAATAATGCGAATGGATTTAGCAGACCAAAGAATGAACCCTTATAAGTTGGGATCAAGAACTCGTTTAGCTCAAATGGAACACCTTGCATTAGGTTACCGAACGAAACACCGAAGATCACAGGTGGTACAAAGCTACCTACGAAGATTGCTTTATCCCAAAGACTACGCCATTGTGGAGCTGTCAACTTTGAACGGTAATCGAAGCCAAGAGGACGAAGCCAAAGTGCAGCTAGCGTTAAAATTATTGCGACATAGAAGCCAGATAACACAGTCCCATAAACTAAAGGCCATGCCGCAAACAAAGTACCACCTATAGTGATTAGCCATACTTGGTTACCATCCCAGTGAGGTGCGATAGAATTGATCATTACTCGACGTTCGTTATCTGTTTTACCAATAATATGAGATAGGATACCTACACCCATATCGAAGCCATCAGTAATTGCAAAACCGATGCAAAGCATACCGATTAGTATCCACCAAATTAGTCGTAAGCTTTCATAATCAAACATTATTTGTTTTCCCCAGCGTAAGCTTCAACCTGATAAGAAACAATATTTCTTGGTTTATCACTTTGTTCAAAGTAGTAACGACCTGTCTTCAAGCTACTTGGACCTAAGCGAGCAAATTTAATCATTAAATAAGATTCAGCGATTAAGAATAAAATATAAAGACCGATAACAAGTGACAGTGAAAATAATAATTGTGAAGTATCTAATTGAGATGCTGCGATGTTCACAGGTAACACTTCACTAACAGCCCAAGGCTGACGACCATATTCTGCAACGAACCAACCTGATTCAATTGCAAGCCAAGGTAGTGGAATACCAAGTAGTGCAGCTTTTAGTACTAGTTTATTAGACGTGATCTTATGACGACAAGACTGAATAAATGCAGCTCCAATAATTGTAAACATTAAGAAGCCAGCAGCCACCATGATTCGGAAGCTAAAGAATAAAGGCCAAACTTTAGGAATAGAATCATCAACGGCCTTTTGAATTTGACTTAAAGTCGCGTCTACAACTTTTTCAGTATAAGGTTTAAGTAATAACCCATAGCCAAGATCTTTTTTAACGTTATTGAAAGCTGCAATATTTTCAGTCGTCTTATCACCTGAACGTAATTTCTCTAAAAGACCATACGCAACCATACCGTTCCGAATTCGTTCTTCATTTTCTTTTTTAAGATCATCTATTCCTTTTACAGGGGTATCTAGAGAACGTGTTGCAATAATTCCCATTAGATAAGGTATTTTGATAGCGTAATCAGTTTCCATTGATTCCTGATTAGGGAAACCAAATGCAGTGAATGATGCTGGTGCACTCTCTGTGTGCCACTCAGCTTCAATTGCGGCTAATTTTGTTTGCTGAATATGACCTAACTCATATCCCGATTCATCTCCTAAGAGCATTACAGAAATAATTGAAAATAAACCAAAAGAAGCAGCAATTGTAAATGAACGCTTAGCAAAATCTATATCGCGTCCTTTTAGTAAGTAATATGCACTAATACCTATTACGAACATTGAACCACAAACATACCCAGAGGAAACTGTATGTACAAACTTAACTTGTGCAATAGGATTGAAGAGCACGTCTGTAAAATTAACCATCTCCATTCGCATAGTTTCAAAATTAAATGTAGCGCCTTTAGGATTTTGCATCCATGCATTCGCAATAAGAATAAATAATGCCGACATATTTGAGCCAAAGGCTACACAACAAGTAACAGCAAGATGTTGACGCTTTGATAAACGATCCCAACCAAAGAAAAACAAACCGATCATGGTTGATTCAAGAAAAAAAGCTAACAATGCTTCAATAGCTAGAGGAACACCAAAGATATCACCAACATAATGAGAGTAATAAGACCAATTTGTACCAAATTGAAACTCAAAAGTTAAACCAGTTGCGACACCAATTGCAAAATTAATAGCAAAAAGTTTACCCCAAAATTTTGTCATATCCTTATATATTTTTTTACCTGTTAAAACATAGGTTGATTCCATTATAACTAATAAAAATGTCATACCTAATGTGAGAGGTACGAATAAAAAGTGAAACATTGCAGTAAGTGCAAATTGGAGTCTTGATAGATCTACTACATCTAATATCATGAGATTTATGTTATCCATCTAAATTTAAAATTAAGGAGATGAAAAAGCTCACCTCCCCTATTATTTATATATGATTTATATTAGATATGACTTTATTGTGTTTTTACCATTTTTCTGATCGGAAATTAATACTTTATTAGAGGTAACAGTTATACCTTGAGGGTTGTTAGTATTACCAAGATCATATTTTTTTAGTATTTTAGAAGTGTTTTTATCTATTATTATTAATTGTTTTCCAGAGTTATTTAGTAAAAACATATTATTTCCTCTAATAGCCATACCTGTTATTGATGGTGTAACTACAGTATTTAATGATATAATATTCTCTGAATTTAAAATCATATCTTCTAAGCTAAAGTGTGATAATACTAATTTTTTATTAAACTTATTTGGTAAAGATAAAGTTAAATACTCTTTATTATCAACAGCACTACTACCAATATAACTATTTTTTGCCCTTATAGTATTTAAATTACCTCTACTAATTTCTTTCATCTTAAATAATTTATCAATCGATAACTTCACATAGCTTTTATATGTGGAGTTAACAATTAAATATCTATTTTTATAAATAGATATTCCAGATATATTATTTACATCAGTGGAGAACTTAGAATCAATTTTATATTTACTCAATATTTTTGAAAATTTAGAGTCTACAATATAAACCCAATTTTTATTAGTAGAAAAAGCTATAATATTATACTCTTTTGAATAAGTTATCCCTGTTATCCTACCGTTAACTCCACTTGGTAAGTCTATAATATTATTGGGTGTTATGATTTTTCCATCTTCGAGTTTCGTATCATCGTCAACTTTTAATTTATCAAAGTTTGGTTGTTCTATATAATTACTTCCTCTGAAAGAGAAACTCGAAATTGAAGGCCAATGTTTTGTACTCCATACCGTATCACTTAAGCTATAGCTAAAACTCTCTGGATTTGACTGCCCAATAAAAGGTGGTGGTCCAACTTGGGTAAATGCTTGGATAACGTTTAATGAAGCAATAAAAATAAAGCTATAACCTGATAATTTTTGTATCAATCCCCAGCGAATATATGTTGAACTTATTAATCCCTCATCATCAGAGAATCCTATTAAAAAAGACATTATTAATAATGTGGAAATGAATAATAGTACTCCCCATATATATTCGTGTGCACCAAGTACTAATCCGCCAAAACCTTGTCCAATATCTTGATGAAGATGAGCAGAGCTATGGTAGATACTTAACCATAACCCGTATATACATATAATATAAAATGTACATATATATTTTAATCTTAGGCCATATCGAGATATAATAAGAAAGTTGAGAGATATAAGAATAATAGCAATTCTTTCTTCCCAACAGATTATACATGGGTTATCACCAAGAGTATAACTAAGTATAATGGTAGCAATACCAATAGGAATACAATTAAAACCTAAGGATAAAACTGAAGACAAAAAAGATACTTGAAAACGATTTAAAAGCTTCAATTAATAATTCCCCATAGGTAGTATCATTTCCCAACAAACAATTAAAGTATATAAGATACCTATACTTACAGATATCAATAAAAACTTGCTAATTAACTTTTCCATAATAGGGAAAAAAACCACTAAAATAGAACATGTTAATATTAAAGATAATAATATGAATTCCAAATTCACGCCTTTTTAATGAAATTATTAAATTTTTTAAAATAAATAATATTTATGCTTGGAATTATAATTGCTCGCAATGTTTAAGGGAATTTTAATTTTTTTAAAGTAATGTTAATTTTATCTTAACAAAGAACAGTCGTAAATTTATATATCTAATATTAATGAAGTTAAAAATATCAAGGAAATTAATGGTTTGACTACTTAAGTTGGATGAAAATAAATCAAGAAGCAAGGGCGTACAGGCTATATTCATTACTCATTTTAGTCTAATGCCAAAATCTCATTAAAAAATCATTGGAAATAGTATAATAAACCTTGGTTTTTGGATTGATGAGGATGCGGGAAGCCAAATTGAAGCAAAAATTAAGGTAAGATTGGATGACCTCGCCGACTATATGATTTAAGCATAACATACGTATTTATGATAAAAATGTATTTTCCTTATACTATTACGGGCTCTATAAGTTTTGTTTAGATGCATTATTTACGATAGCTTATATCCCGCTTTTTAGTAAGTACAATACTTCTATAGGTCTCCCCGTTATCAAGCGATAAAAATTATTCTAATTATTATCACTACACATTGTTTCTTCATACATAGTAATGGCTTCAATATAACAGTCATTTTTACACAAACCACATCCAATGCATTTATCATGATCAATTGTTGGTATTTGTTTGTCTTGCCACTGTAAAGCAGATACAGGGCAACTTGCCTCACATTCATTACAATAAACGTATTCGTTAATACAAGTATTAGTAATATGGACACGAAGTCCAGTGTCGTTTAACAAATTAGAAAGGGCGTTAGTCGGACAAACTGCTTTGCATTTAAAACATAAAGTACATGCGGAGTATTCTATATTAATGACTGGGTATCCATCTTTAAAGATGATTACGTGCTCCGGACAGACTGTTTTACATTGTCCACACTGAGTACATAGTCGCTTAAATATATCCTCATCTACAGCAGTCGGTGGGCGGGGTATCGTTCTTATAACTTTGGAATTAATGGCAATATTTTTATGGTGTAATTTCTGAAATAGTGTCCCTCCTAATAAGGCGCGACGGCTTAGGTTTGTCATTCTCATTTCCTTAATTAAATATTAGAAGTAAATAATTGATTGGTTAACGAGTAATATAATGTTACCAGTGCTATTATTTCTACTTAAAATAAGTATTGTCAATGTTGTGAGTTTTAAATTTCAACATAGATAAGATTAAATTATATAACAACAGGCTAATTTAAATTATATTTACTTTGATAATTATTTAATAATTATTTGATAAGGTTCTATTTTGTGATGGTTGTTTTTTTTTGCTTTTTTTTTATTTTTTAAAATTTACAATAAACATTATTTTTTAATTTATAACCTTTAAGTGATTGTTTTTAATGGGTTGGTTTTGTTTTTTTATTTTTATATTTTTTGTTTGTTTTATTTTTTATTTTTTATTTATTGCTTGTTAAGAAAAAGTTTGATTTGTGTCATAAATCAAAAATTGATTTTAAACAATGTTGGTAAAATATTCGCAGAATAGACTTTATTACCGTGATAAATAATATTTAGGTAATGATAAAGTGCCATATAAAATATGGGATAATAATGAATGTAAAGTTTCACGTCGTAATTTTGTTAAAGGAGGAACAGCGTTAAGTACATTAGCATTAGCTACAAGTGGCATGACACTTCCATTTAGTAAAAAAGTACAAGCAAAAGAAACGTTACCAAAACCAGATGAAAAAATTATTTGGTCGGCTTGTACAATTGATTGCGGTAGTCGCTGTCCATTGCGTATGCATGTTATTGATGATGAGATTAAGTGGGTTGAGACAGACAATACAGGAAAAGATATTTTTAATCATGAACACCAGGTGCGTGCTTGTTTACGAGGACGTTCAATGCGTAGAAGAGTGTATAATCCTGATCGCTTAAAATACCCACTAAAGCGAATAGGTAAGCGAGGTGAAGGGAAATTTAAACGTATTAGCTGGGATGAAGCTTTAGATACGATTGCTGCGAGTCTAAATAAAACAATTCATGAATACGGTAATGACGCGGTTTATATTAATTACGGTACGGGTACCTTAGGTGGAACGGTAACCAAAAGCTGGTCTCCTAGTGAGACTTTGATCGCACGATTAATGAATTTAAAAGGTGGCTATCTTAATCATTATGGTGACTATTCAACAGGCTCATTAGCAGCAATCAGTGGTTACCTATACGGTGATTACATGTCAACCAATGGTATTGATGATATTGCAAATGCTGATCTTTGTGTATTTTTTGGTAATAACCCTGCAGAAACAAGGATGTCTGGCGGTGGTAATATCCATAATTATATGGAAACCGAGAAGCGCAGTAATACACGTATTATCGTTATTGATCCACGTTACACAGATACCGCTTGTGGGCGAGAAGATCAATGGATTCCTATTCGTCAGGGCACCGATGCCGCGCTATGTGCTGGTATAGCTCATGTACTGATCACAGAAAGTAAGGTAAACCAAGATTTTTTAGATAAATACTGTGTTGGTTATGACGAAAAAACACTTCCTTCATCTGCCCCAAAAAATGGTAGTTATAAGGATTACATTTTAGGTCATGGTGATGATAATACACCAAAAACTCCCCAATGGGCTTCACAAATAACAGGGATCCCAGAAGACGATATTATTAAGTTGGCAAGAGAAATAGGGGATGCAAAACGCTTATATCTATCTCAAGGGTGGGGCATTCAACGTTCTTCTAATGGTGAGCAAGCATGTAAAGCGGTAGCAATGATACCTATTCTTTGTGGGCAAGTTGGCTTACAAGGAGGAAGCACAGGTATGCGAGAGGGTGACCATACCTATCCTTTTGTACGTTTTCCTACTTTAAAAAACCCAGTAAAAGCGACA
This sequence comes from Photobacterium angustum, assembly GCF_003026365.1. GTDB lineage: Bacteria > Pseudomonadota > Gammaproteobacteria > Enterobacterales > Vibrionaceae > Photobacterium > Photobacterium angustum. The sequence goes on along the minus strand of NZ_PYOM01000003.1, from coordinate 271,102 downwards.
ATTCCCTTCTTTCTTTGGACTGATGCGATTACCCGTTATAAAGAATTAACTCCCACACGAGATGGACTACGTGGTGTAGAGCAGCTACAAAATCCAATCAAATTTATTTGGGCTTATGCAAGTAATACACTCATAAATCAACACGCAAATATTAATCGAACCAAAAAGATTCTTGAAGACGATAAAGCGTGCGAAATGATTGTTGTGATTGAAAACCACATGACAGCATCAGCGAAATATGCCGATATTATTCTTCCTGATTGCACCGCATCTGAGCAGGCTGATTTCTGTATGGATGGGATGGTGCTGGAGGCATGATGCCTTACTTTATCTTTGATAGCCAAGTCATTAAACCTCGATTTGAGTGTCGCCCAATTTACGACATTATGTCAGATCTGGCTAAACGATTAGGTGTAGAGCAAGCTTTTACTGAAGGCCGTAGTCAAGAAGACTGGCTTAAATGGATGTATGAGCAAACTAGGCTACAGAACAATGATCCTGATCTGCCAAATTATGAAACGATGAAATCGCAAGGGATATATAAAAAGCAATATGATCGACCTTTTGTCGCACTAGAGAGCTTCCGTAAAGACCCTATTGCCAATCCACTTGGAACGCCTTCAGGTAAAATTGAAATATATTCAGAGCAATTAGCTGAGATAGCAACCAAATGGGAGCTAAAAGATGATGAACACATCACGCCTATCTCTGAATACCACCCAAGCTTTGATGGATGGGATTCTCCTCATCGAAAACAATTCCCACTGCAAATGACAGGATTTCATTTTAAAGGTCGTGTGCACTCAACATATGGCAATGTTGCATTGCTGAAAGCGGCAATCCCTCAAGAGATTTGGATTAATCCAATTGATGCCGGAAAACGTGGTATCAAAAATGGTGACTTAGTCTTAGTTCAAAGCCGTTTTGGTGAAACACAAGTGGGCGCGAAGGTGACTCCACGTGTTATGCCTGGTGTTACAGCAATGGGAGATGGCGCTTGGTATGCACCGAATAAAAAGGGAATAGACATGAATGGTGCGTTAAATACTCTAACCAATAGCCGTCCTACTCCGTTGGCAAAAGCTAACCCTTCACATATAAACTTGGTGGAGATTACGTTATTAAAAAGCATGGGGGTTGAAGCATGATTAACCAAGCACCTACGAAAGTTAAGAAACAATACGGGTTCTTTATTGATTCAAGTAAATGTACCGGTTGTAAAACTTGCCAATTATCATGTAAAGATAAAAAAAACCTAGATGTAAAACGTAATTTTCGTCGGGTTTATGAATATGTTGGTGGTAATTGGTCTGAAAACAACGGTGTTTATCGTCAAAATGTTTTCGCATATTACCTTTCAATTTCATGTAATCACTGTACACACCCTGAGTGCACGAAAGTTTGTCCATCCGGAGCTATGCATAAGCGTGAAGAAGATGGCTTAGTTGTGGTTAATGAAGATGTATGTATCGGTTGTAAATATTGTCATATGGCGTGCCCATATGGTGCGCCACAATATAGTGAAGAAAAAGGACATATGACCAAATGTGATGGCTGTTATGAGCGTGTTGCTTTGGGACTCATGCCAGTGTGCGTAGACTCTTGCCCCTTACGTGCTATTGAATTTGGCGATATTAATGAGCTTAGAGCAAAGTATGGTAATAACGCTGATTGTGCGCCTTTACCTAGTTCCCAACTTACAAGCCCTAATTTAATTGTGAAACTTAACCCCAATGCACGACCTCTCGGGGATAAATCTGGCTTTCTACAAAACCCTAAGGAGATCATCTAATGCATTTTCTTGAACTACCATTAGTCTTTTTTACAGTACTTGCCCAGTGTGCTGTCGGTGGTTATCTAATGGTTATAGCACACTTAAACAGCATTCCTGATGGTAAACAAAGACGTTTAGTTGCAGTGAAAACAATATTTTTTGTTTTAGCTTTTATGACTATAGGCTTTGCTTCTTCAACAATGCATTTAGGAAGTCCTTTGCGCGCTTTTAACTCATTAAACCGCGTTGGTGGGTCAGGTTTATCTAATGAAATTCTCACAGGCTCTATTTTCTTTGCTCTTACGGGGTGTTATTGGTTAACAGAAGTTTGTCATAAATCTAAGCAACGTTTTCGAAGTTTATTGAGGTACTTAGCAGCTATCGCAGGCATTATTTTTATGGCTGCAATGGTAAAAGTTTATTTAATTGAAACAGTACCGCTGTGGGATAACATATTTACACCGTTAGATTTTATTTTTACGGTAATGACTGCTGGTGTGTTATTCGGGAGCTTATTGCTTAATGTGTTTGGCGGTAGTAATGCCAATGCTAACAAGAGAATGGCAGCCTTTGGCTTATTAATAATTGGCTTGCATTTTATCGTGATCATTATTCGTACTATCAGTTTTTCGAGTATAGCGACATCAATCCATCAAGCGACAACAAATCTGCAAGCTTATATGCCAATGATTATTATCCAATGTGTGCTGATGCTATTAGCTGGCTGGTTATGGATGCGAGCGATAAACAGTGAAAAGAAACAGGTAACTATGCTTCTTTCGCTGGCATTTGTTGCGATATTTGTTGCTGAGATTTTTGGGCGAGGGACATTTTATGGAATGCATTTCACCGTTGGATTACTTTAACTATTAAATTGGTGGTTAAGACAATGCGCCTTCACACTCCTAGTGGATTGGCGCATTGTTATATCGAATTCTTATCAGCTAGCGCTGTTTGTATTGTGTTGGACAATACCCACGGTTGACTTCTGGTGAACGCAATTTTAAGTGTTTGGTTTTTCTTCCTGATACGCGCTTTCGCCATAGTTTAAAGCTACTTGGCCTAAGATGTTGTCGCATTAGCTTGATCACACCTTGTTCATCCAGACCATATTGTACTGCAATCGCTTCAAAAGGGGTTCTATCTTCCCAAGCCATCTCAATGATACGTGATAGTGACTCTTGTGTGCTTGTCATCAATTACTCTCCATTTACATATAAAAGTCAGTACGTAATTGATTGATATAAAGTTTAATTTTTGATTTTAATAGAGATAATTATAAAAATTAGAAATTCGATACGATAGAAATAGGGCGCTAATAATTTAGCCTCTTGTTTGTCTTGCTTTATGATTAAGTAAATTTCATATGACACAACTATTCGGGAGCATACTTATGTATCATCACACAACAAGTAATCAAGAACGATAAGATCAAAGTGATTTGCCACAAACCATCTTCATAAAATGACATCTCGTTGTCTGACCAAATTCGCAAGCCGATATTGAACAATTCACCTTTTATGCCGATCACTAACACTGTAGCGAGAAAATATTTCGCAAAGTCTGATGCTAATATTTTGATGTAAGAGATGTACGTATCAAACATTTGAAATACCTTTGTCGCTCAATAGATTGGCGCCTGAAAGAAAGTAATATCACCTTACTAGTGTTAAATTTAATATCATGCACTTAACGATTTGTGAAAACCTGCCTCTATTAACGCATTTATTCTGATCTTTCATTTCTAGTTTTGTAATTTGCGAGTTGCTTCATGTCTAGCAGAGGTGAAAGATCAAGCTAAATAGATTGGAAATAAAAAGCCTGACTCCGTTGTGGTCAGGCTTTAGTTTCATTTTATCTTGTTATGAAGCATTACAAGCTTAGTTAAGAAGCTCTACACGTTTTAAAGATATCCAACTTACCGTCATAGGCATTGGTTTCAACATCCATAATCCCCAATAACGAGTGGAATACATTATCGTGTGAATGCGTTGCCGTTTGCTGAGCTTCTTGTGCTAAGCAATCGGTGTTGATGTGTTTAGCTTGTTTAAAGCCAGGAGACATCCAAAGCATCATGGGTACACGTTTCTGGAAATCTGGTGCTAACCCATATGGCATACCATGTAAGAACAAGCCATTTTCGCCCAGAGATTCGCCGTGGTCTGAGACGTAAATCATCGCAGTATTGTATTTGTATTCTAACGTTTTTAATTTCGCAATGGTTTGAGCCAAGACGAAGTCTGTGTAGCGAATCGTGTTGTCGTAGGAGTTAACGATTTGCTCAACGCTACAGTTTTCAATATCTGCACGAGAGCAGTCTGGTTGGAAAAACGCTTTGTCTTTTGGGTAACGTTGGAAATAAGTTGGACCATGACTGCCAATCAGGTGCAAGGCAACAACCCGGTTACCTTTCATGTCAGCAATTTGGTCGTCAAGTTTGTCAAGTAATGCAATGTCATAACAGGTTTCACCGTTGCAAAATTCATTTTCTTGTTTACGGTCGACTTCTATCTTGTTGATCTTATGCGCAACACCTTTGTCACCTCCATCATTCTCTTTCCACAGAAAATCGATACCAGCGCGCTGCATGATATCTATAGCATTATCTTGGTTGTCTGCTTTGCTACGGTCAAAATCACGATGAGGTAATTGAGAGAACATGCAAGGCACCGAAACCGCGGTTGCAGTCCCGCAAGAGGAGACGTCCTTGAATGAAACTACATCTAACATATTGGTATAAGGGTTGGTTTCACGACCATAACCATTGGTTTGGTAGTTCTGAGTACGAGCCGTTTCACCCAGTACAAAGACAAGCAGCGTCGGTTTCTTTTTCGCTTGTTCCAGTGCAAGTTGAGATTGTTTTGCATCCGTACCAATTTCACGGTAAGGCTCTGGTGTTGTTAGATAATTTTCTTTTACATAGCTAGAAAGTGAATACACGTATTGAGTAGGGATGATGATTTTCTTTAGGTAACTATTATTTCGGCCGACAGATGCATAGTCTTGGTAATATAAGCCTGCAATTACGGCAATGATAGCTAATGAAGCCAGCATCGATAAGACTTTAGTTAACGTGAATCGAAGCCATTTACCACCTATAAGCTTGAGTTTTACTTTGAAAACCAAAAGAGCAGGCACAACTCCCATTATAAGTGTCCAGATAACTGAGTAGGCACTTAAGTATGAACTGGCTTCACTGGTGTCTGTTTCTACGATATTGGTGATCATACCAGTATCGAACAAGATGCCATAGTTGTAGCTGGCGTAGCTCACCATACCTGATGTTATCAACAATAGGATAAAGAAAGGTTTGCTGATCCAAGGCCAGCTGAATAGGTTAAACAGGAAATTCAGCGCGGCAAAAAAGAAGATAGGAATCGTAATGATAAAACCGATCTTCACTTGATCAAGGCTTGATAAGATGTTGATTAGCTCTTTGTAAATAGGAATATTTACTACAATAGCAAAGTATAAAGCGAGTAAAAGGGTAAAGGTAACATAGGAGATACCTCTATTAAGGAATTCAGTTGTTTTCATGATGGATCCGTTTCGGTGTGATTAAAGAAGAATCGATGCCCAAACAAACAGGGCGAGAGCAAGCGCAACGAAAACCGCTGCGGAACCTATATCTTTGGCTCTTCCACTGAGTTCATTCCAGTCATCACTGACACGGTCTACAACCGCTTCTATGGCGGAGTTTAGTAATTCAACAATGACGACTAACAGTAAGCTGCTTATCATTATTGTTCGTTCGAACATGGATACAGGAAGTAAAAATGCACAGATAGATAGTGCGAGTGTAAGTATCAGTTCTTGTCTAAAAGCAGCTTCGTGAATCCACGCAGCTTTCAACCCTTGAAGTGAGTAGCCGGTTGCATCCAATATCCGACGTATACCTGTTTTACCTGGTTTCAAAATATGACCTTTAATTGCTTAGTCTTAAATAATAGGGGCCTCGAGAGATAAGCCTCCTTGATTACAGAAGTGCATCGAATTTGGAAAACACGAAACTATTGGCTCGGCGTGAAAATTTATGAAAAAAATGAGCACCGACACCAAATCTTGTTTAATTGATGCGGGGTGATACGCACGGCGTAATTACGAAAGAAAGAGTAACAAGCAGAAGTGGTTTATACATTGTACTGGTCCGTTAACGAATGAATTGGTGGAGCGAAATGTACACTGTTTTAAAGAGGGGTTCTGTCATTCGATTGTATGGAAATGTAGCTTTTTGTAATCTTGGCTACGGGGATATTGACAAGTTATGAATTTAAAATGGAAAGCAGAGGGTATAGAGAAACCTTAGGTATTGCCCCAGTTTTAACGCCATAAGTAAGAAAGGCCGTCTATTCGTTGTATTTATATCAAAAGTGCAAAAGGGAAATGGAAGATTATTGCTCCTTTTAACACTCGCAAAGGCTAGACACGGGAAGAGTCAGATGAATGACTGCATTGACCATTGCTGGTGGAATCAGGTTTAAGGTAAAGGTAATCAAGGCGCCATTGTTACGAAATTTTATGATTTGGAAGTCCTCCCAGAAGGAAGATAGGATCGTGTTATTCGACATGAAAGTGGGGGATTGTTTAGCTATTTTTGTTTGGCGATTAAAAACATACCTTCACTGCTGTTTTTTATAGGTGAAGACTAATCTGAAATGAAGCATAAAAAAGGGGGAGCTGATAATTCAGCTCCCCCTTTTTGTTAAACCAGTATGTAGATTGGCTAAAGCATATTACGCAGTTTGTAGCTTACCATCTTGCTCTTCTTTACGAGCTTGAGTAACTAGGACAAAACCAACGATTGCAATAAAGCCGGTAATGAACATGCCAGTTGTTACTGTTAGTAGGCCGTGTGCAGCGAATGCTGAAACTAAACCACTAGCCGCAAAACATACCATAGTCTGCATGAAGTTAAGCAGGCCAGCAGCGGTTGCGCTACAGTTTTTAAAGTCAGACAGAGCTGCGCTAATAACAATCGGGTAAATCGCACCGTTCGCTACTGCTAGGAAGCAGAATGGGATTAAGATAGGCCAGATTGTTGTAACTGTTGTTGTCGTAGAGATAACGAACATTACTGCTACGCTTGCAAAGAATAGCGCTAAAATCCAAGGTAGAAGCTGCTTACCTGAATAACGGTTAAGTAGTGTACGACAACCGTAACCACCCACGATGAATGCTACAGTTTGTGGTGCGTAGCTTAGGCCAATATCTGCACCTGAGTAACCCATTGCAGACATAACAAACGGTGAACCTGTTAAGTAAGCAAAGAATGCCGCAGAACACGCTGCGAAAATAACCATGTTACCCCAGAACTTTTTAGAGCGTAGGATTTGGCTATAGTCTTTACGTAGTTGAACCGTTACGCTTTCTTGCTCTTTATCTAATGCAGCACTTTCTTTTTCTTTAAGCGTTAGCATTGCTAAAACAGCACCAAAACCGACTAATGCAATAAAGATGCTGCGCCAACCTACGTGATGCTCAAGCAGTGCGCCTAATAATGGTGCTAATGCTGGAGATAACGCTACAAGCGGCATAATTGTTGCGAACACACGCTCAGAAGTTTTACCTTCGTAACGATCAACAACCACTGCCTGCCAAATAACCGTTGCGCTACATGCACCTAATGCTTGAGCGAAACGTGCTAATAAGAACACTTCAATGTTTGGCGCAAAAGCAGAGGCTAAAGAGCCAAGGCTAAATAGAGCAATACCGCCAAGTAGTACTTTAATACGTCCAATACGATCAGATAGTGGGCCGTAAATCAGTTGGCCTAATGCCATGCCGAGTAAAAAAATACTTAGTGAAAGGCCGATAAGAGATTGGGTTGTAGCAAAGTCGGCACGAATCGTTTCAAACGCAGGTAAATACATATCTGTGGCTAAAAAGCCCAGCATGCTTAAGCAAGCGAACCAAAACAGGGTGATTTTTGATGGTTTAGTGTTTTGTTTATTCATTTTTATTATAACTATATCTATATGACATATGTGCAGTGTAATACTGGTTTAAATTACTGTGAAACGCTAATATTTAAACATTGCTTTCAAAAAATTTGATTTGATATGTTTTCATACAACGATCTCCAAGTTATTGACGTAGTTGCCCGTCGTGGCAGCTTCTCTGCTGCTGCTGAAGAATTACATAAAGTCCCTAGTGCGATAAGTTATACAGTTCGGTTAATAGAAGAGCGATTAGTTGTCGAATTATTTGTTCGATTGCATAGGCAGGTTAAATTGACACCTGCGGGTGAGTACTTTGTTGAAGAAGCGCGCAAACTTATTAAACAGATGGATACCATTAAATATCAAACCCAACGGGTAGCCAATGGTTGGTCAGAAAATGTTTCTATCGCACTAGATACTGTGGTACGTCAAAGTAGAGTGAATACCCTTGTTCGAGATTTCTATCTACACTTCCCTGATGTAGAGCTTCACCTGACAATGGAAGTATTTAATGGGGTATGGGATGCCTTAGCTGATGGACGGGCTGATATTGCCATTGGCGCAACTGCTGCAGTGCCAATCGGTGGCAGTTTTGATTATCGTGATATGGGCGTTTTAACGTGGAAGTTTGTGGTATCGCCAGATCATCCTTTAGCAATGGCAACACATCCTATAGAGCCTTTTGAATTAGCGCAATATCCTGCTATCTGTTTAGAGGATACCTCACGAACGTTACCAAAACGAACACGTACAAATTGGCTAATGGATAACCAACGTCGGATCATGGTGCCAAGTTGGCACAGTGCATTTCAATGTTTACAAGCAGGGCTGGGTATTTCTGTTGTTCCTAGCCATATGGCGATAAGTAAAATTGAATCAGGAGAGCTGGTGGAAAAAGAGCTCGCGGTGAAGCCTTCAATGAGTCCTTGTTGTTTAGCGTGGAATACAGAAACTTTGAGTCCAGCCGTAAGTTGGTTACTCGACTACTTGGGCGACAGTGAGCAACTTCATCATGAATGGATGCGTTAAAAAGTGATATTGATTCCATTGATAATACCCTTGCAGAATATAATGTGTTTTGTAAGAATTGTTTAATAAATGCAATGTAGGTTGCTCGCATTCAATAAAAACAGCGAGTTAGCAATGTCTATTTTAAAACCCACTTTAATTGCATCATCTTTACTTTTTTCTCTTGGCGCTCATGCAGCAGATGCGCCGAAATACGTTTTCTTTATGATTGGTGACGGTATGGGCACAGCCCAACGCCAGATCAGTGAATACTATTTGCAGCAACAAAATGGGGATGAGGCACAACGTTTAGCCATTAATGCAATGCCTGTAGCAGGGATCATTACCACCCATTCAGCTAATACTTTAGTGACTGATTCAGCTGCTGCGGGTACAGCATTAGCTACAGGGGTAAAAACGGATAATGGCGTCATTGCAATGGATCCAAAAGGGCATAAGTTACGCTCAACATTGGATGCTGCTAAAGACAAGGGGATGGCAACAGGTATTGTTACCACTACACGTTTAACACATGCGACACCAGCAACTTTTGTTGCTAAAAACATTAGCCGTGATAACGAAAACGAAATTGCCAATGATTACCTAGCATCAAATGTCGATTTCTTTGCTGGTGGTGGCTATCGTCACTTTATTAATGGCGAAGGCAGTAAACGTAAAGACGGTAAGAACCTTGTTGATGGGTTCAAACAAAAAGGCTACCACACTTTTATTGGTGTTGATTCTTCGGCGGATTTCTTAGCATTCCATCCAACTAACTCGCAAAAGGTTTTTGCCTCTTTTGCATCATCACATCTTCCTTATGAAATTGATCGTAAGAAAGATCTTAATACACCATCTTTAGCGCAGATGACGTCAAAAGCGATCGAAACATTGAAGTACGATCCTGATGGTTTCTTCATGTTGGTAGAAGGTGGTCGAATTGATCACGCGGCACATGCCAATGATGTATCAACTGTGATTCAAGATACCATCGCATTTGATCAAGCGGTAAAAGCGGCAGTAGATTTTTATGAACATCATAAAGATGAAACGCTAATTATTGTTGCGGGCGATCATGAAACCGGTGGTATGGGCTTAGGCTTAGGTGAAAACTATTTTGTACAGTTAGATAAGCTAAAAGGCGTTGATGAGTCTATCGAAGATAAGCTTCAAGGTGTTTATAACGGCGATCGTAAAGCCTTCATGAAGCATATTGATCAACACTTTGGTCTAAAGTTGCTGACTAAGGAAGAGCTGCAAACGCTAAATCATGCGATGGATATCGATGACGAACTTCGTGCTAAAAATATCACCGATTTTGACGGTTACAGCACGCATAATGACGCGACTTATGGTGGGTACGATCCGGTAGCTATTGCTGTAGCGCACATCACTTCACAACGAGCAGGTGTTTATTGGACAAGCTATGCACATACCGCGACACAATTACCGCTTTCTGCTGTCGGTGTCGGCGCTGAGAAATTTGGCAATTTTGAAGATAACACCCAAGTGGCAAAAACATTAGCGACATTAATGAACGTAAAAATTGGTAGTTAGGTATTAATTTTTAGGTAAAGGCTGTCTTGGACAGCCTTTTTTCGTAGTTTTTAAAGCAGTTGGAAACAAACATGCGCGGTGTGATTTTAGCCTTTATCGTTCTTCTGGTGACGTGTTGTGAAATGTTTAGTCAAGGTGTGACAGGATCTGACTATAAAGTCGGTGAGGTAACTGCGGTTAATAACAGCAAGGTCACAATTATTGGTAGTAATCGTCTGGGAGAGCAGGCGTTAGATTTAACGCTGAGTAATGATAAAAAAGTCGTTGCTTATAATTTGATGAATGGTGCGATGGAATATGATGAATATTATCAGGTTGGCGATCGCGTTTTAGTTGCGATAGCGAATAATGATCACACACGTACAAGGGTGATATCTCGTTATCGTCTTCCTGCATTAATCGGTTTAGCAATTGCCTTTAGTTTAGGCCTGTTACTGTATGCACGAAAAGTCGGTGCCAAAGCGTTACTGTCGTTCATTGGATCTATTGTGATCATCGTAGAACTTCTGATCCCTGGACTTATGGCGGGTTATTCTCCTTTGTTAGTAACAGCCGTATGTTTATTGATGTTGTGTAGTTTGATCATTTTGTCCGTTGCTGGTTGGACAGCAAAAGGAAAGGCGGCATTGGCAGGCACGATTATTGGATTAATTGTTACTATGATCTTGTGTGTGTTGGTCGGCAAGTTACTTCATTTAGACGGTATGACACAACCTTTAGCTCAGCCTTTATTGTTTGAAACGGGCATGTATTTAAACATGCTAGATATTCTGTATGCAGCCATTTTAATTGGTGCTAGTGGGGCGGCAATGGATGTTGCGATGGAAATGGCAGCAACGATGGAAGAGCTAAAAATTAATGCGCCAGAAATGAATCAAATGGATTTGTTGAGATCAGGTTTTCGAGTCGGCAATGCGGTGATTGGTACGATGACAACCACGTTATTGTTAGCCTATTCAGGCAGTTTTTTAACAATGATTATGTTGTTTGCGAGTCGTGGTAACGATGTGATGCAAATTATTAACATGAAAGTCGTGGCAGCCGAAATTGCACGAACATTAATTGGTAGTTTATCCTTGATTATTGTTGCACCTATTACGGCATGGATAGCATGTTGGATGATCAGTAAAGAGTTTGAGCCTAACGCGCAAATCGAATTAGAAGAAGCTTAATAAAAACAGCCAGCGTGTCATTGAACTTGCTGATGAAAGAGCAGAGCACAGTGATGAGCTGGCTGTTTTAATAACAGTTAGAGCACGTAACAAAGTTTAGTGTCCGTAACGCTTTTGCCATTCATGCTCAATGGCCATTAGCCATGTAGGGTTGGGCTCAGCAATCGATGGATAAAGCTCAAAAGACTGGCTCTTATAAGGTTCAGCTAATTGGCTAAAGGCTTCAGCTTTTAGCAATGTTGGATCGCCCCAAATCTTGGTGTCTGATTTACGTGCTTGTGCTTCTGGGCTCATTAAAAAGTTTATCGCAACCAGTGCCCCTTCTTTTGCTGATGCATTCCATGGTATCGCTAAAAAGTGAATATTGGTTAATGCCCCTTGCTTAAAGGCATAGGTTTTCGCATTTTCAGTTAAATTACCGTTCTCAATTGCGGCAGAGGCGGCGTTGGGGTTAAAAGTGACAGCCAATAATAATTGCTGATCGTCAAGCAGCTGTACTGTTTCTGCAGTGCCCGCTGGGAACTGTTTACCACCACGCCATGCCACTTTATGGAGCTGATCTAAATAATGCCAAAGCGGTGCTGTCACATTATTAAATAGCGTTTTTTCTGCAGGTAATGATAATGGCTGATAGAGTGCTTTTTTATCGTTAGTGAGCTCTAGCAATGCTGCTTTTAAAAAACTGCTACCATGAAACTCTGGTGGGCGAGGGTAGCTGATCTTACCTGGGTACTTTTGCGCTAATGCTAACAGCTCTTTAAAGCTTCGAGGTGGTTGTTTAAGCACACTGGTATCGTAAATGAATACCAATTGTCCAACCCCCCAAGGTGCTTCATAGCCTTCTGTAGGCTCGCTGAAATCTTGATCAATAGGTAGCTTAGTATCAACATACTTCCAATTGGGTAACTGTTGAGTAAAAGGACCGTACAAGAGGTGGTGTTGCTTCATTGAACGAAAGTTTTCACCATTGATCCAAACTAAATCAACCCCACCGTTGGTATTTTTCCCTGCTGTTTTTTCTGCCAGTAAGCGCTGGGTCGTTTCAGCGATATCAGTGACTTTGACTTGCTTTAGTGTTACACCGTAACTTTTCTGTAGTTGTTTATCGGCCCATTTTAAGTAGTCATTGATTTCTTGACTGCCACCCCATGCATTGAAGTAGACGGTTTGACCTTTGGCTTTTTGTTCAATTTGTTGCCAGCTTTGACTTTCATTTGCAGGTGCTTTCGTTTCTTCAGCGTAAGCGAAGCTAGAAATTGTTAACGATAACGCGATGCCTTTCGACAAGGCTTTTAGTACATTTTTTTTCATCATCAGAGTTTCGTCCTTTTTAATTCCTTGTACCGAATGACCTATTTACGCATCCATTGATGATAACGTTTAACCATTGCTAATAACTTTTGTGGGGCATTGGCCTGTTTCCATACACCTGCCGTATATTTAGTGGCTTCACTCATAGTGGGATAAGGGTGAATCGTTGATAAAATCTTATTCAACCCCAGTTTATAGCGCATTGCTAAGGTAAATTCTGCCAGTAGTTCACCGCCATGATGACCGACAATAGTAACCCCTAAAATCTTATCGCTATTGGGCGGGGTTAGAACTTTAACGAAACCTTCGGCAGCATTGTCGGCAATCGCTCGGTCTAAATCGGATATAGGGTAAGTATATGTTCGATAATCGATATTTTGTGAAATAGCCTCTTTTTCATTGAGACCAACTCGAGCTAACTCCGGCGCAGTATATGTAACGGCAGGTAATACCGAGTAATCAGCTTTAAACTTTTTGAATGTACTAAATAAACTATTTACTGAGGCATACCATGCTTGATGTGCTGCTGCATGAGTTAATTGGAAAGGACCAGCCACATCACCCACAGCATATATATTAGGATATTGCGTTTGTAGGTATTGGTTAACTTTGATAGTTCCTTGCGGGTTGGTTGCTAATTTTAGCTGCTCCAAACCAAAACCTTTGGTATTAGCAACACGACCTAGCGCCACAATAACCTGATCAAATTTAACGTCGACCGTTTGCTCTGTCGTAAGATCATCAAGCTTAACGTGGTGATATTGCGCAGATCCCTTCTCTACAAAACTAACGGCTTTGTGTTTAAGAAGTACTCTAACACCTTCATGAGTTAGCTTTTGATAGATTAAATCGGCTGCATCTTTATCTTCACGATTAAGTAGCTGATCTGCCATTTCAACTAAGATGACAGATGCGCCAAGACGATTAAACGCTTGAGCTAATTCACAACCAATAGGACCACCACCCAAAATCAATAACTTTTTAGGTAAAGTATCTAGTTGCCATAGGTTATCGGACGTTAATGGATTGACTGTGTTTAAGCCTGAAATATTGGGCAACAATGGGGAAGCCCCTGTTGCGATAATAATGTTACGCGTAGTGATCACTTTGCCGTTAACTTCTACTTCCCAAGGCGACAAAATCGTCGCGTCACCTTGGACACAATTCACACCAAGCTTGCTGTAACGTTCAATAGAATCATGCGGTTCGATATCTTTGATAACGTTGTGAACACGTGTCATAACTGCTTTAAAGTCGATGTTTTCAATTTTAGCTTCAATACCAAATTGTTGTGCCCGTTGCAGTTCATAAGCGCTATGAGCTACACGGATCAATGCTTTAGATGGCACACAACCTGTGTTTAAGCAGTCGCCACCCATTTTATGACGTTCAATTAATGTGACTTCTGCTTTTACGGCTGCCGCGATATAGGAACTGACTAAACCGCCTGCACCCGCACCAATCACCACTAGGTTTTGATCAAATGCTATAGGTTTTTGCCAACCGCTATAAACCTTTTGGCCTTTGATGTAGTTAATAAGAGTTTTTGCGATCAGTGGGAAGATCCCGAGTAATACAAGAGATATCAATACAGGAAATGAGATGATTTCACTCAAACTATTAATGTTACTCAGTTGGGTACCGGCATTCACATAAATAGCAGTTCCAGCCAGCATGCCAAGCTGACTGACAAAGAAGAAGGTACGAGTTTTAATCGGAGTCAAACCCATCAGTAAGTTGATCAGAAAAAACGGCACCACAGGGATTAAACGCAACGTTAATAGATAAAATGCGCCTTCGTTTTCGATTCCTTGATTTATGGTAGCGAGGCGTTGCCCAAACCGCTGCTGTACCCAGTCCTGTAAAATGTAGCGGCTTGATAGAAAAGCTAATGTTGCACCTATAGTGCTGGCAAAAGAAATAATAATAAGGCTAGACCAAAAGCCAAATAATGCCGCACCAAGTAGCGTTAAAATTGCAGCGCCGGGTAAGGAAAGGGCTGTCACGGCAATATAAAGTACAAAGAAAGATAAGTAAGCAGTGAAAAGCTGACTTTCAATTTTTGCTTGTAGGGCTAATTGCTCTTGCTTGATGAACTCAAGGGTAAGGTATTGGCCGAGGTCAAAATGTAGCCATAACGCAATAAGGCTGAGAATGACCAGCAGTAATAGTGTTTTTTTCTTATTCATTTGCCTGATCCTTCTTCGTTATGTTTTTATCTGATGCTTGCACGTTATCTTGGGCAATATCGTCAGGCGTAATAGGAAGAGAACAAAAGCCTTGTGCTGGTACATCGAGCGCAGTGTTAAATTTCGCGGACAAATTCTGAAAGCTAACTAAAGCCGTTAGCTCAATAATATCATCGCTGCTATACCATTCTTGTAGTGCGACAAGCATTTCATCTGTTACTCGTTTACCTGTTATCGTCATCGCTTCAGTGTAAGCCAATACAGCACGCTCTTGAGCTGTAAACAGCGGTGAGTGTTGCCAATTGGCGAGTGCTTTAATTTTATCTTCTGAATCACAACGTTCGGCGAGTTTCATACCATTGGCATCAACACAAAAGGCACAATCGTTTAATTGTGAAACACGCACACAGACCAAAGATCGCATGACATCTTGAATCGGTGACTTCTTACGGTCGAGAAAACCAAAAAAACCTGCGACTAACCAAAATAAGACAGGTTTACGTCCCCATAGTTTTGCAGGGTTTAACACTTGACCATAATGGCGGGCTTGAAGCCATAGCAAGGGCTTTACCCATAAAGAGTCAATTTTTTTGATCGAAATGCGCATGTTATTCCTTAAAAAACACCCTAAACATAGGGTTTTATACGATCTTAGTCAGTAGCAGTAGTAAACATGTAGACCTTAAGAACAGACATTGTATTTCATTTAATGAAAAATATTTCTTTTTCTTCAATTGGTTGCTGAAAAAAGCAGCAGGAGATAAGGATATTTAAAACGCTGAGTTATTTGTCAGTGAGAAGGTATGTTATTGGTTGTATTACAAATAATTAGGCATGGAATATAAATAAAGATAATTCTTATTTATATAAATCAAGGAATGTAAAACGGAGGGAAATTAAACTAACTGCAAAAGTTTGTTATTATGCAATTAAACTAAATAAGTATTAAATTTTATAAAGCGAAGGTGAGGGTAATAATGAAATTATTTTTGTAAGGTATACTTAGAAATAAAAGAATGAGAATCTTTTATTCCTAAGCATTGTATATTTAAGGCAATTTATATTTTTAAGATAACGCAGATAATAGTTCATTTCGACGTTGCTCAGGAATAACTGACCAATGCTGTCCGCTAATTGCGCCTTCTAATGCCCAAAGCAGTTCAATACTTAATGGACTTTTCTGTGATTCCTGAAGTGCTTTATATGCGCCAAGAGAGCCCACTGCTTGAAGTTGTTCAATAGTGTTTATGCCTGCTTTTTTAAGCATTCTTTCATTTGATAATCGTAGATTAGGTAAATCTTTAATTCGGTCAGGTACGCAACTCTCCTTTTCTTGCTTGTCTTTTTCTGCTGCATCCAGTGAATACCTGCCTTGAGCTACAATCTTTGTGGGTTCATCCCACCATTGATCGGGTATTGCATAGTGCTTGGTTACAACAGGGAAGCCACGTTTTTTATAAACGTAGGGTTCCAAGCCTGCTTGTTTGAATTCCTTTTCAGTTTCAGCATTTGCACGTAAGTGAAGCTTATCGTTCACAACTAATGCAAACATTGTATCACCAGAAAAAATGCCAAAACCGCCAAACATCGACCGTGATTTTATTGAACCAAAATGGTCAAATAATTTTAATGAATCTTTTAATATTGGTTTATCCATGCTTCTACTCGGTGAAAAAATATGAGTGTCACCTAAACATTAAGAGCGAGGAAATAGATTAATTAATCTACACATTGATACTGTCAATATATTGTTAAGTTTGTGTCATAATATTGTCGGCTCAATAATAATCCTTCGGTAACCCCGCTACCTTGAATTATTAATATAATTTTTAGGCCGGTGGTTTTGCGTCTTAATCTTTCAATTAATTTGCCAGTTCGTGACTATATAAAGTTATATTAAATAATACTTTTAATATTAAATTTAAGCTCTCAAAAATGTGATATTGGTTCAGGTATTTGTTCTTAGTTTATTTAAATAAGCTTAATAAGTATAAATACTCATGATTGTTTTTTTATCAGTAAAAAAAAGCCAACAAGGTTAACTTATCGGCTTTTTCTTAATATAGAAAGATAAATTTTATTAGTTGAGATCTTTAACCGATTTTCTCTCAACAAGTTTAGGTGTCATCTCAAAGGTTTGACGCTCATGATTTTTGTCTTTCACACGCTCTAGCAAAATTTCGATAGCCTTTTTACCTAAACGACGTTTAGGCTGGTGGATAGTTGTTAGCGGTGGTGCAAAGTAGGGCGCAAGGTCAATGTTATCGTAACCAATGATAGAGATATCATCAGGAACACGCAGACCTGCCTGTTCAAAGGTACTGATCAGAGCCATTGCCATAATGTCGTTAAAGCAGAAGATAGCAGTAGGGCGATCTTCCATTGCGATAAACTTCTGAGCTGCTTCTACGGCTGACTCACATTCAAAGTCACCGTCAAGTAGCCAATCCTCATTAACAGTGAGATCAGCTTCTGCCATTGCCTTACGGAAGCCCTTTAGACGTTCTTGACAAGTAGACTTATCAGCTTGTCCAGATAAACAGCCAATTTTTTTATGACCATTTTCAATAAAGTGCTTAGTCGCGATGTAACCGCCATTTTCAGCGTTATCTAGAATATTATCGGTATGTGGGCTTTCTGGGCCCCAGTCCATGATAACCATAGGCAGATCATTTTTACGCTCAAGTAAATCGAGTAGCATTTGATCCAGATCGCTACACATAACCAACAGACCATCAACACGTTTTTCAGAAAGCATACGTAGGTAATCACGTTGCTTTTCTAAGTTACCTTCAGTGTTACATAGGATAAGTGTGTAGCCTGAATTATAGCAGTACTCTTCAACACCATGTACGACTTCAGCAAAAAATGGGTTAGTTGATTTAGTGACTAACATGCCAATGGTACGTGTTGTGTTACATTTTAAGCTTCGCGCTACAGCACTTGGAGCATAGTTAAGCTCATCAACTGCAGCCAACACTTTTTGTTGTGTTGCTTCTGCAACAAATCGTGTTTTATTGATCACGTGCGACACTGTTGTAGTCGATACACCAGCCATACGTGCAACGTCTTTAATGGTTGCCATATTTATTCTTCTTATCATGGTCAGATTCGGATCTGACAAAGGTTTTGATACCAAATTGATTAATTACGTAGTCTATGGCCTACGAGTTCACTCGCAGAGATGAAGATTCTTTAGTTATTAGCTACTTAATTATTCAATTTGATACCGAGTTATTGGGTATTGCAATTGCCTTGGATCATAAACAACTAAAGCCGCAGTAAAATGCGGCATTAGAAGATAGAAACTGTTCTTACACTTTTTACATGTGTAATCGCTTGCGCTCACATTTTACTGTGTGTTTTGCGTTGTGCAATCTTTCTATTCAACTTGATTGAATTAATTGATCATAAAGCGTAAAAACTCGATGTTTGTCATGCTAATAGCGCTGATTTATAGTGTATATCCAAGCCATTAACAGGTAACACATTAAAAAACAGAATGATTGGCTGATAAAAGGTAAGGAAAATCACCAGTTGGATGGGTATGAACACTTACAGGCCAACCATATAAGGTATCTATTATTTTAGGTGTTAGCACTTCTGTTGGTGTGCCATCGGCTTTTATTTCTCCTTCATTAAGAAAAATCATCCGATCAGTGTATTGGGCTGCAAGGTTTAAATCATGCAATACCACAATTACAGCTGCGCCTTGCATAGCCATATTTTGAGCAATTTGTAAGGTGTGATGCTGGTGAGCGAGATCGAGTGCAGAGGTTGGTTCATCTAACATTAAGATACATTTATCACCCGCTTTACTCAGTTGTGTTAAAACTCGAGCAAGATGCACACGCTGTTTTTCACCACCTGATAAGGTGGGGTAGAGACGCTTAGCTAAATTGTTAATATCAACGTATTGCATACTTGATGCTGTCGCTTCTTTCAGTTCAGGTGACGTTAGTTGCAAAGGAATTGCGCCTAGCTCGACAACTTCTTTAGCGGTAAAGGCAAAAGATAATGCGCTATGTTGTGGGAGTACACCTAAGTGACATGCTAATTCTTCCCGAACCCAATTATTAAGTGGTTGATCAAAGAAAGAAACCGTGCCTGATTTTGGCGTAATTTCACCACATAATACCTTTAACAAGGTACTTTTACCTGCACCATTTGGCCCAAGTAATGCGGTGACTTCTCCTGCGTGAATATCAATATCAAGCTGATTTAGCAGGACTTTATCGCCAAATTGTAATGATAAGTCGCGAGCCTGAATAACACAGACTTTGTCGCTACTTGCTGTAAAGTCGAGCTTTTCTGAATTACTTAACATCATGACATCTGACTCTTTTGATTGACTAATAAATAGATAAAGAAAGGCGCGCCTAACATGGCGGTGATGATTCCAACCGGCAGTTCTTGCGGTGAGAATGCACTTCGAGCAATCATATCGGCCACCAAGAGGATTAAGCCGCCAAGTAACGCTGAAATTGGTAATAAGGTTTTATGATTTGGGCCTGTTAGCATTCTACCTACATGAGGAATAACCAACCCAATAAAGCCAATCGGTCCACAAACGGCAACAGTAATACCCACTCCCGCAGCACACGTAATAATTAAATTACGTTTTAGTTTTTGCGTGTTAACCCCCATATGTCGAGCTTCAGCTTCGCCTAATAACAACGCGTTTAAATTGCTGGTATGACGATAAAAATAGCTAAACAGTAACCCGAATGTGCAATAGGCGAGAATAATACCTGTCCATGTAGCACCAGCCAGTGAACCCATTGACCACAATGATAAGTCACGTAACGCTTGATCGTCGGCGACATAATTGAGTAACCCAAGCCCTGCACCTGAAATTGCGGTTATCGCAACACCAGCGAGTAGCATGATCATCACCGATGTCCCGTTTTTATCAGTACCAAGACGATAAACTAAAACTGTGCTGATTGCGCCGCCAATAAAGGCAAAAATAGGCACAATAGCGAAGTTTAAAAGCTGAGGGAATGATGCAGTTAGTGGGGCAAATAAAACAATGGCTATTGCAGCACCTAAGCCTGCGCCGCCAGTGATTCCGATGATTCCTGGATCTGCAAGCGGATTGCGAAAGAGCCCCTGTAGTACAGCGCCACATACAGCTAAAATTGCACCGATAGCAAAGCAGAGAAGGGTACGTGGTAAACGAATTTGATGGATCACTAGGCTGACATGTTTAGCAAGTTCATGATCACCGGGTAATAGTGCTAACAAACTTTGTTTATAACTGATCGCCATAGGACCAATAACAATAGAAGAAAGCCCAGCAAAAATAAGTAAGGCGATACTTATTATATAAATATGATGGGCTGAGAAGCGTTTTGCATACATGTAACAACAACCTTGCGCACGAATAAATAGGGATGATAGAGGCGTAATTTAAGGGTAAATAGCCTGATTAAACTTTAAAGCTTCATCAACACTTTCGAGCCCTAAACCGCCAATGAGCGCAGTACTTTTTATTGTGAGTAATGCATTATTTGTTGCAGCTGGTGTTGCGGCAAGTAATGGCATTTTGGCAATAAGATCTTGCATGGTTTTGATCTTGCTGGCTGTACGTGTGCTCAATAAAATAATATCTGGTTGCATGGTAACAATTGCTTCACCAGAAATAGGCTTGTAGTTACTGATTGATGTTGCAGCAGGGTTTTTAGCACCAGCAAGTGTAATAATGCTATCTGCAGTGGTATTGCTTCCTGCAATGTTAATTGGGCGTCCATCATGGATCATTAAAAACAAGACTTTTTTAGGAGTCTTAATATTGGCTGTTGCGGTATTAATTTTATTTAGCTGAACATTAAGTTTCTGTTTTAGTTTTTCAGCACGATCTTGATGATCAGTGAGTTTTGCAATCTGATCGATACGTATGAGTAGATCTTTGACGGTTTCCCCTGAATTAACAATATCAACTTCAACACCTGATTGCTCAAGCAGGTTAAGTGTGCTTTGTGGCCCCATTTCATTAGAACCAACAAGGTGAGTAGGGGATAAAGACATTAAGTTTTCTGCTGAAAGTTGGCGGTGATAACCCACTTTAGGAATAGATTTATCAACTAATCCTTTACTTGTTAGATCAACAGCGACGACTTGATCATTAGCATCTAAGGCGTTAATAATTTGAGTAACTGAAGCACCAGCACTGATGATTTTATTTTTTTCAGTTGCTGAGTCCGTATTTGCTTGCGCGTAGCTACTAAGTCCTAACACCAGCGTCAATAAAGAGGTCTTTAATAGAGAGGGTTTATTCATTGTTTGATTCTTCCATAAGTAGCTGAGTCGCTTTGATATTATTTTCTTGCAAGAAAGCGAGTAATTTGAGCATTTGTTCAACAGAGGCTGCTTTATCTGCACCAATCACAACAGGTTTCGTTGGGTTAGTTTTCACTTCTAGTAACAAGGCTGTTTTGAAGTCATCCCATTGATTGATTTTATTACCTTGCAGTGCCCAATAAGGCGCTTTTGAAACTAAATTAATAGCAATAGGATCGGCTTGGGTTGTTTGTAATGTTTTGGTTGCTGTTTGTGGTAAATCGACATCGAGGGATTTAATTTTCACTGTGGCTGTTAACAGTAAAAACACCATGACTATAAAAATAATATCCAGTAAAGGAGTCAGATCTGGATTCATTTCCTCAGTTTGGAAAACGCTACTGTTGGCTTTGATCATGATGCAGTCCCATTAACGGCAGGGTTTTGTTCGCAGGTATCACAGGCTGATGTTTTCCCGTTTTCAGCGTCAACATTCATCCCTTCAAGCCAAAGATTACAACGGTTTAAACTGTGTTCTAGTTTAGCCGTAACATTATCAGCCCATAGCCCAAGTAGTTGTGCACCAGTAATAGCAGGAAGTGCGATGATCAAACCAGCAGCCGTTGTTCGCATAGCAAGACCAAGACCGTCAGCAAGATCGCTTGGAGTCACTGAGCCTGTGGAATGGGAAATACCGGTAAACATATCAATTAAACCAAGCACTGTACCGAGTAAACCAAGTAACGGACTAATAACACCAATCAGACTTAATAATCGTAAACCTGAACGTAATTCAGTACGTTTTTGTATTAACCAAATAGCAGCAGCATCTTCACGTAATGGTTTAGTGAAATGGCGATGCGCAATTAACATCGCAATTCCTTTATAAAGCAGAGGACGTTGCTGTTTTAGCTCCTCGGTTAAATTATCAAGTGCGTGTTCGTCGTGACGGTTTTGTTGAGCAAGGAGTGCTGTAACTTTTGTTTTGCCTACACCGGTACATAACAAAACTTGAATCAGACGCTCAGTTAAAATCATAACAGTGAGCACTGAGCAAATAATAAGAGGCCAAGCCATTAGGCCAAGTTGCTGGTTGAGGTTGTCAATAAAAGGCATGATTTAATCCAATTTGAAACGAACGGGAATTTGAACACGGTGTGCAATAGCAATGCCGTCAACAATATGGGGTGAGAAACGCCACTTTTTAATCGCTTTAAGTGCCGCATTATCAAGCACATTAGCGCCAGATGATTTAATCAGCTTCTGTTTAACTTGATGACCATCTTTTGCAATCAGTACTTCAACTAATACTGTGCCTTCAATTCCACGACGTTTTGCTAATCGTGGATACTTCACAGCGGAAGGCTTCGTGGCAAACGTGGGTTTTGAGACAAGTTGAGGTGAATTTGCTCCAACCGTTGTTTTTTTAGCTTTAACTGGCTTATTTAATGCCAATTGTGATGACACAGGCTTGCTAGAATCTGTTGGTTTAAGTTCAAACTTCTCAGTTTTTCTTTCGGTTTTTACTACGTTTTTAGGAACCGTTTTTTTCTCAACTTTCTTCTGAATATTTTTCGTTACTGGCTTTTTTACCGTTTCTTTCGGCGCTTTCTTTTTTGGCTGAACAGGAGCCTTAACCGTTTTCTTTTCAGGTTGTGATTTTTTGACCAACTTTTTCATTGTTGTTTTTGGTGTTGGCGTGGTTTTAGCAACAGGTTGAGGAGTCACTATGGCGGGTGGTTGTGCCTTAGCTGGTTCAACAATGGGTTCTGGTTTTATATTAGGCAGTGATACCAAGTTGACGGCCACGCTTGTCGACTTTTCAAGAGGGACAGTAATGATCTTCTTCTCTGGCATTGCTGACACAATAAGACTGTGGAAGAGAATAGAGGCACAGCCAGCAATGAGATAACGTTTAATATTCACAATTTAAGCCTTATTGAACAGATGAAGGAATGTGAACTAAATGTTTAATTGCAGTTTTTAGCATGGCGTCTTTCTTAATATAATTACTTTTATTCAATGGGTTAGGTTTATTTTAAAAATGTAACACTAATGTTTATAACACGTATTAACCTCATTATCCATGAAATACGAATAATATCAATTATCATTTGCAATATTATTTAATCGTTAATATCATGAACAAAGTTAGCCGATGATGTAAGACTTAGACTTGCTAGTTGAGAACGTCTAAGTAACAAGGTTAAAGTTAAAACGAATAGAATTTATGGATGCAATAAATAGTTTTTTCTATAGAAACAGGCTTTATAGAAATATCTGAAGAGAAGGAAAACCAAGGTGTTTGATCAATACACTCGTGAAGAATTGAAATTGAAAGTCGCTGCTTTATTAGCTGAGAACCCTAAACTTCATGCTGTTTCGATCTCAGAGCAATTAGCCGTAACAGAAGGTGAGGTTGTCATGTCTTACCCTGATGAGATGGTGTGTTTATTGCCCGGTCATTTAGCGAAAACAATTTTAGAATCGTTACCTGAATGGGGACCGGTGACTACGATTGTGCATTCAATGGGTTCTATTTTCGAAGTAAAAGCGGCGTTCCCAAAAGGCAAAGAAGCGCGTGGATATTATAATTTAATGGGTAAAGAGGGCGAGTTACATGGTCACTTACGTTTAGAGCATGTCTCTGACATTGCGCTCGTCAGTAAACCCTTTATGGGACAGGAAAGTTACTTCATCGGTTTTTTTGCAGTAACAGGCGAGTGTGTATTTAAAGTCTATTTAGGTAGAGACAAACAACGTAACTTGTTCCCAGAACAAATTGAGAAATTTAAGTTGTTAAAACAAATCAAATAAATCGAGTCGAAGAACTAGGCAAAAATAAAGCTAGTCAAATTGAGGAAGAAATATCATGAGTGAAGTAAAACAGGAACGTTTGCAAAATCGCCTTGGTCCTGAGATTAAAGAATTCCGTGAAGCATGCCAAACGCTACAATTAGCCACGGTAGATGCGAACGGTAAACCCAATGTGAGCTATGCACCGTTTGCTTTGCTTGATGATGGTTATTACGTATTAATTAGCCAAATTGCTAAACATGCAAGAAATCTACTTGAAAACCCGCAAGTCTCTTTAATGATGATTGAAGACGAATCTGCATCTAAAGTACTTTACGCCCGTAAGCGTCTAACGTTTGAAGCTGATGTGAGTGTGATTGAACGAAAATCAGATCGTTGGCATCAAGGAATTGCTGCACTGCAAACGCGTTTTGGTGAAATTGTAGAAGGCTTAAGTGGGTTAGAAGATTTTTCATTGTTCCGTTTAGCACCGACTCAAGGTTTATTCGTTAAAGGGTTTGGCCAGGCATTCCAAGTAAGTGGTGATGATTTAGTTGATTTTGTTCATCTACAAGAAGGTCACCGTCGTGTTAAAGACGGTAGTGAGATCGAGTCTGCCGAAGAAAAGCTATAGTATTTCAAACTATTCTCTTATAAATGCCTGTGCAGAAATGTACAGGCATTTGTTTGTTTAGGGTGTTATAGCAGACTTTAGCGAAGTGTAAACAGCCTGTTTTGATCCTGATCATTCTAATTTGCAGCGAAACTTGAAGTCGCTGAAATACCTGTGATAATTAGAGGCAAATCATTACCTTTATTGCAGATTTGGATTAACGTTATGACACAAGATAATAAAAAAGGCGTTTGGTTTGCGTATATAGCAAGCTTTCTTACTCCGTTTACACTGCTTACCTCTGGTATTGTGGCGATCATTTATGCAGGATACCAATTAAACAAAGGTACAGACGAGCTTACATATAGTCACTATTACTCCATTATCCGTAGCTTCTTTTTATTCTTTACATTTTTTGTGGTATTGGGTGTAACAGCGGCAACAACAACGGGTATGGTTGCCGGTGCTGATTATTGGGTACAAGGTTCAATGCTTCATGATGTAATGAATACTGTGTTAAATGTTCTACCATTTGTTGGCGGTGCCATTGCTATCGTTGCTGTACTTTATTGGCTATTTAAAATTATTAAAGGCATGAGAATGCTAAGTCAAGATAAGCCAGTGTGCTTGTAACTGATTAGAATAAAAGAAAAGAGTGGCTTGATAGCCACTCTTTTTTTCTCTTGAGTCAATTTAAAGTGGATATAAATAACATGTTCCCTGTACATAAAAGTGTAACGATAATTTTAAGAGCTAGTATCTAAGTTTATTTGGTTTAGCTAAAAGAAAGCATGGTTCTTATAGTTACTTTGTTTTCTTTGCTGATTAAAATTGGATAGAGACGATATTAGTAAACTCATTTCTGCCCCATTGTGCGTTAGAAAAAGTAATCATTCATATCTTATAAACGTGATTTTAGATTAGTTTTATTTGCTGTTTATATGAACGTCTATGATGAAAAATAGTGACTTTATTGATTGAAATCCGTATTTAAAAAGACTGATTAAATATATTTATTACTTTTCATATCATCTCACAAAGTGTTAGGTGTAAAAAAATGCTATCGACGTCATAATATATATAGATAATATCGAGTATATTAAGTGTATTTGATGAGTATATTATTGCTTGAAATGTTGAGAATGTTAGATGTAGATATTTAAGAGTTGACCTTATCTTCTTAATTTATTTTATCTGGTTAGTTGAAATTACAAAAATATAAGTATTAGTCAGGCTAATACTTATTAAGCACAATGGGGGTACTATGCGAATATTAATGTTTTTTGTGATCTGCATTACTATGGCTGGATGTTCACAAAATAGTATTAGAACAGCTAGTCAAGATAATACTGTTGAATTTAACGATACTATAAAAGATCTTAAAGAATTCGCAATGCAGGGAGATGCAGAAGCCCAAACTCTCTTTGGAATATTGTTCTTTGAGGGTAAAGACGTACCTCAAGATTATAAACAAGCGGTGTATTGGTACCAAAAAGCTGCTGAACAAGGGAATGCGGAAGCTCAAGCCCGTCTTGGAGTTATGTACCAATATGGTAAAGGTGTGTCTCAAGATGATAAACAAGCTGAGCATTGGTATAAAAAAGCAGCTGAACAAGGGTTTGCGAAAGCCCAAGCCGTTCTTGGAATGAAGTACCAATACGGTGAAGTTGTTTCTCAAGATGACGAACAAGCGGTGTATTGGTACCAAAAAGCAGCTGAACAAGGGAATGCGGAAGCTCAAGCTCGTCTTGGAGCTATGTACCAATATGGTGAAGGTGTGTCTCAAGATGATAAACAAGCTGTGCATTGGTATAAAAAAGCCGCTGAGCAAGGGCATGCTGGAGCTCAAAACAATCTTGGAGTGATGTACCAATTTGGTGACGGTGTGCCTCAAAATGATAATCAAGCGGAGTATTGGTATAAAAAAGCCGCTGAGCGAGGAGATGCGACCGCTCAAACTAATCTTGGAACAATGTACTTTAAAGGTAAGGGCGTTCCACAGGATAATAAACAAGCGGTGTATTGGTATAAAGAAGCCGCTAAGCAAGGAATTTCAGAAGCTCAAACTAATCTTGGATTGATGTACTTTCAGGGTAAAGGCGTACCTCAAGATTATAAACAAGCGGCGTATTGGCTTCAAAAAGCAGCTGAACAAGGGTTTGTGAAAGCCCAAGCCGTTCTTGGAACGATGTACCAATACGGTGAAGTTGTTTCACAAGATGACAAACGAGCGGTGCATTGGTACCAAAAAGCTGCTGAACAAGGGAATGCGGAAGCTCAAGCTCGTCTTGGAGTTATGTACCAATATGGTAAAGGTGTGTCTCAAGATGATAAACAAGCTGTGCATTGGTATAAAAAAGCCGCTGAGCAATGGAATGCGGAAGCTCAAGCTCGTCTTGGAGTTATGTACCAATATGGTAAAGGTGTGTCTCAAGATGATAAACAAGCAGTGCATTGGTATAAAAAAGCCGCTGAGCAAGGGCATGCCGGAGCTCAAAACAATCTTGGAGGTATGTACCAATTTGGTGAAGGTGTGCCTCAAAATGATAATCAAGCGGAGTATTGGTATAAAAAAGCCGCTGAGCGAGGAGATGCGAGAGCTCAAACTAATCTTGGAGTGATGTATCAAGAGGGTATAGGTGTGCCACAAGATGATAAACAAGCAGTGCATTGGTATAAAAAAGCCGCTGAGCAAGGGCAAGCCGGAGCTCAAACCAATCTTGGAGTGATGTACGAAGGTGGTAGGGGGGTGCTACAAGATGATGAACAAGCGGTGCATTGGTACAAAAAAGCCGCTGGGCAAGAATATGCCAGCGCTCAAAACAATCTTGGAATGATGTACAGAATCGGTAGAGGTGTGCCACAAGATGATAAACAAGCGGTGCATTGGTATAAAAAAGCCGCTGCTCAAGGGCATGCTGGAGCTCAATCCAATCTTGGATGGATGTACCAATTTGGTAAAGGTGTTCCTCAAAATGATAATCAAGCGGAGTATTGGTATAAAAAAGCCGCTGAGCGAGGAGATGCGAGCGCTCAAAGAAACCTAAGTGTAATGTAAAAAATTGTGATTAAAGAATACTTTATAACTAGGCTTTAGTTTGCCTTTAACGACACTGAGTGCGTAAACATAGCTTTATTATTAAATGACCGTCCACAGTGGCGGTCTTTTGTATCTTAAATGCACTTCATGGAGGGCAGTTCTAGCTCAGAAATGCCCCTTTATGAGTTAGATAAATACTCATTCGTATCGTATTAACGCAATTTTGGATTAGTTTTATTTACATATATATGCGCAATAGACTCATGGAATACATTTCTTACTTTCTACATTTTAAATAATCTCTTTGAAACAAAATAATGAAGTCAAGATCATGATATTTAAAGTTAAATTTAATGTCATTGCCGTACTTTATCGGCATTGTTTTGCGTGAAAGTAAGAATGCTTACTAATAAACTGTTATAAGTAATGGGAGGTTTTGTGGGTAGTAAAATCCCTAGAGCAAGGTTGCTAACTGTTAATAAAATTGATGTGATTACTTACGAAAGACGAACTGATGAAGCTCAAATTTGGTGTGAGACTTTAGGTTGCGAAGCAAAGCTACCTTTTTTTAGCTGGCATAATCGTAAATGCGCATCTAAAACTATTGAGATTCCTCTTTGTTTTAGATTGAAACCACATGAAATACACGCTGAGCAATGCAAGTACAATATAGCTGGTTCATTAAACATTATCGCTAAGTCTTCTGAATCTGAAGTTTTTAAAGCTTTAGCGGAAAAGAAATTTGAATTTCGTCTGCACATCTTAATCAAGGCTTTACGAGAGTTATCTGTGTTCGAAGTTGGGAAGGTAAGCGAAGGATGGGGCTCAAGTGTTGAAAGTAATAAGTCGTTTAATAATAAAGGAAAGTTAAGTAACTATCTTTGTACGCTTAAAAAAATATATAAATCAGTGCTTTATCTGAGAGCGACGACGAGCTGAAATCACTTATTGTTCTTAAATTTAAAAGAAATAAAATCCCATGGTCTAGGTTCTTATTTGACGATAGTAATATTGAAAAGTTTGCCAGATACTATGTTTCTGAAAAATATACAATTCCACTAGCTATCTCAGGTAATCTTTACAAAATAAATGAGCTAAAGGAAGACATTCCGTACAATGTAGCAGAACTGCATTCACCATTTGTTCAGCCAAATGAGAAAGGCGAGATAAAGCGAACTGAAGTACAGGTAGTCTTAAAAAAGCCTAAGCTAGTTGATTCCTTAACTGTTGGAGGTGACTTTGTTTTTTTGGACAGTGGTCAGTAAACACCAAAGAGTCCAAGAAAAAGATCGGTCGTAAAAACAACACGTTGATTTATCAGAATATCAGGATGTACATAAGTAATTCTGATCATTTTGTTAGTTGTTAATTACTTCTAGCAAACTGTTTAAAAGTGATTCGCAACGCGTGGCATTTTTACTATGCGTTAAATTTAGTCATTAGGGCTGGTATACGGCGACTTTTATATTTCGTTGTTCACCCCTTAGCAAGGCATTAACTGTATTACGGAGGAAGTACGATGATAACAATTAGAGAGTACGTGGAATCGGATGCTAAAGCACTTTGGGATATTCACTTTAACACGATTCGTAATGTTAATCTTCGTGACTACTCCCAAGAACAAGTAGAGGCGTGGGCTCCAGATTGTCTTGATTTCTCTGTTTGGAAAAAGAGAATGTCAGGATTATCACCATTTGTTGCTGAGATAGATAATATCACTGTTGGTTATAATGATTTACAATCAAATGGGTTAATTGACCATTTCTTTTGCCATCATGAATATCAAGGGCTGGGAGTGGGTAAAGCTTTAATGTCTCATGTACTTAGCTTGGCAGAAGAACGTGATATTAAACGTTTGTATTCAGAAGTAAGTATTACAGCTAGACCGTTTTATGAATACTTTGGGTTTAAAGTAGTTAAAGCGCAAGAAATGGAAGTTCGAGGTCAAAAACTAAGAAACTTCGTTATGGAAAAATACAATTAACATATAAGGATATGTGTTGCGAATATCATAAAGGGTGATACTGACCTTATTATCTTTAGCATGCTTTTCTTAATAACTATCGGCTCAAATCGCACAAATCTGCTAAAACGTTTCTGTCCAACTTCGAGCTAGCTTTCATAGCTGGCTCATTTTTGCCCCAAAACTTGTTAGAACAAAAGCTCATTCATATCGTATTAACAGGATTTTGGATGAGATTTTCTAATCAAAGTTAACTTAAAATATTTAGTTTAAATTTTTAATATCTTATTCCTTTCATAAAAAAGCACGCCGAGATGGGCGTGCTTATTATGCGTTAGGCAGAAGCCGTGTTTGGTGTGGTTGCTATAGAGTCTGTGGTAGGGATCGGTATAACTTCACCCAATGGTGGCTCTGAATTTTGCTTCTCAACAATTTTCGTCACTGCTTGTTCAAACGCTTCATCATCCATACTGAACCAAAAGTCTGGTTTTCGATGATGCGCCTTATCATAAGCAACGGTTGCACTGTCTTTATGGCGGAAAGGCTCATTCATTGGAATGTCGGGCAAAGGCTGGCTCACATCCATATAGGCTTGGATCATGTTCCATAAGCGTTTGTATTCATCAAGATCTCTTGAACCATTGATAAAACGGCCAATGGGAACCCCATGTTTATAACCATTATAACGATGAACAAGAAACAGTTGATAATTAATAAAACCTTGTGGGGTTGGCGATGTTGTCAGGTAGCAATCAAACTCAACAAAAGGGTGACTAAATCGCACCTTATTACCGAAACCATGCAATGTGACCATGCCCGTTTCTCGGCTTAATGAAAATAAGGTTTTAATGGGTAATTTTCCATTAAAAAAAGAGAAAGACCACCAAATGAGTAGACACACCAGAGTTATACAGATTAACCCAAGATATGCTGTATTAACGTCACTTTGTGGAGCTTCAGTTAGAATATTTGCCATAACACAAACCAAAAAAGCTAACGGCATCATATAGAGAGCAATAAATTTTCCGAATGTCACGGCATAAAAATAGACCAAGCCCCACCATGGGAAAGTGATGTCGTGAATTTCACGCTCACTGTATATATCACTCTCAAATGTCTTAAGCTTTTTCAGCTCAGAGGGGGTACGGGATCGCAGCTCTTTTTCTGGAACATGATGATTATTGCAAGTAAATGGGAAGTGTACACCTTTTCTGGCCATTTGAGACCAAAAGCCTTGCTGATTCCCCAGCGCTTGCGGCGGAATGTGCTGTGAGTTGTACGGGGTATTTTTCATGGTTATTTTCAATCTTTCTTCGGCGTTAACGATTTCCAGAGTGAGAATACACGCTTAATAGACTGGGCAATAATTGGCCTGATTATGAGATATGACCTCCATAAAAAAGCACGCCGAGATGGGCGTGCTTATTATGCGTTAGGCAGAAGCCGTGTTTGGTGTGGTTGCTTTAGAGTTTGTAGTAGGGATCGGTATAACTTCACCCAATGGTGGCTCTGAATTTTGCTTCTCAACAATTTTCGTCACTGCTTTTTCAAACGCATCATCATCCATACTGAACCAAAAATCTGGTTTTCGATGATGCGCCTTATCATAAGCAACGGTTGCACTGTCTTTATGGCGGAAAGGCTCATTCATTGGAATGTCGGGCAAAGGCTGACTCACATCCATATAGGCTTGGATCATGTTCCATAAGCGTTTGTATTCATCAAGATCTCTTGAACCATTGATAAAACGGCCAATGGGAACCCCATGTTTATAACCATTATAACGATGAACAAGAAACAGTTGATAATTAATAAAACCTTGAGGGGTTGGCGATGTTGTCAGGTAGCAATCAAACTCAACAAAAGGGTGACTAAATCGCAACTTATTACCGAAACCATACAGTGTGACCATGCCCGTTTCTCGGCTTAATGAAAATAAGGTTTTAATGGGTAATTTTCCATTAAAAAAAGAGAAAGACCACCAAATGAGTAGACACACCACTAAAATACATGCCATGCCTAGATAGATTTGATTGTATTCATCCTGTCCTGAACTATCCACAAGGTTCATACCACCAAAAACCAAAAAAGCTAACGGCATAAAATAGATTGCAATAACTTTCGCAAAAGTCACGGCATAAAAATAGACCAAGCCCCACCATGGGAAAGTGATGTCGTGAATTTCACGCTCACTGTATATATCACTCTCAAATGTCTTAAGCTTTTTCAGTTCAGAGGGGGTACGGGATCGCAGCTCTTTTTCTGGCACATGATGATTGTTACGAGTAAATGGGAAGTGTACACCTTTTCTGGCCATTTGAGACCAAAAGCCTTGCTGATTCCCAGATGCTTGTGGCGGAATGTGCTGTGAGTTGTACGGGGTATTTTTCATGGTTATTTTCAATCTTTCTTCGGCGTTAACGATTCCCAGAGTGAGAATACACGCTAAATAGACTGGGCAATAATTGGCCTGATTATGAGATATGACCTCCACAAAAAAGCACGCAGATTATTATGCGTTAGATCCTTTACTCATTCATATCGTGTTAACGTAATTTTGGATTAGTTTTTATTATGTTTTAATGTAATGGTTTACGAATCATATAAAACTAAAACGCCTCACAGATTTCTGTGAGGCGATAGGCCAATATTAATGAAGCTGGTCAACAGTAAAATGTTTTGATGTATAAACCTTATTTACCTTGTCCCAAGGGATAGGTCTTAAGGTTGCGTTAGCCTTTTTAGCTCTTTTAAGTACAGCGTTTCTTGTCTGGTTATGATCAGAGTAAGTACTTCCGTTATAGTCCGTTTCGGGTGTGCTCGTTGGTGACAGCTCAGTAACGTACGTATACTTGCCACACCCTTCAAGCCATACTTTCACTTGCCCATTTGGTAAGAAGCCAAAATCAAATGTCGTTTGGTAGCAAGCTCGTTTTATTCCATCTGGTCGAATGTAACTTTGCTTTTTATAGGCCAGCGCTTTCATTTTTGGGGTGACATCTAATTCAGTAATATAGAACTTCGCGTCAAAAAGGGACGTCCAATAAAGCACAACTTTATCGGGTAAATGATTTGTATATCTTATCTGGGAGTATTGAGCGATCCCAAAAGTTAACGATAATCCATATCCATCATAGTCCGATTGAGACTCTTTAATTCGTTCTAAATCGCTAATTGTCATAAATTGACTATGAGTGTGTAAAATAGAGGTCCAATCTTCTTGCGTGTTAATACCATATGCTTTAGTGACTCTGACAGGGTAAAATGATGGCATAGCGTAACCAACCGTCCAATCAGGAACTTCATCAGGTACGCGTTCTCTACTTATCATGCTACAACCAGCCAGTAATAGGCAGAATACTCCTGTTGATATGATCTTTTTCATTTACTGTCCTTGTTTAAAGAACGCTGAATCTAGAACTTTAATTGAGCGCCTCACAGGTGTCTGTGAGGCGGTAGGCCAATATTAATGAAGCTGTTCTACAATATAATTCTTTGATAAATATATCTTATTTACCTTGTTCCAAGGGATAGGCGTTAAGCTTGCGTTAGCCTTTTTAGCTCTTTTAAGTACAGCGTTTCTTGTCTGGTTATGATCAGAGTAAGTACTTCCGTTATAGTCCGTTTCGGGGGTGCTCGTTGGTGACAGCTCAGTAACGTACGTATACTTACCACAACCCTTAAGCCACACTTTCACTTGACCATTAGGTAGGAAACCAAAATCAAATATCGATTGGTAGCAGGTTTGCCTTATTCCATCAGCCTCAACATGGTTTTGTTGTGTATACATCAGCGCTTTCATTTTTGGGGTGACATCTAATTCAGTAATGTAGAACTTCGCATCAAAAAGGGATGTCCAGTAAAGCACGACTTTGTCGGGTAAATGATTGGTAGGTTGAATTTGTCTATACCAGCCCATCGTAGTAGTAGCGAGGGGTAAGCCATAACCATTATAATCAGGTAAAAAGCCCTTAATACGGTTGAAGTCACTAACCGTCATAAACTGGCTGTGGGTGTGTAAAATAGAGGTCCAATCTTCTTGCGTGTTAATACCATATGCTTTAGTGACTCTGACTGGATAAAATGATGGCATAGCATAAGCTACAGTCCAATTTGGAACTTCATCAGGTACGCGTTCTCTACTTATCATGCTACAACCAGCCAGTAATAGGCAGAATACTCCTGTTGATATGATCTTTTTCATTTACTGTCCTTGTTTAAGGAACGCTTAATCTAGCTCTTTCATTAAGCGCCTCACAGAAACCTGTGAGGCGGTAGGCCAATATTAATGAAGCTGGTCAACAGTAAAATGTTTAGATGTATAAACCTTATTTACCTTGTCCCAAGGGATAGGCGTTAAGGTTGCGTTAGCCTTTTTAGCTCTTTTAAGTACAGAGTTTCTTGTCTGGTTGTGATCAGAGTAAGTACTTCCGTTATAGTCCGTTTCGGGTGTGCTCGTTGGCGATAGCTCAGTAACGTACGTATACTTGCCACACCCTTCTAGCCACACTTTCACTTGTCCATTTGGTAGGAAACCAAAATCAAATGTCGTTTGGTAGCAGGTTCGGTTTATTCCATCAGCCTCAACATGGTTTTGTTGTTTATACATCAGCGCTTTCATTTTTGGGGTGACATCTAATTCAGTAATATAGAACTTCGCGTTAAAAAGGGATGTCCAGTAAAGCACGACTTTGTCGGGTAAATGATTGGTAGGTCGAATTTGTCTATACCCGCCCATCGTAGTAAAGTAAAGTGGTAATCCATAGCCATTATAATCAGGTAAAAAGCCCTTAATACGGTTGAAGTCACTAACCGTCATAAATTGACTATGAGTGTGTAAAATAGAGGTCCAATCTTCTTGCGTATTAATACCATATGCTTTAGTGACTCTGACTGGATAAAATGATGGCATAGCATAAGCCACAGTCCAATTTGGAACTTCATCAGGTACGCGTTCTCTATTTATCATGCTACAACCAGCCAGTAATAGGCAGAGTACTCCTGTTGATATGATCTTTTTCATTTACTGTCCTTGTTTACATTCGAATATTTGACGCTCAGAGGATTTTCGTGATACCAGCTCTTTAATTGGCACATGATAATTGTTACGAGTAAAAGGAAAGTGCCGGCCTGTTCTGGCCATTTGAGACCAAAAGCCTTGCTGATTCCCCGGTGCTTGCGGCGGAATGTGCTGTGAGTTGTACGGGGTATTTTTCATGGTTATTTTCAATCTTTCTTCGGCGTTAACGATTCCCAGAGTGAGAATACACGCTAAATAGACTGGGCAATAATTGGCCTGATTATGAGATATGACCTCCACAAAAAAGCACGCCGAGATGGGCGTGCTTATTATGCGTTAGGCAGAAGCCGTGTTTGGTGTGGTTGGTATAGAATCTGTGGTAGGGATCTGTATAACTTCACCCAATGGTGGCTCTGAATTTTGCTTCTCAACAATTTTCGTCACTGCTTGTTCAAACGCTTCATCATCCATACTGAACCAAAAATTTGGCTTTCGATGATGCGCCTTATCATAAGCAACGGTTGCACTGTCTTTATGGCGGAAAGGCTCATTCATTGGAATGTCGGGCAAAGGCTGACTCACATCCATATAGGCTTGGATCATGTTCCATAAGCGCTTGTATTCATCAAGATCTCTTGAGCCATTAATAAAACGGCCAATGGGAACTCCATGTTTGTAACCATTATAACGATGAACAAGAAACAGTTGATAATTAATAAAACCTTGTGGGGTTGGCGATGTTGTCAGGTAGCAATCAAACTCAACAAAAGGGTGACTAAATCGCACCTTATTACCGAAACCATACAGTGTGACCATGCCTGTTTCTCGGCTTAATGAAAATAAGGTTTTAATGGGTAATTTTCCATTAAAAAAAGAGAAAGACCACCAAATGAGTAAACACACCACTGATATACAGATTAACCCAAGATAAATCTGGTTAAAGTCACTTTGAATTGCCTTACTCGAAAGGTTCATACCACCAAAAACCAAAAAAGCTAACGGCATCATAATTATTGCGGTACCTTTCGCAAAAGTCACTGCGTAAAAATAGACCAAGCCCCACCATGGGAAAGTGATGTCGTGAATTTCACGCTCACTGTATATATCACTCTCAAATGTCTTAAGCTTTTTCAGTTCAGAGGGGGTACGGGATCGCAGCTCTTTTTCTGGCACGTGATGATTGTTACGAGTAAATGGGAAGTGCACACCTTTTCTGGCCATTTGAGACCAAAAGCCTTTATGATTCGCTGGCGCTTGCGGCGGAATGTGCTGTGAATTGTACGGGGTATGATTCATGATTATTTTCAATCTATCTTCGGCGTTAACGATTCCCAGAGAGAGAATACACGCTAAATAGACTGGGCAATAATTGGCCTGATTATGAGATATTACCTCCATAAAAAAGCACGCCGAGATGGGCGTGCTTATTATGCGTTAGGCAGAAGCCGTGTTTGGTGTGGTTGCTATAGAATCTGTGGTAGGGATCTGTATAACTTCACCCAATGGTGGCTCTGAATTTTGCTTCTCAACAATTTTCGTCACTGCTTGTTCAAACGCATCATCATCCATACTGAACCAAAAGTCTGGCTTTCGATGATGCGCCTTATCATAAGCAACGGTTGCACTGTCTTTATGGCGAAAAGGCTCATTCATTGGAATGTCTGGTAAAGGCTGGCTTACATCCATATACGCTTGGATCATGTTCCATAAGCGCTTGTATTCATCAAGATCTCTTGAGCCATTAATAAAACGGCCAATGGGAACCCCATGTTTGTAACCATTATAACGATGAACAAGAAACAGTTGATAATTAATAAAACCTTGTGGGGTTGGCGATGTTGTCAGATAGCAATCAAACTCAACAAAAGGGTGACTAAATCGCACATTATTACCGAAACCATACAGTGTGACCATGCCCGTTTCTCGGCTTAATGAAAATAACGTTTTAATGGGTAATTTTCCATTAAAAAAAGAGAAAGACCACCAAATGAGTAAGGATGGGATCAATATGTATAAAAGAAAAGTCAAAATATCGATTGATGATTGCGGTGAAATGTTGGTTACGAGATATATTATCCCCAGAAGAACAAATGCTAACGGCATCATAAATATTGCGGTACCTTTCGCAAAAGTCACGGCATAAAAATAGACCAAGCCCCACCATGGGAAAGTGATGTCGTGAATTTCACGCTCACTGTATATATCACTCTCAAATGTCTTAAGCTTTTTCAGTTCAGAGGGGGTACGGGATCGCAGCTCTTTTTCTGGCACATGATGATTGTTACGAGTAAATGGGAAGTGCACACCTTTTCTGGCCATTTGAGACCAAAAGCCTTGCTGATTCCCCGGTGCTTGTGGCGGAATGTGCTGTGAGTTATAAGGATTATGCTTCATGGTTATTTTCAATCTTTCTTCGGTGTTAAAGATTCCCTGAGTGAGAATACACGCTAAATAGACTGGGCAATAATTGGCCTGATTATGAGATATGACCTCCATAAAAAAGCACGCCGAGATGGGCGTGCTTATTATGCGTTAGGCAGAAGCCGTGTTTGGTGTGGTTGCTTTAGGCTTTATAATAGGGATCGGTATCACTTTTCCTAATGGTGGCTCTGAATTTTGCTTCTCCTCAATTTTCAATGCCGCTTGTATAAACTCTTCATCATTCATACTGAACCAGAAGTCAGGCTTTCGATTATGTGCCTTGTCATAAGCAACGGTTGCACTGTCTTTATGGCGAAAAGGCTCATTCATTGGAATGTCGGGTAAAGGCTGGCTTACATCCATATACGCTTGGATCATGTTCCATAAACGTTGGTATTCATTGAAGTCTCTTGAGCCATGAATAAAACGACCAATGGGCACACCAAATTTGTAGTTGTTGTAACGATGAATGAGTAACAGTTTGTAATCAATAGCACCTTGTGCCGTTGGCATTGTGGATAGGTAGCAATCAAACTCAATAAAAGGATGACTAAATTTTACCTTATCGCCCTGACCAAATAACGTGACCATCCCCGTTTCTCTACTCAATCTAAATAACGGTTTTCGCGGCAGTTTAACATCAAAAAAAGAGTAAGATTGCCAAAGTAAAAAACAAACGACCCCAATACAAGTTATACCGAGGTAGATTTGATTGTATTCATCCTGACCTGAGCTATCCGAAAGGTTCATGGCACCGAAAACCAAAAGGATTACGGAACCGCATAAAGTACCGTGTATTTTGCACAAGTTACGGAATGATAATAAATCAGCCCCCACCAAGGAAAGGTAATATCATCAATTTGACGTTCGTTATAACTTTCCTCTGTCGGACTTAATTTTTTAAGGGCGGACGGCTTTCGAGATACAAGCTTTCTAAGTGACACATGGTGATTATTACGAGTAAAAGGAAAGTGCCGGCCTGTTCTGGCCATTTTAGCCCAAAAGCCGCTATGATTCGCTGGCGCTTGTGGCGGAATGTGCTGTGAATTGTACGGGGTATGTTTCATTATTATTTTCAATCTATCTTCGGCGTTAACGACTCCTAGGGTGAGAATACACCTATAACCAGCTGGGCAATAATTGGCTCAAGATAATTCTAAAAGACATATTTCTATACTGCTTTTTCGGGCAAATTATTGCCTGTTCATATATGGATATATAATCATGGGTTGTCTTTCTTCTTATCTAAATATAAATCACAAATCTAAAAGACATGAATGACTTACAAAGCACTTAGAGGTTAGATTGCACAATGTATAGAAAATACCTGAGCCTATTAATAAGCGCATGTGTATTAACAGCATGCACTGGAGAGACAACCGCTTCAGTAACCAGTAAAACGGTACCAGCTGAAAAAATCACTCAAATAGAAGCGAAAGTAAAAAAGCTCTACCCTGATGCAGATACCAAACTTCAACATAAGATCGTCGATGTTGCTGTTGAATCTCTAGAAAGCATGGTGTTTATCAAAGGTGGAACCTTCATGATGGGCGCATTTAAAGCACCGTGTAGTCCCATTTCTACGGATAGAATGGATTGGTCACCAGATGCTAAGTGCAATACCGATATTACGAATGTTAAAACTGGCGCTAATTTTATACATAAAGTGACCTTAAGTAACTATTCATTAGCTAATCATGAAACGACTTATCACGGTTTTGATGCCTTTCAAAGGGCACATCACAGACCTGTCGTTGATGCTGATATGAGAGAAAAACATGACCTTTCTGACGATAAGTTTAAGAATTTAACGACTCCAACCAAAACTTGGCAAGAGGCAAAAGATTATTGTTTATGGCTGGGTGAGTTAACAGATTACCCGATTGACTTACCCACAGAAGCACAATGGGAATATGCGGCAAGAAATCGTGGGAAGCATC
Source organism: Photobacterium angustum (assembly GCF_003026365.1). Classification (GTDB taxonomy): domain Bacteria; phylum Pseudomonadota; class Gammaproteobacteria; order Enterobacterales; family Vibrionaceae; genus Photobacterium; species Photobacterium angustum. The sequence continues at coordinate 232,077 of NZ_PYOM01000003.1, read as the reverse complement.
TATACTATGCAACCAATAACGGCTACCTTGAGCGTAAAGGTGACCAGCATTTGGTTGATGGCAGGTATGTTGATTACACAAAAGATGAATGGAATATTGGTAGCTCTACAGACTTAAATCAAATAAAACTCTATCCGCCTAATCCATTAGGTTTGTATGATATGTCTGGAAATGTAATGGAATGGATGAATGATTGGTATAGCGAAGATTATTATCAACATTCACCCGAAATCGATCCTCAGGGACCATCATCAGGGACTAAAAAAGCCATGAGAGGGGTGGGATTAACAACATCAAGGTCAAGTAATGCTATCGTTCAAGAAAAATACCACTTATATTATGGCTTTCGCTGCGCGGTGCAGCAAAAGACAACTATAAACAGTACTAAATAACCAATAGTCTAATTCAGTACCGGTTGATTGGGTATTTACGTTATTTGGCTGCGAATTGCACATTAGTGATGGGCGTTACCTTAACTTTTCCTAATACCTATCAACAAAAAATAGAAAGTCGCCTAACTCATTTATGTCCAAAAGTTAGCTAGCCCCCTCAAAGAAGCCAGTTAAATAAGTCCCAAAAAGTATCAATCTTAGTTGTCCTCTGACAGCTGCTAAAAAAATCGGATTCAGATAAGATCTAATTTCACTGATAAGAAAGTTAGATAATGTAATAACGAATACCGTAAAGAATAACGATCTAACTTTGGGTTAACTGTGGTCTGACATAGGCAAACTAGGTTCAATTGTGATACTTCCGCAACAAGTCGCTCTATTTTTTGCCATACTTGCGGTGTGCTTGTTTCCATCTTTAATACTGTATGGGTATCGATGTAAAAAGATAACAGCAGTAACTAAAACGACTTTGCTCTGTTAATAATAGATAATAAAGAAGTGTCATAGAAGGCGTATTTTCTCGTGGGGTAGAGAGCAGTAATGAATCAAAAGTTATTGTCTTAATTGAATTATAGATAAGCGAATTAATAAATATAAAAAAAGGATAGCCATGGCTATCCTTTTTTTATTAGTTAATAGTAATAATTAACTTTTGAATTGTTTTACTAAGCTATCTAATTCAGTAAGCAGTTTCTCTGCTTTTGGATCTTGCTTTTTCATCGCTGTAAGTACATCTTTTTGTACTTGTTTGTCTTGCTTGCTAATTGCAGGATCAGACAGGATAGATTTCTGTTGTTTCGCTAATTCTGTACGAATGCTAGTAAACTCTTTGATAAGCTCAGTACGCTTCGCATTAGATAAATCGCCTTTACGTGCTTCAAGTTGGATTTCTTGAGCGCGTTTGATTAGCTTCTCTGGGTTGTAACCTTTTTCTTTTACTTTGTTGTTAAAAGCTGTTTCGTAGGCTTTTAGCTCTTTCACCAATTCAGGGTGAGATTGAAGAGTCTGATGACGGATACCCGCAAGCTCTTGTTGAATCACACCAATACGGTTAGCGATATTTTGCTGTTGAGCTGTAATTTGAGGAGCAGCAGCTGGAACAACTGCAGCCTCTTTAGCCATAGCTGGAGCTGCGGTAAATACGCATGCAAGTGCTAGAGGAACAGCAGCTTTTAGAAGCTTTGATTTTAAGCTTGATGTTTTAGTATGCATATGACTTTCTCTTTAATTATGTTGATATCGCTAATATACGATGCGTTTCAATTTGTATTGTCAGATGATAGTCAGCAAGCCTGAATATAATCTGACAATTGCTCGCATTGTCTGCGTATTAACCTTTATTACTAATATCGTAAATCATAGTTCTACGCAAATAAATCGTCATACAATTGCAATATTCCCTTATAGCATAGATAATTGAAGCTAAATTTTTGGTTATTGCTGATTAAATAACCACTTTATACCTTTTAGTCTTTTAAGGTTTACCTTTTTTTCTCGTTGAGTCGGTAAACTGATGTCGGTTGGAGCTCCTATGTGTCAAGATTGCGGTTGTTCACTCGCTGGTGGTGATCATCACCATCATCACCAATTACAAGCAAACCCTCAGCTTAATGATAAAAAAACCTTATCGGTAATTCATAAAATACTAGATAAAAATGATGTAGAAGCGGCACACAATCGTGCGCATTTTAATGCTAAAAATGTGACTGCATTTAATTTAATGAGTAGCCCTGGCAGCGGTAAAACGACCTTATTAGAACATCTACATCAGTATACGCCGCTGAAATATGCAGTTGTTGAAGGTGACTTAGAAACATCACGCGACGCTGATCGATTAAAAGCGCAGGGGATTAATGCATACCAAATTCAAACGGGTTCGGCCTGCCACCTTGATGCATTTATGGTGCATTCCGCACTTCATCATATTGAATTAGATGATCTTGATATTTGTTTCGTTGAAAACGTCGGTAATCTTGTTTGCCCAGCGAGTTACGATGTCGGCACTCATAAAAATATCGTATTGGTCTCAGTACCTGAAGGCGATGATAAAATTGAAAAATACCCAGTGATGTTCCGTCGCGCTGATGTAGTTCTTATCACTAAGTGTGATTTATTGCCGTATTTTGATTTCAGTATTGAAGAAGCAAAAGCGCAACTACAAAAACTTAATCCTAATGTTGAAGTTATTTCATTATCAACCAAAGATCCTGAAAGCTTCCAACCGCTTGTTTCATGGATTAACAACAACCTTATTGAAGGATAATTATCATGTGTTTATCTATTCCTTCACAGGTGGTTGAGTTACATCCTGAAGAAAATAGCGTCACAGTTGATACTATGGGGGTTAAGCGCACAGTAAGCTGTCATCTATTAACTGAGCCTTTGGCGTTAGGGGATTATGTACTTATCCATATTGGTTTTGTAATGAGCAAAATTGATGATAAAGACGCCCAAGAAAGTTTAGAAATGTATCGTTTACTGTTGGCTGAAGCAGGGCCGTTAGCATTATGAGTTTTGACTTAAAACAGTTATATCAAGGCTTTCGTGATGCTGATACCGTGCTAAGTTTAGCCGAGCAAATAAAAGCGATAGCACCACAATTACCAGAGCCTTTAAAAGTGATGGAAGTGTGTGGCGGCCATACTCATACCATCATGAAGTATGGTTTAAAGCAGTTACTGCCAGATAATATTGATTTTATTCATGGTCCTGGTTGTCCTGTTTGCGTTATGCCTAAAGAGCGTATTGATCATGCCGCTGCACTGGCATGCCAACCCAACGTTATTTTGGTTACTCTTGGAGATATGATCCGCGTTCCGGGCTCAAAAGGTAGTTTGGCGCAATATCGTGCTAAAGGCTGTGATATTCGACCTATTTATGATCCGCTTGATTGTTTAACCATTGCGACAGAAAACCCAGATAAAGAGGTGGTTTTCTTTGCTATTGGTTTTGAAACCTCAACGCCTATGACCGCAGTTTTAGTTGAACTGGCTGAGCAACGCCAAATCAATAACCTTTATTTTCATATTAATCATGTATTAGTGCCGCCAGCCGTTGATGCAGTAATGGCTGATCCTGCGGTAAAAGTGAATGCGTTTATTGGCCCGTCACATGTGAGTGTGATTGAAGGGGCGAAGATTTATCGTCCGTTGGTAGAAAAATACAATACACCCGTTGTGGTTGCAGGTTTTGAGCCTGTTGATGTGATGGAATCTATTCTACGTATCACTAAACAAAAAATCGCTGGTGAACCTGAACTTGACGTGCAATATACGCGTGCAGTAACAGAAGAGGGTAATACGGTTGCTCAGCAAGCGGTTAAACGTTGTTTTGATGTGCGTGATAGTTTCCGCTGGCGTGGTTTAGGGCCTATTGCTAATTCTGCGTTGAAATTAAATGCTGCCTACCAACACCGTGATGCTGAAATACGTTTTGCGGATTGCTTACCCATGACGCCGATTGATGATCATAAAGCGTGTCAATGTGGTGATATTCTTCGTGGCTTAGCTAAACCTCAAGATTGCAAAGTGTTTGGACGTGGTTGTACACCGCAAACACCATTAGGTAGTTGTATGGTGAGTTCTGAAGGTGCTTGTAATGCTTATTTCCGTTACCGAGGCGTTTAATAATGACTGATATTGATTTAACAACCCTGTCTACGACCAAGTCGATTCAATTAAGTCACGGTGGCGGTGGTCAGGAAATGAATAAGCTGATCAAAGGGTTATTCTTTAAAGCCTTTGATAACGACATCTTGCGTAATGAAGAAGATGCTGCGGTTTTAACACTGGATGGTAAAACGGCTTTTACTACCGATTCCTTTACGGTTTCACCATTATTTTTTGCTGGTGGCAATATCGGTAAATTAGCCATTGCAGGTACGGTGAACGATCTTGCGATGATGGGCGCAAAACCTCAGTATTTGAGTTGCAGTGTGATCATCGAAGAAGGCTTTGATGTTGCAAATCTAAAAACCATTGTTGATAGCATGGCAAATGAGCTTAGCATTTCTGGTGCTAAGATCGTGTGTGGTGATACTAAAGTTGTGCCGAAAGGCTGTGCGGATGGTTTGTTCATCAATACCACAGGTGTTGGCACTATTATCAAATCTGGTATTTCAGTACGTAACCTAAAACAAGGCGATGTAATCATTGTTTCTCGTGATATCGGTCGTCATGGCGCTGCTATTTTAATGGCACGTGAAGGGCTAACGCTAGAATCTGAACTTATCAGTGATTGCAATACTTTGTGGCCTGCAGTTGAGGCGTTAATTGCTGCTGATCTTGATATTCATGCAATGCGTGATGCCACTCGTGGTGGTTTATCTGCAGTACTTAACGAATGGGCGCAAGCATCTGACATTGGTATCAATGTGGTTGAAGATGACGTACCTGTTAGTGAAGAGGTACGTGGCCTTTGTGAGTTATACGGTTTTGAACCGTTTGATCTTGCAAACGAAGGAACATTTATTATCGCACTACCACAAGAACAAGCTGAAAAAGCATTAGAAGTATTAAGCGCATTTGCTGCGTGTGGTGATGCTGCCATTATTGGTGAAGTCAGTGACGATTATGCAGGTCGAGTAATTTTAACTAGCGGATGGGGCAGTCGTCGTTACCTTGATTTACCACAAGGTGAGTTACTTCCGAGGATTTGTTAATGCATGAATATTCCATTGTTGGCGCTTTAATTGAACAATGCGAACAACATGCCGAAGATAATGACGCGACCAAAGTGACTCGTGTTGCAATAAAAGTCGGTATTTTAAGCGGTGTTGAACCAGCGTTATTAGAAACAGCCTTTCAAACCTTTAAGTTAGAAGGGGTTTGTCATGACGCTATATTTGAAATGCAGATCCAACCATTAGTATTATCATGTTTCGAGTGTGGGCAAGAAACTACTCATAACGAGCGCAGTATTATCTGCGGACATTGCCAGAGTAATCGTACACAGGTTATTGATGGCGAAGATTTGTTACTGATGCAACTTGAGTTGGAATAAAGCAACAATCCTATGAATAAGATAAAGGCAGCACTGCCGAATATAGTGGCTGCCTTTTTTATTGTTAATACTGTGAAACTATTGAGTAGGCTGAATGCTTATTTGCGCACGACAACCACTGTGTGGGTTGTTCAGAATCTCGAATTCATAACCATATTTATGGCATATATCACGGGATATGAGTAAGCCTAAGCCATATCCTTCCACACCTCTTGGCTTTTTCTCTAATCCGATTCCAGTATCAATAATCGATATACGTGATGGGGTAACACTAATCACGACTGAACCTTTCTCGGTGCAAGCAACAATCAGTGCTTTATATACAGGTAGGTTAACTATGGCTGTAAAATACAGCGCGAGTAGGAAAGTAAAGGTGGCATAAGACATGCCACCAACAAGTTTTTGTTTAATCATATTCATTGTTTATTTCGCAGGGTTACAAACCAAACCGATGCAAATAGGCGGGATGATTTCCTTCTTTCTCCACGTCGTTACTCGCTGTAAGTTATAAACGCTGAAAGGTGAAAAAATGTTGAAACTTTTATCTCTAATTCAATTTATTTGGAATGTTGCTTGTTTCACTTTTGAAACATACTTTGTTGAACGTAGTCGCAAATTTAGAGAGTGTTTAAATTCTTAGTAAATAAATCGAGTGAGAAATTGAGAAAGTATTTTAAAACTCGTTATGGTGACATTTTATAAACAATGGGTAAGTCATGGTTACCCTATATGATGATGTTATAAGTCGTGTTTCCAAAGAATGTAGTTGGCAATTCAGGCTAGGGTAAAAGGAATTTTAAATGGATATTAAAATTGGTGACTTAACACATCCACAAGTTATTCAGTTATTGATGGAACATCTAGAAGATATGTATGCCACATCGCCTGCTGATAGTGTTCATGCGTTAGATTTAGATGCACTTCAGTCTGAGGATGTGACGTTTTATACCTGTTGGAAGCAAGATATGTTGCTTGGTTGTGTTGCAATTAAACGTCTAAATGCTGAAAGTGCCGAGCTGAAATCAATGCGGACGAAGATTGATGCGAGAAACCAAGGAGTGGGAGCGAGACTCTTAGAACATGTTTTAATTGAAGCCAGTAACATGGGGTTTAAGACTATTAGCTTAGAGACTGGCTCACATAATTTTTTTGAGTCAGCCTGTCGTTTATATGAAAGGTTTGGTTTTGAATATTGTGAACCATTTGCTGATTATTTACCGGATCCTCATAGCTTGTTTATGTGTTACGAGTTTGCAGCGGAATAAGATTCAATCGACGAAAGACAACTGTGTCTCTGATGTTGCTATCGCTACCCGTTCTCTGTATTTGAGATTTAGCGTATGGGTTTATTGTTGGGTATCTTTTAAAACTGAGGTGATTACTAAAAGGGAGATTAACAAGCTTGGACTTTACAGGGAAACGCTTTTGTGGTGTCTAGCTTTTTATACAGTTTTTGAACAGTTCGGTTATTTAGCTGAAGTAGGATTAAGTGAAGAACAATTTTATCTAATTTATGTGAGATGAAGCGATAGTGGTAGTGAGCAATTTCTTACGTATTTGAACAAGCAAACCACTACAACAGTCTCAATGTTATCCAATATCCTCAAAATAAAAACGATGAAATAACACATCATTTACTTAAGTGATGTTTTTTTGACGGTATTATGTATGGGTTTTCGTCACTAGTTAACTTTAAAGCGCTACTATTTAATAGCCGATATTACTGTTAATCATCATTTTAATATGATGTAAAAATGCTAAAACCTTGTAGTTTAAAGGGAAATAAAAAAAGCCTCATTATCAAATGAGGCTTAATAATCAATAATTTCAGATTATTTTTAGGCAAGGGGCCTAATTACCGGCTAGGTATGTAGTTAATCTAGAACATCCTGAAGATAATTTGAATAACACGATAATCAGATTGAGACCTTAGTGCCTATATGTCTAGAATATTATGTTACATCTGTTACATCTGTTACATCTGTTACATCTGTTACATCTGTTACATTTGTTGCATGGTTGTAATCAAAGCATAATCAATGTCAAAAAAATGACGATCTTTGCTATTCTCATTATTTAAGAATGACGGATTATAAATATGTTTTTACTTTCTTATCTTGCGTCATGCTAATTTTAGATAAAGCTAACTTGCTGCTTTGGCAAACATTGTGTCTATAAAATCCCTTTTCTGCGTTCTGAAGTGTCGAAGCTGAGATTGATAAGATATTGTTCCATCTCTTGATTATCTTGCTTAATTTGTTGATATAGCCAGTTAAGATAACTCTGCTGTAATGGCTGATAGTGCCTATTGGGTTGACTGAGAAGCACATATCGTAGTCCCGTGACTATTGGCATGCGAAATGGGATGACGAGACGACCATTAGTTAGTGCTTCAAAAGCAAATAAAAAGTCACATACTAAGACGCCTAAACCATTTTCTGCAGCAGACAATGCCATATCCAATGTTTCAAATTCATAACCTGCTGTTGTATCTAAATCATGGAGCTGCATAGCATTAGCCCAAGCTTCCCAATGAATGTGACCATCTAATCGAGTATGCAGTAAAGTATGATTAACAAGATCTTGTGCTGACTTTATCTGACCATTGCGGGCAAGATAATCAGGCGAAACGACTACAAATAGTGATTCTTCTCGTAGTAATTCAGCTCGCAAATTATTAAATGGGTAATTAATACAAGCATGAATGACCAGTTGGTTAGGCTCTGTTTGAATATAGTCTTGGATAGTCCGTAACCACGTCGTTTCGATATGCAGCGATAGTTCAGGTAGGTTTTTGTGAAGTAGTTCCATACGTGGAATTAACCAGCGACTCGCAAAGGTTGGTGGGGCTTGTAAGCGTAATTGACCTGCTTGGCCTTGAATTGTGTCAATAGTTTGTTGTAGGCAGTCTAATGCTTCTATGCAGCCTGTATAAAATAAACGTCCAGTGTCTGTTAAATCTATCTTTTGTCCTTTTCTTATAAAGAGAGATGTATTTAAGAATCGTTCTAAACCTTTAATTTGTTTGCTAACACCACTTTGTGTAATCGAAAGTTCTTCTGCCGCCAGTGTAAAGTTCAAATGGCGTGCCGCAGACTCAAAAATACGTATGGATTGCTGTGATGGTAGTTGTTGATAACGATGTCTAGTATAACTATTTGTCATGTCTGGGTAACCATAAGTCGTTTTGTTATAGCATAAGTATCGCATAACCTGATGTTATTAGGTAGTTGGATGAATTTAGTGATAACTAAACGGAATAATATGAGCTTAGCGTTTTTTAATGGTAAATACATGCCCTTAGATGAGGTTGCGATATCACCGTTTGATCGTGGTTTTTTATTTGGTGATAGTATTTATGAGGTTATACCCGTATATGGCGGAAAGATGCTAGAAGGCGAGCTTCATCTTCAGCGTTTATTGAATGGTTTAAGCGCTGTTGGTATTGAATCACCATATAGTTTACTCGATTGGCGAGTGCTGATAACTAATATAATCGTTGAAGCTGAAGCAACTCAGATGATTTATATCCAAGTAACACGAGGAGTTGAAGAATCGAGAAATCATCGTTTTCCTATTAAGGGTATGCCGTCAATTTTGATCTTTGCAACTCCATTTAAGTCTCCTGTCGATCTTTCATATCCAGGTTGTTCTGCAATATTACAAACTGATAAGCGATGGCAAAACTGTCATATAAAAGCAACGAGCTTATTAGCGAATGTAATGGCATATCGGCAACTTTATTTAGAGGGGAGACCACAGGATGAAGCGTTATTTATTCGTAATGGATGCGTAGTTGAAGCTGCTAGCAGTAATTTGTTTATGGTGAAAGATAAGGTTATTTATACTCCTCCGATTGATAATATTTTACCAGGAATTACACGGCATATTATTCTGCAAATAGCTAAAAAATTGCATTATCAAGTCTATGAAATAGCCCCTGATCCAAACACATTGGAAAAAGCTGATGAAGTATGGGTCTCTAATTCTATTGAAGAAATTAAACCTGTAATAAAGATTGATGATCACTGTATTGGTTCTGGGCAACCTGGTGAGGTATGGCGTGAGTTTTGGTTACACTATCAAAGTAAGAAATGGGATGGATATGAAGTATAACAATCAATTGCGTTTTGACAGTGGATTAATATTGCGAAATATAATTATAGTGATGGTGCTTACTCTTTTAACAACTAAGGGAAATGCAGCATCATTTAACTCAGAAGTGTGGAAAAGCAATAAAGTTGGTTTATTTCCGATGGTGATTAGTAATATGGGAAATAGTGTTGCAGCCTATGATGCCGATTTTAATATGATTACATTTTTTACTCAAGAGAACAAAGAAACTTGTTTAAATATGAACAACACTGATCTTATTATTAATAATAAACCGATAAAAGTTAAATCCATATATAGTTATCATAACTGTTTAATTCAAGCGAAAAATAAAAAAGATTCAGCTTATATAGTAAGCCAGTTTAAAGATAAATCAAAAGTTGATGTTGGCCCACTGCATTTTAGTGCCATTGGCTTTAACGATGAGGCTGTCTTAACAAATATTGATAAAACAGTTGGTTGGGGGTTTAAAAAGGAAAAACAATTAAATTTTAAATCTATAGGTGCAATGGATGGATGGGAAGGTGTATGGGGCGGTGAAAAAGTTGAGTTATACCAATATAGCCGTAGTAATAATATTACTTTAGATGTTTTTGAAGCAGAGGTATTAGATCAACATGGAACGAATTGGTTTGAAGTCTGCCAATTTAAAAACTTATTGATGTTAAGTAGTGGCGATAAAGCATGTAAAGCCTTAATGCATCATCTATAGATGTTCATCATAATTTAAAATAACCATTGAATATAAATATTAGAACGTAAACTTAATAATAAAGCTCTATAACAGTAGAGCTTTATTATTTTTTATTTAATTAACGACGACGCATTTTTAAATATAACGCGCCAGCACTTAGGTTACTACCGTCGAGTTCTAATTGACGGTTAACCGTAATGGTAAAGTTTTTACCCACACGGAGTGATAGACGTTCAGTCAACACTTCATTGGCAAAATCACTGCCAGCTAAAACAACAGCATTTAAACCTGTAGTTTCATCTATACGCTCGAGCCAATTAGCAATATAGTCAGCCAGTGAATCCATAATACCAAAAGCAAGTTTATCAAGCTCTGATTCATCAACAACTAAACAAAAGCTCATTAGGCTGCCAAGTGTTTTTGCCCATTCAATCGTGCGCTTTCCATCCACCATATCTAATGAGTAATCAACACGATGACCTTTTTGACCACTGTTCTGTAATGCTTTAGCGATCAGTGCATCGTTTAAGTATTGGATGCTATTAGTACTAGATGTTGATAAGCCAAGAATGGTGGCTGCAACAGCAAATAAACCTGATAGCTGATTATGACTATCAGCAAGGTTAATTTGACTTAGTGCTTGATAGCTATAAGGTAGCGATTCTTTAAACTTGGCAAGAATCGCTGCTTGTTCTCCTGTTGCCATTAGGCGAATAATTTCATGACCTGTTTGTGGCAAGCTAGGTAAAACCAAAAAGCTATCTGTACGGGTAAATTTATCTTGGCAAACAATTTCACCTGCAGCGTATCGACCAAAATAAATAACCGCGGTATTTCGTCCATTTCCTGATTCAATATTACCGCCATGCAGCGCACAAATAGGCAGCGCATGAGAGGGGACATCGTTTGGATGATTCGACTTATAATCGAAATGAATACGACGTTTATGCCAATAGGCATTTAAGCCATTGATACAGGCTTGATCGTGTAAGGGTTCAAGTGCTTTGATTGACACAGGAAGATCAAGTTCAGGATCACTATCGACTTGGCTCCAACCTTTTTCAATCCATGTAATTAAAGGTTGCCAATGGTTGGTATCAATAAATACGAAATCAACACCTTGTTGACGTAAAATTTCAGTAAGTACTGTGAGTACGCGATTATAGCTAAAACACAAATCATACAAGGGGGCTTGTAGTTGTCGATGCTGTGCTCTGGGTTGTACAGTCACGCGCGGTTTCTCAAGGCTTGATAACGCGAGTACGTGCTCTGATGGAGTAAAGAAATGCAAAGGTACATTATTAGGATTACAGATCAGAATTTGTGGGCGTTCTTGCGATGAGGTTAAAACCGGTGTTGTACTGAGTTGGAATACCTGATGCTTACCTTGCTCTGTGGTTAAGGTAAATAACACATTGCCAGTGGTAAGAATATCATTAGCCCAAACTTTTACTTGGTTGGTGCTAATTGCTTGATGTAAACGCTGCTCACCATGACAACATACACAAGGTAATGCTAGCTCACCAAATCGTGGCGATTGGTTATCGCCTAACAATGGTTCGCAATGTTGGCAAAAAGGTAAGTGGTGTTGAGTATTAACCAGAGGTACAACACTGCCTTCACGATGGGTGATTTCTTCCACTTTAGATTCAACTAACCAAATGGAAAGCAGGAAATCATGGGCAATTTTTTCAGCTAATGCTTCAAGTTGTGCTTGTTCACCAACCGCTTCAATTAGGTAACGATTTTTGACAAAACCAATGGTAATTTCATAAGGTTCATTGGCTAAATAATCATTACATAATTGCGCGTAAAACGGCACTTGGCGTGAGCATTTAAACGAAAATTGAACTAATTTCATGCATCTACTCCTCGTTTATAAGCGGTTGGGATCAAGCTATTAATCTCAATATTATTTACACGTTCGCAGGTAATACCCAAATCCGTTAAATGATTCAGAATAGCTGACTCCATAGTAGGAATAGCAGCACAAATTTTAGGTGTTAGTCCTAAATGCATCGGCTCGAGTACAGTAGGGGTAACACCTAATACGAATGTTTTAGGGCGATCGCCGACCAATTCCATCATGATCAATGTTTGCAGCATTTCTACTTCATGGGCACTGCCTTGCCAATCGATCTCAGGTGGCGCTTTATCAAAATCGAAAAAGTACACTTCGCCAGCATCTACACCAGCAGCATTAACGGTATCAATCACTATAAGGTGATCGTATTGGGTTAAGGTTGGGATCAAACTATGCGCAAGGGTACCGCCATCCACGAGATCAATCTGATGTTCTGGGTGTGAAAAGCGGTAGTTTTCGGTGAGGTAATTGACGAAATGTACGCCGACTCCTTCGTCGGCGTACAAGACATTGCCAATACCAAGTAGCAATATCTTCATTAGTGCTAGTGGCCTTTATGGTCAGTGTTTGTTTGGTGAGTTTGATGCTGAACAGGGTCGTTACCCTTGTTCTTATCTTCAATGTGCACTGGGTGGTAATCGAAGCCCGACATAATGGCGTCAGCTGAGCCATTGCGGAATCGAATACCTGTCCAAATCACCATGTAAACGTGAATTAAGACAAACACGATGAATGCCCAAGTTACAATGTGGTGCCATTCACGGACGTTAGCTAATCCGCCCATTGCGTAGGTTACCCACTCAGCAGGCTGCCAAAATAGGCCTCCCATACCAAGGTGGTATACGTTGGCATATAGGGTTAAGCCAGTCACACACATGAAAATAGCCGCGATAGAAATACCCGCATAAACCACTAACTGTAACGGGCCGTAAGCACCATGATGGGGTGGTTGTCCAACCCAAAAATAGGCTTTGATTTGTTTTACCCAGCTATTTGGACTTACAGCATCTTTTACTGAACGTCTTTCGACATTACTGCGGCTAAAGAAGAACAAATAAGCACGAATTAACGTCACAGCAACAAGGACAAATCCCAGTACTTCATGAACAAAACGTACCCAGCCTTGCTCCAATACGTTGGTGCTATCAGGCGCAACTAAGAATGGCCAAGCAATATAAAAGCCTGTGACCACTAAACCAAATATGGCAAAAGCACGGAGCCAGTGACATAGACGTATAATAAAAGAGAAAACATAGGATCGTTTGTACAACACTGTATCTGTTGACATAAATTCCTTCCTTACACTGCTTGTGCTGGAATACGGAATTCACTCAAAGATTGGCCTTTGTAATCCATCACGTGTACTGAACACGCCATACATGGGTCAAATGAGTGGATCACACGAAGAACTTCAAGAGGCTTAGTTGGATCTTCTAACTTTAAGCCGACTAAAGAAGCTTCATAAGGTGCAATTTTGCCGTTGCCATCAATTGGGCTTGCGTTCCATGTGGTAGGAACAACTGCTTGATAGTTTTCAACTAAACCGTCTTTAATACGTAGCCAGTGACTTAATAAACCACGAGGCGCTTCAATCACACCTACACCTTTGTATTCTTTTTTAGGATCAATGGTTGGCTCAATGTACGTAGTTTGATCTGAATTTAGGTTTGCGACCATAGATTCAAAGGTAGTTAAACCATTACGTGCAATGATTAAGGTATGAAGCATACGTGCAGCTGTACGACCCAATGTTGTAAATAGCGCACCAGCAGGTAATCCTGTTGTTTTTAAGAACTCGTTAACAACTGGTACAACGTATGGATTACCTTTTGCATAGTTCACTGCAATAGTGGCTAGTGGACCAACTTCAACAGGCTCGCCGTTATAGCGTGGTGATTTAACCCAAGAATATTTACCCGCTTCGTTAATCGTTGGACGTTTACCTTCTAAGGTGTCACGTTCAATAAACGGAGTGTGCTCAGGAATCGTTGTACCATCAAATGGGTGCTGTGGTTTATCAGCGTTGTACCATGAGTGGGTCACATCTTCAGCAATGAGGCTAAGGTCAACATTTTCTGCTTTAGTAAGATCTTTGTTTCGAATAACACCGCCAGTAAATAGCTGTTCTTCTTCGTTTAGCTGAATAGATTCACTACACATGAAAGTGCTAACGTTACAGCCGCCTAATACACTTGGCTCTTTGCCAAATGCAGCTGCCGCCATCAAAATGTCCGCTTGATAGGCACGTTCAATAAATTCAGCGACATGAACAAACTTTTGTTTAAACTCTTGCAGGCGAGCAGGATCTAACATGTCACGAACACATGTTACACCACCAACAACAATAGATTGTGGGTGCGGGTTTTTGCCACCCCAAATTGCCATCATTTCAGCGCCAATACGTTGAACTTCAAGTGCTTTTAGGTAGTGAGATAAACCAATTAGATTTTGCTCTGGTGTGAAAGCGTAAGTTTTATTGCCCCAGTATGCGTTAGCAAATGGACCTAACTTACCTGTGTTTACTAAGCCTTGTACTTTTTCTTGTACTGCACGTAGTTCACCTTCACCCGCAGCCATTGGTATTTTAGACCACTTCATTGCTTCTTGTGCCGCTTTTGCAGGATCGGCACTTAATGCAGAAACCACATCCACCCAGTCAAGGCCGTGTAGTAGGTAGAAATGAACAATGTGGTCGTGCATTTCAAGTGACGTTAAAATCAAGCTACGAATGTATTTCGCGTTAATAGGCACTTGAGCATTAATGGCATTTTCAACCGCTAATGTGCCACATAGGTAGTGTGATGATGTACATACACCACAAATACGCTGCATTAATAGGCCTACATCATAAGGTGTACGGCCTTTCATGATGATCTCTAAACCACGGAACAGGGTTGAAGAGGCATAAGCTTTTTCAATAACATTGTTAGCATCAAGTTCAACTTCGATGCGTAAGTGGCCTTCGATACGAGTAATGGGATCGATTACGACACGCTTGCTCATGAATTATTCCTCGACTTTCTTTGCAAAAATACTACTCACTGCGTGAGCGCCAATACCTACAGCAGTAACGCCTAATGTCACTGCGCCAATGGTATCGGCAGTGGCATCTAAACCATGTAAAGGCTGACGGCTTAATGGTTTTTCGAAATACGCCATTTCATCCCAAAAATCTGGTTCAGAACATCCAATGCAGCCATGACCTGCAAGAACAGGCCAGCTTGTATGCGCGTTAAAGCGCTCTGTAGGGCAGTTGTTGTAAGTGTATGGACCTTTACAACCCATCTTAAATAAGCAATAACCTTGCTTAGCGTTGTCATCACCAAATTCCGTTACAAATTCACCGGCATCAAAGTGACCACGACGCTCACAGTTATCATGCACACGTGCGCCATATGCCCACTTAGGACGGTTAAACATATCAAGAGCAGGAAGACGACCAAACATAATGTAGTACATCAATGTACCCGTGATATTGGCTGGGTTTGGTGGGCAACCTGCAACGTTAATCACTGGGCGATCAATCACAGCACCTACGCTTTTCGCACCTGTTGGGTTAGGACGAGCTGCCTGTACACCACCGAAAGAAGAACAAGTACCAACACAAATAACGGCTGCTGCATCATTAGCCACACGCTTGATCAGTGACATACCAGTTTCAGCTTTGCTGCCAAGCGTAAGATAAATACCGTTATTAGCAGTAGGAACCGCGCCTTCTGCTGCTAATAGGTATTTGCCTTTGTACGCTTTCATTGCGTTTTCTAGGTTTTCTTCAGCTTGTTGACCAGCCGCTGCCATTAATACTTCTTGGTACTCAAGAGAAACATGTTCAAATAAAAGGGTACTAATATCTGGAGTGGTTGTACGTGTTAGTGATTCAGAACAGCCAGTACATTCTGCAAGGCTTAACCAGATAAGAGGCACGCGATCGGAAAGCTCTGCAGCTTCTGCAACCATGGTGCTAAACGGTAAAGGTAAAGCCAGTAGGGATGTAATAGTGGCACTCCAAATCATGAAGTCACGACGGGTAATGCCATTTTGTTCTAATTTATCTTTGAATGATTCCTCACGAAGAGATTTCATTGCTCGTAACTCTGCAAGACGCTTCTTGCCTAGTTCGAAAAGGGCTGCATGCGAGTCCATCTATCAACCTTGTTTATTATGAATATTTATACGCTAAGGGAATAGCGTGCAGATTTTAGGCTTGTAATGATGAGAGATGATTGATCTATATCATATTTTTGAATTTTGTATGACAATATAAAAAATCAAAAATGGGGGTATGCATAAATAACTAATTTTTTTACTCAACAAAATTGGTGCAAGATTGATTGTTGCCGTATAGCCTTGTTCGAATCATCTCAAATCTAGTGATCTTTTGTGAAAATAGCGCACGAAAACAGAATTTCTTACTCATAACCAACAATATATCGGGACTATTACAGAGTCTAATATCTGTATTTATGCCCTCATATTTGGCATTGTCACTTTGATTGCTGTTGGGCCTTTATCAGTAAAATGGAGGGTATCTCTTATAAAGTGTTCGCTATATTATGCTTTTAATTGAAAGGTAAGCCTTATTAAATCTAAGGGTAATTATGGCAGTGAAAGGGGGTAAAAAAAGCCCCATTGTTAAATGAGGTTTAATAATCAATAATTTCTGATTATTTCTAGGCAAGGTGCATAATTACCGGCTAGGTATGAAATTAATTTAGATGATTCTAAATATAATTAAAATCACATTATAATTATTTTGAGATCTTAGTGTCTAGTTTTTCATGCTAACCTTGTTGCATAATTGTGATAAAGGTACAATCAGTGTCAAAAAAATGATGGATTCTTGCTATTCTCGTTGTTTAAGAATGATTGATATAGAAATATATAATTACTTTCTTTATCTTACGCCATGCTGATTTTAGATAAAGCTAATTTTAATTTACCCGTTAGATAATTTTCTGCATTGGCTTAAGTTGTGTTTATAAAATGCCTTTTATGCGTTCTGAAGTGTCGAGGCTGAGATCTATAAGATATTGTTCCATCTCCTGATTATCTTGCTTAATTTGTTGATGTAGCCAGTTAAGGTAACTCTGCTGTAATGGCTGATAGTGCCTATTGGGTTGACTGAGAAGCACATATCGTAATCCCGTGACTATTGGCATGCTAAAGGGGATGACGAGACGCCCATTAGTAAGTGCCTCAAAAGCAAATACAAAGTCACAGACTAAAACGCCTAAACCATTTTCTGCAGCAGACAATGCCATATCCAATGTTTCAAATTCATAACCTGTTGTTGTATCTAAATCATAGAGGTGCATAGCATTAGCCCACGTTTCCCAATAAATGTGACCATCTAATCGAGTATGCAGTAAAGTATGATTAACAAGATCTTGTGCTGACTTTATTTGACCATTGCGGGCAAGATAATCAGGTGAAACGACGACAAATAGTGATTCTTCACGTAGCAATTCAGCTCGTAAATTATTAAATGGGTAATTAACACAGCAATGAATGACTAATTGGTTGGGCTCTGTTTGAATATAGTCTTGGATAGTCCGTAACCACGTCGTTTCGATATGCAGCGATAGCTCAGGTAGATTTTTGTAAAGTTGCTCCATACGTGGAATTAACCAGCGACTCGCAAAGGTTGGTGGGGCTTGTAAGCGTAATTGACCAGCTTGCCCTTTAATCATGTCAATAGTTTGTTGTAGGCAGTCTAATGCCTTTATGCTGCTGGTATAAAATAAACGTCCAGTGTCTGTTAAATCTATCTTTTGCCCTTTTCTTATAAAAAGAGATGTATTTAAGAATCGTTCTAAACCTTTAATTTGTTTGCTAACACCACTTTGTGTAATCGAAAGTTCTTCTGCCGCCAGTGTAAAGTTCAAATGGCGTGCCGCAGACTCAAAAATACGTATGGATTGCTGTGATGGTAGTTGTTGATAACGATGTCTAGTATAACTATTTGTCATGTACCTGATTCTCGTTTATAAGCGGTTGGGATCAAGCTATTTATCTCAATGTTGTTTACACGTTCGCACGTAATACCCAAATCCGTTAAATGATTCAGAATGGCTGATTCCATGGTAGGAATTGCAGCATAAATTTTAGGTGTTAGTCCTAAATGCATCGGCTCGAGTACAGTAGGGGTAACACCTAATACGAATGTTTTAGGGCGATCGCCGACCAATTCCATCATGATCAATGTTTGCAGCATTTCTACTTCATAGGCACTGCCTTGCCAGTCGATCTCTGGTGGTGCTTTATCAAAATCGAAAAAGTACACTTCGCTAGCATCTACACCAGAAGCATTAACAGTATCAATCACTATAAGATGATCGTATTGGGTTAAAGTTGGGATCAAACTAAGCGCAAGGGTACCGCCATCCATGAGATCAATCTGATGTTCTGGCTGTGAAAAGCGGTAGGCAACGCATTCTTTTTTGTCATCATCCAAATTAAAAGCAAAATAGGGATAACCGATATTGCAAGATTTAACATATTTCCCACCTAGGTTATTTCGTTGTCTCACGAAATTGTTTTGTTGTTATTTTTAAATATTTACTGAGTGACACGTAATAACTGAACGCATAACAGCAGTGGGAAGAGTATTTTAGGCTGGAAATAGATTATGACTATCTATTTTTTAATCCAAAAGGTGATGAATAATAAAAGAAATGTGATGTTAGTTGATAAGTATGCATTATTGATTGTTTTGTTTTTATTAATAATCAATTATTTATGTTTTTTTTGACGGTGTGCTTAATAATTGATTAGGTGAGTATTGGAAACAAATATTTTGCGATTAAAACCTAATAAATATGCTGATTTTTTGAATAATCGATAAGTTTGGTAAAAATAAAGTAAGACTTATTTTCAAATAAAAACCTTATTTGTAGTAATTAAGCTACAAATAAGGTTTATGTTTAAATAAGAGTAATATTATAAATCGATGCTATTTTACTTACATCATAAACAAGATTTTCACTTTTAATCAGGTTGCATACAAATGGGTAGATATAAATATATATTGGCAATGTATATGAAAGATTATAATTATGCTGAGATGTTTTCGGTGAGGTAATTGACGAAATGTACGCCGACTCCTTCGTCGGCGTAAAAGACATTGCCAATAACAAGTAGCAATATCTTCATCAGTGCTAGTGGCCTTTATGGTCAGTGTTTGTTTGGTGAGTATGATGATGAACTGGCTGGTTTCCCTTGTTCTTATCTTTAACGTGCACGGGGGTAATCGAAACCCGACATAATGGCATCAGCTGAGTCATTGCGGAATCGAATACCTGTCCAAATCACCATGTAAACGTGAATTAAGACAAACACGATGAATGCCTAAGTTACAATGTGGTGCTATTCACGGGCGTTAACTAATCCGCCCATTGCATAGGTTACCCACTCAGCATGCAGCCAAAATAGGCCTTCCATATCAAGGTGGCATACGTTGGCATATAGGGTTAAGCCTGTCACACTCATGAAAAAAAATAGCGTCGATAGAAATACCCGCATAAACCACTAACTGTAACGGGCCGTAAGAACCATGATGGGGTGGTTGTCCAACCCAAAAATAGGCTTTGATTTGTTTTACCCAGCTATTTGGACTTACTGCATCTTTCACCGAGCGACGTTAAACATTACTGCGACTAAAGAAGAACAAATAAGCACGAATTAAGGTAATGGCTACAAGGACAAATCCCAGCACTTCATGAACAAAACGTACCCAGCCTTGCTCTAATACGTTGGTGCTATCTGGCGCAACCAAAAATGGCCAAGCAATATAAAAACCTGTGATCACCAAACCAAATATGGCAAAAGCACGGAGCCAGTGACATAGGCGTATAATAAAAGAGAAAACATAGGATCGTTTGTACAACACTGTATCTGTTGACATAAATTCCTTCCTTACACTGCTTGTGCTGGAATACGGAATTCACTCAAAGATTGGCCTTTGTAATCCATCACGTGTACTGAACACGCCATACATGGGTCAAATGAGTGGATCACATGAAGAACTTCAAGAGGCTTAGTTGGATCTTCTAACTTTAAGCCGACTAAGGAAGCTTTATAAGGTGCAATTTTGCCGTTGCCATCAATTGGGCTTGCGTTCCATGTGGTAGGAACAACCGCTTGATAGTTTTCAACTAAACCGTCTTTAATACGTAGCCAGTGACTTAATGAACCACGAAGCGCTTCAATCACACCTACACCTTTGTATTCTTTTTTAGGAACAATGGTTGGCTCAATGTACGTAGTTTGATCTGAATTTAGTTTTTTAGCGTGTTTTTAAGGCAGATATAAAAAACCTCAGTCGAGACTGAGGTTTAATTATTAACATGTTGCTTAATTATTCACCAGCAAGGAAAGCAGCATCAAGTTTACAGAATGCCAATAATAAATTAGCCGCTGCAGCATAGAAGCCAAATTGATCTCGGTTTTGACACTCTTTCACAAACAGTGGTAACCAGTTCAGCAGCATAGTGTTAACAAAAGAAAGCTGTGCTTGCATTAGTTCTTCACGCTTTTCTTCAGTCTCTTGCTGGTTAGCCATGATGATAAGGTTACCCATAAAATCCAATTCAACAGCAAGGTGATCGGCTGGCTCATTGAATTCTTTACGCTGTGCAATCGCGTAATCATTCATTAGCAGATTCATATCTTGTGCTGGCTTATCGTTAAGTAAACCAGATGTACCTACATACATAGATGCGTAAGGTAGCGCGCCTGTTTTCGGTGTGCTTAGGAATAAACCACAGAAATCTGCCGCCAGTTCAAGTTGCTCATCAGGACGTGTGTTTGATTGATTAATTACTTCGCGAAAAGCCTCAACGGGTGCTTTTAATTCCTCGGTCATGCCTAAGCCTGAAAGGAATGTGTACATTTCACCACCGTGGTATTCATGCAGATCTGCATCAGTGAGTTCGCGAGCGAAAAGTGATGACATCCACCAGTAGATCTCTGCACGTTGTTCGTTGAAAGCAATAAATTCTTGCATTGTCACTCCAGACAGATAAAACACATTCAAATATAACTTGAGGCATTATATTGGAATCTATTTTAAAAAGGTGAAATAAAGGCGATGAATTTTCGTTCATCGCCTTATTTTAATCAACTAGTTAAATAAAATTACTTATCCATAGCAGGGAACAGTGGGTCGATACCTTCTTCGTAGGTAGGACCGTTAAAGCCTGTTACTGCAGGAACAATACCTGTGTACTTCTCGATCTGAACTAGAGCAGCAGCAGCAGATGTTGCTTGCGCTAGGCTAGAAGTACCGATGTCTTCTGTTAATACGTTTGGATCACCGTAAGTACAGATAGTTCCCACTTTACCGCCTTCTAATGGGCTGTACCATGCGCCTTCTTGTAGACGACAAACACCTGGTAGGTAATCATCTGTTACAACAGCACCTGCTAATACCTGACCACGATCGTTGTAGACACGTACGATATCGCCAGATTTGATACCACGAGCAGCAGCATCTTCAGTATTGATGAAGATCGGCTCGCGATCAGCAACGGCGTAAGTCGCACGGAAATCCGTTGACGAACATAACTGTGAGTGTAGACGATCTTTCGGGTGCGTACTCTGCATGTTGATCGGGAAGCGATCAGAGCGAGGACCACCATGACTACGTTCAGTCTTTTCAAACCACATAGGGTGACCCTGACAGTCTTTGTAACCCATATCTGCGATAGTCTTACAGTAGATTTCGATCATACCTGAAGACGTACCTAGTGGTTCAAGGTCAGGTTCTTTACGGAATGATTCGTGGCGAACCCACTCTTTACCCGCAGGGAACTCGATGAAACCTTCACCATCCCAGAACTTCTTGAAGTTAGGCATACGAACACCTAAGCCACGGCCTTGCAGACGCGCACCGTTGTAGATCTCTTCAATGATTTCCATTTGCGTCTTACCGCCAGTGAATGCTTCTTCGCGGTTAAAACGAGAACATAGCTCACGGAAAATCTCAAAGTCATCTTTAGATTCGTACATTGGTTCAACAATCTTACGTAGGGCAATAATACCTGCGTTAGAGTGGTTACCGTACTGCTCGATATCGTTACGCTCGTATGTAGTTGTTGCAGGTAATACGATATCTGCAAAACGACAAGTTGCTGTCCACTGGTGTTCAATCGATACAACAGTTTCTAACTTAGTCCAAGCCTTGATCATCTTGTTACGATCTTGGTGGTGACCAAATGGGTTGTTACCACTGAAGATCGCCATCTTCATAACTGGGTACTTAATCTTCTGACCATTGTAGTTAATAGTCTTGCCTGGGTTGTCGATACAATCAACAAAGCGAGCAACTGGAATGAAAGTAGAGTAACCGTCGTATGAACCGTTATGAATTGGATCAACACCGGTAACACCACTAAAGCCAGACATTAGTGGGCCATTCGAGGTGATTGAACCTGCATCATTGTAGTGCCAGCCGAAACCGAAACCACCACCTGGTAGACCGATTTGACCTAGCATTGCTGCAAGTACAACTAGCATCCACGCGTACTGTTCGCCGTGCTGCATACGTTGTAGACACCAGCCACCGATGATTTGCGTACGGCCGCTTGCCATTGTGCGCGCAAGAGCACGGATATCATCAGCTTTGATACCACAGATCTTTTCAGCCCACTCAGGGTTCTTAACAACACCGTCAGTCTTACCAAGAACGTAAGGCATGAACTTATCAAGGCCAGTTGTGTAATCAGCAATGAAGTCTTTGTTGTATAAGTTTTCAGTGTATAGCGTATGTGCAATAGCAAGCATTAATGGAACATCAGTCTGTGGGTTAACACGGATCTGCTCACCACCAACTACTTTTTGAGTACTAGAAACCACAGGATCGACGTAGATCACTTTGATTTCTTTATTCTTCACTTTCTCTGCAAGCTGGTCATAGTACTGGTATGGGCTGTGGTCTGGTACTAACCAACCCACTTGCAGGTTTTTAATTGGGTCAGACGCCCAAATAACGATAGTGTCAGTGTGCTCAAGTACTAGTGGCCATGATGTTTGTTGCTCGTAAACTTCCATTGCGCCAGCAACGTAAGGAAGAATTACCTGAGCGGCACCTGTTGAGTAGTCACCCATTTTACCTAGGGTAGTACCGTGAAGACCAATACCACGCTTCATCATGGTACCTGCGTTATGCAGTTTACCGACTGATTGCCAGCCTGTGTGACCAGAGTACAGTGCACTTGGACCGAAGTTGTTCTGAACACGCTCCATCTCATGGTAGAAGAAGTCTAACGCTTGAGACCATGGCACACGTACAAAACGGTTATTACCACGTTGTGTTGTATCTGACTTGTAGCCTTGCTTTAGCCAATCAATACGTACCATTGGGTATTTAACACGTGCAGGATTATAAACCACTTCACGTACCGCTTGGATCATATCTGTTGGGTTCTTGTCTTTTTCAAATGGCGTTGTTTCAGTCCAAACACCGTCAACAACTTTAGCGCGGAATGCACCCCAGTGAGAGCCAGATAACACTTCGCCAGAGAACGCAGCTTTTGCTTCTTCGGCAGCCATTGCTTTACGAGGAGCAAGAAGGCTTGTACCTACAACCGATGCAGCACTTGCCATTGCAAGGCCAGATAGGAAGCGGCGGCGTGAGATGCCAGTTTTATTAGTTTGAGTCGCCATATGTTGGAGAATCCTTAAACTTTAATTTTTATCGATGGGGCGGGGATAGTGATATCACCCGCCTATCATTTATTTGTTATTAGGCTACAGGATTAGTGTGCGCCTGCACCGCCTGTATCGCTACCGTGGTTCTGAAGATATTTCAGTAGCGTACGTTCTTCTGTCTTAGACAGACGGTAGTATGCGCTCATGGCTTTCAGACTTGCGATCCAGCCATTTGCAGTAAAATGGCCTGGTGCTGGCGCCGCGTGACAAGCGTTACAAGTAGAGCCGTACATTTCTTCTGCGTAGTTCCAGATAGGCTGGATGCTATCGATCATGTCAGCTTTAGTAATCCAAGCTTGAACCGTTACGTTCTGCCATACGATGTCAGTTGCTGGATCAGTTTCTTCCTTAACAATCTTCTCGTTAGCTTTGATGTCACCACGGATAGTCGCTTTAAATACGCGCTTACCCATGTACTCTGTCATAACGCGACCTTTACCTGCTTTTTCTAGCCAGCCATTTACTTCAACTTTTAGCATGTCGCCTTTACGTTCAAGTACAGTTACTTCAGACGCTGGTAGTAATTTACCTTCTGATTTAGCGTTAGCATCGTCAGTGGCGAACATATCTTTCTCACCAAGAGAGTAAAGCTTGTCAGCTGTTGCGCCTTGAGAAGTCGCTTCAGCTTGAAGGTTTTGGTAATCCTTCTGGAAACCACCAGCCATGTTTGGTAGTTCGTGCGCAATACCTTTGTGACATTCGATACAGTTCATGTCTTTTGCAGCAGCGTCTGTCATTGCAGCAGCAGCTTCAGGTGATTGCTTAGCGTGATCCATTGCAGAGTAATTGTGACAGCTCTTACAGGTGCTCGAATTTTGCTTTTTCATTCGATCCCATACCATCTGAGCCAATTCTAAACGGTGCTCTTCAAACTTTTCAGGCGTATCAATCTTTTTAGTAATAAACTGGTTATATACGTCTTTTGATGCCATCAGCTTAGTTTGAACCATACCAACTAAATCTTTAGGTTGGTGACAGTCCACACAGTCAGCTCGAACACCAGAGGCGTTTTTAAAGTGTACAGATTCTTTATACTCGTCGAAGTTTTGCTGCATGGTATGACAACCGATACAGAATTCATTGGTTGATGCGTGTTCAAAACCTTTATGTACAGCAAAGATACCAACTAGGGTGATAACAATACCAACAAATACAAGAGCAAGAATCGAATACTTGCTACTTGGTTTTGTCAACATCTGCCAAAGTCTTTTCATGTTGAATGATTCCATTTAAGAATGAATGCCCGCCGTAAGCTACGGTGACGTTATAAATTTTATGGGGTAATCTTATTTCCACGATGTGAATAAGGTTAATGCCACGAATGAATAGCAAACTCATGTTTATGACAAATTGTGAATAACAACGGTTTGTGCTAACGTTTCGTAAGAACACCTAAAAAACTAAAAGAGACAAACATGACTCATCACGTACTTGTTGTGGAAGATGAAATTGTTACCCGTACTAAGCTGGTAGGGTATTTCGAGAATGAAGGATATAAGGTTAGCCAAGCGGATAGTGGCGCACAGATGCGAGAGATCATGGCGACCGAAAATATCGACCTCGTCATGCTTGATATTAACCTTCCTGGCGAAGATGGTTTGATGCTTACACGTGAGCTTCGTAGCCGCTCTGAAGTGGGTATTATTTTGGTCACAGGACGTACTGATAGTATCGATCGTATTGTGGGTTTAGAGATGGGTGCAGATGACTATGTCACTAAGCCTTTTGAGCTTCGAGAGCTTCTTGTTCGAGTGAAAAACTTGTTATGGCGCATGACCTTAGTGGAAAAAGCACGTGATGAAACTATGGTCGAAATGCAGGAAGATAACATCATTCGTTTTGGCGAATGGCAGTTCGATATTAACAAACGAGCACTGACTCATAATGGTCTTCCAGTTAAGCTAACTAAAGCGGAATATGAGCTATTAGTGGCCTTCTCTTCACACCCAAATGTAGTGTTGAGTCGTGAACGTATTTTAAATATGTTAAGCCACAGAGTTGAAGCGCCAAACGATAGAACTATCGATGTTTTAATTCGTCGTATGCGCTCTAAAATGGAGCTAGATCCAAAGAACCCACAGATTTTTGTTACCGTTCACGGTGAAGGATATATGTTTGCAGGGGATTAATTTCCTCGAATAAATACATATAACTGATATCAAAAGTCGCATATTCAAGCGAAACATTTTGAAATAAAAAGGCCATATCATTCTGTGATATGGCCTTTTTTCTAGAAAAAAATGCGCTAATTTCTTGATATAAATCAATCAATGAATAAGTATTTTTTTGCGCGTTTTTTAACCAAAAATACAGATTGATAACCATTCTCAAAATAGCGCTGGTTTTTAAACGTCTTATTAACATTGTTAATAGAAACAAAAAACAATAATGAGATCATTTCGTTAACAATACAAAAAAATAATGACAGAATATGAAAAGGGCAATTTATTGAACGGTGCTCAAAATCAAGCAATGAATACTTATCTTAGAAATAAGAAACACTATGCGAGAGATAGAAGTAGATATTTGACCGATTATTGAAGCTATTCATACTACAATAATGTGCTGTTAATAGTTGATTTGCAGATTATTCATAAGATAGACATAGAATTTTTTGATTGTTAATGGTTATAAAATGCAAAAAGCCCAGTAAAACTGGGCTTTAACGCTAAATAATCAAAAAAATAATATAGATAAACGGGCTATTTATATCGATTTTCGATCTTTTTTCTCGTTATTTCTGCTGTTAACTTTTCTATTTTGGGCAGACTAATGGTGCTTTCTTTTGCTAATTGGCGTTGCTCTCTTAGCACATCTTGTAAGATGGTTTCTGTCGTGAGTGGGTTCGCTAGTACGACACGGAATACAGTTGTGATCTTATGCTGCCATTTTTCCGGTGTAATACGTGTACGAGATACAAATGATTTACCGGATTCACGCTGACGTTTCTGGATGAACTTGGTTAAGTCATTAAGTAACTCTAGCAATGTCTCTCGTTCTTCATCTGTAGCGATTAATAATGCTTGCTGTGTCGCTTCAGGCACATAACGGTAGGTTAGTAAGCACAGCTCAGGTTCAGTGACTAACTCAAAATCTCTTTGTTGTATAATTAAATCTGCAAAATAACGTGCATTTTCAATACTATTGTTAATCAACAACTCATAACCAGGGCGGCTAATAATATTCATGCTAGCGTATAGCAACATAGCCATGCCACTTCGTGAACCTTCTAGGGTGTGACTACCTAAATCTTTCGATCCTTTACGCAAAATATATTCGGCATGATGTTCAATTGCTGTCATGAGCTCGGGGTTTTTAAAGATCACCATGCCAGCACCCATAGGAATATATAACTGCTTGTGAGCATCAATTGTAATGGAGTCGGCGCGTTCAATCCCTTTTAATAAATGACGGTATTTATTCGACATTAATGTCGCGCCGCCCCAAGCTGCATCAACGTGGAAATGACAATCGTGTTCAGTGGCGATATCCGCTAATTGATCTAAGGGATCAACATTGCCTGTTTCTGTTGTGCCTGCAATACCAATAATGGCGAAGGGTTTAATGTTACGCTGTTTAAGATCCGCTAACGTCGACTGTAAGTGGTCGATGTTGATACGGTTATTATCATCAGTTTTGATTGAAATCAGGCTATCACGACCAATGCCTAATACATCTGCTGATTTCTTCAACGAGTAGTGACCACGTTCAGACACTAAGATCGTTAAATCATCATAACCGTAGTGCTTCATAGCACGAAATAATCCTTCTTGGGCAATACCTTTAAAATCCCCGTCAGGTTTTAATACCGTATTTCTTGCTACCCATAAAGCAGTGATATTGGCAATTGTGCCACCAGAGCAAAAAGCACCTAAGGAATGGTCGGCACTATGCATCCATTGCTGATAGAAGCTTTCATTTTCATTGAAGATGAGCTTATGAAGCATGCCTAAAACCTGACGCTCTAGTGGAGTGAAAGCCTTAGATGTTTCGATTTTTACGAGATTTTGATTCAGCGCGATCATGATTTTAGAGAGCGGCATCATGAAGTAAGGCAGAGCAGAAGTCATGTGGCCAATAAAGCTTGGCGCTGAGGTGTGGACTGATTGCGAGACCAGCTTATTTAGAAGAAATTGAGTGTGCTCAGAGACAAAGCTCGGTATCTCAGGAATTGCTGGATCGGAAAAATCTTTCTCTATTTCTAGCAGTGGTTTTTCTGTTGCAGCAATGTGAGTACGCAGAAATTCATTTAAGTTTTCTGATAGCTCTTTTTCTATCATACCCAGTGTTGAATCTGGGGCTTCCGGTACTGTAAAAATTCGATGCAGAGATTCTTGTGATGCATCGGCAGTGCGATTATTAACAGCCATAATACTCAGTAACGTTTCTTTAACTTTGGTAAAGTGCTGTTAATCTAATAGAAAAGTAGTGTTATGTCTCGTAAAATTTATGGCTCTGTATCATAACAGAGCCATAATTTTCATCGCTTACAATGAAGAAGGGACAGCATTTATTGTTGTTAGAAGCTGTAGTTCATACCTAAGCTAACAAGCATAGTATCTTCATCATAGAAGTTGATATTAGATTGTGTAGTGTTGTAACCCACTAACGAAACAAAGCCCCAGTTCTTCCAACCAAATGGTTGTTTATATTCATAAGCAAGGAAAGCACCTAAACGGTCGTCTTCTTGTTTCTTATCAAAAATAGGGTTTTCTGCATCGAATAACGCTTTCTTATAACTTAAAGTAAAGGCTAGACTTGAACGCTGGAAGATTTGAATAAATGTTGCTGAGCCACCAAAAATATCGGCAGACATCGCTTTACCATCAGCATCAATACCGCTGTAGTTTAACGCGGTACGGATCATTTGCGTTCGGCTCAGTGGAAGTAGGTAACTTCCTTCAACAAAAAAGAGTTTTGCGTTTCTATCTAGTAGGGATTTATCATTAGCAGAGCCTTCTCCACTTTTTTCTTGATCTATCTCATAACGACCATATGCAGTATCTACCGAGAACATAGAATCTGCAATATTTTCCCACTGTGCACGTATCGCTTTTACATTACTTCCTGTTTTAACACGTGGCTTCCCTGTTAAATAGGGGTTTTGCCATGTTTTTAATTCTAATAATCCCGGAATGTAACTTAACGAAACTGTGCCGTTTTCTTCAAGTTTTTGACGGAAGCCAAGTTCAGCATGGAAGCGCCCTAATGCGACATCAGAACGATCAGTACCAAAAAATATTTGCTGTTTAGCATTGTTGAAAGTATATGAAAGTGTACCAAGTGGTGCGATAAGTGTGTGACTTTGATCATCACCAGATGAATTCAAATTTGAGGAGGTGGTATTATCAGAGTCAAACTGTGAATTTGTTTTAGTGTATCCGGCTAAGAGCGAGATATCACCGCTGATACCAGGTGTCCAATCCACAGGCTTTGCAACGGTATTAAAACTTGCAACGGCTGTAACTAAACCAATATAAATCGGTTTCATTTTATGTATCCTTTTCTTCAATTATTCATTACTGTAATAGTGATTAACGCAAGGAATAAAAATAAAGTTTAAATATAGTTTAATTTTATATTAGCGATGGGTGTTATTGAATGGAAAAATAGTATTTTGTTACTTATTTGATAGTAGATTTATTTATTTAATGTAAATTGTAACAAAATCATACAAAAAGGTGTTGGGTTTTGCTCCTATCTTATAGGGAAAAGGAAAACAAGAGCAATATTTTAAAGGGTTATTTGCATGTGGTTGTGGCTAATACTACAAAATAATGCGCTTATTTCTACTCTGCTATCTAATGTTCATAAGTGATAGTTGTAGCAAATTTAATGCAACAGATACACTATTGATATTAATGTGATAATTATCTTAATTTCGTATAATTAATTGATAACAAGTGCGCAACATAACTATACTCAAATTATCAGAATATTATATTTACAAAGACTGGTGATTTTAAGGTGCGAAGTATGGATAGTAATTTGAAAATTGCTGTAGTTACAGTAACGTTGACGATATCGACAATTTTTAGTTACGCAGCTATAGCCTTATCAGCGTAATACAATGACAAGTTAAAGAGATAAAATAGGGTTTTACTCTCTTTAACTTGTTTTTTTAAGCCATTCCAACAATTAAGGGGAAGGCGTATATTACGTCAGAGTGTTTTCTAACCTTTGGGGGAGAAATGAATTATCTGCCGTTTAGTTTGAGTGCTTTCGATGAAGAATCGATATCTCACTTTTCATCAAAGCTTTTTTATGCGCATCATAAAAAAATAGCATTAGTTGTTCAGGGGGGGGGACAGCGTGGTATTTTTTCAGCTGGTGTTTTAGACAGTTTCTTAGACAATGAGTTTGATCCTTTCGCTTTGTATATAGGTACTTCTGCGGGGGCTCTCAACTTATCTTCATTTATTAGTCGTCAGCCACGTTTTGGTTATAAATTTATTCAAAACTATACAACAACGGATGAATTTTTTAGCTTATATAAGTACTTAAGTAAACAACAGTCAATGAATCTTGATTGGGCATTACAAGTTGTTTCCCCCTCTGGTGAATTAGCTCTCGATTTTCATACCGCCAAAAGAACTCTTCAACATCGACAGGCATTCGCTTGTGCAACACGTAAAGATACCCTAAAAGATATCTATATGCCGATGTATCAAGATGATTGGTATGAAGTTTTACGTGCGAGTTGTGCTATTCCTGTTTTATATAATTTACCTGTTAATATGAATGAGTTGGAATGGGTCGATGGTGGTGTGAGCGCTGCGGTACCTGCTAAAGAAGCATGGCGACGTGGTGCAGATCTGGTTATTGTTATTCGAACAGAGCCTCTTAATCATGACAGTCATACCGATAAGGGGATCTTTGACGATTGGCGAGAAAGTGTTGAAAGTTACTTACCATATTATATTAATAAGCTCAGCCTTAATGAATCGGTAGATAGAATTAAAACGGTTCATCATGAACTAAGTCACCGATTTGAACAGTGGCGTGAACAATACCGTAAAGACACTGTCCATATTACAGATAAAGAAGATATAGAGAAAGAACTTTCATATTTAGATTGTCAAAGTAAATATACATTGAAGCAGCCTGTTTTTGGTAATAAGAGTTGGCTATCACATATTAATATTGAACGTTTATTAAAATTAGCAGGGCAGAGTAATAATATCGACGTTATTGAAATGCTGGCTCAATATTATAAAACTTACCAAGATGTGAATGATTTTTTAGTTAATCCACCGGAGGGATTACAAGTTATACAAATCGCACCTGAAAAGTCATTGAATAGTCGAGCACTATTAAGTAGCAAAGATGATTTAGAAATGGATTATCGAGAAGGAAAGATAATAGGACGTAAGTTTCTAGATTGTTTTTCAAATATTTTAAATGAAAAAAGCAGTTTAATGCAGTACATGCGAGATGAGTAAGTCGCAATAATGTGAGTAAAACAAAGCCTTGATATCCTCCCTAGTTATTGTGATTGGAAAAGAACCAAGGCTTTATTAGTTGACGATATTAGTTATTTAAGAAATTGGCCATATCGTGCTGCATTGTTATTGTTGTCTCTTTAGATGATGTTGCATCTAACAAAGAGGTATGTGTACCGACGGCATACTCTTGCCATGTTTTATCGCCACCATTTGTTGATAAATTGAGTTGTTGAATCAAAGGTTCTGTGCCTGTAAATGGTGAATATGGTAATTCAGTTGTCTTTGTAATATTTGGAATGGTGGAATCACCTTTGACCATTTGTACAAAGATAGGGAGTGATTGTGAAATGCCGTGAGCAAGGTTAATAGGATCGACAGGATCCATAACTGTTTGTGCTGCATAAGCAAATTTCACATAATCTTGTGTCCATTTGACGACAAGAGCAGGAGATTGATTACTAATATTGGCGTTATAACAACTACTAATGTCTTTTTTCTCTGTTAAAACACATTTCCCAATTGTCTGAATGAATTTACCTGTTTCAATCACATCAGGTGTTACTTCTGTTGGGTTAGTAATTGTACCTTTTAAAATTCCGGCTTTAAGTAATCCACCAAAACTACCTGAGTTTAATAATAGGTAAGGGATCTCTGCACCTGGGTTTGCTAGTGACAGTTTATTAATCACGAAGTATTGCTGATCAAAGGCAGGATTCATTGTTGGGCGATTGGCAATACTACCAACGTTAGTACCCACGATTGCACCTAATGAGTGTCCGGCAAAGCTCACACCTTTATTGGGATTTAACATATCTAATGGTGAAACGGTTTTAGTATTTACACCATCATTTTGTTTTTGCTTAATATCAGCAAATAATTGTCCAATAGATGCACGAAGATTTACCACATCAATTGTACTTTGACGTAAGTTATCGCGGGCGACAGTCAGGTTTTCCAAGTTTAAATACATGGAAGGATCGGTGGATGCATTTTCGTACGTAGTATTTCCGTTTGCATCTGTGATATGAATACCACGATCTTCACCATGAAGCGGTTGGTTGATAGCGAAAATTGCTCGACATTGATCACCCACGAGAGTTTCAGCTAAAGAAGGTAAACCTTCACTATGTTCCGTTAATACATTTTTATCTGCAGTAACACCGTGCTGGAAAATCGTTACGTTGTTAGCACCAAGGCTTTGACACTTTGGATTGCTAGGTAATACCAAGGTGTAATTGATGGTTTGAACGGACTTTAATTCAGGTACAGCACTGTAACGGGTAATAATGCGTTCAGGATCGAGTTGTTTACCATTCGCTAAGGTGATTTTTTTTCCCATTAGCTTAGTCAGTACTTCGACTTGCGTTTGTGGGTTGGTTGCGACCTCAGCCATATCTTCTGGTGTTACACTAAAATCTGATAATTGACCTAAAACGGCAGATTTATCAGCATCATTGCCATTAGTTAATACGTACTTAATTTTTGCAAGACTAGGCATACCACTTTGCCAAGGGGTATTCATAAACTTGTTTGCACGAATATCTAAGTAATAAGGTAGTGAAAGCGTGCCTTGATAGATGCTGATATTCCCTGTGACCTTATCTTTATCTTCAACTTTTGTTGGTTCAGAAAACGTAAACAGCTTATCTAGTTGCTCATCTGTTACATTGTTTGCAATTGCCGATCCTTGCCATACGTTTTTAGCCCCTAATTGTATCGCTTCTTCGGTCGCCATTTTGGCTGCAAATAACACATCACCTGATGAGAGAGTAGTGAACCAAGTCGAGAAGATAATATTGTCACGACTCACACCAGCTTGCTCAAAATCAGCTTCTGTTACATGAGTGATCTTATGGGCTGGAATTAACGCCGCAGCTGGTGGCGTACTATCGACTTTTAGTAAAGCGTAGGAGTTGCTCATACCGACCGATTCACCATTCACATCTTTTAGATTATCGGTAACTGCGAACATGTAGTTACTTGATGGATCTAAAGGTTTAAGCAACATAACGATTAAGCTATTGCCTGAAACCGTTACCATAAAGTCCCCGTTTTGCTGGGATAACAGTGTTGGCTGTGTGGTATCGTCAGGATTGGTTGGATCGCCTGATTTGATTAAGTAAAAACTATTTGCAGCAGTCGCGGGATCAAGTGCCTTACCTTTAAAATTAATCGTAATAGGCTGAGTTGTACTCCAACCATCGGTTTGTCCCATTGCTATTTCAGGTGCAGTTGCGCCTTCACGTGTTGCTAATGTGCCATCTTGTGCATCCATGCCTAGATAGCTAGGGATCACAATAGTTTTATTAGCTGACAGTAAATCAAAATCAATCTTTGTTTCTGCTTTTAAGCTGTCTGCAATATCAGGATCAATGGTTGGTTTAACGGTCGTTTGACTACCGCCCCCACAACCAACCATGCTTAATGCAGACGCGACGATTAATGCGATTGAATTAAATTTCATTTTATTTTTCCAAATAATTTATTAGTTACAACGCATTAAAAGCTATAGTTAAGCTGTGCAGCGGCAAGATAGGCTTTACCACGAGAGGTAAACGTACTGTTCTCTTCAACAAATGTTATTTTCTTACTATGGATATAAGATAAGCCCATATCAACAGACAGATTTGGGTTGAAATGGTAAGTCGCTCCTGCTGAATACCAGTAACGATCAGTATCTGGAATACTCAGTGTTGCTTGACCTGCATTTTGGTCAAGGGCAAAACCGTAACGAAGTGTCCATTCATCATTCATTGTGTAAGTCGTACCGACAGCCCAACGATAGGTATCTTTGTAGTTTTCTTTTTTCAGTAAACAGGTACCGGCTTGGCCGTTGAAGCCTGGCTTACATTGCGAGCTAGTGGCACGAATTTCTTTAAACTTGTTGTACTGTGTCCACTGTAGGCTGTAGCTGATCGCCCATTGTGAATTTAACTGATGGAAACCAGAAAACTCTGCAATAGCGGGTAAAGGTAAAGCAAGATTAGCCGCAACCGTATTCTTAGGCTTACCAGTGATTGGGCCTAAATAATCGGTAAAATCACCATCAAAGTTAAGATTAACTTGTGAACGGTAGCTTAGGCCAAAACGGTTATTCTGATCTAATTCATAGAGTGCGCCAATATTCCAGCCCCAGCCCCAACTTGTGCCTTTTAAGTTGATTGCATTATCACTTGGCTGGCTATTAGGAACTTCTAGTGAAAGCGCACCTAAACGGCGATCAAACTCTGCATTAGCATAAACAAGGCTAACACCACCACCGATGCTGAAGTGTGGATTTAAACGGTAGGCAATATTTGGATTAAAATTGAATGTTTCAAGGGACGTTTTACCTGCCAATGACCCTGCGTTGAAATCGTTAGGGTACTTTGTTGTTACACCGTAATTACTGAAAAGTGCAAGACCAACCGCTACTTTGTCATTGATTGGTTGAATATAGTAGCCCGCAGGAACAAAACTAACAGGTGCGATATTTTTTGCGCCTTGAGCAAAGCTATGATCGTAAATATCAACAGAGGGTATGACAACACTTGCAACAGTAGAAACTTCTGCGTGCTTAAATAAGGTCATCGCGGCAGGGTTACGAGCTAGCACGGCTGCTGTGTCAGCAAAGGCTGCGTCGCCTGCGTAGGCACGACCTAAACCTGCAGCTGAATGTTCTGATACTTGATAGCCAGCAGCATAGCTTTGACTTGAAATGGCTACGCCAATAACACATGCAATATAACGTTTTTTAATGGACATTAACTGTCTCTCTTTTATTAGCTTCTTGCTCAACCAAAAGTATGATCAATGGCAGCATTATTTTTAGAAAGTGAAGTATATGTATACCAAATAGGAATACTAAGTAAATTTGACAATTGTCACATAAATAGCGTTTGTTTGGCTGTGTTTTATTCTCAAGGTTGTTTTTTTATACAAATAAAATGAGCTTAAAATTAAAGTATTTGCTCTAATGTCAGGCGTAAAATTATAAATTGTTTAAAAAAAGAATGGGAATGAAGGGGGAAGTAACGTTGGCTCAAAATAAAATGACGGCCAATAATGATAGTTTATATCGATAACTATAAATGTGTTGGAGTAAAAACGCGATAAGAGCGAGCTCTTATCGCGTAATATTTGGTGGCTTGTACTAAAACTTAAGAATTAAGCTAGTACAGTTTGTAGCCAAGGCCAGCCTTGTTTCTTACGGCTTAACGTATTTTCCATCATTAGAACGCCGTCTTTTGCGTGCGTATCTAGAGTGTCGTTCCACTCACCTTTGTAAAGCAGGCGAGTAGTGCTTGTTGTGATGTCAGTTAGCATTAGCGCAGCCATTGCTAGTTTTTCTTCGTCACAACGACGCTGTAGGTCAGCTTCCAGTGCTTCGATCATGTCTTCTACTTGCTCAAGCGTAGCAAGTTCGATTTGACCAACAACAACGTCACGGTTGTTGAAAGGGTAGCCTTTAAGATCTTTTTCAACTAGCTCAGATGCAGTTAGACCTTCGATGTCAGTTTTAGCGATTAATAGCGCCTTGATGAATGCGCTTAGATCTTGTACGTCAGCGATTTGAGCAAGCTCAGTAATTGCGTCTTTATCTTTTTGAGTACATGTTGGCGATGCGAAGCCAACAGTGTCAGATAGGATTGCAGACATCATCAGAAGCGCTAATTCACGAGTAATTTCGTGACCTTCGATCTTGAACATGTTGAATAGTACAGTACAAGTACAACCTACAGGCCAGATCCAAGCTTCTAATGGGTTGATTGTCATCACGTCACCTAGGCGGTGGTGGTCAACAATACCCACAACTTCAGCTTCTGCTAGATCATCAGGTGCTTGAGCTAGATCAGAGTAGTCAACTAACCATACTTTCTCGCCAGCAACGCTTGTACGTAGTTCAGGTGCAGTAACGCCAGCCACTTCTAAGATATGCTGAGATTCACGGTTTAGTTCGCCTTGACGAATTGCAGTTGCTTCAAGACCGCGAGCCTTAAGAAGAGCTGTACAAACTAGTGCTGAGCAAATGCTATCACTATCAGGGTTTTTGTGACCTACTACTTGGATCATGATGTTTCCTTAACTCAATCATGCAGTGCAAGACTGGATGATGTAATACGACATAACTTAATTACAGCCGATTATACCTATAAGCCTGCATTTTTATAGGTATAAGTGTTATCAAGCTTCTTTTGTACCGAGGATTTTAGAGATTTTTTATCCAGATTCAACAAATAAAGAATTAGCTGATAAAAATAAAGGCGAGGTTGATTAAAACCCCGCCTTTTGTCGTTATTTGAAAATAAAGATTTTAAATTTCTGCTTACGCGTTTTGCGCTTGCTCAATTGCTACTGCAACAGCAACTGTTGCACCAACCATTGGATTGTTACCCATACCGATTAAGCCCATCATTTCTACGTGAGCAGGTACAGATGAAGAACCAGCAAACTGAGCATCGGAGTGCATACGACCCATAGTGTCAGTTAGGCCGTAAGATGCAGGACCTGCCGCGACGT
This sequence comes from Photobacterium angustum, assembly GCF_003026365.1. GTDB lineage: Bacteria > Pseudomonadota > Gammaproteobacteria > Enterobacterales > Vibrionaceae > Photobacterium > Photobacterium angustum. The sequence continues at coordinate 195,360 of NZ_PYOM01000003.1, read as the reverse complement.
TATCTGGGTGAAGAGTACGACCAGTACCGCCGCCTGACGCAACTGAGAAGTAATCTTGGCCTGCTTCCAGACGTTCTTTTTTGTATGTACCAGCAACTGGGTGTTGGAAGCGAGTAGGGTTAGTCGAGTTACCTGTAATAGAGATATCAACATTTTCGCGGTGCATAATCGCTACACCTTCACGCACATCATCAGCACCGTAACAGTTAATTTCGCCACGTTGCGTTTGAGAGAAACGACGCTCATTAACGATTTCAAGTTCACCTGTTGTGTAGTTGAACTGAGTTTGTACATAGTTGAAGCCGTTAATACGAGCAATAAGGTAAGCTGCATCTTTACCCAAACCGTTAAGAATAACGCGTAGTGGGTTAGTACGTACCTTGTTTGCGTTTAGTGCGATTTTGATTGCACCTTCAGCTGCTGCATATGATTCGTGACCAGCTAGGAATGCAAAACATTGAGTTTCATTGCTTAGAAGACGAGCACCTAGGCGACCATGACCTAAACCTACTTTACGTTGGTCAGCAACAGAACCTGAAATACAGAATGCTTGTAGACCTTGACCTAAAAACTCAGCAGCTTCAGCCGCAGTTTTTGCGCCTTCCTTTAGTGCGATTGCAGCACCTAGAACATATGCCCATGATGCGTTTTCAAACGCAATAGGTTGGGTTTCTTTAACAATATCGTAAGCCTTAACACCTTTATCTTCGATGTATTGACGCGCTTCTTCAAGAGAAGCAAAACCATATTGTTCTAAAACGGGTGTGATTTGGTTAATACGACGATCAAAGCTTTCAAATAATGCAGCCATGATAAAATCCTCAATAAATTTAGCAAATTAGGTGTAATTAAATATATGGATAACAGCTTGGCTGATTATTCGTGACGAGGATCGATTGTGCGAACCGCTTCGTCAAAACGACCATATTGACCTGTTGCTTGTTCCATTGCTTGATCTGCTGGAACACCTTTACCGATTGATTCCATCATCTTACCAATGTTAACAAAGCGGTAGCCGATGATTTCGTCGTTGTCATCAAGTGCAATTTTAGTAACGTAACCTTCAGCCATCTCCATGTAACGAGGGCCTTTTTCACGAGTACCGTAATGCGTACCTACTTGGCTACGTAAACCTTTTCCAAGATCTTCTAGACCAGCACCAATTGGAAGACCGTCTAAAGAGAAAGCCGTTTGCGTACGACCGTAAACGTATTGAAGGAAGATTTCACGCATTGCAACGTTGATAGCATCACAAACAAGGTCTGTGTTTAGTGCTTCAAGGATAGTTTTGCCAGTGATGATTTCTGAAGCCATTGCCGCAGAGTGAGTCATACCTGAACAACCGATAGTTTCGATTAATGCTTCTTCGATGATGCCATTTTTCACGTTTAAAGTTAGTTTTGCAGCACCTTGTTGTGGTGCACAAGTACCACAACCGTGGCTAACACCAGAAATTGCAATAACATCTTTAGGTTGTACCCAACGACCTTCAACAGGAATGGGTGCAGACTCGTGATGTGGACCACGAGAGATAGGACACATATTTTGTACTTCAGTTGAGTATTGCATTGCTCTGCCTCACTAGACACCGCGTTACTAATTATAAAACTCAGAGTAGGGAAGAGTTGTATAACGCTCAGCCGTGTTGAATTGATAATTCTTTATCGAGCAGAAAATAGAAGAGGACAAAAATGAAATAACAACGCGCCGAATGCAAAAATTATTATAACTAATTAAAATTATAATTAACCATTTTAACAAATACACGGTCCTCGACGATTTAGAGTCGAATGTTGTTAGACGTCATTATCCTTTATTGAAAGGCGGTTGAAGGAGGAACATCATCTCCCGCCATAAATTTATTATTTATGGCAAACGATATAAAGATATAATTATCTACATCGTTGATAGTATAAATATACTCTTTTAATTTTATACTGTGTAATTTAAAAAAAAGAATAAAGATTTCAAATATGAAAGAATTGAATGAGAATAAATATCATTTTATTCTCATAAGTCTCTAATGTTTATCTTTTTTAATATTGTTATCAATATATCTCTCTAAATCAGAAAAGGGCATTGGCTTTGCATAAAAGAAACCTTGAATTAGAAATATACCTTGGGTTTTTAGATAATTAACTTGCTCTAGTGTTTCTACACCTTCAGCAATCATCGTTAATTTTGCTTCTTTTCCAAAGCTAATTATAGCGTTTAAAATATTAGCTTTAACGTCACAAGTACCGATTGTATCAATAAACATTTTGTCAATTTTTAAAGTGTTAATAGGTAACTCTTGAAAGTAGCTAAAACCACCGAAACCTGTTCCTGCGTCATCTAATTTTATGCCTATATGGTTATCAACAAGGCGTTGCATTACGGCTTTTGCCGATGCTAAATCCGTAAAAGGGGTACGCTCTGTCACTTCTATCGAAATACGATGATTAGGTACTTTATTTGCTGAAAGAGTATTCAGTAGTTTTGTTGCAAATGTTTGATTTTGAAGTTGGCGTGGGACAACATTTATACCGATAAAAAAATCATCACTAATATTATTTAGTTTTGTAATATCATTGGTAACTTGTGATATCAGAAGATCAGTGATCTCGTAAATTTGTTTATTCTGTTCGGCAATATCGATAAAAATAGCAGGAGAAATAATTTCACCATTTGCTTTACACCATCTAATTAAGCTCTCACAACCGATAATAGAACCTGTTACTGAATTGATAATAGGTTGATAATACGGTATGAATTCTTTTTTCTTAATTCCTCGTTCAATAGCCATCGTAATCGTTCGCTGTTGAGGACGTAACCATAAAAACAAACAAATGATAAAGATCAAAATGCCAAGGAAAGTGTTTACGAGATCAAGTTCAGAATGCACAATATCGGTTAAGCCTTTAGGTGTAACATAGACATCGATGTAAATATTATCACTGAGCTTTTCTGTGAATTTATGATAGTGGTTATTGGTATTTATTTTTGATTGAATATCAATTCTCTTATCTTTATAGCCAAGAAAAATAACAACATTACGTTCGTCGGTATTATTAAAATACAGTTGACGATTTAACGGATCAGTGATTGTCATTAGGTAACTATTGTTAGGAAAATGTCGAATAATTTTAATTCGACTACCTAAGTATGGAGTAATGGTGTAGTTATCTAGTGTAATTGCATTTTTGCTGTCATAACTAGCATTAATCGGCGAATGAAGGCCATATATTGAACAACTCGTATCTGGCGTGATTAACCCCAAAAAAGTGATATTAGTAGACATGTCATTCGCTATTCTCATCTCTTTAATATCATGCTTTGAACAGGTAAAAGTGAGTTTTGGTATCAACTTTTCCATACCGTTTATAGCAATAATTCCTTCATGTTCAGGCAGGTAAAGATCAGAATCTAACGTTTTCATACCTGTATCTAATAGTAGACTCGATGGCTCTACAATTTTATTCTTTAAATTGACACGGTGATAAAGTTCATACTGAAATAAAACAACTTTTAATACATTCTGCATTAGAAATATTAAGCAAAAACCTAAAATAAAAACGATTAAAGGTTGCTTCCAACGAAGTAATAAATTGTTATTCATAATATTGAAATCACCATCGATTCTAATTAGGTATATTCTATTATTTTTAAGCTGTTTGTTTCAAATATAAATACACTTATAGAATGAATAACTGTAAAATTAGCACTTGTAGTTATATATTTTAACGCTTATATAACCTTGTGTTAAATATTGTATTATTAATTAACTTAATAATGGAGTTAAAGTAAATGCAAAAAATATATAAAACTGATGGCTTATTATTTAAATCACATTTGTTTTCTGTTCCGCTGAATTATAATGATTCTCATCAAGAAAAAATTACGGTTTATGCTAGGGAAGTAGTGAAGCAAAACCACGAACATGATAATTTGCCGTGGTTAGTTTATTTACAAGGTGGACCTGGATTTCCATCACCCCGCCCGACGAGCAATTCAGGTTGGCTTAAGCAAGCATTAACGAAATACCGCGTATTACTGCTTGATCAACGAGGCACAGGGAAAAGCTCTCCGATTTCTCATCAAACATTGTCTGATAAAACGTCAGAGCAGCAAACAGAATATTTAAGCTATTTTCGCGCTAATAATATTGTCAAAGATGCTGAATTTATTCGTGAAGCATTAAATATTAAACAATGGGCAATTTTAGGGCAAAGCTTTGGTGGGTTCTGCGCATTGCATTATTTATCTTATTACCCTGAGTCATTAACACGTGCTTATTTAACCGGAGGTATTCCGCCGATCACAGGGCATGCTGATAACGTTTATCGTGCTACTTATAAACGTGTACTCGCTAAAAATAATGGTTTCTTTACGCGCTTTCCAAATGCACAACAGCAATGTGTCGATATTGCTAATTTCTTATTGGACAATGACGTTCGGTTACCTAATGGCCAACGTTTTACTGTTGAACAATTCCAACTGTGGGGGATTAATTTAGGTCGAGGTGGTGGTGATTTAGCCATGTACTACATTCTTGATGAAGCTTTTATTGACGTTGGTGGTAAACCTGAGTTGAGCTACAGCTTTTTAAACCAAATGTTGTTAGAGCAAAGCTATCAGACAAATCCTATCTACGCGATTTTGCATGAATCTATCTATTGCCAACATGAAGCATCGAACTGGTCAGCACAACGTGTACGTAGTGAATACCCACAGTTTAATTACGCAAAGGGAGAAGATTTCTTCTTCACTGGGGAGATGGTCTACCCGTGGATGTTCGATCAACTGCATTGCTTACAACCACTAAAAGTTGCGGCAGAGTTACTTGCAGCCAAAGATGATTGGTTTAACTTATATGATGCTCAGCAATTAGTGAACAATACCGTTCCCGTTGTTGCTGCTGTCTATGTTGATGATATGTATGTTGATTATGATTTAAGTTGCCAAACAGTGGCAGGATTAAATCACGCTAAAGTATGGGTGACTAATGAATATGAACATAATGGCTTAGGTGTTGCTGGAGATGTGATTTTATCTAAATTGATGACGTTAGCTGATAACCTATAAAATAGTCGAGCAAATTGCTTAGGTATTAGATGTGTTATAATATAACATATTAATAGTAGCATACGTGAGCTCCTGCTGCACAGTACGATAAATTTAACCTGTTGGTGATCTTTTTAAACGATTAATCACGTATTATCTTTGTTTAAAGCGCAGCACTGTTGTCATGTGGTAATTTTCGCTATTATTCACAGGTTGAAATTAAGTCGATAGTCATCATAAGCAATAACATTCCTTATGATTGAGTATTAGCAAATGCTTAGGAAGAATATGGTAAATGTTAGGGCGAGAGTGCCTTTTAAAGTTGGTTTAAAAAGCAATATTCCTGCAGATTTGCTTTCGTTCAATGGGCTTGAGTCTGGTAAAGAACACGTTGCCGTTATTTTTAAAGATGCAGATAAAACAATAGCACCCTTGGTGCGTATGCATTCTGAATGTTTAACTGGTGATGTCTTCCACTCATCTCGATGTGACTGTGGTGAACAGTTAGATGAAACTATTGAAAAGATGGGTGAGTTAGGCGGTATTATTCTTTATCTTCGTCAAGAAGGCCGTGGTATTGGTTTGTACAATAAAATTGATGCTTATAAGCTTCAAAGTGAAGGTATGAACACATATGAAGCGAACAATCATCTCGGTTTTGGTGACGATTTACGTGATTTCAGTGAAGCGGCATATATGTTGAAAGCACTGGGTTTAACTGAGATTCGACTTGTTACTAATAACCCTAAAAAGATTCGTGAATTAAGCGAAAATGGTATCAATATTGTTGAAGTTGTTGGTACTAAAGCGCATGTGAAAGATGGTAATGAAAGTTACCTTAAAACCAAAGCAAGTCATGGTCATCATCGCTTTAATTTCGAAAATTAAGCCGTATTGTTCGTAAAAATAAGCCCTGTATTGCTCGCAGGGCTTTTTTGTATATGTACAATTTTTCTAAACAATATTCCCCACACTTACACATTAGAAAATGTAATCCAAATTCAAATTTTATTCGTGCTAAATCAAGCAATATCTTCTTGTCTTAATCCAGCATCAGGATTAACATCTCGTCTTAAATTTAGTCATAGGTTCTAATATAAGAATTTATATTGAATGTTGTATTCAATATTTATTGTTAAATTAGAATTTTATTCTGTTTGTTGAGCTCGTTTTTAATTTTATCGGGTTCTTTATGAAATATTATTCTGTCTGAGGGTAATGGTTGTGGTTAAGCAATCGTCTTCGAATATGGGTAAGTTCCTATTCTTACTTATTATTTTTATTGCTGTTGGGCAAATGACCCAAACAATGTACGTCCCAGCAATTCCAGAAATGGCGACGTTCTTTGGTGTTAGAGCTGCTTCTTTACAGGCAGTGATGGCCGCGTATTTAATTCCTTATGGTTTATCGCAGTTTGTTTATGGGCCGTTATCTGATCGTATTGGTCGACGTCCCGTAATGATCAGCGGTATGGTCATTTTCTTGATCGGTACTGCTATTGCGTTAGTTGCCCCAAGTTTTGATGTACTACTACTTGCTAGTTTTATTCAAGGTATGGGTACTGGTACAAGTGGTGCAATGAGCCGAACAGTTACACGCGATTGTTATGACGGTGATGACTTACATAAAGTAAATAGTTTAGTCAGTATGGGGGTGATCTTCTCTCCATTGATCGCACCAGTATTAGGTGGCTATTTATCAGAACACCTAGGCTGGGAATCTATCTATATTTTCCTATTAGGTTTTGGCGCACTTGTAACGCTCGCCTTAATGCGTTCTTTTGGCGAAACATTACCCTTAGAAAATCGTCGAGCGGAGCGAGTATGGGTAAGTTATCGTTATGTATTATCTAATCGTCGTTTCCAAGGTTATGTGGTGTGTTTAATTGCCACATTTGCAGGTGTCGCTACGTTTGAAGCATCAGCAGGGGTATTACTGGGTAGTGTATTAAAACTTGATCCGAGTACCGTCAGCTGGCTATTCATTGTGCCTTTACCGGGTTATTTATTGGGTTCTTGGGGCTCAAATAAACTGATGAAGCGATTAGGCACAAACCGCGTTTTATTCTTGGGGATGTTTGCATTACTTACAGGCGCAATTACGATTATTATTCCAGGTATGGAAGGGCTGGTAACAGTTACTAGTTTAATTGGTGGTGCGTTTATTTATTTTATTGGGGCTGGCGTTTTATTTCCTGCCGCTACCACATTAGCAATTCAGCCGTTTCCGCATCATGCTGGTACAGCTGGAGCTGTGCTTGGTGGGCTTCAGAATTTAGGCGCAGGTTTAGCGACACTAGCTGCATCAGCAATGAGTGCGCAAAGTCAGTTTAACTTAGGTGCTGTACTTTCAGTAATGGCAATTATTGTCGTGTTGAGTTTGGTGTGGATTCGACGTAGTGAGAAACACGACATCACTATACTGGCGAGTTAATTAAGCTCTATTATTTTTGTGAAAGTAAAAAAAGGCGATATCACATCAATTGAAAAGATGTTGATATCGCCTTTTTTATATCAGGAATACGATGTCTAATCGCGTTTCCATAAAATATGACAGCCTTTGTTTTCAGGATCACGGCTGATTAGCATGCGTGCAAACACGTCATCTAGTTCATCGTTTTCTTCGTTAACAAGACCAATGATAACTTCAGCAAAAAGCTCTTTATCCACATCAAAACCAGCGTGTTCTGCCCAGTCATCACGTGTTTCAACGATTTCAGCTGCACCACGATCTTCAAATTGTGCAGTGAATAATAATACGTCTGCTGGCTCTAAGTTATCTTGTGCCATTTCTAAGAAAATATCGTATGCCGCATCGATAACGTCATCGTAAGAAATCAGGTTTTGAGTTTCCATAGATTAAGATCTGTCTCTTTGTTTGTAAGAGTGGTGATTATACTAAAACCGCAGTAAGAAGCGATGCCTATGATAGTTTGAATGAAAATTTAAGCAGAAAAACAGCGATTTTGAGTTTTTACTATCGATAGGTTGAATTTGGTAGTATATAGAGAGAATAAAGCATAAAAATCTACATTTTTATTACGATTTGTTATTGCTGTTTTTACGGATTGAAGCTGTCTATGAGTTGTATTTGTAATGAAAAGACTACCTGTTCTTGATGAATTAACCCCATTTCAAGCACCTTATATGCCAGTGTTATTAGCTTTGGTAAAACAATTTCAGGCTGAGTTTTCAGAGCAGATACACAGCATATACCTTAATGGCAGTGTTGCCGCTCGTTGCGCGAGAACAGAACGTTCGGATCTTAATATAACACTGGTTGTTAATAGATCATTATCGGCATCAGAAAACCGTGTATTAGACTCACTTTGTCAACAAATAGCCTATCGTTATAACGTTATCACTCAGGTTGATCTGACGGTGGTTACGCGAGATGAAGTGATGACACTGGCATCGATTTTTAAATGGGGTTTTTGGTTTAAGCACTGTAGCGTATGCCTTTATGGCGATAGCTTGGCGACACAATTTGGTTTGTTTGAACCGAGTTGGGAGATAGCAAAAGCGTTTAATAGTGATATAAAAGCGGTACTTGCGGATTGTCGTAGTAAAATCATGGCAACGAAAAGCGTGACAGAATATAACGCATTGTGCCGAAAGGTGGGTAAGAAGATGCTACGAAGTTGTTTTATGCTGGTGGCACATCGCACATCGAGTTTAGCTTATAGTGAACAGCAATGTGCAGACTTCTTTCTTCATTTTTATCCTTACAAAACAGTCGATATTGAACGTATTCAAATTCTAATTAATGGTCCGCAAGTGCCCAAACGTGCCGCTTTGTTTTTAGTTGAACATGTTGGTGATTGGATTGTGGCAGAGTTTGAAAAAATAGAAAAAAAGATCGGGTGATCATATCAACAGCAGAGGTTTTATTTGCAGTCGTTAACAACGGGTTTTGTCTTAACTCGCCAAAGTCGTGACATTAATGGACAAACAGAAATCATTCTCTGGGTTAAAACAGAAAATGGTCCATATCGTTTGTCTATTATAGGAGATAAGCCTGTTTTCTTTGTTCGTACAGAGCAAAAAGCGCAAGCTCAACAGGTATTAACGAGTGCGAATATCACGACAGAGTGGAAAGATCTGCCACTTAAAACCTTTCAACATCATGTTGTTTCTGCCTGTTATTGCCAGACTATTCGCGATGGCTTCTCTGCGGTAAAAGCACTTTCTGCTGAGCTTATTGATGTTTTTGAATCAGATATTCGTTTAGCAGATCGCTACTTAATGGAACGTTTTGTTCGTGGCGGTTTGGTTTTTACCGGTGATCAGCGCCAGCGTTCAGGCCATATTGAAGTTACAAAAACTAAAGTAAAACCTGTTGATTATGTGCCAACACTGAATGTCGTGTCGTTAGATATTGAGTGTTCTGAAAAAGGCGTACTGTATTCTATTGGTTTACACTGCGATGCTGATAGCCGAGTGATCATGGTAGGGCAAGCACCTGATGGTTATAGCGATTCTAGTGAATTGTTCATCGAGTGGGTCGAAAATGAAAAGGCATTATTACAGTCGTTAGAGTCGTGGTTTATGGCTTTTGATCCTGATGTGATCATTGGATGGAACGTTATCGACTTTGATTTTCGTTTATTACTGCATCGTGCTGAGTGGAATAAAGTTAATTTACGTATTGGTCGTGGACGACAAACACCACATTATCGACCATCTTCGCAAAATCCTAATCAAGGGTTTATTACTGTTCCCGGACGAGTCGTCATGGATGGTATTGATACGCTTAAAACCGCGACTTATAACTTTCGTTCGTGGTCGCTAGAGTCAGTTTCACAAGAATTATTGGGTGAAGGTAAAGCGATTCATAACGTTCATGATCGGATGGCGGAAATTAATCATATGTTTCGCCATGATAAGCTCTCACTTGCTAAATATAACTTACAAGATTGTGCGTTAGTGACTCGCATTTTTGAGCATACTCATTTACTCGATTTTGCTATTGAACGGTGCCGTTTAACGGGCGTTGAATTGGATCGTGTAGGGGGCTCAGTTGCCGCCTTTACCAACCTTTATATGCCACAATTACACAGAGCAGGTTATATCGCACCAAACCTTGTTAGTGATAATTGGATTGCAAGTCCCGGCGGTTATGTGATGGACTCTAAACCCGGGTTGTATGATTCTGTATTAGTTCTTGATTTTAAATCACTATACCCTTCGATTATCCGATCTTTTCGGATTGATCCTATGGGGCTAGTAGAAGGGTTAAATCAAGAAGAAGGTAAAGCGGAACACCAAGCCATTAATGGATTTCGCGGCGGACGTTTTCATCGGACCAAGCATTTCTTACCGAAGATGATTGAAGATTTATGGGCTGCACGTGATCAAGCCAAACGTGATGGCGAAAAAGCGTTTTCCCAAGCAATTAAAATCATCATGAACTCATTTTATGGTGTATTAGGATCGTCAGGCTGTCGTTTCTTTGATCACCGTTTAGCTTCATCGATTACTATGCGTGGTCATGAAATAATGAAATTAACTCGAGAGTTAATTGAAACTAAAGGCTATGAAGTGATTTATGGTGATACCGACTCAACTTTTGTATCACTCAAAAAAGGCCATTCACAAGATGATGCAAATGCTATCGGAAATGACTTAGTCGCTTATATTAATCAGTGGTGGACAGCGCATCTACGTGATGAATATGGCTTAACATCGGCTCTTGAGATTGAATATGAAACCCATTACCACAAGTTTTTAATGCCTACTATTCGTGGACAAGAAACGGGTAGTAAAAAACGTTATGCCGGTTTAGTGTGGCGAGGGGGTAAAGAAGAGATCGTATTTAAAGGATTAGAGACGGTTCGAACTGACTGGACACCACTAGCTCAACATTTTCAGCAGTCACTGTATCAAATGGTTTTCCATGGTCAGGATGTTGATGATTATGTCCGTGATTATACTCAGCGAACGTTAGCAGGGGAGTTTGATGATTTGCTTATTTATCGTAAGCGATTAAGACGAAATTTAGCGGACTATCAGAAAAATATACCACCACAGGTACGTGCAGCCCGTTTAGCTGATGAAATGAACCTAAAATTAGGTCGCCCTCGTCAATATCAAAATAAAGGGACGATTGAATATGTATTTACGGTATCAGGTGCCGAGCCAAGTGAGTATCGTCAAAGTCCTATCGACTATAACCATTATATTGATAAGCAATTAAAACCGGTTGCAGATGGTATCTTGCCGTTTATAGGTAAATATTTTGATGATATTACAGCGCCACAGTTAGGATTGTTTTAACTACTACCATAATGGTTGTTTGTTCTTTTCGATATTCATTGTTACTAGTAGTTTATGGTTTATTCTTTATAATGTGAAAAACTTTTAGATTATCCCCATTATGAAAAAAACATTTAATGCTTTTCGATATGTAGGCTGGTTAGCCATCATTTGTTCTACTCTTGGTTCATTGTTACTTTTTATTGTTGGTGCAATGAAAACGTATACTGCGTTTGCTGTGGTATTTTTTAATGAAGTACCGCATAACAGCCTAGCGCATTTAGATACTGCAGACATAGCGACGTATTATTTAATCAAGTCACTCGATACATTCTTAATCGCTTTTGTATTGTTTATCTTTGCTCATGGCGTATTTACATTATTTATATCAAATAAGAAATCACCAGACGCAGATAAAACAAATGTTTTAGGTTGGATCAAAACACCGAATATTGGGCACTTAAAGAATGTATTAGCAGAAGTGATTGTGATCATTCTTTTTGTTAAGTTCTTAGAAGCCGTATTGGTCAATTTCGATAACCTTGATTGGAAAATTCTTATTTTACCGGTTTCGATTTTATTACTTAGCTTAGGCTTAAAGTTTTTAAACTTAGCGGAAGAATCTGATGATCGCGTCGAATAAGGCAACAAATATTAAATAAAAGATATAAAAAAACGCGCTATATAAGCGCGTTTTTTATTGCTAATAAATAAAGCTATTTAAAGAACTCAACTTTAGATACATCTTTAGTATTAGCAAGAATAGGATCGAAATTTATCACACCACGGTTTTGAGTACAGATTTTGTATACATCACCACATTCAAAAATAGCTAGAATTTCTTCAGGTGCACGGAATATATCTGGCGGAAGTTTGCCTACCTCACCAATACATACCGTTCCTTCATGTGACCAAACTAACTTACTTACGCGTTTACTATCGCTCGGAATAGGTGCTGAGACATGTGCAGCAATCGAGGAATAAACAGATTCCGCTTGTTCAAGGTTTTTAGCCGATGGTACAAAAAAATCCATGGTTCCCTCCTTTGATATATCTATTCGGGGACATGACTAGATATATAATGTAAAAATTAGTTATCAGCCATGACAACTTGAATAACCTTATCAGAGTTGAGGTGATGAAAGCAACCAACATAACTGACTATTTTTTCATAAAATCAATACAGAATTAACGAATTAGCAAAATTTTGTCAGTGTTTTTCACTTAATAACAGCACGAGTGATTAAAATCTATTATTCTCATTAAAGGTATGATGACGAAATTTAGTAGGCATGGAACAGAAAGACTTTTTTGATATTCCAAGTCCCTGTACGCGAATATGTGAAGTGAATAATAAGGGGTATTGCAAAGGATGCTTCCGTAGTAGGGAAGAGCGTTTGTATTGGCTTAAAATGACCGATGATGAAAAACATCTGGTACTTGATATATGTCGTCGCCGTAAACAGCAAGTATTAAGGCGTCACCGAGCTAAATTGCAGCAAGAGTTAGATAAGAATATTGAGCAAGAGGATGATCCGCAACAGTCGTTATTTTAGTAAATATATCGATGCGATTATTTAAATATAAAAAAAGCACTCCGAGGAGTGCTTAATAAAAACGTTTATGAACCCGCAATTAGATGCGTTTGAAGTCCATGTGTTCAACTTTAGGCTTGAACGGGTGACGTTGAATGTCTTGAGGCTTAACTTTAACTTCTTGACCGTCGATTACTAGTACGAAACCTTCGTAGAACTCAGGCTTGTCCATTTGGTTGATAACATCGCTGTGCTTAAGAGCGATAGCAACTGGTGCTGCTTCACCACCGTAAATGATACCTGGGAATTGCTCTTGAAGACGTAGGCGGCGGCTCGCACCTTTACCTAGATCTGTACGTACTACTGCATTAAATTTCATAATCAATACTCTTTGATATAAATGATTCACTAAGTAATGCGACCTTACTTAGTGTCGTAAAACGAGCGCGCATACTAACAATCATATTGCTGTTTATCAAGCGTATTAAAGTGAAAAATAATACTTATTAAATCACAAATAAATAGATGGGTTAATTGTTTTCTTTTTGTACGAAAAACACACGTTAATTATACCGTGACACCCTTTCTTAATGTTAGTAATCAATAGTAAATGGCTTATATAGGAATGAATATTCCCTCTAATAATGCGAATCAAATAAATATCATTTCTTAATCTAAATGATAGTAATTATCGTTTTTGTTTGTAATAATGTTTGCAGATTTTGTTACAAATAAAAAATTGTGAAGTAGGGATATATGAACAAGCAATTAACTCTGATCGCCAGCTCTTTAGTAGCGGCTCTTTCTCCATCTGTTTATGCCAGCAACGATGTTTCTCAATTTGATGAGGTTGTTGTTTCGGCTTCTAGGGTTGATGAAACTAACCAGGATAAAACAAGGACGGTTGCAAAAGTTAGCAGCGAAGAACTTGATGAAATGCAGGTTAACTCAGTCGCTGAAGCGGTAAAATTTATACCAAACGTATCTGTTGTTGGTGGTAATGTTGCGAGTAATCAATCCGTTAATATTCGAGGCTTAGAAGGTAATAAAGTCTTACAAATCATTGATGGGAACCGCCAAAATGTCCAGTTTGATCACCGACCATCCTTCTTCTTAGATCCAACTTTGATCAGTGACATTGAGGTAGTAAAAGGCCCTGTAAGTTCTTTATATGGCTCAGGTGCTATTGGTGGTGTAGTTATTCAAAATACAATCACTGCAGATGACTTGGTAGAAGATACAGGCTTTGGTGGCAAAGTTAAAACGGGTTACCAGAGTAACGGAAATGTTGTGACCACCGTTGGTGCGATAGCTAACAAACAAGATAATGTAGATTGGTTATTAGCTGGTAGTTATCAAGACAGTGGTGTGATGGAGCAAGGCAATGGTTATAAGCTCTATGGTACTGAAGCGATTAATAAGACGGGGTTAGCTAAATTTAATTGGCACTTTACCGATAGTCAAAGTATTGGTTTAGATTACCGTATTTCTGATTATGATGGACACCCACCAGTTGTCGGCTCGACAGAGCCATTAAGCACAGAAGATAAACTAATTGACCGTACGTCCACGGATCAAAATATTACATTAAAGTATGCTTATAACCCTGAAAGTAACCTAATTGATAGTGCCTTTAGAATTTATCGTAACGATACAGATATTAAAGAGTTAGGTAATGGAAATACTGAAAAAGATATCAGTTCTATTACTACAACAGGTTTCTCTGTTACCAATAAATCTGATTTAGACCGCTTCCAAGTCTTTATTGGTGCTGATGGTTATGAAGATAAGTTAGATACTAAACGTCCAGTAACAACCTCAAGGCGTCCAACACCTCCTGATGGTGCTAAAGTAACAACTTTAGGTGGCTTTGCTCATGTTAATTACTCACTATTAGAGTCACTTGAACTAGATGCAGGCTTACGTTACGACACGTTTGAGTCAAAAGCGGAAGGGTTCGAAAATAATAAGCAAGATGCTTGGTCTCCATCTGTAGGTGCTAACTGGCAAGCAACAAATTGGATGGCATGGTCATTAAGATATGACGAAGCATTTAGAGCTGCAAATACGTCTGAATTATTTATGGACGGTACTCACTTTGAAATGGGACCTGTTACTAATGTATTTGTACCGAACCCGAACTTGAAGCCAGAGCAGGCGCATAATATCCAATTAAAAGGTACATTTAATTTCGATAACCTTATTGGTGATGATGAGTTACTGATCACAGCAAGCGTTTTCCAAAATAAAGTTAAAGACTTTATCAATCTAGATGTAACGGTACCAAGCCGTAGCGAAATGATAGCGTGTATGATGGCAAACCGTGGTTCTGGTGTTGGTTGTGGTGGTACAAGTACTTCAAACAATATTGATAATGCTAAATTAAAAGGTTTTGAAGTTGTTGCCCAGTACCGTTATGACAGATTAAATACATTGCTATCGTACGGTCAAACACGTGGTAAAGATGAAAATACGGGTGAGTGGTTAAGTAATATTCCTGCCGATAAATGGGTAGCGCAAGTTGACTACGGTATCTGGGAAATCGACACCAAAGTAGGTACACGAGCTATCTTTGCCAGCACTCAAGATCGCCTTCCGAAAGGTGATAGCGAAGGTTCTTATAAGTCTTATGAACTTGTTGATTTCTATGCTTCATGGGAGCCAACCTCAAACATGGAAGGCTTAAAGGTTGATTTCACTGTCGCCAATGCGTTTGATGAAAACTACCGTACACCGTGGACGCAAGTTTATGAACCTGGTCGTTCATACAAAATTTCTGCTGAATATAAGTTTTAATCCTTTAATACTTATATAAATAAAAACGCACAGTTTTACCTAAAGTAAGCTGTGCGTTTTTTTATTATATAGAAGCAGGCTACTATTTTAAGAACGCACTGTCTTCCAATACAATCAAAGGTTCGATATCACTGTCTTTTTTAATTACTAATGAATCATCTGAACGCAAACATACACCGCCATAGTTCCCATCGACAGTAAAAGTACAAACCTGAATATATTTATTGGCGACTTTAGGTAAACACCATAGCTGCTGGTAGATGTTTTTCTGATTATTAAATTTCCCATCGGTTGTATCCAATACTGAATCGTTGTGGTTAACCAAATCAATATTGCTGCCACAGCGTCCAGCAATAGGCTTAACGGCATAACCAGTTTGGCGCAGTTCATCGGTTACGGTGAAGTCAGTATCTAATAAATAATGATGGTGGGGGAATAAAGACCAAAGCACAGGCAATATCGCTTTGTTACTTGGTATTACCGTCCATAGTGGCTCAAACACTTTAACTTCAGGGCGAAGTAACACGTCGATTAAACGCACTTTTGTATCAGGATAGCCAGTGTGAATAGGTACAGCGGCATATTCGGTGCTGCTAACTTCGCGCACTTGATCCATTGCGGTTTCCCATGCCCATGTTTTCCATACACATTGAATCAAGCGTTGTTCGTCATCGACTAATTGTCCAATATTGTTCCAATGTATGCCGTCCAACCCTTTGAGTATTTTGCTTTCAATGCCGGCTAAGGTTAACGCTTTTTGCATGAATAATGCGTGATAATCTTCCTCTGCATCATCATCTTGCATGATATGAACAAAATCATATTCTTGGCTGTACTTCCATACACTGGCAAGCTCGTTAAGTAGATCTTCAGCAGGGCTATTTTCAGTAATGTCGCCACCTTGCTCTGCCCATTTCTGAATGATCAAACACGCTTCCGTGTGACAAGATGCGGAATCAGCATTGTATTCATACACTTTTAAGCCATCATCAGACATACAGAAATCAAGGCGGCCTGTTAACATACTATGGCGGTGTTTTTGCCATGATAACCGTAAACGAGGCCATAAAATTTTCGGAATATCGAACAATTCAAGCAAACTATCGTCTTGCAGAACTTTATCTGTGGCGTGTAAGTACATTAAATGTAATTCGTTTGTGGCTTTGGCTAATTCATGCTCAGCGCTTTCAGATATGGTGAAATAACGATAAATATCATCGTTAAGTAACTGTTTGCTATTGGCTTGCTGGTAGGTTAATTCAAGCGGATCTGTTTCATCTAACCAAGGGGGTGAGAATTGCGCTTGGTTATCACGATAGGCACATTGAATATTCAGTAGCTCAGGTGAAGGAGAGGGTTGAGGTAAACAATCATGCGCTTCGATGTTATAAGCCATCCAACCTAAAATTTCAGAGTCTTCAAACGTATCTTCAATGGTGTAGCAGCCATCATTAACGTGTAAGGTTAATTCACGTGTCCATTGTTGACCTAATGGCAGTGGCGCAAACGTAACGTTCTGCTCAGCAATCATGACTTTGTTATCGATAATTTGAGTAATAATTGCGACGTGACCTGTTTCTTGAAACTCTCCACCTTTTTGCCAAATCAATAATGAACCAGCGACAGGCGCTTGGCGAGAGCCATTGGCAAATGCGTAAAGTGGTAAGATTTTATCGTTAACGACTTGGCGTAAGAAACGCAACGAAAAAATCTCATATGCCATACCGACATCGGTAAATACCAACCCGTAATTGATATAAAGAAAACGTCGCGCAAACTCGACACATTGCCATTTCATACCCATATATTCACCATGAACGTAGCTACGCATGGCGGAATCATCGGTGTATTCATTTTCATCGATAGTACTGTAATCGGAAGAGTAGATTGCAATACCACCTGGGGCATAACCTAGCAAAGTACCAAAAGGTGCATTATTGGCGTGATCGTCTGTATTCATAATGTGGCCTACATGTAATTATCGAAACAAAAGCAAAACGCTGTATGTTTTGATGGTTAAACTTTCTATAGCGACCGATGATGTGGCTCAGTGTTGAGCAAAGAAGATATGCATTCGCATCAGGGGAGTATGGAAATACCGTTTTTTATCAAGCTAAAACTTTCATCAAAAGCTTGCAATGCAGAAATGTGAATTGTAAGGATGCTTCAATAATTTGCGCGTTCTATGGAATATTTTTCGTTAGCCGCTATTCAATTGTCTCATTAGTGATGTTTATCGTCTGAATGTTGTTATTGGTATTTTTGTACAGCCTGTATGATCAATTCGTCACATCAATATGAGGATAAAAAATGTTAGATAATCAAAGTATTCGTAATATTGCGATTGTCGCTCATGTTGCATACAAACAAGAACTCTGTAAATAGACAGACGTATCGACACGAAGAGTGAGCTCTTAGCGTCTAATGATCACTTGGTAAGTGGCTACATTTATATTAAGAGTACTCATAATAAAGTTGATTTATTGGTGAGACTTCATACGTTATTTGATGCACACCAAAAGCCATGTGCTTAAAAATGCCCACTTAATATCAAAATTGTTATTACGAATATATAAAGAAATCGGTAATAAATTTAGCCGATAGAAATAGTTTTTAAGTCATCAGATATAGATGATATCTATTAATTAAATAAGTAAGGTGCGAGCTTGGAATTTTTAATATTATTTATAATTTTAATATCTTCATTATTAGTTGTATTTTATCCAAAAAGAAAAAACTTGAGTGATGTTTCTTTATTTTGTTCTGTCATTTTTAGTGTTTTATTATCTCTTGTCGTTTGTTGGAATATGATACTACCTATGGGGAACTACTAATTGAAACGTTTAAATAGCTCTCAAATATCCCTGTTTTTATCTGCTTTATCTTTAGGATTAACTGTGATCCCAATTGGTATTGCAACTGTGATACTTGGTTATATTCTGGGTGATAACCCTTGTATATTATGTTGGCAGGAAAGAATTGCAATAATACTTCTTTCTCTTTGTGCTTTATATATGTCTCGATATGGTTTGAGATTAAAATATATTAGTACCTATTATTTTATATGTATTTACGGGTTATGGCTAAGTATATTACATAGCTCTGTGCATCTTGGACAAGATATTGGACAGGGGTTTGGTGGGTTAATATTGGGTGCTCATGCTTATACATGGGGAGTGCTCTTATTTATAGCTAACTTACTAATTATGTCTTTATTATTAGGTTTTTCAAATGAAGATACATTAAAAAATACAACACAGATCCAATGGGGGAAGTTCCATAAATTCTCAGGATATAGCTTTATTATAGTTATCTTTTTAAACGTAATTCAGGCATTCACTCAAGTTGGTCCACCTCCATATATTGGACAAGGTAGCCCGCAAAGTTTTAGTTATGATTTAAGTAAAACGGTTTGGACAACAAAACATTGGCCTACGTGGAGTCATTTTTCATTTAGAGCCAATAATTACATCGAACAACCTGAATTTAATACATTAACGGCTAATGTAAACACTAAGCTTGAACATGCGAACGAATTGCTGAAGATAGAAAATACTGATCTTCCAGCTAATGTTACCGGTCGAGTAACAGCGATAAGTTATGATGAGAAAAGAAGTGTAATTGCTATTGCGACAAATAAAAACTGGATTTATTTACTTGATAATACGGCATCAAAAATATTAAGCCAATATAAAGTGGACCCAAAATTTGATAAAGATGTAAATAATATCTCTGGCGTTTTTTTTGATAAAAATGGAGAGGTTATTGTAACTTCTGTTTATAAAAGTTATGTAAAACTATCTGTTGATGATTCATATCGCATGAAAGAAGTGGGTAGAGGGAACTTAAAGACAGTTCGAGCTAGTAAAAGTTATATAGGTAGCAGTGCATTATCTTTATTAGATAATGAATATCTAACCTTGTCTTTGCCTAATAAAGTCAATGATTTTATTGTGTTATCAAGATTTAGCCGTAAAGATATGATGTTAAACGCTGAACAGATCATATCAATGAAAACGAAAGAGGTTCCTATAATAACCGGTATGGAAGTTACAGATAACGCAATTATTTTATTAAACAACTCAGGTAAGCAATTGATAGTTTTAGATAAAGAATCAAACAAACCTATAAATGTTTATGATATTGATGATGTTAATAACCCGCAAGGAATGACAATCATTTCTAATAAAGTCTTAATTACAGATGAAGACTCTGGTAATAAGATAGTGAAAACATACTTATTACCTATTTAACCTGTCAAAAAATAGGGTGAATAAAAGGTTAAGTTATTACTTAGCCTTTTTTCGTCTCTATATATAACTAGTTATAATAAAGTTGAGAGATTTATCGCTTTAACCCTGTTTTTAATAAGCAATATTTCTTACTTTCCATATTCTAAAAAATCATTTAAAAGGTTAAAAACGTCATCAGCTTCATGATGTATAGATTGTATCAATTGTGATAAAGGTATTATATTGGTGTATTTTGCATTGAAGTAAGAATGCTTATTTATGTCCTGATAGGGCCAATCACGCAAGTTAGTACAAGGATGATTATAAATGTTGGAGCAATACTTATTTCTACTGCCAATCGCTACGCTGTTACTCTTTGGTGCAATGACACCTGGTCCTTCATTTATCTTAGTTGCGCAAACAGCTATGTCAAAATCTCGATCTGAAGCCATGTGTATTTCAATAGGTCTAGGTTTGGGAGCAAGTACATTTGCATTTATTGCTTCAATGGGGCTCATTGCACTTTTTGATGCTGTGCCAGAGCTTTACGTAGCTTTCAAAGTTCTTGGTGGTCTATATCTATGTTATCTAGGGATAAAAATGTGGCGCGCGAGCAAAAGCAACGTTGTTTCCGATGGCGCAGAGCTAACGAACAAACCTGCTCATTTTAAGGCGGTAGTTCTTGGATTGACGACACAGTTAAGTAACCCAAAGACTGCAATTGTATTTAGCAGTGTGTTTGCAGCCATGCTACCCATGAAAGTTCCTTTTTATACAACATCTATATTGGTGGTGGGCGTGTTTGTCTTAAATTTTTCTTGGTACTTCCTAGTTTCTATTTTGCTATCAAGCCCAAAGGCTCAAGCAAGTTATTTACGCTTTAAGTCCTACATTAACAAAGGTTCAGGTGTCTTAATGGGGTCAATGGGCAGTAAGTTTGTTGCTGAGAGTTTCAAGCCCTAACAAAGCGTGCAAGAGGGGGGGCACGCGTGCATTTTTCGCTACGCTGCAAAGTCTGGCACACTAAGTTTTCACGTTAGCAATATTTTATATGACAGGGTAGGAAATCATGAATGAATGGGATTCTGTGGCAGATCGAGTCAATTTTAATTTAAAAATATCAACTGATGATTTTGTCGCATCTGTACCTCTTGAATCTAAAATTTTGGACTTTGGGTGTGGATATGGACGAATCACAAAACAGATATTAGAGCTTGGCTATCGTGAAGTCGTTGGCATCGATTCATCGAAAGAAATGGTGAGCCGAGGTTTGAGCGAATGTCCAGAGCTTGATTTAAGATATCTATCGGCTGAGGTTTTGCCTTTCTCTGATGGCGAATTTGATTCGATAGTTTTGTGTGCCGTACTAACTTGTATTCCAGAACAAAGCTATCGTGACAATATACTTAGCGAACTACACCGAGTGCTCAAACCTCAGGGTATTATTTATCTAGCTGAGTTTTGTTCATACCAAAGCTTAAATTTTGTCTCAGGTACAGGTGTATCTATGTGGCATAGTTCAAAAGCAGAGTTTGAAGCGTTACTAACAGACTTCAATATTGAGAATTCTACACTGGTCGACAACTCGACTATGTCAGGTCACAAAAGTATGGCAATCCATATCATCGCGCGAAAAGTCATATAACAGCTAAGTAAATATGTCGCGCGACGACACCGATAATTATACTCAATACCTCATTATTAATTTTAAAAATGTAATCTATTCTGATTAATTTACACTTCACTAATGATTTTTAACCAATAACACGAAATGATGCTTAAGATCTTCGGTTGTTAAAGTGTCTGATAATTTATCTTGTTGATGTGTAATGCGACGTAAAGCACGACTATAAGCATCAATCGTCGTTGGGCGTTTACCTTGTAAGGTGAGATGGGTAATGTGTTGGCGTTATATTTTTAATCACATTTTGAGTAAACATCATGGATGAAAGAAGTAAATTATACCTCGATCAATATCTTAGTTCTCTGTCTTGTGAAAGGGCATCACAGTACACCTCATTTAGTTCAGACTATTTTTGTGCCGACGAATACAATGCAAACCTATGCGCTGATCTCATATTACGCGGTGAAAAACGAGCCTCATGCAGTTTATATATTTGGTACAGCGAACAAGGTGAACTTATGCCTGAAGTGGGACATCTTCAGGTTGTCACTAATTGGTCTGGTGAACCCGTTTGCATTATAGAAGTAACCTCTGTATCAAAGTGTAAATACAATGAAGTAACAGCTGAGTTTGCAGCACTAGAAGGTGAAGGTGACAAAACACTAGGCTGGTGGAGAAAAGCTCACTGGAATTTCTTTTCAAAAGAGTGCGACGAACTCAATATCAGTCCATCAGAAGATATGGTGCTTGTCTTAGAGCATTTTAAAACTGTGTACTCAGCGAAAAAATAACAAGTTGTTTAGAGTGATTCACCATGCGGGCATTTTAATGTGTGCTGGTTTTAGTGTTTAAGGTGGTTTGCTGAGGCTTTGGTATTGCTAGCCTCACATCGTAACAAGATTTTATGTCCAAATGCTTCAGATGTTGATAAAACTTTATTATCCACTGGCATTCGTCTTGGCAAATCGTTCAATGTTAACCAAACTTAACTAAAACTTGCGATTGGTGAAACCATGGAACGACGACACTTTTTAGCGCTTTGGAGTTTGATTTTTACGACACGTTTAAAGGCCAAAACGCCGATACAGTTAACACCTGAACAAGCAGAAGGACCATTTTATCCGGTCGATCGTATTCCTCTTCGATCAAATTTATTACTTCAGACTGAAGGATTAATTGGAGAGCCCATCATATTGCAAGGGAAAGTAGTGGATACAACGGGAAACCCTGTTTCAGGCATCAAACTAGAAATCTGGCAGTGTGATGGGCAAGGTATCTATTCTCACCCAAACCAGCCAAATAACGATATGTTTGATGCTCACTTTGCAGGGTTTGGCGCGGTTGAAACTCAATCGGATGGGCGCTACTTATTTCAGACATTGTATCCTGTACCTTACGCTTCTCGTCCGCCACACATTCATGTTAAGTTGTGGCGTGGCAATCAAGAGCTACTTACCACCCAGCTGTACTTAAAAGGTAATACTGGTAATGAATGGTGGGGGGGAAAAGCCCGTGATCATCTGCAGTTTGAAACCATGCGAATTGACGGGCGTTTAACTGGTGAATTTACCTTTGTTATTGGCTAACGAATCTGATTAAGGCATCAGCTCAATTAACTGTGCCATGCGTTCTTTGTCCAGTATTGGATTAGATTCGGCTTCCGTGACTAGAACGATATCCACGGAAGGCTGCTACGACATATTGTCTTAGATATTAAGATCGTCTGTAACGCTAGAATGCCCATGCGCTTATTGCTATTCCCGAGCTTACAATCGCTCTTTGTGTAGATGCCAAATTGCAGCCTCGACGCAGGCCCGAGTCTATTATTTCCCTTAGCCACTTCTTTAACGTGTAATTAGAATCATGTTATTCGTCGATATTTTGCTGTCTAGTATTCTTTAAGTTACTAAGTCTCGCTGAGAATACACCTATAACCAGCTGGGCAATAATTGGCTTGAAATTCAAACTTGGTCATAGCAATAAAAGCCAGAGTTTATGTTCGTCAATCTACTGACGCTATAAAAAAACCGCCCATAAAGAGCGGTTTCGTTGAAAAAAGATTCGTTATCGAACAACCTCTAGGATAACTCGGTGAGCTTGAAATTTAGAGCCTTTGTATATATCCGAAAACTCTTCTTCAAAAGTATCGTTATATTGTTTGATGATTTTAATAATTGGTATTAATTTATTTTTTGGTATCACTAACGGAACTAGTGAATTTTCTGTTCTCAGAGGATCTGTTCTCAAAATATAATAATTTTCATCAGAGTTTCTCAACTTAGCATACCCACCGAACAAACATTGATGTTTATATGGCTTAGGACGAAAGTTTGTCATACTAAATGACATTAATGCCGCACCGCCAGCCCCTACAAATGCCATCGGCCCAATGAATATTGCCGCAAAGATACAAATAGCGCAGCCAACCCATGCCGAGCGTCTTACAATGGTGTAAGCAATTTCAGGAATAATATCTTCTTCTGTTAAATAAATGCCATACTGATTGATGGCGTAATAGTAACGTTTGTCTGCCTTTATTAGGTAGCGGATCCAAGGAGCGCCCCATAAAGCAGTGAATGCAAACACTCCTGCAATCACAAGTCCGTCACTATTCCAATTAAAAAACAAAACGGTCAGACCAATAAGCATTGGTATAAGAAAAAAAACAAATGCTACTTTTGTACGACTACTATCTGGATTCACGATGAGCTCCCACTCATAGACAGGAGCGGTGGCATATAATCGTTCAATTTGTTGTTCTTTATTGAGTGTTTCCATTCATTTCATCTCGGTGTAGGCGTACTTAACCTCGCTGAGAATACACCTATAACCAGCTGGGCAATAATTGGCCTGCAATTCAAACTTGGTCATAGCAATAAAAGCCAGAGTTGATGTTCGTCATGCTACTAACGCTATAAAAAAACCGCCCATAAAGAGCGGTTTAGTTGAAAAAAAGATTCGTTATCGAACAACCTCTAGGATAACTTTATGAGCTTGAAATTTAACATCTTTGTATATATCCATAAACTCTTCTTCAAAAGTATCGTTATATTGTTTGATGACTTTAATAAATGGCGTTAATTTTTCATTTGGAATGATTAAATCAAACCCATAATTGTAATTCTTTGTATACAATGAGTATTCATTTTCACAATAGTTTCTCAACTTAGCGTATCCATCGAACAAACATTGATGTTTATATGGCTTAGGACGAAAGTTTGTCATACCAAATGACATTAATGCCGCACCGCCAGCCCCCACAAATGCTATCGGCCCAATGAATATTGCCGCAAAGATACAAATAGCGCAGCCTACCCATGCCGAGCGTCTTACAATGGTGTAAGCAATTTCGGGAATAATATCTTCTTGTGTTAAATAAATACCATACTGATTGATGGCGTAATATTAATGTTTGTCTGCCTTTATTAGGTAGCGGATCCAAGGGGCGCCCCATAAAGCAGTAAATGCAAACATTCCTGCGACCATAAGGCCACCTCTATTCCAATTAAAAAACAAAACGGTCAGACCAATAAGCATTGGTATAAGAAAAAAAACAAATGCTACTTTTGTACGGGCACTATCTGGATTCACGATTAACTCCCACTCATAGACGGGAGCGGTAGCATATAATCGTTCAATTTGCTGTTCTTTATTGAGTGTTTCCATTCATTTCATCTCGGTGTAGGCGTACTTAACCTCGCTGAGAATACACCTATAACCAGCTGGGCAATAATTGGCTTGAAATTCAAACTTGGTCATAGCAATAAAAGCCAGAGTTTATGTTCGTCAATCTACTGACGCTATAAAAAAACCGCCCATAAAGAGCGGTTTCGTTGAAAAAAGATTCGTTATCGAACAACCTCTAGGATAACTCGGTGAGCTTGAAATCGAGGTGCATCTTTTAAGTCATCGATATACTCTGTTTCAAAAGTATCATTAAACTTAGCGAGCACACTTTCTATTTCTTTAAGCTTTTGTTTCGGAATTAGTGAAAGAAAAAAGCTCTCTTTTGTATTAATAAAAGATTTACAGCTTTCATAATACTCGAGTTGCGCGTACCCATCGAACAAACATTGATGTTTATATGGCTTAGGACGAAAGTTTGTCATACCAAATGACATTAATGCCGCACCGCCAGCCCCTACAAATGCCATCGGCCCAATGAATATTGCCGCAAAGATACAAATAGCGCAGCCTACCCATGCCGAACGTCTTACAATGGTGTAAGCAATTTCAGGAATAATATCTTCTTCTGTTAAATAAATGCCATACTGATTAATGGCGTAATAGTAACGTTTGTCTGCATTTACTAAATAGCGAAACCATGGACATAAAAAAGCAGCTCCTAATATTGGTACAATTGAAAATGCACCAGAGTCTGTCAAAAAAAATATCACACTAAGTAAAATAGAAAACAAAAGAAAGAAATATGTCATTTGTGTTCGAAAAGATATTGGATTCACGATTAACTCCCACTCATAGACGGGAGCGGTGGCATATAATCGTTCAATTTGTTGTTCTTTATCGAGTGTTTCCATTCATTTCATCTCGGTGTAGGCGTACTTAACTTCGCTGAGAATACACCTATAACCAGCTGGGCAATAATTGGCTTGCAATTCAAACTTGGTCATAGCAATAAAAGCCAGAGTTTATGTTCGTCAATCTACTGACGCTATAAAAAAACCGCCCATAAAGAGCGGTTTAGTTGAAAAAAAGATTCGTTATCGAACAACCTCTAGGATAACTCGGTGAGCTTGAAATCGAGGTGCATCTTTTAAGTCATCGATATACTCTGTTTCAAAAGTATCATTAAACTTAGCGAGCACACTTTCTATTTCTTTAAGCTTTTGTTTCGGAATCATTGACGCAAAAAGCCAATCTTTGGTTTCTAAACTAGATTGACAACTACTGCCATATTCCAACTTAGCATACCCATCGAATAAACATTGATTTTTAAATGGCTTAGGACGAAAGTTTGTCATACCAAATGACATTAACGCTGCACCGCCAGCCCCCACAAATGCTATCGGCCCAATGAATATTGCCGCAAAGACACAAATAGCGCAGCCTACCCATGCCGAGCGTCTTACAATGGTGTAAGCAATTTCGGGAATAATATCTTCTCTTGTTGAATAAATGCCATACTGATTGATGGCGTAATAGTAACGCTTGTCTGCGTTAAGTAAATAACGCCACCAAGGAGCAGCCCATAAAGCAGTCAATGCAAACGCCCCTGCAATCAAAAGTCCATGACTATTCCAAGTAGAAAACAAAACGGTCAGACCAATAAGCATTGGTATAAGAAAAAAAACATATGTTAACTTTGTGCGAGTACTATTTGGATTCACAATGAGCTCCCACTCATAGACAGGAGCGGTGGCATATAATCGTTCAATTTGTTGTTCTTTATTGAGTGTTTCCATTCATTTCATCTCGGTGTAGGCGCACTTAACCTCGCTGAGAATACACCTATAACCAGCTGGGCAATAATTGGCTTGAAATTCAAACTTGGTCATAGCAATAAAAGCCAGAGTTTATGTTCGTCAATCTACTGACGCTATAAAAAAACCGCCCATAAAGAGCGGTTTAGTTGAAAAAAAGATTCGTTATCGAACAACCTCTAGGATAACTCGGTGAGCTTGAAATCGAGGAGCATCTTTTAAGTCATCGATATACTCTGTTTCAAAAGTATCATTAAACTTAGCGAGCACACTTTCTATTTCTTTCAGCTTTTGTTTCGGAATCAGTGAAAGAAAAAAGCTCTCTTTTGTATTAATAAAAGATTTACAGCTTTCATAATACTCGAGTTGCGCGTACCCATCGAACAAACATTGATGTTTATATGGCTTAGGGCGAAAGTTTGTCATACCAAATGACATTAATGCCGCACCGCCAGCCCCCACAAATGCTATCGGCCCAATGAATATTGCTGCAAAGATACAAATAGCGCAGCCAACCCATGCCGAGCGTCTTACAATGGTGTAAGCAATTTCAGGAATAATATCTTCTTGTGTTAAATAAATGCCATACTGATTGATGGCGTAATAGTAACGCTTGTCTGCCTTTATTAGGTAGCGGATCCAAGGGGCAGCCCATAAAGCAGAAAATGCAAACACTCCTGCGACCATAAGGCCACCTCTATTCCAATTAAAAAACAAAGTAGTCAGACCAATAAGCATTAGTACTAGAAAAAAAACAAACGCTATTTTTGTACGACTACTATCTGGATTTACGATGAGCTCCCACTCATAAACAGGAGCGGTGGCATATAATCGTTCAATTTGTTGTTCTTTATCCATTTTTATTTATCCTGCGGTAGGGAGCTTTAGACCAGCTACGCCATGGTGATGACGAATAACGTCTTGAGTTTTCTCTAAATCAAATGTGCCTGTCGAGGTCAGTGTCCCCACATAACTTTGGCAACTTTCCGTCCATGCCCTGTCGTAGTTTATCGCAATAACAACAGTATCACCCTCGTCATAGATCACAGGAACTGTAATGTAAGAGGCACCGTTCGACGTTTTCTTGCGTTTAGCTTGAGTAACGTCAATCATCATTTTCTGCGGTTTGTTCATTTCTTCCTGGATGACAGAAGGAGGAGCATAACTTAAATTTGTATTATGATGCTTCTTCTTTACAACCACTTGTAAATCGTAATGCTGCTTTTCATCGTCAAAAAGGTAAGACGGTAAATAAATATCGACGCTCTTTTTAGTCAGTTCAATATTGGGCTTCCAAATAATGTCTTCTAATCCCATTAACTCCTGTTCAGCGGTTTGTTTTATTGGTGATTTACCCCAACTTGAACCTCGTAACCATTTTTGCATTTCATCGCGATGAAAATAATTATACAGCCCCGAGAAGATGAGATAGGCAATACCTGCATAAAATAGGGTACTGACCATCCAGGCTGCAATAATTTCTCCGAGAATAACAGTCTGGCTCGCCAAGTTAAATAATTGAAAGCCTGAAACTATACCTTGAGCCACAAGGGCTAAACCTTTACCTGACAATAGTATTTGCTCAAACCAATCATCCGATTTCATGAGTTGCTTGACGGTTAAATAACCTTCCGTACTCGCCGCAAATAAGCCAAATATCGCAGTCACTTTCGCAGCTGCTGCAAAGCGTTTTATCACTACCTGTTGTTCAAGATTACTATTACTGACAGACTTTTTGAGTGCGTCATTAACTGATAGTTTAACAAAATCATTAGCAATCACCTGCGCATCACGTCCCACTCCTGCAAACGCAGAAAGTGTCCATGAAACCGTCGAAGCAAGTTCGATATAGACATCCGCTTGCTCTTGTGGGGTACCGGCCTGATTAAGCTTTGAGGTCACTTGTTTCGACACAACCATTAAATTCCAAAGGTTACAGATCGCGGCAAACCCACCGATAACAGTACCGGCACCGTTAATGCTTTCTAATGACTTATTCGCTTTTCCAGTCATCGAAATCGTGCGCTCTCGCAGCCCTGAAAAAAAGCCTGTTAGTTTGGTTCTTACAGCCGTATTCATGGCTTTCATGGCTTCTTTATCAAACTTAATCAGTAATGGCATATCACTGGCAATAAGATCTGCGATTTCTTGTTTCGTCGCCCCCAGAGCATCACGCATTGCCGTCGTATTTTGGGCATGAAGTTGACTAGATTGCCGTTGAGCGGTTTGCAGTAAAGGGGTCAATTTACTATTGAATGCTTCAAGGTTTTTGACATAATCTTGAGAAAACGTAATCTTGCTATCATCGCTGATCAAACTGCGTGCAATAATCAACCTGAGTCCTGAAGCGAGGTTATTCTCACCATGAGTCTGAAAAGGAAATAAACCATCAAGTAACCCTTCCCAAGCGGAGTTACCTGCCTTTGAAAATGCTTTTTTGGCTGCACTGAGAACGTTATTAATTAAAGCCTTTAGCGTATCGTCGGTATCAGGAATACGTCCATCATTAAGCAACCCGTAGCCTTCACCGAGACGAGAGATCATATTAGTATCATCACTAGCATTTGAAAATGATATTATATCATTCGATATTTGCTGATGGACGACAGTATGAAACTCTTGGCTGTAATAATAAGGTGCTAACGCGAGCAGTGTCTCTTTTTTAGCCGCTTCCCACTCCTGAGAGACTGCCGTCATCAGAGGGAATAATTGTTCAAACCACCGGTTAAGGTAGCTTTGCCCTTGGTCATCTTCGATATCAATGCCGACCCGTAACGCATCACACCCCAATAATTTAAAGGCACTTTCTAAGTCTTCAATAAAATGTGATGCATTACCAACAAGGGCATCTAGTTTGTTATACCTTTCATCAAGAAAACCTGACATACCATCCCAGTTGATTTCATCAATGTTTTTTTCTCGGCTTTTAAAAGCTTCAATATCTTTATCCGTTGGGGTGTAGTAGTAAGTATTGGTGAGCATTTCAAGTGCCGCAATACGTGCCGACTCGGAAGAGAGTTCATTAGCAGCATAAGCTTCACTACCATAGGATGAGGTGCTCAGTGGCGATTGATAGCGTAAGTACTCATTTAAAGTGGTTTCAAACTTTAACGTTTCTTGCGGGTTATCTTTGAGTTTTTTTTGTAATGTCGTTGACGCATTTTTGGGATCATAGGGTACACGGGCAATAGAGCGAACAAACTCTGAAATGAGTAGCTTGTGCTTATCTTTATCATCACCCAATATCAGTTCTTTCTGCGCATGAAATGTACCTAATTTCAATGCTATATCCGTAATGTCTGCTAATGGGTCTTCCAGTGCGAAGAACAAACCATTATCGACATTAGTATTGGGTAGTGCGACTTGGTAGGTAGGAGCGGCTATCGCTTTTTTAGGTTGACTAAACACACTGTCGGGCGCTGCGCTGTCGGCCTCTAATGGGGTCGACGTATGAGCAAAGGCATTGATAATGTCTTGACTCACAGCGCCAATATCAGCGACTGAGGGTTCGAGATTTTTTGCCATTCCCGCATGAGATCCACGCATTTGTTGCTTAAATGCTGAGATATTTAATTTGCGCATCCATTTTGTGCGATATTGATTGTCATCACTGAACAGTGTAAGGAGACGCTCTGTCCATTCTTGGTGCGCGAAGCTGAGCCACAGCGTATCATCGCCATCATAAGTTATACATGCGGCACAAGTCCCGCCTTCATCTTGCGCTGTGAATATGTCGCCTTCAATTTTATAAGTATGAAGAATTTTTAGCTTTTCACTGTATACATACAGCCAGCCATCTCGCAGTTGACGAAGCGTATAGTGTTGGTGCTTTAACTTAAATGTAGGTTTCCAATCCGAACCTTCCGGTAATGGGTATGACGGCTCATCTCCCATCGCGCCATCTATCGCGTACCGGACAGGAATAATGCCCACAGCTTTGGATTGTAACGGACATGTACCCGCAGGCGAGCTCGGGCTGGTTGTTCCTGCTATTTCGGCAGCATTATAAGCATCACTTGGCACGGGAGGCCTCCTTATGAGCGAGTTCATCAGCAATAGCGACGCGCATTGACGGCGTTTGGGTTGATGGTGTTTCTAATAATTTTTTGATGTGAGGGAAATGATTTGTCTTAAACACCGCTTCCCCGAGGAGTGCGAGAATATTAAAAAAGTGAAAGATATCTACATCGGTTTCAAACTGCATATCATTGGCGCTGTGTAACCATCCCTTAATCCACTGTAAGGGCTCCGTTTGTTGTTGAAGCAATGCTGGAAAGTAAGTATTCAAATGTTGATATACTTTTTCTGCGGTATTACGGCGTGTAATATCACCTAATTGTTGCCACTGTTTGTCAGACAAGGGATAGATTTCTGGAAGTGATTGTGTTTTCACGGTTTCATCGTGATTCAGTAAAACCCATCCCGCTCGTGTAGGTAGCCAAACCTTCGATAAATACGCCCAAAGGTGACATGCTTGGTCACTTAACATTACATTTATCGCCTCTGGCTGGCCCACTTTAAAAAAGACCTTAGAGCCGTAGGCTGACAACACTTCAAAGCAGTCTGATAGTTTATTGGCAAGCTGTTCGATATTGGCATCACTTTGAATGATATATCCAACATTGGCACGGTTATATTGTATAAACCAAGACATTGCCTCTGGTGTCAGTTTTACAATAAACGCTGAAACCTCTCTTAATGGTAAAAAGCGCGCTGGACAAATAATGTGAGGTTGTAAATCTTGTTGAAGTAACAACACCTCAAGTTTTTCAATTTGGCTGCCATCAAGAATAAGAAAACAGTGCTGTTCATCGCTGACATTAAAATCAGGGATCGGCAAAGGGAGCTTAGTGGTAAAACTCATTGAGCATTCTCCATACATACCTCACAAACTGGCACGTTACCTTTCATGGCCTCAAGTTGCTGAGGCCAATTAATCGCAGTTGTTGCATCTAACGCTTGAGCTGGCTCTACGGCACCGGGCAACATTGGGGCAATACCGCCATAGCCTGTACCACTGCCCGCACTGCCACCTGCATTGATGTTGACGGCTGCTCCTGAGAGCGATACACCCGATGCATCGATTTTGATGAAGCTGCCGCCGGCTTTTAAGGTCAGCTCTGCGCCTGCCTCTATCACCACTTTTGTGCCGCCTTTCAAATGCACTTCATTTCCTGCATCCACCAATAAGGCTTGGCCTTGTTTCATGTGTAAGCTGCCATCAACCGCGACAGTTTGATCGGCTTTTATATGCGTACGGCTTTCACCGTCGACGGTTAGGTGGTCGTGGGTTTTGATGTGGGTGAAGCGTTCATTGTCTACATCCAAGTGCAAATCGTGTTTGATGTCGTCTTTGCGATCATTTTCCACTAAGGTATTCACGTCTTTTTGCGCGTGAACGTAGATTTCTTCTTTGCCTGCTTGATCTTCAAAGCGCAGCTCGTTATAGCCATCACCTTGGTGCGTTTCCGTGCGCAATACCGTGCGGGTTTTATTCGCCGGTAACGGGTAAGGGGGCTTGTTGGTCGCATGGTAAGTGCGGCCTGTGATAATTGGTTGGTCGGGATCACCCTCCAGAAAATCAACAATCACTTCATGACCAATACGGGGTAGTGCGAGCATGCCGTATTGGCTACCCGCCCAACCTTGGGATACACGTATCCAGCAACTCGCATTGTCATCACTGTTACTGTATCGGTCCCATGGGAACTGGACTTTTACGCGACCGTATTCATCACAGTAAATCTCTTCGCCTTCAGGGCCCACCACCATCGCAATTTGTGGGCCATCAACACGAGGCTTAGCCGTGTAGGGTGCTCGCCATGGACGATGACCGGGTATCACAATAAAGTCATTGTTATAGGTCGTTACACCTTGCCCGCCAGCTTCTTCTAATGCTTGCGGTTGCGTGCCCATATGGTTAACCGCCATCACGAGCCATTCGTCATTACATTGCTCATCATCGTGCTCTTGCAAGGCAAAGTTCACCCCAGCCACTAAGCCATGGGTGTTACTTTCACCATAGGCTGTATTGGCATCACGACGTAATGATTCGAGTCGAAAAGAAGTAAACGGCTTACCGCTGGCATCATCTTTGTAACGCCCTGGGTAATCGTAATGTTCGTAATTGGCTTGCTGGTAATCGGCTTCTTTTGCATTGGCTGTTTGTAAGAAGCTATAAGCCGGCTTTTTAAAGCTGTAATCTTTGAGTTGCGCAGATGATGGGCGCATTTGCGTATGGCGAGCAAAGGTGCGTACAAAAGGCACGCCACTTTGCCCACCACTGCGGCTGTTATAAGGCAGTGGTGCCGTCAGTCGAGCGGCACTTTGGGTGTCATCAGAAAAGCGCAGGGTATTCTTTTTATTATCATGGACAAAGCTGTAAAACAGGCCTTCTTCTGCGGCAATGCGGTCGATAAAGGCTAAATCTGTTTCACGGTACTGGACGCAATATTCACGCGGCACGTAATCTCGCGTTAAAACGAAATCAACATCGGTGATCCCTAATTCTTGTAGTATCACCGAGATAATTTCAGGCACCGTTTGTGTTTGAAAGATACGGCTATTATGGCGCAACGCGAGGCGGGCTGCTGGCGGTACAAATTCCACCTGATACAAGGTGTGGTGATGGCCTGTGTCACCCTGAGTAAAGCGTCGAATAATGCCATGCCATTGCTGTTGCTGCTCACCGTCTCGCCAGACCGTGAGCGTAGCCGTGTTATCGACGGTCTCTTGCGGCGTATAGGCCGGGTGACGACTGGCTAAGTCGATGGTAAAGGCGAAAGGCATAGACAGGTTGTCAGTGCCTGAAAATTGCGTAACGGCAAAGGCATCAGCATCTAGCCCATCGACTTCAAATGTAAATTGCAAACCCGTTTTTGTTGCCATACTGACCTCGTGATTAAACCTTTGCTAACGTCGGCCTTGGGGCGTATTTAGCAAAGGCATAAACGAAAAGCAGCCTACACAGGTGTGTAGGCTGATACATAGTTGAGTGCGATTACGCTTCTAGCGGTGCACGCCAGTCATCAGCACCAGATGTGCCCGATACCGTGTGATCCCAGTTAATTGCACGGTAAGACATTGATACTTCGATAAGCTGAGTGAAGTCTTCTTTTGATGAGTCTTGGCAGTGTGGCATGTGGGTGTTGATATCAACAATCGTTGCATCGGTTAGCGTCGTAGTGAAGTAATGCTCTTGCTTACCTTCAACCGATGTGCGGTACCACTTCAGCTCTACAGACGGTAGCATTTCACCTGATGCCAATGAGTTGTACATCAGAGGCACAGCTTTGTTCAGTGCCACGGTAAATTTAAATGGCTTGTGAACACGTTGACCTGAAGGCTGACCTGATTGTGGATCAGTAGGAACAGTAACAACGTGCTTGAATTCTTGAACAAGCATTTGGTCTTCGTGACCTTCAACATAGATGTTACCGACAGAATCAGCCGTGAATGCACCCGCTGTGATGTTACCCTGAGTTTGGCCTTGGATTGAGATATAACAAGGAGTTGGCATCTTAGTATCCTATTTTATGATGGAGTAAATTACACAGCCTGTGCTGTGACGACGTGCTGTTAAAGCACAGAACGTGCCAATATTTAAGTTACTGAAAAGTAGTAACTTTGCTTTTTTATGCCACTAAATATCGAGCAAGATCTTGCCCGTCCGGGCAACTTATTGCTCGATTTGGGCAATATGTTGCTCGATAGCTAAATATAAAATGTCCGAAAAATGAAATTCTAGAGGGATCGTAGCTAATGAAATCAGTGACGACGGTTTTTTCGATAAACCAAGAGTTAAAATAGATTTTCCATATGTTTTCTAATACGAATCGCCCAAATAGAGCAAAGAATCTAACTCATTTATGTCCAACAATGAGTTAGTAGTTAACTCACTAATGACTAACTTCTAGAGCTTTCAAAATATCCGTTCATTTTCTATCTCGAAGAACTTTCATGATCATGGCTCTTTCAATGTTTGTATCATTATTGTGGCAGCAAGATAGGCTACGATTTTTGGCCGTGATTGACGGTTAAAGCGAATAGCCTCACCGCTTTGCGTTGTGTCTTTGACTGGTTATACTCGGCATACCTGTATGAAATTACGTGTGTTTATTTATGCCTGATACGAAAAACAGCCTTAGTATTCGTGCTTATACTAAGCAACTAGAGACGCACTCGCATGAGAGTTACCATCAATTGGTATTGCCTATTCACGGTAATATCGCGATTGAGATGCCAAACTTTGCCGGTAAGGTGACAGTGGGTGAATGCGTTGTGATTCCTGCAGGTATCCAGCATAGCTTTAAAGCTGATGAAATGGCGCGTTTTATTGTGGCAGATTTGGATATTTTACCAGAGCATTTTATTAGCGGGGGCTTGGTTGTATTTTCAGTCACACCACCACTGTTAAGCTATCTCCATTTCGTTGAAAAACAGTTACAACACCAAGTTGATAATGGATTAGAAAGCTCGATGATGAATGTCTTCTCAATACTTTTAGAACAGCAGACCCATGCTAAACCTGTTGATCCCAGAGTTCGAGACGTACAAAGCCATATTATTGAAAACATAGGTGAA
This sequence comes from Photobacterium angustum, assembly GCF_003026365.1. GTDB lineage: Bacteria > Pseudomonadota > Gammaproteobacteria > Enterobacterales > Vibrionaceae > Photobacterium > Photobacterium angustum. Next base: position 159,852 of record NZ_PYOM01000003.1, on the reverse strand, counting down.
AATTTGTCGATTAATGAATTAGCGAAGATTGCCTGTTTAAGTCCGACTCAGTTTAAAAAACTATTTAAACAGAATGTTGGTGTCAGCACATTACAGTACATTAAAGTTCAACGAATGGAGAAAGCGAAGGCGTTACTTACGCACACTGATTTACCCGTTCAATTGATAGCTGAGCGAGTCGGTTATACCGATTCATCTGCGTTTAGTCGCCGTTTTTCAATTCATTTTGGTTTGTCTCCACGTGAGTTAGCTCGACAATAGCGTCTATATAGACGTTTTTTACGTCTTTTCTGCAAGGTATCTTTTCGTCAATCTCCGTATTCTTTTCTCTATTCAATATCATTGTAGAGAAAAAATCATGTCTTCTTTAGTGATTCAAACAACAAGCCAATACAAATTTGGAGTGTTAGCCATATTATTTGCCTCTTTATTGTGGGGCACAACAGGTACTGCTGCCAGCTTTGCAGATCAACTTAGTCCATTGGCGATTGGTGCCTTTGCAACAGGCGCAAGTGGTGTTATTCAAGCTGCTTTGTCTTGGCGAAGTATCATGCATCATTTCAAACAGATCATGGCGCTCAAGTTATTGTTAGCGGTAAGTTGTCTTGCTTTATCGGTATATCCGTTAGCTTTTTATACCTCAATGAAGTTGTCGGGAGTTACTGTTGGGACAGTGATATCGATTGCGAGTGCTCCTTTTTTTACCGTTTTTCTTGAGTGTCTTTTTAGCAAGGTTAAAAGGTTTTCAATTCAATGGTATGTCAGTTTCGTTTTTGGTTTGGGGGGGATCATAATGTTGGTAGCGGCTAAGTCGGGCGGGACAGTAGAATTTAATAATATATCCTATTTATTTGGCATCGTATTAGGTTTAGTTGCTGGTTTAAGTTATGCCATTTATTCATGGATAGCTAAGCGAATGATTGATAGTGGTATTAAATCGCAAGCGGCGTTAGGTAGCATTTTTGGGGGAGGCGCTCTATTGTTGTTGCCGAGTTTATTGTTCACAGGTGAGAACCTTTTCAACAACTTCAATAATACTTCTGTGTTGATCTATATGGCGATCATTCCAATGTGTTTAGGCTATCTTATCTACGGTTATGGGTTAAGGTATGTTGATGTTAGTAATGCTTGTCTACTTACTCTATTCGAGCCAGTGGTTGCAGCAGTATTGGCTGTTGTCATTGTTGGTGAGAAGGTGTCTATCTCAGGTTGGATTGGAGTTGTTTCAATTGGTATATGTTTGATCCTTCAAGCCTTAGATAGTAAGGCTTCTGGTCAAAAAAGTTAAATGAGCCAAATTTGCAGGGATAAACCCAGCCACGTTTCTGTTTTTGTGAAATTGGCATTACCTATAGGCAATAGGCAATGCCGTTACAAACTAAATTTAACTTAACGACTTTAGTCTTTTTGATATTGATCTAAATCGAACAACTTGTCTCGAATAGCCCAAAATCGACCATTTTTACGGGCGATTACAATTTCAGGTGGACGTAAACGGTGCTCGTTATTGGCAACTTTTGTTGGTGCAGTATCGGTAAATGGGCGGTGACGATCCACTAAATGAGGATTGATAAAACGCTTAAGAAACTCGTGTTTTTGGGTTTTATTAGAAAGCGTCCATACTTCGTTAATTTCATTACCCTCATCGCCGATATAAACCACTTTTAACTGTGGTTTATCGAATTTATTTTTGCCTGGCTCTAAGCGCATGTCATTACATTTCATGATCATGGCATCTTTCAGTTTTAACGCCTCACGCAGTTTTTTATCAGGATCAACCATGACCGCATCACAAAGGTGGCAGCGTCTTGCGGCGATATCGTTATCAGCGCCACATTCTTCGCAGTATTTGGCGCGGAAACGATAACCACATTCTTCACGTTCGCCTGTTTCATCATCTTCAAAATAGCCTTGGCAACGACGTCCATAGTGCTCAACTAAGAAGCCTGCGGGATCGAGTTTGCCCCAGAAACTGTTTTTAAAACCACAAGCAGGGCAAGGTACCATCACGACTTCACTGTCTGAGTTGGGTTTTGGATCACCCACTTCAGGTTGGTATAAATCGTAACAGTTACCAGCATATTCAAGAACTAAACAGTCTTTTTTACCATCAGCTAAACGTAATCCTCGACCAACAATTTGTTGATATAAGCTGATAGATTCAGTTGGGCGAAGAATAGCAATTAAATCAACATGCGGCGCATCAAAGCCAGTCGTTAATACCGAAACGTTAACTAAGTATTTAATCTTTTGCGCTTTAAAATCATTGATGATGCGATCGCGTTCATCAAGAGGGGTATCACCAATAACCAACGCGGCATTTTCACCTGATAAATAGCCCATGATTTCTTGGGCGTGATTGACTGTTGAGGCGAATACCATCACACCTTTACGATCTTTAGCGTAATCAATCACTTGTTCAATTATCATTGGTGTTGCACGTTCTGATTTTCCAATCACGCTATCTAAATCGGCTTCTTTGTAGTGGCCTGTCGATGAAGGGGTAATAGATGAGAAATCATAACCAATCACTGCCATATCCATGATTTTGGGCTCGGTTAAAAAGCCTTCGTCTAATAGATAGCGGATCGGTAATTCAAAAATACAGTCGCGGAAGAAGCGATCTTGTTCAGTACGAACCTGACCTCGGGTATGGTATTTGTAAATCCAGCCCATGCCTAAGCGATAAGGTGTCGCAGTTAAACCAAGAATTTTAATGTTTGGGTTTACGTCTTGAACGTGCTTGATAACTTTGCGATAAGCACTGTTTTCATCGTCAGGTACACGGTGGCATTCATCAATGACCAATAATGAAAATTGTTCTTTGAATTTATCTAAGCTATTTGCCATTGATTGCACAGAAGCGAACACCACTTGTTGGTCGGTTTCTTTTCGCCCTAATCCAGCAGAAAAAATAGAGGCTTTTAAGCCGTAACTTTCATATTTGGCATGGTTTTGCTCTACCAACTCTTTAACGTGGGTTAACACGAGAACGCGCCCACGAGCAATACGTGCAAGCTCTGCGACGACAAGGCTTTTACCTGCGCCTGTTGGTAGGGCTAATACTGCTGGGGTGTTGTGTTTACGAAAATAGTGGATAGTCGCGTTAACACTGTCTTGCTGATAAGGACGAAGGGTATACATAGAAACTATTCTGGCGTAACTGAAAACCTAACTAGTGTACATTTAACCAGTGATTTGGCAAAGCCTTCATTCATTGTTAGCTGGTTACGTTAGATGCGGTGTTTTGCCTTTGTCTAGTAGTGTTTGGTAACTGTTGGTAAACTTTACATACATTAATGTATCAATAAGGTTTTTGTATGTTTACGAAAACGTCGAATGTTTTCCTGAAGCGAAGCTGCGCTGCGTTATTTACACTGTCTGCAACTATGATGTTGTCGGGTTGTAGTGAGCCTCCAAAGTTAGAAAAAATCGCAGGCTATGCAGAAGGCACTAGCTACCATGTGAGTTATTGGTCTAAAGATGATGTTTCATCGACGAAGGTAAAAGCCCAGTTTGATAAAGCATTAGACGCGATTGATAAAGAATATTCTACGTATCGCGGTGATTCGTATATTTCTAAGTTTAATAAGAGCACTTCAACGGAGTGGCAACCTGCCTCGAAAGATTTTATTTATATGTTGTCTTTAGCAAAGGCGATCAATAAAGAAAGTCATGGTTGTTATGATCCAACTATTCAGCCGCTATATAAACTTTGGGGATTCCAAAGCGATAAATTAAATGTGCCAACAGCCGCCGAGATTGCAAAGGTACGTGCTGACATTGGTATTGATAAAATTGAAATAGATCCTGAACACCTTCGTATTAGAAAAACCATTCCCCAGTTGCAGGTTGATTTATCTTCAATGGGTGAAGGTTATGCGATTAGCCGTTTAAGCCAAATTTTAGAGTCGGATGGTGTTGAGAACTACTTGGTTGAGTTCGGTGGCGATATGAAGATTAAAGGTCATAAGCCAATGGGTGAGAAGTGGCGTGTGGCGATTGAGCAGCCTGTAGCGCTAAAAGACGGTATTCATCCTTATCAAATCGTGACGATTAATGATGAGAATGGCGTATCACTTAATACTTCAGGTACGTATCACCATAACTTTAAGGATGGCAAAAAAGATTACTCACATATTCTTGATGCAAGAACAGGTGCACCGATCACCCATGATCTTGTTTCAGCATCCGTGTTTGGTAATGATCCTATTCAAGGTGATGCGTGGGCAACAACCATGCTGTGTTTAGGTCCTGATGAAGGGAAAGCGGTAGCAAATGAAGAATCATTACCGGTTTACTATATTCAAGATGTTGATGATGCATTTAAGAACTCAAAAAGTAATGCGTTGATTCAAGATACAAACATCACATTAAGCCAGCATAAATAAAGTGTTAGTTTAAAAATCACGACACTATTTTAAAATTTCTGATTTAAGCAGAAGCCTTATTTAGAGTGATTCTCTAGATAAGGCTTCGTGTTTAACAAGCTAACTAAAATTTATACATAGTATTGAAATCTTTCTCGGTAATTATAACGATGTGGGTTACCAAACTAAACGTCATATAGGAACGTTTACGTTTAAAAGGAAGACTCCTAAATGCTAAGGATTAATAGAAGCTATGGCTTAGAAGTTATAGGTTCTTTTTTATATGGATTTAACGTTAATGGAAATAAAACCAATCACCTGGCAGCAGGCAATAACAGTTCGACATCGTGTTCTATGGCCGTCTAAACCTGAGTCGTTTTGTAAAGTGGAAGGGGATGAGACAGCAACGCACTTTGGGGCGTTTATTAATAATGAACTTGTCTGTGTGTCTTCGGTTTTTATCGAAGAAAATGGAGCTCGACTCCGTAAGTTTGCCACTCTCACAGAATATCAAGGTAAAGGTATTGGTACTGTGATGATCCAAGAGATTTTTACCTATCTAAAAACGACTAATGTAGAATATTTTTGGTGTGATGCACGAACGAGTGCCATTGGTTTTTACCAGCGTTTAGGGCTTACCACATCTGGCGATACGTTTTATAAGTCAGATGTGGAGTGTGTCAAAATGGCGTGTAAGTTAAGCCAGTTGTGACGCTTTTATTAACTTAATAAGAAGATCTAGTTGCTCGTGTGCCTGATCTATTGGGTAGCCAATATTAATTCTGATGTAGTTGCCATATATAGGTAAAGAACTAAAAAGAGAGCCTTCTCTTATATCTAGTTGGTGGTCATTGACGAGTTGAGAAAACATTTCTGCATTATGATTTTTTATTTCTATCCATAGTGTCATGCCGCCATTGGGATCGCTCATTTTGATGATCTGGGGGAGGTGGTGATTAAGATAGTGGCGATATTGATACATGTTGTTTGATAGGTTAGAACATTGACGTTTGATGTATTTATCATATAGCCCAGTATTAAAATACTCGGTAATGGCATCTTGGATCTGCTGAGAGACGCCACGCGAACTTGCTGAATAATAATTACTAAATTCAGAGAAATAGCGTCCAGATAAGCACCATCCTAAACGGTAACTGGCAGACAGTGATTTAGAAATGGAACCACACCAAATAATATAGCCATCTTTGTCATAATATTTCGTTGGTAATGGCATTGTTTTATCATGAGACAGTTCAACATAGACATCATCTTCAATGATTGGTGTTTTGTACTGAGCTGATAGTTTGGCGAGCTTTTGTTTTTGTTCAACACTTAACGTGATTCCTTGAGGATTCATAAAAGTGGTTGAAAATAGTCCTGCTTGTATATTCCCCTGTTGTAAATGATGTTCTAGTTGCTTTAAATCTATCCCATTTTGATTTGATGGAATTTCGATAACCTTCAGTTGTAAATTAACCAGAAGATCCATATAACCACTAAAACAAGGTGAGCTAATCGCAATGGTATCGCCAGGTTTTGCAATGATCTCTAATGCGGTATTGATTGCCGACATAGCGCCTTGGGTGATCACAAGATGGCTATGTTCAATTGGGAACCCTTTGGCACAGAAATGGCGTGAGATTGCTTTTCTTAATCTTTGTTCACCAATAGGATCAGGATAACGATTTATCTTTAAGCTATAACGCTTCAGAGTACGAATAAAACAGCGATCTAATTCAGAAATGGTCTCACTATCAATGGGCATACATGAGACGCCAAGCACGCCATTATTTGCCCTGTAAGGCGTTTTATTTCGGCGTGGAGAAGTTGGGTAACTATTAAACTGTTTAAATTCAGGTTGAGCGACTCCCATATCCATCGAACGAACAAAAAAGCCTTGCTTAGGTTTAGCAATTATCCAGCCTTGAGATTCAAGCTCTTGGTAGCAATTTACCGCTGTTGAAATGCTGACTTCATGCTGTTTTGCCAATTGGCGCAATGACGGTAATTTTGTATTAGCGACAAGCGAATTATCTTTAATGTCTTCTATTATCGATTTAACAAGTTGCTGATACTTAGCCATAAATCACACCTGTATTGGTTTTTATCTTTAAAACTGTATCTGTATTGGTTTTATTTCACAAGGGAGAATAGTGAGAGTTTTATAGAGGGGTTAAATATGAAGTACGTATTAGTGTTGATTGTATTGTTGAGTAAAGCGGTGATGGCCCAAACTATTTATAATTATACGATTGATTATCAACTTGATAATAGTGATAAAACTTATCAGTTATCCCAAAAGTTGAATGAACCTGAATTGCTAGTTTTTCCCCAGACGAAAATCAAGACGGTACTCTCTGTATTCAAGAAAACAAGTTGGCCAACAGGCGAATATTTACATATGACTTTATCGACAGAAGCAGTTGATAAGCATTCTGTATTAAGTAAACGTTACGCTATAGCACCGTGTCATAGCAAAAAAGTAACATTATCAGGTAAGACCTTGCAGATTACGCTGTTTCCACCTAATGGCTGTGATCATAGTTAACACTGAGCTGGAAGAGGATCATGGTTAACTTAATATTGTTAGAAGTAGTAATGTGATGATTAAGTAAAAGACTAACTTCCACCAGCAGAAGCATGAAGGTTTTATTGCATGCTTTAAGTACAGATTATTCAGTTTGTCAGTTTAGGTTGGCACGTGTCTTTTGAAGTTTGAGCCAAAAAGACTCTTGGCATCGGCTAGTAAAGATTTTCTTCTTTGGTGTTATTCTTCCATTGTGCGGCTGGGTAATAATTTCGTAATTGATCCAGCATTCAGGGCATACACTATCGTCCAGTATATCTAGTGTTTCATCAAACTCAGTGGTTTTTAGCATCACAGTGCCATTGCGAAATGCAACACGTTCTTCTGTGTAATGAATGTTCGTTTCATTTTCTTCAAGCGTTTTCTGCTGTGTTTGTCGATCGATAATCGTAGGATCATCATCGTTAAAAGCAAGAATATAAGTAATGAGGTTATTCATAAGTAGTGTGCCATTATAGTTTATTAATAAACGGATTAGTGCTTCGTCCAGATGCGAGTGTTGAGATCTAAATCGCTTACAATATCGATAACAAACTGTAAGTCTTGGGCAATCGCTTGAACAGATTCCAGTGAATCCGAAGATGTAAACAAAGCGGGCTCAAAGTAGTTTTTATTACTACTCATCGCGATATAAACATTATTATCAATGAATGATAACGAGATACGATTTTTAGCTTTAGTAACAAAATCTACTAGTCGTTCCATCATCGCAGGCGTTAATAAGTATCGTGCTTCAATTTGATCGCTGCTATAGACTGAAAAGTGTTGCTCAAAGTGGGGACTCTCTAGATCTACACGTTTATTTTCGTGGTTAAATAGATGAGATACGGCATCACCAATTGCACTAATAACTGCGTTTTTCGCCGGTAAAATGAGCGTCTGACTGTTGAAGTGCTTATTGGCGTCGGCAATAAATAATATTCCACGAAAAATGGTTTCCCATTCCTCGCGGTTTTCTTTTTGATTCACGCGCTGCTTTTTAACTTGCGTCTCTAACTCTGAAAAACGCAGTGTCGTTTTACCGATTGTACCTTGGACAAAATCTTCACCACGAAAGCTATCATAACGCTGTGGAAAGAGTTGGCTGGCTTTATAATCTTGTTCGGAAATAGAGCCAAGAGGCTGATAATCAAAACTTTCGTTGATGTTAGCCAGCAGGGCGGTGATCACCTTTTGTTTATAACTGACGCAGTATTGTTGCTTCTGTTTTGAAAACCGAACCAACATGAAAATAGCAACAATGAAAGTCGCAATAATGCCAAAAGGTAACGAATTGAAATGAAGTGCAGTTGGGATTGCAATCGCAGCTGTAATACCCCCAACCGCAAGCGCAATCCATAACTGTTTGACGACATGTAAGCGAGTAGACTCTAGCGAGGACAGCTGTGATCTTAGCTTTTGTTCGTATAAGGCTGAAATACGATCTTCCATGGTGAAACCTAATTATTGGGTTATTTGTTATTAAACAGTTCAGCAGCATTCACGTTTTGACGCTCTACTTCTGGAATATCAAATAAAGGTAAGGTGGTTAGGTTCATGTGATTAGCGATAATGCTTGATGGAAACATCTCAACAGCATTATTAAAATTAGTGACAGATGCGTTAAAAGTTCGACGCGCTGCAGACAGTTGAGCTTCAACTTCATTCATTGAACGCAACACAGTATCAATATTCTCGTTGGCTTTTAATTCAGGATACGCTTCAACAGCCACGCGGAAGTGAGAGAGTGCAGTGCTAACTTGCTTGTCTAAGGCGGCTTTCGTGTCAGTGCTGGTGGCATTGCTTGCTTGGCTACGAAGCTCTGTTAATTTTGTTAATACCGACTTTTCATGATGCATATATGCTTTGGCTGTCTCAATTAAATTTGGTAGTAAGTCAAAACGTTTTTTCAGCATCACATCAATGCTTGATTCTGCATTGGCGACTTGGTTCTTTTTACCAATTAAACCGTTACGTAGGCTGATGTAGGCAAGGGTAATAATAACAATAACGCCGATAGTGATGAAAAGACCCATAAGATTCCTTGGTATATAATGAAAATACGTGATGTGACGATTATAAATAAGCACGTAATTAATTGATATGCTTGTTTAATAACATATGCGAGGCTTTTATAAAAAAGCCCTGCGAATGGCAAGGCTTTAGAAGAAGTTCAAGACATGTTTTTACATAAAACGAAAGAATATCACTATGACGCGACGTGTAGTGGCACTGCTTTTTCAGCAAGGTTTTTGGTCATAACACAGAACTGGCGACGTGGCACAAAGCCATGGCGTTCGTAAAAAGTACGAGCTCCTGCGTTACCAATATTCACTTCCAGTGATAGGGCTTTAACACCATCGTTCATAACACGATCTTCAACTTGTGGTATTAATGATGCGCCAATCCCTTTTTGTCGCCACTCAGGCTTTAAATAGAATTGGTCAATAAAAGCTACCTTACCGCCATGTTCAAGGCTAAAGGCATAACTTACCACTAGGTGTCCTGCGACACAGGTTTCGCCATTTTCTTCAACTTCAATAAACCAAGCTTGTCCAAGCTCTGGTGTTGCTAATAGCTGTTTAACCGCTGTTGCAGTTTGCTCTACCTTTTGTGGTAGGGCTTCGTAAGCAAATAATTCGTCAATGAGTTTTAGAAAAGTATCAAGAGATGAAAGCACAGGTTTCGTTAACGAGATTTTCATACGGTGTCCCTAAGTAAGATCTATACATAACCAATTAGGCCATCAATGAACTATAGATCTGAAAGTCTGAATGTAAACGTAATCAAGAAATAAATGATTTATTGTTCGATATGCTAATAATAGATTGTTTGCATAATAAATAGATTTGTGACCCTTCGATAATGAGACAAGTGACACGAAAAAATGTTCATATTTTTGATTGTAACCTCATAATTTTTTTATGAAGTCTCTCGGCTGACCGTATCTTAGGATCAAAATAGAGATCAAAGCCGAGAGTCATTTTTCTACTCGTAGTGCTTTATTTCTTAGAAATTAGATAACGCCAAGTTCACGTAAACGTTCCATTAAATACTCATGTGCGGTGTATTTTTCTGAAAGAACAACGTCTGGTTTCGGGTGTAAAAACAGAGGTAATGAAATACGTGATTTTGTTTTATCTGCACCTTCTGGGTTTATTACACGGTGAGTTGTTGATGGGAAATAACCACCGGAAGCTTCTTGTAGCATGTCACCGATATTGATAATTAAATGACCGAAATCACAAGGCACATCAATCCAACTACCATCTTTGGCTTTAACTTGTAGGCCCGGCTCGTTAGCTGCAGGCAAAATGGTTAATAAGTTAATATCTTCATGGGCTCCAGCACGAATTGCGCCTAGCTCTTCGTCGCCTTGTAGCGGAGGGTAATGCAGGATGCGAAGTAATGTTTTCTCACTGCCATCAATCATACTTGATAGTGACTGAGTGTATTTAGCAGAAACCTCATTAGGCGAATATTGTTCAACCCAACTTAATAATTCTGTCGCAAGCTCATTGGCTTCTTGATAGTACTGCTGAATATCTTGTTTTAGTTCAGCAGGGCATTGGCCCCAAGGGTAGTAGTGGAAATATTCTTTAATATCTTTTTGGGTATGCCCCTTGGCAGTTTCTGATACTTCGGTTGGGAATAGTCCGTCTTGGGTTTCTACATTAAAATGAAAAGCATTTTTTTCTTCACTATTAAAAAAGTCATACCACTTATCATAGATTTTTTGGACTAATGTTTGTTGGATAGGGTGATTTTTTAGTACCCCAAAGCCCGTTTCTCGTAGGGATTCGACAAAAAGCTGCTTTGCATTTTCTGCTGTGTAATCTACTGCTTCCAGTTTCATTGATGTGATTCTCCAACGGTATCTTTTTATTTATAGCAATCGTTTAGCTGAGCGCCATATATTCTATTTTGGAAACAAAGGTGTAACAAGTGTAGAGATCAAACCTTTGAGAAACAGAGTGTCTACTGCAGGAAATAATCAGCAATATTTCTAAATATTTTTTTAAGTGAGTTAGTTGGCTTAAAAATTCAATCCTTATGAAAAATTATTCACTCTTTAAGTTATATTAGAATGCTTTATTAAAGATATTTTTATTTTATTTACTATAATGAAAAAATAAACTTTTATTTTTTAGGCTATAATTTAATTCCTATTAAGGAGAAATTAAGCAAAAGTGTAATAGTGCAATTTTTTGATTGTAATTTATTCACAGTTGACATGGAAATAACATGATTTTTACTTTAATTGACATTTAAAAATAAAATATTGGCGTAGGGTTTTTATCGGTGGTAGCTATTAAATGATGTAAATATTTACGTTACATATATATACATTATTTTAAATGAATTTGAATAGCGACGAACTTAATTACTAAATGTTTAATATTAGAAAAATAGGAATTTAAAATGTCAATTAAATATGCTTTACCTTTACTATTACTTGCAACATGTGCTGCTCATGCGAGCGAAGACACACCACAACAATTTATTTTTGGTAGTTATGCTACTTATCTTGATAACCCTGCATTTAAAGTTGATTATGGTTCTGGCTCTACAAATACATTTTATGGGCACCAAGCAAAGCAGTATACAGTAGGTAGTGGCGTGATTTTACAGCAGCATCATCGTTTTAAATTTGGCTATACTTTTGGTGATTTTAAAGTACGCGATCAAGATAAAAATAATAATTACGAACATACAAATACTTTATTTACTCAATATGATTATATATTACCAATTAATAAAAATATTAATTTACTAGCAGGTGGTACAGCTGGCTACCAATTTGCAAGTAATAAAGATGAAAAAATATTATTTAATGGTCCAGTTGTTGGTGCGCAAATTGGAGTCGAATATCGTTATCAACAATTTGGTTTTGAAGTTGGCTATCATTATAATGTCCATCTTAAAGATCATAAGTATGATGAAGATGGTGATAAATTAACGCAGAATAATGATCAAACATTAGCTATGGGGGTTAATTACTACTTCTAAATATAATAATTATTCTTTTTTGAAATATAATAATGAGTTGGTCCTTTCCAACTCATTTTTTATATCATCGAGGATTTTGTGGGGAAATATATCTGGTGTAATAATTTCACATTAATTTAAATGTTCTCTGATGAGAATTAAAATAAAAAATTATTAGTTTATGTTTAATACGATCATGTGCAATTGAATGCTAAATTTTTATTTTAGTGGTTAAGTCGTATTTTTTTGATGCATATTTGTGTTTAGATTCTTATAATACCGCTCTTTTGTAGCAATTAGCGGAGCCAGTTAATGAGGCTTGATAAATTCTTAGGTACCACATTGGGTATCACCCGTAAAGAAGCCGGTAAACTTCTTCGAGATAAAATGATTGAAGTTGATGGCGAAATCGTCCGTAGTGCTTCGTTTTCAGTCAGTGACGATAACGATGTGGAATTTAACGGTCGCCCGCTAAAGCTGCAAGGTCCTCGTTACTTTATGCTTAATAAGCCAGAAGGCTTTGTGTGCTCTCATGTTGATGACTTCAATCCAACGGTTTTTGTTTTGTTCGATGAAGTAAGCCCTGAGAAAATGCACGTAGCAGGACGTTTAGATGGCGATACAACGGGTTTAGTGTTGGTGACAGATGATGGTCAATGGTCTCACCGTATCACTTCGCCACGCCATTTATGTTCAAAGACCTATTTTGTTGAAGCGGCCGATCCAATCACTGAAGATTACATCAAGCAATTTGAAGCAGGTGTACAACTTCGTAGTGAGAAAGAATTAACACGTCCCGCTAAATTAGAAATCCTTAGCGAGCGTGAAGCGTTGCTGACAATATCTGAAGGTAAGTACCACCAAGTAAAACGTATGTTCGCAGCGATGGGTAATAAAGTTGTTGGCTTACACCGTGAGCGTATCGGTACGGTTGAGCTTGATGAAGATCTTGCGCCTGGTGAGTACCGACCACTAACAGCAGAAGAAATTGCATCATTTCTAAAATAATTAGTTGGTGATTTTAATTTTATAAATTCTGTGTTGTAATGAAAGGCGTAAACATAAAGGCTTGTTCTAGTCTTCTATGTTTATGCCTTTTATTTTATCTGATAAATACAATAGACGTTTAGCAAAGGGTATGGGGAAAAGGAAATAGCTCTTTTCCATATAAGAAAGGTTCTGTTTACGTGTTTTATCATAAAATATAAGCTTCATATGGAATATTAGCTCATAAGAGGTGCTATGAACCAGCAAGACAGCCCAAGGTTGAGCCTGCAATTGATATTGATCCTTGGCGCAATAGCTGCGCTTACGCCTTTAGCGATTGATATGTACCTGCCCGCAATGCCGAACATTGCCAAAGACTTTTTAGTTTCTCCTAGTTTAGTTCAGGTTACATTAACCGTATTCACCGCAGGTTTTGCTTTCGGTCAATTGATTCATGGACCTTTGGCTGACAGTTATGGCCGCCGTCCAATGTTGTTACTCGGTACTATCAGTTTTACTGTCTTAACAGTATTAGGTGCATTGAGTACAAGTATCACAGAACTTACTGTTATTCGTGTTTTACAAGGTTTTGCTGGTGCTGCCGCAGCCGTCATCATTAGTGCATTAGTTCGTGACATGTTCGAGCGCGAAGAATTCTCTCGTACCATGTCGTTTGTTACTTTGGTAATGACAGTGGCACCTTTACTTGCACCTATGATTGGTGGTCATTTATCGGTATGGTTTGGCTGGCGAGCAGTATTTTGGTTTTTAGCTATTTTTGCCGTTATTGTATTACTATCCATTGTTTTTAAAATTAAAGAAACATTACCAAAAGAAAAACGTATACCTTTCCACTTTTTATCCATTATCCGTAATTATATAAAACTACTGTCTAATCCAGTGGTACTCGGCTTGATACTGTGTAGCGGCTTTTCATTTTCAGGCATGTTCACTTTCTTAACGGCGGGTTCGTTTGTTTATATTGACCTTTATGGTGTGAGTGTTGAAAACTTTGGTTTTTACTTTGGTTTAAATATCATTTGCTTAATTCTAATGACCAGTATAAATGGGCGTTTTGTAAGGAAGAAAGGCACCCATTGGATGTTACGACTTGGATTAGTCATTCAGCTGTTTGCCGGTGCGTTAATTGTTATTGGTCAGTGGCTTGATTTCGGGCTCTGGGGCGTTGTAATCCCTGTTATGTTGTTTGTTGGTGTTCTATCGATTATTGGTAGTAACGCTATGGCTTGTCTACTAGCGCGTTATCCTCAAATGGCTGGTACTGCTTCTTCATTAGGTGGCACATTCCGTTTTGGTGTTGCATCCATTGTCGGAAGTATTGTTGCGTTAATGCCAGACAGTACGGCATGGCCAATGGCAGGAACGATGGCAGTTTGTGCAGTATTGTCTGCGGGTTTTTATTGGTTCTTAGCAAGAAATGCATAAAGCATTTTTATATTTTTATAGATGTCGCTGAAAAGTACGCCAGAGAAGATTCTCTGGCGTACTTTTTCGTAACTATAGAAGGTAAATAGTTACTTTAAACACTGTTTTAATTTACCAATCGTAATGCTTCATTGGATCATCTTCACGGTAAACAATCCAGTCTGTATCGTCTTTATTTTTATCGCAAATGTTGCGATAAGAACTGTCCTGTTTAATGGTGGCACTGATGGTTTCTATAATGGAAAGGTCCTTATCTTCTGGGTTAATATCATCGCAAGGCAATTCCCATAACATGACACCACCTAAATGATAGTCATCTTTAGCTAAATGAACTTTTGAGCGGATCGTTGGCAAACCGTTATAATAATGTGTTGTGTTATTCTTTGTTACAGTATCTCGACAAGCATAATGTTTATTTTCCTTAACTAATGCGCCGTAAGTGGGGGCATGACGAGGGTAGGCGGGTAACCCTAATGTAATACGTTGCGGATCTAAGTGGCGCTCTATTAACCAGTAATTTAAGGCATTGACAGAATCTTTATAGCTTGAGTGATCTTCATTTTGCATGTCATAAGTCATTAAATGGACCGTATCAAAGGCATTTAATGCAACATCGAGATAGCCAGCACCTTTTCCATCGTCATTAGGTTTGTCTTTACTACCAATGATCGCAGCGGTGAAATACTTACCTTCAGCATGAAGTCTATCCGCTAAACGGTTTACAAAATCAGCATATTGATTTGCACCATCTCCAACTTGAGGGTACTCCCAATCAAGATCAACACCGTCAAAACCGTAGGTATTTACAACATCCATCATGTCGTTGATAAGGTTTTCTCGGTATTCTGGCGATGCAGCTATTTTTTCGTAAACGATGTCACGACCAATGATGTTATCGTCACTTTCATTTTTCTCACTATCTCGCCAACCACCAAAGGAAATAAATACTCTTCCATCAGGGTTTTGATCTCTAAATTTTTGAATGGTGGAAGTAAGCTTATTTATCTTATCAGTTGATAGGTCTGCAACGTGTCCATCAGGATGATATATCCCTTCTTTATCCATATTGGCGCTAGGGTTCATGAAGGCAATATTCAGATCACTGATTTCATTTGAATGCGGACTATCAAACCACTGATCATTGGCATCTTTCATGTAGCTCGCATATACCACATTACGAAACTCTGTAATCTTTGCAGGTTTTGGCTCCTGAGCAACATATCCATTATAGTCATCCGAAGAGTTGCTACTGCTGTTACATGCAGTTAGTGATGTGGCAGCAATTAAAGCGGCTAAAAGAGTGTATTTCATCTATAAACCTTATTCCTTGTTAATTGATAATGTTCACAGTGATTATTCACAAATACATATTCACCACCTGAATGAGTGTCACAAAGCATTTTTCTTTAAAAGTAATGTTATATTGCAATTTTAAATTTGTATTTATTATAATTGGCTGAGTTAATAGTGTTAATTATATTAATCTTGCAGATTAATGTTCTGTATTGGTTGGTTGGTTCCATCTTAATTGATAGATAAAACCAGTTAAAATTTTCAATACATTGCTACTTTTTTATTAGGGTATAACTCGTTATTATTGGCACCTATCTCACCTGACAGTAGCGTACGATAAGTGGAAATTTCTAACAGGAACCTTGGTTCTTGTTTAGAAATTCGTAAGCTTTCTTTTAGCCGTATTTATTTTTGATTTTCTAAAATTATGACTTCTTTTTATAACGAAATTCTACATGTGGTAACGGAAGGGTTATCAACACTGGTTACTGCGCAAGAGTCTGGTAAAACCCAGAAAAACCCAGTCAGTGAGACGGTTTTTTTAAGCGCGTGGGTGACGAAGATGATCAAACAACAATGTTTTGATCACTGTGTGTCTAAGACGTTACTGCAATGGCAGAAACAATCTCGCACAATGGGCAAAAATGCGCAGCTTAAAGTACAATTTGAGCGTATTAAAAATACCCTTAGCGTGTTAAATGATGCTGATGGTCATTCAACGGTTATTACCGCTGAACTAATAGATGATTTTTATCGTGTTGTAGAAGCCGCTGATTGGTTAGTAACTAACGAGTATGAAGTGAACCGTAAAGTGTCTCATCATACAGATGGTCAAGCATCATTAGTGGTGTGTGCTGCGCAATATAAGTCTGCAATGAATGAGCAGGGTAGATTAATAAAACCACTTTCTTTTTATATTCGTGGTAATGCACAGCAATTTATCGATTTGGCTTACCAGCAAGGCATATTGCTGTTTAAGATCACAGACTACAAATCTAAAGTGAAATTTCACGGTGAGTATGTGATTTACCCTGATAATGCAGGTACACATTTACCTGAATTACCAACTGTAACGAATTAATCGCTTACAGCAAAAAAGAAAAGCCGCATGAAGATCTTTATAAATAGAGTATCTCATGCGGCTTTTTTATTCATAGCAGTTAACAACTATACGATGAGTTTCAACTCACTTACCGATTAACTTGCTGTTGCGTTTTCACCGGTTTGTTTACTGGTTTTCACAGCGATCAATTTTAATAGTACAAGTACAAATGAACCACTACCACAAACGAGTAAAGTTAATGCTAGATTACCGACATGCGCGACATGATCTAGTCCAAAACCAATAATTAAGTAATAGAACAAGCCAAGTAATGCACCAGCTGTTCCTAAGTGGTTTCGATAATTGACTAAAGCAGTACTTAACAAGTTAGGCAGTGTTAAACCAAATGACAGTGATACCAATGCCATGGGAATAAAGAACCAAATAGTTTCTTGTAGTAAGTAAACACCCAAACCAGCGGTCAGTATCATTAATGTTGATAACATTACGATTATATCAGCACGTATATGTTTACGTATCAAACGAATATTGAGAAGCGAACCTAAAATTGAACCAGCTGCTAAAACAAAACTCGTATTACCAAAAAACTTAACGCTGGCCCCTAAGTGTTCAAACATGAATGGTGCAATGCTGTAATATGAGAACAGGGCAATATTTGCCAGTCCTATCATTAAGGCGATATACCAAATATGGCTGTCACGGAGCATTTTTTTTGCCACTAAAAACAAACTATCACGTTTGATATGATTTGGTTTTGTCTCTGGTAATGCAAAGCCACCCCAAAGTAGTAGGAGTGATAGCATTATCACCATAGCTATGAAAACCCAAGTATAGCCACCATGAGCTGTCAACCAACTACCAACTAACATACCAATCACAGGGCTCAGGCCAATACTTGTTGACGCGATAGAGAAGATTCTTGCTAGACTCTCGCCTTCAAAGCTATCTCGTAAAATGGTTTGGGTACATACAGAGCCTACTGCGGCACCAAAAGCACAGGCACCAAAGCCGTAAAGTAAACCCTGAAATGTTGGTGCAAAGTAACAAAATAGTGCGGCAGCAATACAAATTGCTATACCTAAAAGTGTTGATAAACGACGTCCAATGACGTCACACATGGTTCCCCAGAATACGACACCAACGGCAAAGACCATAAAGAAGATCGATAGCGCTTGAGCTGCTTCTGATGTGGTTACTGAAAAGTGATTCTTAATTGATGTTAGCGCTGGGCTATACATCGTTTCTATGAGCTGTGGAAACATTAACAGCGAAATTGCTAATAATGTTGATATTGTTTTTTTATTCATGACTTCCTTTTTGACGCTTGATCATCCACCGATGAAAGACTGGCAAACGATATAAATCATTAAAGGTATGTATTACAGCTATTGATTTAGATGAAATACGAGAAGGTATGTATTACAACTATTGTTTTAGGTGAAATACGAGAAGGTTATTTCAATAATGCTGAGTATACATTTATCAAAGATTGGTATGGTATTAACATAAGAACAACAAATGTCACTATAAGGACATAATCGAAAAAAGCCGCATGAGCTTCTCTATAAATAGAGTATCTCATGCGGCTTTTTTATTAGTAGAAGTTAACTATACGGTGAATTTCAGCTCACTTATTGATTAACTTGTTGTTGCATTTTCACTGGTTTGTTTACTGGTTTTTGTAGTGAACAATTTTAATAGTACAAGTACGAATGAACAACCACCAGAAACGAGTAACGTCATTGCTAGATTGCCGACATGAGCCGCATGATCTAGACCAAAACCAATAATTAAGTAATAAAACAAGCCAAGTAATGCACCTGCTGTACCCAAGTGGTTTCGGTAATTTATTAAAGCAGTACTAAACAAGTTAGGTAATGCTAAACCAAAAGACAGTGATACCAATGCCATTGGAATAAAGAACCAAACAGTTTCTTGCAGTAAGTAAACACCTAAACCAGCTGCCAGCATCATTAATGTCGATAACATTACGATGATATCACCGCGTATATGTTTACGGATCAAACGAATATTGAGAAGCGAACCTAAAATTGAACCAGCTGCTAAAACAAAACTCGTATTACCAAAAAACTTAACGCTAGCACCAAGGTGCTCAAACATAAATGGTGCGATGCTGTAATAAGAGAACAGGGCAATGTTTGCTAGTCCTACCATTAATGCGATGTACCAAATATGTCCATCACGGATCATTTTATTTGCCACTAAAAACAAGCTATCACGTTTAATGTGGTTTGGTTTAGTCTCTGGTAATGCAAAGCCACCCCAAAGTAGTAGTAGCGATAGCATAATCACCATAGCTGCGAAAACCCAAGTATAGCCACCATGAGCTGTCAGCCAGCTACCAAGTAACATACCAATAACTGGGCTAAGACCAATACTTGTCGAAGCAATAGAGAAAATTCTTGTTAAACTAGCACCTTCAAAGCTGTCACGTAAAATAGTTTGAGTACATACAGAGCCAACAGCAGCACCAAAGGCACACGCACCAAAACCATAAAGTAAACCTTGGAATGTTGGCGAGTAATAACAAAATGTCGCCGAAGCAATACAAATAGCTATGCCTAAAAGTGTTGATAAACGACGTCCAATGACGTCACACATGGTGCCCCAGAACACAACGCCTACCGCAAATACCATAAAGAAGAGTGATAAAGCTTGTGCTGCTTCTGATGTTGTTACTGAAAAATGATTTTTAATGGATGTTAGCGCCGGGCTATACATCGTTTCTATGAGTTGTGGAAACATTAACAGCGAAACTGCTAATAATGTCGATATTGTTTTTTTATTCATGACTTCCTCTTGAAGCTTTATCATCCATCCTCTCAAGACTAGTAAACAGGATAAATTAGGGAATGATAAGTATTACTGCCATCGCTTTTTTGTGAAGTGCTAGGCTGTTATTTCAATGATGATAAGTATATATTTACCAATGCAAGGTATGATATTAACATAAGAACAAGAAGTATCACTTTAAGGACAAGTTGTAAAAAGGAGCTCTATATATGGCTTATATTCAAATGGAAGATCAGTTTTGTGCTGATGACTATCATGGCCTTGTTGTTGGACTGGCTGCTGATATAGCGGAGCATGACTCGGGTTACCATACTCATAACAAAGATCAGTTGTTATTCTCCCATCATGGTTGCATGGTAATCAGTTTAAATGGTGTGAAATGTGTGTTGCCGCCAATGCGCGCTGCTTGGATACCTGCAGGAGTGGAGCACAAGGCACAAACATCCAATGTTACGCATTACCGTTCTTTGTATTTTGACCAAGATTTACAACCGCAATTGCCGAGAGAATTAAAAATATTTGATATTAACCCTTTAATGTCGGCACTAATGGAGCGTATGGCGTTTTGGGAGTTTGATAAACCCAATAATGAGCAAGTTAATTCGGTGAACCTCTTAATTGAAGAGTTAAATTTTGCGCAAGATAGTCACTTGAATTTACCTATTCCAGCCGATCCTCGTTTATCTTCATGGTTAGTAGATATTGATGATGAGGCGTTTGTTGCTCCATCATTAGCTGAACTCAGCCTAATAGTAGGGGCGAGTGCAAAAACCATCACCCGTATTTTTAATAAAGAAGTGGGAATGCCATATCAAAGTTGGCGTCAACAGTGGCGTTTATTAGCCGCTATTGAATTACTGTCATCAAATTGGCGAGTGACAGATATTGCTCATCGGCTAGATTTTTCAAGTGATAGTGCTTTTATTCGTTTCTTTCATGATAAGGCTGGCGTTACACCCTCAAACTTTATTACTGAGTATAAGTAATGATTTTCGATTTTCTCAAACTGTACTGGGTTTCCCCCTACAAACTTTATAAGTGAACAGAAAGACTAACTTTCAAATAATCTAAGTTTATTTAATAAATTTTAATGTGAATTTAACAATTGTTTTTATCTAAGAATAAGTGTCAACAAACAGTTAACCGTTCTATATATTGATGAATGTATTTTTCGTACTAGGTTCTCATCCTCGTCGTTTTTCAGTTGAATCTTCACTTCGCTAAGGCATGATATATCTATCAGTTGTTATTGTTTTTCATGCCAAAATTAACTGAGCAGATAACGATAATAATCATTCAAGGCTAACAGATATATATGGATATTTATGCTTGCTTGTTGTGCTGAGCGCGAAGAGTTTCATCACTCAACGCCGTTAGTTTTATCATTTGATGAAGCCTTAACCTTTTTTCCTTTTCAGCTTGAATTTTATGACTGGCATGATTGCCTTGCTATGTATCGTGCTTACCCTGATGGGCATCGAGAACCATTAGAGGGGAGTTGTTCATTCTATATTGAACACATCGAATCATTAGAGGGTGGAAAAGCGTGGGTAGATAGTATTCCAACTGGTTTAGTTGAAAAAGCCCGAGGGTATGCTGAACTTGGGGTGTATATGCTTAAGGTTGCTGCTTTGAGCCAGAAAGCCCGAGATTTATTACTTCAACGTCCGACTTTATTGTATTTGGTATGCGAACAATATCCGTTAGATCAAGATGAAGTGTTATCACTGTGCGAATTAGGTCAACGTGAGATCCTTGCTCAACTTGGCTTGGCTTCGAGTCGTTCAGCATTGCGCTTTCTTGATCGGATTGAGGGGGATTTTTCAACCCGTTCGATTTTGATTATTATTCACCGCTTGCTCGATCCTGAAATGATGTCGTTTCAATTGTTCAAGCATTATAAAACGATCACTAATTTAACCTTGCAGATCTATCTACAATGGCCAACGTTAACAGGTACGCCTCTTGGACGACATCTAGCGCAAACCAATCAGCGTGAGCGTTTCCAAATCAATCAGATTTTATCTGATGTTTTCCAACTTGGTTATCGCGTATTAGATGTTGATTCAATTAAACGTATTCATGCTGTGACTTCTTATGAAGAGTTACGAGCGTTACACGATAGGTGGGTGGTAGCGCAACACAGAATTAACTTTGTACCCGATGCTAATTCAAATAAGCCTTACGTGATCCCTTTTGAAGGTAATAATAATATTGTACCTATTCGCGATTATCAAGAACTTGAACAAGAGGGAATTGAACAAAACCACTGTGTGGCGATTTACCACAACCGAATCATTAAAGGCGAGTATTTGGTTTATAAAATGTTCATGCCAGAGCGTGTTACTATTGGTTTAAAACGGCATTATTTCGTTAATGGACGAGTTAGTGAGACATATACAGTGGATCAAATCCAAGCCCGTAATAATAGGATGCCATCTTCTGAAACATTAGAGGCTGTTTATGGTTGGTTAGACAGTATGAAGTCAGCTAAGCCATAATACTGGTTGAATTTATTGGTTTACTCTCAAAGGAAAGAAATGCGGTTATTTCATTCGATAAAACGTTATGCACCAACAGAAGAAAAAGCACCGCATTCTCACGACGATTTTGTTCAACTTTTTTATATCCACCAAGGTTGCGGTATTGCTAGAACAGAGGATAAAAGCATACTGGCTGTTAGTGGGCAACTTATTTGGGTGCCCCTTAATCACCGTCATCATTTGAAAGTGTTGAAAGATACCAGCTTAAGTATTATTCATGCTTCACCAGATGTTATTCCTCATTTTCACAATGAGATGGCGATCATCTCGACCAATCGCTTAATGGTACAAGTGATGGCAGCAATTGAGTCGCAAGATATTGGCTTTGAGCAAGGTGCTGATTGCAACAGCGATGTTCAACACCATTATTTAGCGGTATTTATTGATCAACTCAAGAAACAAAATTACCAGAGCGATGCTTATCAAAGTAATCATGATATTGATAAACGCTTGCTGCCCATTATTGAAGCACTGACTATTGAACCTGATATTAAACTGTCTTTAGACCGTTTTGCTGAGCACTGTGGCGCATCTTCTCGTACTCTTAATCGTTTATTTATCAGTACATTTGATCAGCCATTTCGTGAAATAAGACAGCAGTTGGTTATGGCAAAAGCATGGCAGTTGAGTCGCGCAGGTGTCGCACATACAGATATTGCATTAGATTTAGGTTACAACAGCTTATCTGCCTTTTCCCATGCCTTTAATCGTTTCAAACAAGACAAAGCTAGCCAGAAGTTGGCGAAAAATCACAACTCGTTGTCGCTAGTTCAACAACAAGACTAAACACATCTATTTAAGATAATGACATCAATTAAGGAGATTGTTGTCATGTCTTTACTACGTTTACTTTCTATCAGTTTATTAATGGCGTGTAGCTATTTCTTTGCCTCTGATATGTATGCACCTAGCTTACCAGTGATGTCTGAGGCATTGAATGTGTCATCGACAGCAGTACAACAAACGGTGAGCGCGTTTTTCATTGCGTTAGGTTTAAGCCAACTCGTGTGTGGAGCTGTCGCAGAGCGATTTGGTCGTCGTCCTATCGCGATATTAGGTGCGGTGATATTTATTATCGGCTCAGCGCTTTGCTTACACGCTGATCAACTATCAGGTTTAATTATTGGGCGTGCCGTACAAGGTATTGGTGTTGGGGCATTGTTCTTATTATGCCGAACCATAATGCAAGATTCATTGACTAAAGAGCAGTTGGTGGATGTGATGTCATGGTTTAGTATTTTATTTATGTGCTTGCCAGCTACAACACCGGCTATTGGGGGCTATTTAGAAAGTCATTTTGGCTGGCATAGTAGCTTCTGGTTTATGTTGGGGTTAGCTGTACTGCTATTCGTGGTTATTGTTTTAGGTTTAAAAGAAACCCACTTAGAAAAGAATATTCATGCGACAAAACCAAGTGTTGTTGCTCGTGATTACTCCATGATTGCAACAAATTCGCAGTTTTTACGCTATCTAATCATGATGGTGATGGCCAATAGTGGTGCGCTTGTGTTCTATTTGATGGGGGCGTTTATTGCAAAAGAGCAATACCATTTACCTGTGCAATATTTTGGTATGTCTTCATTGTTGCTAATTGGTTGTAGTTTGTGCGCACGTATTGTTTATATTCGTTTTCTAAAATATAACGCGACAGAAGGTCGAATCATTAAAGTGGCAAGCTGTATTATGCTGCTTGGTGCGCTGACAATACTATCAAATGTGATATTTCATAGCATTGCGATGATCATCATTGGCATGGGTATCTATTGTTTTGGTGCAGGTTTAACAACTTCAGTCGTAGCGGTCAGTGCGCTGTATTTATTTCCTAAGCATAAAGGGCAAACGGGTGCGTTGTTTGGCTCATTACAAATGGTTGGGATCTTTACGTTAACCTTTATTGTGAGTCATTTAGCCAGTGTTGAGTGGATGATGGCATGTGTACTTATCACCATGGCATTATTGAATATTTCAGTACAACGCTGGTGGAATGATAATTCTGTCGTGTTGGCAAAAGCGTAAATAAAAAGCGCCTATTGGCTTGAAGGCTAATAGGCGCTTTTATGTATGCAGATTAATCTAAATCGCTACGTTTTAGGATCAGATTAGGATTCGGGCAGTTATCTTGGTAAAAATCAAACTGCTCAGGATCAATCACACCAGGATAATCATCACTGAAATCACCCATGTCTTTGATGATTTGAAAATGCAGATGGGGCGCCCAACCACCATTTTCTTCCGTGTTACCTATTGCTGTAAATTGCTGACCTGCTGTTATTTTTTGTCCTACGGTGAGGGTTGATAAATACTCAGTGGCACAATGCCCATACAGGGTATAAAAAACATGATCTTCTAATTCATGTTTTAGGATCACGGTTGGACCATAGTCACCGTCTGCGGTGTGGTTAGCAAAACCAAAGACTTCACCATCAAGAGGGGCATAAACAGGTGTGCCAGCAGGTAACCCTAAATCAATCGCCATATGAACAGTACGATCAGGGGAATCGGTAAAGTTAGCTTTATCTTGATAGATCAAACGATATTCAGCATAACGACCAATCACCACCATAGCATTTGTTGCAATAGCACGGTTTACGATTTCATCAGCAAAGCTATGCTCTACGGTAACCATACTCCATAAATCGCTATCAGGCGTTAAATCAACAATATAGCCAGCTCCAAATTGCATCTCTTTTGGTACAACAGGGTGAAAGTCATGGGCTTTAAGGACATGTTCTAAGGATGTTTTGCTGTTTGTCATGCTGCTTCCAATTCTGATGGTGTTTTCTTCTCTGTCGTCGTTTGTTGAGTTGGCACCATTACCATTGCTAATAGATAACCAAGAACCGCGATAGCTGTTGGTAGTAATAGATATACATTCACCATCATAGCAGTCAAATAGCCAGTTAATGTCCACGCCAAGCCAACCATTGCACCAGAAAGCGCCATAGCCCAACCTTGATCAATATCACTCGCTCGATCTGAAAGGGCAGTGATATAAAGCGGGAAACATAGCGCTACCATTGCAGCGGTAAATATCATTGCAAAGACATGACTGGTCGGTGTCGGTGTTATGGCTAGCAGCAACATACCAAATGCTGAAAGCGCTGTTGTTACTCGAAGTGCAGAGGACACAGAGAAACGGTTCAATATAAGGCGAGGGAGCAATAACAAAGAGAAAATCATCACGATACCAACTCCCATCATAAAGTATTGGTAAAACGCACTTTCTACCGAAATATTCCATTTCTGTGGGAAGATAAATGCAATATTTTGGAAATAGAGGCTCCAGCTAAACTGACAAATAAACACGATAAACAAACAGTTCAACAAACCTTTTTGACTTCGTTTTAAAGGTTTTACAAATGAGAATATATTTTCTTCTTTTACTGTGTTTTGCGCTGGTAAACGGATAATCAACATTAAGACTAAGCTAATGAGAGCGATCATCAAACAGGCATAAAATGGCGCTTGTGCACCATAGTTTGCTGATAATTTACTGCCAAGTGCAGGGCCAAATGACATGGCAGCTGTCATAACTACAGCCACTAAACTCATTAAGGTTGCTTTGTTTTTCCCTTCGCTGTTATCAGCCAAAATCGCTTGTGCAATTGGTTGGCTTGCCGAGCCTAAACTGTTGATCATATTACCGACAAACAAAATGATCACCGAGCTCACCACAATGGCATAAATAGGTAATGCAAACCCGATAGCTGCAATGACTAAACAAATTGCAATTACGGCTTTTCGACTGAACTTGTCAGCAAAGCGGGCAATAAAAGGGGTAAAAAACATTGAAATAAACGGAGCAGCAGACATCACAGTACCGAATAACATACGACGCTGTTCAATCGGCATACTTTTCGCTAATTCAAGTGAGTGATCGGTTAAAAACAGACTGACATAAGCAGGGATCGTAATAAAAAATCCGGCAGAACCAAGAAAGATAATGATGTATAGCGTTATAAGCGTAAATAAGGGCAAGTGTTGAGCCGTGCGGTGTTGGTTGTGCATCTTATTCTCCCAGTGAATATGTGCGCTATTTTAATTCCCTTGGGGTAATTGGCAAACACTATCGTTAAGTGTTGAAATTAATTTTTAACAATTACTTGTCAAAAGCAAACTTATGCAACTGAAAGTGATTCTTATTCAGATTGTTGCAATTAACTACGTTATGATTTTGAGTTATCCCTCATTTACCAGTAGAAAGAAGCCAAAGGATTAATGAGGAAAAGTAATGAAACTTAAAAACCTATCTCTACTGGTTATCGCAACTTGTGTTTCAGGCTCTGTATTGGCTTGTGATTTAACGGTTTCTACGTCGACAACGTTACAAAACCTACCATCAGCATCAGGTATAGTGAATCATGACAATCACATTTTGGCCGTGGGTGATGACAGTTCACAATTATTTACGCTGAATGATAAATTTAAAGTAATGAGCGAGTCACAGATTGCGCATTATAAAACAGGTAAAGATGGCAGAATCGTTAAAAAGGTAAAACCCGATTTTGAATCGATGGATGTTCAACATATTAATGGAAAACCTGCTTATGTGATTTTGGGCTCAGGCAGTAAGAAGAAGGTGAGAGAAAAAGGGTTTGTTATTGCTCAAGATAAAAGCTTTAAAATTGAGCGTGACTTGGCACCTTTGTATGAGAAACTTCACCAGGTAGGACACTTCACTCAAAAGCAAGAAATTAATATTGAAGGCTTAGCGAGCAGTAAAGATAAGGTCTTCATTTTTAATCGCGGCAACAGTGGCCCAAACATGTTGTTTGAAGTTGATAGAACAGCATTTGAAAATTACATGACGGGCAAGCAAGATAATATTGATAAGATTGAGTCTTACTTAGTGAAACTTCCTGCTATCGATGGTATTGAATCTGGTTTATCTGGTGCGACATATGATGAAGCTACAAAAACGTTGTATTTAACCTCATCAGTTGAAGCTACAGGCGGTGCTTATCAAGATGGTGATATTTTAGGAAGCTTCGTTGCTGAATTACCGTTAAGTCAACTTGCTAATGGCAAAACGATTGATCTGACAAAGGACGCAATGCCTGTTGAACACGATGGTAAGAAAGTCATTACAAAAGTAGAATCGATCGCAATTACTTCCCATGAAGGAAATATCACCAAAGGTGTATTAGCCTCTGATAACGATAATGGCACAAGCCAGTTCTTTGATTTTAAAATTAAAGAGTCGTAAGACTAAAGTGATTATGCCGTAGGATATAATGATTTTTCATTTGTCTTCATGGTGTATTACTAATATATAGATGTGAGCATCAGTATTTTTAATACAGATGCTCATTTATTTCATCGAGGGTATGAATGTTATCTGTGTATTAAGTTATTACCATCAGAGCGGTGCAATGATAAAAATGACAAAGCAGAGATAACGGTTAATAGTCCCATAGCAATGAATGTCTGGTGAAAATGAGACATATCACTGCCAGCGTAATAGGTAGAGAAAAAGTGTAAAACACACGCGCAGATAGCAAGACCAAAGCTAATTGAAAGTAGTTGTGTTACTGCTAGCATACTGTTACCAGCACTTGTATGTTTATCATCTAAATCAGCTAATGTTATGGTGTTCATTGCGGTAAATTGTGTTGCGCGAACAATACCTAACGCAAACAGTAATGGTAGTGCTAACCATAGAGATAACTTGCCTGATATAAGGGCAAATGCTGCTGTAATAATACCAATAATAATAGTGACCCAAAATAATGTCTTGCGATAGCCTAGACGCTTAAGGGTTCTTTCGACATACGATTTACCTAATAACGCGCCAAAGGCTAAGGGAACCATCATTAATCCCGCGTATAAGGCTGAGGCTCCCATCCCAACTTGCAACATAAGTGGTATAAGAAAAGGAATTGCACCTGTACCTAAGCGAGAAAATATATTACCACCGATACCAACAGAAAAAGTCCTTGTCTTAAAAAGTGATAAAGGAATAAGTACGTTTTGTTTTTTTGATGCGTAATAAATATAAGTGACGAGAAGAGTAAAACCCATTAATAAAGTGATAATAGGAATTAAAACCGTTTCTGATTTAGTTAAGAGCTCAATGCCACTTAAAAGAGTAATTAAACTTGAACTAAATAGAATAAATCCCCAACCATCAAACTTACTCGCAGTTGAAGTAAAGTTAGGCATGTAGCGTTTGGTCATCCATAGTCCAATAATACCGACAGGGATATTTATTAAGAATATCCAATGCCAACTTGCATAAGTGACTAATACGCCACCAAGTACAGGGCCGACAACGGGACCGATTAATCCCGGCATTGTTGCTAGGTTTAACGCATGAACAAATTCATTTCGTGGATAGCTCCGCAATAATGCTAAGCGGGCTACAGGAACCATCATGGCGCCACCAACCCCCTGGAGAATGCGAGCCAGTACCAGTTGCGTCAATGTGTTGGATAATCCACACGCCAACGACCCCAGTGTAAATAAGCCTACAGCCCAGCCAAAAATAACTCGGGTGCCAAATTTATCAGCAAGCCAGCCACTGATAGGAATTAAGATCGCAACAGTCAGAGTATAGCTAATGATGGTTAGCTGCATGGTTAATGGCGATTCATGTAAGCTTTTGGCCAAGGAGGGGATGGCTGTATTTATTATTGTGGCATCAAGAGTCTGCATAAAAAAAGCAATACCCGCAATCCATGGCAGCCATGTTAGTTGTTTTGTTGGTTTCGCCATAGTCACCTCAATAATGGTAACGATATTCCGCGCGCAGAGTTGCCAGAAGCATAAAACAGTGGGGAGGAAATAACGATGGTTATACGTAATGTATTATTACTATATCAGTTGTAACTTAACCTGAAGTGAATCGCGTAAAACATGCTTGTTACGGCATAACATGATAGGAAATATAGAGCTAAACTGGTGTTAGAGAGGTGAAAAAGAGAATCGGTGAATGAATAAAAAACGGATTTTTTTAATCGCATTTATGGTGCCTATTATTTACGGCATAATTTGGTTTTTATCTCTGTACGTAAGTACGGATCTTAATCATTTCTTTTATGAAAAACATATCGTATTTTTGTATTTAGCATTGCCATGGTCTTTCTTTACTATAGAAGTGGGGGCAATTTGTAGTACCTATACCAATAGTTATATCTGTAACCCACTTAGTATCTTATTAATAAGCATTGGTTTTGCTATAAATGTCGTTGTAAGTACGATTATATTAGGTGGGTTGGGTAAGATATTTAAAAGATAAAATGAATAGTACTAAATCCATTTAAATATCAATAATATGCAGCTTATTAAGCAGTTGACTGTTTCTGAGAATAAAAAACGACTGTATTAAGTTATATAGTAACTTAATACAGTCGTTTTTAAGAATTTGAAGACTAAAGGAGGTTTATTCTGGCACGTATTCTAATGGCGCTTCTAAGTCTTTAAGCACCATTTTTTGAATATTAATCCCTAACATCATGATGATTAAACACCAATTGAGGAAAGGGAGTTTGCCTGATTGAATGCTTTCAACAAACTGACTTGGATTCCAACTAAATAACTCACAGATATTCTGTGCTGTCATTTCTTCAAATAAACCACTATCAATTAGCTTGGCAAATTGTTCGTTGGTTGGGCATACAAAAGTATTACGAGCACCAAATGCTGATGGCTTGAATAAGCGTAATACGCGACGAATATCCTCAACCGGGATCACTTTGCCATTAGTTGCAATGCTTTGTTTGCCAATTAATGCCGCTAAGAAACACCAACATGGGTATGGAATAGTCGACACATTGAAAGGTTCTTTTTTGTATTTCGCTGTCCAGCTACTTACATTCTTCTCTTGCAAACCAGTGACTAACGCTAACTTCTTTGCATCATAGCCATGATCTTTCAGTAGGTTAATGATTTCAGCGACTTCTGATACGAAAGGCTTTGTCCAATTTTCGTATGAGGTAAATACATTTTCTCTAATCAAAATGCTATTCCAATATGGGATTCAATAGATTGTCGCTGATCATACGTGTTCACGCGACGATGTCCATTAATATCCCATTACCTTGTTAAAATCCTCAATTAATTAACGACTAAATCTGTCATTTTATCTAGTTATTTGGTTTTCTTAGAGCTAAGTTCTTGGATTACCCTCCAATCATCAGCAGGTAAAGTGAATGAGTCACTAAGCTCTATGGTTTTATTGCTTTCTTTCTTGGCGCTAACAAGTGTGGCGGTGTAGTGAATTTTTGCACTATGTGTTGTGTTATTCACATGTGCTAGATCTAACACGATACCTGATGCTCGTGCTTTATCGATAATATAAAGCCCATCCCAAGTTAAGTTGGCATCAATATTTTTATTTTTTTGATTGAAGTTTTGGGTGTTTTGACCTGCAAGTAAGGTTTGAAGGCTGTGCTGATTCAGTGAAATAGTTAAGTAATGTTCTGTGTCTTTTGACAAGATAATACTGACAGCTGGGGTGTTGTTTAAGTCGAAGTCAGTGGCAATACCGACGTGAGTTAATGTACCGTGGATTTGGTGATTGTGTTGCTGATTACATCCAGTGAGTAATACGGTGGCAAGTAAAACACTTGCGATGGTTATTCCTTTCATACTATCTCCTCTGTGACGCACTGTATTGTGCCGTTAGCAAAACTAACTCTTTGAGGATATAGACCTCATAGCTCGTTATGTCAGCAGATTGTATGAATTACACATTGCTTTATTATTAGGTTAGATGATGAATGAATAGAAGAGATAATTCCTTTAGGACACTAGCCATAGTGCGCAAATTTAATGGTATATGACATCTTATTATTCGCCTATTGATGGATGGAATTAAAAACAAAACCCAAGAAAATAGAACAAGGCATAGAAACAAATAAAACCGATCACAAAACCAATGAGATGGTGTATGAATGAAGGTATCTCAGGTTTATGCTTGCGCGCTTTGTTTTTTGTTACGCGGTAACATGCAAGGGCGATTAAAAAGATGATGGTGATTGCAAGGATATAAAATACGTTTTGTTGTGGCTGTGATTGTGTTGATTCTGCAAGTGCAAGGGGAGAAAAAAGAGCTGCACTAGTAAGAAGATAAGATAGTTTCATGTTACTTAACTCATAAGAAATAAAACTTACGTTAAAACTAACTGTTATTAGCGGCAATCATTGTTATTACAAGATGTTATTGCATAAGTGTATGTTATGCAGATAAAAAAATATCGGCATCCTGCCGATATATAAGTAATAAGAGATTGGCGTCCTTGCCAATTTAAGAGAGCTTTATAATTTTGCGTTAAATGCTTTTTTAAGTTCGTTACGTTCTTCAGTCACTAGCGCTAATTCATTTTTTAAGCGTTTAAGTTCTTCGTGAATACTTTCATGAACGGGTGCATCAATAACGATATCTTTACCGCTTTGTGAGCGAACGATAACGTGTGAGCGTCCTGCAAATAGTGCTAAGAATCCCCATACAACACAGACTGCAAGTGTCATATATAATGGTACTTCCCAGCTGTGTGTTGATTCATGTAGCGAACCAAAAATAATAGGGCCAGTTGCTGCAAGTAAGTAACCCATACATTGTGCCATACCTGATAGTGCAGCTGCTTGGTGAGCATCATGAGTACGAATACCAACAAATGACAGACCAAGAATAAAACCACCACCACAGCTAAAGCCAAAACAAATTACCCAGATTAATGCGTGTTCTGGCATCATAAGCAGGCCAAGGATACCGATGAAACCCAGTACAGCCATAGCAAAGCTCATGCCGCGTTTATCTTTCATTTTTGCCATTAATGGGATAAGCACTAGTGCTGGTACAGCAGTTGAAAGCTGTAGTACACCATGTAAGTAACCCGCTTGGTTTTCTGTATAGCCGTTATCAATTAGGATACTTGGTAACCAGCTGATAAAGATGTACATGATGAAAGAGTTCAAGCCTAAAAAGATAGTTACTTGCCATGCAGCAGCTGAACGCCATAGATAACTGTGGCTATCAATCTCAGCAGTATCTGCAGAAGGGCGAGTATGGCCTGCTAGTTGTGGTAACCATACGATAATTGAAACAACAGGGAAGATCAGTACGGTTGCTAAAGCAAATGCCCAGTGTGGAATTGCAGTGATTCCCATTGAACCAGCAAGCTTCATCATTGGAATAGCTGTACTTGAGCTTAATGTTGAGCCAATACCCATGATTAATACATATACAGCAGTCAAAGTAGTGACTTTTGTTGGGAAGTCTCTTTTTAGTAAGCTTGGTAATAGTACGTTACCTATTGCTATACCGAGACCTATTATACAGGTACCCAAAAATAGCATTACGGTTGAGCCACCGGAGCGGATAAGTACACCACCGCCAACAAGAACCAGAGCTATCATAAGAGATGGCTCTAAGCCAATTTTACGTGCAAGGCCTGATGATACCGGCGAAAATAGGGCAAAAGCCAACAATGGCAAAGTAGTTAACATACCGGCTTGCGTAGCACTTAAACCTAAATCTTGTGAGATGAACTCTAGAATAGGTCCTAATCCTGTAAGTGGTGCACGTAGGTTACTTGCAATAAGTAAAATACCTAGGATAACCAATGCTGGTCGTGCAACTTTAGGGACTGTTTTTTTGTTTTTATGTGACATAGGTCTCTCCTTAAATCTTTAATAACATAATACCTCTCCTATTTTTTTCTGTATTGAGTTATATTGACAGTAGATATCTAAAATCGGACAAGTTATGAAATACAGTATCCATTTTCCTGAGTTTGACTCCGATCTTTACCCACAAAAGGTTGTTGCATTGCGCCTTTCTGGGTTAGAGAAGGATGAAGAAATCCCAGTCCATCAACACCATAAAGGACAACTTGTTCTTCCTTTAAGTGGTTTTGTTCGTTGTAAAATTGCTGACGCTATCTGGATGGTTCCCGCTAATTGTGCTGTTTGGATACCAAGCCAAGTACCTCATAGTAATAGTGTTTCGCCTGATGCCGATACCTGTATGTTATTCGTTGATCCAGATGTAGTTGGAATGCCATCTAAAGCGTGCACATTATCTATTTCTCCACTTTTACGTGAGCTTATTGTTCGTTTAACGGAATCAGATCTCTCCTATACACCAGAATCTAAAACCGCAAGGTTAGCGGATGTGTTGATTGATGAATTAACGAGCATGCCATCTGAACATTTTGATTTTCCAATTCCGAGTGAGAGTCGATTACACAGCATTGCCTTAGAGCTCATTAATAATCCAAGCGATCGCAGTACTGTTGGTGAATGGGCAAGTAAATATGCGATGAGTGAAAGAACTTTGGCGCGTTTAGTGAAGCAGGAATTAGGATTAACCTTTGGTAATTGGCGTGGACAGCTTCATATTGTTATTGCATTACAAAAACTGTCATCAGGGGAGCCTGTACAGCGAGTATCAGAAGATTTAGGGTACGAATCAGTAAGCGCTTTTATTACTTTCTTTAAGAAAACGCTCGGACGACCACCTAAGCAATACATTAAAAAACGGATTAATGATTAAATTTTTAGATATTTGTTTCTATCGGGATTTAGACTTGATTTTAGCAAAGGTAAATAGTCTATTTCTTTATTTGTATGGCAAATAGGTGTTTTATGTCTCGTTGGCTGGCTTTTCACGCCACCTCAGCGGCACTATTGACAACTTTTCTATAAGTTAATAGAGAGTGAACCGTTAGCCTATAAGCTTCATATTTTCTTGAAGGGTGAAAGATATCACCATAGTGATAGAGTAAAAGGTGCGGTATTTGTCCTGAATATTTAACTGCATTACCTACATCTTACTGTTCAAACATCAATCCAATAGCAGCTAAGGTTACTAAGGCTGCTAATAAATGAGACGTCAAGGAACACTTTGATTTCAGGTCTACATATTCAGTTGATTCGGTGTGACGTTTTATTTTTATGTGATATACATCTTTTGTTCAGATATTTTTGGTACAAATTATTCCCTAGGGCAATTATTTTACTAAATTATGACAAAAAATATAACTTTAAATAAAACTATCCCTTCGTTTGATTCAGATTCGTATTCTCAAAAAGCAGTGGCAATGAGATTTTCAAGATCTGATGTCGATGAAGAACTCCCGTTTCACACTCACCGGAAAGGTCAATTGGTATTACCTTTAAGTGGCTGTGTTCGATGTAAAATTGCGAATGCTATTTGGATGGTTCCTACAAATTGCGCTGTTTGGATCCCAAGCCAAGTGCCTCACAGTCTCACAATTTCAGATGATATCGATATTTGTAATTTATTTATTGAGCCAGATGTAATTGGTCTACCAGAAAAAGCCTGTACTTTATCAGTGTCTCCTTTATTACGTGAGTTGATAGTTAAGTTAGCAGAGCTCGATCAGTTTTATGAAGACGAAGGGAATACTGCGAGATTGGTTGACGTTCTAATTTATGAATTATCGACAATGCCTTCTGAACAGTTTGATTTTCCGATTCCAGAAGAACCTCGTTTACAAAAGATCGCTTTAGCTTTAATTGCGAACCCAAGTGATCGTAGTACAGTTAGCGAATGGGCAAGTAAATATGCGATGAGTGAAAGAACCTTAGCGCGTTTGGTTAAGCAGGAATTAGGGTTAACTTTTGGTAATTGGCGTGGACAGCTTCATATTGTAATGGCACTACAAAAACTGTCATCGGGGGAGCCTGTGCAGCGGATATCTGAGGATTTAGGCTACGAATCGGTAAGCGCATTTATTACTTTCTTTAAGAGAACCTTGGGGCGACCACCTAAGCAGTACATTAAAAAAAGGGTTAATGATTAAGTTTTTTAGATATTTTTTCTCATCGTTTCATGGCACATGTGCGTTTCTCTGCTGGGGCTGACTAATTGCCATCCTTGTATATATGAACAATGGATGTTTCTCCATATCGGTCAAATCAGGGGGGCTTTAATAAAGTTAGATTTACTTTAGATCGATTATTAACAAGAGCACTTTAGAATAAGCGGGAAGGGACTACCGATAGTGAAATTATCTTCTTATTGATGATTAAAATGGATTACAAACTGCTCCTCTCCCAGCTATTAATCAAACTCTGCATATTGATCATAGTAACTCACAGACTTTTTATGATCTGATTGTGGATTAACCTGCTCTTACATATTCAGATTTATACCTTTCTTCATTATGTATCATTTTTCATTAGTTGCTCTCTTCGACTCGATTAAGTGATATCCCAACACCTACTAATAAACCTAGTCGAAGAGATGAGCTATGAAAGTGATGCCTTTTCTCATTATTGTGTCAATCACTATGACTGATGGTTATAGTCGTTAACATGCAAAAAAGCAGACTATTGCTACATGGTTATCTATCGTATTAAATGACAGCAAATAAAAAATAGTTAGAGCAATAAAGACTTTTGATGTTTAGTAATTATTATCCTATCAATACGGTCTGTATAATAAATATTCAATTTTTTATCGTTAATCAAAATTTGTAACATAAATATGTAACGTCATGATCTACCAATTAAAAAGCCATACAATGATAGAGCGCATGGTTTTTTTATTGAAAATAAAGGATTTTTTGACTGGTCTTTATGCTTTTTAGCTGCTAATCTCTCGCCCCTCACAAACAACGTGAGATATTTATGCCAAGTAATGCATGTCAAATAGCTGATAGTAACAACACATCTTTGAACTCAGATTCTTCTCGTTTTGAAGCAAAACTAGTTCCAATTCTAACTATTGGTTTCATTTCCTTATTCATCTTTGCTGCACTGGCTGATATGTCCAGTTTTACAGCATTAATTCAAACTAGCTTTGAATCTGCAGCCAATACTTTTGGTTATAGCTGGCAGATCTTAATGCTGGTTAACTTTCTTATTGCTTTAGCCATTGCTTTTAGCCCTTTGGGTAAAAAGGTGATGGGAACCGTGAAAAAACCAACAATCGGTACTTTCCGTTGGTTAGCCATGATCATGTGTACTTTATTAGCTGGTGGTGGCGTATTTTGGTCTGCCGCTGAGCCAATTTACCATTTCATTACACCACCGCCGATATTTGAAGGTGTTGTTGGATCTACACAACAAGCTGTCGACCCTGCACTTGGTCAAGCGTTCTTACACTGGGGCTTTTTAGCGTGGGCTGTATTGGGCACGTTGGCAACTATTGTATTAATGTATGCACACCATGAACATGGCGTTAAATTACGTCCTCGTGCTTTGCTTTTTCCTATCTTTGGAAAGAAGCTAGAAGATCACTGGTTAGGTAGTGTAATTGACGCTTGCTCAATTATTGCCGTTGCCGCTGGTACAATTGGCCCTATTGGTTTCCTAGCATCGCAGTTAGGTTATAGTTTAGAGTTACTAACAGGGCTTGAAAATAACGTTCAATCTCAGTTAATGATCCTTGCAGTCGTTGTGTCTATTTATTCTATTTCTGCTGCTTCAGGAATGGATAAAGGTCTACAGTGGCTATCACGCTTAAACGTGATTGGTGCGTTTGGATTATTACTAGCAATGCTATTCTTAGGCCCAACGAAATTTATTTTAACTGAGTTCGGTAGTGCGTTTGGTGATTACATTCATCATTTCGGCGAGCTTAGCTTAGCGAATGAAAAGCCTTCTTGGAATGTATGGTGGACATGGTTCTTCTGGGGTTGGTTTATCGGTTTTGCACCTATGATGGCAATCTTTATTGCACGTATTTCTGAAGGGCGTAGCATTCGAGGTTTAGTTCTTGCGGTTGCGATTGGTGCGCCTATCGTGACGAATTTCTGGTTCGCGGTATTAGGTGGTACTGGTATTTTCCTTGAGCTACAAACACCGGGTGTAATTTCTGGCCCACTGAATGACGGTGGTCTACCTGCGGTATTATTAGCATCACTGTCTAATTTGCCATTAAGCGGTATTTTATTACCTGCGTTTCTTGTGTTGACGACAACGTTTGTTGTTACCACAGGTGATTCAATGGCATATTCGATTGCGATGGTGGTTTCTGGTGATAATGAACCTGATAGTAAGCATCGTTTGTTCTGGGCGATCACTATGGGTGTAGTCGCTGCGGTATTATTACTTGCAGGTGACGGTGGCTTAAATGCACTGCAATCGTTCATTGTGATCACTGCTGTACCAGTTTCTATCTTGATTGCGTTCACATTGATCAGTGGCCCAATCGCCGCGTACAGAATGACATGTGCAACAAAACAAGTGGCTGCATAATACTGTATATCACCGATTGATAGTGACATACAGTAAATGAAAAACGCCCGATATTGCTGTTAGAAATAACATGCACTATCGGGCCTTTTTTATTACGGACTAATCAGATTTTTTAGAAATGACAATCAAAGCGAAGGTTATACCGTATCAATCTGACCATCTTTCGCTTTCGCTTTACAACGTTTGACTAACTGTAATGTCATGCCTCTAAAAATGAATAGGTGTGCAGGCATCATAGCAAACCAGTATAAAAGACCTTTAAAACCTTTCGGATGCCACCATGCTCGAATATCAACAGAGCGGTGATCACCATGATCATTAATGGTAAATTCTAATCGTCCTAAACCAGGCGCTTTCATCCCAAACAGGAGTGATAAGAAATGGTTTTCTTCAAGACTGATCACCTTCCAAGAGTCAATGCGATCGCCCAATTGTAAATGTTGAGGATCACGACGATAACGTTCTAGAGCATTACCACCAATCATTGAATCCATCCATTCACGAATACGCCATAGACTGTTGGCAAAAAAGTAACCTTCTTTTCCACCAACCAGCTGAACTTGTCGCCATAAATCTTCAGCACTCGCATCGGTTTTTAACGTGTAGCCCGCTTGTTTAGGGTAATAGCCATAATTAGATTTCCAGCGCGATAATGCATCAGGGTCAAATCCCCAAATTTCACTATCAATGATCTCATCATTCATCTCTAATGCTTCTGATATTGCATCATCGTAACTGATTAAGACTTGTGGGATGTATTGCTGTAACTTGCTACCATCTGCTGGTAAATCATATTGCAACCCGTTGATTAATGCTCTCGCAATATTGGTCGGTACTGAGGTAATAAAACGCAGCCAATAAGCTGCCATAGCAGGACTTAAGAATTTAAGCGGTATCACGCGAATTTTCTTATTTAGCAGTGTACCTAAACGTACCATTTGATCGCGGTAAGTCAGCTGCTCGGGGCCTGCAACATCAAAAATGAGGTTTTCATTATTGGGCTTTTTAGTTAGCTCAGTTAAATAAAATAACAAGTTTCTAAGTGCAATAGGAGAATTGCGAGAACTGACCCATTGTGGCGTTAGCATCACAGGCAGATGACTTACAAAATCGCGCATCACTTCAAAAGCGGCAGAGCCAGGGCCTATAATTATTCCAGCACGTAATTCAACGATAGTTTTTCCACTATTACGAAGAATATTGCCTGTTTCTTTACGAGCTAGCAGGTGAGTTGAAGCTGCATCTTCAGATTGTAGCGCGCCCAAGTAGATAACTTGCTCAACCTGACTGTGTTCTAGATATTGGCTAAAGTGGCGCGCGCAGTCTAATTCAAAATCAATAAAGTCATGACCATGATTCATGCCATGCACAAGGAAGAAAACGATATCAACACCGTGAAAGAGATCCGTAAGGTCACTATCATCATTGAGATCAAGGTAAATTAATTCAAGGTTATCAAGATCATTCCAGCCACGCTTTCTTAGCAGCTGTAAGTTGCGACCAGTTGCTCTAACATGATGACCTTGATTTAGCAATTCTGGCACTAAATGGCTACCAACATAGCCTGACGCACCGACCACTAGAATTGTTTTCTTCATTACCTCATTGCTCCATTTCCTTATGGTGTTACTTAAGAAGAGTTATCGTGGATATAAAAATTATATTTTTGTTAATTGTAACCAAGTTCAGAATAATAGGTATGGCATCAAGTTATTTTCGCGATTAGCATAACATTTCACGTCAAATTGATTCTCTATCTGTGTGCTTTATTTTAGATAATTATTCTACTTTTATCACGATAGTTCATCAGTAATTTTCACCAAAGGTTATTCGATAGTGGGTTTTACACTATCGATTGTTGTTATTAGGGATAATTGCAATGCCAACACTTATTCTTCAACAATTTGATCGAGGCTTTCTTCGTTCGTTATTTTGGATTGCTTTACCTATTGCGTTGCAGTCAATGTTGTTTTCGAGTCGAAGTCTTGTCGATATTTTAATGCTAGGACAGTTAGGCAACGCCCAAGTAGCTGCTGCTGGTATTGCAGGCAAAGCCTTTTTTGTTGCCATTATTATGTTATTTGGCGTCTCGACAGGCGGTGCGATGTTAACTGCTCAATATTGGGGGGCGAATAATAAGCAAGGAGTACGAGAAGCAACAGCTTTGACAGTGATGATTAGCGGTTGTTTTGCTTCAGTCGCAGCGGCATTGTTTTTATTTGCGCCAGAATGGGTCATGGGCCTTGCGACACAATCACCAAAAGTTATTGCATTAGGTTCTGAGTATTTACGCATTACGGCATTTAATTTACTCGGTGCAGCATTCGGTATTGGTATCGCAGTGGGTTTACGTTCGATGCACCAGCCGGGCGTCAGTACCTTTTTTAGTGCGATTGGTATTGGTGCCAATATGTTCCTTAATTGGGTGTTAATTTTTGGTAAATTTGGTTTGCCAGCGATGGGGATCAAAGGTGCAGCATGGGCGACGTTGCTTAGTGGTGGTATTGAACTGGTATTACTTGCGTCTTATTTATATGGACGCAAACATTTATTAGCGACTAATTTTCAAACGGTTGTGACTGTTTGTAATAAGAAAGATATTCAGCGTTTTCTTAAACTATCATTACCGATTACATTTAATCACCTTGCATGGGCGGGGGGAATTTTTGTATATCATGCGATTATTGGTCAATTAGGTATTAATGGGCTCGCTGCAATGTCGGTGATCACACCGATTGAGTCGTTATCACTTGCAATGTTGATCGGTATTTCAAATGCATCAGCTGTATTTATTGGTAATTTACTTGGTGCGAATAAAAATGATGAAGCCTATTTAAAGGCATGGGCATTTTCGTTACTTAATTTAAGCTTTGCTTTATTAACGGTATGTGTGATGTTTTTAATTAAACAACCGTTATTAAACTTATTTTCAGGATTAACAGAAGATGTACGCGCTTTAACTGATCATTTCTTTGATATTTTTGCCATTATTCTGGTGTTGAAAAGTATTCCAATGGTGATGATTGTTGGTGTATTACGGGCTGGTGGTGATATTAAGTTTTGCTTCTATCAAGATATTATTGCGCAATGGATGGTCGGTATTCCTGTAACCGCATTCTGTGCATTTATTTTACATTGGCCGATAGAGTGGGTTTATGCTTTATTGGGTTTAGAAGAGCTGATCAAATGGTTTGCATCATCGTTTCGTGTACATTCACGACGTTGGATGAATAATTTAGTCGCTTAAAAATATGGCCTATAGGAGAGGTTTACTCCGACATATTTAGGCCATTTTTAGTGCGATAACATTGTTTTTATTTATTCTGCTAAGTACCAATAACCAAGATTAATTAGCTGAGTTAATAATGTTAATACTGCTGGGTGATGGATGGCATTACCTAGTGATTTAGCAGTTACGACTTGCTCATTACAAAACTGTTTTGCGGTGTCTGCGCATTCATCAGGTAATGTATATTGTTCACCATTGATGAAGATGATCTCAGGTTGAGCATCATGATAAAACGCACGTAAGCCGCTAATGCGATTAAAGCTATCGCCATTCATTAAGCATTGATATGTTTCTTCATTACTCCACTCGGGATCGGACGGAACAATATCTAACTCGTGACGATTTTGGCTTAAATGTTCGCCCATCCATTGTTTTAACAAATGCGGGTGGTCAAGCAAGCTGCGCATCATGGCTTCAAGATCATGGTAGTCTTGCTCTGAAATAGCACCATTACAACTACGGGTAGAGAGTGATGGATTGTGGTAGTGGACATCACCAATATCATTTGAAATCACGAAATCAGCAAAGGTGCTTAATAACTCTTGTTTTTTCGGTGAACGGAAACCGACAGAAAAACTCATGGATGTTTCCACAGAATAACCATCATGTGGGAAACCGGGTGGAATATATAAAATATCTCCGGTTTCTAACACTTCATCAATGATAGGTTCAAAACCTTTTATCTGGCGTAATGCCGAATGGCGAAATTCTTCCTCATAATCATCGCGTTTCTCACCTACACGCCAATGACGCTTACCTGAGCCTTGAACAATAAATACATCATATTGGTCAATATGAGGACCAACACCGCCACCAGGAGTTGAGTAACTGATCATTAAGTCGTCAAACAACCAGCCTGGAAGTTGACGAAAAGGAGTGACTAATTGTGCAGCACCTTCATGCCAATGATTAGCGGCTTGTACGATGAACGACCAATTATCTTCTGGCGTATTATCGAAGGTTAATGGCCCATGCTGGACTTCCCATTGGTCATCTTTCTTTGCAATGTAGCGAGAATCAACTTCTTCTTCCATCGCGAGCCCCGCTAATTCGTCAGGGCTGATAGGATCGACAAAGTGCTTAAAGCCACCTTTAATAATGGTTGGCTTTTTTTGCCAATATTGGGTGAGAAATTCTTCTAGGGAGAACGTTAATTGATACATTCGCAAGCTACTGATTATGAAATAGCCGATGAGTATAACGTAATTTAAAACAACGATGGGTATTTATGTTACTAAGTAGCATAGATATATAAATGCGATTTGGAATGAATGTCTTTATCTTCATGATAATAAATGACATAACAGTAAATTTATTGATGATAGTCATAGTTATAAATTCAAAGTGTCGGTTTAAATCTTTTTTATAAAAGCTAAGATTATTAATAATAAGTTACTTAAGTTAAGTGATATTATTTATCGCGACTTTGACAATTGAAATAACTTTAATGACAGTGCTATTTGCTGTAAATTTGCCGCGTAAATGCGTGACGTATTTATTCAGTTATTTTAATTAATTGCTCAAGTTATAAGCAATTAATGTGATCTCAAGTGTTGGTGATATAAATGTTACGACTCGCAGGACTCTGCAAAGGATACCGTGACGGCTCCGAATTTCATTTCGTGCTTCAAGGAACGAATCTAGATCTTGAGCCAGGTGATCAAGTTGCGTTAATGGGTGAAAGTGGTTCAGGTAAAAGTACGCTGTTAAACCTAATTGCTGGGCTAGATACTCCTGAAGAAGGGGAGATTTGGCTTGGTAATATACCCATACATTCTATTTCAGAACGAGAACGAACGACCTTTAGGCGTGATAATATTGGTTTGGTGTTTCAGCAATATAATTTATTGCCGACACTAACTGTTGCCGATAATATCAAATTTTGCCGTCAGCTTAAGGGATTAGCGTCAGATGATAAGTTATGGCGTCAGTTGATCTCTGCATTAGATCTTATGCAGTTGTTAGAGCGTTATCCTGAAGAAATATCAGGAGGGCAGCAACAACGTGTAGCGATTGCACGTGCTATTTATATGGAACCTAAGATCCTGTTAGCCGATGAGCCAACAGGTAGTCTTGACGAACGCAACGCTGAAGCCGTTATTCGGTTACTTTTATCACTTACTAAAAAACTTCATTGCACCTTACTTGTCGTAACACACAGTAAGAAAGTCGCATCACACATGCAAGGCCATGTTCGTCTGCAGGGAGGGCAACTTCATGTTACGCCCCGTAGTTAATGCGTTATGGGGGCACTATCGACGTCACCCGTTTCAAATTCTTCTCGTATGGTTAGGCCTAACGTTGGGTATTGCCTTACTTGTTGGCGTTATGGCTGTAAACCAGCAAGCAAAAGAAAGTTACCGCGAAGGTGAACAACTTTTTTCTAATCCTTTTCCTTATCGCATTCGCCACG
Organism: Photobacterium angustum; assembly: GCF_003026365.1. Lineage (GTDB taxonomy): Bacteria > Pseudomonadota > Gammaproteobacteria > Enterobacterales > Vibrionaceae > Photobacterium > Photobacterium angustum. The sequence goes on along the minus strand of NZ_PYOM01000003.1, from coordinate 116,908 downwards.
TACAAATGGGGATGAAAGTCCCACAGGGTTTTTATATTCAAATGCGCCGAGCAGGATTGAAAACCTGCTCGCCAATGGAAGAACTTCGCATCGTGACAGATCAGCAACGTGACTTTCAATTGCTAGGAATTGATCCCGTTACAATGATGTCTGTGTCAGGCTCGGATGGGCTAGATGAAAGTCGAGTAAAACTACTTGAATTAATGCGCCCACCTTATCCGATCATGATTGGTCAGCAGCTCGCAAATTATATTGGTTTGTCTGATGGCAGTATGATCACATTAGATTCAGGCAAGAAAATTGGCCCAATCGAGATTATTCAAGACGAGACAATGAATCAACCTCGTATGATTGCTGATATTGCACTGCTTCGAGAATTGAATCCAAGCTCTGGTTTTACCGCTGTTGTTTGTGGAGAAATGAGCCGAAAACAATTAAGTAAGTTAATTCATATTCTTCCTCCAGGATTAACGTTAGAACGTAAACAAAGCGCGAAATTAGAGCCCTTAACTAATGCGTTTCATTTAAATTTGTTTGCGATGGGCATGTTATCGTTTGTGGTAGGGTTGTTTATTTTTTACCAAGCGATGTCATTATCCTTTGCTCAGCGTCAGCCATTGATTGGTGTGCTACGCCAATTAGGCGTTACTAGTGGGCAAATCGCGAAAGCGCTAATTTTTGAATTAATCGCTTGGATAGTTTTAGGGCTTATAGGTGGTAATTTATTGGGCTTGTTATTAGCTCAGCAATTACTGCCTAGTGTCGCAGCATCTCTCAATGATCTTTATAGCGCTAACGTTAACTTACAAATTCAGTGGCATTGGATGTGGGGGCTGGCAAGTGTGGCTATTGCATTCTTTGGTTGTGCGTTTGCCTGTACTTGGCCTTTGATCCGTTTAGTTAGATCCCAACCATCAAGACTCGCAGCACATTTGTCTTTAATTCGCTTTAGCGGTCGAGAATTTGCGTGGCAAGCATTGTTTTCAGGTATTTTCATGTTGATTGCTTTTGGCATCTATCAACTGCCTCACGGACAACTTGCTGGCTTTGCGCTGATTGCATTTATCTTGATTGCTTCAGGCTTATTCATGCCATATCTGATGTGGAAATTATTTTTATGGCTTGGCAAGCTTTGTCGCTCAGCACAATTACGTTGGTTTTTTAATGATGCCGCGGCAAGTTTGAGCTACCGAGGTGTTGCAGCGATGGCATTTATGCTGGCTTTAGCATCAAATATTGGTATGGAAACCATGGTGGGGAGCTTTAGAAACACTACTGAAAGTTGGTTAGAGCAACGGTTAGCTGCTGATATTTATATACGTCCATCCATGAACATGGCGCCACGTATTTCTAAGTGGTTACAAGATCAACCAGAAGTTGCGCAAGTTTGGTGGAGCTGGCAAAAAGAAACGCCGTCTGAAGCTGGTACTATTCAAGTCATGAGTATTGGTGATACTTCTGGCGAGAAAAAAGCGTTAGTCGTTAAAAAAACAGCTTATGACTATTGGAAAACGTTGCATACAAGCCGCTCGGTTATGGTGAGTGAGTCTATAGCACTGAAAAATCATTGGGATGTGGGAGATACCATTAATTTACCCGCACCGATGAATAAAGGCTGGAAAATTGTAGGGATTTACTATGACTATGGTAACCCTTATGGTCAGGTTTTGATTTCACAGTCTAAGTGGCAGCGTTTCTGGCCGCATTCTGGGCAAGTAGGATTAGCTATTCACCTAAATAAGAACGTAAATCCAGATAAATTACTTGCAGATCTTGGTGCTCGTTTCCGTTTACAGCCTGAACGTATTCGTAATAATGCAGCCTTGATGAAGGAAGCGATGGGGGTTTTTGATCGTACTTTTGTTGTGACCTCAACGCTTGGACATTTAACCTTGTTCATTGCGATATGTGGTTTATTTTTTGCCACAATAGCAGGGGAAGTATCACGTCAACGTCAGTTTGCGTTGTTACGTTGCATGGGAATGACAGGTCGAGAGCTGGCATTACTTGGTGGTGGACAGTTACTGTTTATTGGTGTGATTACCTCGTTAATAGCACTGCCGCTAGGTTTGTTTCTTGCCCAGCTGTTAATTGATGTGGTGCTTAAATATTCCTTTGGTTGGACAATGCCAGTGCAATATTTCCCTGTGGATTATTTGACGACATTGGGTACAGCGTTATTAGCCTTGTTGGTGGCTGGAGCGTGGCCTGTTTGGCGTTTGGTTCGTCGCTCTGCAATCTTGTCTTTAAGGGAGTCATTCTAATGAAGATGTCATTAATATGGCTCTGTCGCGTTGTAGTTACCCTAACGTTAGCGTTGTTTTTAAATGCTTGCGATAACCAAAAAACACCGAGTAAATCTGTGGAATCACTGACTCAATCAACCGACTATGTGTTTGAGCCTGTAGTGAAAGGTAACAAGCTGCAATTTCCTAAAGATTATGGTTCACATCCTGAGTATCGTGCTGAATGGTGGTATTTCACCACTAACCTTGAATCTGAAAGTGGCAAGCAAATAGCGTTGCAATGGACATTATTCCGAATGGCGACGGGGGATGAAGAAACCAAAGGTTGGAAAACGCCACAAATGTATATGGCGCATGCAGTGATCACAACCAAGAAGAAAACATGGCGAGCAGAACGCTTTGCTCGTGGTGGTATAGGTCAAGCTGGGGTGATATTAAGCCCATTTCGAGCGTGGTTAGATAATTGGACATGGCGTTCAAAAGATAGCTCACCTTTTCCCGGTAGACTTGAATTTGCTGATGATAATATGAAAGCGATTTTAGATATCACACAAGCGGGAACGATAGTCTTGCAGGGGGATAATGGCTATAGCCGTAAACACCCACTGCTAGATATTGCCTCTTATTATTACAGCGCACCATTTTTGAATGTAAAAGGGATGCTAGAGCTTGATGGCGAAACTTATCGCGTAAAAGGCCAAGGTTGGTTTGATCGTGAATGGAGTAGCAGTATGCTTAGCTTACAGCAGCAGGGATGGGATTGGTTCTCTATTCACCTTGATGACGGCAGTGCATTGATGGTTTCTCAATTACGTGAACACGGTGAAAAGCCTTACTTTTTTGGTTCTCGTTCATGGAAAAACGGTAAAGTAGTTAAGCTTGATAATCATCAGATCCGCATGAAGCCGATAAAATATTTTTCCGTTAAAGGAAAGCAGTTCCCGTTAATATGGGAGATTGAGATACCATCACAATCCATAAAGATTGAAACAACAGCTGTTCGTCGAGAACAGTGGTTACCCTTTATTTTCCCTTATTGGGAAGGACCTATTCGGGTCACTGGTAGTCATAAAGGAAAAGGCTTTATGGAGCTTACCGGATACGAATAATATTGAAAAAAGCCGACTAGTTCGGCTTTTTTCTTATCTGATATTTGTGAACAAGATCTAAGTTTAAATTCTAGGCACTGTTAATGTGATATTTTACTTGAAAGTAAGAGAGGATTTGTGGAAATAACAGCGCAATGCCAGTGTGGTCAAGTTTCTTATGTATTAAAAAATAAACCATTGAAAGTTTTTGCTTGTCATTGCAAAGAATGCCAAAAACTATCAACAAGCCCGTTTAGTATTACCGCTGTGATTGCTGCAGAAGATATTACATTTAGTGGTGAATTAAAAATGTGGAGTCGTAAAGCCGATAGTGGCAACACCAATACGGCGGTATTTTGCCCTGAATGTGGTAATCGTATTTATCATTTTAACCCTGATGATCGCTCTACAGTTAAGCTTAAACTTAAGCCTGTTGCTTGCGTTGACGATGTTATGTTCCAGCCACAAATGCATGTTTGGGTTAGTGAAAAAGTGAGCTGGTATCAATTACCTGAAAATGTACCGTGTTATCCAAAGCAAGCACACTAAGCCTATTTAAAAGAGGTGTGAATGAATTTTACTTTTATTGATGATGATGAAATCTTACTGTTAGCAACACCTATAATGGATAACTTAATGGATGCATCAACAAGACAAGATCATTCAGCACACGTTCGCGATTTTACTCCGCGATTAAAGGCTATTGTGACGAAAGATTACCTCAAGCAAGTGTGTGAAAAGTACCAATCTGAAAAAGGCTTTTTTACTGAACGCTTTCCTGTTGCAGTGTTTAAAAGACCAGACTCAGTTGTTATTGTGTGGAAGCAATTTTTCAGCAAAGCAGAAGGTGAGTTTATGGCTGAAATGGTATTAGTTTGCCAAGAGGATCGTATTCTTTGCGATCATGTTATGGTGCTTTAGTCTCTTCACTTAGTCTTTCTATCTCGGTCTGATCTGGCATGAGCAGTTTATGAGGTGTTTAGCGATATAATACGCTTCCATTTCGTAATGTGTTGTATTCATGCCAAAACTTAACTTACATCGTCCGGATTATGTGACCTCCATGCTAGGTCAGCTTTCTTCTTCGCAATTACATCAACGCCTAGATCCCATTGTAACACCACCAACAAAAAAGTTACCGCGTAACCCGTATATCAGTGATCGTACTATAGCTAAACGCTGGGAAGTGTTGAATAACATTAACTCTCAAACTGTTTTGTATGATACCGAAACCCAGCAGCAACAGCATTGCTACGAAAAGAACATTGAAAACTTTATTGGCTCAGTAAAGTTGCCGTTAGGTGTTGCTGGGCCTTTAAAAGTAAATGGTCTATTTGCTAGTGGTGAGTATTTTGTGCCATTAGCAACAACAGAAGCTGCATTAGTTGCATCCTATCATCGTGGAGCTTTACTGATCAGTGAAGCGGGGGGAGCAAGTGCGATATTGTTAAATGAAGGCGTAACGCGAGCACCGGGGTTTGCGTTTGAATCATTGGTTCAGGCGAGCAAATTTATTACTTGGGTCACAACACAATACGATACTTTTAAAACGATTGCCGAATCAACTACGCGCTACGGTAAGCTATCAGACATTAACTTGAGCATGGAAGGTAATCATGTTTACTTAGTTTTTGAATATCTAACCGGTGATGCATCTGGTCAAAATATGGTAACGATTTCAACCAATGCCGTTTTTGAATATATTCTTGCTAATACGCCTATTAAACCAGTCGAGGCATTCTTAGACTGTAATTTATCCGGTGATAAAAAAGCAACAGCACAAACGTTACGTTCGGTTCGTGGGAAGAAAGTGACTGCTGAAGTACATTTAAGCCGTGAGCTAGTAAAGAAATATCTTCATACAACGCCTGAGAAAATGGTCGACTTTGGTAAAATGACGACAGTAGGCGGGGCATTAAGCGGTACTATCGGTGTTAATGCACATTATGCGAATGCACTTGCTGCATTTTATATTGCGTGTGGGCAAGATGCGGCATGTGTAGCGGAATCTTCTGTTGGTATAACGCGAATGGAACTAAATCAACAAGATGGGCTCTGTGTATCTGTAACATTACCAAATTTGATGGTGGGAACAGTCGGTGGAGGAACACATCTCCCTAGCCAAAAAGCGTGTTTAGAGCTATTAGGTTTATATGGAAGTGGCCAATCGCAAGCATTAGCAGAAGTGTGCGCGGCACTATGTTTAGCAGGTGAGCTTTCAATTATTGGGGCTTTTTGCTCAGGCCATTTTGCCAAAGCGCATCATCGGTTAGCACGATAAGTCTAATCAAGTCGTTCATTGCATGGAGTATAGAACGCAGTGTTACAAAAAAAGATAGAACAGATTAACTCGCAGAATAATTTCTTTTTTCTGACGATAGCTTTAATAAGCTTATTAATTAGTGCATCACTAGAGAAAGTGATCCCCCATGGTTTTGTTCAATATGCGTTAGAAGCCTTTACTGTCATTACGTTTGTTGTCTGCTTATTAAGTTTACGTTTTGATAGATCATGGTTTCGCTTTTTAACATCTTTGGTCGGAATCTGGATTATGGCAATGATTGCTAGGATCCTGTTAGGTATTGAAGAAATTGAAATTATTATGCTATCGCTGATGTTTGTTTTCTTTTTTGGCACGTTTAAATCTATTATGCGTCAGATCTTGTTCACAGGTTCAATTAATACCAATAAGATCATTGGCTCTATGGCATTATTTTTATTGCTTGGCTTAATGTGGGCGATTGCGTATTTGATCCTTATCCGTGTTTTTCCCGATTTAATTCATGGTATCAATTCAGGACCATGGCATGAGAATTTCTCTGATGCAGCGTATTTTAGTTTTGTTACCTTAACGACATTAGGTTATGGCGATATTTTACCGGTTACTCCGATTGCGAAAGTTTTCGCATATTTAGAAGCTATTGTCGGCGTATTTTATATGGCAATCGTAGTGTCAAGTTTAGTCAGCTCTAGTGGCAGTAAGCATTTAGGTCGTGATGAGTAGTTAACTATCGTTTGATAAAAGCGATAGTCGTTGTTTTTGAACGTTATTGAGTATTTATAAACAATGAATCGTTTTTTCAAGAAAGTTTATGATTATATTAACCCAACGGTTAATCCAGAGCTTGAGCCTGCATTCGATGAATGGCAAAAGCATATTCCAACATTATGGCTTCTAGGTAAAACCGGTGCAGGTAAATCGACGGTTATTCAAGCTATCACAGGAAGTAGTGCGGTTGAGATCGGTAATGGTTTTCAACCGTGTACACGTACTGCAGAAGTTTACCAACATCCAACAGATAGCCCATTAGTCCGCTTTCTAGATACCCGTGGTTTAGCCGAAGCTAATTATGATCCTGCTGAGGACATAACGATGTGTAGCGGTAAAAGCCATGCACTGATCGTTATCATGAAAGCTGAAGAACCAGAACAATCATCCGTTCTTGACGCGTTAAAAACCATTAAGCGCTCAGGAAAAATTAAACATATATTAGTTGTTCATACGGCAATCAATAGCCTGACTGATAGCCAAGAACGCGAGCGAGCCATTTTTTATAACCATCAGCGAGTTATGGAAATATGGGGTATTAAAGAGTCTGTGTGGCAGGCGAAAAATACGGACGAGCAACTAAATACTTATCAGCCAATTGGTGTTGATTTGATCCCTGATGATCAACAGTATATCGGCTTAGATACCTTAAATGCTGTGCTTTCTGAAACGCTGCCTATGTTGAGTTTGCTTTCAAATAAACAGGCACACAGTAATAGAGAAGAGCAAAACTTCGAGCGATTACGTAAAGAAGTCTTATGGTATGCAGGCGCTGCAGGCGCGAGTGATGCGATCCCAGCTATTGGATTATTTACAGTTCCTGCGATTCAAGGAAAAATGTTACACAGCCTTGCCAATCAATATGGTGTAACGTGGAATAAGAAAGACTATGCAGAATTTATTAGTATGCTTGGATCTGGTTTCTTGTTGCAATATATCTCCAAGCTAAGCGTTAATCAGTTAGTGAAGTTTATTCCCGCTTACGGGCAAACTGTCGGTAGTGCTACCGCTGCCGCAATGAGCTTCTCATCTTCTTATGCGATTGGCCGTGCAGCCGCTATGTACCTTTACCATCGCAGTAAAGGTGAAACCGTATCGAAAGAGTTATTAAAGACAACGTATCAACAAGCGTTTAAGTCAGTTAAAAAAGTGGCGGAACAGCAAGTTAATCAAAACAACCTTGATAGTAAGGATAGCAATGAAACGCGTAAATAAGAGTTATCAACTCGTTAGTCAGCTATCAGATGGTTTTATTCCGCTGGTGGCTGTTGCTATTTTATTACCGATTATCGTGTTATCAGGTTTTGGTATTATTGCTTTAATCAATAATGGCCAATGGATACTGTTTTTCGCTTTAATTGCAATTTCATGTTTGCTTATTTTTGTCCCTTATTGGTTTATTCGCCGTAAAAAGGTGGTGAGTGAGGCGATCAGTGATGATTTAGCTCCGTTGCATGTGGAAGGTAATCCACAATGGGGAGCACATGAAAATCAGGTGTGGCAAGAAGTGACATTAATCATTCAAAAACAACTGAGTGATGCACCTGAGTGGGAGTCATTACAAGCGCATGCATACGTTTTAGTTGCAGAAGTGGCAGATCGTTTTAATAAAGGTAAATCAGCTCAACGCCTATCTTTTACTGCCCCTGAGTTTTTACTCATGGTGGAAGAAGTGAGTCGTCGTTATCGTTATTTTTTACAAGAGCATGTGCCATTTGCTGAGAAAATAACCTTAAAAAGCCTTCAGCAAGGTTATCAATTAAAGGATAAAGTGGGCTATGCGAAATCTGCCTATGATGTCTATCGATTATTTCGTATCGCAACCCCTACAGGATGGTTAGCAGAGGCGCGTGGATTAGTGTTAGGTAAACTGTTTGATGATGTCAGCCTAGAAGTACAAACCAAACTAAAAGCGACTTTGCTACAAGAAGTCGCTTCTGTCGCCATCGATCTTTATAGCGGTCACTTTAAACTTGATGATGCTTCTGTTCCGCACAGTAAAATGCATGACAAAGATCAACAGGCAGGAGCGGTTCCTATTGAACCACTACGTGTTGCAGTAATAGGGCAAATTAGTGCGGGTAAATCATCTGTAGTTAATGGCTTACTAGGGGAAATGTCGGCAGAAATTAGTGCGTTACCTTCAACAGATAAAGCAACAACGTATCGCTGCGAAGTCGAAGGAACCGATGTGATTAATTTAATTGATCTACCTGGTATTGACGGTACTGAGAGTATTAATCAAATGCTGCTAAAACAAGTCACGCAGAGTGATGTAGTGTTGTGGGTACTTAAAGCGAATCAATCATCGCGCCAAGCTGACATCATGTTAAAACAGATGATTGAAGAATTTTATACACAACCGAAAAATCAGCATCGAAAAGCACCAAAGATTATTGTTCTAGTTAATCAGGTGGATAAGTTGAAGCCTGTTGATGAATGGTTACCCCCTTATGATTTGAATGATATCCAAACCAATAAAGGGAAAATCATTTTAGATGCCGTTAATTACAACCAAAACTTGATGAAAAGCGACATTATCATTCCATTATCTGTTAGTAGTGAAAAACTGACCTATAACTTAGATGTGCTTCAAGAGACGATTCAAGATGTGTATCAAGAGGGTATCAATACCCAGTTGAATCGTCGTCGTATTGACGGCGATCGTATTGATTATAACGAGCAAGCTCTACGATTGTATCGATTAGGTAAACTGGTTTTTGATGCTGCAGTAAAATAAAAGATATATAAAAGAACAAAGCCCTCAAGTGTAAAGGAGAGGGCTTTTTTATGCTGCTAGCGAACTAATAGATACCCAAAAGGAAGTTTTCGTAATAGTTTCACTAAGAGGAGTGAAATGATAAAAGCAAAAGGTAATGCTAAAAAGCTGGATAATATCGGATTGATATTAAGCATGAAAACCAAATTAAAAAAGTAAATAACAATAAGTAAGTGACAGAGGTATATACCTAAAATATCTTTACTAAATGCTGTTGGTTTTAACTGTTCTCCAAAGTTAGACTTTTCTTGAAGAAACAAGAAAATCCCTACAGCCCATATCGGTGAACTAAATAAGAAATCATGATAAAAGGCACCATTAGCAAAGAAATAGAGGTAATTTGCCTCAATTAAAAATACAGAAAAACCAATACTAGCAATAATAAGGCTTAACTTGGTATTCAATGCTATCTGGCGACGATGTATTTCATAACCTAATACAACAAATAACGTACTAAAAAAGGGACCGTTACGGGTTAAAATTGGTGCTTCTATATTTGTAATTGGAACATAACTGCCTGCAGCACAACCATAAATGAATAATATAAAACCAACAGGTAATAGTAGGTTATCAAGGCGATATTTATGTAACAACGTTATGATGCCTATCGCGCAAATTAGAGCAGGAATGTACCACAAGTGTACAAGAGAACCTTCAAACAAAGTATTTAGTGGGTTTGCTAGTAAATTATTCCAGTGATTACTGCGTTCGGCAAGGTAACCATCAGTGAGTAGTATCGAAAAGTTAAAAGGGATTATTAGAAAAACAACACTCCAACTTAACCACATAATGATCAGAGGTTTTGCGTACTTTGCAAAAACATCTTCTTTTGACTTGCTGGCGACTAATTTGGGGTAATAAAAATAGCCTGCAATAATGAAAAATAGCGGCACAGCAAAACGACTCATTTGATTTAAGAACATACCAACAATGGGCTCTCCGAAAATCAACGGTGTTTTCATAAAGACTTGACTGTGTAAGCCTATAATTGCGAGTAAAGCAATGAGTCGCCCAGATTCAAAACTAGTAATACGCTTGTATGTCATTACAGCATTCTCATCAAATAATTTCGCAAAGAAGGTAAACTTAAAAGTCTATTTTGTAAATTAAACTGAAGGGAAAAAGAGTGGTTAGCTGGAGGAATAGATATAAAATGTGATTAATCTCTCATACCGATATTTGTTTCGAGAAAAGACAATACATGAGAGCAATATATTGCCTTTTGAATGTTTATTAAAGTCTATTAGATTAAATACCTAGCTGATCAAAAAGATCTTGGTCGTTAATATCATTTAATTTTTGATTTTTAGCATTTTCTTTTTGTTGTTCAAGCTTGGCTGACTCAAATATGCTGTCGGTGTCTTGAGTATCTTGTTCAAACTCTTCCAATTGGATAAATTCAGTTTTATCCATAGCAAATTCAAGATAGAAAATGTTGTTCTTGGCTGTAGTAAAGCTAACACGTCGAGCTTGAGGACGATCTAAGTTGGTATCAACAGATAATAAGATTTGTTTGTTGAGGGCTAACATTTTTGGTTGGTTTTGAGTAATTGAGACTTTTAATTCACGTCCGATCTTACCCGTAAAATCTCCAACGACTTGATTCATTAATTCACCAAGAATATTCGCAACTTCATCAGAGGTATGATGTACGGCGAGCTCATCTTCAGAAATCCCCATACGTTGCATATATTCTTTATAAAGCTCCATTGCTGCATGGCTGGTAAAGTTTGTAACGACTAAACCTGTAAAACCGCCATCAAATAGAACAAAGCAGCCAATATCAGGCTTTAAACTTGTTTTATTAATTTTTTGTACCATAGCAGAATAGGAAACGTCAGTTTCTGTTGCTTTAGATAAGATATCGGAAAGTGATTGGCATAGTTTTAATAGAATATCATCAGTAGTGACGGTTTTTAATTTTCTCATTGTACGTCCTGTTGTATCAAGATGTTGAAGGCAGCCACTAAATAGTTGCTTTAGAAGTGGAAAAGATGCCGATAGAGCAATAACGAATTGTTTATCGGCATCAAAAGAGGGAACTTTAGTCGTTGTTATTGAAAGGTTATTTTGGGGGAGTGTTAACTCAGTAACCTAGCTATTAAAACGTTTTTGAAGATAGTCAATAATATCGCTAGACTCATACATCCACTCAACTCCGTCTTCGTTTTCAATGCGTAAACAAGGAACTTTACGCTTACCTCCTTGTTCGATTAACTCTTGTTCCCAAGGTGATACCTTTGCATCACGTGTTTCTAACGGTAAGCTTAGGCGCTTAGCTTCTCGACGTACCTTTACACAAAAAGGGCAAGCATCAAATTGATATAGCTTGAGTTGAGCTACCGCCTTGTTGACCTCATGTTGCTGCTCGGCAGAACGTTTTATCCCGCGAGGAGAAAAAATAAAATTTAGGACAAGAATAATACGCCCAAGAATCCAGCGAATAACCTTCATACTGACAAACCTTACATAATTAATATAGTGTTAATTTATTATCATTCATCCAAATGGACAGTACTAGAATACCGTGAAATTATAGTTATTTATAGTCATCTTATATAACAACAACATCATTCAAAGAGTATAAAGCCAAGGTTATCCGAATATCATCGATAAACTCATCACTCTGTTGTAATGTAATTTTTGGAACCAAAGTCAAAAATTCGACCGATGTCACTTATCAACTAAATTTCATAATCAAATGATAGATATTTGTAGCAATATCTCTATGATATTTTTATTAATGTTAAAAATATCTAATCTATTATTATGGCTAAAAATATACTAATTTGTGATGATTCACCGCTAGTCCATAAATCAATGACGCGTTTATTGAAGGATAGCTATGACATAAATTTATATTATGCTGAAAATGGTAGTGATGGTCTGGATAAAATAGCTAAAAATAACATTGATGTCGTTTTCTTAGATCTTACTATGCCTATTATGGACGGTTTTGAAGTATTAAAACGGCTTCCTACTCTCGCCTATAAGCCTACAATCGTTATTATTTCTGCAGATGTTCAAAAAGAAGCAGCAAGGCGTTGTTTGATGCTTGGTGCTGATTATTTTTTGTCAAAGCCATTTGAAAAGAAAAAGCTCAAACAATTGTTATCGGATTTACACATTACGGAGTTAACAAATACAACCGCGAATGAAAATGTATTATCGGTAGATTATATTGAAGGCTTTAGGGAGATCGCAAATATCTCACTCGGTCGTGGCGCTGCAATTATTTCAGACCATCTTGGTGAGTTTATTAAAATGCCATTGCCGTATGTCGCAACAATGCAAAGTAGCGATCTTGCTATGACAATTGCTGATATTCGTAGTGATCATCAATCAATTGCAATTGCTCAACGGTTTGTTGGTGGTGGTATTCATGGTGAAGCTTTAGTTGATTTACGCGGGAAAGATATTCTTTTATTCGGCGAAAAATTGGGTTTTAGTCAGACAAATGAAGATAAAAATGAAGTTGTTATTGATATTAGTAATATCATGGTTTCTTCTTTTCTCGTTGCTTTATCAGAACAAATAAGTATTCCATTTTCAGTTCGGCAACCAATCATTTTGGAAGAATATATGAATTTGAGCAATAAAGAGTATGAAGAGAGTGATTTTTTTACCGTGGAATACGTATATAAAGCTGAAACACTGGATCTTGAATGTGAAGTACTATTTATGATGGATAGCCACTCCACTAAAGTTATTCACCAGATTATGGAAACATTAAATTGAGTGATATTTCATTAGCTGATTTTCATTTAACCATGCAGGTTCTTGATCACTTGGATGCAGGGATTGTGATATTGGATAAAAATTACAATGTATATGCATGGAATACATTTATGCAGGCATATAGCGGTATATCAACCGATCAAATAATGGGTAAGCCTTTATTTGATGTTGTAGAGAATTTACCTGAGAGTTGGCTAAAAAATAAGATATCTTCAACATTTAAATTACGGATGAGATCTTTTTCTGCTTGGGAAAATCGTCCTTGGGTATTTAAGTTTAGTAATTTCAGTCCAATTTCTGGAGGCGCTGATTTCATGTATCAAAACATGACATTAACACCTTTGAAGTCTTTGACTGGTGAATATACTCATATCTGCTTAACGATTACAGATGTAACGGATATAGCAAAAAATAAAAATCACCTAAGGGAGTCAAACGAACAGTTAACGCATCTTAGCATCACAGATCGATTAACTCAGCTTTATAATCGCGGGCACTGGGAAAATTGTTTAGTTGAAGAGTTTGAACATTATCAGCAAATGCATCAACCGATGACATTAGTTATGTTTGATATCGATCATTTTAAAAATGTTAATGATACTTATGGCCATGTCGCTGGTGATGCGGTCATTAAAACTATTGCTGATATTGTTCGAAAAGCCAAACGACAAAGTGATATAGCAGGGCGCTATGGGGGAGAAGAGTTTGGTGTAATTCTTCCTGGAACTACAGCAGATATGACAAGCTATTTTACTGAAAGATTGCGTAAAAAAGTTGAAAAGGCGAATGTTGTTGTTGATGGTAAGACAATTAATGTCACTATAAGTTTAGGTGTGTGTCAGTTACATCCAGGTATTACCAACTATGAATCATGGTTAGAACAAACAGATTCTGCTCTGTATGAATCGAAGAATAAAGGGCGAAATCAAACGACAATAATGCAAGCGAATGGTAAATTTACCTCACTAGCGACAAATGTAAAAAATATCAATGAATTCAATAGAAATATTGGTTAATGCAAAAATAAATAGTACAGTATATAAAAATTTGCTGATTATATATGGATAGTATTGTGGAAAACTTGGTCGTAAATACAGAAGGATATGAAGCTTTAGTTGAGTATTTAGCATCAAGTTTAACCTTGTTTGAAGGTTTATCTGTATCTGCAAACAGCATTACTATAGAAGACGTTGTCACTGATTTGATCGCAACGCAATTGATGACAGTTTTTTCGCAAAACCCTGATATTGAACAAGACGTCCGCTTTCAGTTAATGCAAGAAGCTGATGCTGTCCTAGCAGATCTTAATCAAGTTCTTGAAGGAATTTGGTTATGTGAAGCTTCTGATGTGCAAATTAGTTTCTTAGAAGACTTTATTAGTTTAGTAAAAAACTTATTTGACTCAGCAATTTCAAAAATATATTAAAAAAGTTTAATGTAGTTAATCTATTTAATAAATGCAGAAAAGGAATGAGATATTTAATATCTCATTTATTTTAAACTTTATTCTTTATTTAATTAGATAAAAGCCTCAAAAAATCCCTATATGGAATGTGCTTTAAGTGTGACTTAATTCATGTTGAATATCCTTAAAAATAATAATGTAAATAAAATAAGTAATTGAAATATTTCTTTAACAATTAATTATTACCTTAATGCTCCATAGAGAGTATTCATAATATTAATAATTGGTAGTTAGCATTTTGCTTTTTACTTTTCTCTCTTAACAATGTTCTGAGGATAGGTTAATGAAGCAAGTACATCGCGCAAAAAAATTATCTGTTGTTTTAAGAATTCAGTTTGTTTTAGCAATACTGGTAACAATCAGTGTAGCGCTTTCTTTTTCAGGTAATAATGGGTTAAATAATATGACCCGAGAGTTTGATGTATTAAGCAACCAAGCGGTTCCTGTGTCATTAAAAAACGCCACCATAGTGACAAGTGCATTAGAAGTTGAGCAGAGCTTAAGTGATATGTTGATGAGTCATAATGAACAGTCACTGAATCAAACATTTGCCATATATAAGAATATGCATAGTCAAGGTGAAGATGCAGGTAAAGAGTTAGAGCTACTAGCAACAAATTATAAGATAAATTGGTTAAAGCAATATGCAGAAAAATACTTGTCTGAAGTTGAATCTATTAATCAATTAGCGTTTGATATTTATTCCATTCAAAAAGAAATTATTTTAAATAAAGAAAAGCTATCAACTGAGCGTTCAACGATGAACTATGCGATTTCATCCGTACGTTCAGAAATGAGTCGCGTCGGTATTACGTTGTATTCTGATAACGAGTACGCAATGAGTAATGTCACTAACTTTTTAAATCATGCTGTTGAGTTAAGCGGTAACTTGATGTTGTTAGTGACAGAGCCTGATTTAGTTAAAGCAAGATTGATAGCAAAAGATCTTAAACGTACGAATTTATCAGGGATGAAATATGCTTGGGGTGAACTGGTGCGTGAAAATGCTGCGATAAATGATTTTTCTAGCCTCACTGTGCCTTTTGAAATGGTTAAAAAGTTATTTGCCGAGCAGGGATATATTGAACGTTACTTAAATGTATTGAAACTCGATGAAGAACAAAGCATTAAATATACCGAAGTTAAACACCAAACAAGTTTGATTATGGATTTACTCCAAGTTATCACCCAACAATCACATGGCTTAATTAAAAATGGTGAAAATGGGTTTACACATGCAAGTAATGATGCGCGACAAATGTTCCTAATTTTTAGCATCATTGGTTTAATTATTTCAGTGCTTGCAGGTTCATGGATAAGCCGCGTAGTCAGAAAGTCGATTGAACATATTAGTGACGTTGTAAATAAAATTAGTGAAGGAAACTTAACAGTTAAAGCAAATACTAATGCTGCAAGCGAATTTGCTCAGTTAGCAGAAGTGCTCAATGATCTCTGCGATCATGATAGAGAATCACTGCAACAACTAATTACTAACAGTAATGAGTTAACCAGTGCAGCTGAATTAAGTATGCGTGCTTCCACAACTTCACGTGTTGCGCTACAAAATCAAAGTGAAGAATTGGCTGTTGTAACAACATCGATGACACAACTTGAGGGATCTATTCGAGAGATCTCGCAAAGTAGCTCTGAGTCAGAAAAACAAGCGCAAAAAGCTCAACAGTTGGCATTAAATGGTGTTGGGATCATAGAGTGCAGTACTCAAGGCTTATTAGCGCTAGAAGAGCAATTCGCAATCAATGAAAAGCGAATGCAAGAGTTAGATAACTACGTAAAAGAAATTACAGAAGTGGTAGAGCTTATTAGTTCTATTGCGAATAACACTAATTTACTCGCTTTGAATGCAGCCATTGAAGCAGCAAGAGCGGGAGAACAAGGTCGTGGCTTTGCCGTTGTTGCAGATGAAGTTCGTCAATTGGCAAGTGAAACGAATCAACAAACAGAGTCTATTCGCAATACGATAGCCTCGCTTCATAAAGCTGCAGATGATGTCAATGAAGCGATGTTAGTGAGTCGTAAAGAAATGATGTCGTCAATTGAGCGTAGCAGTGATGTGCAACAAGCTATAAATTTGATCAAAAATACCATTTCAGATATCAATCAAAAAATGGTGACGATAGCCGTCGCGACACAACAACAAGAACGAGCGTCACAACATGTTGCCCAAAATTTGGAGCAGGTTGCAAGTCGCGCCCAACAAAATAATCACCAGCTTGATACGCTTGTTGACGAAGCTGAACGTGTCGCTGTCATTGCACAACAGCAACAAGGTATGCTGAGCCGTTATCATTTAGAGGATGAAAATGATGCCGTCTTATCATTCGAAACACCAGTATCGACTAATTAATAATCAGAGACGAACTGGATAGAGTTAATTTTTGTATGTTGCGTATGGTATTCGGTAGAATGCGGCAGTTCATTTTGTCTCAGGTTATCCTTCATGCGCATACATACTGTACATACATTATATGACGAACGTTTAGCGCGTTCGACTCGTCCATTTTTAGCTCGCGGTTGTAAAGTTGAGCGTTGCCGTCAATGTATGCTGCGTACTCATCTCTGTATTTGTGAGTATCGACCATTAGCAACATCGAATGCTGCGTTTCTACTTGTAATGTTTGATGACGAGATATTAAAACCAAGCAATACAGGCCGTTTGATTGCCGATGTATTTGAAGATACCTTCGCTTATATTTGGTCTCGTACTGAACCGAATACAGAGATGTTAGCACTGCTTAATGATCCACAATGGCAACCTTATGTGGTTTTTCCTGCTGAATATGCAGAGCCTGAGCGTGTTGCCGAAAACGTTGATCTGCCAGACGGTAAACGTCCTTTATTTATCATGCTGGATGGTAGTTGGGCTGAAGCAAAAAAAATGTTTCGTAAAAGTCCATACTTAAATAACTTCCCAGTTTTATCGATAAATCCGGATAAACCATCTCGTTATAAAATGCGAGAGGCATCTAAAGATAACCAGTTAGGTACAGCAGAAGTTGCTGCTAAAATTGTTGATTTATTTGGTGAGCATGAAAATGCTGAAATGTTAGACCTATGGTTTGATGTATTTCGTGAAAATTACATCACAGGTAAAATGAATCGACTATTACCTGATGACTCTGCCTTAAAAACACTTCAAAGTTTTATGCTTGAGTACGGAAATTAAATATAAACGTTACATTGTCACTTGTGGTTAATGAGAGGCGTTGTCATTTAACCAATGATGATTATGTAATTTAGCTAAATTTTTTCTTTAAACGAGATCTTTACACTTCATCATGAGGCTAAATTTGCTATTAGTCACAGATAGAGTGGTGCTTAGTGTGGATAATTTTCAAAGTAGTGAAAGTTTTGTACACTGGTCGGGTGTTGTTAAGCATTATTTGTGAGGTTATAGGATGTACTACGGCTTTGATATCGGCGGTACCAAAATTGAATTTGGGGCATTTAATGAAAAGCTTGAGCGTGTAGCAACAGAGCGTGTGGCAACACCAGGTGATGATTACAATAAGCTAATCGATATAGTTGTTACTTTGGTTCAACAAGCCGATGAAAAATTTGGTTGTGAAGGCTTGGTAGGTATTGGTATTCCTGGTATTGAAGATGCACGAAATGGCGTCGTGTTAACGTCTAATATTCCTGCTGCAAAAGGACGTACGTTACGTGCAGACTTAGAAGCGAAACTAGGTCGTAAAGTAGCACTTGATAACGATGCGAACTGTTTTGCATTATCTGAAGCGTGGGATGATGAACATAAAGATTCGCCATCAGTTCTAGGTTTGATCCTTGGTACTGGCGTTGGCGGAGGTATGGTATTTGATGGCAAGGTGTTTTCTGGCCTAAACCATGTAGGTGGTGAACTAGGCCATGCTCGATTACCGTTAGATGCATGGTTGTTTTTAGGTGAAAATGCACCGTTATTAGGTTGTGGATGTGGTCAAAAAGGCTGTATTGATAATTATCTTTCGGGTCGTGGTTTTGAATTGTTATACCAGCACTATTACGGTGAAAAGTTAAAAGCAATTGAAATTATTGGTCATTATCGTGAAGGTGAAGAAAAAGCAGTTGAGCATGTAGAACGTTTCTTAGAGTTGCTTGCTATCTGTTTAGCTAATATCTTTACCGGCTTAGATCCGCACGTGGTTGTACTTGGTGGTGGTTTATCTAATTTTGACGTGATTTACGATGAGTTACCAAAGCGTTTACCTAAATATTTACTGTCTGTGGCTGTTGCGCCAAAAGTAGTGAAGGCAAAATATGGTGATGCGGGTGGCGTTCGTGGTGCGGCATTCTTAAATATTAAATAATGTTGTTTAGATTCAATCAAAAGGGCTCTTATAGAGCTCTTTTTTGTTAAACCAGCCTCATAATTTTACCTCTGTTTAAATTTCTTATTTTTAAATTGCTAGTATTGATATACAGCTATAAGGAAAAGAATATGGACATTGCAGAGCTTGAACAGGTATTAAATAAAATCTCGCAGCCTTATGAGATAAAATCTTATGGTTTAGACATTAAGTTTGGCTTTCTCTTAGGCCGTTTTTCAGTGTATTACGATAAGAAACGCGACGATTTACGATTTGGCTCGCCACTGAGGTGGATATTATATTTAATTTCATTCAGTGCATTAGGTTATCTCATGATGAGCTTCGACTATTCTCCACTACAAGCATCTTTCCTGTTTATCATTGTGATTATAAATTTTGTTTTTACTATTATCAGAGAACTTCGAATTTATAGACTAAAAAAACGGCTTTATATCCAATAACATCCTTTCTTTAAATCTGCATTGTTGATGACTTTTATAGATTGTTTCAATTGATAAAAGATCGCTTATTTCCTTTTATGGTAGACTCACGGCTCTTACTTGTATCGAAAGTTATAAGTGTTTTTACTGTTAGGAAATCATTATGTCGTTTCAATCCCTAAACCTTCATCCCAATTTGTTAAAAGCATTGACTGAATTAGGTTATTCAACACCTACAGATGTGCAGCAACAGGCAATTCCATTGGCATTGAAAGGTGACGATGTAATGGCAGGTGCACAAACTGGTACAGGTAAAACAGCAGCATTTGCACTTCCACTATTACAACGCTTAATGACTTTACCATCGCAAGCTGAGCAGGTGTCGACAGAGATCGAAAATAATCAGAAATCACGCAATAAAATTCGTGCTTTAATTTTGACTCCAACACGAGAATTAGCTCAGCAAGTATTTGATAGTATTACAACGTATGCCAAATATACCGAGATAAAAGTGGCGGTTGCTTATGGCGGAACGAGTATGAATGTACAAGTTAAAGCCTTAAATGCAGGCGCTGAAATTTTAGTCGCGACACCTGGACGTTTACTTGATCACGTCTTTAATGGTTCAGTCTCTTTATCTGAAGTTGAAACGTTTGTATTAGATGAAGCAGATCGTATGTTAGACATGGGCTTCATTGTTGATATTCAACGTATTATGAAGCGAATGCCGGCAGAGCGTCAGACATTATTTTTCTCTGCTACTTTTTCAAAGCAAGTTAAAAAACTAGCATTTGATATTCTCACCAATCCTAAAATGGTAGAAGTGACGCCAGCAAATACTGCAGCTGAAACCGTTGAACAAATGGTTTACCCTGTCGATAAACATCGTAAAGCTGAATTACTTGCGTATTTAATTGGTTCTCGCAATTGGCGACAGGTACTTGTTTTCACTAAAACTAAACAGGGCTCTGATCAATTAGCAAAGGATCTGGGTCTTGATGGAATTAAAGCATCATCGATTAATGGTGATAAAAGCCAAGGTGCCCGCCAACGTGCATTAGATGATTTCAAATCAGGTAAGACTCGCGTACTAGTTGCGACTGATGTTGCAGCAAGAGGTTTGGACATTGAGCAACTTGAATATGTGGTTAACTTTGATATGCCTTTCAAAGCTGAAGATTATGTTCACCGTATTGGTCGTACAGGTCGAGCAGGGATGACAGGGCATGCGATTACTTTGATGAGTCTTGATGAAGAATGGGCATTAAAAGCGATTGAAGAGTTATTAGATAGCCGTCTACCACAACAATGGTTAGAAGGTTATGAGCCTGATCCTGCATTAATAGAAACACAATCTGTTCACCGTGGTGCGGCAGCTGAAAAGCGACGAGCGAAATCGAAAAGTAAAATCCATCAGAATAGAGGTAAGCATAGAAATCGACGATAACATACGGTTAAGCGATAATGATAAATATAAGATAACTTATTGTTTTATTTGTGTAATAGTTAGCATTAAAAGTATAGTAAGGCTTGCATATTAACGATTATCTTATTGTTATTATCGCTGAGCTTTGCTAGTTTCACTATTAACTTACATGCATATTTTTTGCTTTATTTGTCCCTGAGGTTTTCATGACAGGTTTAACAAAACCAGTCCGTTATACTGTATTCTTTCTTGTTATTTTCACCTGTATTGTTTATGCGTGGTTTATACTTGGCGGTGCAAAGAAAGAGTACGTAGTTACCCCTGTAAATAGCACATACCGAATTATTGATGATACAGCACAAAATGGTGCAACTGAGTCGTCTTTAAATATAGACAGAAGTGGTGCATTACTTGAATGTAATATAGTTAATAAAGCGCAATGGCCTTTTTGTGAGATTGCAATTTCATTGACTGACTCAGTTGATAAAGGCATTGACCTTAGTGATTATGATCATGTTGGAATTGATATTGATTATGACAGTCCTCTAGAAGGAGAAAGAGTACGTATTTATTTACGTAATTTTGATCCAGCTTATGCGAAGTTATCAGATCCTATTTCTCTAAAGTTTAATGCAATTGAGTACGCCCCTGGAGAAGATAAAGGACTCGTCGTGTTTCCTCTTCGTTCTTTTCAAGTTTTATCATGGTGGATAGCGGATTACGAAGTGCCTGTTGATAAATCAAATAGGCAGTTTGATAACATTTCAATCATTGAAGTTGCGACAGGCAGTTATGTAAAAGAAGCTAATTATTCCATTAAATTAAATAAGCTGGTTTTTTATGGTGAAAGGATCAGTGAACAAGTGTTAGTAAAATTATTGCTATCGCTTTGGGTGGTAACAGCAATATTTTTTATCATTATTGATCGTATTTATCTAAGAAAAAAGATTAAAGAAACGGAAGAACGTACACAACGTTTACGTGATGCTAATCGTGCTTTGTACGAGAAAAGTTTGGTGTTTGAAGAGTTAGCATTTACGGACCCCTTGACGCGAACTCGTAATAGACATGAAATTAATGAATGGTTAGCAGAGGCTACAACACACTCTATTGATAACAAAATTTCTTTCTCAATGATATTTATCGATATCGACCACTTTAAGCAAGTGAATGATAAGTATGGTCATCGCTTAGGTGATGAAGTATTACGACGATTTGCAAGTTTGATTAATAAGCGTGTACGAAAATCTGATGTATTTGCTCGTTGGGGAGGAGAAGAATTTGTTATTTTCTGCCCCGCAACACCTTTAGGTGCTACCGCAGAACTTGCTGAATCAATACGTGAATGTATTGAGAGTGCAGTATGGGATAACGGTATGAAAGTGACTTGTAGTTTAGGTGTCGCAGAACTTGAGAATGAAGGTTATAGTCACTTTATTGAGCGTGCTGATGAGGCATTAATGAAGGCAAAAGAGCGTGGTAGAAATCGCGTTGAGATAGCTTGGAATGAACGTCAGTTATAAGTTAAATAGATGATGTAAAAAAGCCGTGTTGATTTTATCAATACGGCTTTTTTTGGGGTTGCAATTTAGATGACTAACTTTCCTGTTGCAAGTAAGTAGATGCCAAACGCTGAAATAGTAATAAGGAATAAAACAAAATAGATTTCTTTACCTACAAAAATAGGCTTATTTTGTTCACGTTTTGCTTTGATAAAGAAAAACAGTCCAGGTAAATATAAAATTGCAGACAATAGCAAATGGTGTAAACCAGATGCGTATAGTAGCCAAATACCGTATACGGTTGCAAAGATACCAACCCAGAGTAAAGAACCTCTATTTTTAGTTTGTATTGCTATTTTTAACGTATAAGCAGCAACTAAAAAGTAGGGGATTAAAATCATTTCAGAGGCAATGACCAAAATATTATTGTAGGTTCCACCGGCAAAAGTCACTGCAAATAAAGATATCTGAATACAAATAGTCGTTAGATTTAATGCGGTAACAGCAGTGCCGGCTTCATTTTGTTTCTTATAAACTTTAGGAAACACATTGTTATTAGCGGCTAGGAATGGAGCTTCTGTTGCTAAAACTGTCCAGCTAAGGAAAGCACCGCATACAGATATGAGTAAGCCACAGCCAATTAGAACAGCTCCCCATGGGCCTAAAATGTGTTCTAGTACTTTAGCCATTGATGGATTTTGTAACTTAGCGAGTTCTGGTGTGCTGATAACACCCATTGAAAGAAGCGTTACAAAAATATAAATAATAAGTGCTGTTAATAGACCGAGAATAGTTGCTCGACCAATATCTTTCCGGTCACGAGCTCGTGATGAAACAACGACTGCGCCTTCAACACCAATAAATACCCATACTGTGATTAACATAGTCGATTTTACTTGATCAAGTAGATCATGTTTGGAACCAAACTCAATGCCAGTAAAATCAAAAATGAATGTGTGCCATTTGAAGGCAAGCATGGTAAAGAAGACAAATAAGAATAGAGGTACTAATTTAGCGATGGTTGTTACCATATTAATTTTTGCTGCTGTTTTAACACCTCGCAAAATTAAGAAGTAGACTAGCCATAAGATAATAGAAGCGCCAACAACAGATTGCCACGTATTACCAAGTCCAAAAATAACATCATTAGGTTTATCGAAAAACATGCCTAATGTGCTAAAGACAATCACCAAATATGAGACATTTGCTAGCATTGCACTAAGCCAGTAACCCCATGCGGAACAAAATCCGATATAGTCACCAAAACCAGCTTGCGCGTAACCAAACACACCACTATTAATTTCAGGTTTTAGAATTGAAAGGTATTGAAATGATAGAGCGAGAAAGATCATGCCAATGCCGGTGATCATCCATCCAATCATTACAGCCGCTGGACTTGCAACGAGTGCCATATTCTGAGGAAGGCTAAATACGCCGGCACCAATCATTGAGCCGATCACGAGTGCTGTTAGCGCTCCTAATCCAAGCTTATTATCCATGTTGTAACCTAATCTTTAATTATCATATTAATAAGATTATATGGGCTTTTTAGGTACCTAAAAACTATTATCGTAATAAAATGATAGTTTGTATGTTTATTTAGGATAATACAGGGGCGATATTTAAATTTATTAACGTTAATCGCATTAAAAATACGTCAATTTAACCATTTTGTTACGATTTTAATTCATGTTAGTGCACGGTTAAGTGGTCTGTTGTATTTTTATTTAGAACAAATGCCATCGCTTTTCCGTTTGTCGCTGCAGAGTTTATAAGGGGAGTATCAAATTGTTCAATTTCACCAGCAACAATAACAGCACTGCAATTTCCCATCTCTAATGCTTTAACCATTAAGTTATGTTTGCTTTGATGAGCCGGTGTTTTTAACAGCAAGACTTTGTTGATGTCGATACCTGCATTTTTCAATAATGATTTATCGATTAATGCGTCATAGCCAATAAACATGATCCAACGATTTTCACTATTCGCTTTTTTTAATAGTCGTAAGAAATATGCTAATTGAGTTTGTTGCTCTGCACTATAACTCACTTCAATTGGTTGTCTTACCGCAGTTGAAAATGATTGCTGGGTTGATTCTGCTGCAAATGTTGACTTGTATACTTGTGAAGCAGTAATTGATGAGTGGTAGTTCATTAGTGCTTTCCTCAAATAGTGGTTATATATACATACTGTATGTGTATACAGTAGTTTTATTTAACTCCTGATGCAAGTGTTTTTTGTGTAATGTTTTTATGTCCTGTGTGATCTTTTATAGTTTTTTTTTGATCTTGGATTTGATTAAGGTGTTGATTTTAAATGTTAATTTTAACTATTTTTTGTTTTTGTTATTTTGCTTTATGAAAACTGAAAATTATCATTAGTTAAAATATTGCGCTATATCACAGGTGTTTATACAGTAACTCACACAGTGGTTTGTACAGTGATTGGGTTAAAACCAGATACAGTATTAAATGGTTAATTTACTGTCTAGGTTGCCTGCGGATGATCAATCATCGTAATTAATGGCAGTAATGTGAATAGAAGAAGGATCATGACACATTCATCCACGGCATTGCCCACAGCACAGCCAATGCATTTAGTTGTGTCGATTGTCGGTTTGTTCTTAATCCAGATAAAACAATATCGATAGGGCATTTATATGTATTAAGAAAGACTTGCATGTAGGCTGATGTGTTAATGAGATCTAATATGGGGCAGGCGGTTAATTACTTCTGTACGATCAGGTAATGGGAAAATAACGTGTTTAGGATACGCTAACATATTATTGTAAATAGCTATTGATTCGTTTTACTTTGAGAATAGTTGTTCATTTCATCAATAGCACGATTAGGTTGAGTCGTGAAATTGCGTAAATATAAAGTAATTAGATCTTCTGGAGTGTAAATCTAAATGAGCATGACGTGGTATTTGAGATAAATAAAAAGAATAGTTCTTGAAAAGAGTCGTATTAATATGATGAAAGTAATAAGCATCTGTTATTAAGATGCTTATCTATTAAGTAACTAGACTATAAACAATATGCAACAATCGCTTCTTCGTAAGTGAAGCCTGTGTCATTTTCAACCCAGCACTCTATACTAGTACCTTCAATATCATCTGTCGTGATACAGTCTTCAACAATACCAAACTTTCCATTTGTTAAGGCAACAACAATATCCATATTATACCCCTTAAATAACTTATCAAAATCAATGTCTTCAACATATGTTTATCAAGTTGTATCGGTAGTGGTCAATCCTTTTATTGGGTTAAATTGATACTTTTGGCACTAATATTAGTGATATGTGACATTAAGTACATATTTACTAGTAGATACTTTCATAAATGGCAATGATGCCACAGATTAAACACAAGATAAGAGCAGCATATCGAACTTTTTCTTTTGGTAGAGACTGTGTCGTTTTAAGTGCTAACCAATATCCCAGCCACGCACTTGGAATTAAAGGAAGAGTGAGCCAAAGTTTATCTAAGGAAAGAAAACCAACAGGGATTTGCGCAACTAAAGAAACAATAGAACTAAAAACAAAGAATGCAGAGAGGTTCCCACGTAATTGATTGGCTTCCTGATGTTGTAACAATATAGCCATCGGCGGCCCACCAATGGCTGAGCTTGTGCCGAATAAACCTGAGAAGAAACCAGCAATAACCATTCGACGAGGTGTCGGTTCAATCCGATAAGGTAAAACACTCACAACCACTGCAAGTAGAACCAGCAAACCAATCCACAGTGTTAGGACATGAGCCGAAACATAAACGAGTAAAGCAGCACCTGCAATAGATCCAGGAACTCGCCCTAAAATTGCCATTTTTAAACCACCAAGTTCAATGCTACTACGATGTTTTAAGGCGTTAAGTAACGAGATAAATAAGGCAATAAGGCAAATAGGGGCAGGGACATATTGTGGAGCATAAACAATTAAAATAGGCGCTGAAACAATTGCTAGACCAAAGCCAATAGCTGTTTGGACGTAAGATCCAACAAAGATAACTGTAATCGCAAGTAAGGTAGTAGGTTCAATAGTCATTATATTTATGTAATAGTTTAAATATGGATGGTTACATATGTCATGTAAATTCTAAATCAAACTAATACTAATAATGTATAAAGTAAAATAGTAAATGAAAATATAGGTTATTATCCAGTTTTAATTAACTTTATGTTGCCAACGTTACTTTTAATAGATTTTTTTACTGATAAAATGCGAAAGCTATTATCAGAGGTGTACATGAGTTATTTATCAAAAAAAGTATCAAAACGCATTATTGTTTCAGTATTAACAGCCTCTCTGTTGGGCTTTTCTAGCGTAAGCCTAGCGGAAAACATCACAGTTAATTCAGCGATCGAGCATGCAGAAAAGCAATTAGGTGCAAGAATTGGTGTCTCTGTATTCGATGGTAAAGGAAAGCAGTTGTTTGGCTATCATAGTGATCAACTTTTTCCATTAATGAGTACTTTTAAAACTCTTGCTTGTGCAAAGTTGCTACATGATAACCAAATTAATAATGGCATGATGGATAAAACCTATCAGATCACCGCCGATTCGATTTTAGATTATGCGCCAGTATTTAAAGATAAAGTCGGGACTGAAGTGTCATTAAAAGAGGCATGTTTTGCCACCATGACGACCAGTGATAATTCAGCGGCGAATTTAGTACTAAGTCACATTGGTGGACCAGTAGGCGTAACGACATTCTTAATTGATGGTGGTGACAGTGTAACAAGATTGGATCGTATTGAACCATTACTCAATGAGGCAACACCAGGCGATAAACGCGATACCACTACGCCTTATGCGATGAATAAAACCATTACTAATCTAGTATTAGGTAATGCTTTAAACGAGTCTTCAAAACAACAACTGAAAGACTGGATGGAAGCAAATAAAGTCTCGAATGGTTTGTTGCGATCAGTTCTACCTAAAGGGTGGGAGATTGCAGATCGCTCAGGTGCTGGTGGTAATGGCTCTCGTGGTATTACAGCGGTGGTATGGAATGAGCAAAAACAACCTTTAGTGATCAGTATTTATCTAACAGGCACTAAAGCGAGTATTCCTGAGCGAGACGAAGAAATAGCTCAGATTGGTCAGGCCATTTTGCAGCAGTTTGGCGCTTAAAACACAAGAATACGAAAGCACAATATAATTTATGTTGTGCTTTTTTGATCTATTGATGATGGTAACGTTTTTATACCACTATGTTTGCTATTTATTGCTTAGTTAATAGGATATAGATATACGCCATAATATAAGCTGATGCACATAAAGGGTAACTGTAGTGAAAATTAGAGGTTTTAGTCTTATTGAACTAGTTATCATCATCGTTATTGTTGGAATTATTGCTGTTTTCGTTGCCCCTAAATTTTTAAATATCAGTAGAGATGCACGCATTGCTTTATTAAAAGGTGTGAAGTCTTCACTGATAACGGCAAGTGATTTTGTCCATACTCGCGCAACTGTTCTTGGCGCTGAACATGATCCTAATAAGTCAATGATAGATGCTGGTGATGTTAATATCGAAATTGTTATGGGTTATCCAACAGGGCACTGGATGCGTAGCATGCGCTATTTACTCACTTTAAATGATATATCCTATACAAGAGGTCGAGATACCCAATGCCAGTCGGAATGGTGTGGTTTGGGTAACCAACGTACAGTACCTAGTGATCAAATCCCGCCATTACCAGCAGGAAATACCACACCTAAAGTCGGTAAAATATTTCCTCGAGGCTTTAGTTATAACGATCAATGCGGCGTTTACTTTGTAAATTATTATGATGGGGAGCCACCTGTTGTTGGTATTGAAGATAAAGATTGTTAACCCAGCATTTTCATTTTAAACCGTCACAGATATTTATTTTATTAATCTCCTAGCGGCTGTCGTTCTAAGCCCCCGCGATGGGCATCAAGTGCTACTTTTAACCGTCGTAGTTTATCTCTTGAACGTCGTTTGTTTTTAACGGCAATGGCCATTGATATTACATCAACCAGTGCTAGCATAGCGTAACGTGATGCCGATGGTTTATAGATAAAATCTGTTTCCTGATGTTTGATTGGCAGTACTAAACTGGCTAATTCCGCGAGTGGGGTATTATTCGGGGTAATAGCAATAATTTTTAAGCCATACTCTTTGGCTAACTGCGCGGTTTCAACCACGATTGGCGTGTAACCGGTAGACGAAATCATTACTAAAACATCATTACTTTCGGCGGTTGCGGCTATCATTCGTGATAACAGCCCATCGTTATAAGCTACAACTGGGTAGCCTAATCTAAATAGACGGTGCTGCATTTCTTGTGCGGCAATTGTTGAACCGCCGCCCATTCCAATAGCAACGACTTGCCGCGCGTTGTGTAACCAATCTGCAGCGGTATCAATATCTTTTTCGACAATTAAACTGCGGTTTACATCTAATGACTGTTTGATTGATTCATAAATACCTTGATAACCACCTTGATCCGGTGGCTCTAGAATAAATCGCTGACCGACAGATAAGCTTTGTGCGAGTTTAATTTTCATGTCGCGCACGTTCTTACATCCAATCGCTTTAGCAAAGCGAGTAATAGAAGCTTCACTAACATCAGCACCTTGCGCTAATTCGGTAATACTGGCATTTGCAGCGCCTTGAATGTCATCCATGATCCATTGGGCGACTTTTTTTTCAGCGTCACGAAGGGCACTAAAACGCTCTGTGATTTGAGAAATAATATCGACGTCTACACTCACATTGTTTTCCTCTCGTTAATTAGTACGTTTAAAACCACGTTTTTACCCAGTGAGTGACGCGATCGTTATCATCAGATACTGCGACAGCACGCCATTTATCAAAGGTTAGACAAGGGTGAGAAGTTGAAAAGACTAAGACATCTCCAACTTGTAGGTCGCAATCGCTTGAAACAGAGAGAAATGCATGTTGATCCATCACATCCGTTGTTTTTACCTGATCAAAAGTAACAGGCTCACCATTACGATAAGCTCTTTCAAGAATAGGTAATCCTGCGTCAAAAGCTGCATCACGTTTGCCAAAGCCGACAATCACTTTATTCGGCTCTGGTCGAGAAACCACATATGCCCAAAGCTCTAGTGCAGATGCTAAATCACCACCTAAGTTACACGCTATCCCCTGGTTTTTCTCAGCACGCTGCATAACTTCATTTTGCGCATCAAGATAAATGCCTGTGTCATGGATAGCATAACAACCGGGACGAATAATAGCCTCTAGCTCTCGATGCTTATTAAAGCACTCTGCAACAACGTCATACCAAGCAGAGCCAGCCCCTGTGACTAATGGTATTCCTTGAATGAGGTGTTCTTGTTGTAATTGGATGGTGATTGCAATAGTACGATTGAGAAAGTCTCTAACTTGTTGTTCTGCATTATCGCCATGAATAACCCCTTCGTATACTTCAATCCCTTTTAAGTTTAAGTGGGGGCTTTGGTGAATATGTTGTGCTAACGCCATGATTTCTTGCTCTGTGCGACAGCCACAGCGACCGCCTTCAACACCCATTTCAATTAATATATTCAGTTTTTGCTCATGGTTGGCAAAGAAGTCTTCCAAAGCTTCAACATTGCGTTTTGAGTCGACACAACAATAAAAGTCGACATCATAATGATTAATTAATTGCGAGATGATCATCATGTTTGCGCGACCCACTAATTGATTAGCCATAATGATATTTTTTGCCCCGCTGAGTACTGCTATTTGAGCTTGAGCAGGGCTTGCAATAGTGATACCCCACGCACCGTTTTCAAGTTGTTGGCGGAAAAAAGCGGGTGTCATGGTCGTTTTACCATGAGGTGCCAATTTCACGTTATGGTGATTAGCAAATCGTTGCATCCACTGGAGGTTATTATCCAGTAAAGAGGCTTTGATTACTGCAGCAGGTAGAGCAATTTCTTCATCAATAAGGCTGTAATTCCGATTTGACTCAGTCGTAATTGGTTGCGATTTATCACCAAAACTTGGCGTAGTAAAACAGTTGTCATGGTAGTTTATATCATACCTCAGTTTTTTTTTATCCATGTTGCACCTTTTCTAACATAACTTAACTCATTGATAATTATTTTATAAGTATGTGAAGGGTAAATTACGTGTTAGAAACTATCAAACAATTGTTGCCTTTTTGTGTGTTTTATCACTGATTAAAATCCGTATTTCTTTACTATGTCCGCATCTTATAAATTGAGAGCGTGTTCAGTATGCTGTGCGATACCATCATTAAAAAAGCAGTCATTGTTGACGGTACTGGCGCGGCATCGTTTATTGCTGATGTCGCCATTTGTCAGGATCGTATTCAAGCGATTGGTCAATTAGATGGTTATTTCGCTAAGCAGGTTATTCACGCTGAAGGATTGGTGTTGTCACCGGGTTTTATTGATGTACATACTCATGATGATACCAATGTGATCCGTGCGCCTGAATGTCTTTCTAAAATTAGCCAAGGTGTCACAACCGTGATAGTGGGCAATTGTGGCATTAGTGCGAGCCCGACGATTCTTAAAGGCGAGCCACCAGAGCCTATGAACTTATTGGGAAAAAAAGACGATTTTCAATATTCAACCTTTGGCGATTATGTAAAAGCGGTGCAAGCAGCGGAGCCTGCGGTGAATGTTGCTGCGTTGGTGGGGCACACCACATTACGCAATAACGTGATGGATAATTTGCAACGTACTGCCACAGATGAAGAAATTAAATCTATGCGCCACAGCTTAGCTACAGCGATGAAGCAAGGTGCATTGGGATTAAGCTCAGGATTAGCTTATCAAAGCGCAAAAGCAGCAACCGCAGATGAAGTCATGAGATTGGCAACTGTGCTAAGCCAATATGGTGGTATTTATACAACCCATATGCGTACAGAGTTTGAAGCGATCATAAGTGCGATGGAAGAAGCCTTTGAAACAGGAAAGTATGCACAAGTACCTGTGGTCATATCTCACTTAAAATGTGCAGGAGCTGGTAACTGGGGGCGCACGGTAGAAGTGTTATCATTGATGGATAAAGTCTCTGAATATCAAGATATTTCTTGTGATTGTTATCCATACTCAGCCAGTTCATCAACGTTAGATTTAAATCAAGTTACAGATGATTTTGATATTTTTATTACTTGGTCTGAATCCAAACCAGAGCTAGCAGGTAAAACCCTAAAGGTGATAGCTGAAGAGCTGAGTCTTTCGTTAATAGAAGCAGCAAAAGCATTACAACCGGCAGGGGCTGTTTATCACTGCATGGATGAAGACGATGTAAAACGAGTTTTGAAATATAAATTGACCATGGTGGGGTCTGATGGCTTACCGAATGATCCGAAGCCACACCCTCGTTTATGGGGAGCGTTCCCACGAGTGTTAGGTCAATACTGCCGTGAAGAGCAGTTATTTTCATTAGAAGAAGCGGTTCATAAAATGACGGGAATGTCGGCGAATCGATATCAATTAAAAGATCGCGGTGAAATAAAAATAGGGGCGTTTGCCGATTTAGTTTTATTTGATCCTGATACCATAAAAGATACTGCCACATTTCAAAACCCAATATCTATTGCTAATGGTATAGAAAGCGTCTTTGTAAATGGGCAATTAACATATTCAAATGGCAACGTCAGTGGCACAAGGAAAGGTGTATTTTTATTCAGAAATAACACCCAAGAAAATAATTAAAAAATAAATTTAAAGAATAACTAATTATCGGTGGAGAGTAGTATGTCAATCAAACGTTATGGTGTAGAAGGTGGGGTAGGCACAGGAGGTCAACACTTGCCATTTGCTCGTGCAACTGAGGCAGGAGGTTTCCTTTATGTCTCTGGTCAAACACCGATGATTGATGGTGAAGTAGTAGAAGGCGGAATCGTTGACCAGTCTCGTTTAGCGATCCAAAACTGTATAGATATCATGGACGAAGCAGGCTATACCCTTGCCGATGTAATGCATGTAAAAGTCGTGCTTACTGATGCCCGTTATTTCCAATCTTTCAATAAAGTGTTTCGTGAATTTTTTGGTGAACATCCACCAGCACGTATTTGCATGGTGTGTGATTTGGTTGTTGATGTAAAAGTCGAAGTCGATGTGACTTGTTACCGAGAAGACCGCCGTTAACCCCAGATTTAAAGTTTATTTGGAGTGCCTAAATGCCATCTCTTCAATTATTTAGGCACTCTTTTTTTATTTATATATTTACATATTGAGCTTTTAATTAATGCTTAACTCCACTGTAACCAAAATCGCATTTTTTGGTGAGTGTATGATCGAACTTAGCGGCGATCCTATTCGTAAAGGCTTTGGTGGCGATACATTAAATACTGCGCTTTATCTTTCACGATTAACTCGCCAGCACTCAATACATGTTTCTTATGCGACAGGGTTAGGTGTCGATACATTATCTCAAGAGTTGTTGGAAATATGGCGTCTAGAAGGTATCCACACAAATTTGGTTGAAACCTTTGCTCAGCAATTACCCGGTTTATACATGATACAAACGGATGACGTTGGTGAGCGTAGCTTTCTCTATTGGCGAGATAACTCGGCAGCCAACCGCTATTTCTCAACCTCATCACTGAATAAATTAGAAATTGCATTACAAGATAAGCAATACGAGTATTTTTACCTGAGCGGTATTAGTCTTGCCATTTTAGACCAAGCAAGCCGCCTGCGACTTAAACACCTGCTTGAAGCTTTTTCAAAAACAGGTGGAAAGATCATCTTTGATAATAACTATCGCCCTAAATTATGGTCGAGCGAAGAAGCGCAACATTGGTATAGCCAAATCTTACCACTTGTTGATATCGCGTTAATCACACAAGACGATGATGTTTTGGTGTGGGGAGATGATGAAAGTGTTGCTGCTCGCTGTTTACGTATGGGCTGCAATGAAATAGTGATTAAACGAGGCTGTGAACCTTGCCTGCTTATTTGGCGGCAAGATCAGTATGTTTACCACACTTATGTTGCGGCAGAGCAAGTTAGTAATGTGATTGATACTTGTGCAGCAGGTGACTCATTTGCTGCGGGTTATTTAGCTGGGCGAGTGACAGGGCAAAGCTATCAAGATTCAGCAACGTTAGGACATGCTTTAGCGGCGATTGTGATCCAACATTCAGGTGCGATAATCCCCGAAAATGCAATGAAACATTTAACCTTACCCTCAAAAAGTGCGTAACGTTACTCTTTTGAATACGAGAAGTGATTGAGCCAGTGGCTGAATTTTTCCAGACGCTGGCTGATGTTGGTGAAAACAGTAATTCGGATTAGTTGCATTAAAATGCAATACGTTTTCAGTTGTACAATAAAATAAATAGTAGGTTCTGACGCATGTATAAAGGGACATTAGCATTACTTATTTCTAGTATATTCACTCTTCCAACGGCAGCGATAGCAATGACGCCAAATAGCGATTTAAATTTAATGCCTTATCCACAGAATGTGGCTCTTAAAGAAGGCAAAGTCACTTTGGATAAATCTTTTTCGATTTATATCAAAGGTTATAATTCGCCTCGTGTTAAATTCAATACTAAAAGAGTCATGGAGCGACTTTATCGTCAGACAGGGTTGCCCATGTTGAACTGGCAAGCACAATCTGAACAAGACGCGACGTTAGTGATTAATATTCATCATCGCCCCAAATCAGATGTTCAGAATATTGATAGTGACGAGTCTTACACGCTTGATGTTGGTAACGATAAAATTGTAATTAATGCTGAACGCCCTTATGGTGCATTTCATGGTCTAGAAACCCTTCTTCAAATGGTTTCTACGGACGCTACTGGTTATTTTGTTCCTGCTGTTTCTATTCAAGACAAGCCACGCTTTCCTTGGCGTGGGGTATCTTACGATACTTCAAGACATTTCATTGAGCTTGATGTGATCCTTCGCCAGTTAGACGCAATGGCATCAGCTAAACTCAATGTTTTCCATTGGCATATATGGGACGATCAAGGAATCCGAATTCAGCTTGATAACTACCAAAAACTTTGGCGTGAGACTGCCGACGGTAATTACTATACCAAGGATCAGATTCGTCAGGTTGTCGATTATGCACGTAATTTAGGTATTCGTGTTATTCCAGAAATATCATTACCAGGTCATGCTTCAGCGGTGGCTCATGCTTACCCTGAATTAATGTCTGGGATAGGAAAGCAACAATACCCTCAGCAACGTGGATGGGGTGTATTTGAACCCTTAATGGATCCTACTAATATAGAACTTTATGAAATGTTAGCGAGTGTGTTTGATGAAGTCGTCGCGTTATTTCCTGATGAGTACTTCCACATAGGTGGGGATGAGCCTAATTATCAGCAGTGGCGTGATAACCCGAAAATTCAGCAATTTATTCAAAATAATAATATTGATGGTGAACGCGGTTTACAGTCTTACCTAAATACTAAAGTAGAGAAGATGCTGGAAGAGCGCGGTAAGAAAATGACTGGATGGGATGAAATCTGGCATAAAGACTTACCCAAATCGATAGTGATCCAAAGCTGGCAAGGTCATGACAGTATAGGTCGTGCCGCAAAAGAAGGGTATCAAGGTATTCTTTCTACGGGTTATTACCTAGATCAGCCACAACCGACAAGCTACCACTATCGAAACGACCCTATGCCCAAAGGGATCACTGTGGATGACAAACTTCATCAAGGTGAGGAATTCGAAACTTACGAGTGGGTGAAGCCTAGAGGTAAAGGAGGTCCACGTAAAGGTAACTTAACTATTATTACCGCTGTTGACGGTAGTCATCGTGCGTTTACAGACTACAACGGTAAGTCTCGTGAAGAGGTGTACATTCTTGAGTATGTGCCAGGCGTCAAATTCCGAGGGCATTTCGATAACTTCATGTCATACACCGAATTTAATTACGATTTTGCCAATGACAAACTTGCAGACAGCAGTTATCAGTTAATCGGTAATGTGCGCTGGCCGGCAACAGGGCAACTTGTTGCAAGTAGTGATATGAAAGGAACTCAGATCCCAGAACCTAATGGGGGCTATCCAGCAGAGTTGACTGAAAAAGAACAAGCACTGATTTTAGGCGGTGAAATTACAATATGGGGCGAAAATCTCGACTCTATGACGATTGAGCACCGTTTATGGCCGAGAAGTTACGCAATTGCAGAGCGTTTGTGGTCAAGCCAAACGTTAACCGATGAGCGCAGCATGTATAAGCGAATGAAAGCAATCGATACGTGGTCAGAGATATCTGTTGGGTTACGTCATCATGCGGATGCAAACATGATGCTAAAACGTCTTGCTAATGGCACTGATTCAAGCCCGTTACAAACCTTAGCTAAGTACGTTGAGCCCGCCCAATATTATGCACGTCATTGGGAAAAGTGGAATTCGACACCAACGAAAGGCGATTTATATAACCAGTATGAACGTTTAAATCGTTTTGCTGATGCATTGCCTGTTGAAAGTTTGGCTGTGTATGAGATGAAAGATCTGGTTTCACGTATTAATAAGGGAGAGATGTCAGCCCTTGCTACGCTAAATATGCATTACTTGACAGTTAAGTTAGCCGCGCAGCAAGCAAAACCGATCTTTGCTAACAATATTGCAGCTGTAAATACTATGCCTATGACTGATGCTGTTATAGCGGTTGCAGATCTCGGAATGAACCTGATTGATAAAATAAAACAGGGAAGCCAGTTATCAGAGCAAGAGGTAGCGGCTTATCATCAAATTATTGATAAAAATGCCGTCATATTTGACGAAACCATCGTTGCTATCGTCTCGCCAACTGAGCAGTTACTTCACATTTTAGAAAATCATTAAACGAAATCGTTGCCGTCTGTTTATTCAGGCGGCATTTTAATGATTGGTAACGCATTTATTTATGAAGGTTTCCATGACAAAACAATCCCCTTTACATTTTTATGTAGGCACTTATACCGATGCACCGAGTAATAGTCATGGTGTTGTAGGCATTTCCCTTGATCCTCAATCTGGCGTATTAACGTTAAACAATGAGATAGTGCCTGATATGTTGCAACAACAGCATAATCCATCATATCTTGCTTCGACTCAAAACAGATTATATACCTTTAATGAAATTGATAGACATAGTGGTGCACAACTGCATTTTTCTGATAATAAAACGCGTTGTTCTTTAGCTATTGCTGGTGATTACCCTTGTCATATTGATGTAAAAGATAAGCTTTTGGCGGTGGCGAATTATGGTTCAGGTAATGTCGCTGTTTATGGTTTAGATGAAGAAGGTCAACCGACGGAGTGTATCGCAGATTTATTTGTTGATGGCTGTGGACCAAATGTTGATCGTCAAGAAGCCCCTCATGCACATCAAGTGACATTTCTAAAGCATACCAATCAGTTAGCTGTTGTTGATTTAGGCAGTGATTGCATTTATTTCTACGATTATGACGTAAACACATTATCATTTGCCTTAAATCAAACACTAAACATGCCAGCAGGATCTGGCCCTCGACATCTTGTTTTTAGCCATGATGAATCAATCGGCTATGTTGTGTGTGAACTGTCTGAAACGCTTGTGGTGATCACAAAACAAAATGGCTGCTGGGAGCAAGTATTACAACAAGCACTGCTTGCTAATGAAGAAAATAAACAAGCGGCATCTGCTATTTACCTATCACCAGATGAACGCTTTTTATATGTTTCTTGTCGTGCTCAAAACAAGATTAGTTATTTTAATGTAAACGGTGAAAACGTCACTCAATTAGCCGCTGTTGATTGTGGCGGGGCATTCCCTCGTGATTTTGTGATTTCCCAAAATGGCGAATGGTTGCTGGTGGCGAATCAACATTCTAACGATATTATTAGCTATCACCGTAATGTTGAAACGGGCGCTATTAAAGCAACAGGTTATAGTTGTAAGGTCGGTGCACCTGTGTGCCTTATCGAGATGCTTTCACGATAATCCAATTGATCTTAATGTCTTAAAAGCCATAGTGTTAACTGTGGCTTTTTTATACCTTAAAAACGTATAGTTTGTTGTTAAATGAATTTAGGATATCACGATGGGTTTATTTGCTGAGCAAGGGGAGTGGATAACAATCAACAATGGATTACTCTATTGGCACCCACAGTTTTTGAATTTACAGCGGTCTGAACAGTATTTTCAGCAACTGAAAAGCGAATTGAATTGGCAACAAGAACACATAACGCTATTTGGTAAGTCAGTGCTTCAGCCGAGGTTACAAACATGGATCGGTGATGCTGTTTATACTTATTCAGGGCTTACTATGCATCCACAACCTTGGACATCGGCAATATTAGATTTAAAAACACAGTGTGAACAGCAAGCGCAAACGAGGTTTAACTCTGTGCTTGGTAATTTATACCGTGATGGTGAAGATTACATGGGGTGGCATCAAGACAATGAGCGTGAATTAGGTCATCAACCTGTTATTGCTTCTTTAAGCTTTGGTGCAACACGGCAGTTCGTGTTTAAACATAAAACCACTAAAGAGAAAATTGCCTTTCAATTAACACCGGGATCTTTGCTGATAATGGCGGGAGAGACCCAGCAGTATTGGCAACATGCATTACCTAAAACTAAACGTGTCAATGAGCCACGCATAAACTTGACCTTTCGTTATATTAATCAGTAACTGCAGATATGATCACGTTCGATTGTAATGGCTATCATCAAAACGTTATATTTTGATAACTCATTCTAATTAATCAATTATTACAATCACTATCTCCACCTTCACAGGATAGGCTTATTGACAATAAGGGAGGGGGATATGTATTTTTTCAATTTAAAAGCCTTGTTGCTTGATTTAAAACACAATAATGTCACTGAGCGGGAATCTGCGTTGTATGTTTTGATTCCGATTATTTTGATGATGCTGTATTCGTATTACTTACCACAAACAGATTCATTAGAGTCACTTGCTGATGACGTAATGATTATAATTAACTTTATTATTTTATTTATCGTTAATGGCGGAAATAACGGAAAGAACTTTTTAATTAAATACTTTTCGTTAAGCTGGGTTGTAACGTGGCGAGTTTTAATCTTTTACCTCGTTCCATTTACGTTTGTATTCTCGGGTCTTATGTATTTTGTTTTTCCCGATTCTTTAAAACATGATACCTACGGCTTATTATTATATGGTATTGCTTTTGAAGTATTTTATCTGTTTTTTATGATTAAGGCATTTAAAGCAACGTTACAAAAAGTAGTCATAGCTTATGACTAGTAGAAAAAAGTAATTACTTTTACTTTTGTCACATAGCTAAACAACGTAAATAATAGCTCTATTAATTTATGAGTAAAAAAAAATAGAGCTATTTTTTGATCAATTGAAAGCATTTAAAAATAAAGATCTGCTATTTACTATATTTTATTCTTTTAAAATAAGAGGTAAATCACTGCTTTTTAATTTAAATAAAATAATGCTTTCAAACCCTCTTATAAATTAGTTTATATATTAATATTTTATTAATATGCCCACTCTTACTTCTTGTTCTTTTAAATCAATATCTTAAGTTGTAAATTATGGTTCGTTAGTCTATTTTTCTTTATATTATCTTTACATGACTCAGATCTCGTCTTGATTATATGATGGAAACTAAGGCGACCAGAATAATGGTTATCCTATATCAGAAATCCTAGGCTAAATGATTTCGAAATGGCTTAAATATGTTCTTCCTTATGATAAAAGAGCCAGATAAATTTAACTGAGGTCAATAATATAATGAACTTTAATAGTCCTTCATCAAAGCAGTCATTAGATTCAGAAGTGATTCGCTTTGCAGGCGACTCTGGCGATGGCATACAATTTACTGGAAATAGATTCTCAAGTAGTGTCAGTTTGTTTGGTAATTCGCTTGTAACGCTACCTGATTATCCC
This sequence comes from Photobacterium angustum, assembly GCF_003026365.1. GTDB lineage: Bacteria > Pseudomonadota > Gammaproteobacteria > Enterobacterales > Vibrionaceae > Photobacterium > Photobacterium angustum. Next base: position 78,010 of record NZ_PYOM01000003.1, on the reverse strand, counting down.
GCTGAGATTCGAGCACCGGCAGGCACCGTTTCGGGCGTTTCGTCTTTTCAATTGCAATTCGCTGATCATGATGTTTACACACCTGGCGATCAGTGTGGTGTTTTAATTGCTATGAATGCCGCAGCACTTAAGAAAAATATTGCTGATTTAAAGGTTGGTGGTCTGCTTATTGTCGATAAAGCAGGGTTTAGAGATTCGCTAATTAAACTTGCAGGCTATGATGCTAATCCACTGACAGATGGGTCATTAAAGGCTTACCGTATAATTGCTGAAGACTTTACACAACTGACTCTTCATTCTCTTGAGGGGTTAGGACTGCCTGGAAAAGTTGCTCGTCGATGTAAAAACTGCTTTATGTTAGGTATTGCGTTATGGATATTTAGTCAAACGTTAGAAGAAGCTGAAAACTGGATTAAAGATCAATTTTCTGAACAGCCACAGATAATAAATGCCAATATTTCAGCGTTGAGAAGTGGTTATAACTATGCGGATACGACAGAAATCTTTGGCGAGAGTTGGCAGGTAGGAAAAGCAAATATTGAACCTGGACGATACCGTTCAGTGTCAGGGAATGAAGCATTGTCATTGGGTTTAATAACGGCATCCTTTGCTGCTGATAAACCGTTATTTTTAGGCTCTTATCCTATTACTCCAGCTTCTGATATTTTGCATCAGTTAGCGAAATATCAACAGTTTGGTGTGACTACATTTCAGGCTGAAGATGAAATTGCAGCTGCAGGGGCAGCATTAGGTGCATCTTATACTGGAGCTTTAGGTGTTACCACGACATCAGGTCCGGGACTATGCCTAAAATCTGAAATGATCAATTTGGCCGTTATGACAGAGCTACCTCTGGTTGTTGTTGATGTTCAAAGGGGAGGACCATCAACGGGGCTTCCGACCAAGACAGAACAATCCGATCTCCTCTTCGCACTGTATGGGCGTAATGGTGATTCGCCTCTTCCTGTAATAGCAGCATCTTCACCGGGTGATTGTTATGCGATGGCCATTGAGGCTTGTCGATTAGCAACTACTTTTATGACTCCAGTCGTTCTCCTTACCGACGGCTATATTGCTAACGGTACTGAACCATGGAAAGTACCATCAGAGGAAGAGATTCCTTGTTGGGATAAACCAGAAGTGAGTGTCGCAGGATCTTATTATCCATATTTACGCGATCATGACACTTTGGCTCGAGAATGGGTTGTACCGGGCACTGAAGGTAAGCAACACAGAATTGGTGGATTAGAAAAGAAAAGTATTACGGGGGAAGTGTGTTATGAACCCAATAATCACCAGAAAATGAGTGATGAAAGAGCATTAAAAATTAGCAATATTTCCCGCTTTATTCCAACCCAACCTTTACTGGGCTCTGAATTAGACGAGTTATTGGTTATTTCTTGGGGAGGGACACTAGGATCAGTCAAAACAGCGGTGAATGAGCTTCGAGAACACGGCTACTCTGTTGCACACACTCACTTACAATACATTAATCCGCTACCTAGTAATTTCTCTGAATTATTGAACAATTTTAAACATATTTTAGTTGTTGAGTTAAATAACGGACAACTAAAACAATACGTTCAATCACAAGTTCCAATACCTATTGAAGGTTTCGCTAAAACTGATGGAACCCCCTTCAAAGTTGAGGAGTTAACCACAGCAATTAAAAAGACGTTAAAAGAGATCGAAACTGGAGTTGAACGTGTTGAATCGTAAAGATTATATTTCAGATCAAGAAGTAAAGTGGTGCCAAGGCTGTGGCGATTTTAATGTATTAAAAACCATGCAGTCAGTCTTAGCTAAAATGGATAAAACGAAACACAATACGGTATTTGTTTCTGGTATTGGATGCTCTTCTCGATTTCCATATTATATGGATACATATGGCTTCCATACTATTCACGGAAGGGCACCAACAATAGCGACTGGCATTAAAAGCGTGAACCCTGAACTCGATGTATGGGTTGTTACCGGTGACGGTGATGCATTGAGTATTGGAGGTAATCACTTTATTCATGCAATACGCCGTAATCAAGACATAAAGATCTTATTGTTTAATAACGAAATATATGGATTAACAAAAGGACAATATTCACCAACCAGTTCACAAGGTTGTGTGAGTAAATCGACGCCAGAAGGAAGTATTGATTATCCACTGCGTCCTTTAACGATAGCTGCGGCAGCTAATGCCAGTTTTATTGCGAGAACTTCTGATAATGATCCCAAGCACATGGCTGCAATTTTTGAAGCAGCAGCCAACCATAAAGGATGTGCTGTCATCGAAATTCTCCAAAATTGCGTTATTTTCAATGATAAAGTGCACGAACCATATAATGGACCAAAGCAGCGTAAAGAAAACTTATTATATTTAGAAGACAAACAGCCTATGTTTTATGGCACAGACATGGCACTTAAGTTATCAGGCCTAACACCTGAAGTTACGCATAGTTCAGACAAATCTGTATTGGTTCATGAAGTTAATACAACTAACACATCACTTGCTTATATGTTGGCAAACTTAAGCTATCCTCAACACCCTGTACCTGTTGGTGTATTTCATCAAACGCAGCGTGAAACTTATGATCAGTTGCTTGATAAGCAGCAATCAAAGGTAAAGCTTAAAAAATCACAAGTAATGATACTTCTTGAACAGAACAGTTATGTTTTATAGTTCTTATTAAAAAAGCCGCATTTGATGCGGCTTTTTACGAAAATAGGATTAACTTCACTTAGTAATCTATTAGTTCTAATCGCGGTAAGGGTTATTCGTAGCGTTGGGCTGATATCCTATCTATACGGTTATTTTCTAATGTTAGAATGCGGAATTGCCAACCTTGCCAGCTAATACAGTCATCCAATTTAGGTAAATCATCTAATAGCCACACTAACATTCCGCTCAGTGTGTGATAGCCGCCGTCTTCTTCGTCTGGTAATTTATTAATATCTAATAAGTCTTTAAATACAGTGATCGGCATCATGCCATCTAAATTCCAACTGCCGTCTGGATTTTTCTCTGACCAAACATCTTTTGGATTATCAGGAGTAAATTTACCGGCTAATGCCTCTAAAATATCTTGAGAAGTCACGATACCTTGAATATCACCATATTCATCAACCACGAAGGCAAAGTCTGTGCCTGAGCTTTGGAACATTTCTAATAGCGTTGTTCCTGTCCAGTTTTCTGGTACGAAAACGGGAGGGGTTAAGTAATCTAAAATTGATAGCGGATTTTCAGCCGTATTATCATTAATAAATTGTAATAACTGCTTGGCATTTAATGTGCCCTTTAAATCGCTGAAGCCGTTGTTTCCAACAGGAAGGCAAGCATACGTGCTTGAGAGTAATTTTTGTAAATAGCTCTCAGGCGAATAATTTAAATCAAGATAAGTAATTTCATTTCGTGGCGTCATCATTGAAGATACTTTTCGGTCATCGAAATTAAATACGTTACGCATCATGTTATGTTCATGCTGGTGGATCACACCGGACTGAGAACCTTCCGCGATCACTGCACGGATATCATCTTCTGTTAGTGCTGAACTGTCGTCTTTTCCTTTGCCCAATAAACGCAACAGTAAATCGGTTGAGTTTGCCAATAACCATACAAATGGACGAGAAATAAAAGCGATAACTGCAATTGGGCGAGCGAAAAATATCGCAATAGAAACAGCGTTTACTTGACCTAATCGTTTAGGGACTAATTCACCAATAACAATCGATACATACGTTAAAACAATGACCGCAATTGCTGAAGCAGTAAAGCCAACGGATTTTGTAGGAAAGCCTAACTCAATTAACCAATGTGAAATAGGGCCAGCTAAAGCAGCTTCGCCAATAACACCGTTCATAATACCAATAACAGTGATACCGATCTGCATTGTTGATAGAAACTGCGTAGGTGATTCACCTAGCTCTATTGCTTTTTGAGCAGAGATATTCCCTTCATCTGCTAATCGTTGTAACCGGTTTTTCTTTGCTGTGACAAGTGCTATCTCAGACATAGCAAATAATCCATTAATAATGATCAAACAGACCAAAATAATGATACTCATTTATTTCTCCTAGAAACCTCGAGTGCACCATAGGGTGGGAATAAAAATAGGTGCGCCTATAACGTGAATAAAGGAAAGCCTATTCACACATTGTAGGTGATTATATCTATAGTATGCCTATAAGGTTAATTAAAAATTAACCTTTATTGTTTATTGGTAAGAAATAAATTACGCATTCGTTTAGCCAATAGACAGAAGTGAAAACAATCGGTGTTATTTGTTTAAATAAAGAAAATAAACCATGACCAGCTTGTTATTGACTCATGTTTGATAGTTATTATCGCTGTCTCAGCAATGCTAATTCATTGAACTTGTTATGTTTGATATAGTCTACGTAAAACTTTCTTTGTTATAGTAAGCAAAGATCACCGCTCAGCGGAATACATGAGGATATCAGTGTGAAAAAAATTCAACTTGGCCTTGTTGCAGTTACAACGGCATTATTATTAACAGGCTGTGGGGAAGCAAAAATCACCGGTACGCCAATTAAGAATGTAGATTCTATCGCGGTGACATCCGCAGAAGATATTGATGTATTTTGTCCTACAGGTATTTGTACTTTTGAATTAACGGCTTCTAAACCTGTTACCGCAACTGTAACGATGCATTACGATTACACCAAGCTATATACCAAGATTGAAGGTGTTGACGTTATTGGGGAAGGGGCAAAAAATGCTAAAGTTGTCGATGAAGATCAATTTACTGTAGATATTAGCAGTGCAAATAAGCCTGTGAAAATTCAAGTGATTGATTATTACCGTAACTAAATAAAATCTATTCGTTATCAAAAGCAGCGATCATCCATCGCTGCTTTTTTAGATAGAAATACTCTAAATATTTAAAGCGATGAACCTTTACTAATAAACGCCAGCCATTTGTTACTACAATTCACATGTTGTCTGTTTTATTTATAAAAAGTCATGAAACGAAATATTTATGCACATACGGGCTATTTTTAATGGTTTCCTTTTTATCTCGGTATTTTTTGTCATTACAGTGGTGTGTGATTTTTGCACAGTAGTAAATGGGCTGATTACAAAGTAAACAAGCTATCTAGCAGTTTTAAAAGAGAATGAAATATAAAATAGAAAAAATATCGTATTCATCATTTATTTTTTACTTATTGTTTCTTCAATGTTTCTTACTTTTCTGTTTGACGTCATCTCTTGATTTAGTGCTTTAACTTTTCTTTTATCATTAATTAGGTGTGTAATAGCCATTATTGGGTGTTTATACATCATTCTAGGGCCTGGATAACGCATAATTGTTTGTGATTTGACCTTTTCTTGAACTTTGTAGCAATGAATAGGGCACTGTCGGCAAGTTGGCTTGTTGATACCATAAGGACAACGATCTAGCCTTTGTTTTACGTAGCTTTTGAAAGTTTCACAGTCTTGACATAAATTAACTTTTTTACATTTTTCGTAATGGTGATGAGTGCAATAAATTTCAATCATTGCTGAAATGGTCAAAAATTCACGATTTAATTTACCTAGTAGCTTAAAGTTAGTGTTTATAGTCATCGTTTTGTATTTCTTAATTAATTCTATCTAGAACTTCAATTATACAAACATGTATATGAAATGATATTTAAGTTTTTAGAGCGGGAATATGAAATTAAATCGTGTTTTTAATGATAAATAGCATCACCTTTGTTACCAAGTTGAAAAAAAGTATCAGTTTTTTAAAGAAACATAAGGCGATGGGTTGATTTAAATAGGCTAGAGCAGTAGTATCCACGCCTCGATTTTTATGGTGGTGTATATGAGCAGATTTGAGTGCCTTGAAAGAATTGTCGACGAATATCGTAAAAAAGTTCGTGACGCTGAGTTTAACCGTCAGAACGATAGCGAAGTTGCTAAAGTTCTTGTTTTACTAGTCGGTAACTCTATGTTCAGTCTGGCTGATGAATTTGCTGATTGGGTTAATCGTGGTGGCGATCGTAGCTACGGTGGTAAGTTTTTCGTTTCTAAGCAACTAATGACGTTGTTAGAGCCTGTAACTTTCCGTGGTGTAACAGTACGTCGTGATTCGATTAAACTATTCAGAATTTCGTAAGCTGAATGGATTCAATCGGTATTCCATGACTCCAATGTAGAATTGGACAACGGATTTTTGATCTTGATGTTTATCGGGGTCGGCAGAAGGGGATGCGCGTGCATCCCTTTCGCTTTTCTGGCGTTATATAATATCGGTTTTCACAAAGTCACTATCTCGTCTCAGTGATTGTGTTTTAGATTAAATTAAACCGTTTTATTGAAAGCTTTAATTAAGACAGATGTATCCATTCTGCCTAGCCCTTCGTTTTGTAATAAGCCATAACGTTTATCTACTGCGTCCGTCAGTGGTAATTCAAGATCGTGTTTTTTTGCTTCATCTAAACAAAAGCCCAGATCTTTACGCATCCAATCAATAGCAAAGCCAAAATCAAATTTGTCTTCAGCCATGGTTGTAGCGCGATTTTCCATCTGCCAAGAGCCCGCCGCCCCATGTTTTAGAACGCTAACAACCTGTTCGATATCAAGGTTTGATTTTTGTGCCAGCGTTAATGCTTCACTCAATCCTTGCAGTACACCTGCAATACAAATTTGATTCACCATTTTACAGCGTTGACCTTGTCCATAACCGCCAACTAATACCGCTTGTTTCGCGTAGCTGTTTAAAATCGGTAATACGCTATCAAAAACAGCTTGTTCGCCACCGCACATGATAGTCAGTGCACCATTTTCAGCACCTGCTTGACCACCAGAAACTGGCGCATCAATAAAGTTAACGCCTTGAGCTAAGCATGCTTTCGCCAACTCTTCAGCAAGTTCCGCAGAGGTCGTCGTATGATCAACAAGGGTAGAGCCCGCTTTCATGCCAGCTAAAACGCCGTCAGCGCCAAATACAACGCTTCGAACGTCATTATCGTTACCAACACAAAGCGCAACCACATCGCGGTTCTGAGCGGCTTCACGCGGCGTTTCACTGTATTGTCCTGAAAACTCCGTTGCCCATTGCTGCGCTTTAGAGGTTGTACGGTTATACACAGTGGTGTCGAAACCTGAATTAAACAGGTGACGTGCCATTGGGAAGCCCATTACACCCAAACCAATAAAAGCGATACTTGTTGTCATAGGTTTCTCCTTACCAAATACAGTCAAATTGAGTTATGTCATTATGTGATATGTTATCAGCGAACAACGCGCAGATTCATAAAGCTATAGCAAGCTGAACGTTTGTTATTAGTGGTTTAACTACCTTTGTAACTTTAGATTTTATCCATTTGTGCTAATCGTTAGCCCAATGGTTACCAATTGATGGTTGTGTACACTAGAGCTTGTATTGACATATGTCAATTTGTTTATTTAATGTATCATTTTACGTGTGATTTGGTTAAAGTTGATTAAGTAATTGGTGGTTATGATAAATATAGGATCAGACTGTGAGTGTCGCGAAATATAAACAGATAGCAAAAACAATAGAGGCACGCATAGAAAGTGGTGAATATCCGAAAGGATTTAAATTGCCAACACACCGCGTACTTGCGGATGAATTAAACACCACACCCGCGACGGTAGCTAAAGCATATCAGTTACTGGTAGATAAAAAGCGCGTGGAATCATTTGTTGGGCGTGGAACATTTGTTTGTGCACCATCAAGACTCAGCGATGTTATTCAAGCCGCTGATGATGAAACTGATTTTAACTTTTCTATCTTGCAACCTTGCTTGTCTCAAAATCTGTCTCCACTTCGTGATGCCATGATGAATGCAGCAGATCACCTCAGTTGTCATTTAATGGGTTACACCGAAAACTCAGGTCACGAGAGCCACCGTTTGGCTGCTGTAACATGGGCCAAAAAATTTGGTTTAGCAGGGGGGAACGTTAATAACACCTTGCTGACGAATGGCGCACAGCATGGCTTATCGTTACTTATTCATACGCTAACAGAGCCTGGTGATACCATCGCGGTAGAAGCCTTAACTTATCCCGGTATTATGGCGATCGCTCAAGCAGCAGGTCGTCATGTAGTAGGGGTTAAACTTGATGAGCAGGGGATGTGCCCTGATGATTTGCAACAGGTGATCACTCAACACCAGCCTAAATTAGTTATTGTCGTGCCATCTCATCAAAACCCGACTGGCATCACCATGTCACCCGTAAGACGAGATGCTATTGCAACAGTGATTGAACGCAATAATATTTGGTTAATTGAAGATGATATCTACGGCTTTTTAAATCCAGATCCTATCGCCGCGATCAGTAATCGCATTCCACTGCATAGCTTTCATATTTCAGGTTTATCAAAAGCCCTCAGTCCTGCTTTACGCTGTGGCTTTTTAAAAGTACCCGAATCACATATCGCGGTTTTACAGGCCACTATTCGCGCTAACATTTGGCTATCGTCACCGCTAAATTATATTGCTGCAACACAACTAATTGAGAGTGGTGAAGCCTTTGAGTTAGCAGAGAACCAGCGTGAAATCGCCTGTAAAAGACAACAAATAGCCCGCGATATTTTAAGTCATGATGGTAATGAGAGTGGCTTTCAAATCTGGTGGCCGTTGCCTCAACATTGGCAACAGGAACGCTTTGTAATGGAAGCAAAAGACCAAGGGTTAATTGTCAGTAGTGGGCGTTATTTTAATGCAAATGGCGACGATCCGAAGCATATTCGTTTGTCTCTAATGGCTATTAATTCTGAGCAGCGGTTACAACAAGGTTTAACATTATTACGCGATTTAGCTCGCTCTGAAGTCAGCAGCGTTATCCCGTTTTAAGCGCAAAGGTAGCAAGATTGACAGTCACTGCGAAGTTATAAAAAGCGACGGTTAGCAGTCTTTGAAAGGCACTGACATATGTTATTATTTCAGCATTATTATTTTAATTAGAAAAAGTCGAGTCATTAAATGGATGCAGAATTTTGGCACTCACGCTGGGCAGAAAATCGAATTGGTTTTCACTTATCAGATGTTAACCCGTTACTGATCAAGCATTGGTCGGCGTTAAATGCACAACGTGATGATCGCGTGTTTGTCCCTATGTGTGGCAAGTCGGAAGATCTTGTGTGGTTAGCACAAAAACATGACCACGTGATTGGAGTTGAGCTGAGTGATATTGCAGTTAAAGCCTTTTTTGCAGAAAACCTGTATACACCTTTAGTGACAGGTGTTGGTCATCAACATCTTTACGAGTTTGATGAAATTTCGATTTACCAAGGTGACTACTTCACGCTAAATATCGATCCTGTTGATGTGGTTTATGATCGCGCAGCATTAATCGCAATGCCAGAAGACATGCGACAAATGTACGTCGAAAAGCTATTGTCGTTGGTTAAAACTGGCGGTCGTATTTTGTTGGTAACGTTAGACTACCCACAAGATGAATTAGCTGGGCCTCCTTTCTCTGTACCAAAAGCAGACGTTGAAGCATTATTTGCAGGTTGTAAAGTGACGCATCTTGAACGTGATGATGCTGATGAAAGTCATCCTCGTCGCCAACGTGGTTTATCGCGATTTGCCGAAGAAGTATGGCTAATTGAAGTGTAAATATTGTTATAAAAACAAATAAAATAAAGGCATGGTTTCTGGTTATTAGAAAACATGCCTTTTTGCTTATAGAGAAATTGTAATATGTAGGGCTAAGCGTGGTTAATCGAAAATGACTTCAACATCATCAGCAGCAATAACGGCATCATTTACTGCACTATCAATATCTTCTCGACGTGTAAGCGCGACACCTAAACGACGACGACCATTAATTTCAGGTTTACCAAATAATCTGATTTGTGTTTGTGGACGAGAGAGTGCAGGTAACAGATTATCGAAACTGATGTTTGATGATACACCTTCAGCAAGGATCACTGCAGAAGCCGATGGGCCATATTGGGTGATGTGCTGAATGGGTAAACCAAGGAAAGCGCGAACGTGAAGCGCAAATTCTGATAGTTCTTGTGAAATCAGCGTCACCATACCCGTATCATGTGGGCGAGGGGAGACTTCACTGAATAACACGGTATCGCCTTTAATAAATAGCTCAACACCAAATAAACCAAAACCGCCAAGTGCGTTAACTACTTTTTCTGCTACATCCTGTGCCGCTTTTAATGCTGCTTCAGACATTTGCTGTGGCTGCCATGACTCACGGTAATCCCCATCTTCTTGACGATGACCAATAGGTGCACAGAAATGCACGCCATCAACCGCACGAACAGTTAATAAGGTGATTTCGTAATCAAAATCAACAAAGCCTTCAATGATCACACGACCTGCACCGGCACGACCGCCTTCTTGTGCGTATTGCCAAGCAGATTCAATATCAGCTTCGGTTTTAATCACGCTTTGACCTTTACCTGATGAGCTCATAATTGGTTTTACGACACATGGCATACCAACGCGATGTACCGCTGCTGAGAAATCATCAAATTGATCGGCAAATTCATAAGGCGATGTAGGAATAGACAAGGTTTCAGCAGCTAGGCAACGAATACCTTCTCGGTTCATTGTCAGTTTCGTCGCATTAGCGGTAGGAACAACGTTAACACCTTGCTGCTCTAACTCGACAAGCGTGTCAGTGGCAATGGCTTCAATTTCAGGAACAACAAAGTCGGGTTTTTCTAGTTCAATAATGTGTTTTAACGCGTCGCCATCGAGCATATCAATCACATGGCTACGATGTGCAACTTGCATTGCAGGCGCATTGGGGTAGCGATCCGCGGCAATCACTTCAATACCTAAACGCTGGCATTCAATCGCGACTTCTTTACCAAGCTCGCCTGAGCCTAAAAGTAAAACACGTGTTGCATTTGAACCATTAGCTGTACCTAACATTATTATTCCTTACTATTTATGTTGGATAGTGTTGGTTGAGCGTGATAATACCTTGTTTTTTTAATTAAGCAAACGTTTGCGTTGGGGTTTAAATGGAATTTAATAGTAAATATTAGAAAGGCTCTAGACCTTACAATAAAAAACCGCCAAGAAGGCGGTTAGTGAATCTTTCATACTTTACGGTGTTATTTGGCTATTTGCGCTTTTCCCACTGGGTGATAAAGGCGACAGAAGCAATAATAATTGCCGCACCTAGCCATAATCGACCCGGTGGTACCCAACCAAATACAAGCCAACCACCTAACACGTTTAGTGGTAATTTTGCGTGGTCGAATGGTTGAACAAATGACGCATCAGCCACGGCATAAGCTTTAGCTATCGCCCATTGTGCAAGTGCTGTTAACAGGCCAGCGGCGATGATTAATGTCCATGTCGTACCGCCTGTTGGCATATTAAAATCAGGTAGAGCCAGTAACAAGTTAAATGGCGTGATCAGAATAAGTAAATACATCACAACAGTGGTTGGTGATTCTGTATTAGATTGCTTTTTCACCATCAGAGAATAACCTGCCCAGAAAACAGCAGCACCGACAGGCAATAATGTCGCAATACTAAATGAATCAGACCATGGCTCTAAAATGATCATTGCACCAATAAAGCCAGCAAGAGTTGCACACCAACGTGCTGCGCCCACTTTCTCTTTCAGTAATACGCCAGAGCCAATTGTTGCAAATAACGGTGAAGTCATAAGCAGCGCAATGCCTTGCCAAATAGGAACAGGGTAGGCAAGTGCCCATAGCCACAGTTGGATACCAATCACGGCAAGAAAGACACGGAAACAGTGTTGGAAGAATTGCTTTGTCTTTAGTGAACGTCGTATACCCATGGTTCTCAGCCATGGCAGCATAGCCACCAGTGCAACAAAGTATTGGATCAACGCAAAAGTGGTTGAAGAGACATGGAGCTTAATACTGAGAAATTGTGCAAGGCTGTTTACAATCGCAAAGGCAAGGCCTGCGGAAAGCATCCATCCTGCACCTTGGACTGGGTTATGAACTGGGGTATGTGAATCAGACATTAAAAATTGGTTTCGTCAAAAAAGCATAGCGAGATAATACGCTTTTGTTTTTAGATAGCCAATATAACTGATTGAGTTGAACGCATTAGGCAATAAAAAACCGCCTATTATGGCGGTTTTACATCAACAAATATTGCTCGCACTAACGATTAGTAAGCAACATAAGTCATTTGAATATCAGGATTTAGCGCTTCTAGTAGTGCTTGAGTACGAGCTAATTGACTGATTAGGCTTTCTGCGCTTTCTACTAATGCAGCTTCGACAAGTTCAGATAGCTTGTAGCCTGACATGTTCATATTAATCAGTGCAACTTGAAGCGGTGGTAGGCTTGGGTTAAATGCTGCATTTTCAGCATACATACCAACAAAAACACGACCATCTTTAGCTTTTAATGCAACACCACTAAAGTTCTTAGAGTACGGTGCATGAGAGCGGTTTGCTGCATCACAAGCGGCAACAGCAAGCTCTGATTGCTCAGCAATCGTAATACCATTATTAATGTCGCTTAATAGCGCATCTTTAATCCCAAGATCAGCAGGGCCGAAAGATTCAGGCAGGTATTGTTGCAGTGTCATTGGTTGACGTTCTGGAAGTTGAATAACTAAATCTTGCGCCGTATTCAATTCATTCATGAACTGACGGCAGTGGCCGCAAGGGCTGTAGTTAATCGTTACGTCTTTAATGCCTGTTTCACCTTTGATCCAAGCATGACTAATTGCAGATTGCTCAGCATGGATCGTACACGCCATACTTGCGCCTACAAATTCCATATTTGCACCGAAATATAAGCGTCCAGAAGTACCACGAACAATAGCACCAACATAGAAATTAGAAATAGGAACAACAGCGTAAGCAGCAGCAACAGGAAGGAGAGCGAGACGAAGATCAGTATCAGATAAATTAGTTTGGGAAACTAACTGTTCAAATTGTTCAGGACTAATTGTTGAATCGAAATCTTTATCTTCAATAATTGGTCGTAAAGCTGATGCAAGCTCTTTAGGTAATTGACCTAATGCATCCATAACTTTTGCGTGCATTGGGGTGTTACTCCGTATTGTTGATGGAGAAACATTCTAAGTTAATTGTTACCATTCAAGTGTGATCTACGTCACATTAATAATGATAATGTAGCTAAGCATACATTATCGAGAGCGACATCACACATGTAAATGTAATTTTTCATGTAATAAATAGTTATCAAAACATTATGAGCTTAAAACTAATAAGAATTAGTGTTTAAGCTCATATGCATGGATAAGGGTAACTTAGTGGAAAAATAGGTGTTCTAAAATAGGGAACATGATGGGAGCGAGTAACGTTGTCATGATCCCACAGATCACTAACGCTAATGAACTAAATGCCCCTTCTTGATAATCTTGTTCGACAGCTTTTGCCGTTCCTAAAGCATGAGATACCGTACCGATAGACAAACCTTTCGCCAAAGGGTGATGGATACGAAATAGCTTCATCACAGGATATCCTAATACCGCACCAAATAAACCAACAATAATCACCATTGCTGCTGTAATGGCAGGAATGCCCCCGATTTGCTGAGAGGCCGCCATCGCAAGTGGTGTAGTAATTGATTTAGGTAAAATACTAGCTGCAAGTTGAGCATCGGCACCCATTAAAAAAGCAATGGATGTACCAAATATCATCGACAAGATACTACCAACAAAACAAGCACTTAAAATAGTTTTCCACTTACGCTTAATTAAAGGCAGTTGCTGATATAAAGGCAAGGCTAAAGCCACTACCGCAGGACCTAACAAGTAGTTAATTATTTCGTTATCAGCAAAATAGGTTTCATACGGCACCTGCAACCAACGCAGTGCAGCAATTAAAATAATCAGCGAAATGAGCAATGGATTGAAAAGTGGATTACGAATCTTCATCGCTAAATAGCGCATGCTGTAAAATACCACTATCGTTGCAACTAACCAGATCATGACTCTTTTTCCTTATGGTGAAGCGCAAGGCCGATCACAAGCAGTACGATTAATGTGCTGCCTAATGTGCTCGCAAAGATGATAGTTGCATTGTGCTCAATTAAACCGAGGTAGTTCATTAAGCCAACCCCAACTGGCACGAATAACAATGCCATGTGTTTGATGAGTAAATTACAGGTTTTATCGACCCATTTTGTTTTGCATATGCCAGTAACAAGGCCAAAAAACAACAAGAACAAGCCAATAATACTGCCTGGAATAGGCAAGTGCGTAAGGTGTTGTATGCCTTGACCTAATAAAAAGCAAAACATAACAATGGCAAAAGATCGAATGTAATCCATAGTAAAAAAGGTAATGCTAGAGAATTTAATTTATCATACAAATAAATGCGCTGTTTGTCACACAAAAAAGAGCATCATTTAGATAATTGATAAGAAAATATAGATAATGAGATATTTATTGGTGATTAATACCACAAAAATAGACCAATGAGAGCAGCGAGTGTTAAAAGAATCGTAACTTTTAGCCAAATGAAATCAATCACAACATACTTAAACCATGCTTTGTTGAATAACAATGTCTTTTTTTTAGAGGGAACGGTATTAGGGCACGGACGAGTAGTAAAAGGCAATCGACGTGATGTTTTCGTCGGTAGTGGCACACGGAAGCCATGGTGAGGGACAACATGAATAGGTATTGCCATTACTCCGTTACATTGTAACTTACCTGTGAGTGATACCAGTAGTAAGTTCAAATCATAATTGTGATCACTGGTTTCTTCAAACGCATCTAATGACGTAAATGTTTTACGGTAGAGTGAATCAGCCCCAATCACTTCACCAGCAAAGAGACATAACACTTCTAATAACCGAGATTCCTCTCGCGTTAATAATGTTTGCGTATGATCTTTCCATATTAATAGATGCTTTTCAGGAAAAAAATCTATTGTGTCGTAGCTATAACATTTCAATAAGGTTTGCGTTGTCATAGTGCACACCTACCGTTTAATAGATCTCAAGCGTAACGGTATCAATAATCACTATTTCGTTATTAATAAACTCAAATCAGTGAACCGCTTTAATGTTGTCTTTAATTGTTAACGTTAATGACGTAATCATCAAATAAATCACTATATAAAAATCTTAAAAAAAAGAAGCCTATTCGCGACATTCAAAAAGAAAATCACGTAATAGGCTTCATTTATCGCTATCGTATTAATAAAAAGGTTTAAACCAATTTAGAAACATAGTCATAGAGAGATTTTAAAACTTTCATCTTATTTTCGTCAGATTCATGCTCGTAGGCGACAGCCTCAAAGTTTTCCATATACTTCGGCATATTCATTTCAAAGAAATCCTGACAATGATGCTTCCAGCGTACTTGCTCTTCATAACTTAGCGTCATAGGGAAGTTACGGGCACGATAGCGGAATAACAACGGCTTAATACGTTTGTCATCGACATTGATTTCAAGTGAAGCTAACTGATCGGGTGCTGTTTCACGGATAATATCCATGGTTGAACGATCAGCTGTTGAAAAGAACCCATCGTATAGCATCGCATCAACATTATCGTTAGCCGCATATTCACGTTTGACACTAAACATTTCGATTAACTTTTCACGAATTTCAGGGTGCTGCTTAATCAAGGCAAGGTTCTTTAAACATTGCTCTCTATCAATCCCTAAACGTGCGGCATCTTCTGCTTTTAATGTTTTAGCTGGGGCAAGAACAGGACATTTGTTCAAATGCACTTCTTTAACGGGCACTGGTAATTCATCAGGCGCTAAATCAACACGCTTAGTATATAAACGCTCACGCAGTTGGTCGGCATCAAGCTCAATTAATGGGGTAGGATCAAGCGCAAGGTTCACTGTAATAACAGCGTTCTTATTATCAGGATGCCATGCCACAGGCACAATCCAGCTTGTATTGCCACAATCGGTTCCAAACATGCCAGAGATATGCACTAACGGTGTTAAGTTAACAATATCGATTAATTCTTGTAGTTTGCGCTTATGACGTAAATCAAACAGGTAATCAAACAACTTAGGTTGATTCGTTTTAATGATTTTTGCCAGCTCGATTGTCGCGTAAACATCAGCCATTGCATCGTGCGCATTGGCGTGTTCAATGCCATTGGCCACAGATAACTTTTCCAGTTTAAAGCTAGGGCGATCTTCATCATCAAGCGGCCAGTTGACACCCTCTGGGCGCAATGCGTAACAAGTACGCATAATATCTAATAAATCCCAACGCGAGTTACCATTTTGCCAAGCCCAACCGTATGGATCGAAGAAGTTGCGGTATAAGGTATAGCGCGTCACTTCATCATCAAAACGAACGTTGTTGTAACCAATGACACATGTATTGGGTTTTGACAGTTCAGCATGAATCGCTTCAATAAACTCAGGCTCAGATAAGCCTTTTTCCATCGCTTCTTGTGGTGTAATACCTGTGATTAAACACGCTTCAGGTGACGGTAAGTAATCTGCTGGTGGCTTACAGTAAATAACGAGTGGCTCACCAATAATGTTCATGTCCATATCAGTACGGACACCCGCAAACTGGCAAGGGCGATCATTGGCAGGGCTTGCGCCAAACGTCTCGTAGTCAATCCAATAAAGTGTTGCTTGGTTCTTATCGTTCATAAATCATCCATAGCCATTACGGTTGTTATTATTACTCTTTATCTAAGCAATGGCTTGTTGTTAAAACCGCTTATAAATTCAGCAGTTTATTGTATTTAAGTCGTTAAACGCTTCAGAGTAAAACCCTAAGCTCGCATAACATTAAGTATCCCGTATTTAAGGGCAAATAGGCAAGGCAGGAGGGGAGATAAATTAGAATGGTTACGATTTTGTTCTTTAAACGGTACAGTATGAGTAACTATCAAATAACCGTTAACAATTCTGCTTTATATATTTGAAAGTTAATGTATGGATTGATTTACATATTAGTACTGCGACTTAATACACGACTAGTAACATCTATCGTTGTGGCATGTTTACCTTGCAATGCTAGGTGCGTAAGGTGCTGTTTTAAGGTAAACGGCAGGCAACTTGTCTTCGCGCATACACCAAGATGGAGTAAATGTGAGTACTGCAGCGATATTTCTGATTTTATATCTGATCCCCGTACTGTCTTTTGTGTCTACGATTGGTACTTATATGTTGCTTCATGGTGAGAGTCTTAGCCATCCTCTCATCAATGTTGTTTTGCTGATAGTCGCTTCTGGTTTTATCGTTTCATCTTATCTTTCTGTAAAGCTGATCTCTAAGTTCGTTAGCGAGAAAGTGATGTATTTTGGCATCGTTTTTACTGTATTAGCTTGGCTATTAGGAGTGATCACGGTGGTTTTTTATCTTGTGATGTTTAAAGATATCTTCAGTATCTAGGTGGTACTCAATAGATTATTACATACAGGTTAAAGTATAAAATAGAGCCTAAATCATCTTAAGCTACGCTTGTATTAACTGTGATTGTCTTGAAAATACCGACCTTCTTTGCTTATAAACTTTCAACAACATCCCCTCAATGAATCCTTTAGTTACTAAAAGTATTTATTTACATGCTTACAGGCAATTAATGTATTCATAATTGATTTAATTATGAAATAAAGTTACAAAATGTTAACTTGGTTCATAATGGGAAATAAAATTATAACAAACATGTTACGTGTGAAATGAGGCGTTGTAGGGTGGATTATCTGCTTTTAAAAGCGATGCGTTTAGTTGAGATAAAGCATCGTGAGATCAGGAGCAGATATTTGTATTAAGAAGTAAAGTCAGTACAGAAACAGACATGAGATAAATGAATGGCTCTATTTTTCATCTTATGTGCGTAGAAGTGTATGGCAAATATAAGAAAGGAAGATCAATGCGCGGTCAAAAAGTAGTTGTTATTACAGGTGGTGGTAGAGGAATTGGCGCTGCAGCGGCCAAGTTATTTGCCAAAGAAGGCTATGCCGTTTGTATCAATTATAAATCGAACTCAGAGGCAGCCAATACACTTGCCCAAGGGATTATTGCTGAAGGTGGTCGGTGTATTACGGTTCAAGCAGATGTTTCTAACGAAGCTGACGTTATTCGTATGTTCTCGACTGTTGATAAGGAATTAGGCGCGATATCGGTTCTTGTTAATAATGCTGGGATTTTAAAGCAACAATCACGATTAGAAGAGATGACGGCAGATCGAATTAACGAAATACTGTTTAACAATGTTACTAGTTACTTTATTTGTAGTAGAGAAGCTGTGAAGCGTATGTCTACTCGTCATGGTGGTAATGGCGGCGTAATTGTTAATGTATCTTCCGGTGCGGCACGTACGGGCTCACCAAATGAATATATCGATTACGCAGCATCAAAAGGGGCAATTGATACCTTAACCAAAGGGTTATCATTAGAAGTAGCAGCCGAAGGGATCCGTGTAAACTGTGTACGTCCGGGGTTAATTCATACCGATATGCATGCCGATGGTGGTGAGCCAGAACGTATAGAAAGGTTGAAGAGTAAAATCCCTCTGCAAAGAGGTGGAGAGCCTGAAGAAGTCGCAGAAGCTATTTACTGGTTAGCATCAGAGAAATCATCATTCTCTACCGGAAACTACCTTGATCTATCGGGTGGGTTATAACATCAGCGGTTAGTGTTGATTTATCTGGCTGTTATCTAAATCCGCCGAATAATAAAAACCCAAACACTTGTATCTAAGTGTTTGGGTTATCAAGTATTAATTGTGGAAGGTTAAGCTATTTATTACCCATTACAGGCAGCTTTCAAACCCTTCAAAGTTTGGTGCGCCTAAATAAATGTCTTTATTACCACGAGCATTAGCATGAGCTTTACGGAATGCTTCTGATTGTGTCCAGTCTTCAAACGCTTGGCGAGAATCCCATACTGAGTGCGATGCAAACAGCGTGTACTCATCGTTTGATGCACCTTGAAGCAAGTTGAATGATTGAAAACCCGGTACGGTATCTAGGTAGGTATCGCGGTTCTTCCAGATATCGATAAATTCTTGTTCAGAGCCTAAACGGATTTTAAAACGATTCATTGCTATATACATGATGACTTCCTTTATTAACTTCAGTTTTTATTTTTGTTTTACCACTATTACAGTATTGGCTAATGCAAGCTAGCAGCAAAAATACAATATATGTTCTCTGTAACTTCCACTATAAAACATGGAACATAATGTACGCCCGTTGAATAAACCAGAAAGACGCCATTATCCCCATGGTATATAAAGGCACTTTTTGAAAGAACTTATGATGAAATACAGGCACTTTAGCGCATAATTTCAATAGCATTATAAGAAACGATAAGAAGATCAATTGCCCGATTTCCACACCAATATTAAAACAGGCGAGGGCTAACGGAATGCTGGTTTGGTTCAATCCGACTTCTTTTAATGCGCTGGCAAACCCTAACCCATGTAACAAACCAAAGGAAAACGAAATGAGCCATGGAAATTTTCGACTTAACGTTGGGTGTTGTTTGTCATAAGGGCGAGTAAGCTCATAACACAAAAACAAAATACTCAGTGCAATTCCCGTTTCTACTGGCGGTTCTGGAATATGTACCAGATTAAGTGCAGACAAACTTAATGTAATACTGTGAGCTAAAGTAAAACAGGTAATGGCTTTTAAGAAGGTTTTAAAATCGCGCGTAAATAACAATAAGCCCGCCACAAACATTAGGTGATCAATCCCCGTTAATATATGGGTGATACCTAAGGTGACAAATAGCTTTATCGTTGACCAAATTGAGATCTTATCGGTTAAATGTAGGCGGTTGTGCCCTTTATACAGCGCAAGCGTACTAACTTGTCCGTCTTTTTGCGTTAACTGCGTGAGTAGTTGGCCTGTTTTTAGCCCGTTAAATACAAGAGTCGGTGATGATGTATTCGCTTTAAGTTGCAGCAAATAATCTTGTTCATCCATTCCAAAACCATTGTCACTTCGCTGTGATGACAATAAACGTACCGTACCGCCATTAGTTAAGGTTGGTGTGATTTGCGTATGTTCTCCAGCAATCACTGGAAGCTTTAATGCCAACTTATATTGTTGATTATCTAGCTGCGTGATCAAACCCACAGAGGGCTGATAAGGATGCGCCATTGCTAATGGTGTCATTATTACCGAAAGCATGACGCCAACGACTGTGCCAACAACTAAGCGCCACATAAAATAAGAGGTGTGCTTATACATTGTTTAATAGTGTCTTTGTGTTAACGGTAAAATCTGAACCTGAGGGTAACGCTATGTGATACTGCTTAATAACGGCGGCTATTTTGTTATTAACATCATCACGGGCCAAATCGTGTGCCAATTGTTGCTTAGCCTGCTTAAAACTCAATACGCCTGCTTTTTGATAATCGAGTACCTTTACTGCTATCGCGCCAAAAGGCGTATCAATCGGTGTAGACCATTGGTTGGGTGCTAGTGCTGCTAATGCGTCTACTGTTTTTGTACCTAGCTTTGCCAGTAATGCCTGCTTACTCACATCGCTTAAACATTGCTGAGAATCCATCGTAGAAATGGGATGCTGAACTTCTTGCGGTGTCAAAAAGTGATAGCACAATGAGTACATATCGGGATGTTTATAAAGCTGTTTATGCGTTAAATAGTATTGATGTAATAAGGTTGTGTTGGTGGCATTGATCTTAGCTAACTGAGAAACATAAGACAGGTAACGTTGCATCAACATTTCATTTAAGTTTGGATCGCCTTTCTCCAAGCCTAATTTTAATGCTTGTTGAGACAGCATTTGTTTTAACACCACATGGTTAATGTCTTTGTTTAATGCAATGTTCGACGGGGGGGAACCAAAATAAAGCGTATCGTCTTTTTTCTGCTGCTCAACTTGTGACGGTGTCACTGAAATAGTATTCACAGAAGTAGACGAGTAATACTGTGAATAACCAATAAACAGCATAGTGCCAGCGATAAGGAAATGCGAGAAGGGATCTTTAATGAACCGCTTAAGCCAATAGCAGACTTTTTTAAACATGTTACGGGATCTTTTTATATTAAATAATGCCCTATAAGAATACCCACGCTAACTGTATGAGTGTTGAATGTTTACTGCCTGTAGATTTTTACCTTTGGTGATGTTACGTTTTTTATCAATTGGATAAGGATGTTTTTAAAGCCGCATTCATATTGAATACGTTGATACAAACATTTGGCATAAAAGAAATTAGGAATACAGAGATGGATATTCAAGTCGAACTTAATGGAGTGGTTGAAGAAACCGAAGTTATCGCATTGTACCGTGCGAATGAATGGTCTTCAGCAGATAAACCAAAGCAACTCTTAGCTGCATTACGTAATTCTCATACCTTGGTTGCTGCTCGTGCTAACGGTAAGTTAGTCGGATTGGGGAACGCCATCACTGACGGTCATCTTGTTGTGTATTATCCTCATATGCTTGTCCACCCTTTAGATCAGGGTAAGGGCATTGGTCGTAAAATGATGGAAGCAATGTTGTCTGTATACAGTGGGTTTCACCAACAAATGTTGACTGCTGATGGTGAAGCCATTGCGTTTTATCAAGCGCTTGGCTTTGAACGAGCAGGTAAAACAGAATCAATGTGGGTGTATGAAGGCACAGAGCATTAAAATTTAAGAATGTTATTTCTAGCAACGGGAGAAACATGGAAGTACAGCTTAAACAAATCGAAGTGGAATCACGTCATATTTTGGAAAACATGTTTCCTTATTACGTTTATGACATGTCTGAGTTTATGGGGTGGAGTCCAAACGCAGAGGGGGTATACACGTTTAAGGCTGAATCTTTAGATAGTTATTGGTCTCATGATGATCATATTCCTTATTTTATTTATGCCGATCAAGAGCTGGCTGGGTTTGTATTAGTGCGTAAGTATCCCACGAATCAAAATGTATTTGATATTGAACAGTTCTTTGTATTAAGAAAATTCAAAGGACAAGGGGTGGGTAAAAGCGCATTTAAAGACGTGGTTACTCGTTACCCTGGCCAATGGCAGATCAGAGTGCTTAAAGAAAATGAATCTGGGCTTAGGTTCTGGCTTTCAGCGATAAAAAATATCAGCGGTGTTAACTTCAATCTGGGGTTAGATATAGATATTGATTTAGAAATGCACTTCATACGGTTTGAAACAAGTAGTCAATAAACGTCATGTTATAAAAATTATAAAAACAAAGCCGCTATTACAGCGGCTTTGTTTATTCAATGAATAGTGAACTTATTAGCCATTAGAAGCTAACTTTTCAGCGAATGATAATTGATGTGCGTTTTCTTTAAATACAATGCTTGAACTATGGTCGCCTGCAATTCCATTTTGTACGACACGTTGAGCATTGGTGGCATGCGTATGTGGCGCTTGAAAGGATACATTACCAGTAAAGTCACCATCTGCTGCAGCGGCACCGAAAGAAGCTGATAAGATAAGAGCCATAGTGATAGTTTTTAGTGTCTTTTTCATTACTTAATACCTTTATTGATATCTGTACTGTTAGCCACGTGATAGTTAATGCTAATGATCAATAAATACGTTACTACACGTACTTTTTATATAAGGTAAATCCATTTATTCATTTGGTTAACAGTATTTAAAATTAATTTGAGAAGGAGGATGCCTTTTCAGTATGTGTAGTCTACGGTAATGACACATAAGAATATATAAAGTATATTTTAGTTAAAATATCACTAATACTTATGTGTTGAGCGAGCTATGAAGTCAAAACTAGATTTGAATTTACTGGTGGTTTTCCTCGAAGTGTATCGGCTTCGTTCCATCACGTTAGCGTCAGAATCATTGGGTTTAACGCAACCTGGAGTAAGTGGTGCATTAAAGCGACTACAGTCTCAGTTAGATGCGCCGCTTTTTATTAGGGAAGGGAGAGGAATTAGTCCGACGCATGCAGCAATACAATTAGCGAACGAGGTTGAACCGGCGTTAACTCAGGTAGAGAGTGCATTAGGAAATGTGTCGGGGTTTGATATTCAATCACACCGTTCTTTTACGGTATATGTAAATGAAATCATTATGCATATTGTGCGTTCTAAAATTGAAGCTGATACAACATTGGGTAATTGTTCGATTCATCTTCATATGACACCCAATAGCGAAGATGAGCTATTACACCAGCTAAGTTTACATAAAGCCGATTTAGCGATTGATGTAGGAGTAAGATCTAATTCTGCTTTCTTCTATCAGCCATTTGCTGATGATGATGTTGTGGTTGTTTGTCGTAAAGGGCATCCAAGAATTCATCAATCCATTTCTCGAGAACAATTTGAGTCTGAGAAAAGAATCTCGATCCAACAAAGGCGATTGGACTTACTCGAAATGAATTATTTCACTGATGAAAGCTTAATGCCGAAGGAAATAACCTGTGAGGGAGCATCAACATTATCAATGTTGGCGTTGGTTTCAGAAAGTGATTCTATAGCGACGGTGAGTGCATTAATGGCGAAAAAATACGCGGAGCTTTTTAACCTACAAACAATGCCTCTACCTTTTGTTTCAAAACCATTTAAACATTTTATGGTATGGCATAAGCGCAGTGATAATAATCCTGCAAATATGTGGTTGAGAAATAAACTCAGCAAGATGTTATAATATTTTATGCATCTTTCGTGAAGGATCGCACAAAAAACTCAAAGAATAAAAATGCCGATTTATATGGTTGGTATTTTATCGAGTGGCTAATAACTATGTGATAAGCCAATCCAATTTTGCGTAAACTACAATTTCAGTTTCTATTAATGATATTAAAATTAAAACGTTACCATAAATTAGTATTTTAGAGGGTTACACTATAACTTCTTTAAAGGAGAGGTATTGTGAAACCCTATAATATATGACGTTAGACATTACTGAGTGACTGAGTTTAGTATTTGAGTTAGTCGCATCCATGATTTTTTATCAGCTTCAATTTGGTATTTCTCAGATCCAAATACAGTGAAGGCATGAGGAGCACCACTGTAGGTAATCATTTCATGCGTTACTTTATGAGACTCTAATTGATTTGTTAGGTTTGCAAACTGCTCCATTGGTATCATGCTATCTGCCGAACCGTGAAAAACAATAATAGGAGATTCTGTTTTAGAGTAATCTTGGCCAGCTGGTGTTGATAAACCACCATGAAATGAAACATAAGCCTTGGAGGGTAATGCTGCGCGGGCTGCCTCTAATACTGCCGCTCCACCAAAACAATACCCAATCATTACATTGTTTTCTAAATTACCGCCTTGATTTTTGGCCTCCATAGCACCAGCTTGCAGTAATTTTCGTAACTTCTGTCGATCTTTATATAGCTCGCCAGTGTGCTGCTTTTTGTCTTGTATTTCTGTTGGACGAATACCCTTACCGAAAAGGTCAATTGCAAAAACATTATATCCAAGTTTATTAAGCATCTTCGTACGTTTTACTTCGTATTCAGTTAAACCATCCCAATCATGAAGCATAAGAATTAGCGGAGCATTATCGTCTATTTTACTCCAATATCCTTCATATTCGGCATCGTCGACCTCATAAGTGATGCTTTCTCCAGATACGGCAGGAAGAGAAAATAATGTCGATAAGAAAAATAATTTAGAAAAATATTGCATGTATTCTCCTTTAATTATTAAAGCAATAAATGCAGGTTTACGAAGGAAATACCTGATGTGATTAACCCGATATGGTTAATTGTGAAGTTAGTTCAGGACTTAGTCTGAAAAATTTGAAATGTGATAGTCTTATTTAAACAAGTACTCAATATTTAATGTGGAAATATAATATCGACAGAGTGAAATTTATGTCACATGTAATTAAGCCGCTAATGCGCGGCTTTTTCATGATGTTCTTTCGCTTCTTTGAATATCTCTAATCGACTAGCGTAAAGGACTTTCGTAGTGATATACAAACCAATACCGTAGCAAGTATGACAAAAAGTTGAGAACAAAATCGCGTGGATCATATTGGGACTATTAACGTGGAAAAAGCCTTCTCCAAAGGCATAACTCACCACAACTAATGGAAAAAATAACAATGACCATGCATAAACAAGCGATTTTTTAAGGCTTGGTTTTAGAAACAATCCTTTCTCAACAAAGCTAATATAAATCACGGTATAAACTAAGCTAACGCTAAAGTGCACAATCCAACCGATAAGAACATCATGGGGAACGGCTGGCACTTGTTGTATAGCTTCAACCAGTGGATGCCCTTGAGTGATATAAACTAAATAACGGCCTAAACTCGCAAAATTATTTAGTGGGTGATCACTGAATAATAGATATAAGTTGCTGCCTAAATCTAAGCAAAGACCACTAAATACACTAATAAACAGAAGGTGAAGGAGGTAGGATGAACGTTGGTGATGGGGGTAATAGAACATAGAGCATCTCCTGATTAATTACGCTTTCATTGTGATAATGAAAAGAGCTTGTCATAGTCAGGTGTGGTTTATTAACACCGTGGCAATGGCTTTCATAAGTTCAATGATTTGTTGATGTTTATAGTCTAAGGCAATGAAAAATCGGGATATATAAAGTATGCTTTATGCAAAGCATTATGAATAGTTATGGGTGGGCTCAAGGATGAAACCAAATTTAGATTTGAATTTGCTGGTGGTTTTTTTAGAAGTGTATCGTCTTCGTTCCATCACATTAGCATCAGAATCACTAGGTTTAACACAACCAGGGGTAAGTGGTGTATTAAAGCGATTACAATCTCAGCTAGGGACGCCTCTTTTTGTAAGAGAAGGGCGCGGAATTAGTCCAACACATGCCGCAATTAAATTAGTGAATGAAATAGAACCTGCGCTAACGACAGTACAAAGCGCGTTAGGTAATATCGCAGAGTTTGATGTGCAAAATCACCAAACGTTTACGATTTATGTAAATGAGGTGGTTATGCACACGATTAGAAATAAAATTGAGCTCGATCCAACAATGGGGAATTGCAAAATAAACCTCTATATGACGCCTAATACAGAAGAAGAGTTGTTGTCCCAGCTGAGTTTACAGAAAGCAGATTTAGCCATTGATATTGGTTTACGCAGTAATCCGTCTTTTTTCTATCAATCATTTATCGATGATGAAATTGTCGTAGTCTGTCGGAAAGATCATCCCAATATCCAACAGACAATCACGCAAGCGCAGTTTTATGCTGAAAAAATAATCTTCATGCAGAAAAGGCGAATAGACTTACTTGAAATGAATTATTTCTCTGATGAACGCTTTCTGCCAAGAGATTTAGACTGTGAAACCGCATCTATTGTTTCAATTTTAGCATTAGTGTCAGAGAGCAACGCCGTTGCGCCAGTTAGCCGACTCATAGCTGAAAAATATGCCTCATTATTTAACTTACAAATACTGCCATTGCCATTTTCTTCCAAACCTTTCAAACACATTATGATGTGGCATAAGCGTGATGAACATAACTCAGCTAACCAATGGTTGAGAAATAAACTCAGCGAAATATTATGACATTGTCACTAATTTGATGAGCCTTTTTTATTATTAGCAAATGTATGAAGACGTTCATATTCTTTGAAAATACACATATAAAAAAGAGTGAATCTGATAAGTATATGTAATAAATACCAAATTCACTCATTGTCCAACTCTTATATACTTTTAACTAGAAAGAGCCGAGGCACTGAACCATATTATTGATGTTTAAAGCATTATTGCGGTTACTTCAAGCTTGCTAAGATCGTTTCCGCTTTACTTGCTTCAAATTGTTTCGGCTCTTCAACGTTTAGCTGAGTTACCACGCCATTATCAACAACCATTGCATAACGTTGAGAACGTATACCACCGAAGTTCTCGGTATCCATTTCAAGCCCTAATGCTTTAGTAAAGCTACCATCACCATCGCCCAACATCATAATTTCAGATGCGTTTTGCGCTTCGCCCCAAGCCTGCATTACAAAGGCATCATTAACGGATACACAAGCGATAATGTCGACACCCGTTGCCTTAATCTCATCTGCTAGCACTACATAAACCGGTAAATGAGCTTCAGAGCAAGTAGGAGTAAATGCTCCTGGTACAGCAAACAGCACAACACGTTTGTTGGCAAAAAGCTCTGCGGTATCGTGTTTTACCATACCGTCATGTGTGAGTTCACTGAGCACTGCGGCTGGTAATGTTTGGCCTTTTTCGATCATCGTTTACTTTCCTTGTTGTATTAGTTTGAAACAGTGTAGCGAGGAATTTATCTCACGGCTAATTTTGCGAGTGAAATAGAAGACGTAAATGAGGATTGTTAGTGACAAAAGTGATGTTGAAACACATTCCATATAACAAGGCAAATTAGAAAGGGTGGACAAAAACAGTTGGCTTTGTTCGTGAGTAGCAAGTTTTGCCAACTAATCTTTGCCGTTTATTCTCAGCGTCATAGCTAGGTAGTATTTTGAACTCCATCGAAATATATCCTTATCGTTTTGCATAGGATAATAGTCGGTGTTAGCTTGCTATTTATATGTAATCCAATTAGGAAAGCAAACTGAGAACAAGGCAGTAAATGGGATGCTTTGTTACTGAGGCTGCTTTTCAAAGTGTTGTGAATATAAAGAACTCAAGATGTTTTTGGTGGTTTGATATACGCCCCTTATTGAGACTTTATATAGATTTGCAGTTGAGTACGTGTTTGTAGACTTTTGTATACGGCGCTTTAATTAAAACAATGGAATCTCGTAATGGATAATTTTGAGTATCAATTGAACTGCGATAATTGTGGGAAAATAACACGTCATATTCATCAAGCCTTAGGTGAAACTAATCAGGTTCAAAAGGCTAAAAGCGGCTTTATTTCTGGAGTTAAGCGGTTTCTCAATCTATGTTTCGGAGAGCCTTTAGAAAAAGCAGTGTTTGAAAAAAGCGAATACATTTGCTCCACCTGTGGGACCGTATTCAATAAATCTACTGATATACAGGATATTGCTGGGCATGATGATTAGTAGTTCTTAATTCAGGAATAAATTAGAGCGAAAGTAATGTCGAAAAGTATTGGAGTTACTATATAACAAGGCTGCTTAAGGCGGATAAAAAAATGTGGGCAAATTTTTTATACCAGTTTTACTGATTATGGCTTTAATTTCGCTGAGGCGTGCGTTTATATGCTATAAAAATAACGTAATAAACTAAATGGAGTTAAGTATTGAATTTTGAAATTCTAAATGATGAAAATGCCTTAATTTTAGAAACACTTATTTCTGGTGTACGAAAGCATAATGAATCCACTTTAGGTTATGAGAAAAAGCAGTCATTATCTGTAATCTATCGTGACGAAGATAATAATCTCATTGGTGGCATTACAGGCTTTACTATTTATAAAAATTTTTTAATTAATGTACTTTGGGTTGATGAAAAAGAAAGAAATAAAGGGATAGCTCGTAAGTTGATGGAACACTCAGAAATTGAAGCAAAGATGAGAGGGTGTATTGCTGCACAAGTTGATACTTTATCAATACAGGCTCCTAACTTTTATCAAAAAATGGGATTTGAGATTAAAGGTAAGATTCCTGGTTATACAGAGAGTCATGATCGATATTTTCTAATGAAGAAATATTAGTTTAAACGGCGTTATCCTTAATTTTCCTAATACTTAGCCGCTTAACAAAATAACTTGCTAATACACTTCTATCTACAAATGAGCTTGCTATTTAACTAACTCAAATTCAGTTAGTTCATAATTGACCTAATCATTTATTAGGTAGTAACTCTTACACAAAAATACCGACCTACATCAGGTCGGT
This sequence comes from Photobacterium angustum, assembly GCF_003026365.1. GTDB lineage: Bacteria > Pseudomonadota > Gammaproteobacteria > Enterobacterales > Vibrionaceae > Photobacterium > Photobacterium angustum. The sequence goes on along the minus strand of NZ_PYOM01000003.1, from coordinate 49,379 downwards.
ATTTTTATCAGGGTTTATTGGCCTACACAATCAATCGACATTTTACCATCAGCATCGCGAGATAGGGTGATAGTAGTACTTGCTTTTGATGCACCTTTAGGCAAGTAAACTGCACATTTCTCAAAGTTTGGTACAAGAGCTTTATTGATTGTTTTGTCCGCTTGTTTTTGGCTATCAACATTGTCACCTGAATAAACGGTAATGCTATCTATTTGTGCCAGCATTTGCTCAGAATGTTTAGCTGGAGCTGCGTGTGCGAAAACAGAAACAGAGCTAAGTGCAAGTAACAGTAAAACTTTTTTCATTATATGCCTCTATAAATTTAATGAATCTTGTGCGTTGGTTCGGTTGCTAATATAGTCATAAATCAAAACTAAATAAATAAAAAATTATCGCAAAACGATAATTTTTTGTTGTTAATTTTTATTGTAATTATGGTGAGGCGGACTAATGCATTGATTATTAGAAATAAATAATGAAATAGACTTGTTGAAGGGCAAAACCAGAGTGGCGTGTTTTTACATGTATTTTTGTACAAAAAGCACACAGTTCTCTGTTTGTGTGTGATTGTAAGTGGATTATTGCTGTTGTTTCTGGGTGAAATTAGTCATTTTTTGCTGATTTATTAACTACTTTGTAACTTACGCAAATAAATGGTATTAACCTAATACTCGTCACTTTTTACATGGATGTACTGTAATGGCAACCTTTCTTGCAGGCTTTTCGCTTGGCTTATCTTCAATACTAGCAATTGGCTCTCAAAATGCGTTTGTATTGAAACAAGGGCTTAAGAATCAATACGTGTTTATCATCTGTATTGTTTGCGCATTATCAGATGCATTATTGATTAGCTTTGGTGTTGCAGGCTTTGGCGTTATTGTCAGTAAGTATCCGGATATTGAAATAGTGGCGCGATACGGTGGCGCAATTTTCTTAATGGTTTATGGGCTGTTGAGCTTTAAATCAGCATTGATGACGGATCATACTTTGCTTACTGATAAAAAAACATCAGGTTCGTTATTAAAAACGGTACTGACTTGTTTGGCTTTTACGTGGTTAAACCCGCATGTGTATTTAGATACACTTGTGCTACTTGGATCTATTTCTACCCAATACCAACCTTATGTGTGGCAATTCGGGCTAGGGGCTATCATGGCATCTTTTGTGTTTTTCTTTTCGTTGGGCTACGGATCGCGTTTATTAGCTCCATTATTTAAGCAGCCTAAAGCATGGAAGGTGTTAGAAATACTGGTAGGGGTAATTATGTTATCTATTGCAGCATCGTTGCTTCTCGGTATTTAAGCCGATTAGAGTGATTCAAATTATAACGATAACAGCAATAGGGATAATGGTGGGTATCATATCAGTTCATGCTTTTTATTGTTACTGCTTTAATGTAGATGCGTTATATTGAATAATTTTTACTTTAATCTTTAATTCACAGGATTCCATAGTTTCGGTTTTGTAATCTGGTAGAAATCACTTCGTTATATCTGTAGGTTAAATATAGTGGTTAATATAAAGACAAAGAAAATATGGATTTGCTATTGACCTTCTTTGGGCCATATATGTATTTTAAGAGGATGCGTATTATTTCAATTTTCTGTGCTATTTATCGATATGTTAATTTTTACTGTTATTTAATAGTTCGGAATAGTGCTGCTATTTTTAATAATTTAATTTTGATAAAATCAATAATAAATCGCAGGTTTCTGTAATTATAATAAAACTATAAAATAATATCATTGTGATTTTTTATAAAATATAATATTCATATATAAAGCAATATTATAAGGAGTGTCTTTGATTTTCTTATATAATCTTTATTAGTGTACTGACTGATTTCATCGTTAGAAAAAGTGCAACTCGTTTTTGTTTATCTGCACTCATAGTTATGGTGCTATTTAAGTAAGGAATTTTAAGTAAGAAAGTGAATCACACCAAGACATCAAAATCGAGACAATCAAAAGTATGGTATTTATGTATATATCTATTTTGTATTACTATGATTAATGATGTTCACAATTAAATTTTGGTTTTGGTATTAACCCTCGTTACTCTGTAAGAGTATGTGTTTATTTTTGGTCCTGATTTTGAAATTAACATCAATTGTTAAAATTAACCATTAAAGTGCTTTTAAAATATACAATTAAATCATTTTTTCTGAATTATATGAACTAAATATGCAACAATAGTTGGCATAGAGGTAAGACAAACGAAAGCAGTCTTGTTTTGTAAAAATACGGAAGGGCAGGTAATTGCATGACAAAACCAAAAATGATCATTGTAGAAGACGATTCAAAACTTCAAAAAATGTTGCAAGAATACTTTGTAGCTCAAGATTTTGATGTCAAAACACTTGACGATGGTAGTAATGCAACACAGACCATTCTTGAAGAACAGCCTGATATTGTTTTGTTAGATCTAATGTTGCCTGTAACTGACGGCCTCACTATTTGTCGTCAGGTTCGTGCACATTACAGGGGAAAGATCCTAATCCTTACTGCTAGCGATGACGATTTCGATCAAGTTGCTGGGTTAGAGACTGGTGCTGATGACTATGTTACTAAACCTATTAAACCAAGAGTTTTATTAGCAAGAGTTCGTTCACTGTTACGTCGCCAAGAGGCTATTGTTATTCCGGATGAGGATGCAAATAACCTACATTTTGGCCAACTTACCTTGAAAAACACATATAAGAAATGTGAGTTAGCAGGTAAAGTTTTAGCACTTACTGACAGTGAGTTTGAACTGCTTTGGTTATTAGCCAGTACTCCAGATACTGCATTATCACGCGACTATTTGACACAAAAATTGCGTGGTATTGAGTATGATGGAATTGACCGTACGATTGATAATAAAGTTGTAAGGTTAAGAAAATTATTAGGTGATGATAAAGTTCCAGCAGAAAAAATTCAGACCATTCGAGGTAAAGGATATTTATTTGCTTCTACTGCATGGTCATAACTACGCTCATACAATTATTTGAAAGAGATAAATTATGCGTCGTATTTATTTAGAGTCCTTATTTGGACTTTTACTTTGTTTTATTCTAGGTGTTGTCGCCAATGAAACAATAGTTTATGACCTGAATACTGATTATGAATTTGTACTAGAAGATAGTCAGGCAAGTGCTCATCAAAAATTAATGGCGTTCATTGCAGAGAACCAAGGGCTTGATGCTGCCCATAAGGCGATGAAGCAATATGTAGATACCTCACTACAAAAACTGACTATTTATAATCATGCGGACATGATACCGAAGACAGTTTCTGACTATTTTAACACTCATCCTGATAGTTTAATTTTTCATGATAAAGAAAGAGATCTTTGGTTTCGTTTAGCGGGTAGTGATAATACTTATTATTACGCGGCCGATTATGACACTCTTGTTAGGCAAAAAGTTGATTTAGAAGATGACCTTGGTTGGCTATTTATTTTAGCGAGTTTTATTGTATACACATTTGGTTATCTTATGATCATTTTCCGTCGTGTTCAAAAACTTGAAACGGCAACGTTACGTTTTGCTGAAGGTGACTTATCTTCAAGAGCTGATACTAAAGGTGGCAGTGCTTTAGGAACATTGAATAAGTCATTTAATCTTATGGCTGATCGTATTCATAATCTTATTGAAAGCAAACGTTCATTGACTAATGCAGTCGCGCACGAATTGCGTACACCCATATTCCGTATTCAGTGGCAAGCTGAAGTACTTAAAGATACCCCACTAAACAATGAACAAAAAGCAACCATTGAAAGTATTGTTGATGATACGGAAGAAATGGAAAAAATGGTTGATGAGCTTTTGTATTATGCCAAACTCGATTGTATTGATTTAGAGAAAGCACTTTCACCTATAGAAATCTCTGGATTTTTAGACCACGCGATAAAACGCTGGATGAAAGAGACTGATATTAAAATTAAGCTTATATCGAAAAAGCAGTCCTGCATGATACTGGCAGATGAAATACTATTAAATCGCGCACTGGATAATTTAGTCCGTAATGCCATGAAATTCGCTTATTCACAGATTCTGATTATTGTAAAACCAGAACAAGAAAAACTTCTAATATCGGTACATGATGATGGTGATGGCGTGGCAAAAGAACACCAACCCCGCTTATTTGAACCTTTTTATGTAGGGGACAAAGCCCGTAATAAGGCAAAAAGTGGTCATGGCTTGGGGCTTTCTATTGTTGATAAGATTTGTACTCAACATGGTGCTTTAGTCAATGTTAGCGATAGTGAAATCTTAAAGGGGGCGGCGTTCACAATCACTTTTCCACTTTGTAAGGGTTGAGCCGACAAACACTTACAGTAATGATAATTAAATTTAGGGATAATTTTCATCGCGCTTGTAGGGCGTTCTCTATTTAATTAAAAAATTACTTTAAGGTGTAGCATGAGAAAGTTATTGACTTCGTCTGCTTTTGGTTTCGGTATTGTTTTACTTACTGGTTGTTCCGGTATTACTCATAATAAGGATGTTTATACAGCCCATGCTGAAAGTTTTAATATAATTGGCTTTCAAGTGCCTGGAAATACAAAAGAACGTGTGATGGAACTGATACCTGAGGGGGCAACTGTTGAAACTGTTCAATCAACAAACTCTGATACAACTTCTGTCTTAGGTGTTCTTAATCGAATTATCGGTATTGATTACGTTCAAGTAGGTGGAAAAAAACAATAAAAATATGGCTTGTAAATTAGATGATAGTTACTATTTTGAGTCGTCTTCAAAAGCCATGGCTTTCTGTAATTCTTTTATTTCTTGAAATAATAGCCTTAAGTTATGTACTTAAGGCTTTTTTACATATTAATTAAAGTATCTAAAAAATGTTACCGGAAAATAATTCACATATAAACCTTTGTTTGTTATTACGTCGCCAAGATGTCATTGTTAATAAGGCCACTATATGAAACCTGAAGCATTCGATGTCAGCGCAATGTGTTTTTATTTATTACTTGGTTATAACTAAAATCAAATTACAATAATTAAAGAGATAAATTATGCGTCGTATTTATTTAGAGTCCTTATTTGGACTTGTACTTTGTTTTATTCTAGGTGTTATCGCCAATCAAACAATAGTTTATAATTTGAATACTGATTATGATTATGTACTAGAAGATTACGTGGCAAGTGCTCATCAACAATTAATTGCCTTTATTGCAGAGAATCAAGGTCTTGAGGCTGCTCAGAATGCGATGAAGCAATATGTGGATACTTCTTTACAAAAACTGACTATTTATAATCATGAGGATAAGATACCGAGTACAGTTTTGAAATACTTTGACACTCATCCAGATAGTTTAATTTTTCATGATGAGGAAAGAGATCTTTGGTTTCGTTTAGCGGGTAGCAATAATATTTATTATTATGCGGCAGACAATAACTCGCTAGTTAGGCAAAAAGTTGATTTAGAAGAGGACCTTGTTTGGGTATTTATTTTAGCTAGTTTTATTGTATACACGCTAGGTTACCTAATGATTATTTTTCGTCGAGTCAAAAAACTTGAAGCAGCGACATTACGTTTTGCTGAAGGTGATCTATCTTCAAGAGCTGATACTAAAGGTGGTAGTGCTTTAGGAACATTGAATAAGTCATTTAATCTTATGGCTGATCGTATTCATAATCTTATTGAAAGCAACCGTTCATTGACTAATGCAGTCGCGCACGAATTGCGAACGCCCATATTTCGTATTCAGTGGCAAGCCGAAGTACTTAAAGATACCCCGCTAAATAATGAACAAAAAGCAACCATTGAAAGTATTGTTGATGATACGGAAGAAATGGAAAAAATGGTTGATGAGCTTTTGTATTATGCCAAACTCGATTGTATTGATTTAGAGAAAGCATACTCACCAATCGAAGTTAGTGGTTTTTTAGATTCTGCGGTGAAACGTTGGAAGAAAGAGACTGGTATCAACATTAAGCTCATATTGAAAAATCAATCATACATGATATTGGCAGATGAAACGCTATTAAATCGCGCGTTGGATAATTTAGTGCGTAACGGCATGAAATTCGCTTATTCACAGATTCTGATTATTGTAAAACCAGAACAAGAAAAACTTCTAATATCGGTACATGATGATGGTGATGGCGTGGCAAAAGAACACCAATCCCGCTTATTTGAACCTTTCTATGTAGGGGACAAAGCACGTAATAAAGCAAAAAGTGGGCATGGCTTGGGGCTTTCTATTGTTGATAAGATTTGTACACAACATGGCGCTTTAGTAAATGTTGGCGATAGCGAAATCTTAAAGGGGGCGGTGTTCACAATCACTTTTCCATTATGTAATGATAAAGAAGACAAACACTTAAAGTAATGTTTGTCGCCTGTTGCAAAAGGAGTGTGAATACACAAGACTAATAATAAACGGTGCTGGTGTTGCTGAAAGCGAGTTAAAGTCAAATAGGTTAGTCAAAAGGAAATGTTAGAAAGTACATTGTTGGAAAAGGAATATCATCAAAGAGAATTAAATTTATCAAGATTAATACCTGATTTAAAAAACATAAATGAATGATATTTCAAAATATCATGCCAATGAAAAATTAAACAAAACAGATTTATAATACAATGCGGCCCATGATGATAAGATTAATTACATTTTTATCATTATGGGCTTTTTATTTTACTAACTTATTTTCGTATAATAGATTCTATTAATGAAGTTTATATAGGTAATGCTAAAATCGAATATGTGATAATTTAAAAGAATGTGTAAATAATTAGAGTCAGCAGTTCCGACTGTCGAAAGTGTTTAATACAACATCTTTCTTATCTATTCTTGAGCGAATAAGTAGTATTGATTGTATTTAATAAAAATGATATTAATGACTATTATTTGGCTGAGGTATAGGGCTTTATTAATGATAAAGAATGTAAACTTTAGTTTTATTACATGATTATAATTCTCAGTTTATATTTAGTGTTTTAGTAAGTTGAAGTGATTTTTTAAATACTCTTTAATTAATCTAAGTTTAACGTTTTTCATTGGTGGTAAATATATAAATATCGTTTTTAATCATTAATTTTATTTTAATGACGAGTGGGGTGCTTATTAATTACTTGCAGCGTGAGAAGTATAATAGTATTTTGTAGAGGGTTTCAAAGCTTAAGGTTAAACGGTAGATGATTCTCTTTTTTCGATAGCGAAGAATATGTTTTATGAAAAAGCCGCACTCAGCTGTTAACTAAGTACGGCTATCAAATCGACTTTTTAATTAATGTACAACAGACTTAGAAAAAAGTTGAATAGTAATAATTCCAACAGCAATAAGTACTAAACCTATCATTGCTGGAAGATCAAGTTTTTGCTGATATACAAAATATGAGAGTGCCGAGACTAAAAATATACCACTACCAGCCCAAAGCGCGTAAGCAATACCTACATTCATCGCCTTAACTACTTGAGATAAACCATAAAAAGAAATTGCATAACCAACTATAACGATAAGGCTTGGGACGGTTCGGGTAAACCCTTCAGACGCTTTCATCATGGTGGTTGCTAATGTTTCAGCAATAACAGAAATAAATAATATAAGGTATACTTTAGTCATAAGGTTGCTCGATAATTGTTTGATTTTAATTAATTACTGGCAAAGAAATCTCTAATTGTAATTTTTTCTAAAATACTGAATTTGTGCCATGGTTTTGATGTAGGTTGAACAATAGAGTGTAATGCTCGGGTATAATCCATCACTAAACCAGGTGTCCATGCCATCATGATTGCACGGTTTCGAATTTGCGCGGCAAGCCACACTTCAGGTTTTGTAATAAATTTAAAAAATGTAAATATGTTTGAATTTTCATTATGTAAGACACCTTCCAGAGCAGCTTCTAATGCATAAGCAGTATTGCTTGAGCAATTATTCGAAGTTAAATTATAAATTGGATTGTGGTAATTTTTTTCCCAGAACTGCTTTAAAGCTTGTACGTTATATTTTGTAAAGTTAATTTTTATATTAGATTCACACCATTCAGAAATCTCTGATTGATAGTCAGGTAAGTAGCGTCCTAAAACATTATTTTCTGGTGTTGCTTTTAAAGTACGAATAAACTCTTTAGGTGAACGATCAATTTCATCTTTTGGGTATAAACTCATATATAGCTCACTACCTAGCTCGATTGCAGCATGCCCTGTTGAAATTATTCCTTTAATGTCTGTCGCAGCAATATAACGGTTGATAACTGGTCTAGGAATATAAGGGTTTTCGGCTGAACCTTCGGGTGTCCAAATATGAACCGTTAAAGGAATAATTAAATGTTTACTTGAGCCTTGAATCTCTGCATCAAAATTATTGTTTGATTTATTATATTTTCTAGAAAGTTGGCTTGTTCTTGTTGAATTATTATCTTCACTTTGATTCTTTTTGATGAGCACAATAATACTTCTAATACTACTAGTCATCATAATAAAACCTAAAACATATGAAATAACATAGTTATAATTAAGTATTAAAAATAAAGAATATCCTATTTGAATAGAACCCCAAATTATAACTCTTCGCCACATTACGAAACGTACTACAATAGCAGATGCAATATTAAATACACCGATAGAAAGATAAATTAAACCAAAAGCTAAGGATAGTATGAAATTACTTCCTTTTACATCAACAAAGGCTAGTGTGATACTAAAAAGAAATAATAATCCTTTCAATAAAAGTACTTTACGGTGAATACCATGGCTATTGGGTGCAATAACTAATGTAGCAATACTTTCAAGAATTACAAAGTAGCAAAAAGCGTCAAAAACCTTTCCATCAAGACCATCAATAAAAGTAAAAAATCCAATGATGCCCCAGAACAATGAGAGTAATAAGAGGTATGACCGTGTTTTTTTTACGAACTCTGTACCTAAAAGATGTAATGTTATTTGTAACATTTAAAAACCGTAATAAGCTATTAGTTATTAAGACGTTCAAATTAATAATTTAATTAAGATGCTAAATTATCATTTGAGGTTAAATGTCCTTAATTTTTACCATTGATGTCCATAATCAAATTGATTAGTTTTGAGAAAAAGGTATAACTGTATTTTTGTGAAAAATTATTTCAATTCATTAGTTTTTTGAAATTTCATTTTATTTTTAAAGAACACCTTCTTTCTGATGTTGGAATTATCACATACAAGTTTTGTAATTACTGTATGAGTTTGTAAGTGCACTCACTACATTATTGAGGAAAATTTTTCATTACCGGATAACTACTTTAATAGAGAGTTAGCGATTAATATAACGATTATCTATTAAGATAATCTTTTATAAATGGTGATGTCTCTATCATTTTTTCATGAGCTATTTTTTCAAAATCCTGCACATTATCTTGTAAGTCGCCATCAGGTTGGTTTTCATAAACCTCAACAGCTGTAAAGACAAGAAATAAGCAAACTAACACCGTAAAAAGTGTATCTAAAATTGTATCTCGCAAATTTATTCCTCTGTTTAGTTAGATAACAGCTATTTAACTAAGCGAAGTAATCTAAAGAATTCTACCAGTTCGTGTGGTTGAAACTATACATTTATAAAATGTATACGTCTGTCGACAAAGTGTCAGTGTTTTGATTACAGTAAACTTAAAACTTTTCATAATGAGAACAATAGCGTCTATAAGTAGGTAACTTAGTGACAGAACTGTCGCCTGAAAATAATGGATAGAGCTAAGTAATTTTGCTATACACTGATCCGTTAAGACATTAATATTTTCAGTATTTATTGTTTAATGTATGTAAATTTAGTGATTTAATTATTAACTCAAACTTATTAGTAATCATTGTTTAACTTCAGAGTTCATCGAACCTGATTCACAGGACATTTGAGTATAAAGCGAGAATTAGCCGAAAGTTGAATGTTCTTGTTTAAGCCTTGAGCAAAGCTATGTGTAAACGCAAAAAAATAGGATTTGTACTACTATAACACTTGCTATAAATCTGTATCTTGGTGTAATTTCTCACAACTATTTTTATTTGGAATTATGATCATGCCAAAGGCTAGTGACATTAAAAAATTTGCTGCTGTTGAAATCAACGGTAAAGTAGGTCTTGTTAAAGAAATTAGTAAGCTAACGCCTAGTGGTCGTGCTGGCGCAAGTCTTTACAGAATGCGTATTTATGATGTAGCTACTGGTACTAAATCAGACGTAAGCTTCAAAGCTGATGAAATGGTTAACTTAGCTGATTTCCGTCGTACTAAAGCATCATTCTCTTACATCGATGGTGAAGAGTATGTGTTTATGGATGACGAAGATTACACACCATACTCATTCAACAAAGAAGCAATCGCAGAAGAACTACTATTCATCACTGAAGATACGAAAGGTATCGAAGTTCTTACTGTTGATGGCGCGCCTGTTGCAATCGAACTTCCAGCGACAGTTGAACTAACTATCGTTGAAACTGATCCATCAATCAAAGGTGCTTCTGCAAGTGCTCGTACTAAGCCTGCTACACTTTCAACTGGCCTAGTTGTTCAAGTTCCAGAATACATCGCGAATGGCGAAAAAATTAAAGTTAACACGGCTGAGCAAAAGTTCATGAGCCGCGCTGACAAGTAATAGATTACTTTTAATCTTTACTGAATAAAACCAGCCTTCATCTTGCTGACTTTTGTTAAGCAAGTGGGCTGGTTTTTTATTGGCTGTACTACGTCACGGAGCAATGGATAGTGCTATATAAAATACGACAAGCAGAAAAATCAGATCTTACCGCGATGTACCAATTAGAGCGTGAGCTATTTGGTGATCATTGTTATCCCGATTTTTTATTTCGCCAAGCATATGATTGTTGGCCAAGTGGGTTATTGGTTGCCGTCTCAGAGTGTGGACATGTAGTAGGGTATGTACTCTCAAGCCCAAGTTTTAATAGACAAACAGAAACGCAGAGGGATGCGTGGATATTAGGTATTGCTGTTGAAAATAAGATGCAAGGGAAAGGTGTAGGAAAAGCGTTGTTGAGTGAGGCATTAGCACAGCTAGCTGATTACAATCGAATTTTAATAACTGTTCACCCAAAGAACACGACAATAAAGCTATATCAGATATTAGGGTTGTAGAGATAGAGCAAGAAGACGATTATTTTGGATGTGGCTCACCAAGAATTAAGATGTGCTTAAATCGTAAAAAGCATGCATATATTACTTAAGTCGATTGATACTATTTTTCAGCGGCAATAAAAAAGGGCATCCTAAGATACCCTTACTTCTTCAACTGTTCGTTGTAGATTAGATGCGCTCAACGTTAGCAGCTTGAGGACCTTTTTGGCCTTGCTCAACGTCAAAAGAAACCTTTTGACCTTCTGCTAGAGATTTGAAGCCTTCACCAGCGATAGCACGGAAGTGAACGAATACGTCAGCGCCGCCATTATCTTGAGTGATGAAACCGAAACCTTTCTCATCGTTGAACCACTTAACGATACCAGTTGCTTTAGACATGTGATGTCTCCTGAAATAAATTAATGTGTTACTTATGTACAAAAGAATATTGAAGCGCTTCAGGACAACTGTGTACGTTTGAACAGTGTAACGAAGTTTTTCTTTCACTTTGTTTCATAAATAGCCCTGTTATATAGGACGCTGATATTAAGCCATTTTCGATTTTAAAGAGCAAGTGAGTTACTTATTTATCGCTTTATAATGTGAGCCGTATTACAAAAAAAAAGCAAAGAATATTATGAAATAGATATCTTATTAATCAGGGTGGTTAATTCTTGTCGGGAATTTGAATAATAATAAGTCTATCAATATCTATAATCGTGCTCTAGTCTTGCATTTTTAACTGGTAAATCGCTTTTATGTAGTCGATTATGGGTGCGGGAGGTAAGATGGGGAGATTAATTGTTGGCGAAAAAAGGGCCGAGACGACCCTTTTATCAAGTGCTATGTGAACTAACGTAACGTTAGATAAGCAAGTAATTACGCTTTTTCAACATTTGCAGCTTGTAAACCTTTAGGACCTTGCTCTGTTTCGTAAGAAACTTTTTGTCCTTCAGTTAGGGTTTTGAAACCATCGCCAGTAATCGCACGGAAGTGTACAAATACGTCAGCACCGCCGTTATCCTGAGTGATAAAACCAAAACCTTTCTCTTCGTTAAACCACTTAACGGTACCTGTTGCTTTTGACATGTTCTCTCCTGATAAACTTTACATCAAACACTGTGTTGCCAATATCGGGTTACTACGCTATTTGAGCTTGAACACTTCTAGGAAGCTATCCTTGTCCAGATTGCATTGTTGTAAACGAGTACTGGTCTATTTCAAGAGTAGGCGCTGATATGCCATTTGCAAATACAGGAAGGCTTTTTTTGTGGGAGATTTCACAAAAGATACCATTTTGTTATTACACATTACATTGATTGTCTAATTGTCATAATTACTAATAAAAATAGGACGATTTATTGTAAAATATCAAAAAGTTGTTGAGTATTTTGTGCGATATTTGAGCGAGAAACATAAGTTGATGTTCATAGAATCATCATTGGGCATTTAATCATGAGTATTGCTTGAGTTTACGAATGACTTTCTGATATAACGATTTCAGTAATAAACTGAGACTCGACGGTTATGTACTAGGAAGTGCATTATTTCTATCCCTTGCATTAAATCAGTTTCACAAGGTTTTATTTTCAGACTAAGGACTACACATGAACAACATCCTTGAACTCGTTCGCCAAACACGTCGTAAAAACAAACTAAAACGCGAAATCCTAGATAACGATCGTAAGATTCGTGATAACCGTAAGCGTGTTGAGCTGTTAGAGAACTTGATGGATTACATTAAGGCCGATATGAGCCACGATCAAATCGTTGAAATCGTTGAAAATATGAAAGGCGACTACGAAGATCGTGTTGATGATCATATCATTATCAGTGCAGAGCTTTCGAAAGAGCGTCGTGAAGTAAGCAAGTCAGTAAAAGAGCTAAAGAAAGCTGAGATCGTTGCACATAAACACTAAACAACACTAGAAAGCTAAGAGTATATAATATACTTCAGCTTATATAGTTAGTTGAAATTAAACCGAGCTTAATGCTCGGTTTTTTTATATCTATTGTAAGTATTAACAATGTCTTATGTGCTTACGTTGCTATTTGAAAGTTAACGACAACGATTCATTTGAGGCAAAAAATAGCCCGAAACGACTCCTGTCTCGGGCCTAGGGGAATGGCTCTCGTAAGAGCCTTGCGCTAACTGGTTAGTAAATGGAGTTTGATTACACTTTCAATGTTAGTTGAATAATGTTTATTTTCCAGTTATTGCATTTAATAAAATCATCATTAACGATGCTTTATGAAATTAACAATATTTTTATCTTAAATATCAAATAGGTTAGTATCGCGAACTAATTCACGAGGTAAGCCATTTTTGATACGGTTGCTCACCCATTTACCAATACCAATAGGGTAATCACGGTAAGTAACAATCACTTCACCTTTACCTGCTGGGATTTCTAGGCGAATATCGCGTCCCATGAACCACTCTTTAGCTTGTTCAACATTCAGTTCAATAGCTGTAGATTCTTTGCCTGTTGCCAATGTCATTACGGCTTCATGCTGCCAGCGATAACCTTTCTTATGTTGTTCTGCGAGCTTAATACCAATACGTTGGAAACGAATTTCACCGATTAACGTTCGCAGTTGAGAAGGGAATAGCCAAACCTCTTTATCACGTAACCAAACATCATGTTGCTCAGGTAAGGTAATATCTAAATCCTGTTTAAGCTGTTGGTCAATCTCTTGCTGTTCTTTCTCTTTAAGCTGAGCAAATGGGAATTTACCCATACGTTTTTTTACACTGTCGGTTTCAACAGGTGCCAGCTTACGAATACGAGCGACAAAGAAACCTTCGCTATCAAAAATCTGTGGGTAAACGTGTAGGAAACCGTCTTCAGTAAGTGATTTTTCTGCACCATCAAATAAGGTATTGAGTGGTTCAAATTCTACAGCGTCACCAAATTTTTCTTTTAAGAAATGACAGACTTCTTGGTTTTCACTCTGGTTTAATGTACATGTAGAATAAACCATAACACCACCAGTTTTCAGTGCTTGGAAGGCACTTACAATAAGGTTGCGTTGTACTTCGGCAATTTCATCAATAGAAGCTAGGCTCCAATTTGCCATAGCATCTTCATCTTTACGAATTGCACCTTCGCCAGAACATGGCGCGTCTAATAATATTGAATCAAAAGACTCAGGTGCCCATGTGCCAAATACGCAACCGTCAAAGTGGGTAAGTGCCGCATTGTGAACACCACAGCGTTGTAAGTTTGAATGAAGTACTTTAATACGGCTCGCGGCTAACTCGTTGGCAACCAGTGCGCCACGGTTTTGCATCGCAGAAGCAATTTGGGTGGTTTTGGAACCTGGCGCTGATGCCATATCTAATACGCAGTCTAATGCGTCATTATCTTTAAGTAACGCGGTAACTGGCATCATAGAGCTGGCTTCTTGAATATAGAAAAGTCCTGCCATGTGCTCTGCGGTATTACCAAGAGAAACAGTATCTTCGTCTTCTCGTTCAATCCAAAAGCCAGTATCACACCAAGGAACAGGCGTTAATGTCCACCCACGATTTGCAACACGCGCTAAGAAATCCTCAACACTAATTTTAAGTGTATTGACGCGAATGCTGCGACGAAGAGGTGTTTTACAACAAGCAATAAATTCATCGATATCTAAATGCTCAGGCATGGTTTGCTTGATTAAATCGATAAATGCGTCAGGGATGTGAATATTCGGATGCAAAGGAAGGATCTCTATTAACTAGCTAATGATGCTGATTTTATAACAGTTTGGTATGAATTGCAGTTTTTGCTAATACAAAGCGTAATAAAGGCTTTTTCTGAATAAAAAAAGAGCACCGAAGTGCTCTTTATTTTGTTTGATTTTAGCTGTTAACGCTCAGGAATTGCAGTACGCCATGCTAACCATTTAGGGTTTGCTTCTTTATGTAGTAAGAAGTGAGTCCCTGCTTTAACTTGTGGTTCAAGTGGTTGCTTTTCGGGTGTTGCAAAGGCAATTCCACCACGTAATAAGCTATCAAATGTACCTGCTTTTATGTTGGCACCTGTAATACCGATATCAACATTCACACCAGAGGTATTCCAAAATACGGTGTTTTTACGCACTAGATGGCGGTATTGCTTTTCAAGTTGGGCTTTTATAATAACGCGGTCAGCTAAATCACCGAGTGAAACATCAACCACTTGTCCAACTTGAATATCACGGTAAAGCAGTGGTGTTCCTTCGCTAATCGAATCACGCTCTTCACTTTCTAACACGATCGTGACGCGGGAATTAAACAACTCTGCAGAGCCTAGCTTAAAGGTATCAGAAAAGTGACCTTTACCCGGTTGAACGGCAATGTAAGAGCTTAGTAACGAGTCCAAGTTTTCACTACCGCTTAAGCTGATTTTGGGTTTAACAACCCAAAAGTAGCTATCTGACTTTGCAATTTTTTGAGCGTATTTAGGGTACAAACGAGCCTGTATTTTCACGTTGTTTGTATGAAAATTAGGTTCGATGTTAATGATTTTACCAATGGTTACGCCTTGGAATTTGATCTCTGTATTGTTAGAGACAGACCGTGCATCATCGGCTGTTAAAGTGATCAACTGTCCGAAATGCTGCGCTGAACTTAAGCTTGGGTAAAGCTTGTATTTAGAGCCAATACGGTTGGTCACTTGCTCGATATTATCAAAGGCAATACCACCTTTAATAAGTGTGGATAGGGGATCTGTGACTAATTTTACACCATTTAATCCTGCTTCTACTTCAATACCTGAACGGTTCCAAAAAACGGTGTGGTTAGTGATCAAATGACGGTATTTTTTCTCGATATTTAATTTAATGCTTACACCGTTATCTTTTAAAGCAAAATCACTCACTTCACCTACTTGTAAGTTACGGTAAAGTACTGGGCTACCTTCAGATACAGGAGGTAACTTATCAGCAAATAAGCTAATACTGCTATAGCCTTTCAGCTTTTCATCTGCAAGATCGGCAAGACTTCGGCTTTTAAATAGGGTGTAGCTTTTGTTTATTTTTTTACTACCAATAGAGGTGAAGCTAATCGCACTGCTGATCAATTGATCAGCTGGTGGAATAGAAACATCAATACCTTTACTTGAAATGCTGGCATCGACACCACCATCAACGAAAAAGCGACTGCCGCTTCGGATTAAGTTTGTGTACTCAGGTTGAACTAGTACATCAAAACTTACACGCTCACCAGATAACTCAACATTAGTGATTCGTCCGACATCTAATCCCTTAAAGCGTAATTTGGTGCCACGTTTAATACCAAAACTTTTATCAGCATATAGTTTGAAGGTTGCTACGCCGGGTTGCTGCTCTTCTAAGGTGTCACGGGTAATTGCTGTAAACTGGCGTGAAGTTTCGCCTTTACCTGGTATTAAACGTAAGAAATTGCCTCGTACAAGATTACCGATATTTTTAACACCATTAAGTGATACTTCTGCTTCTTCGAGTAATAAACGAGAGCCGCTATTTAAGTACTCACGCATGCTAGGTTCAATTGCGGCATGTGCGATAATCTTATTGGTTTTTTCATCAAGGCTTACATCGGTGATTTTACCGATCTGCAAACCACGGTACATGATAGGGGAACCTGAATCGCTAATATCATTGTTATCTGGCAATGTTATCGTGATAGCAATACCACGACCGGCTGTATTGATGTCAGGGTAGAGCTTAAACAGATGATTTTTTTCAATGACTTTACCTTTATCAGGCGAATCAAAGGCGATAGCACCAGCAATTAATGCTGACAAGCTTTCAAATTGCACATCAACACCATTAAAGCCAATATCCGCACGCATACCACTTACATTCCAGAAACGGCTTTTACCTGTAACCAGATTGGCATATTTAGGTTTGATTAGTGCATCAATAATGACTTCTTTTTTGTTATCACTAAGGGTGTAGTTGAAAACCTCACCGACAGGGATCTTTTTATAAAAAATTTGTGAACCAATACTGATTGAACCAAGATTCGGTGCTTTTAATTGCAGTTTTAAACCATCTTCTAATGGTGTATCTGCAGGTTGGTTTTCTAATGCTGTAAATTTCGTTGCTTCAGGACCATCACCGGGTAATAACGCAATGTAGTTACCAGAAACAAGGGTATCTAAGCCTGAAATACCGGTTATTGAGGCCTTAGGTTTGACTAGCCAGAATCGGGTGTTTTTACGAAGGATATTTACCGCTTCAGGGTAAATGTCGGCAGTAACGTAAATACTCTTAAGATCCTTTGATAGGCTGACATCACGTACAATACCGACTTCAAGACCTTGATAACGAATAGTCGTTCTTCCTGCGACTAAGCCCACAGCATCGTTAAAGTGAATTTGAATACGTTCACCGGCTTCATTAACTGATTTATACAGTAACCAACTGGCAAGTATTAATGCTAATAGCGGCAACAGCCACAGCGGTGATAGCCCTCGATCACGGCGAATTTTCACCTTCTTGGGTTGTTCGTTATTTGGATCGTTGTTCATAATTGTCCCATATCAGGCGAGAATCTAAACTTTCTGCTGCTAACATTGTTAATACTACCACGACGGCAAAGGCAATTGCCCCAGGTCCCGGCGTGAAATCAAGAACTTGTCCACGGTCGATTAATGTGACCATGATGGCGATAACAAAAAGATCCATTACCGACCATTTACCTATCCAGTGCACGGCACGAAATATTCGCATACGTAATAGATGGTGTGTTTTTCGTTTGAACTGAATGGCTAAAAGGATATAAGCCAAACTTAGAATTTTCGCGACAGGGACAACAATACTGGCAATAAAGATGATTGCTGCGATGCCTGTCATTCCCGTTTTGACGAGTTCGGCAACACCTGAAAAAATAGTATCTTCAATACGCTTACCGTTATTCATGAAAATTGAAATGGGATAAAGGTTCGCAGGTAAGATAAAAATACTCGCTGAAATTAAATACGCCCATGTTTTTTGAATTGAATGAGGAATACGATCGTGTAACGCACTGTTACAACGGCGGCAATGGGTCAGGTGCTCTTGTGTTAAATGACATGTAGTACAAAGAGTGCCTAAGTCATCACTTATATGTTCATTCTCAGGTTGCCACGCATCCCAATAACGACGAACACTGATACGTGTTAGTAACACGAGAAATAATATCTGTAAGGTGATGAGACAGTACAGCCCGAGACCGATATTAATTTCTGCAACTTCTTGTACTTTAAAACATGCAATGGCGAGACTAACTAAAAAGACATCGAGCATAACCCATTGCTTTAAATGGTGAAGAACCCATGTTGATGCTTTAAATAGAGTAAAGTGACGAAATTTAAGGGAAAATTGGGCGCTAAAAACCGCCCCTATGACTAATAGCGGAGCAATAACGCTACAAAATAAAATTAATGCGGCAACGCCAGGAAAATTTTCTGAAAGTGTGATGGCGCCAGATGGAAGTGTCGCTGGGATCATCTGACCGAATAATCGTATTGTGATTAATGGTAAAGTAATAGTTGGAATAAAAAGGATTAAACCCGCTGCGGCTATCGCCAGTTCCGCATTAAATCTTGCTGTTCCCCCACGATATAAACGTGTTTGGCAACGGGGACAGTAAGCACTGTGTCCTTGTTGAGCAACCTCAGGGAGCACGAGTAAATTGCAACCGGGGCAGCGTCTGGCCGTCGACATAGTACGTTGTTTCCTTTGCAAAAGAGCGAGATATAAAAACGCTCACGAAATAAAAATTCACACGTTTGTAAAAACATAGTGAATGATAGCCCATGAGCGTCAAGGAAGGGTACTATATTATTTTGTACCGATTCTTGCTACTGGAAGTTGTTCATCTGTTTGTTCAACATCATTATTAGGTGATTGAATTGAACCGTAAAGTGTTCGATATAACCCATGTTGGCTCACTAACTCTGTATGTGTGCCTGATTGACTGACTAATCCATCTTCTAAGACATAGATTAAATCAGCTTGTTTAACGGCAGATAAACGGTGGGCAACAATTAAGGTTGTTTTATCTTTTAAAAAGCCATTCAGCGCTTTATGAAGTGCAGCTTCTGTTGAAGTATCTAACGCTGATGTTGCTTCATCTAAAATGACAAAGTCAGGGTTAGATAAGATCATACGGGCGATCGCCAAACGTTGACGCTGACCACCGGATAAACGAATACCTTGTCGACCAATTTCAGTATCTAGTCCGTGTGTTAAACGCTCTGTCATGTCTGTTAGTTGAGCAATGTCTAACGCATTCCAGAGTTCATCATCAGTATAGTCTCCACCTAATGTTAAGTTATGACGTAATGTATCGTTGAATAAAACGGGCTGCTGGAGCACAACAGCCATACGTTCACGAAGAGATTCATAACTGACCGCTTCAATCGTGTGCCCATTAATAAAAATATCACCTGATTGCTTTTGGTAAATGCCAAGCAGTAATTGAATTAAGGTTGATTTACCGCCGCCTGACGCACCTACAAGAGCAACACGTTTTCCTGCAGGGATATCAATATTTAAACCTCGCAGCACTTCTTTATCGTTGTCATAAGAAAAACGAACATTTCTTACTTTAATATCTAGTGCTTCATTGTGATTAAAGGGATAAACGGAAGCAGTAGGGCGAACTTCTTCTTCTAAAGCTAACAGCGTATTTAAACGTTGCATGGCAGCAGACGCACTGTACCAAGAAAATTGAATCCCCAATAATTCTTGTACAGGTCCAAGCATGAACCATAAGTAACTAAAGACAGCCAGCATTTCACCGATAGATAAGCCACTAAAAAGCACCATTAACATTGCAGCGGCGCGAAATACTTCAAAACCTGCCAAGAATAATAAGAAAGAGATGCGTCCTGCAGCTTCTGATTGCCATGCAAACTTATCAGCACTGTGGCGTATGTCATTTGCTTGTGATTTTAGTTGAGCCAAAAATTCACGCTCACGATTAGATGCGCGCAATTGGTATATGCCATCTAATACTTCAACTAAACGCTGTTGGAATTTTTCATAAGATTGATTTTCTTGACGCTTCAGGTTTTTAACGCGGTTGCCCATCATCTTAGATGCATAAACAACAACAGGGTTAATGACAAGAATAAATAACCCGAGTCGCCAATCTAACCATAATAAAACGCCAGCAGTACCTACGACGGTGAGCAAGCCGATGATAAAACGACTTAACGTATCTCCGACAAATTTATCGATAGTCTCAACATCAGTGACAAGATGTGAAGTAATGCCACCACTGCCTTTTTCTTCATATTGGCGCATGCTAATACGCCCTAATTTATCCAATAAATGCTGACGTAAATTAAAGGTAATCTCTTTTGATACAAGCGTGAACTGACGGCTTTGTAAAATGTTCAATGCCTGGCTTACGGTTCGCATTAAGACAACTAAAAATAACACTAATAAGATATAGCCAGTAGGTGATTGCCATTGCTCGGGAAGAAGGTGGTTTAAATATTGGATCCCTTCAGCTGGCTTATGCAGTAATACTTCATCGACCATTAATGGCATAAGTAATGGAATTGGTACGCTAATCAAGGTGGCAATAACAGCAATAATATTCGCGGTGATAAGACGGGGACGATGTTTTTTAGCTTGAATAAAAAGCCAAGACCAATTAATCATAGTAGGGAATGAATGCTTCACAGTGATAATGATTCCTATTATTGTTAAGTGTTTTCATTTTAACGATTATGTAAGGCGTATGCTATGGAAAATACAGGTTCTTTTTATAACCGTCTGACACTTCAAGCTTTAGCAATAGTTGAAGGTGAATCAGATCTTATTGCCAATCTCTCTAATATTAGTGCTTTGTTGAATATGGAGTTAGAGAACATAAATTGGGTTGGCTTTTATTTATTAAAAAATGATGAGCTTGTGCTTGGCCCATTTCAAGGAAAACCGGCATGTGTTCGTATTCCTGTCGGTAAAGGGGTATGCGGTACGGCGGTAAAAGATAACCGAGTAATGCGTGTTGATGATGTTCATGCCTTTCCTGGACACATTGCGTGTGACGCAGTTAGTCAATCTGAAATCGTTATCCCATTAAATATAGGGGAAAAATGTATTGGTGTGCTGGATATTGATAGTCCAGATTTGTCAAGATTTGACCAAAATGATGAACAAGGTCTAGTTTCTTTTGTTACAGAGCTACAAAAAGTACTCTAATTTCATGCTTTCGGTGGTTTTTCCTTATTAGGTAATTATAATAGCCCCACTATTTCTTTTTGAACAAAGCACTAATAACGAGCAAATCTCGTTTATGTCAGGAAAGTCCATGGAAAACTCTGAAAAGTTAACGAACAGTAAAGAAGTTATTGCATATATTGCTGAGCGTTTCCCAAAATGTTTTACTATTGAGGGTGAAGCTAAACCACTTAAGATCGGTATTTTTCAAGATCTTGCTGAGCGCTTAAGTGATGATCCAAAAGTAAGTAAGACTCAACTACGTACAGCATTACGTCAATACACATCTTCCTGGCGTTACCTTCACGGCGTTAAAGCTGGTGTAAGTCGTGTTGATCTTGATGGAAATGAGTGTGATGTACTTGAGCAAGAACACGTTGATCACGCACTTAAAGCCTTAGAAGAAAGCAAAGCAAAAGTACGTACTCGTCGTAAAGAGCAGGCTATCGCTAAAGCTGCTAAAGAAGGCGATGCGAAAAAAACTCGTGCAAAAACTGCTAAACCTAAGAACATTAAGCCAAAAACGGCTAAAGTTAATAAGAAGCCAGTTGAGACTACACCTGTACTAAAAGCTGACGAAGTTATTGTTGGTAAGAACGTACAAGTGAATATGGGCTCAGGTAACATGCCGGCAACTATTGTCGAAATTAACAAGGACGATGTGCGTGTTCGCTTAAATAACGGCTTAGTAATGGCTGTTAAAGCGGAGCACCTGCGTTCATAAAGGGAGAATGCGCGACGCATGAATTGTCGATTCCGTTTCTCACTGATAGCTGCCGGCATGATGCTGGCAGCTTCAGCGCAAGCCTTAGAGGCTAAGTATTCATTAAGTGATTTGCCGCAACTTGCACCAGAGCAACAACATGCAACTGCGAGTAAGAGGGTAGCATCACGTTTTACCCGTTCTCATTACAAGCATTTTTCACTTGATGATAAATTCTCTAGTCAAGTATTCGATCGTTATATCGAAATGCTCGACTACAATAAAAGCTTTCTAACTGCTTCTGATGTAAAGCAATTCGAACGCTGGCGAAATCAGTTTGATGATCAATTGAAATCTGGTGATACATCGGGTGCATTTGATATTTTTAATAAAGTCCTTCAACGTCGTTTTGACCGTTATCAGTTTGCGATCTCGCAATTAGATACGGAGATTAAATTCGATAAAGATGAAGACTTTATAATTGATCGCTCTGAACTTGAGTGGCCAAAAAATCAAGCTGAGTTAAATGAAATTTGGCGTAAGCGTGTGAAATACGATGCGTTGAACTTAAAGCTGGCTGGTAAAAACTGGAAAGAAATACAAGAAACACTAGGTAAACGTTATAACAACGCAGTTAAACGTTTAACGCAAACCCATAGTGAAGATGTATTCCAGTTGTACATGAATGCTTTCTCGCGTGAAGTTGATCCTCACACTAGTTATCTATCTCCTCGAAATGCTGAGCAATTCCAATCAGAAATGAACCTTTCTTTAGAAGGGATTGGAGCAGTGCTGCAAGTGAAAGATGATTATACGACGATTCAATCCCTTGTTGCTGGTGGGCCTGCGGCGAGCTCTAAAAAGCTAGCTGCGGGTGACCGTATCATTGGTGTTGGTCAAGATGGCGAAAAAATTGTTGATATTATTGGTTGGCGTTTAGATGATGTTGTCCAATTAATCAAAGGTCCGAAAGGCAGTAAAGTGATTCTTGATATATTACCAGAAGGTAAGAATAGCAAGAGTTACACTGTCACTATTATTCGAGACAAAATCCGTCTTGAAGATCGTGCTGTTAAATCGGAAGTTAAAACTTTTGAAGGCAAGAAAATTGGTGTAATTGAAGTACCAAGTTTCTATGTCGGTTTATCTGAAGATACCAAGAAAGAATTGGTTAAGCTAAACGATCAAAAAGTTGATGGTGTCGTTATTGATCTTCGTAACAATGGCGGTGGTGCATTAACTGAAGCAACAGCATTAAGTGGTTTATTTATTTCAAGCGGACCAGTTGTTCAAGTTCGTGATAGTTATGGTCGTGTAAAAGTAAACAGTGATTCAGATAATCAAGTTTTCTTTAATGGCCCGTTAACTGTTTTAATTAACCGTTATAGTGCATCGGCATCTGAAATATTTGCTGCGGCAATGCAAGATTATGGTCGAGCAGTGGTACTTGGAGAACAATCGTTTGGTAAAGGTACTGTGCAGCAGCACCGTTCTTTAAACCATTTATATGATTTATTCGATAAGCCACTTGGACATGTACAATATACAATTCAAAAGTTCTACCGTATTAATGGTGGTAGTACTCAGAATTTAGGTGTTGTGCCTGATATCTCTTTCCCAACAGCGGTTGATCCGTCTGAAACAGGTGAAAGTGTAGAAGATAATGCATTACCGTGGGATAGCATTAAACCGGCTGAATACAAACAACTTCATAATTATTCGTCAATTCTTCCTAAGTTAAATGAAGAACACCTTGCACGAATTAAAAATGATATGGAGTTTGGTTTCATTAATGAAGATATCAAAACCTATAAAAAGGAAAAGGATATCAACAGTATTTCATTAAATGAAAAAACACGTTTAGCTGAGCAAGATAAAGAAGATGCTGATCGATTGGTACGTTTGAATAAGCGTCAAAAAGCACTAGGTAAAAAGCCGTTTGCTGATTTAGATGCGGTACCAAAAGATTATGAAGCACCTGATGCATATTTGGATGAAGCCATTGGTATTACGGCTGACTTAACTAAGATTAAATCATCGTAATTTGCTAATAGTATCCAGCAACACATAAATAAGCGCTCCTTCATGGGGCGCTTTTTTTATTTTTCTCTGTTACTGTAACAATCTCACAACTAAGACTTGTTGCATATTTAAGTGTGATCTAACGCATATTTTTCATCGTAAAATAGCTTTGCCAACTAGTTTTAAAGTACATGCACTTTGTTCTAGTAACAGGGGAAGCCTATGAAAAAGCTATTCTTTATTATTGTGCTATTCTTTTTTAGCGCATTTAGCCGCCCAATTATTGCCGACGATATTACGGAGTTTGATTATCCATTTTTATTAGGTAATTGGTATTGGTTTAGCTCAACAGAAGCGGGCGTTGAAAGTGAAGGTGAAAGTTATCGTGCAATGCATGTAATGTTTAAATCTGACTATGCATTTGCAATGCGTTTGCTACGTACTGATGGAAAAATAGAACAATGGTCTGGCGAGTATAATATTGACGAAACCAATATTACTTTTGTCACTGAAGGCGAAGAAGATCAAATGCATACTTATATGCTTAGTTATAACCAGTTCGTGTTGGATGGCGCAAGATTTACGAAGCTAGCACCTGAAAATCTACCGGGTAATTGGAAAACTTCAACGATATCAGGTTCTGATGTTGATCACAGTATTTCAGAGCTTTCGCTCACGTTACGCCCTGATTTTTTATTCTCCGCTGAAGTTTCAAACGATAAAGGAAAATCAAAAGAGCATCGCGGTATTTATTACATTGAAGATAATCAACTGGTTTTACTATATGAAGATGGGCAACACGATTCTGAATTTGAATTAAGTAGCAATGACACGCTAACGTTAACTAATACTCATTTTGGAATGGAAGCGATATTGCAACGAGAATAATTAATGTAGAGACAATGCTAGTGGTGAAAGGGAAGGTCATCCCATAATTTTATTATATCAACAAGTAGCATTGGTTATGATATACAAACAAAAAGGCGAACAAGATAACTTGTTCGCCTTTCTAATTTGAATATAGATGAAGCTTTATTCGTTAGCTAGATTAAATGCAGTACGAAGCTGATCTAAATAGTCTTCATCTCGACAGATACTTTTACCTGGTTCGTCTGAAATTTTTGCTACAGGACGACCTTCACATTCCGTTAGTTTCAACACAACGTTTAATGTTTTTACATTTGGTAGGTCACAGGTTAGCTGTGTACCAATACCAAAACTTACGTTTATTTGATGATTGAAATGCTTAAAGATATTTAGTGCTTTATCGAGTGTAAGGCTATCAGAAAACACCAGTGATTTTGTTTTTGGATCAATGCCTAACGATTTGTAATGTGAGATGGCTTTTTCACCCCAAGAAATAGGATCACCACTATCATGGCGTAAACCGATGAAACGTTGAGATAAACGTTTATCAAAATCACGCAAGAATGCATCCATATTGATACAGTCGGTGAGCGCAATACCTAAATCGTCAGGATATTCTTGTAGCCAACGGTTCAATGCTAATTGTTGAGAATCAGCAAGCTCACCAGCTAATTGCTGATGGCCTTGGAACCATTCGTGAGCTTGAGTTCCAACCGGTGTTAAATTACGAGTATATGCAAGATAGTAGTTCGAAGTACCTTTGAACTCTGGCATGTTTTCTTTTAAGTAATCAACAACTTTATGATGCACGGCTTTAGAAAAACGGCGTCGAGTACCAAAATCTACCAGCGCAAACTCACTTAGATCTGTGTCTTGTGCATTGTGGTAGAAACGTGCAATTTTTTCTTGTAATTGTTTGATAGCATCTTCAGGCGTAGCATTTGGGTATAAGTGTGCACAGCGCACTTCACAAATAATCGCTAGAAGAGGAACTTCCCATAAGATCACATCCAACCATTTACCACGAATGGTAATAGATAGTTGTTCACCAGAATCATCAACACAAACATCATCTGCATTTAGTTGAAAATTGCGTAAATACTCAAGATAGTCAGCACTGAAAAAAGTTAATGTTGATAAATAATTGATTTCATCGTCAGCAAAAGAGAGCGCTGCGAGTTTTGCGATTTGATCTTTGATCGCTTGAGAGTACGGGCGTAGATCTTCGTCGCTTCGGCAGTGGAATTCAGCCACAGCTTCAACGTATGGGTATTGATGAAAAATTGCCTGTTGCATATGCAATTTATACGCATCAGTATCAAGCAGGGAATCGATAACCCCAATGTTGTGTCTGTTATTATTCATATCTGACTATAGATACTTATTAGAAGTGATAATAAATCTATGTGTAACGCGATTTTATTATTATTCAATCGGTTATATTATTGAAGATTAATAAAAAAATAGAGTTTATTAATGCCTTAAGTTACGACTGATTGTGAACTAAGATGTGATGTTCGTCAAGTATAACCATTCTCATTAGGCTTTATAGGTTCATGAAGTTTGCTTTTTAAATCTATAGCTTATGCATAATTTTTCAGTTCTTAATTCTCTTATCGTTATGGACAATAAATAAGTAGACATAGTTTATTTATGCAGTCGTTTGATTCGTCTGTGCTAATTTATTGTAAATAAAAGGATATATTTACTAAGTAATTTCAGGGTATATATAAGAAATAAAAGGATTGGTTGTTTATTGCTCAAGAGTGAACATTATCAAAGTTATTTAGTGTTTGAAATTTAAACGCTCATGCATTATCAAGTTAAGAGAACCTATTATTAATGGTGAGTAAAACAGTATTTCTTTATTTTAAATGGTAGTTTCTATAGAAAAATTGGTTAATTTATATCCTTTAACTGCTGGATTTAAATATGCTGATTGATATTTGATCTATTTTTAATCATTTAATAGCGAAAACTAAGAAATTGACCATTAGAGATAAAAACTATCGTATATAGTTGATACTAATTCTTGTTTGGGCGTTATAGTATCAAACAACGAAAATTATTTGTCGTTCTATTAATACCTGTTAATTAATGCGAGGTTTAGTAGAGCCCTTATGGAAGGAAATATAATAATGACAGAGCAGGCATCTTTACAACCAACTGCTAAATATCGTTCCGATTATCGTCAACCGGATTACACTATCACAGATATTGATTTAACGTTTGATCTTCATGACACTAATACAACGGTGACAGCGAAAAGCAAGGTTATTCGTGTGAGTGATAATGATGATGCCCAACTTGTACTTGATGGTGATGAACTTGCCATTGTAAGTATTTCTGTCAACGGCAATGCATGGACGTCATACACCCAAGAAAGTAACCACCTAACATTATCAGATCTGCCTGCTCAATTTAATTTAACGATCGTTACAACCGTAAATCCAGAAGCAAATACTGCATTAGAAGGGTTGTATAAGTCAGGTGGTGGTTTCTGTACTCAATGTGAAGCTGAAGGCTTCCGTCGCATTACTTATTATCTTGATCGTCCAGATGTACTGGCTCGTTTTACAACTAAGATCATTGCGGATAAAGCAGCATTTCCTTTCTTATTAAGCAATGGTAACCGTATTGCTGAAGGTGACTTAGACAACGGTCGTCACTGGGTACAATGGCAAGACCCATTCCCAAAACCTTCATATCTGTTTGCTTTAGTGGCCGGTGATTTTGACGTTTTACGTGATAACTACACCACAATGAGTGGTCGCAACGTAGAACTCGAAATCTTCGTTGATAAAGGTAACCTTGATCGCGCAGATTACGCCATGACTTCACTGAAAAACTCAATGAAGTGGGATGAAGAGCGTTTTGGTCTTGAATACGATTTAGATATCTACATGATTGTGGCGGTTGATTTCTTCAACATGGGCGCAATGGAAAACAAAGGCTTGAATGTCTTTAACTCTAAATTCGTTCTCGCAAATCCTAAAACAGCAACGGATACTGATTACCAAGGTATTGAAGCTGTGATCGGTCATGAATACTTCCATAACTGGACTGGTAACCGCGTTACTTGTCGTGATTGGTTCCAATTAAGCTTAAAAGAAGGTTTAACTGTATTCCGTGATCAAGAATTCTCATCAGATCTTGGCTCTCGCCCAGTAAATCGAATTGCCAATGTTCGTATTGTACGTGGCCCACAGTTTGCTGAAGATCGTGGCCCAATGTCACACCCAATTCGTCCTGAAAAAGTTATTGAGATGAATAACTTCTATACATTAACAGTGTATGAAAAGGGTAGCGAAGTGATCCGTATGATGCATACATTGCTGGGTGAAGCAAATTTCCAAGCAGGTATGAAGTTGTACTTTGATCGCCATGACGGAACAGCTGCAACTTGTGATGATTTTGTTCAAGCAATGGAAGATGCATCAGGTATTGATCTGTCTCGCTTCCGTCGCTGGTATAGCCAAGCAGGAACGCCAGTTGTTACAGTTGATACGTCATATGATGCAGATACTAAGTGTTACAACGTCACTATAAAGCAGCACACAGCCCCAACAGCTGGGCAAGAAGAAAAACTACCACTTCATATTCCATTTGATATCGAACTATACGATAGCAAAGGTGAGGTTATTGCACTGCAATCAGATGGTAAGCCAGTTCACAACGTATTAGATGTAAAAGAAGCAGAGCAAACTTTTGTATTTGAGAATATTGCTGAACAGCCTGTTATGTCGATGTTACGTGAATTCTCTGCACCTGTGATCTTAGAATATGATTACTCAGATCAAGAGTTGATCTTCTTGATGATCCACGCGCGCAACGAGTTTGCTCGCTGGGATGCTGGCCAAATGCTATTGGCAAAATACATCCGTAAGAATGTGGCAGCTGTTCAAGCTGGTGAGTCAGTTCAATTACCAGAAGCCGTAGTAGATGCATTCCGTGGAGCTTTACTGGATGAAAATTTAGATCCAGCGTTTATTGCCGAAATGCTAACACTGCCAAGCGAAAATGAAATTGCGGGTTGGTACAAGCAAGTAGATGTGGATGCAATCAATAAGGTTGTTGGTGCGTTAACTCAAATTTTAGCAACAGAAATGGAAGATGAGTTACTCGCGATTTATCGTAGTTTAGCGCAAGGCGAATACAGTTTAGATCATGGTGCTATGGCTAAACGTGCATTACGTAACAAGTGTTTATCTTATCTAGCACATACGGCTGAAGGTAATGATTTAGTGGCTGCACAATATGCAGCGGCTGACAACATGACTGATACGATGGCTGCGATGTCTGCTGCAAACAATGCACAATTAGTCTGTCGCGCAGCACAAATGTCAGACTTTAGTGATAAGTGGACGCACGATGGTTTGGTTATGGATAAGTGGTTCATGCTACAAGGCACTAACCCTGCTGATAATGCGTTAGAAAATGTGCGTAATACTATGAATCACGCAGCGTTTAGTTTGAAAAATCCAAACCGTACTCGTAGTTTAGTTGCGAGTTTCTGTGCCAATAACCCAGTACATTTCCATGCTAAAGATGGTTTAGGTTATGAGTTCTTAACTGAAATTCTAACGGCATTAAATACCAGTAACCCACAAGTAGCTTCTCGTTTAATTGAACCGTTCTTAAAGTATCGCCAATACGATGAAGTACGCCAGCAATTAATGCGTAGCGAGCTTGAGAAGTTAGCTGCATTAGATAACTTAGCAAAAGATCTGTTTGAGAAAGTGCATAAAGCGCTTGAACAATAAATCATAATTCGCTAAATAATAGAGCCAAGTACTTTATTACTAAACACTTTCTATGAGTGAGTGTGTAATAGGGGCTTGGCTTTTTCTATATTGGGCTATTGAACGAGTAACGAGATAAAAGGGATTATGCGAAGCTTTACTTTTCGAGTGAATATTAGTTATCAAGTTTTCTTACAACACTATTCTGGTGCAGCAAGTAGTGCTGTTGTGATGACAGAGAATGGGTTAAAACTTCAATTGCCCGCTGTGCGTTTACGTCCGTATTTAACCCAAATGGGTGTACGAGGGCGTTTCCAAGTTGCTGTCGATGATAATAATAAACTGACCACACTAACTAAATTGTCTGATTAGTGTTTATATTTCTTATCATAGCTTAATTATCATCGTGTATTTTATTTGAAACTCGGAGAGAAAATTGCATACCTATACTTACCTAAGGTAGTAAAAGTTATGGGATTTTCTTATGAATGCACCAGACAACGTGGTTCCCGTATTACTTGAAAAAGTATACGATTTAATAAAATCCAAAGTTGATGACATTCAGCAACCACTGGTCGAGGTATTTGCTAAAAGTCTTTTAAATCAATTGGCTGATGATGATTTATTTCAACGAAATGAATCTGACTTGTATGGTGCAGTGCTTAGCCTATGGCATCACCTTGTTAAAAATGATCCTCAGCAAATTTCAGTCCGAGTTTACAACCCGACGTTAAGTCAACATGGGTGGAAATCAACACATACTGTTGTTGAAATTGTAATGCCTGATAAACCTTTTCTCGTAGATTCTGTTCGAATGACGTTAAATAGGCTCGGACTAACCAGTCATTTAATGCTAAATGGTCCTTACTGTTTTGAACGTGATAAAAATAACAATATAGTGACGGCCTGTGGGCTAAAAGGAAATTTACAAACACTTTTTCATATTGAGGTCGACCGTTTAACTAAAAAAAATGAAATGCAATTGATACACGATGAGTTAGATACTGTATTAAGAGATATTGATTTGGTTGTTCATGATTGGGAACCAATGAAGAATAAAATGCAACAGATCAAAACGTCATTAAAAACTACTTCACTTCCTATTAATAAAAATTATTGTGAAGAAGCAATAGAATTCCTCGATTGGCTGCTAAATCATAATTTCACATTTATGGGATACCATTGTTATGACTTATTGGCGGTAAAAGGAGACTATAAATTAAGCCCTAATAAGCAAGCTGGGCTCGGGCTTTTAAGTAAACCTGGACATGCCCGAACAATGTTCTTATCGAGTTTACCTGAATCTGCTCAACTTGAAGCTAAAAATACAGAGTTATTAATTTTAACAAAGAGCAATGCTAAATCACGAATTCATCGCTCAGCATATATTGATTATATAGGCATAAAAAAATTCGATAAATCGGGTAAGGTTATAGGTGAACATCGGTTTATAGGTCTATATACATCAGCAGCATATCATCAAACGGTTATTCATATTCCCCTTATAAGAAACCGAGTTAAGCGTATTTTAGAAGCTAGCGGATTTACGCCGGGATCCCATTCTTGGAAAGCACTTAATAATGAGTTAGAAACCTACCCAAGAGATGAGTTAATCCAAGCAAAAGAAGAGGAGATGCTAGAAGTTGGCATAGGTGTTGTTAGAATGCAAAACAGAGATATGCTGCGGTTGTTTGTAAGAAAAGATCCTTTTGGACGGTTTTTCTCTTGTATGGTCTATGTGGATAAAGAGCGCTACGACACAGATCTTCGACAAAAAACACAAAAGGTATTAAAAGAATATTTAGGCTCCTGTCAAGATGTAGAATTTACAACCTATTTTACCGAGAGTTCATTAGCAAGAACGCATTATATCGTGCGGGTCAATAATAATAACTTTGATATTGATAGTAAATTTATAGAGCATAATTTAGAAGTGGCAATAGCCTCATGGGAAGATCGGATAACGCAATCTCTAATTGCTAATTATGGAGAAAGCTTGGGTATTCCTATTGCAAAAAATTATTCAAAAGCGTTTCCTCGTTCTTATAAAGAACAAATGTTACCAGGATCTGCTGTTGCCGATATAAAGCAGTTAGAAAGTCTCGATGAACATAATAAATTAGGTATGTTGTTTTATCGTCCACAAGAGGAATCTGCAGACTCATCGATTGTTAAATTAAAACTTTTCCACCGTGACGAACCTATTCACTTATCTGATGTGATGCCTATGTTGGAAAATCTTGGATTAAGAGTTATTGGAGAGACGCCTTATCAAGTGATCACAGCGGATGGGGTGGTGAACTGGATTTTAGATTTTGCAATGTTACACCATGTCAGAAATGGATTTGACCTATCAGAAGCAAGAGATCGTTTTCAAAATGCCTTTTCTGATATTTGGCATGGAGAACTTGAAAGTGATGGTTTTAACCGTTTAGTGCTGCGTTCTGGTTTGTCTGGTAGAGAAATTACCATATTACGTAGTTATGCTCGCTATATGCGTCAAGTTGGCTTTCCATTTAGCCAGCAATATATAGAAGAAACACTGTCTAATCATTGTCAGCTGGCTTGTTATTTGGTGTCGTTGTTTAAATTACGCTTTGATCCCAAAGCGAAATATAGTGAGAAAGCAGAACAGCTGTTGATCAAAAAGATCGTAGAGCGATTAGAGAATGTTGATAGTTTAGATGATGACAGGATCATTCGTCGTTATATGGATATGATCTTAGCAACCCTCAGAACGAACTTTTATCAAAAAACAGATAGCGGTAAGCAAAAAGCGTGGCTATCACTCAAACTCAATCCATCATCTATCCCTGAAATTCCAGCTCCAATTCCTCGTTATGAGATTTTTGTTTATGCCCCCGATGTGGAAGGTGTCCATTTGCGTGGGGGAAAAGTTGCGCGTGGCGGCTTACGTTGGTCAGACAGGCAAGAAGACTACCGCACAGAAATATTAGGTTTAGTCAAAGCACAGCAGGTTAAAAACACGGTAATTGTGCCTGTTGGTGCGAAAGGTGGCTTTATTTGTAAACGGCAACCTCAATTAACAACACGTGAAGAGATAGCTGCAGAGGGGTTGCATTGTTATCAACGTTTTATTTGTGGTTTGCTAGACGTAACAGACAATATCTTAGAGGGAAAACGGTATCCACCAGCAAATGTCGTTTGTCATGATGAAGATGATCCTTATTTAGTGGTTGCAGCGGATAAAGGCACGGCAACATTTTCAGATATCGCCAATTCACTGGCTGCTGATTATGATTTTTGGCTAGGTGATGCTTTCGCTTCTGGCGGCTCTAATGGTTATGATCATAAACAAATGGGAATAACAGCAAAGGGAGCTTGGGAGTCCGTTAAACGGCATTTTAGAGAGATAGGTATAGATTGCCAAACAACCGATTTTAGTTGTGTCGGCATTGGTGATATGGCGGGCGATGTGTTTGGTAATGGGATGTTGTTATCAAAACATATTTGCTTATTAGCAGCCTTTAATCATCAGCATATCTTTATTGATCCAGATCCGGATCCTGCTGCAAGTTGGTTAGAGCGCAAACGTCTTTTTGAACTTAAACGATCAAGTTGGGAAGATTATGATCGTAATATTTTATCTGAAGCCGGGGCGATATTTTCACGTAAAAGTAAAGCGATCAAGCTTGTTCCTGCTCTACAAACCTTATTGCAAACACGTAAGCAAAGTTGCACACCTAATGAGTTGATACAACTTATATTACAAATGCGGGTCGATTTATTGTGGAATGGAGGTATAGGAACATACATAAAATCAACTAAAGAGACTCACACCGATGTTGGTGATCGCACCAATGATGCTGTTAGGGTTAATGGCTCTCAACTTGCTGCAAAGATTGTAGGTGAAGGGGGAAACTTAGGCTTTACCCAGTTAGGTCGAGTTGAGTTTGCGAAAGCTGGTGGTCGAGTAAATACCGATTTTATCGATAATGTTGGCGGGGTTGACTGCTCAGATAATGAAGTGAACATCAAAATTTTACTCAATAGCCTAGTGACCGCAGATGAACTGACATTTAAACAGCGTAATAGTATTTTAGAAAAGATGGAAGATGAGGTTGCTGACATTGTATTAGATGATGCTTATCGGCAAAGTGAATCTATTTCAGTAACAGAGCAACAACAAGTACAACTATTGAAAGAGCAAACGCGGTTTATTCATTTATTGGAGCGACAGGGTAAATTAGATCGAAGCCTTGAATATTTACCTGATGATGAAACATTAGTAGAGCGTGAAAAGGCAGGGATAGGCTTAACACGACCAGAAATTGCGGTGCTGGTGGCTTACGGTAAAATGGTGTTAAAAGAAAAACTCGTCAATCACGATATAGCCAGTGATCCTTATCATTCCCGTCTTTTACCTGCTTACTTCCCCCAATTTTTACAAGATAACTACAGATCACAAATGGAAAACCATCCATTACGACGTGAATTAATCGCAACATCATTAGCTAATTTGATGTCGAATGAAATGGGATGCAACTTTGTTACTCGGCTGCAAGAAGAAACAGGTGCAACGATAAATGAAATTTCAGCCTCTTACTCAATAGGGCGTGAGATCTTTAAATTTGAGCAGATCTTTAGTGAAATTAGAGCATTAGATAATCAAGTTTCAGCACAAACGCAATATGACATGCTTTATCGTTCACGGCGTATGCTGCGTCGGGTTACACGATGGTTTCTACGCAATAGAGAACACAAGTTAGGTATTGAACAACAAATTGCGTTTTATCAACCCTTTGTTGAGCAGTTACGAAATGAATTAGATAGTTACCTTGTAACTGAAGAAGTGGTAGAGCATGAAGAGCAAGCAAATGAATTGATCCTCAACGGTGTTCCTGAGCGGTTGGCCAAAAACATTTCGCGCTTAACCAGTTTGTATTCGGCCATGGATATAGCGCAAATTGCTAAAGAGGTAGAAGTTAATATAGCACATATTGCAAGAGTGTACTTTGTGCTAGGGGCGCAACTATCACTTCATTGGTTCTTAAAGCAAGTTCAAAACCAAGCTGTTGAGAATAATTGGCAAGCATTAGCAAGAGCTTCATTTCGTGAAGATCTAGATTGGCAACAAAGACAATTAACAACAGCGGTTTTAATGACAAGTACGGCTAAACCAGAAGAGAGTATATCACTATGGATGGAACAGCATAGAAAAGCGGTTGATCGATGGGAGAGTGTACTGGCTGAATTTAAAGTTGGTAATGCCCATGAGTTTGCGAAGTTCTCTGTCGCTTTACGTGAATTGACGATTCTTAATCTCAACTCAAGGCCGATCCAGTAGCTAGGCTATATAGTAACTGTCTAATAAGGCGATGATAGTTACGGTGTAACAACTATCGTGACAATGTAACTTAAGATGATGGGGGTGTGTTACATTGTCACTACTTAAGTGTTAACAACTAGGTTTTAAAAAGAATGAGAGACTTTTTTCAGAGCTAAAA
Organism: Photobacterium angustum; assembly: GCF_003026365.1. GTDB lineage: Bacteria > Pseudomonadota > Gammaproteobacteria > Enterobacterales > Vibrionaceae > Photobacterium > Photobacterium angustum. Next base: position 14,372 of record NZ_PYOM01000003.1, on the reverse strand, counting down.
AGAAAACGATTGCTTATATGTGTAATAATTTGTGAAACTACGAACTTATAACTTATTGTTAAACAAAGCTTTAATTTCTAAGTTACTGTTTTCTTGATAATAATCAAAAAAATAACGATTGAAGTTAACAGAATAACTGTGAATAATACCATCCCGTTTATTCGGGACTTATTTTGGAGTTACAATGTTATACCGTATCGCACGTTCTGCTATTTTTCAGTTGGATGCTGAAAAAGCACACGACCTCGCTATTGAAAACTTTTCTCGCTTTACTGGCACTCCATTAGAACTTTTCTACCGACAAAATCTTCCTGCACGTCCTGTCGAAGTTATGGGGCTTACATTTAAAAACCCTGTTGGCTTAGCGGCTGGTCTTGATAAAAACGGCGAATGTATTGATGCATTTGGTGAAATGGGTTTTGGCTTTGTTGAAGTAGGGACAGTGACTCCTCGTCCACAGCCTGGTAATGATAAACCTCGCCTTTTCCGTTTGATCCCAGCAGAAGGCATTATCAACCGTTTTGGTTTTAATAACCTTGGTGTTGATAATCTTGTTGAGAATGTAAAGAAAGCAAAATTTGACGGCATCATTGGTATCAATATCGGTAAAAATAAAGACACGCCGATTGAAAAGGGTGTTGAAGATTACATTATTTGTATGGAAAAAGTTTATCAATATGCTGGTTATATTGCAGTAAACATTTCGTCACCGAATACACCAGGATTACGTAGCTTACAATATGGTGAAGCGTTAGATGATCTGCTTTCTCAGCTTAAAGCAAAACAAGCGGAATTAGCGAAAGAACATGATAAGTATGTTCCGTTAGCACTTAAGATCGCTCCCGATCTTGATGATCATGAGATTCAGCAGGTTTGTGATTCTTTGATCCGTAATAATATAGACGGTGTTATTGGTACAAATACCACATTGGATCGTTCTTTGGTTCAAGGGATGGAGCATTGTGATGAAGCGGGGGGCTTAAGCGGTCGTCCTTTGCAAAATAAGAGTACTGAAGTCATTCGAAAAATGTCAGAAGCATTAAATGGCTCCGTACCAATCATTGGTGTTGGTGGTATTGATTCTGCAATGGCTGCTCGTGAGAAGATGATGGCTGGTGCAAGCCTGGTACAGGTTTATTCTGGCTTTATTTATCATGGCCCACGTTTAGTTAAGGATATTGTAAACGGTCTCTAACTGCTGACGAGCTCTCTAGTAATGAAGTGTTAAATTTAAATATCTTCTGACATATGAAAACCCAGCTTGGTGAATACTAGGCTGGGTTTTTAGTTAAGTGCCCAACCTATTTGTATCAAATATACATCGGATTTACTCGTGATAGAGCCGCTATTTTCCCCTTTTATTTTATGAGTACGCGAGTAGAATTAAGCTAAAATTCAAACATATGATCACAGATACAAAATAAACCACTGTCTTTCAGGAGTAGTAACGTGTTAAAGCCAGATAATTCATGGAAATGGTATTTTGACGCTGAAATGAATTCACTCATGCTTGAGTTGAATGATGATATGCTTTTCCGTGTATCGTTACCAAGTAAGCTGCTTACTCCAGAAGCGAAAGTAAGTGACATTTTTAATGTTGATGATATTGAAGCCTATCAAAACTTCCAAGAGCAGATTGCTCATCTGCCAATTTCTGCAGCTAGAAAGTGTGAATTAGCATTAAATGCTACAGCCGCACGACGTTTTCATAAGCCTATGATGCCAAAAAGTTGGTATTTCGTACCTCAACAAGGTGTAGAACCATTACAGGGGCAAGTTATTACTCTAATGACCGCTTCTTGCAATGCTCATTACGTTGTGATTGAAAACAGTGGGGTAGCGAGTCTCTGTATGCTTGCTGATGTTGCCACTGTTGATTTAGATGGGGTTAAAAGCATGGGGTTCTGCGAAACCATTAAAGTTATGAATGATAGAATGGCTCCTTGTTCTGTAGAAACTGAACAGCGACATTTTGCGCTTGTAGGTTAGCGCTTCTTCATCTCATATTTTTGTCGTATATCCTTATCAGTCCCCCTGTAGATTGCAGTATTTGTTATCTTTTTTAGTTGAAGCCCGTTAATCATAGGCTAATTTGCTATCTTTCCTTTACTGTCCAATACAGACTCCCTTAGTGTATTTGCATGCTTTTCTCCATTAGATGATGAAAAAGATATTATCTTTTATTGAGATAGTTATCGTCCAAATCTCTCACTTTTATATTCATTTTCTTCGTAACTAACGATTACAACATAATTACAGTTATCTACATACCGAATCATCAATTTCTGTAATGCGTGATAGTTGCGATTCCTTTTAGATATTCAAGAGAGGTTTAAGTGTATATTTGTGTTTGTTAACTGACTTAATCGCTACTCAGAAAGGTATATCTACTACTTTTTTGGTTGAAAATCACACTAAAAACAGGTCATAGATCTCACAATTTTCATATATAGCCAGATAATACTTACTGCTTTACTTAAGGAAAACCTGTTAGGTTATGACGTTAATTTCTTTGTTACATTATGTCTGACTAGTATTCCCTTCCTCTTTTTTCTTCGTTAATAGCTAGATAGTAGTCATGTAATAGGTTTGGAATATTTTATTCCATCAAGGGCGGAATAAAATATTAGGTAGTGAGGTTGAATGCTTTTTTGCTTCTAATTTGCTGAATGAAAAGAAGAAAACAAATGCTCACTTGGGTGATTAATTGTTTTATTGGTGGTTTTTATTATTCCTGATTTGTTCTTTTTTTGATGAGTATCGTTAAATATGACTTTTTGCTTTGTATTAGTCGAAAGTTTTGCAAGCAAGTAGAGATGTTTGTTGTTACATCCTCTTTGAATGTGAACTTACTGATTGAAGAATGAATTTTTTTCCTAAATGAGCCATTTCATTATGGTTTTGACGAGGCATTTTTTGTGATTTCGGTTATAATTCGACGCAATATTAGTGTGAAAAGAACTCCATGAATCAATATCTAGCGATTACTTCCCGCGGCCTTGAAAATTTGCTGGCGGATGAATTAGAACAATTAGGTGCACAGAACATTCAAGTTGTGCATGCCGGTGTCCGTTTCAAAGCAGAACAAGCAACAGCTTACCGTTGTTGTCTATGGACACGCATCTCATCACGTATCATTCAAGTACTGAGTGAATTTAACGTTCGTGATGATATGGATTTGTACTTAGGTGCAACAGCTATCAACTGGATGAACTATTTTGATAGCAATACACGTATTGTGGTCGATTTTAATGGTACTAACCGTGAAATCCGTAACAGCCAATACGGTGCAATGAAAATTAAAGATGCGATTGTAGACCGATTTACAAAAGCGGATTTACGTCGTCCTAACATTGACCGCGAGCGTCCTGATCTACGTATTCACATGCGTCTATCTGGTGAGAAAGGTATTCTTGGTCTTGATATGGCAGGTAGCGGTTTACACCAACGTGGTTACCGTAGTGAAGCGGGTAAAGCACCACTGCGTGAAACCCATGCTGCAGCACTTGTTATGAAAAGTGGCTGGACACCAGAACAAGCCTTGTTAGATCCAATGTGTGGTTCAGGTACATTAGTGATTGAAGCTGCGATGATTGCGGCTGAAATTGCACCAGGTCTAAAACGTAAGCGTTGGGGCTTTGAATCTATTAAAGACTTTGACCAAGAAGCTTGGTTAGAGATCCATGCAGAAGCAACGGTTAAGTCTCGTCGTGGTCCTGCAAAAGTAACTACCAAGTTCTTTGGTCGTGAAATGGATCGTCGTGTATTAGCGATTGCTCGTGATAATGCTGGTCGTGCTGGTGTTAAAGATCTGATTGATTTTGAATACGGCGATGCAACGCAACTTGTTCGTCCAGAAGGGTTCGAGACAGGTATTATTCTTTGTAACCCTCCATATGGTGAACGTTTAGGTACAACTCCTGAACTTATCGCATTGTACAAAGAATTTGGTAACCGTTTAAAACTTGCTTTTGCTGGCTCTGTTGCTGCTATTTATTCAGGTTCGAACGAATTGTTAAGTTGTATGCGTATGCGTGCAGACAAGCAATTTAAATTACGCAACGGCGCATTAGATTGTGTACTTAAAACTTACCTGATAACTGCGGGTAGTGTTCAGAAAGAAGAAGGTCAATCTGAAGGTGTCATTGTTCAAGAAGAGGTGGCGCCTGATTTTGCTAACCGTCTTAAGAAGAACATTACTAAGTTAGATAAATGGGCAAAACGTGAAGGTATCGAATGTTACCGTATTTACGATGCTGATTTACCTAACTACAACGCTGCTATTGATAAGTATAAAGATTACTTAATCATTCAAGAATATGCGGCGCCTAAATCCGTTTCTGAAGAAACAGCACGTCGTCGTATTATGGATGTGTTGCGTGCAACAATTGAAGTAACGGGTGTAGAAAGCAATAAAGTTATTCTTAAAGTCCGTGAGCGTCAAAAAGGTAAGAACCAATACCAGAAGCTATCAAGTGCAGAGCGTCACATGATTGTTGAAGAGTACGGTGTTGAACTTAAAGTTAATCTTTATGATTACTTAGATACAGGTTTGTTCCTTGATCACCGTATTACACGTCGTATGCTAGGCCAAATGGCAACAGGTAAAGATTTCCTCAACTTGTTCTCATACACTGGTTCTGCAACTGTTCATGCTGCGGTAGGTGGAGCAAAGACTACAACAACAGTTGATATGTCGAATACTTACCTTCGTTGGGCTCAAGAGAATATGGAGCTTAATAATCAGGTAGGCCCTCAACATGAATATGTTCAGGCTGACTGTCTACAGTGGCTACAAGAAGTTGATGATACTTTTGATTTGATTTTTATCGATCCACCAACGTTCTCTAATTCTAAGCGTATGAAGCAGACGTTTGATATTCAACGTGATCACATCATGTTAATGGAAAACCTAAAGCGCATGCTACGTCCTGATGGCCAAATTGTTTTCTCAAACAATAAACGTCAGTTCAAGATGGATTTAGATAAGATCAATGAGCTTGGCTTACAGGCGAAGAATATTTCTAATAAAACGCTACCTTTAGATTTTGCAAAGAATAAGCAAATTCATAATTGCTGGATTATTACTCACAAGGAAGGTTAGTGTTAATCACACTTTATAGCACGGAAGGCTGCCACCTTTGCGAGCAGGCATATCGTCTGCTCGTAGAGGCTGGACAAAAAGACAACGTTGATGTTGTTGATATTGCATTTGATGATGCACTGTTTTCTCGTTACGGTGTAACCATACCTGTGCTCTCTATTCAAGATCATGATCATAATGTCTCAGAATTAGGCTGGCCCTTTGATAAAGATTCATTAGAAACATGGTTAATAACAAATAAGCTTGGTTAATTTCGATGGCACTTATAAAAATTAGTAACGCTCAGCTAGCCTATGGCGATCATGCTTTACTCGATAAAGCAGAATTTCTTCTTCAGCCACATGAACGCGTTTGTCTTGTTGGTCGTAACGGCGCTGGTAAATCAACATTAATGAAAGTGATTGCTGGTGACGTATTACTCGATGACGGAAGTATTCAACGTCAAAATGAGCTGGTGGTTTCTCGTTTAGAACAAGATCCACCGCGTAATGCGGAAGGGTCTGTATTTGATTATGTAGCGGAAGGTCTTGCTGATGCCGGTCGTGTTTTGCGTGAGTACCATCACCAATTGGATCTTGTCACCGCTGATCCTAGTGAAGCTAACATTAATAAACTATCGCGTATTCAGGAGCAAGTTGACCATCACAACGGCTGGCAACTAGATACACGTATTGCAGCAGTACTTGAAAGTTTGAAGCTTGAACCGAATACACTTTTGACTGATTTGTCTGGTGGTTGGCAACGTAAAGCCGCGCTTGCTCGTGCGCTAGTGTGTGATCCTGATATTCTGTTGCTTGATGAGCCAACAAACCACCTTGATGTAACAACGATTGAATGGTTAGAAGGTTTTTTAAAAGACTTCCGTGGTTCAATTATCTTCATCTCGCACGACCGTGCATTTATTCGTTCTATGGCAACCCGTATCGTTGATCTCGATCGCGGTCAATTAGTCTCTTTCCCTGGTGACTATGAAGGTTACTTGGAAGCAAAAGCAGAATTATTGCGTGTTGAAGAAGAACAAAATGCATTATTTGACAAAAAACTAGCACAAGAAGAAGTGTGGATAAGGCAAGGTATTAAAGCGCGCCGTACTCGTAATGAAGGTCGTGTACGTGCACTTAAAGCATTACGTAATGAACGTGCAGAGCGTCGTGATGTTGTAGGTAAAGCAGATATGCAACTACAAGATGCGAACCGTTCAGGTAAAATTGTCTTTGAAGCAAAGAATATCGGTTATAGCTATGGTGATAAGCAAATCGTTAAAGATTTCAGCTTTAATGTTATGCGTGGCGATCGTATTGCCTTAATAGGCCCTAATGGTTGTGGTAAGAGTACCTTAATTAAACTGATGCTTGATAAACTGCAAGCAACAGAAGGTGACTTCCACTGTGGTACAAAGCTAGAAGTGGCTTATTTTGACCAGTACCGTGAAATTCTCGATCCAGAGAAAACCGTAATGGATAACCTTGCTGATGGTAAGCAAGAAGTAACAATTAACGGTAAAACTCGTCATGCGCTAGGTTATTTACAAGATTTCCTATTTCACCCTCGTCGTGCACGTACACCTGTTAAAGCACTGTCTGGTGGTGAGAAAAACCGACTATTGTTAGCAAAACTCTTCTTAAAACCCAATAATTTGCTGGTTCTCGATGAACCAACGAACGATTTAGATATCGAAACATTGGAACTTTTAGAAGATATACTTGCCAACTATCAAGGTACGTTACTTTTAGTGAGTCACGATCGTCAATTCGTTGATAATACTGTGACTACAAGCTGGATTTTTGAAGGTGAGGGCGTTGTTAACGAATACGTTGGCGGTTACCATGATGCACAATCTCAGCGTGCGAATTCTTATGCCAATCAAGCAAAAGAGCAGGCTGCAAAAATCGAATTAGAGAAGAGCAAGAAAGCTGCTCAAGCACAAAAGCAAAAAGACGTTACACCTAAACGCGCAGGTAAGAAGCTATCTTTTACTCTTCAACATGAGTTAGCTGGCTTGCCGCAAAAAATTGAAGACTTGGAAAATGAAATCGCAAAGATTCAGGAACAAATTAATGATCCTGCGTTTTTCTCCGATCCGAAAAATGACACACAAGCCATCCTTACAGGCCTAGCTAAGCTTGAAGAAGAGTTTGAAGTTGCCTTTGAACGATGGGAAGAATTGGAAGCGATGCAAAAGGAATCCTAATGCCACATAAGATGTTAAAACTATCAACACTTGCAATCCTCGTTGCTGGTGCATCCCAAGCTAGCGCTGCTGTTTATGATATTGTACCTGTTGATAAAGGTAATGAAGAAATATCAAAAACGGTTACAGATCTAGATTATTTTCCTGAAGCGGAAGCAAATGCAAAAGATACTCCGGTTGAAGTTTTTACTACGGGTATTAAATCGTCTGCTGAAGGTGAGAATTGCTTTACAGGTAACAACTGTAATGCTGATTCATATGATGTTGCGGGAACCGTTCGACGTGGTACTCAAGGCACGCCATTGTCTGACACCACAGCATATAATGAGAATCGTCAGTTCATTGATGATTTGAATGAGCTATATAGTTACTGTAAAAATACCTTTGGTTACGCTAATGATATTTGTTCAGATTGGGCTGATAACGAGTATTACGGTTATGGCTATAATGTTGATTCTCCACAAGACGGTCAAGGTTTAGGTGGTCTACAACATATTCAACAGACCTGGTTAAATGGTTACTATTCAAATGCTCTGGCGCTTAAAAATGGTATGGCTGTTACAACCAAAGCGGACAAAGCTAGTGGCTATACTTCAATTGATAAAACACTAGGTGATATCGAACCAAATACTACTGATGCCGTTCTTGAAGGTATCGTGGGTAATTACAGTTTTGGTACGTCAACTTCAGCTGTATTTAAGAATGGTTCTGTAAATCCTCGTGCTTTTGCTAAACGTGGTTTTGTAAATAATGATGGTACCCCAGTATCCTTATTAGCGCCTGTATCGGGCGATGCATTTGTTAAAAATATGGGGCAAACGACAGCGAATGGGGCAGTAGAAACGACTGACGGTAATTTGTTAGTTGTGGGTTCTTCTTCTTTTGCCCCATCATTTATAAATAATCCTGGCTCTCGTGAACCTAATACTGGCGATATCAATTTAGATGGGGTAGGTTTTAATTCTGATGTATTAAAGGCATGTGCTGATAATTCATCCAACCTTTATAGTACGTTTGAGTGCCAGTTTAGTACTTTTGCTAATGAAGCTGCTTTCTGGGTTGTTGATAATACTGGTAATCTTGTTAAATCAGGTGTTATTAGTTCAAATTTAGCAGCTGTTGACCCTGATCGTGATGATGTTTCTGCACAGGCATCTGCTAATGCCGTTGCAATGGTTAATGATAAGCCTGTTGCTGTGGGTTACGCATCTGCCGATACAGATGATTCGTATGTAATGCAAGCCGCATATTTTGAACCAAATGCTGATTTAACTAAATGGACGCAGACTTTTGTTCCTGGTTTAACGATTACTACCGGTGATGATCGTAATTACCAATACACAATGGCTAACGATATTAACTCGAGCTTTAAAGTTGTCGGTATTGCAAAGAGTCATAAAGCTGAAAACCGTTCGATTCCACAAAAAATGTTTATCTTTGATAAAGCAACGAATCAGACTAAGTTCCTTGATTCGTCAGTAAGCTCATTATTCTTCAGTGGTTCAAATGGTGATGCAACAGCAATTAATGATAATGATCAGGTTGTAGGTTGGGTTGATTCAGAAACGAAGAACCAGATTGACGGCTCTGAGCGTCGTCATCGTGCATTTACCTACATTGCAGGCTCTACAGCTCAAGGGCCGCTAAAGGCTGGTAGTGTATGGATGCTAGATGACTTAACCAATGATGGTGGTGCAGCGAATACGGTAGCAAACTCATACCGTATTATTTCTGCAACCGATATAAACGCCGCTGGTGTCATTTCAGCAACAGCAAATTACTGTGCTGGTGGTTATCAAAACTTAACTAAACAAGCGCAATGTTTAGATAAAAATGGAAATCAAAAAGCTGAAAAACAAGTGGCGATTAAACTTGTACCTAAGGCAAATGCGACGGATAAAGATATTATTGTTCGTAAAGCAGAAGACGAAGAGCCAGTAAAACGTTCTGGTGGCTCTCTTGGCATTTTAGCTTTGACAGCGTTAGGCTTTATTGGTTTCAGACGTCGTAAGTAATTTTTTAAATAAATTACGTTATACAAACAAGCTCACATTTTGTGGGCTTGTTTCGTTTTTAAATTTGATAAATTGTTCGAAATAACCCATTTTTATTAGTGGAGACATAAAAACTCCATCATTACTTCATCGTAATGAAAAGTAATATACAGATAAGGATGAGGACCGAACTATGAAGAGACAAAAGCGGGATCGTTTAGAACGTGCGCAGGCTCGAGGTTATCAAGCCGGATTAAATGGCCGTTCTACAGATGCATGTCCGTACCAAGGTACAGATGCCCGTACTAACTGGCTAGGTGGTTGGCGAGACGCTAGAGAAGAGTTACAACAAGGTCTCTATAAATAATAACCTCCCTCATGGTTAACCCTATTCTGCAGCCCCTTAGGAGAAGGGGCTTTTTTATACACAATCATAATTGATAGCATAATTGGTATATCTTCTTAATCTTCTCTGTAGGGTTTGCAATCAAATTTATGCTATTACTTATTTGACTACCTTTATGATTGCAAATAAAAGGTGGTCATTGTTTTTATTTGTTCGAGCTATATAACTGATAACCACGTAGAAGAAGTTGATGGTTACTACGCTGGTGGATAAAAAAAGCCCCGAAGCATAAATGCCTCAGGGCTGAATATTCAGATTAATCAAGCTGATTAGAAGTTGTCTGTGTCTTTAAAAAGACCCACTTTTAAATCTTTAGCAACGTAGATTTCTTTACCGTCTACAAGTACACGGCCATCAGCAACACCCATGATTAGCTTACGGTTGATAACACGCTTAAGCTGAATTTCATAAGTTACTTTTTTGGCTGTTGGTAGAATTTGACCTGTGAATTTAACTTCACCCACACCCAGTGCACGACCTTTGCCTTCACCGCCAGACCAACCAAGGAAGAATCCAACTAGTTGCCACATTGCATCAAGCCCAAGGCAACCAGGCATTACAGGATCACCTTTAAAGTGACAGTTGAAAAACCATAAGTCAGGATTGATATCTAATTCAGCGACAATAAAGCCTTTACCGTGATCACCATCTTTATCAGTGATATTTACGATACGGTCAATCATTAGCATGTTATCTGATGGTAATGATGGGAAGTCAGGACCGTGTAGTTCGCTGTTGCCACAAGCGACAAGTTCTTCGTGTGTATAAGAATGCTGGCGTGTCATTAGAATCAATTACTCCTTCAAAAGTATGGGAGCAATTTAGCTTACACGTGTAAGCTAAACAACTCGGATCAGTTCTGGACAAACCAGTTAGATATACGTAAACGTAGGCGATTTAACAGACCAATCTCATTTGAAAGGTCACCATGGTGAAAATAATCAATTCTTTCTTCAATCAAAGATAAAATAGTTTCATCTTCATCATTCTCGCTACGGAATGGCTTATCCGTTAAAAGAGGGATCGCTTCATCAACGTTCTCTATTGCCCAGATGTGGAACTGTTTGGCTTTGATTGCTTCAATGACTTCATCATTTAAACAAAGGTTGCTCAAGTTAGTCTTTGGTAAGATAACACCTTGATTACCAGTTAAACCACGATGAACACACACTTTATAAAAGCCTTCGATTTTTTCATTAATCCCACCAACAGCTTGTACACGGCCAAACTGGTCAACAGCACCGGTTACCGCTATTTGCTGATTAATTGGCTGTGAAGATAACGCAGACATTAATGCACAGAGTTCTGCAAGAGAGGCACTGTCACCATCTACTTCAGAGTATGACTGTTCAAAAACAATGGACGCTGAGTAAGGTAGGGCTTGATCTAAATCCAGCGCTGTTGCAACAAACGCTTGCATGATCATCATACCTTTCGCATGAATATTTCCGCCAAGTTCAACTTTACGTTCAACATCAGAAATATCGCCGTCACCAAAGTGAACCACACAAGAAATACGAGCAGGTTCGCCATAAGCTGTTGGGTGTCCTGGCATTTCAACCACGGTTAAACCATTAACTTGACCAACTTCTTTACCTTCACTAGCAATAAGGACTTGGCCATGGTGAATATCAGCAATAGCGCGTTCTGGTAAATAAGACTCACGATATTCTTTAGCGCGAAGTGAGGCTTTAATATTCGTAGCTGTTAAAACTTTGCCGTCTGTCTCTATACTTGCTTCAGATAATAGATTTAGATGCCAAAGTAAACAAAGTGGTAAGCGTGTTTGATCTTCAGCATAACGAGCACCTGCACATAGCAGTGCAGTCACAGCATCAGTATCAGCCAAGTCCGGCAGTTTATGATGGGTAATAATCGCCTTTATATAACGAAGATAATCTTCAAGATTGGATTCGTTTAATAAGAGATCTTGTTCAAATTCACCATACATAGCAAAACCAGCAGCAAGATCTGGTTCTGCCTGATCAAGTTCTGCCATTAAATGGCGATCACCAATGATTACCAGTTTAACATTTACTTTTTCAGCTGCTGGTAATGGGCATAGTACTTTTTTGTTAGCTGCTTCCCAATCTAGCATGCCGTCCATTAGTACGCTTTTTAATCGCGGCCATAGCGATGGATTACTGAGAAGGGCGGTGATTGATAAAATCAAATACCCATTATTTGCTTGGTGTAATAAACCATGCTTAACGCTTGGTTTTGCTAAACTATTTGATTCTAGAGCAGGATAGACGGCACCAAATAGTTTTTCAGCAGTAATATCATCACCCGCAATGATGATGGGTTGCTCATTTTCACTCGTTTGTGAGCTAGATGTATTATTATTACTTTGAGATTGGTATTTTTTTATGAGTTCAATAATATAGTCACGATACAAGGTGTTATCAGGCGCCGTAATACGTAGAATACGAGGCTGTAAATTAAGCGCGCTGAAGCGGCGTACGGCATCTGATAGTCGAGGTTGAAGAGTACCAACTGTCGCGGGTTCAAGATTACTATAATGATCTAGAGTTGTTTGGTACTGGCTATAATCAGGAAACATTGTACGCCAAGATTCTTCATGCATAAATTTAGCTTTCTATTGTTACTGTGAAAAGGTAAGCAGTATAAAACAATCAAAGAGCTCATAATAGAAACTTATGAGCTATATTTATGATTCATAAAAACAATCGGTTATTCTATATAGATGATTGTTATTTCAGAACGCTAGGGTTACACTGTAACGTGTTTTTCGTTGACGATGAGAAAATAGTAATTTTATGAAATATCAGCAGCTTGAAAATCTTGAAGCCGGTTGGAAATGGGCTTATTTAGTAAAAAAACACAAGGAAGGCGAATCAATTACACGCTTTATTGATCGCAGTGAAGCAGAAGCTGCTGTTGAGGCTCTTTTAGATATAGAACATGAACCAACAAAAGTGATTGAATGGATAAGTTCTAATATGTCTCTTGCACTTGAAAATAAACTTAAACAAGCGATTCGAGCAAAAAGGAAACGCCATTTTAATGCAGAACAAGTACATACACGTAAGAAGTCAATTGACTTAGATTTCCGTGTTTGGGAAAAGTTGGCAGAAAAATCGCAAGAGTTAGGTTCTACATTATCCGATACTATCGAATATTTGATCAGTGAAAGTAACCGAACAGAGCTAGCTAACAAACAGGTTAGTGATATCAAAAATAACCTGACAGAACTACTAAACATTGAATCCTTTGATAAATAACACTTTTTGGTGGTTGCTGTTCTTTTAAAGGTTACGTTTAAGGAGTAAGCAAATGGAATATGTACTTGTTTTAGCAGTAGTTGTTATTTTTATCGTCTTTAAAGATCGTCCTATTATGGTTTTGAAATTTGAAAATGGCGAACTGATAAAAACGAAAGGGAGTGTACCTACTGGCTTTCAAACAGCGTGTAAAGAAATCGCACATAAAACACCTTTTAGTGGCCATATCAAAGTTTATAAAAATCGATTCACTACAAAAATTGATTTTTCAAAGGATATTCCAAGTAAAACAAAGCAACGAATTCGTAATGTTTTCCCTCATAGTTCTCATCCAACGAAAAAGGGTAAACGTGCTTAATAGGAAGCAAGTGTAATAAAGTGTTTATTGCACTCACTATTTAAAAGAGTCAATTTTGATTATTCCATACGCGTTTCGATTAACCCAAGGTACAGATCTTAAAAAGAGTATTCTTCACTTTGTACAAGATAATAAGATCCAAGCAGGAAGTTTACTCTCAGGTATTGGTTGCTTGTCTAAAGTGATTATACGACTGGCTGATGAGTCTAAGACAATAGAGGTGTTAGGCCCTCTGGAAATTCTTACATTATCAGGGACATTAACACCACAGCATGTCCATCTTCATATATCGGTAGCCGATAAAGAAGGGCAGGTGATTGGTGGCCATCTTGTTGATGGAAGTATTGTTTCTTATACTGCGGAAATTTGTATTGCGAGTTATACGAATTTATCATTTAGCCGAGAGTATGATGAATTGACTCGATTTGATGAATTGAAAATTAATACGAAATGAAATGTTTAATAACAAGTTAAAGATAATTTTAACTTGTTATTAAATCTATCTTAATGCATCTAATAACTCTTCTTTACTTTTGATATAAGATGAAAATTTTTGCTTTAATTCCTGAAGTTCACTCTCTGCCTTTATTCTTTTTAGTCGTTCATCTTCTAATTGTTGACCTAAGTCTACTGCTAAATAGCCACCGTTTATGAGAGCTTTAGTCGTAACATTGCTATTTGTTAATGATTTAAGAGACTCAATCATATAATAATGCTTATCGATATCACGAATTGTTATTGCCATTAGATACTCCTTAACTATCTATAATATATCAACTTTTAATCAAAACGTCACCACTCTAACGCACTATAAGAATGAACCATTGGAAAAGTGTAAAGGATGAACTTGAGGGGGATCTGTTATAAAGACATGTTTTAAATGGGTTACTATTCTCTGTTTAAAAATTAATCTTTACGTTTATGAGTTTATGCCTATCTTTAATTAATAGGGATTGGTTCATTAAAAGTGTAAGGGTTATGAAGATAGGAATTATCAACTCAAAGGGAAAACAGTTCGTACAAATCGTTGATTCTTTATATTCACCAATCACTGATGATATTAGTGTTAATTAT
>NZ_PYOM01000029.1 GCF_003026365.1 Photobacterium angustum | reverse complement strand
CTTCCAAGTAATGTTCCTATTCTCAATGGGTATTACTAAAGGTAAGCGTGACACATTGATCAACACATTGTTGTCATTCAAGCGTCACTACGATGCTAACGCAGATATCGAAACACTATTACCTGAGCTAGTTGCATCAGCACCAGAAGTGTACAAAGGTCTTGGTCTTAAAGATCTAGGTAACAAGATGTTTGAATACCTAGTTCGCCATAACCCAAGCCAAGTACTAAACCATGCTTACTCAAGCCTTCCTGTAATGGAAGTGAAACCACGTACTGCTTACCAGTTCGTCGTATCTGATGAAGTTGAGCTAGTACCTTCTGACAAGCTAGTGGGTCGTGTTGCAGCGAACTCTGTTATCCCTTACCCACCAGGCATCCCAATGCTAATGGGTGGTGAAAACTTCGGTGACGAAACAAGTCCTCAAATCCAGTACTTGAAAGCACTAGAAGCATGGGATGCAGAATTCCCAGGTTTCGAACACGAAACTGAAGGCGCAGAGATCGAAGACGGTAAATACCACGTTCTTTGTATCAAAAAAGACGCTCTATAATCGACTAAGTCGATAACGTGACTACCTAAATCCTCGCTCTTTGAGTGGGGATTTTTTTATGTCATTCCATTCATAAAATTAATATCGTGCGTATTACATCGCAATCAATGACGCCAAATTACAGATATAAAAAATGCCGGCCTTAGCCAGCATTTCATGCTTATCAGCAGATAAACTTATAGCCCGATAACATTTGCCGCTTGCAGACCTTTTTGGCCTTGCTCTACGTCAAATGAAACTTTCTGACCTTCAGCTAAGGTTTTAAACCCTTCTGAAGCGATGGCACGGAAGTGAACAAAGACGTCAGCGCCGCCATTGTCTTGAGTTAGAAAACCAAAACCTTTCTCTTCGTTAAACCATTTTACTAAACCAAGTGTTTTATTAGACATTATGTGTCCCTTATATGTATTTCATTGAGGTGTCGCAACACGCGACGGCCGAAATAACGATGTTTGAACTATCGATAAAGCAAAGGGAAACACGGATAAAACAACATAAATGCAGCGATAAACAGTTTTCTTCTACGAAAAAGATGACAAATTTCAATTTTCAGCAAGTAAGACATTTAACTAATATCTTCTTTAGTTAAACACCCTAGTAGATGTTCAGTTAGCAGCGACGCCGCTACCTGATCGTCAGTCTTTACAGACCAACCACATTTGCCGCTTGCAGACCTTTCTGGCCTTGCTCTACGTCAAATGAGACTTTCTGACCTTCAGCTAAGGTTTTAAACCCTTCTGAAGCGATGGCACGGAAGTGAACGAAGACGTCAGCGCCGCCATTGTCTTGAGTTAGAAAACCAAAACCTTTCTCTTCGTTAAACCATTTTACTAAACCAAGTGTTTTATTAGACATTATGTGTCCCTTATATGTATTTCATTGAGGTGTCGCAACATGCGACGGCCGAAATAACGATGTTTGAACTATCGAGAAAGCAAAGGGAAACACGGATAAAACAACATAAATGCAGCGATAAACAGTTTTCTTCTACGAAAAAGATGACAAATTTCAATTTTCAGCGAGTAAGATTATTAAATTAAGCGAATGTGTTTATTCGATTAATTTAATACTCTCTGAGTATTAATATGAGATAGTGAAATTACCAATTAATTTATTATCGGAATTAGTAATATCGCCTTTACCGGTTTTTTCACAGTATGAGAAATTAATATCCACATTATCAACATTCCCTTTCATTAATACATGTCGGGTTAATACATCACTATTTAACTGATGAATTGTTGAGTTCCAAGAATGTTTGTTTTTTAATAAGTTAAAATTTACGTTCATTATTTTACTGCTTCTTTTTTTTGTGTATTTATTGTATTTACAGGGCGGTTTTGTTGAAACCAAAATCGTTTACGACCAAGAGATCGAGACATAAGCATATCCTTAGCTTTATCATTAATTTAAATGAACTTCTAAGAAAGATATTTCTTAGTACATTTAAATTATAAAATGAGTATAAAATCTATCTATTATAGGTAACGAGGGAAATAGGAACGTAACGACAAATACAAACAAAAGCAGATATTGGAAGTGGTTATTATTTTCGATGGTACGGTATAACTAATTATTTTTACTTTGAAAGCGGCGCAAATAGTATATAACTATTTGCGCCAACTTAAATTCTTATAGCGCTACAACGTTAGCTGCTTGTAGGCCTTTTTGACCTTGCTCTACTTCGAAAGAAACTTTTTGGCCTTCAGCCAAAGTTTTAAAACCTTCAGAAGCGATAGCACGGAAATGAACGAATACGTCAGCGCCGCCATTATCCTGAGTAATGAAACCGAAACCTTTCTCTTCGTTGAACCACTTAACGATACCAGTAGACATATTGTGTCCCTTATTTAATTTAAAATTCATGAGTTATCGCAATAAAAAATCACGATGCGCTGAAAGCTTGAATTATTGAATGTGACGATGAAGCTAAGGGAAACACTGAGGATGACGACAATAACGAAGAAATTCTGAGGTTTTACTTTTACTTGATGTTGCATTAATAACTCTGAACAACAGAGCGACGCCATTATTGTCTTATAACCAATAATTGTAAAGGTTTATTTTCTATAATTTTTGGTTATCAATTTAACTCATTGATAGTAGTCATTTTAAATTTAAAATAAAGATTTTATATTTAAATGTCGATTCAATCTTCCTCTTTTTCTCTCTTAATTTTCAATAAAGGGCTAATAACATAAGTCACGACATAAACACTTATCACACCAATCACACCCCCCAATACAACATCGAACATTCGAACCATCGCAATTGATTCTGTATGTATCATCGAACCAGCAGCAATGGCAATAAGCATACAACGTAATGTAAAAGCGACTGGATAAGGTTTAATGACTAGAGTTAAAGGAATAAGAAAAGCGGCAAAGCTATTAAGCAATGTGACACTTCCAATAAATGACGATAAATAAACAACCCCTCCTCCTAAACTTAAACCTAATACCGCCCCTCTACCTCGATGTTTAAACTTTTTATGCATGCTACTTAGCTCTCCGGTTATCACACTCACCGAAGACCAAATAACCCACTGTCCTTGCTTTATAGCGAAATATTTAACAAAAACAGCGGTCATAAAAATAGCGAAGAAAATACTTAATACCGAATAAATGACCGCTGGTTGTTTTTTAACGATATAGGGATGATCCCTACCAATCAGAGCATATGTCCGATCTTTCGGTATTTTAGCCATATTTAAACAGACTAAAACCAATATTGGTCCAATTAAGGTAACGGGTAATTGCTCAAGCAATTTTATATACGCAAGAGTAAATGCATGAGGGTTTACACGATCATAAAGCTCACAACTTAAATATAACGCAGGGATCAATATCCAATTTCCTAACGATTTTAAATTTTTATCCCAATAAGAAAAACTGGCGCAAATCGCACCCAATAAAGCACTGAACAAAGCAAACAACAGTGGAGAGCTTTGCACCCAATAAAGGACCGTAAAACCCAGAATAATAGCCAGCCAATGTAAGCACGTTTCTAATAACCCACTCAAACCTAAACTATTTTGCACACAAAATAGTGCCCCACTCACCAACCCCAGTTGCAGATAACGATGATCGCCAGTTATACACGCCACAATGAAACAGGGAAAAATAGCAACCGTCATACAAACAAGCGTTGGCACATCACACCATGCAGATAGCGTCTGTTTTATATGCCACTGGTTATAGCCCCATGTCATTTTCATCGGCTTTATGCTCTTATATTTGTCTCAATTACTAACAGGTAAGCTGTTCAACACTGATCACTTCGGCAAGTCGAGAAAGCAACTCAATAGACTGTTGATGTGTTTGCTGACTGTCAGCAGCACAAGCGTCTTCAATGATCGTTACTTGATAATCTCGGTCATGTGCATCTCGGGTCGCCGATTGAATAGCTAAAGTGGTACTCACACCAGTTAAATACACATGTTCAATACGGTTCGCACGTAAAACCGCTTCTAATGGTGTACCGTAAAAAGGGCTAATTCTTGGTTTTTCAATAATAAAGTCACTCGGTTGTACATCTAAATCATCATGAAATTCAGTACCAAAGCAGCCTAACTGCAATGCCTTATATTGATTAGCCAAACCAAAGATTGGTGAGTTTTTCGGTTGGGCATAATAATGGGACTCGAATCCGACTTTAACGAGAATCACTAACCAATCATTTTTACGGGCATATGCAAGCGCTTGGTTGGTATGGGGTATCGCATTTTGCTCTTGAACATGCGAAGCACATGATGGGATTTTTCCGTCGGGGTGGACAATATCATTAATAAAATCGATAACGAGTAATGCTTTTTTCATCATAATTTTCTCTTGTTAGGTCATTAGCACTTCAATTAGATATCCTGCTAAATACGACTATTTCATATTGTTTTCACTGTATTTTAGTTTTTAACGACAATAGAGAGAAACGATATATACTTACGGTTATGTAAGTTTTTCTAACAAATGAAAATGAAGCATCTACCGCCATTAAAATCGCTGCCTGTTTTTCTCAGCGTATGTAAACACCTTAATTTTTCTAAAGCAGCCAATGAGTTGTGCGTCACTCACTCTGCTGTTAGTCAAAGTATTCAAAGCCTTGAAAGCTATCTCGGAAAACGGTTATTTCATCGCACAACACGTCAAATGACGTTAACAGAAGATGGAAAACGCTATCAACGTGCCATTCAAGAGGGGATAAATATCATTGAACAGGCAACTCTTCGAGAGTTAACCTCTCAGCAGCAGATCTCTATCAGTATTATTCCTTCCTTAGGGCTAAAATGGTTAATTCCTCGAATGCCAGCATTACAAGAAAAGTATCCTGATATTGATTTACGCTTTTCTACGCATTCGACGTTGGCATTAGAGCTCCTTCCCCATAGCCTTGATATTGCTATTTGTTATGGTGAGGGAAATGAATGGCCTGAATACAACGTGGTTCCTTGGAATGAAGATAGGTTGGTGCTAGTCGGTAGCCCCTCAAAAAAGCCTCTTCCTGATGATTTAAATAACTACTTTGCTGAACAGCCAACGATTTGGGTGGATCGCTCTCTACGTGACTCTGATTGGACACATTGGTGTCAAAGCTTAGGCGTCGATGTACCTAACAATTCCAAGCGACGTTATTTTCAAAGTTCTGTGCAGGCAATTGAAGCTGCTATCGCAGGGTTGGGTGTTTTTGTAACACATCGAATGTTTGTCAACGATGAAATAAAAGCAGGCTTATTAGCAGAGCTTACTCCACATAGTGTATTAAGCCGTTGTAGCTATTTCATCGTCAGTAAGAAAGAAAAACAGAACAGACCAGAAGTACAAAACGTCATTGCTTGGCTGCAAGACACGCTCAAACAAGAAAAGTCAGTAACATATTGATAGACAGGGTAATACTCTCTTATCTTGCTTAATAAGAGAGTATTAAAACTAGAGACAAGATATCGTATAAAATAGATTAGGCATATTGCCCAGCAACATAACCAGAGCTCCATGCCCACTGGAAGTTATAGCCACCTAACCAACCACTCACATCCATCACTTCACCAGCAAAATACAAGCCTTTCACTTTCTTCGCTTCCATGGTTTTTGAGGATAGTTCATCGGTATCCACACCGCCTAATGTCACTTCTGCTGTACGATAGCCTTCTGTACCATTTGGCGCGATCTGCCATTGGTGGAAGTATTCACTCAGTAATGCCAGCTCTTTATGATTAAGCTGCTTTAACGGCTTATCTTGCACATCACCACGCTCAATTAACGCTTCAATTAAACGCTTCGGCAGTAAGCGAGACAGCGAGTTTTTCAAGCTTTGGTTTGGATGTGCGTCACGCATCTCATTTAAGGTGTCAGCCAAGGTTAAATGCGGCAGTAAGTCTGCGGTGATCTTCTGACCCGGCTTCCAGTATGACGATACCTGTAAAATCACAGGACCGGATAAACCACGGTGAGTAAACAGTAAGTTCTCTTTAAATGAAGTGCCATCTTCAGTTTCAACGACCGCTGGTACTGCAATACCAGACAGATCAGCTAATGCTTCTTTATCTTCTACATGCAGCGTAAACGGTACAAGGCCAGCAGTGGTTGGGATCATTTTTAAGCCAAACTGCTCAGCAACTTGATAACCAAACGGGGTTGCACCCAGTTTTGGCATTGATAAACCACCGGTTGCGACCACCAGCGATTCACAACTGACAGTGTCAGTGTTAAGTCCTAAAGTAAATCCAGATTCAGTCTTTTCAATACTATGAACATCAACTTGGTAACGCTGGGCGATATTCGGCATATCGCATTCAGACAATAACATTTGAACAATGTCTTTTGCTGAATCTAGGCAGAATAACTGGCCATGATCGCGCTCTTCATAATCAATCCCGTGTTGGCATACCATGCCTATAAAATCCCATTGGGTGTATTGAGATAGCGCAGATTTCACAAAGTGTGGATTACGACAAACAAAATTATTCGCGGCCACATCCATATTGGTAAAGTTACAACGACCGCCACCTGAGATCAGGATTTTACGTCCCGGCTTCTTACCATGATCAACCACCAATACAGAGCGACCACGCTTACCCGCTTCAGCTGCACACATCAGCCCTGCAGCACCAGCACCGATAATGACGACATCGTATTTATTTGTCATGAATTACTATCTGCCTTTCAAAAACACTAAGGGAAAAACGAAAAAAGGATGCTAGTCGCTAGCATCCTTTCTCTCTCGCGGCAGCTATTTTACCTACCTAATGGCGTAATACCAACCGTAATAATTTATCCTGATAACAAACCTATTAAGCTTGCTGAACACGCTCAATAGAGGCCAATGCCGTAGATGCCGCAGCAGGCATATCTAATGTTGTGGTTGGGAAAGCAAAATCTGCCCCATGCGAATGTACAATCTCAACAATTTTAAGCATCACATCCTGCTGTACGTCTTTGTACTTAATCCATTCAACCGTTTTGGTAAAGGTATATACCAAGATATTAAGTGACGACGCACCGTAAGTATCAAAGCTCACAATCAAGGTTTGTCGAGTATCGATGTCTGGGTGGTTTTGTAGCATGGTTTTTATGTCACGAACGACATCACCCACCACAGCAGCATCACAATAACGTAAACCGACACTTTGCTTAATACGACGGTTGAGCATGCGAGACGCATTTTCTACCACCACCGAGCTAAACACAGAGTTTGGGACATACATTGGACGCTTATCAAAGGTGCGGATAATGGTCATACGGAAACCAATTTTCTCGACCGTACCTTCAATTTGACGATCAGGACTGCGGATCCAATCACCCACTTTAAACGGACGATCAAAATATAACATCATACCGCCAAAGAAATTCGCCAGTAGATCTTTCGCTGCCATACCGACAACTAAACCACCAACACCACCAAAGGTGAGTAAGCCTGATAAACTCAAGCCCAGATTTTGCATCGCAATTAAGCCACCAAACACCATGACGATTAAGCGCAAAATCTTTGATATCGCATTAACGGTTGTCGCATCACGCTGTGGTCGGTTTTCCAATATGGTCTGCTCCATATTGGAAATTAAACGAAATAGCGTCCAAATAATGGTCCAGATCAGCAACAAATGACGAAGAGTCGATAAGGATGTGCTGGAATAACTGGTCAAGTTATCGACCAATATGCCTATCGACAGCAGCCCCGGCCAAACCCAAATACATAAAGTAATAGGAGCGCGGATCGCACTGATTAATGCGTCATCCCAAATAAACTGACTTTTTTCTGCCACTGTAGCTAGTCGACGTGACAATAAGATCCATCCACCCCATAACACCGAGCTCAACAATAACAGTAAGCCAATGTTATACAGCCAATCGACAGATGCGCCCTTTTCTAACGACGACCACCAATATATGAACTTTTCCATAACGTTTCTGATTCTCTATGATTAGCGATACGCAAAAAAACAGGCTATCAATATAGCCTATCCGTCATATTTTATATTGGGATCATACTAAACATCAGACACGCGCATAGCTAGCCACAAGATAAGGTTCTTCGTACTCTGTCGAAAGAAGTGTTAGTAACCAAGAAAGGCAACCGCAAAGATCGCGATAAAAAAGGTGATCATAAAGGTACTGGCGAGAACAAATAGCTTACGTACTTTAATACATTTCGCCATAAAGACCGGATCATGATGCTTTTTATATTGCTCACTGCGGATGTAATGAAATAAACGGATCTGTTTACTAACATTACCTTGAGAAGAGAAAAAACCGCGCCCATCCACTTGCTGATACAAAAGAGGGTCACATTCTCGCATTACCACCAGCAATGTTCTTAAGGTGCTGATATAACGGAACGTATTAACAACTGCCACTAAAAAAAGTGCGAAAAGAAATGCATCACTACTCATATATATATTCTCCCAAAAAATGCGGTTCCACACGCCGGGAGATAAGGGAGCAAATTCGCTCCCTATCAATATTAGGCTTGTGAATCCATAACAGATGTAGACTCTGCTTTTGCCATCGCGGCTAAATCTTTATCAATAAAGAATAGTGCCTTACCGTCTTCACCGACTAACTCAATTTTGTCTAAAATACCTTTAAACAATTTTTCTTCTTCATGTTGCTCTGATACATACCATTGCAAGAAGTTAAATGTTGAGTAATCTTGCGTAGTAAATGCTACATGAGCAAGCTCATTGATCTTCTTAGTAATTAATTGCTCGTGCTCGTAAGTTTCACGGAATACATCACCTAATGATGCATATTCGTGTTTTGGTGCTTCAATAGTACCAAGAATTGGCAATGCGCCCGTTTCGCTTACATAAGTAAACAAACGTTGCATATGTTCCATCTCTTCAACGGCGTGAGCACGTAAAAATTCAGCAGCACCTTCAAAACCTTTATCCTCACACCATGCACTCATCTGTAAGTATAGGTTTGAAGAGAAAAATTCTAAGTTGATTTGCTCGTTTAGGTTATCAACCATAGCCTTGGCTAGCATTGCACTACTCCTGTTTGTTTAAGTGTAATCAAGACATTGTCACTGTGCATTGTTTAGAATGCAACTAACGAAAAAAAATACTGAGATTATTCTCTTTATTCTCACAAAGTACGAAATTAATAGCAAAACCGCTTACTGTTTTTGAAAAATAATTAACCACTAACTTCGCAATAAGGTGCGACTAAATCGATATTTTTGCCCCATACTCAATGCTAGTATGAATTATACCTAATGAATATGGAGTGTCAGTTAATGGTTTATAAACATATCCTTGCAGCCATTGATTTATCAGACGATAGCGAAGTATTAGTCCATAAGGCAGCGCTATTAGCCAAAGCCCTCGATGCTAAGTTGTCTCTGATCCATATCGATGTTGATTACGCCGATTTATACACCGGACTCATTGATATTAATTTAGCTGAGATGCATGAGCGCGCTGAAAATGATGCGCAAGCACGACTTCATCAACTGGCACAAAAAGCACAATATCCTGTGTCACATACCCTTGTAGGTAGTGGTGATCTGAGTGAAGAAATTTGTCATGCGATAAAAAACATGGATATCGATTTGGTGATTTGTGGTCACCATCAAGATTTCTGGAGCAAAATCTTATCATCAACTCGCCAACTACTAAGCCGTACGCCTGTTGATTTATTAATGGTTCCACTGAAATAATCTTGCTATAACTCTCTTAATCCAGCAGCCAACACCGTTGGCTGCTGCTCATACCTGTTATTTTCTACTCTATATTTCATAGGCGACAAGATTAACTTTCGTTACACTGAATATCCTTAATTTTTCAAATGGATGTTGCTCGCGTAATGGGATATTTATCTGTTATCACCCTTTTATGGGCGTTTTCTTTCAGCTTAATTGGCGTCTACCTTGCAGGTCAGGTTGACCCTTGGTTTTCTGTATTAACTCGTGTCAGTTTAGCCGCACTAGTTTTTATCCCTTTTTTACGCTTTAAACACATCCGTCCCAAATTAGCGCTCAAATTAATGATGGTTGGCGCTTTCCAATTAGGGATCATGTACTGCTTCTACTACCAATCTTTTTTATATCTCAGTGTGCCTGAAGTATTACTGTTTACTATTTTCACCCCGATATATGTCACTTTGATTTACGATGCACTCCATAAACAGTTTTCTCCGTGGTATTTGCTCACCGCAGCCATTGCAGTATTAGGTGCTGCTGTGATCAAATTTGAAGGCATCAACCAAAACTTTATTATCGGCTTTTTCATCGTTCAAGGGGCAAACCTGTGTTTTGCTATCGGGCAAGTGGGCTATAAGCGAATTATCGAACAAGAAACCACAGAGCTGCCACAACATACGGTATTTGGCTGGTTTTACATTGGTGCTATCTGTATCGCGTTACCGATGTTCTTATTGTTTGGCAATAACGACAAGCTACCGACGACCGATACTCAATGGGGGATCTTGATTTATCTTGGTGTAGTTGCTTCAGGTTTGGGGTACTTCATCTGGAATAAAGGGGCGACGTTAGTCAATGCGGGCGCTCTTGCTATCATGAATAATGCACTGGTACCTGCGGGGTTGATTGTGAACATTGTGATTTGGAATCGTGATGTCGACTATCCACGTTTGGTTATAGGTGGCGTGATCATTATGTTTTCACTGTGGTTAAATGAAACCTGGGTGAAACGCAAAGTTCAGCAAAGCCAACGATAAGTCGCTTGTTATAAAAACAACAAAGCCAGCGTTTAACGCTGGCTTTGGTTTAAACATTTAATAGTTAAATAAACGCAAATGCGTCAGCAAACATATGTTCTCTTTGCGCATTTTTATCACTACAGAAACGCTCACGGGCTGCACCTGCCATTTCAAAACGACCACATACATAGATGTCGTACGCTGATAGGCAAACAAAATCCTCTGCAACAGCATCCAATACATTACCGACTTTGCCTGACCAGTTTTCAGGGGTATTTTCAACCACTGGCACATAAGTAATGTTGCCATGTTTTTCAGCTAACGCCTGCATTTCATCGTTAGCATACAGTTGGTCAATACTGCGTCCTCCCCAGTACACAAAAATAGGCTGGGTCAAACCACGGCTAATGCAATTATCTAGCATGCTACGGATATAAGAAAAGCCCGTACCACCAGCAACCATCAATAGTGGACGCTCACTTTCGTGACGTAGCCATGCATTACCATGTGCAGCATCAATTACCACAGGCTCATTGCAGTCTAATGCTGCTTTCATCGCTTCAACAACTTCTAGTGCGTAAGCATTTTGCTCTGCCGCGCCAATATGCAGCTCTAATTCGCCTTCTCGGCAAGGGCTGCTCGCAATTGAAAAAGGACGTTTATCTTTCTCACCCATTACAGCAAGCAGATATTGTCCGGCTTTGAAATCAATCACCTGCTCAGGCTTTAACAAAATGCGATACGTGTTCGCAGCTAAGGGTTGTACTGACTTTACTTCGCACTGGATAGACATGGTTTTCCTCTAGTCTAACGTTAACACCAAGTCGCTTTCTGCCATCGCTTGGCAGGTAAAAATCCATCCTTCAGCTTGTTCGTTTTCTGTGAGCATAGGCTCTAACTGATAACTCACTTCGCCGGATGTTTTACGGCACATGCACATAGCACATGCTCCTACCTGACAACGATTGGGGAAAGCGATGCCTGCGTCGAGCGCTGCTTGTAATACCGTTTGCTGCGCTGACGCAGTAAAGGTGATGTTATGTGGCAACAGGCGTACTTGGTACATAATAGTTTCTCTTGCTGATCAAGCTCTAACGATCAGCGATAAATAATAATAACTCTATCGCTCAGTATAGCGATAAACAGTTATATCTCGATCCCAAGTTGATCCCAGATAGCATCTATTTTCGCGACAACTTGCAGATTCTTAACTATTGGGTTGCCCCATTCACGTGCCACTGCATCAGGCCATTTATTAGTAGCATCTAATCCAAGCTTACTACTTTGGTCTAATGTTGACGCTAGCTGTAACGTATCACGGCTAGGATCCATACGTGTAGTGATCGCCCAAATAACATCGTTCCAATCACGCACGTTGACGTCTTGATCACACAAGATAACAAATTTTGCATCACTAAACTGCATAATGAAGTCCAAAATACCTTGCATTACACGCTGTGCTTGATCCGCTTCTGTATTGGTAATACTTACAATCGCCATCTTCTGCTTACTTGCTGTCGGTAAGTAAATATCAATGATCTCAGGGTAAGCGTCACGTAAAGCAGCAATACCTGCTTCAACATCAAATTGATTATCATATTCGGCTTCAATCGATAGCGTACTAGCAAGTTCAGCATCCCACTTCACCGTTGCGTCTAAGCCCATTTTAGAGCCAAGACCAACCACTGGTGAGGCAAAATCTAAGGAATCGATCGGCGTGTTATCAATGAACAAGGTATCACGTACAGGTTCCATATGGGTTGTCATGGCTTCTACCACGCTATCCCAATTACGTGCATCGACACTCTCGTCACACACAATGACATATTTGGTATACATGAACTGACGCAGGAAAGACCACACCCCCATCATCACTCGTTTGGCGTGACCTGGATATTGCTTCTTCATCGTCACTACTGCCATACGGTATGAGCACCCTTCTGGCGGTAGATAAAAATCGGTTATTTCAGGAAATTGCTTTTGCAAAATAGGCACAAAGACTTCATTGAGTGCCACACCCAATACCGCAGGCTCATCTGGCGGACGACCAGTGTAAGTGCTGTGGTAGATAGGATCGTTACGCATTGTGATATGCGTGATAGTAAAGACGTGATGACGCTCTTTCTCGTTATAGTAACCGGTATGATCGCCATAAGGGCCTTCATCGGCAAACTCTTCGGGATCAATATAACCTTCCATCACAATTTCTGCGCTCGCAGGCACATCTAAATCATTGGTCAGGCTCTTGACTACTTCGGTCCGACGACCACGAAGTAAGCCAGCAAAGGCATATTCCGATAAAGTATCAGGAATAGGCGTTACCGCACCGAGAACAGTAGCAGGATCGGCACCAAAAGCGACGGTGATTGGGAATTTTTCACCGGGGTGGGTTTCCATCCATTCTCGTAAATCAAGCGCGCCACCACGGTGAGCAAGCCAACGCATGATGATTTTATTTTTAGCAATTTTTTGCTGACGATAAATGCCTAAGTTTTGGCGCTTTTTATGTGGCCCTTTGGTGATCGTTAATCCCCATGTAAGCAATGGTGCAACATCATCAGGCCAACAGCTCATCACAGGGATTTTATCTAAATCAACGTCATCACCTTGCCACACAATCTCTTGGCACGGTGCATTGCGCAGACGCTTCACTGGCATATTAAGCACTTGCTTAAACGCCGGTAATTTATCTAACGCTTCACGAAAACCACGTGGCGGCTCAGGCTCTTTCAAATATGCCAACAGCTTACCGACTTCACGCAATTCTTTAACTTCAGATCGCCCCATCCCCATTGCCACTCGTTGTGGGGTACCAAATAAATTAGCCAGTACCGGCATATCGTAGCCAATAGGATTTTCAAATAATAATGCGGGACCACCAGCACGTAAGGTGCGGTCGCTAATTTCCGTTATTTCCTGATCTGGATCGACTGCCTGCTTAATTCGCTTCAACTGCCCGTTCTGTTCTAAATAGGCGATGAAGTCTCGCAGATCCTTGAATTTCATATCTGATACCACGATTGAGCTACGCCTTTAATATCAAAGATAGAGACGTAGGGATGAGAATGATTTTCGCTAGTATAACCAGTTGTGCGCACTAAAACACCCATCAACAGGCGCTAATTTCATCACAAAAAAGAGAAAAAAAACGCCATAATCCTTATAAAAACAAAGACTATTTACGAGTTATTGGAGGTATTTGACCTGTCGGTAATATTTCTTTGATGTGCGCGACTAAATCAGGATCAGTACTGATTACTAATAATTGTTGTAACCAATGATCATGACCTTGTTTCATCAAATAGGGAGTGATGAGTGATCGTTCAATCTGATCGCCTAACT
Source organism: Photobacterium angustum (assembly GCF_003026365.1). Lineage (GTDB taxonomy): Bacteria > Pseudomonadota > Gammaproteobacteria > Enterobacterales > Vibrionaceae > Photobacterium > Photobacterium angustum. Next base: position 39,550 of record NZ_PYOM01000029.1, on the reverse strand, counting down.
GTATCTGCAAAAACGATTTCGCCATTTCGGGTAATGGATTAAAGGACGTCAATGCGTGATAAGCTGGCTCTTTGAGTGAAGGATTTGAAGTGGCTGCAATTAACTGGCTAACAACAAAATCAGAAGTTGATGAAGTAGATAAGCGTTGTAGTTCCGCCAAGCTGTATTGATCGGTACGGCGACGCCACAGTAAATCATATAATTTACTATCATCAGAATAAGCAGCAAGGACGGCAAGAATACTGTTATCAGGTAACCACATTAACTGTGGATCCGAATGAAACTGCTCGACTAAAACAGCAATGGCAGAATCAGATAATTGCGGGATCGCACGCACAATCACTTGGCTGCGCTTTTGTTGTTGCTCTAAGTCCCCTGTAAGCCATTCTGATAAGGCCAATTTCCCTTGTTCTAATTGCACCGTTGCACGTTGACTGATCAACTCTTTTTTCCACTGACGCAATAAGCCATTCGCTTGATTGCTGTAGAAAAAAGCCATTCGTTGCACCGTATAGCCATCACCTTGTTCTGTAATAGTAAACGGCGATTGTCGCTCGGCTTGAATGGTTAACCATGCAATACGCGCAGCATTAAGCTGTTTTACTTCACTGGCATATTGAATTAATTGGCTACGGGCAACCTCTTGTGTCAAAGCGGGAAGTTGATCGAGTAAAATTTCCAAAGACTGAAAATCACTGTGATCATAATAAGGTTTGAGGGTTTCAATATGCGCGACAAATTGAGGCATTGTTTGAACATGCTGAATTTTCGCTTCAGTCACTTCTAATGCAGAAACAGGCTGTAATACACTCGCGATCAGTAAGCTTAACGCACACCATCGTAGTAACATAACACCTCCTTGTTAAGTCAAATACGCATAATCCGTGCCTATACAATCTCAGTATGCGGTAATTTCTGTCAATAAAAAACGCCGCCCATGGGCGACGTTTTTAATAAATGTGACTCAGTGCAGCGAATTATGATTTCTGACGACGCATCGCATCAAAGAATTCATCATTAGTCTTCGTCATTGATAGCTTATCAATTAAGAATTCCATGCTGTCAGTTTCGCTCATTGGGTGAACGATCTTACGTAGAATCCACATTTTCTGTAGCTCGTCCGCTTTCGCTAGTAGTTCTTCACGACGCGTACCAGAGCGATTGATATCGATAGCAGGGAATACACGTTTCTCAGCGATCTTACGAGAAAGGTGAAGTTCCATGTTACCCGTACCTTTAAATTCTTCATAGATAACTTCATCCATTTTCGAACCAGTATCAACTAGTGCTGTTGCGATGATAGTTAAGCTACCGCCTTCTTCTACGTTACGTGCAGCACCAAAGAAGCGCTTAGGACGGTGAAGGGCGTTGGCATCTACACCACCTGTTAATACCTTACCAGAAGAAGGAATAACGGTGTTGTATGCACGTGCTAGACGTGTAATTGAGTCAAGTAAGATAACAACATCTTTCTTGTGCTCTACTAAACGTTTTGCTTTTTCAATTACCATTTCAGCCACTTGTACGTGACGTGATGCTGGCTCATCAAACGTTGATGCAATCACTTCGCCTTTTACAAGACGTTGCATCTCGGTCACTTCTTCTGGACGCTCATCAATAAGCAATACCATTAACTCACACTCAGGGTGGTTATGGGCAATACTTTGGGCAATGTTTTGAAGCAGCATTGTTTTACCCGCTTTTGGCGGAGCAACAATCAGACCACGCTGGCCTTTACCAATTGGTGATGCTAAATCAAGAACACGTGCAGTGATATCTTCTGTAGAACCGTTACCACGTTCCATACGCATACGTGAGTTTGCATGCAGTGGGGTAAGGTTTTCAAATAGGATCTTATTGCGGGCGTTGTCTGGCTTGTCGTAGTTTACTTCGTTAACTTTCAGTAGTGCAAAGTAACGCTCACCGTCTTTTGGTGGACGAATCTTTCCGGCAATAGTATCGCCAGTACGTAAGTTAAAACGACGGATTTGACTTGGTGATACATAAATATCATCAGGGCCGGCAAGGTAAGAACTATCAGCGCTACGAAGGAAGCCGAAGCCATCTTGTAATATTTCTAGAACACCATCGCCAAAAATATCCTCACCACTCTTCGCATGCTGCTTAAGAATGGAGAAGATGATGTCTTGCTTTCTCAAGCGGGCAAGGTTTTCTAATCCTAAACTTTCGCCAAGTGATACCAACTTAGAAATCGGTTGGCTCTTTAATTCTGTAAGGTTCATAGTGGTGGGTTTCTTGTCTGTCAAAATCGGGGTTCTATATTAGTTGAGATAAAGATGACCAATAGGGCCTGGTCAAGAAATGAACGAAAATGTAATTTCTGTGCGCTACGGTAACACTAAACGTTCTATCCGTCTAGCATAGACGTTAGACAAACCATGTACAACTTAGAAATTGTCCATGGTTTGTAAAATTGCACTTATAGGTTCGCGTCTAAGAACTCTTTAAGCTGTGTTTTCGACAGTGCGCCAACCTTTGTTGCCGCTACACCACCGTCTTTAAACAGCAGTAAAGTCGGAATACCACGAATACCAAACTTCGGCGGCGTCTCCGCATTCTGATCAATATTTAATTTACCAATCGTTAGCTTGCCTTCGTATTCATCAGCGATTTCGTCAAGAATAGGGGCAATCATTTTACATGGACCACACCATTCAGCCCAAAAATCGACTAATACCGGGCCAGCAGCATTGATTACATCAGTGTCAAAACTCGCATCTGTAAGCTGCACAATCTTGTCGCTCATCTTCCACTCCAACAGTTGATTTTGTTAGCTGATTTTATTTTACCAGCAAATCGATGCCCTATTTGAATGGAATACGTTTCGTATTGCAACCCTAAGCTGATATTCTATAGCAATGAAGACGACTCACATCACAGAGCGGAAATTTGCCGAGCTAGGGTTAAACCCTCTAGTTTTAAAAGGATTGGATGATAAAGGGTTCCATAATTGTACCCCGATCCAAGCCTTGGCATTGCCAGTTATGCTCACTGGCCATGATATCGCGGGACAGGCTCAAACAGGTACGGGTAAAACCATTGCCTTCCTAACCGCTACTTTTAACCATCTATTGGAGACAGCTGCGCCTGCGCAACGTAAAACCAATCAACCGCGTGCCATCATCATGGCGCCTACGCGTGAATTGGCGATCCAAATTTATAATGATGCATCATCACTGATTGCAAGTACGGGCTTGAAAGCTGGCCTAGCTTACGGTGGCGAACCTTACGAGAAGCAAAAAGCAGTTCTTGATGAGGGTGTAGACATTTTAATCGGTACGTGTGGCCGTATTATTGATTTCTACAAGCAACGTGTTATTGATTTAGCGAGCATTCAAGTGGTAGTACTTGATGAAGCCGATCGTATGTTCGATCTAGGTTTTATTAAAGACATTCGCTTCTTGTTCCGCCGAATGCCAGCACCGAGCGAGCGTTTAAGCCTGCTATTCTCAGCCACATTGTCCTACCGTGTGAAAGAATTAGCATTTGAACATATGAATAGCCCTGAAAGCGTTGTCGTTGAGCCGGAACAAAAAACAGGTCACCGCATTCAAGAAGAATTGTTCTACCCATCTAACCAAGAAAAAATGCGTTTACTACAAACGTTGATTGAGGAAGAGTGGCCAGAGCGCGCAATTATTTTTGCTAATACCAAACACCGCTGTGAAGATGTTTGGGGTCACTTAGCCGCTGATGGACACCGTGTTGGCTTGCTAACTGGCGATGTACCACAGAAAAAACGCGAGCGTATTTTGGATCAATTCACCAAAGGTGATGTTGATATCTTAGTCGCAACCGATGTCGCTGCACGTGGTTTACATATCCCAGCAGTAACACACGTATTTAACTACGATCTACCTGATGATGCAGAAGATTATGTACACCGTATTGGTCGTACAGGTCGTGCAGGCCTAAGTGGTCACTCAATCAGTTTTGCTTGTGAAGAGTACGCTATTAACCTAACCGCAATTGAAACTTACATTGAACATGGTATTCCACAGTCAAAGTATGATTCAGAAGCATTGTTAGACGATCTTCCAGCACCGATCCGCCTACAACGAAATCCTCGTCAAGGTGGTCGCCGTAACACTCAACGTCAAGGCCAAGGTCAAGGGCAACAACGTTCGCGCAATAATCGCCGTCGTCCGCCTCAAAACAACAAGCCTGCGTAATAACGATAAGTAATGTATGTCTATGGAAAGAAATTCAGTATCACCGCTTTATGCCGCCATTGATCTCGGCTCAAACAGTTTCCACATGTGGATTGTGCGTGAAGTAAATGGCAGTGTTCAGACACTCGCGAAAATCAAACGTAAAGTACGTTTAGCCGCTGGTCTTAACAACCAAAATGTACTCAGTGAAGAAGCGATGCAGCGTGGCCTTGATTGTTTGGCTCTCTTTGCCGAACGTTTACAAGATATCAAAGCCGACCATATTCGTATCGTTGGCACTGCCGCCTTACGTACAGCGGTGAACGCAGAAGAATTTCTTTCCAAGGCGAAGGCTATTCTTGGTTATCCGGTCAATATTATTCCGGGTGAAGAAGAAGCTCGCATTATCTATCAAGGGGTGGCACACACCTCTGGTGGTAGTGATAAACGTTTAGTGGTTGATATCGGCGGTGCCAGCACTGAAGTTATTATTGGCAAAGGGTTTGATAGCAGCGCTTTAACTAGCTTAAAAATTGGTTGTGTGACATGGCTTGAGCGTTACTTTAAAGATCGCTACCTCACATCAGCTAACTTCGAAGCTGCGATTAATGGTGCTAAAGAAGTCATTGAACCGATCATTGAACGCTATACCGAACTCGGTTGGGAATCTTGTGTTGGTGCCAGTGGTACCGTACAAGCACTACAAGAAATAATGCTAGCGCAAGGAATGGACGAAATCATTACCTTGCAAAAACTTAAGCGTTTACAACGCCAAGCTATGCAATACGAGCGTCTAGAAGATCTTGATATTGAGGGTCTTACTTTAGAACGTGCTTTGGTATTCCCAAGTGGACTATCAATTTTAATCGCGCTATTTGAGTCATTAAAAATTGAATCTATGACGCTAGCCGGTGGCGCACTACGTGAAGGCATGGTTTATGAAATGATGGAACAAATGCGCCATCATGATGTATGTACTCGTACCATAAACAGTGTCCAGCAACGCTTTCAAATTGATACCGAACATGCCGATATTGTCAACGATATGGCAATGTCGATGTTAAGCCAATGCCCTAATTGGCAACTAGAGCCTCAAGCACAAAACTTATTGGAAGCGGCGGTAAAACTGCATGAGATTGGGACAAGCATTGAATTTAAGAAAGGTGCAGATCATGCAGCTTATCTAATCAAGCACCTAGATCTTCCTGGTTTTACCCGTGCTCAACGTCATTTACTGGCCGAAATACTGCGTCGTTACACAGGTCCCCTCACCAGTTTACCTGAGCAACATGCACTATCAGCTCAAAGCGCTGCGCGATTACTGCGTCTATTACGTATTGCTGTGATTATGTGTCACCGTCGCGATACGCGTTGTTTACCACCATTTAGCCTGCAAGTTGATAATGATAAGTTAACGTTACTGCTGCCAGCAAAATGGCTGATCAACAACCCGCTGACACGTAGCGAACTACACCAAGAAGCAACACGTCAAACAGATATGGGGTGGCCAATGGCCGTGACATCGCAAGACTAAACATTCTATTCGATCAAAAAAGGCTCCTTTTTAGGAGCCTTTTCTTTATCTCAATTAACGTTCGAAAATATCACTGTTAACAACCATCTTCTTGAGTAGACATTTTCTTCGATAGTACTTGCTGAGTAGCTTGATCCATTTTAGCGGAATAATACGCCAAGCACTTATCTTGCATGTTCTTACCTTGCGGTATAATTGCAAGTGACCAACCATCCTGCTCAGGAAAAACCTTACCAGGGCGAATTTGATCAATCACACAAAACTCAGCATCAGTGCAAAGTGTCGTCTCAACCTCATCTTTACTAAAGCCACTTGCGTTACCTAAGTACTTAAAATCCTGCGTCATAATCATCATCAAACCATCATGATCACTACCTGCAGTCCACTTAGCACGAGGGGCACCAAAGTAGGTAAAGATTTTATTACCATCAACATCAACTTCTACACCGTATTGGTGCTCTTTACCTTGCATAATGGCTTTATATTCCACCAAATCAATCACTGTATGCAAACTACCAGCAATGCCTTTTAACGACGCTTTGGTTGCATCTGATGAAATAGATAAAAATCGCGGGGCTACAGTTACCGCAAGAATACCTAAAATGACAATCACGATAACCAACTCGATGAGACTAAATCCTTTTGACTGACGAGCTATCGCCCCGTATCTATCCATGAATACTGATCTCTACGCTAATTGCATGCAGCAAGTGACCATCCTCAGTCACTCACTGCACCTGTTACATTAACCTGTAATACCGCGATGACGTAGCATTGCATCTAACTCAGGCTCTCGACCGCGGAAGCGTTTGAATAGCGCCATAGGCTCTTCACTGCCCCCTTGCTCGAGGATACAAGTTAAGAAGTCTTGGCCTGTTAGAGGATTGAAAATTCCTTCTTCTTCAAAGCGTGAGAACGCATCAGAAGACAATAATTCCGCCCACAAGTAACTGTAGTAACCTGCACTGTAGCCACCTGCAAAAATATGACTAAAACTATGAGGAAAACGTCCCCACTCAGGGCTTGGTACTACTGAAACACGTGATTTCACTTTAAACAGTGTATCTAGCACCTGTGCGCCCACTTCTGGATCATATTCGGTGTATAGCGTGAAATCGAATAAACCAAACTCAAGCTGACGCAAAATGAACATCGCTGATTGGAAGTTCTTTGCTGCGAGCATTTTATCGAGCATGGCTTTTGGTAGTGGTTCACCAGTCTCATAGTGACCAGAGATAAACGCTAGCGCTTCTTCTTCCCAGCACCAGTTTTCTAAAAACTGACTTGGTAACTCAACCGCATCCCATGGCACACCATTAATACCTGAAACAGCGGCCACATCGACCTGCGTTAGCATGTGATGAATACCGTGACCGGTTTCATGGAACAAGGTTACAACTTCATTATGGGTAAACAATGCCGGCTTATCGCCAATCGGACGGTTAAAGTTACAGGTTAAGTAAGCTACTGGGGTTTGTAGTGTGCCATCAATACGGGTGCGACGAACCATACATTCGTCCATCCATGCGCCACCACGTTTATGCTCACGTGCGTAAAGATCAAGATAGAAGCTACCGCGAAGTTTGCCTTTATTATCAAAGATGTCATAAAACGTCACTGATTCATGCCAAACTTCTACACCTTCACGTTGTTTTATCTCTAAACCAAACACACGCTTTAATACTTCAAAGAGACCTGCAACCACTTTCTTTTCAGGGAAATATGGACGTAACTCTTCATCTGAAATGCTGTAACGATGTTGTTTTAGTTTCTCTGAATAGTAAGCAAAATCCCATGGCTGTAGATCGTCAATACCAAATTCATTCTTAGCATATTCACGTAGTTCAGCCACCTCACGCTCACCTTGTGGCTTCGCACGATCAGCAAGATCATTTAAGAAACCTAACACTTGCTCGGTAGATTCCGCCATTTTGGTCGCCAGTGATTTTTCACTGTAGCAGTTAAAACCTAACATACGAGCCAGTTCGTGGCTCAATTTAAGTTTTTCTGCAATTACTTCAGTATTATCAAATTCACCTGCATTTGGGCCACGGTCTGAGGCACGGGTACCGAACGCTTCATACATTTCAGCACGGAGTTCACGGTTATCACAGTATGTCATTACCGGTAAGTACGACGGCATTTCAAGGGTGAATAAATACCCTTCTTTCTCTTTCGCTTCTGCGTTGGCTTTTGCCGCAAGCAAAACCGATTCAGGCAAACCGCTTAATTGCTCAACATCAGTAATGACCTTGCTCCACGCCATGGTGGCATCAAGCACATTATTGCTGAACTTAGAAGATAACTCAGATAAACGCTTGCTGATCTCACCGTAACGCGCTTGCTCTTGAGCTGGCAAACCAATACCTGATAATTCAAACGCTTTAAGCGCATCAGTGATGGCTTTTTGTTTGGCTTGGCTTAAATTAGCAAAATCGTCGTTAGCTCGGATCATCTTATAAGCGTCATAAAGCCCTTTATGTTGTCCAAGCCATGTCGAATAATCTGACAATAAAGGTAAACAACTTTCATATGCTTCACGTAATTCAGCGCTGTTTTTCACGCCGTTAAGATGCCCAACCGGTGACCAAATTCGTCCAAGACGATCATCCAACTCAGCCAATGGACGACAAATAGTGTCCCACGATGGCATTTGTAATTGAGATAGCACTGATTCAACGTTATTTCGACAATCAGTAATCGCCTGTTCAACCGCAGGTTTAATATGCTCAGGTTTAATATGAGCAAACGGTGGCAAATCGGTCATCGTCAATAATGGGTTAGACATACGCTTTTCCTTTATTTTTTTATCTTATTATTAACATGCGCCCACGATAGGTAAATTTCAATCGTTTGCTTGGTTTAGAGTATAAAAAGGCAGAATTCACGTATTTACTCACGATTGTTCACTCTAAAGATGGCGCTATGGTTGGATAATAAGTGAGAATTAACGATAATACTGTTTAACCCCTCTCCTTTTATATACCGATAGAGATTGATTTCATGCTGAGTTATCGTCACAGCTTCCATGCAGGCAACCATGCCGACGTGGTTAAACACATTGTTCAAAGCTTAATTTTGGATGCACTCAAGCAGAAAGATAAACCTTTCATCTATCACGATACCCACTCTGGTGTTGGTCGTTACGATCTGCAAGATGAGCGCAGTGAAAAAACCGGTGAATTTAAACAAGGTATTGCACGTATTTGGTCACGTGATGATATCCCTGAAGCGATCCAGAGTTATATTGAAGCGATTAAAGATCTGAATCACGGCGAAGAGCTACGTTATTACCCGGGTTCCCCAAAAGTGGCACGCGCACAAATTCGCGAGCAAGATCGTATGGTACTCACCGAGCTTCATCCAAGTGACTTTCCATTACTGCTGCAAGAATTTCGTGGCGATCGCCAAGTAAAAATGTATAAAGAAGATGCCTTTGCTCGCTTAAAAGCGACCCTGCCGCCAAAAGAGCGTCGCGGTGTCGTATTGATCGATCCCCCTTACGAACTAAAACATGAATACCAAGATGTAGTAAAAGCGATCAAGCAGAGCCATCAGCGTTGGGCTACGGGTACCTATGCTATTTGGTATCCTGTGGTTTATCGTGAAACTATCGACAACATGCTTCAGGGCTTAAAAGATTTAAATATCCCTAAAATCTTACAAATTGAACTGGGTGTAGAGCCTGATAGTGAAGAGCGCGGTATGACAGCATCAGGCATGATTGTGATCAACCCACCTTGGAAACTAGAAAGTCAAATGCGTGATATTCTGCCTTGGTTACAGCAAGCCATTGCGCCTAATCATGGTCACCACACCGTTGAATGGGTTGTGCCTGAATAAGCCATTAGCAATATTTCCTCCCTTTAAAATACAGGCAGTGTATGCTGCCTGTACCAGATAATTCGTGCCACAATCTCAATTTTCGATGATTAAATAGTAAATCAATCGTATTTTCCGATTTTAAATCCTCGTCAGGCACCCCAATCTTTATTACACTAGCTCAATAGCTCGTCACGAATATAACGAATATTAATGGAGTAAAGTCATGGCAAAGCATTTTGATTACATCTGTATCGGCGGTGGTAGCGGCGGTATTGCATCAGCAAACCGTGCTGCAATGTATGGTGCAAAAGTTGCGATTATCGAAGCAAAAGCACTCGGTGGTACTTGTGTAAACGTAGGTTGTGTACCTAAAAAAGTGATGTGGCACGGTGCTCAAATCGCTGAAGCTATGCACCTTTACGCTAAAGACTACGGTTTTGACGTTGATGTAAAAGGTTTTGACTGGAGCAAACTGGTTGAAAGCCGCGAAGCTTACATTAGCCGCATTCATACATCTTACGATAACGTATTGGGTAACAATAAAGTTGAAGTGATTAATGGCTTTGCCAAGTTCGTTGATGCAAAAACAATTGAAGTGAATGGCGAGCATTACACCGCCGATAATATTTTAATTGCTGTTGGTGGTGAGCCAACAATTCCTGCGATCCCAGGCGCTGAGCACGGTATCGACTCCAATGGTTTCTTTGAGTTAAACGAACAACCTAAGCGTACTGCAATCATTGGTGCCGGTTACATCGCCGTTGAAATTGCAGGTGTACTAAGCGCACTAGGCACTGACACTCACCTATTCGTACGTAAAGAATCACCACTACGTAGCTTCGATCCTTTGATTGTTGAAACGTTAGTTGAAGTAATGGCAACTGAAGGCCCAACACTACATACGCATTCAGTGCCTAAAGAAGTGGTTAAAGAAGCTGATGGCTCTATCACTCTGCACTTTGAAAACGGTGAATCACACAATACTGATGTACTGATTTGGGCTATTGGTCGTCACCCAACTACAGATAAAATTAATCTTGAAGCAACTGGTGTTGCAACCAACGACCGTGGTTACATCAAAGTCGATGAATACCAAGAAACGAATGTTAAAGGTATTTACTGTGTCGGTGACATCATGGAAGGCGGTATTGAGTTAACCCCTATTGCGGTTAAAGCTGGTCGTCAACTTTCTGAGCGTTTGTTTAACAATAAACCTGATGCGAAGATGGATTACTCACTCGTACCAACAGTTGTGTTTAGTCACCCACCAATCGGTACGATTGGCCTGACAGAGCCTGAAGCTATTGCGCAATACGGTGAAGAAAACGTAAAAGTATACAAGTCTGGCTTTACCTCTATGTACACCGCTGTAACGAGCCATCGTCAACCTTGTAAAATGAAACTTGTATGTGCTGGCGATGATGAAAAAGTGGTTGGTCTACACGGTATTGGTTTCACTGTTGACGAAATGATCCAAGGCTTTGGTGTTGCAATTAAGATGGGCGCAACAAAAGCTGACTTTGATAGCGTTGTGGCAATCCACCCAACGGGCAGCGAAGAATTCGTTACCATGAGATAATATAAAGAGGCGATGTATGCAAAATATATCGCCTTTTTTTATTCTTTTTATCGTATCACCACTGGTCTCAACATCAGTATTGAAAGCCTTTTAATGCTTAATTAATCCTGACACTTTCAAATTAGAAAAACTAATACCAAAATGCTAGTTTTTTTCATTTTTCAATAATCCGAAAATATCTATAATGCGCGCATCGAAACATGACCGAATGCCTGTTGTTACATTGTTTAGGCGAAGGTTGTACATAAAATCTAGCTTAATCTTTTATAGGTAATTCCATGACTCGTATCGTTAATAAAATTGTTGCTCTATACACTCCAGCGTTTTCTTCTCTATACAAAAACGGCAACAATAAGTAAGCATTAAATACCTTACTGAAAAAGAATTTAAAAAGGGCTTTGAACGGCATGTTCAAAGCCCTTTTGCTATATGTCCTCTACCACTCAAAATTAATCTTTGCCATGACGTTTTTAATCACGACAGCGTAAGTGTTATTAAGACGAAAAAAAACACCGCGCAAAGGCGGTGTTTTTTTAAATCTATTCACTTATTAGTGATGGTGGTGATGATCATGACCACAGCTACAACTTGGTGCAATCACACTTTGAATTTGTGTAAGTGTGATCTGTTTTAGTAGCTCTTCTGTGCTGATGGTGTTTAGCAAGTGCATGTTTTCTGCATTCACAGCCATCACATCTTCAATTTCACGCTGCTTGTTAACCACATCAATTAATTTATGGCTAACTTCTGTTGGCAATGAAAATTCACGGATCACTTTCATTTCATTACTTTGCGTATCAACAGCCATCATGTTTAATGTTAATGAAACTGTATCTTCAGCTGGTTGTGCAAAAAACTCATTAGGGATCACCGCAGCATTAAACTGAATATCAAATGCAAGATCACCGAGTTTTAGTACTACTAAACAACCGCCATTTTCAGTACTTAATACACCAAACTCGGCACCTGACTCAGCAAGTAGTTGTTGTTCGTCTTCAGTAATATTCTCTAAACCAATAAAAACAACATTCGTCATATCATTGCGGAACATTTCCAGAACAGCACCATCTCCCGCTGCAAATGGATGATTTTCAATAATTTGACCAACGTGAAAATGATTATGATGTTGTTCTGTCATAGCAAACCTCAATAAATTGGTAACGTTATAATTAAGCTAAAGCAATAAATACAACATATTGTTTAATGTCATCATTATAACCATTACAAAGAAAAACATAATCCCCACAAAAGCAAAAACACTATTACAGATAAGTAATAATATTACGCAAATGAGAAGAGTATCTAGAACCACCAGAATAATGAGTCAAATACCAATCACATCATAATAGTCATAAGACACTAATTTTTATTAATTTGTTAAATCATAACGTTTACTAAACACATAAACATTAGAATAAAATCAAAAAATATTTACATAATTAACCATTTTTTACCAGTCAACTATTCCATGCTTTATTAAAAAAATGTAATCTCTCCCTCCCTAAATATGAAAAACCAGTGAATAGTTATTCTCACTGGACCTATAGGGGGTATTCCTATTTATTCGGCAGTTTCTATCAGTAGGTTGTAAATCAAGATGCATGACCAAGCAGTAGCACCACCTAAAAACACCTTGAACACCTGGCTAATGTTCGTTATCCCATCGTTAATTGGCGTCTTTCTTTTTATGGCACCGATTAATTTTAATGGTGATATTACAATCCCTATCGCAATCTTAGCGAAAACCATTCAAGGTCAGTTTGAAAATTCACTGACTTCTATTGTGACAGCAGTGATTAGCTTTACTGCCATTATGTCAATCATCACTAAATTGTTTAAACCGGGTTTTATTACCCGTAATAGCTTTTTAAACGGGTTAATGAACCCATCGCCAATGTGGTTTATCGTGCAACAGCTCGGCGCTATTTTTGCTGTGATGGCATACTTTAACATCGGCCCTGAAATGTTTCGCACTGACGCAACGGGTGGTCTGGTATTAAACGATCTTCTGCCTGTTCTGTTCTCAGTCTTTATTTTTGCTGGTTTACTTCTGCCGCTTCTACTCAACTTTGGTCTACTCGAATTTTTTGGCACTTTATTTACCCGCATTATGCGTCCGATTTTTGGTTTACCTGGCCGTTCATCTGTTAACTGCATTGCATCTTGGTTAGGTGATGGTTCGGTCGGCGTCTTATTGACCAGTAAACAATACGAATCGGGGATGTATACCCAACGAGAAGCAGCCATTATTGGTACAACCTTTTCAGCGGTATCTATTACCTTTAGCTTGGTAGTAATTGCACAAGTGAACCTAGAAAGCATGTTCGTGCCGTTCTACTTAACAGTATGTTTAGCTGGTTTAGTCGCAGCTATCATTGTGCCTCGCCTGCCGCCACTATCACGTAAGAAGAACATCTACATTGATGGCACAAAAGAGAGTCAACATGATGAAAACGTACCGCAAGGTCACAACGTTTTCTCTTACGGTTTACACCAAGCACTAAAGAAAGCAGCTGAAGTTAAAAGTATTCCTGCGATTGCGTTAGATGGCGTAAAAAACGCAGTAGATATGGTGTTTGGCGTACTGCCTGTCGTGATGGCAATTGGTACTATCGCGCTGGTGATCGCAGAAAATACACCGCTATTTGATTACTTAGGTATGCCATTTATTCCGTTCTTAGAATTGCTGCATATTCCAGAAGCGGAAGCGGCATCTAAAACAATTGTGGTAGGTTTTGCTGATATGTTCTTACCATCTATTTTGGCATCAACCATTCAAAGCGACATGACACGCTTCATCATCGCTGCAATGTCAGTGACACAACTTATCTACATGTCCGAAATTGGTGCACTATTAATCGGTAGTAAAGTGCCTGTAAAAGCGTGGGAACTGTTTGTGATTTTCATTCTGCGTACACTGGTGACTTTACCTGTAATTGCAGGTATGGCGCACCTACTGTTCTAAGCTAAAGTATAAAGAAAAAAAGGCGACCAGTTGGTCGCCTTTTTTATTATCAAAATATTGATACCGCTAAGGCATTAGAATTAACACAACCAGCAATTTCGTTAATTCCATCGCACTTTATAAAAACAAGCATTTTTTTGCCATTGATTTTATTTTCCTCAATTGCAAACATATCAACAAGCCAAATTTAACTAACTGTTTTTATGGTTATTTGCGGCTAATTAACTATGCATATTGTTTAAAGGGAATCGATATAATGCAATTCAAACTATCTATTGTTGCAGCATCACTTCTTGCGACGCTTACTCTTACTGGCTGTAACGATGATTCATCTTCAACATCAACAACACCTGATGTTGAAAATCCATCGCCTGAGACAGGGACTCCTGACACTGATAAACCTGATACCGAACAACCAACGCCAGATACTAGCACTATCACCATTCAAGCTATTGATGGTTACCTAGCCAACGCAGATATCTGTATTGACCGTAACGACAATAATGTATGTGACACTAATGAACAGTTAGACGTTAAGACAGACAAAAACGGTAAAGCTGAAATTAGCAAAGAAGATTCTAAATTCAATATCATAGTATCAGCAAAAGCGTCGGTGACTAGTGACTCAGATAAGAGTGGTAAGTTAGGCAATGACTTCCAATACATCGTTTCTGCAAGTGATAATATTGAGAATAACACTATTTCAGTGACGCCTTTTACTACAATGGCACACACAAAAGACATCACATTAGAAGCACTTGCAGATGAGCTAAACCTGCCACTTAACACTATTGCTGGTGATTATGTTGCACAAAAAGAAAGTGATGATAATGCACAGAAAGTGCATGCGATTGCGCGTTCAATTACAACCACACTACCAAAGACCATTGCAGCTATCGATGCTGACAAACTCGTTAAAACAACCACTGACATCAGCAAAATATTAGATGAAAAGATTAACAACAAAGAAGATCTGAACACCATCAACATTGAGTTTGATGAAAAAGGCCAAGCGGTAAGTAAAGCAATTTACACCACAGCAAGCTACTTTGCTGTTAACGAAGAAATGTGGGCATTAAACTTAAATAAAGCATATGCTACTCTAGAAGGCATTGATTACGTAAAAGTTATCTCTGCTAACACGCTAGAAATGACACGCTACAATACAGGTAAAACATCGACAGGTGAATTTACTATCAACGGTGACGTTTTCCTTTCTGATGGTGAAGCAGATACGTTCATCTACATGACTCAAGACGTATCACTAGCAGTGCCACAAAATGATGGCGATCTAATCGTGTGGAGTAAAAAAGATCTACGTAATAAAGAAGCGGTTTACGCTGAGACATTCGCTAATAAGACTTTCTTCTTTATTGCCGATGACTCTACAACCTATAACCCTGCTCCAATGTTAGCAACAATGCGCTTTACAACTGATAAAGTGACGATTGAAGAAAACGGTGAGTCAATGGAGCTTAGTTGGGCGATTCAAAATGATAACCTATTTATCGATTTCCCTGACGGCGATAACGATATGAACTTCAAGATCATTGCTAAAGATCGTAATTTACTGATCACAGAAGACAGCACAGTTAAAAACATGTTTGGTATGTTTGCTTCTAATGAAGCATTCGCAAGAGATCTACTGACAAAGTGGAAAGCATCAAGCAAGTAATACAAAAGCAAAAAAAGGCGACCAATGGGTCGCCTTTTTACTACCTAAACGTCAGTTCATTAACCTTTATAAATCTTCGGGTTAAATACGTCTCGTAACCAATCACCTAACAAGTTGATTACCAGTACTAATACCACTAGCAAAATGCCTGGGAAGACGGTGATCCACCACGCGCCAGAGAAGATATATTTAAAGCCGATACTGATCAGTGAACCCAATGATGGCTGATCTACCGGTAAACCTAAGCCTAAGAATGACAAGGCCGCTTCTGACATAATGGCATTCGCCACCTGTACCGTTGAGATCACTAATATCGGTGATAAACAGTTTGGCAGAATATGACGGAACATAATACGTGGCGCTCTAAAGCCCATGACTTTTGCCGCTTCAACATACTCTTTCTTCTTCTCGGCTAATACCGAAGCTCGCACCGTACGTGCATACTGAGGCCATTCAGCAATACCAATGATCATCACCAGCATGATCACCGCATATTGAGCATAGGTTTCAGCACCTAATGCGGTACGGAAAATCGCAGAAACGATGATCGCCACCATCATGGTCGAGAATGACAACTGCACGTCCGCAATACGCATCAAGAAACTATCAACACGACCACCATAATAACCCGCAGTTAAGCCAATCACGATCCCCAGTGTCATTTGCAGTGCAACAGCAAGTAAACCAATCGTTAGTGATAAACGCGCACCATAAAGCATGGTCGATAAAATATCACGGCCTTGATCGTCGGTACCAAGTAAGAAGTTCTCATCACCGTCTTCCATCCATGATGGCGGTAACTCTGAATCCATAATATCTATCGATGCTAAATCATACGGATTACTCGGCGCTATAAACGGTGCAAACAGTGCCGTGGTGGCAAACGTTAGAAAGACAGCGAAGCACACCATCGCCACTTTATCTTTCTTAAAATAATACAAAATATCGGAGTTTTTAAAACGCTCCCAACGGCTTGGTGCAGCTAG
The DNA here is from genome assembly GCF_003026365.1 of Photobacterium angustum. Lineage (GTDB taxonomy): Bacteria > Pseudomonadota > Gammaproteobacteria > Enterobacterales > Vibrionaceae > Photobacterium > Photobacterium angustum. The sequence continues at coordinate 22,814 of NZ_PYOM01000029.1, read as the reverse complement.
TGTATTACTCATGACTTACTCTCCCTTGCCAGTCAGGTTTACAGTCGGGTTAACCAATCCATAGAGCAAATCGACGATGGTATTAGTTACAACAAAGATCAAGCCAACAAAAATCACGTAAGCTGTGATAAGTGGGGTATCAACACGGTTAATGGCATCTAAAAACAGCAATCCTGTGCCTGGCCATTGGAATACACTTTCAGTCAAAATGGTGTAAGCAATCATGGTACCGATCTGCACCCCACCAACCGTTAATACCGGCAGCATGGTATTTTTTAAAGCGTGTTGGTAGTAGACCTTTTTCATCGGCAGCCCTTTCGCTTTCGCAAACTTAATGTATTCAGAGCTCAACACTTCTAACATTTCAGAGCGTACTAAGCGAATAAACAATGGCAACATAATCGACGCTAAGGCAACACATGGCAGCACAAGGTGCTTTAAGCCATCAAGGGTAAAGAAGCCCGATTCCCAGCCTAAATAGTTGGCGGTTTCACCTCGACCAAACGAAGGTAACCAACCTAGCTCAATAGAAAAAACGTACATCAACATAATGGCAGTTAAGAAAACGGGAATTGATATACCAATACTACTGAACCCCATAATGGCTTTAGTTAAGAAACTATTGGGATGAATCGCGGAGTACACGCCAAGCGGAATAGAGACCAAGACAATAATAATAGTGGCACCAAAAACTAATTCTAAGGTGGCGACTAACTTGTCTAAAATCACTTCTGTGGCAGGCTTTTTAAAGGTATAAGACGTGCCAAGATCGCCTTGCACCGCATTCGCTAAAAATCGGCTGTATTTAGTGATAAACGGATCGTTAAGTCCTAAATCATCACGTAATTGTTGTCGTTCAGCTTCTGATACAGATTGCCCCACCAACTCTCGTAATGGGTCGCCAAGATTATCTTGGATGGCAAAGGCCACCAAACTGATCACAAACATCACTATCAGTGCCTGATACAGGCGCTTGACCAGAAACGTAAACATTCCCTGCCCCTTCTCTTTCTTCCTGAAAAAGTGCCGGAGCAAGCTCCGGCACTATCGCTTTCGCTATAACATTACTTACTTTTCATCGACCACAAGATCGCCAAAGTAAGGCTGTTCCATTGGGTTAACAATATCGGCCGCGTGCACGTTTGAACGCGCGCCCCATGCAAGGCTCTGCCAATGCAGTGGGACAAACGCCGCTTCGTTGTACAACGTTGCTTCTACTTTCTGTAGCATTGCTTTACGTTTGGTTTGATCGGTTTCTACGTTCGCCGCTTCAATCAACTTATCGACTTCAGGGTTAGAGTAGAAACCACAGTTGTACTGACCTTGACCTGTTTCTTCATTACGCGTCATCGTTAGGAACTCTGTCATGTTCGCTGAATCTTCAGTATCGGCATGCCAACCAATCATCATCATGTCTGCCGCACACTTATCAAACTCAGGCCAGTATTGCGCTTTTGGCATGGTCTTGAGGTCAACTTTGATGCCAATTTTAGACAACATTGCCGCTACAGCTTGCGCTACTTTTGCATCGTTCACATAACGGTTATTCGGTGCCATCATGGTTAATGTAAAGCCGTCGGCATAGCCTGCTTCTTTCATTAATTCTTTGGCTTTTTTCACATCATAACGCGGTACTAAATCAGCATTGTAGCCTTGGTAACCCGCAGGGCTCTGTTGACCTGCCGTAGTCGCAAAGCCTTTCATGATTTTCTTCACGATGCCTTCGTTGTTAATCGCATGAACAATCGCTTGGCGTACGCGTACATCTTTCAACGCTTCATTGCTGTTCTGGTTCATTTGGAACGTGATGATACGAGTACCCGGTAGTGTCACCAGATCAACATCTTTTGCTTCTTTCAAACGTTTATGATCATTAGGTGCAACGTGATCAATCATATCAACACCGCCAGAAAGCAACGCTGCAAGACGTGTTGCATCTTCTTTGATCGGTAATAGTGTTAGCTTATCTACATTACCTTTTGACGCTTTATCCCAGTAATTCGCATTACGGGTAAATTCAACTTTTACCCCTTGCTCACGCTCTGTAACGATAAATGGACCGGTACCTGAAAGATTGGTAGAAGCAAATGAGTTACCGTGTTTCGCAATTTCCGCTTTATCTTTACCTTCAGCAGTTTTCCCTGTGTAGAACTTACTGTCCATTGGGAAAATGTATGTCGCGGTTTGCAGAACCAGTGGATAGGTTCCTTTCGAGATCAACTCAACCGTGTAGTCATCCACTTTTTTCATTTCAGAGTACGGGGCAAAGATCTTTTTAAAGTCTGCCGACTCTTGTAGACGATTAAATGTCCATACCACATCGTCAGCCGTGAGTGGATTACCTGAATGGAATTTCACCCCTTGACGTAATTTGAAACGGAACGTGTGATCATCAACACGCTCCCAGCTTTCCGCTAGACGCGGCTCAAAATCCATGTCTTGGGTAAAACGAACAAGAGGATCGAACACCATATGAGATAGCTGTAGCGTACCGCCTGATAACTGCTCATGAGGATCTAATGAAACAGGATCTGAGGCATAACCCAGTTTGATTTCTGCAGCAGTGGCACTAAAACTTAACCCCGCGGCAATCAATGCTACGGCTAATTTGCTCTTGATGGTTTTCATTGCATAACTCCTTTATGCACGGGACCTCTCCCGCGAGTAGTGTTTGTTGATGTGGACTAAGCGCGTTTTAATCCATTTTGACTAATCCCTTTAAACTCTGGCATTAGTGAAATTAAATGTTGGCTGTATTCATGTTGAGGAGCGGTAAAGAGCTGTTCAGTTTTCGCCACTTCCAGCAAAGTACCTTTTTGCATCACCCCAATGCGATCACACATTTGACGGATCACGGGTAAGTCATGGCTGATAAACAGCATGGTTAAATTCAATTCGTCTTGCAGATCTTTTAGTAAATTCAGAATTTGTGCTTGAACAGACACATCCAGAGCTGATGTGGGCTCATCACAAATCAACAATCGTGGACGTGTTGCGAGAGCACGAGCAATGGAAATACGTTGACGTTGACCGCCTGAAAACTCGTGAGGATATTTCACCCCAGCAGCGCGACCTAGTCCAACATGATCCAATAAATCATGCACAATTTGACGAGTTTGCGCTTCGTTCTCGGTTAATTTATGAAAACGGATAGGCTCAGCAATAATATCGAAGATACGCATCCGTGGGTTCATTGAGGTATAAGGGTTTTGGAAAACCATCTGCATTTGACGACGGAAAGGACGACGGTCAGCTTCACTTTTCAACGCCGTTAGATCCATCCCTTCAAATGTCACTCGACCTTCATTTGGTGGGTATAAACCGGCAATCACACGGGCAATTGTTGATTTACCTGAGCCTGATTCACCCACTAAGCCAAACGTTTCACCTTCAAAGACTTGGAAACTGACATCATTATTGGCTTGAACATATTCACGACGACTTTCAAAGAAAGAATCTTTGGTCACAAAACGCAAACTCACGTTCTCTACATCCAACAATGGGCCTGAATAATCGAGTTGCTCTTGGCGCTGCCCTAACCAATGATTTTTAACATCTAATGGCGGCGTTTCTTCTGCCGCTTCGATATAACTCACCAATGGAAAACGCTGTAATTTAATATCTGAACGTGGAACTGCTGAAATTAGACTTTGGGTATATGGATGCTCTGGACGGTGTAATACTTGATCTGTAGTACCGAGCTCGACTAAGTCACCACGATACATTACTGCAACGCGATCAGTCACATTCGAGACAACGCCCATATCGTGAGTAACCAACATACAGCCGACGTTTTTCTCTACACATAACTCACGGATCAACGTCAGAATTTGATCTTGAATCGAAACATCTAAAGCTGTTGTAGGCTCATCAGCAATGATTAAATCAGGCTCTCCTGCCAGCGCGATGGCAATCACGACACGTTGGCGCATACCGCCTGAAAACTGGTGAGGGTATTGTTTAATACGCAATTCCGGTTGTGGAATGCCCACCTGCTCCATCAACGTTAATGCACGCTTATATGCTTCCTGCTGAGTGACTTGTAAATTAGTTACAATGGTTTCAGTAAGTTGTTGTTCAACCGTAAATAGCGGATTTAGCGATGTCATTGGATCTTGAAAGATAAACCCAATCTTAGCACCACGTACCTTACGCATTTGCTCTGGCGTTAGCCCTGAGATCTTTGTTCCATCAAGATACACATCACCATTAGCGATTTGCCCAGGTGGACTCAATAGATCAATCACCGCATTGCCTACGGTTGATTTACCCGCACCAGATTCACCCACTACTCCGACAATTTCACCGCGTTCAATAGAAAACGACAATGATTTCACCGCGGCATGAACACCATGGCGGGATGGATATTCTATCCGAAGGTTTTTTACTTCTAATAAAGCCATGACCGACCCCAATTGCTTGGCAGTTCCTGCCAATATAAAAACTTGAATCCTTTCCACACCAGAATATTCATCTATGGCATGTAGGCCTATCAATCTGTCAAAGATTTCACATAAAAGCAACATTTCAAAGCAAAAAACTATACCGAATGCAAACTATCGAATAACTATTCACCTTAATTCACCAATAAAACAATATACACCTAAATATTCAATCAACACAAAACACCCACAAACACTGAAATCACAAGTAAACGCAAATTGAAAACCCAGCACTTACTAAACAAAATAAAAAACAAGATGTGAATAATTTATCACTAACAAAAAACACACGTGTTTACATAACAATAACACATGCTACTTTACCAATGATAAATAACATCAAAAACCATAAGAAATTAAATAACCAGATATAAAAGCGAATAATTACAACACTTTTGATATTTAACACTAGATAAAATCAGGGTTATCACAAAAATCTTAACTATTACGTTATAGAGTTTTAATTCGGATCGATGAAAAGCGAGACTCTACTATCAAGCCCCAACCTTTTGGGATCTAATCAATAACACTGAGCGACTTTTACTTTTCTATAAGCGAAAAAAAACCGTATCTTTCGATACGGTTTTCTTAATGGTGATCGGTAAAAGCAAGGTTCTAATATCAGGGAGCTCACGACACTTTGGGATCTAATTAATAACACTAAGCTACTTGGCTTTTCTATTGACGAAAAAAAACCGCATCTTTCGATACGGCTTTCTTAATGGTGGTCGGTGAAGAGCAAGGTTCTAATATCAGGGACCCCCCGATCCTTAGCGCTCTAATCAATAACACTGAGCGACTTAAGCTTTTCTATAGACGAAAAAAAACCGCATCTTTCGATACGGTTTTCTTAATAGTGGTCGGTGAAGAGCAAGATTCTAACATCAGGGAACCCCCGACCCTTTGGGATCTAATTAATAACACTGAGCTACTTAGCTTTTCTATAGACGAAAAAAAACCGTATCTTTCGATACGGTTTTTTTAATGGTGGTCGGTGAAGAGGGATTCGAACCCCCGACCCTCTGGTCCCAAACCAGATGCGCTACCAAACTGCGCTATTCACCGACAATGTTTTAGGCTTACAAGGCCAAGGTCTCTTAACAAGATAACCTAAATAATGGGGTGGCTAACGAGACTTGAACTCGCGACAACCGGAATCACAATCCGGGACTCTACCAACTGAGCTATAGCCACCATTGTAAGTGGTCGGTGAAGAGGGATTCGAACCCCCGACCCTCTGGTCCCAAACCAGATGCGCTACCAAACTGCGCTATTCACCGACTTAAATCTGTGTGCTCGAATAAACAAGCGGGCTTCTAAAAAGCCAGAAAGCTGACGTATCAACTCTCTATAATATGGGGTGGCTAACGAGACTTGAACTCGCGACAACCGGAATCACAATCCGGGACTCTACCAACTGAGCTATAGCCACCAATGTATTACCTTCCGCCAATACGACCATTTAAATGGTGCGCCCGAAAGGATTCGAACCTTCGGCCTTTGGCTCCGGAGGCCAACGCTCTATCCAGCTGAGCTACGGGCGCCTTGCCCTATCGACGGGGGAGAATATTACGGATCAGAACGCCTCTCGGCAAGTGTTTTTTTTCATTTTTCTTTCGCTCGCTGATTTTATGCTCAAATAACTATTGATTCGTATCATACAAATACAGCGCACTAGTTTGATCCTACGGTACAACCCGATATACTAACAAATGTATAACAATATAATTATTTTAAAAACATTCGCCGTACTATTTCAACATTAGCCACGAGTGAAGATAACAGCAACTATAAATACAATTTGGAAGTATAAGGTGAGCGCCATGAATTTTTCTTTTCGACAGTTTATATTCGCTGCTGTAGCCACATTTACTATTGCTGTTCCCGCAGTTGCTGACGACATGACAGATGAAGCTATTGCTGAACGTATTAAACCTGTCGGTTCATTATACCTTGAAGGTGAAGCCCCTGCTGTAGAAGTAACAGCAAGCCCTCGTAGTGGTGAAGCCGTTTATAATACTTTTTGTGCTTCTTGCCATACTCCAGGTGTTATGGGTGCACCAAAAAAAGACGATGCGGATGATTGGTCTGCTCGCATTGCCCAAGGTAAAGATGTGTTAGCTGATCATGCTATTAATGGCTTTAATGCTATGCCTGCAAAAGGTGCCTGTATGGATTGTAGTGATGAAGAAATTATTGCTGCCATTGATCACATGATTGCTGGCTTATAATTTTTCTCACCATAAATTTCTCAATCATAAATAAAGAGGGTGAGCATTATTAATGCTCACCCTCTTTTTATATAGGCACTATTTTGTAGGATTACTTTTTAAACATCGCGCGAATATTCGCAATATGCGCTTGCCCTTTGTTCATCCGCTCTTCTGCAGAAACAGGTTTGCGCTCACTTTCCCACTCCAAATCATCTTGCGGTAATTCGTACAAGAATCGACTGGGCTCAGGCTTAATTAGTTCGCCATACTGACGACGCTCTTTACATAAAGTAAAGGTTAGTTCGCGTTGTGCTCGCGTGATCCCAACATATGCAAGGCGACGTTCTTCATCAACGTTTTCTTCATCAATGCTGGTTTGGTGCGGCAAGATTCCCTCTTCTGTACCCACTAAGAACACATAAGGAAACTCCAACCCTTTAGAAGCATGCAGCGTCATAAGCTGTACTTGATCAGCATCGTCATCATCTTCCCCTCGCTCCATCATGTCGCGTAGGGTTAAACGTTGTACTACTTCTTTTAAGGTTTTCTCTTCATTATCATAGTTATCGCCTTCTAAATCAGCGGTGATCCAACTATATAAATCAGAGACATTTTTCATTCTCATCTCAGCGGCTTTTGGGCTTGGTGAGGTTTCGTATAGCCAATCTTCGTAATGAATATCACGCACTAATTGACGCACAGCAGCTACCGTATCACCACGCTCAGCATTATCAGCTAATTGATTAACCCAATGGGTAAAGCGTTGCAGTGATTCTAAGCCTCGACCTGATAGGTGTTGCTCTAACCCCATCTCAAAGCTAGCGGCAAACAAGCTTTTGCCGCGCATGTTGGCGTATGTACCGAGCTTCTCGAGTGTTACTGGACCTATTTCTCGACGCGGTGTATTCACGATACGTAAAAATGCGTTGTCATCATCGAGGTTAGTCAGTAAGCGTAAGTACGCCATGATGTCTTTTATTTCAGAGCGTGAGAAAAATGATGTGCCACCTGAAATCTTATAAGGAATACGGTTTTGCATCAGCGACTTTTCAAACAAACGTGACTGATGGTTACCTCGATACAAGATCGCATAATCTTTATAAGCGGTGTTATTCATAAAGCGATGAGCAATGAGCTCACCAATCACTTTTTCTGCTTCATGCTCTTCATTTTTCGCAGTGATCACTTTAAGCATCGCGCCGTCAGGGATCTCAGAGAAAAGGGCTTTTTCAAATAAGTGGGGGTTATTCGCGATCAAAATATTCGCTGTTCGCAAAATACGGCTGGTTGAACGGTAATTTTGCTCAAGTTTGATCACTTTTAAACTAGGAAAGTCTTTATTAAGCAAGCCTAAGTTTTCTGGCTGCGCTCCACGCCATGAGTAAATAGACTGATCGTCATCACCAACCACAGTAAAGCGCGCACGCTCACCCACCAATAGTTTTACAAATAAGTATTGGCTGGTATTAGTATCTTGATACTCATCCACCAGCAGGTAACGAATACGGTTCTGCCAATGTTTACGCACTTCAGCGTTATCTCGCAACAACAAGACGGGCATTAAAATCAGATCATCAAAATCTAATGCGTTATAGGCTTTCATTTGACGCTGGTACATTTCATAGCAATGCGCAAACAATTGATCGCGTTCACTACGAGCGTGTGCTGTCGCATCGGCTGGCGATAACATGTCATTTTTCCAATTAGAAATAGAGGACATTAATTGCTTTAATAAATCTTTATCACCTTCAAGCTCATCTTCGGTGAGCTCTTTGAGAAGCGCCATTTGGTCTTGATCGTCAAACAGTGAAAAACTGGCTTTTAAGCCTAAATGCTTATATTCACGACGAATGATATTCAAACCTAAAGTATGAAAGGTAGAAACCATTAATCCTTTCGATTCTTGACGTCCCAATGTTTGCCCTACACGCTCTTTCATTTCACGTGCCGCTTTATTAGTAAAAGTCAGCGCGGCAATATTGCGTGCTTTGTAATCACACTGCTGTACCAAATAAGCAATTTTATTAGTGATCACACGGGTTTTACCAGAGCCTGCACCGGCGAGTACTAAGCATGGCCCAGAAACGTATTTTACTGCTTCTGTTTGCCTTGGGTTCAGTTTCATTCGTTATCCTGACGCTCGTTTAAAGAAATGCATACAAATGCACTTTAAACCTGAGTTTTATTCACTTGACAAATAATTAAACTCAGACCAATCACAAATAATTATACATAATTATTAACAATTCCCTATAGGTATATATAGTAACTTCTACTTTACTCTATGGTAGAAACTCTATTTTATGCCAAAAATAACCGTTCTGTGTTTAAACGGCTATCATAGGTTACAAAATGGTAAATAGTGGTTATTCTATTGTAAATCCATAAATTTGGATATTTACGCTCGGTTATATTGCTTAAAATTAGGAGATTTCATGCGGAAAATCGCAAAAATTGCCATGGTTGTCAGTATGGCACTATGGGTAACAGCTTGTGATCAAAATGCGGCAGAAAATTCTGCGCAACAAGCAGCAAAAAGTATCCCCGTAGGTACTATAGCCATTACATCTCACCCACAAGAAATCCGCGTGGAATTACCCGGTCGAAGCAAAGCTTATTTAGAAGCAGAAGTTCGTCCTCAGGTTTCAGGCATCATTACAAACCGTGGTTTTACCGAAGGTAGTGATGTAAAGAAAGGCCAATCCCTTTATAACATCGACTCTGCAACCTATAACGCTGCATATTTAAGTGCAAAAGCAGAACTTGCCAAGGCACAAGCAACACTTGATTCAGCAAAAGCATTAGCAATTCGTAGTAAAAAGCTAGTTGAGCGTGGTGCGATCAGCAAGCAAACCTACGATGATAACCAAGCTGCTTACAAGGTCGCGATTGCAAGCCTTGAAGTAGCTAAAGCAAACGTCAATACAGCCAAAATCAATTTAGATTATACCAAAGTTGAAGCCCCTATTTCAGGTCGTATTGGTCAATCTTCTGTTACTCCCGGTGCATTAGTTAATGCTGGGCAAGCTCAAGTGCTGGCAACTATTCAGCAGTTAGATCCCATTAATGTCGATATAGCTCAATCTAGTGCGCAATTACTTCGCTTGAAAGCGGCATTAAAGCAAGGGGAACTCCAAGCCAGCCAGAATGCTGATGTTGAACTTATCCTAGAAGATGGTTCAGTTTATCCTCATCACGGCGTATTACAGTTTTCTGAAGTTAACGTTGATCCTAATACGGGCTCAGTCACATTACGTGCTGAATTCCCAAATCCCGACGGTATTTTGCTACCGGGTATGTATGTTCGCGCAGTGCTAAACACAGGTACCGATCCTAAAGCGATTATGGTTCCACAAAAAGCCGTTACCCGTAATAGTAAAGGCGAAGCAACAGTCATGGTTGTTAATGCCGAAAATAAAGTGGAATCTCGCCTTGTAACGACAGCACAAGTGATCGATAACCAATGGCGTATCACTAAAGGCTTAAAAGATGGCGACCAAGTCATTGTTGACGGCTTACAAAAAGTACGTCCAGGCGCTTTGGTTCAACCAACCACTGCCAATAACACACAACCACAAAAGTAGAGATAAGATATGGCTCGTTTCTTTATCGATCGCCCTATTTTTGCTTGGGTGATCGCGATAATAGTGATGCTTGCGGGGGTACTGTCAATCATAAAATTGCCAGTCGCTCAGTATCCAAGTATTGCTCCACCTACAGTGGTGATCAGCGCTAGCTACCCTGGCGCAAACGCAAAAACCATGGAAGATACCGTTACACAGGTGATTGAGCAGCGAATGACAGGTATTGATAACCTGCGCTACTTATCATCAACCAGTGACAGCTTTGGTAACACTCAAATTACCCTAACCTTTAATGCCGAAGCCGATCCTGATATTGCTCAGGTACAGGTACAAAATAAGCTCCAGTCTGCACTTCCGCTACTCCCTAGCGAAGTTCAACAACAAGGTGTAAAAGTTAATAAATCAAGCTCATCTTTCTTGATGGTTGTTGGCTTCTACTCTAAAGATGGCTCAATGGATAAGAACGATATTTCGGACTATATCAGTTCGAACGTTGCCGATCCTATGAGTCGTGTTCCAGGTGTAGGTGAAATCCAAACCTTTGGCGCTCAGTATGCGATGCGTATCTGGTTAGATCCACTCAAACTAACTAAATACAACCTGACCAGTCTTGATGTCATTTCAGCGATTAAAGAGCAGAATGCACAAATTTCCGCAGGTCAGTTAGGTGCTGCACCTTCTTTACCGGGTCAAGAATTAAACGCTACCGTTTCGGCACAAAGCCGTTTAAAAACACCTGAAGAGTTTAAAAACATTATTGTTAAATCTGACTCTTCTGGCGCAACAGTACATTTAGGTGACGTAGCTCGCGTAGAATTAGGTGCAGAAGATTACTCAGTTCAAGTATTCTACAACGGAAAACCTGCCAGTGGTTTAGGTATTAAACTCGCGACAGGGGCTAATGCCCTTGCAACAGCGGAAGCAGTAAAAGCAAAAATCGACGAACTAAAGCCTTTCTTTCCTGAAGGTTTAGAAACCGTTTATCCGTACGATACAACTCCATTTGTTGAAAAATCAATCGAAGGTGTTGTTCATACACTGTTTGAAGCAGTTGCACTGGTGTTTATCATCATGTATCTGTTCTTACAGAACTTCCGTGCAACCTTGATCCCTACCATTGCTGTTCCCGTTGTACTTTTAGGTACCTTTGCAGTACTTTCCATGGCGGGTTACTCCATTAACACCTTAACCATGTTCGCTATGGTACTTGCCATCGGCTTACTGGTTGATGATGCCATCGTGGTGGTGGAAAACGTTGAACGTGTAATGCATGAAGAAGGGTTAAATGCCGTTGAAGCAACACGTAAGTCGATGGATCAAATTACAGGGGCACTGGTTGGTATTGCCATGACCTTGTCTGCGGTATTTGTTCCTATGGCATTTATGTCTGGTTCTACTGGAGTTATCTATCGCCAGTTCTCGATAACTATTGTGACGGCAATGGCTCTATCCGTGATGGTAGCATTAATATTAACCCCAGCCCTTTGTGCAACCATGCTAAAACCGATCGAACATGGCGAGAAAAAAGGGTTCTTCGGTTGGTTTAACCGTACATTTGATAACTTAACCAAGCGCTATGAATCAAGTGTTGCGGCGATGATAAAGCGCTCTATCCGAGTGATGTTTATCTTCCTTGGTCTAACTGTTGCGGTTGGTTGGGTATTCTCGAAAATGCCTACCTCGTTCTTGCCTGATGAAGATCAGGGGATCTTGTTTAGTCAGGCCATTTTGCCTGTTAACTCGACCCAAGAGCAAACCCAAGAAGTTATGGATAAAGTCTCTAACTACTATCTAAATGAAGAAAAAGATACTGTCGCTAGTGTATTTAGTGTATCAGGCTTTAGTTTTGCAGGTAGTGGTCAAAACATGGGGATGGCATTCATTGGTTTGAAAGATTGGTCAGATCGTCAGTTACCAGGTATGGATGTAAAATCTATCGTTGGTCGCTCAATGGCTTATTTCCATCAAATCAAAAATGCATTGGTGTTTTCATTTGCGCCACCAGCGGTGATTGAACTGGGTACTGCCAGTGGTTTTGACTTCTATCTCCAAGATAGAAGCGGTCAAGGGCACGATAAACTGATCGCAGCACGTAACCAGCTATTAGGGATGGCCGCGAAGAATAAAAACCTTGTCGGTGTCCGTCCGAATGGTCAGGAAGATGCGCCGATGTACCAAATCAACGTTGACCAAGCGAAAATTCGTGCTCTCGATATTAATATTCAGTCAGTGAATCAAGTGTTAAGTACCGCTTGGGGTAGTACTTATGTGAATGACTTCATCGACCGTGGACGAGTGAAAAAAGTGTTCGTACAGGGTGATGCACAATACCGAATGAAGCCAACGGATTTAGATACTTGGTATGTCCGTAACAACAAAGGTGAAATGGTACCATTCTCCGCATTTGCGACGGGTGAGTGGAAATACGCGTCACCTCGACTTGAGCGTTTCAATGCAACACCTGCGGTCAACATTCAAGGCAGTGTGGTTGCAGGTTACAGTACTGGTCAGGCAATGCTTGATATTGAAGAAATGGTGAAGCAATTACCGCCGGGCTTTGGTATTGAGTGGAATGGCTTATCCTATGAAGAGCGTCTATCTGGTAACCAAGCACCTATGCTATATGCGTTATCTATCTTAGTCGTGTTCTTAGTACTTGCAGCCTTGTATGAAAGCTGGTCTGTTCCTTTTGCCGTGATCTTAGTGGTGCCACTTGGAATCATCGGTGCACTACTGGCAATGAACGCCCGTGGCATGCCAAATGACGTGTTCTTTCAAGTAGGGCTATTAACCACCGTTGGCTTGGCAACTAAAAATGCCATCTTGATTGTCGAATTTGCTAAAGAGTACTACGAAAAAGGGGCTGGACTGGTTGAAGCAACACTCCACGCTGTTCGTGTGCGTCTGCGCCCGATTATCATGACATCACTGGCATTTGGTCTAGGTGTTGTGCCATTGGCAATCAGTACAGGTGTTGGCTCTGGCGGTAAGAATGCGATTGGTACTGCTGTACTTGGTGGTATGTTAAGTTCGACATTCCTAGGGATTTTCTTTATTCCAATATTCTTTGTGGTGGTTGAGCGTATTTTCAGCCGCGGTAAAAAGAAAAATACTGACAATAAAGAGCAAGTAGCCGAGTAATACTTCCTCCGAAAAATAAATTAGCGCATGCCTTTGGGTGTGCGCTTTTTTTTACTTCTAAATCCCTCTAACAGCAATATCTATAACGTCTAACAAATAAGTTCGAAATCACTATTCACCAAACATATAGCTTTAACTGAATAATCAATGAATATTGTGCAAAAGCTATATTAAAAACTTGCGTATCAAGGGCGACTATCTACAATAATGAACGAACGTTCATTCATTGCACGCCTAAATATTATTACCACTATGAATGAGAAAAAAACACGTATATTGGCAGCGACAGAAAAGCTACTTGCCGAATTTGGTTTTCACGGCCTTTCAATGCAAATGGTGGCTAAAGAAGCCAATGTTGCAGCAGGAACCATTTATCGTTACTTCAACGATAAAGACGACTTACTCAACCAATTACATGATCATATTTTAAGTTATATCGCCGCTCAAATTAGCCACGGTGTTGTCGATACCATGCCAATTAAGCAGCGTTATCGCACAATGTGGCTTAATTTATGGCATATGACACTAAATGGTGATGCCCCATTGATCATTAGGGGTCAGTTCCAAAACCTACCTTGTCGCAGTAAACAAGAGCGGAAGCACTTAAGCCAAAAATTATTTTCTTCCGTAGCAACTATGTTTAATGAAGGAAAAGCCTGCGGCTTATTTAAAAATATTGATAACGAGGTTCTAAGTATTTTGAGCCTTGAGACGAGTTGTAACCTAGCTCGACGTCAAATCAATGGTGGTTTACAGATCAACGATGACGAACTTGAAGCAGTAATCAATGCTTCGTGGGACGCCATCATTCTGCATTAATAGCGTAAAACCGGAGCAAACTTTACAATGAAAAAATGGATAGTCGTGTTACTTCTTGTCCTCCTGCTATTCGGGAGCGTCATTGGTTTCAACTTGTTTAAACAGAAAAAAATCGCAGAGTACATGGCAAATATGCCAGAGCCAAATTACCCAGTTACAGCGATGACTACTAAAGGCGAAAATTGGTATCCAGCCATTCAAGCGATTGGTTTTATTGAACCAGTACAAGGTGTAACACTAACTTCTGAAGCCTCGGGTGTGATCAGCAAAATTGCATTTGAATCAGGTCAGCGTGTTAAAGCCGGTCAAGAGTTAGTCTCAATTAACTCTAATGTAGAAGTCTCTAGCCTACAAAGTACTAAAGCTCAGCTGCCTGCGGTTGAAGCAACCTACAAACGTTATCAAGATCTTTTCCGTAAAGGTTCTGTATCGAAATCAAGCCTTGATGAAGCAAAAGCAAACTACTTCGCTCTTGTTTCACAAATCAAATCGCTAGAAGAATCGATTCAACGTCGTGATATCGTTGCACCGTTTGATGGCGAAGTTGGTTTACGTAATGTTTACCTAGGTCAGTATATTCAACCGGGGACGCAAATTGTTCGCCTCGAAGATACCCGTACCATGCGTTTTCGCTTTACGGTGCCGCAAACCGATATTTCTAAGATCAAAATTGGTCAAACGGTAGATATCAATGTTGATGCTTACCAAGATACCGACTTCAAAGGCCAAATCACAGCGATCGAGCCTGCGGTAAACGCCCAGACAGGCCTAATCCAAGTACAAGCAGATATTCCAAACAGTGGCGGTAAGCTACGTAGCGGTATGTTTGCCCGTGCTCGTGTGATCTTACCAACCATTAGCGATCAAATCATCGTTCCACAAACGGCGATCACTTACACCTTATACGGTGACACTATTTACGTACTAAAAGAAGTTGATGGCAAATTACGTGCCATTCAAACAGTCGTAACAACAGGTCAAAACCACGGTAATAAAGTGCGTATTCTTTCAGGCATTAAAGCTGGCGAGCAAATTGTTACTACAGGTCAAATCCGTTTAAGTAATAAGACGCTAGTACATGTCGTTGAAAATGACGCACTTAAAGCTCCAGCCGTAACCCCACTGTTGTAATTGGAGAACACTCAGTATGCGCTTTACTGATATATTTATCAGACGCCCAGTCCTCGCAATTTCGATCAGTTTAATGATCGCATTGCTAGGATTTCAGGCGATTTTCAAAATGCAGGTTCGACAGTATCCAGAAATGACCAACACCGTAGTAACCGTAAGCACAGCTTACTACGGTGCAAGTGCCGATCTGATGCAGGGCTTTATTACTCAGCCCTTAGAACAAGCCATTGCCCAAGCCGATAATATTGACTACATCAGCGCCCAAAGTACCTTGGGGATGTCGACAATTACGGTACAAATGAAATTGAATACCAACCCAAATGCAGCATTGGCTGATATTCTGGCGAAGGTAAATTCAGTACGTTCACAACTACCAACAGAAACCCAAGATCCGACCATCACCTTATCAACAGGTGGTAATACCGGTGTGCTTTACCTAGGTTTCACCAGTAATAGCTTAAACTCGAGTCAAATCAATGACTACCTTGAGCGAGTAGTTAAACCGCAGTTATTTACCGTTAGCGGTGTATCTAAAGTCGATATGTACGGTGGTGTCCCTTACGCCCTTCGCGTTTGGTTAGATCCACAAAAGATGGCGGCATTTAACTTATCAGCAACTGATGTTATTCAAGTACTCAAAGCCAATAACTACCAGTCTGCAGTTGGTCAAGTGAAAAACGACTTTGTGCTTTATAACGGTAGTGCTAACACGCAATCAAATAGTCCTGAAACACTAGAAAAGCTAGTTGTTACTAGTAAAGATGGTCAAGTCACTCGCTTAGGTGACATCGCTAAAGTGACGTTATCAAAAGAAAGTGATACCTACCGTGCGACAGCAAATGGTCAAGAAGCCGTGGTCGCTGCCATTGAAGCTGCACCGAGTGCAAACCCAATTGACATTGCAGCCGATGTACTAAAACTACTGCCAACCATTGAACGTAACATGCCAAGCACCATCAAAATGACGGTGATGTACGATTCAACGATTGCGATTAACGACTCGATTCATGAGGTAATTAAAACCATCCTTGAAGCGGCAGTAATTGTATTGGTGGTGATAGCTCTATTTATCGGTTCGCTACGTTCAGTACTGATCCCAATCATCACGATTCCGCTATCACTGGTTGGTGTCGCTCTCGTGATGCAAATGTTTGGTTTTTCTTGGAACCTCATGACGCTACTGGCCATGGTACTCGCCATCGGACTGGTGGTGGATGACGCCATCGTGGTACTTGAAAACGTTGAGCGTCACATGAAAATGGGACAAAGCCCTTTCCGTGCAGCCATTATTGGTACTCGTGAAATTGCCATTCCGGTGATTTCGATGACTATCGCCCTAGGCGCGGTGTACGCACCTATCGCATTAATGGGTGGCTTAACTGGCTCGCTGTTTAAAGAGTTTGCACTAACACTCGCAGGCGCCGTATTTATTTCAGGGATCATCGCACTAACATTATCGCCAGTAATGTGTGCCCACTTCCTGAAAGAAAACGCAGCGCCGAATAAGTTTGAACAAGCAGTACATCGCTTTCTTGATCGACTCACCCTACGCTATGAAAAAATGCTAGGCGGCATCATGAAGATGCGCTCAGTCGTGATTGTATTTGCAATTTGTGCATTTGTGAGCCTGCCGTTCTTATTCAAATTCATTCCAAGTGAACTTGCACCTGCAGAAGATAGCGGTGTGGTGGTATTCCAAGGTAATGCGCCATCAAACGCAAACTTGGATTACATTGAAGACACCATGAACCAAGTGAATAAGGTGCTAACCGATCAAAAGAGCGTGGAATACGCGCAAGTATTCTCCGGTATCCCTGCATCTAACCAAGCCTTTGGTCTAGCCACCTTGAAACCTTGGAGTGAGCGCGACCAAAGTCAAGCAGAAGTGGCTAATGATGTAGCGAAGAAAATTAAAGACATTCCTCAAATGTCAGTGGCTGCGTTCCAGATGCCAAGCTTACCGGGTGCGGGGGCAGGCTTCCCTGTTCAGTTTGTGATCACCACGCCGAACAACTTTAAAAGTTTGTTCCAAGTGGCATCTGAAATGCTGACTAAGGTGAAAGACAACCCGATGTTCGTGTTTTCAGATCTCAACTTGAAGTACGACTCGGCTGATATGAAGATCAATATCAACAAAGATAAAGCAGGCGCTTATGGTGTAACGATGCAATCGATCGGTAACACATTAAGTACCATGCTTGCTGGCGGTGATATTAATCGTGTTGATATCTTGGGTCGTTCATACAAGGTGATCCCAGAGGTTGAGCGTAAAAATCGTTTTAATCCAAATGATTTAAACAACTATTACGTGAAAACCAATACTGGCGATCTGATCCCGCTAGGTAGCTTAGTAACCATCACGGTGAAATCAGCCCCACCAACGTTACCAAGCTTTAATCAGCAAAACTCAGCAACCATCAGTGGCGTATTAGCTCCAGGCACATCCATGGGTGAAGCTGTAAGTTGGTTAAATACTGAAGCGGCGAAAGTTCTCCCTAAAGGTTATAGCTATAACTATCTTGGTGAGAGCCGTCAGTACGTAACAGAAGGTAATGCACTATACGCAACCTTCGGTTTAGCATTGGCTGTTATCTTCCTAGTACTTGCGATTCAATTTGAATCTCTACGCGATCCGCTGGTTATTCTTGTGTCAGTTCCACTTGCTATTTGTGGTGCGTTAATCGCACTGGCGTGGGGGGCGACGACCTTGAATATCTACTCGCAGATCGGTTTGATAACCCTGATAGGTTTGATAACCAAACACGGTATCTTGATCTGTGAAGTGGCAAAAGAAGAGCAGTTATATCATGGTAAAAATCGCTTAGAAGCGGTCATGGAAGCTGCGAAGATCCGTCTTCGTCCAATCCTAATGACCACATGTGCGATGATTGCAGGCTTGGTTCCACTACTTTACGCATCAGGCGCAGGTGCTGCCTCTCGCTTTAGTATTGGTATCGTTATCGTGGCAGGTCTTTCTATCGGTACATTGTTTACCTTGTTTGTTCTGCCAGTTATCTATACATTCCTAGCAAGCGAACACAAACCGCTACCTGTATTCGTTGAAGATGACGATGCAACAGATAGCCATTTCTAAGTAATAAATAAATGAAAAAGGGCGCTGGAACTTCCGCGCCCTTTTATTTTAGCTAGTACGACGATTACAATAGAAGAATAACGATTCTCGCAACGGAGTAAGCGAATCATGTTTGATCCAAAGAAGCTTGAGCAAGTAGCTAAGCAAATTCAAGACGCAATGCCACAGCCAGTAAAAGAGCTAGGCAATGACGTTGAGCAAAAAGTACGACAAGTGATCCAAGCGCAATTGGGTAAATTAGATGTCGTGAACCGTGAAGAATTTGATGTGCAAACTCAGGTTCTCCTTCGTACTCGCCAGAAGCTTAATGATCTTGAGCAAAAAATGGCAGAGCTTGAAGCAAAACTTGATGCTGAAGCGAAAAGCGATAACGCTTAATTTGAAAATTCAAAAACTAAAAAGCCCGATATCAACCGGGCTTTTTTCTATTTAATCGACGCTAAAATTAACCGCCAACAGCAATTTGCTTCATATCTTTCATGTAACCACGTAGCTCTTTACCAATCACTTCTACTGGGTGATTACGTAGTGCTTCGTTCACTTCAATTAGCTTCTGGTTATCAGCAAAGTTAGATGTCTCACCCAAACCTTTACCAATCACATCCGTCGCTACTTTCGGCATAAATTGCTCACGTAGTAATGGCGTTGCTACGTTTGCAAATAGGTAGTTACCGTACTCTGCTGTATCAGAAATAACTACGTTCATCTCGTACAGACGCTTACGTGCAATAGTATTCGCGATAAGTGGTAGTTCGTGTAGCGACTCGTAGTATGCAGACTCATCAATGATGCCTGATGCTGTCATTGCTTCAAATGCCAGTTCAACACCTGCACGTACCATAGCAACCATCAAGATACCGTTATCAAAGTACTCTTGCTCACTGATTTGAATGTCAGATGATGGGTAGTTTTCGAATTGTGTTTCAGCAGTCTCACCACGCCAGCCAAGAAGATCAGCATCATCGTTCGCCCAGTCAGCCATCATAGTGCTAGAGAAGTGGCCAGAGATAATGTCATCCATGTGCTTGTTGTAAAGTGGACGCATCAAATCTTTTAGCTCTTCCGATAGGTCAAACGCTTTTACTTTAGCAGGGTTTGATAGACGATCCATCATATGAGATACACCACCAAACTTCAGTGCTTCAGTGATCGTTTCCCAACCGTACTGCAGAAGCTTACCTGCGTATTCTGGTGCGATGCCATCAGCAATCATCTTCTCGTAACAAACAATAGAGCCTGCTTGTAGCATGCCACACAGGATCGTTTGCTCACCCATTAGATCAGATTTTACTTCAGCGACAAATGATGACTCAAGTACGCCCGCACGGTGACCACCCGTTGCTGCCGCCCATGCTTTAGCAATCTCAAGACCATCACCTTGTGGGTCATTTTCTGGGTGAACGGCAATCAGTGTTGGAACACCGAAACCACGCTTATATTCTTCACGAACTTCTGTACCTGGACACTTAGGTGCAACCATAACAACGGTTAAGTCTTTACGAATTTGCATGCCCTCTTCAACGATGTTGAAACCGTGAGAGTAACCCAATGATGCACCTTGCTTCATTAATGGCATAACCGTTTCAACAACATTCGTGTGCTGCTTATCTGGAGTTAGGTTTACCACTAAATCAGCTTGTGGGATCAGTTGCTCGTAGCTACCTACTTCAAACCCATTTTCTTTTGCGTTCTTAAATGATTGACGTTGCTCATCAATCGCCGCTTGGCGTAGCGCATAAGAGACATCTAGACCAGAGTCACGCATGTTAAGACCTTGGTTAAGACCTTGCGCACCACAACCAACAATCACTACTTTTTTACCTTTAAGGTAATCAGCTTCTGTTGCAAACTCTGCACGATCCATAAAACGACAGCGACCTAGTTGATCTAACTGCTGACGTAGGTTCAGGGTATTAAAATAATTAGCCATAACAACAAACTCCGTGAAAATATATCCTTGGGTCGACATCTTTACTGTCGAATAAGCTGATAGTAGATCAGGTAATTTGTTGCGCAAAGTGCTATATTCACAACAACTAATTGCAAATTATGCAACATGGATGATGAATATTAAAAATCTGCAACTATTTCTTCACCTTTGTGAATCCCATAACTTCAGCCAAACGGCGCAAGCCATGCATATAAGCCCTTCGGCATTAAGTCGCGTTATTCAGCGTCTTGAAGAGGAGTTAGGCCAAACCTTATTTATGCGTGATAATCGTAGTGTTGAATTAACGCTAGCTGGAAAGAAATTGCTTCCAGTCGCATCTTTAATTGTGAGTAATTGGTTCGAGTTAAAAAGTGAATTACAGGAAGATCATTCTCAACTACAAGGGAAGTTAACTCTCTTCTGCTCGGTGACTGCAAGTTATAGCCACCTCCCTAATATCTTAAATAAGTTTCGCGTCATTTATCCCCATATCGAAATTCAACTTCAAACAGGGGATCCGGCCCTCGCAATAGAGAAAGTCCTATCCGGTGATGTCGACATCGCTATTGCCGCTAAACCTGACATCCTACCGTCTAAATTAACTTACATCGAAGTTGATCAAATCCAGATGTCCTTGATTGGGCCATTAATCTCATCACCAACATTACAAAAAAGCTTAAATCATGATCCAGATTGGAAATCTTTATCTTTTATACTGCCAGAATCAGGTCCTGCGCGAACGCGTGCTGATAAATGGTTTAAGAAAAAGAAAATAACACCGTCTATTTATGCCCAAATATCAGGCCATGAAGCTATTGTTAGCATGGTTGCACTTGGCTGTGGTGTAGGCATAGCGCCCGATGTCGTTATTAACAACAGTCCTGTTAGTGATAAAGTGCAGAGATTTAACACCGAATCAATAGAGCCGATGAGTTTAGGTTTATGTTGTAAACAATCCCGTGAACAAGAGCCTCTATTACATGCTTTACTACAGCTTTTTAGTGATAGCTATGTAGATAACTTACTTTAGCTCGTTTTATTAGTGCATTTTTCAAGGAACAACAGTAGTGCCTAGTCCAATATTAACGCATTCATATTGTGCTGATTTTTATGCCGAACATGGTTATCAATTTCTAAAAAAACTCTCACAAGAATATGCTCTCCCTAATAACCTTGTGATTTTTTCTGTCATGCATTGCTATGAAGGCTCTTTACCCTATATTAACGTTCTTGCCGAACTCGCTGACAAACTTATATTTATTCCCAAAGATGCCACTGTAAGTGCAAACCCAGAACTACTCACAACGATAAAGAAAATCCCACGTTGTCATGTTGTTTCGACTCACAATAATAAATCTTACTTAAAAAACATTGAGTATTGTGAGGCTTTTATCCGCCAGCATATTACTCCTGACACTCCTTTTCTTATCCTTGATCACGGTGGATACTTCTCGTCCTCTATCACACACATTTGCCAAACCTTCAAAGAACAATGTATCGGTATTACTGAGTTAACCGCGAATGGCTTACAAAAATATATTAATAAATCAATTTCTAAGCCTCTTATCACGGTTTCCCATCTGAGTATCAAAGCGCCGGCAGATTTTGAAGCTTCTGAATGTATTGTTCACTATTCCGATCAAATATTACGAGAAGAATTTGGCCTTAAAATCAATAATTCAGGATTTCTAAAAACAGGTGTGATCGGTGCAGGAAACCTTGGCCGCGGTGTAATAAAACATCTCCGCTCTAAAGGTATTACCAATATTCATATTACTGATATCGACCCAAGAAAATTAACTCAGTTTCCTCGTGACGGTATTCAAACTTGCTCAATCAAATATTTAGTCGAACATTGTAATATGTTGTTTTGTTGCACCGGAAATCAATCGATTACACCCGAGATGATTGATGCACTCTCACAACCAATATTTATCAGCACAGTAACCTCAGCCGATGATGAACTTCATTTGCCTGACTTATTGCAACAGGGCGTACTCACCGAAGTGAAAACTAATAGATTAACCAAAGAATATAAGACACGTCATGGGCACAGCGTGTATCTCTTTGCGGGGGGAGAATCAGCAAATACGCCTTTTAAAACAGGGATGGGCGATCCAACTCTGTATTTATTTGAAGCGGCTCATATGCTTGCTGGATTAAAGCTCATTAAAGATGCCACGCAATTTAAACCAGGTATTCAATCATTATGTGAAGATGATGAAATAATGATAGCTGAGCGTTGGCTACGCCACTTTTATCACTATCAATGATCATCATATTAAGCCTCACTTTATTGTGGGGCTTTCCTTATGTGGGAATTTACAATCATACAGACGTAAAAAAGCCCCGTCATTTCTGACGAGGCTTTCTTGAAGATGGCAGGGGTGGAGAGATTCGAACTCCCAACACGCGGATTTGGAATCCGCTGCTCTGCCAATTGGAGCTACACCCCTGTAG
>NZ_PYOM01000028.1 GCF_003026365.1 Photobacterium angustum | reverse complement strand
GCAGCTTCGGCAGCTTCGGCAGCTTCGGCAGCTTCGGCAGCTTCGGCAGCTTCGGCAGCTTCGGCAGCTTCGGCAGCTTCGGCAGCTTCGGCAGCTTCGGCAGCTTCGGCAAGAAGTGTTTCTTTTCTATCTACGGTGTCAATAGGCATACGCTCATTTTTTATGAAAAAATGCTCTTCCTGTTTATCCGTATTTTTCTGACTAATACTGCCACTATTATTCTGCTTTTTCTTAATTAAAGAATAAATAATTGGAAATAAAAGAAATAGCAAAAGATAATAATTATCCATCGATAACAACCTCAAAAAACTATTCTATAAATAGAAAAAAGACAGCCGAAACTGCCTTTCTTTATGCTTATGCCAACAGCTCCCAGAATGCTTTATCCCGCATTTTCTGGATTTGCTTCGCTCCATCGATATATAAGCTGTAATGCTTATCGAGTTTGTTGATGGTTTCCATCAACTTCTCCTGCTCATTTTTGTCATTGACGCCAAACATGGCTTTGAGCTCTTGCGCGCGGATCTTTGCCACGCGGTGGATCACCCACGTCAGCACATAACTTGAATAGTCGTTTTCCCCAGTTTGGAAATGCGTAATGTCCTGTGTTGAGAGAATCACACCCACACCGTATTCGCGACCTTCCTTGAGAATTTTGCGAAGACTAGGGAAGTTTTGAGACATGAAGTTATCCGCCTCGTCCACCAAAATCATCTTGGTGATTTGACGGAAATCACCCACTACTTCTGGCTTTCCTTTCTTCTGCATTTGCGAGTAGAAAAGATCCAACGTCAGTGCCACCACCAGGTTTTGAATTTCTGACGGGTAACCTGCCAACTCAACCACCGTGATGCCATCCACCAACTCATAGAGGCTGGTCATTTTCTCAGGCTCAGACTCAAAGATTTTAAAGCGAGCAAGCTTAGAGAGCGCGGCGTAGAGTGAGTCTTCTTCGACCTTTTCTTGCTCGAGGAATAGAGCCCAAACGTCCTCAATCGTTGGTGCTGGTCTGCTCCACGTCGAAGGGTCCTCAGGATGGATACCTGACGCAGAGTAAGACTCCAGAATTAGATTCTCTAAGCGAAGCTGCTGCTTTTTACCTAACCCGTATGCACGGGACATGGTTTCAGAAAACCCTGCCGCAGTGTGAATTGGTAGCATTGGCGTATCACCATACAAGCTCAGCGGGTTGTATGGCAGCTTAAACAATTTGTATTTTTTGGCATTGGTGGCATCTAAAAACTTGTCGTCCACATAGTCTGACTTGTAGTCGAAGATAAGCATGCCAATGGGTACACTGTTTACGTTGTCTGCTTGATTGCAGTAAAGCTGAGTGATCACTGATTTCGTAAATTGGGTTTTCCCCGTACCCATAGTGCCTATGATACCGGTGTTGGTATTCATAAACTTGGCGGTGTTGGTTGGTTCCCAATTTAACGGCGCATTTGTTGTCGCATTGTGCCCAAAAAGCACATGAAGATTATTGCTGCTAACTTGATTCTGAGGCGCTGGTTCAGGCTTAACCTCTGGCTCTAGCTCAATGGAAGGTTCATCTAGCTCTTCGTCTTGACTTTCTGAGCTATCGTCTGCTGGTGATACTGGCAAAGTTTCGGATTTTGCTGGGATAGATGCTTGCGTTTCTCCCATCAGCATATATTCGCTTGGCACATGGCAGATCTGAGCAATATCCTTTTCATTCATCAGCACTTGAAGCGGAGTTTGCACCAGTGAAGGTAACAAAGACATCGGAAGGTCTACCTTCAATACGCCTTCTTGCATGTTATAGCCAGGCTCAAAACAGCTTCCGCTCTCAAGGTGGCTAACGACTACTCCTGCTGGATAGTTTTCGATCTCTGCAATGCTGTAACTGCCTCGCAGCCAATCTTCTTTCTCTGCAAGGAAAGACTCAAAGTAGTCACTGCTAAATACGTTGTAGAGACGATATTTGTCGATTTGCATCAACACCTGACGGATGAACAAACCACGATAAATCTTCGCTGCGAGTGTTGAGTCACTTAGTAGCTCTGTGAGGTAGCGACGAAGCTCGTTGGCTTGCTGTATAGCTTTTTTGTAATCAGGTGTGGAGCCAGCCTTCACTTCGACAGGCAGCAGGTACAAGTTATCTTCTTTAAAGCCCACCAGCAGTACATCATCAGAAATCGCGCCTTTCTTGTAGCCCTGAACATTGCGTGAAAAATCACTGTCGGTCATTTTCAGGCCAATGTTTCCAGACACACGGATCATCTCACCGACAGACAGTGGCACCCAGGTGATATCGGATTTATGCACAAGACACGTCACAAACTTATAGGCACCAATAATGCCTGTGCGCTCTTTGCGGATGGTGTCGTTGCAGGTCATCATCTTCAGCAGCCAATCACCATTAAAGGCGTTGAACTCATTGATTTGCCCTCCACCACTTTGTGCAACCACGCGTTCGAACAATCCACGCTGTGCCGTTACGGTAATGGCATCGTAACTGGCTGAGCTGGTGTACTGATCGGAGTAATGAATAAGTACTACATCTTGATTGGCATGGAAAAAGTCCAGCGTCACTTTAGGGTCGATGATGGTGGTCCAAATAGAGCTGTCATATGAGCGCTCAAGCAGTGATTTAAAGTCTTCACTCACCGCAAGGGCCGGCGCATTGGCGCCTGTGTATTGCGTGCTAGGTTTCAGTGCGGGCTCCATCAGCGAGCCAACATATTTCGCCATTTTTAAATGAGGCAACCTATCGTATTGCACATTCTGCAGACCAAACGCGGTAAAGTACGAACCTTCATCGCTCTTAGATGCGTCGCCGGTTAACAGACCGTCACACGCGATACCACTTGGCATATCATCAACGCTCAAGGTCGTCAGCTTCACATTGTCATTGTTTCTGAAGAATGACAGATGCGAGTAAGCTTGCCCTTCACGCTCGCTATGGGCATTGGTAAATTTGCTGTAAGTCAGTCGAGTACGAAGGATATCGATGATGGTATCGGCATTTTCGCGCACTTTTCCGCGATCTAACTCCAACCACGCTTTCAAATCTTCGTAGTTGGACATTTCTGCAAATGTATCAAAAGCATTGAACACCAATGCATCATCGTAAAGATTGACGTGAATCGATGCAGCTTTGTCCAGATTGTCTTTTACATAGTCAACCAAACCAAGGAATAACTCTTCTGCTTTGTCTTGATTGACTGCATTCACCAGCACACTCTTTTCTGAGCCAGTGAACAAGTGGCTAAAAGCTTTTTGGAACTCATTGATCTTCTCTTTAACCAGCTTGCGAACGAACTTCAGACAGCTTTTCTGATGCGGAACGCTTTTAACCCAGAATCCATTTTCAGTGACTTGCTGGTTGTAAGCAAATTCATGTTTTGGGTGATAAACATAAGGAAGCAAACCGCTCGGCCCTAAGCGATTAAGTGTGACTGTTGGCAAGTCAGCAAAACTGTCGTCTTTTTGCATTTCATTGCAAAGGTTCAGATAGTAAGCCAGTACGAGTGGGTGGAATGGCGAGTAGTATTCTTCGCCATTCTCGCGAACCACACCGATTTGCATCACCAGCTTTTGTTCTTTGGTCAGCATGCCACCGGTTGGAATCGCCTCAAAGTAGGATAAAAACGCATCAACGGTTGCTTTTGCCAGCGAAGCAAATTGTGTTCCCCAAGAAA
The DNA here is from genome assembly GCF_003026365.1 of Photobacterium angustum. Lineage (GTDB taxonomy): Bacteria > Pseudomonadota > Gammaproteobacteria > Enterobacterales > Vibrionaceae > Photobacterium > Photobacterium angustum. The sequence goes on along the minus strand of NZ_PYOM01000028.1, from coordinate 52,105 downwards.
CCAAAGAAATCGTAGTTCGGCGTGAAGCTAGGTAGTCAAATAACGCCTGATAAGCAGTATGAAGGCCGTCATCAATCGCCCTTAGCTGCTCCAGTGCCATGCTGTTGCTTTCCGCGAAGTAAACCAACTTCTGCTGCACGAAACGCTCTTCCCAACGAAGCAAGCTGATACGCGGTTCCATCACTCGGAATTCGCTATTATCAATAGCTACAACATCTTTGCTTGGGTAAAGTTCACCGTAGACTTCTTCATCAAAAAGCTTGTGAAAGCGTGATTGATTGAGCAGCAACGGAAAAGACATGCTGCTTTCTACTTGATCACCTTCAACGCGAAATACCAGTGAGTTATCACCAGATTTCACCACAAAGCCAATATCTTCTGACTCATTGGCCAGAGATTCAAAATCAACTACGCCAATCTCAGCGCGATCCACCACTTCGCCAACATCGTCTAGGCTGCGCACATCAGAAAGAGAAGGGTTAATCACGAGACGGTTGTCTTCCGTCTTCAAGGTAAGACGCTTTTTCGTAGGTTCAACGACGAAGATTTTTTTTAATTCACCGAGAGAAAACTCGCCCTTTCGAACTACTAAGCAACGAAAGTTATGGTTTTCGGAACTATTATCTCGTTTCAACGCAAGGTTAAAAAACAAGGGCTCATTGGCATAGCTGGCAGCAAGTGTTGCGTTTGCACCTTTGTTGGTAAGACGCGTGGTGATCACTTCCTGCTTGCCAAAGGTATTTGCCGGAGTGACCTTAAATTGTGCTTTGCTTAGATCACTCGTGCCAGAGAAACTCAATTTAAGTTCAAACTCGCTTTGGTCTTTCTCTAACTCAATAATCAGGTGACGGTCTCGAAGCCCTGCTTTGGTTTCTTTGGGATAGCGACCAATCACCTCTGCACCGTTGAGCTCTTCTTCACCTTCATGCTTTAGGTACTGAATTTTGTTCTTTTTGATTTCTTCTCGGTAGGTTTCAAACTCCACATCTTTCCAACCGTCATCAGAAAAATGCTCTTTGATAAATTTGGTGCTGAAGCCTTTAAGCCTTTCTTCGAGTTGTTGACCAAAATGCTCTACTTCAAACGACAGCTCTTGGTAAAGCGCGCGGTTTTCTTCCAAGCGCTGTTTGATCTGCTTTTTATTCCCAGATAACTCTGCGACAAAAGGATCATCGAACATGCCTAGCTCACTGAAACACAGCTCGCCATCTTCAACCGCCTTGTATAGCGACTCAAAACCAAACATGGTGGCACCATCTTCCAAAATCGCGTCAAACTGGTCATCCAAAAGGCAAAGCGAAACATCTCGAGACTTATCGGTTTGCTCAATAAAACCGCTAAGTGAGACTTTGATTTTCTCTGGACTCCATACCTGACCGGGCTGGCCTAGATCTTCCGCTGAGTTGATAAGGGTATCGAGACGACTGTTATGAATCACCACCAGCGCACAGCCCTTCAACGGGCCTTCTTGGCTTGCAATTTCATCACGCAAGTGAGAAATGTAGTTTTCAGTAAACCCAGTTTCTCCATCTTCCTCACAATGAAGCACTGGTACCACTTTGCAGTCTTCTACGCTCAAATAGTTCAGCATCACATCATTGCGAGCTTGGATCTCACCCTCTTTGCGCGCCACTAACGCATCAAACAAGCGCTGGCTATTGCCATGATCGGGAGAATTGAACTGGTAGCGATAGCCTACGCGGATGTTTCCTTTCGCGTGCAGTAAAAACTGCTCAACCAGAAACGATTCAAATTGTTTTGCGCACATACACTGCATCTCCACTATCACTCATACGTTCAACGTTACCAATTCGCTCATAGAACTTGATAAGCTCTTGCTCTGTTTGCTTATCAACAAAAATACCCCTTTCCTGAAAGCCGATTATTAGCTCATGAAAGCGAAGTTTCTCTTCATTACCCACCACTAGGTTAGTCAGCAAAATAATGTGGTCCTGAGTGAGTACCAGCACCCGACCAGAGCGACCACGAACCTGAACAAAATCTGTCGCCATATTTTTCTCGACCTCTGTCATGTACTTTTTAATGATGGCTGGGCGGTCGGTTTTAGGGTCTCTGAACTGCTCTTCAGCGAGCTTCAGTACATATTCCAGCCATTCAATGGCTGTGGTTGCATTATCAGGCAGAGCGGTGTCCAACTTGCGATTGACTCTGAACATCAGCGCATAATTTTTAATTTGCTCTGCCAGATCTTCTCTACTGGAGCTTTCGATATCTCTCGCTAATTGCCACAACGGCTTTTTTAATTCCTCTGGGTTGGGTTGAAGATTCTCCAACATAGAAAGAAAAGGAAACAACTTGAAAGACGATTCGCTAAAAAGCTTATAGCCGTGCTTTTGGATATGAATACGTTCGCTGCTAGCTCGTTCATGATCCATGATGAAGTAGAGCGGCTTCGCGGTTGGGGCTTCGCCCGTCTTCCAATCCGACAGCGATAAGCTCAGCTGAGCAGTATAAGCAAAACCATAAAATGCTAGAAATTGCTCGAACTCATCCAGCAGGTATTTCGGGTACGTGGTCAGAAATTCAAGGTCTCGTTTAAACGCCTCAGTCATGTAAGGCAAATACGGTGCTTCAGTAGCACGCAGCGATTTGTCTGTGTCCGGCTTGGTTTTTGAACGCAGCGTTTCTAAAAGTTCTTGTTCAATGAAGTTCAAATTGGCATCAAACTGCTCAATCTGGCGTCCGTTCAATAGGTTGATAAAAAGAGACGCTACGCGCAAATCACCAGCTTTGCATTCGCTTTTCTGGCTCTTGAACAATAGAAACTCAGGGCTCACTGAGAAGATATCTTGATTAGTGAAGTACATGTCTTCGAGTACATCCCAAAAATCTTCTTCGCCCAACTTGTTTTGTACGTTGGCTTTACAATCCGCGGTAAAATCTTGGTAGTTATACTTTTCGATTTTTTTACGAAGTAAGCCACGCAGCACTAGGCCAACCACTGATGACCAGTCAAAGTCATTGCCCTTGGTACGAATAGGAATATAACTGTTAAGAGTGTTCTTGTTTTGAAACTTATCAACAGCCGTTTGCGGCAACCCGGCTTTTATAGGTAATGCGAAGTTATCTGTTGTCATTAGTGCATCCCACTCACTTCGAAATAGTCACTTTCTTCTTTTACAACTTTGTAGCGTTTGTCGCCTTTAAGGATAAATAAGGTGTCTTTTTGATTCGCGACGGCCAGCATCTGCTCCAATGCTTCATCAAGTAAGAGAACAGCATTTTTGTCATGCTTGTTGGGGCGATATCCCTGCCCGATCTTCACCAAAAGCTCTAGCAACTTAACGCTAATTGGCATTGGCTTAAGCGATTGTTCATCAATTTTTAAGTAAGCGTTGAATGTACTAATTTTTTCTAAGGCGTTATTTTGTATTTCTGATAAATCTGCTTTGATTTCAAGAGACACTGACGTTTTGTAGCCGTTGAGCTCTGAGACCAAATACTCGTCTTTATCAAGTGTTGGGGCATGGCGGTTACAGTAACGATGGAGTGCGGCAATCAGTGTTTCCTTGTAGAAGCTGCTGAGTGCTTTTCGCATTTTTCCAGAGCCATCGAAATCTCTGTGAAGAATCCAAGCCGATGCATAAGCTTCTACCAAATTGTTCGTAAACTCGTTTTGGATATTTGAAACAAACTCATTACAGAGTTCATCATCTCCATTGAGCACATAGAAAAGGCGAAGGAATGATGTAGCTTCAGTGACCTCAAAAATGCCCAGTGTGTTGATCTTGGCTTTAAATGCCGAAAAGTCTTCGTGTTCAATGCCTAAGCTATGCTGAAGCACAAACTCATCGACTGTACGGGTATGCAAGTTACTAGGATCAAAGCTCTGAATACGAGATAACAGCTCGTTATCACTGCCCGCAAACAAGTTATCAAACAAGTAACCATCGGCCGCTAGAAGCTGGAAAATAAAGTCAAGTAAGGCACGAGCCGTCAGAAATTGGTCTTTAATTAGACGAGCTTTCAGCAGTAAATCGATCAACGACTTCTGAACAGCTGGACGACTCAACAATGCAAAATTTGTCGTTAGTTGTGTATGTCCCTGAGACTTTAGCTCTCTGTCGTACAATGCATAGAACGGATTCTCTAATGTCTGAGCAGTCAGCTTTTTCAGGAACTGATCAGCAAAGTCAGAAGCACTGCTTTCCGCATTAAGCGTGAACTTCGGATAGTCTTCAAAATTCAAGAATACATAGTGCTCTGGGATTGCAGAGCGTTTACGAGAGAGATAATCCCTGACAACTTTCTTGATATCGCCATGCTCTTCTGAGCCTTCTTCTGCGTAGTTACCAAGCATACCCACATTAATACCAACAACGAGTGGTTTATCACTTTGTTTAAACTCGGAGAAGCGGTTGTCTAACGCTTGAATGGCAGTCTGAGTTGGATTGAAGCTGTGCGTTGCATCAAGATGAAAATCATGCGTCGCTTTGTGCTTTTTACTGTATTGCGTCAATATCTCAGACTTACCGTCGCCACTACTTCCACAAAGGAAAATGATTTGATTCGGTTTGGCCGAGAGAAGAGCCTTTTTAAAGTCCGCCTCTATGTCGGTTTTAATGTATATATGACTTTTATATCCAGCAAAAAGATCTTGGTTTTGTTCTCTTTCAGTACTCACTGCATAGGGGGACGACTTCGATAGAATAGATAATACTTCAATTAACGTCATTTAATACAAGCCTTAAGGTATAAATTCATCAAGATAAATAAAACTTTTAAATACCTTAATGATAAATCAAATGCATATAACTGAAGTTAATCTACTCTTTTAATAAGGTTTTTTCACTAAAAAAAATGTAAAAACATCAGGTTAGTCATAGTTATGTTTGTAAAAAAAAATTACATATTCATTGGTTTCATTAAAAATTGCGACTTAATTAACCTTATCTATAAAAATTCGCTCAATTAATATCAATTATCGTCTAAAAAGAATTATTAATACTAATATAAGGAAACCAAGTGAATTTCAAAATCATATTCCATTTTTATTTAATTTTTAACTTTAAAATATTTAAAGTAAACCTCTAATACGTTAATTATAAATCCACATTTTAAACAGATATATTTTTTCGATTAAATGTTCGTATTACTTTTCAATATGATGAGATATTTATCCATGGGCGCACACCATGATAAAGATAGGAAAAGGCTGTGCGCACACTACAACTAACGTTATTACGCACTATGTAAGGAGGGTCAAAGATCGCCGTTATTAATATAAAGATGAGTACTTAATGTTATTTTCCGCTGCATCTTTTCAATAATCCAATACGGCTCTCTCGCAAATAAATTATCTTTACATAGCATTAAAATCATTAACACTTCATCACGTACAGAAGTAATAAACAAGTGTTGTGTTTCATTACTGAGCTTTAAAAGTGCTACTCGATTTTCAATGTACGAATACAGCTCGTCTTGCCAGCTCTGAATATCCGCAATAGTCAGTTTTTCAAAACTATCTCCATTAACAACATCTAAACATAAACTCGCACAATGAACGGTTAAAGATGAGATTTTCATACTAACGTCCCCCATTATTGATAAATTGTTCAAAAGCACTACCATCACGGCGTGTAAGGTTGGGCACAAAGCGAGAATAAACACGAAATAACATGGTAGTTGTACTGTGCCCCATCTGCTTTGCTATCCACTCTGGAGATTCGCCTGATGCAAGTAATAACGTCGCATAAGTGTGTCTGGTTTGATAAGGATTACGGTGACGAAGACCTGCAGCATCAAGCGTGGGATACCAAATAGTTCGAGACACAACAGGATAACAAAATGGTTTGCCTTTGCTGTTTACAAATACAAAAGTAGAAGTTGTGTGTTTACTCCTCTTATGCTCTTGTAAAACATCAACAACACGATCAATTAAATCAATATCTCGATATGAGCTTTCAGTCTTCAGCTCTTTTAGTTCATTACGAGAAAGTGCTTGTTTTACTTTAATCGTTTTATTTACGAAATCGATATCTTTCCAATGTAATCCATCAACTTCCCCAGTTCTCATCCCCGTAAAAAAACGGGTAATATAGTAAGCTTTATAAGTATCAGGAACGGCATTTAAAAAGCTCTCAACTTCATCAAGATGAAAAGGATCAATGACCGTCCGACCAACTTTTAACGCCTTAATATTTTTCCATGGTGAATTAAAGTCATACCTATCTGCTGCTTCATTCAATAGCTGACGCAATGGCGTCATAATGTGATTGATTCTTGAAGAGCTTAGGTATTCCCCTTTTCGTCCTGGAACTTGAGATAAAATAGAGCGAAACTGCAGAATCTTCTGTTTGGTGATAGAGCTAATCTTTTGATTACCAAAGGCGGGGAGTAAGTATTTTTCAATAACGCCAGAGACATCAATATAATGCCCCTTTGACCATTCAATCTTTTTTTCAGCTAACCAAATATCAGCAAACTCAGCCAAGCTAGGACTATACGGTGCGTTATGATATTGAGAGGATGCTCTCTCTCGATGCTCCATTGCTCTAAATTTTTCGCACAACTTACTTTGAGAAAAATACTTTTGATACTCAAAACAACCAAGAGTGATCTCAGCTTCTATTTTGTTAGCGAGTAAAGTAAGTCGCTTTCTATTGTGTGGGGTATCCGCTAACTGGGTTTGCTCTCGGCAGCGCTGGCCTCGATATCTAAAATCAACAACTAATTTACCATTACGAGTGTTTATTGATGCCATAAGCTCACCCTATTTACCCGTTAATAATGATTCAATAGAAACGCCAATCAACATTTCTTCTTCTACACGTTCCCAAATAAATAAAATCTTTCGCCCTCCAAATGGGCGAATATAGTGCACGCCTTCAAATAAAACGGAATCTTTTAATCGTTCACGAATAACACGCTCATCATATTTGATACGAGCTGCTAGCTCTGTTGTTGTAAGATAGGTATTGTCCATCGTACAATCTCCTATAACTCGATTTGATTTACAAAAAGTTTAAATGCTCTCCTACAGAACAAAATGTAACACAATATTGACCTATTGCAACCATTTTTAACCTACAGGAGACTATTTTTATCAGGAGAAGAGCATGCTGAAGTGCCATTTATCTAAGCTAATGGGCGAAAAAAGATTAAAAATTTCTGATATATCAAGAGATACGGGAATAAATAGAGGCACAATCACACGTTTATATAACGAAACAGCAACACGAGTTGATCTTGAGGTAATTGAGCAGCTTTGCGATTACTTAGATATTACGGTAGGTGAGTTGTTTGAAATCCAGAAAGACAGCGAAACTGATTAGATTATCTAATAACGAAAGTGCTAACCGATGAGATAATGATTAAAGTCTACGAAAAATGGTGGTCACTGATTTGGTCACCGTTTGGTCACCGATCATTTTTAAGTGATTTTTTACAGACGTAAAAAAGCCCGCAATTGCTTGCGGGCTTTTCTATTTGGCTCCTCCTGCTGGACTTGAACCAGCGACATACGGATTAACAGTCCGCCGTTCTACCGACTGAACTAAGGAGGAATTGTTTGGAGCAGGCAGCGGGAATCGAACCCGCATCATCAGCTTGGAAGACTTAAACCCACCCGTAATTTAATTACAAAAAATGGGTCACTCAAAATAAATAAATTTAGCTTCAATAGGTTATAAATAAAAATTTGTATAACATTTAATCTGTATTTAAGTTATTAGACCACTTATGCATGTCTTTTGGTCACCTATCTATGTGTACTTTTTACACATAAATATCACTAAAAATAAAACAATCAATAGAGTTTTAACCTAAAAATCTAATCTCCATACATAATCAAATACTTCTTTTACCGCCTTACAACCCACCCAAAACTCCCAAAAAAACTGTAAATATACACAACACCTTTAACCATGATTACACTTAACACATACGTAAAAGCGGGGAGCAACGGCTTCGCTGTCACCTCTCAACTTTTTGAGTTCTGGCTCTTCTAACTTGGTACCGGATTAGTTTTCGATGTAATAGCCAGCAATACGACTATCAAAAGACTTTGAGTTCTTCTTTTGCCCGTTGGGCATCTTGCTCGGTAGTTGAGGTACAAAGATAAGCACGGATCAGCATGGTTTCCCCTAAACTGTCTTAATTTCAGTTAGTTTCGTTAGGGTGTACCAAAATAACATCAAAAATTAAATATCAATGTATGTAACTAATTTTTGCCCCAAAACGAATGATCAAAAACTCATTCATCTCGTGTTAACGATAAGCACTTTGAAACAAAATAATTCAATCAAGCTCATTATATTTATGATTTAAATTGATTATGATCGCCTGGATTCATGGGCACTAATTGCGTGAAAGTAAGAGTAAGAGCGCACAGAGTGTATAACTCGATTAGCGTCTATTTCATCACTAGGAGTATTGTTATGCCAAGAAATATTAATAAAGGGTTTGATGATTTCCATAATAAGATTAGAACTTCAGCAGTTGAAACTTTAGCAGCTAAGTCACATAGAGCCTCGATAGAAAGCTGTTTAAAACGTAACTTTGGTCTAAATAGATTTACACGAATAGGTTCATTTGGTAACGGAACTAATATTAGCGGTTATAGTGATGTTGATTATTTAGCGTGTCTTCCAAGAAACGTATTAACAAACACATCAACGACATCTCTTACGAAAGTAAGGAATGCGTTAAATATTCGATTTTCAAGTACTAACGTAAAAATAAGTACTCCAGCCGTGGTTTGCCCTTTTGGAACACGTAAGTCAGAAGACACAGAGATAGTAGTTGCTGATTACATAAAGGAAAAAAACGGTTTTAAGGTCTATGAGATTTCAGACTGTAATGATGGCTGGATGGAAGTGAGTCCAGATGCACATAATGATTATGTCGCAAAAGTTGATAAAAAGCACGATGGCAAAGTAAAACCATTGATTCGCTTTATAAAAGCTTGGAAATATTATGCGAATGTCCCAATAAGTTCCTTTTACTTGGAAATGAAAGTCGCCAAATATGCAAACAGTGAGTCAAGCATAGTCTACGACATTGATGTAAAGCTGATATTGAAAATGCTGATGAGTGATGAACTATCTAGAATGCAAGATCCTACAGGTGTATCAGGCTATATATCCCCATGTAAGACTGAGATTTTAAAGCGTGATGCTCTTTCAAAGTTGAGCACAGCCACTATTCGTGCTGATAAAGCTAGAATTGCAGAGTCGAATGATGACACTGAAACCGCGTTTTATTGGTGGAATCTACTTTATAACAACAATTTTCCGAACTACTAGCTATGAGTATAATTGAAAAGCAAGAATTACCTGAAAACATTGAGCTACTGGCAGCACAAAAGAACATCTATTCAAGAGCAAAAAACATCATAGGGTTGCAAATGCTACTCAGTGTCCCTGTTGCTATTTGTGCGGTTATTACCGCGATAGTAAAGCCAGAGCTTAGCGGGTATATGACTCTTTGGGGAATATTGGTTGTTGTTTTTGACCTTTTTGTTTTTACTCCTTGGGTGAAGAAATTACAGGACAGTGCTGCAAGAGTTCAGGAGCTATTTGATACAAATGTATATGGGATGGAGTGGAACGAAATTTCTGTCGGTAAACGACCAGCCCCTGAATTAGTTCATGAAGAGGCAAGCAAGCTCGGTATAAACGAAACAAATATTATAGGTTTAAGAAACTGGTACCCTGGAGCCATAGAAAGGGTTCCAGAAATATTCGGAATAATCATAAGTCAGAGATCTAATGTTTGGTGGGATGCCAGAATGAGAAGGAAATACACTTTGGCTATTCGTATCATTCTTGTTTCTATTGCACTTGGGCTAATTGGTTATGGGCTATATGAAAAGAAAGATATGTTTGAATTTTTAGCTTTTATAGTCGCACCTATTGCATCAACTTATATTTTTGGCTACCGCCAAATGATAGAACATGGTGAAGCTGCTGATAGGCTAGATACTCTTAAAGAATTAACTGAAAAAATTTGGTCTGATGCTTTAGCTGGTAAAGAGCTCGCCAACCTGAAGTTGGAGTCTAGGATGTTGCAAGATCAGATATTTGAACATAGGAAAAAGAATCCTCCTATCTTTGATTTTTTATTTGTGTGGTTCAGGGACGGGAATGAGTTACTAATGAATAAAGGTGCTGAAACATTAGTTAATGACTTCTATCAGCACAACAAGTGATACAGTTGCGCTCTAACAGAAAGGATATGTGTCGCGTAGCCGATACCTATCCGAAGTGTTGGACAAGCTTAAACGCACATATATCAGTAAATAATAAAAAAATCATCTAAGGGTAATACCGAGTGTCACCCATACTTTTCCTAATATCTAAAGGCTTAATAAAGAAAACGGTCTAACTCGTTTCTGCCCCTTTATGCGTTAGACCTTTTACTCATTCATATCGTATTAACGTGATTTTGGATTAGTTTTATTTACTGTGTATAAAGCACTTTGAAACAAAATAATACAATTTGACTCATTATATTTATGAGTTAAATTGATTATAGTTGTCTGATTTTGTGGACATTCTTTTGTGTAAAAGTATTAATGCCTATTATGCAACGAAAGTACTCAAATCCAGTATTGATAGTTAAAAAATGTATACAAGGAAATAGAATGAATAAATACGTCGAGAAGATCTATGGTGTAGTACCAAACACCAATAAAGAAATCGACATTAAGCTTAATGGACGAAACCTCATTATCACGGGAAGCAACGGTTCTGGTAAGACTTGCTTGTTGCGTGAGTTTAATCGTAAAACAGACTTACTGATTGCCCAGAAGAAAATTGCAGATCGAGAAAGCATTGAAACAAGCATTCAGTATTACGAAAAATCTTTGAAAACTAGTCAAAAGGGAACATCTCAATATGAGAGAGATCAAAATAACCTTGAAAGATATAAGAAACAAATAGATGAAATCAATTTTGGTTTAACTATTGCCTTCACAGACTATCTCAGTTTTTCATCTAAACTAGATGATCGTAGAGCTGTACTACGTTTATTTGAAGCACAGCGGAAATCCGAGATTTCTTCCGCAAATACAGCTAGGGGGCTTGAAACAGAGAAAGCTCTAGTACAAAATCAGAAAAAAAATCAGCAAAAAAATCAGCAACTTGGTAATAACCTTGAGCAACACCTTGTTAATCTACGTAACCGTCGTTCTTTGGCTATTACAGAAGATAAAAATTATAGTCTAGCTGATAAAATCGACCATTGGTTTGCAGAATTTGAGGAAGACCTTAGACAATTATTAGAAGATAATACCGCTAAATTGAATTTTAACTCCGATACTCTGAAATTTACCATTTTTCAAGACAGTAAACCTGAATATACTTTTCAGTCGCTCTCCTCTGGCTACAAAGCGATCTTCGATATTTATGCAGACCTGTTGATGCGTACCGAGTACTTCGATATAACACCAAAAGAGCTAACCGGTATCGTCTTCATTGATGAGATTGACGCGCATTTGCATGTCTCTTTGCAGCGTTTGATTTTTCCATTCTTCACTAAGTCTTTTCCGAATATTCAGTTTATCGTTACAACGCACTCTCCGTTCGTTTTGATGTCTGCCCAAGATACAATCATCTTCGACCTGACCAAAAATGAACAGATTGATGAAGACATTTCTCTATATTCACATACTTCGGTGATTAAAGGGCTTTTAGGTACGAAAACAACTTCCGCTCGTCTTGAAGAGTACGTTAACGAGATCGCAACTATCGTTAACACGGATAATGTTAATTATGAACGCCTAGAAGTACTTGTACGTAAATTACGAAGCGTTGAAAATACTCTAGACAGTCAGTCTAAAGCATTCTACCTCATGGGAGAAAATGCTCTCTTGGATAAGGAGCAGTAAAGATGTTCAAGGTAGAAAGAACTGGTGACGCTCCTGTGTGCCTTGCAAACAATGAGTATAACAACCCCGAAGTAGTTGAACGCCTCTATGATATATTTCATGGTAAGTGTTATCTGTGTGAACAAGCCGATTTGGATGCTCCTGAGATCGAACATTTCGAGCCGCATATGGGGGACGATACGTTAAAGTATAATTGGGAGAACTTGTATTACTCGTGCGCTCGTTGCAACAGTATAAAAGGCACCCGACACCGCAACTTACTTGATTGTTGCTCGAGTGAAATAAATGTTGTGCGGGCTATTAAACGTAAACCGCCCACAATGCCCGATAGTGACATGGAAATTACTGCCGTTATTGAAGAGCCGCGAGTTCAAAATACAGTTGAACTACTAGAAAGGTGCTTTAACGAAGACAATACAGCTTTGCGCGGTATTACTCGTTCTAACCTTTCTGAAAATCTCTTTAAGCACTACACCAAGCTTCTAAGCCACAGACTCGTCATCGTCAACAGGGAGTCAACAGACCGAGATATTCAAGATGCAGTGGAACGTATTGAAATTATGCTGCGAGATACTTATGAGTTTTCGGCTTTCTGGCGATGGTGTGTAATGGAAGATCGGAAGTTGCGAGAAAAGCTGGAACATGCTTTAAATTTTTAAAGATTTAATGCTTAACTGGCTGAAATAAAAACATGGGACGGTTCAGAAAATTAAAAGGCTCAGGGCTATGCTGGTAAAAAATAGGTTTAGGAAATTTACATAGAATTTTATGCAAAATTAAAGTGAATCAGTAGACTAATCTAATCAACGGCGCAGGGAGAGTGCTTGTTGCCTTTGATATTTTCGCTAAATTTTCGACAACCTCATCATAAAGAATATTATGCTAAATTAGTTGAAGTATTACCTTTTACTAACTCATTTCTGTCCACAAATGAGTTAGATACTTTGCTAACTCGTTTGTGATCACCAAGCGATTCTGTCGTATCGTAATTACCAAGCAACTCCATCACAACCCACTTCATCAATACCAACAAACTTCCCTATAAAATTACATAACATTAGTTATGTCCGCAAAAAGACAGGTCTTACATTTCAAATTACCGTAAAGATAAAAGTATATTAGATGACTAAAAAAGAGTTATCGTCTGTGAGCAACAAATGAATTTGAGAATAATACTCATCATGTTTTCACATAAAATATTGAGCCAACTTACATTTTATAAATTATCTTTACCTCACTCAATTTGAACAATCAAATAAGCACTAAGTTTTATATTGTCATATATATAATTATTGGTGGTAAAGTAGAACTCACAGAAAGATGCAAAGCCACATTAAAAGAAATAGTTACGTTTTCTTTTTCAAAACATTGATATAAAAACATTTAAGAGTAATTCACAATGGATAGCTTGTTCATTCCATCGTGGGGTTGTTTACGGTGGTATAGTTAAGTTTATGGTAGCGTTGCTCACCTTTATAGAGGTATGTGGATGAATTAGAAAAAGTATTGTGAGTGAAAGCTTATTTAGTATTTAACTAATCACTGTTTTTCATAAATTATGTTAACAATTTCAAACCTAAAAGCCTTGACAGTTTGAACTTATATTACAATAAAATTTACCATGAATATTGTGGTTCATCCCCGTGGATACGGGAAGCACATAGACTATCATCCGCATATCCTATCATATCACGGTTCAAGGTAAGGAATCTCAATAATTCCTTACCTTCAAGGCGCGTAGAGGACTTTCACCTCCTAGGTTGACACCATGCTCGGCGTACAAAAAAAGCCACTACTTTTCAGTGGTGGCTTTGACTCATCGATGTTGTTCTATCCAAATTAACGAGGATCAAGTCCTAGCTTTTGTAGTACCAGTTTGAAGTTATCACGGCGCTCTTCCACGTTATGAACGTCACCAGTCGAACACGTCAAATCAGGACAACCACGGTTAACGATGCCTGAAACGTTATCAATAAATTGAGAGCCTTGTAAACCGCTATCAACGTACTTCTTCAGCTCGTTGTAGTAGTTCCAGTCTGCGTATTGGCCGCCTTCATCGTTATACGCCTGCACTGATGATACCCAGTAGAATAGACCGGCAATCCATTTGATCTCTCTGTTTTCTTCCGAGCTACAAATCAGACCAGGGTTCGAACAGAAGTCCAACTCTGCGTATAGCGGATTCTCTGGTGGCGCTTCAACCGTTACGCCATCAATCGTCTTACCGATCGTCGATGGATCAACGTGTGAACGACCCAGGTAGTGGTTAAGCGTACCGAAGTTCTGACGACCTGTGGTTTGGATAACACCACGGCCCCACCAGCCACAACCTTCAACACTTTCTTGGCTGCTACCGTCCCAAACAAATTTACCCGCTTTTTGGCCAACGTAAGTTCTACACTCGTCACGCTCCCATACTTGCTTAGACGTATCGACGCTTTCAGGTACTTCGTTACAGTGAGGAGCGCTGTGCGTCCAACGACCAACAGCACCATTTACCAGTAGACCACGCTCTTCAAGCACAGCATCCGGAGCAGCAAATACTGGAGCTGGTGCACCGTACCATTTCGCATGCGTCAGCGCGCTTACTTCCATCTTGTTATCACGTGGACACGAGTACGCGTGATCCAGATCAGACACTGGGTTTACACCATAATCTGCGTATTTCTGACCAAGTTGACCACAACTTGCCGTCATTGGGTAATCCGTTGGCGCGCCATATTTCGCTTGTGACCAGTTGTTTTCATCACAAGCGTTGTAACGAACAGTCTCTTGCATACTTTGTGCAAGGAATGCAGCAATCGCGACTTTCGCGTATTTGATGTTGGTAGCGTCATCGACTTCGTCATCCATCAACCAGAACTTGTTACCCGCCACACCAATGTTGTGCATAGCGTTCAAGCCATCGAGGAAGTCATTCCACTTGTAAACCGTTGACGGAACCCACTGAGATTGCGGCGTTTCGTATAGGAAGGCTTCATTATCCATAACGCTTTCAGCGTTAGCTAAATCTTGGTTTAGCGCCTCAATACGAGTCAACGAACCTTTCTCTAGCTCTTCACCCACGTAGTAAAGTGGTACTTTCGCCGTTTGGTACACTTCAATCTTGCTGGTTAATGCTTTAGAGTCTTGATCAAACATCAATGCAAACACGTTACTGTAAGCCGCTTTGCGAATTTGCTGCTCGCTTTGCGTATTGCCCATGAAGTAATTCGCCGCTTGCGTAGTCGACATGTTTGCCAGAATTGCAGGTGCTTCAACGTAATCTGTTACCTGTTTTACGTATTCAAGTGCGTTGTGCCACTGCTCGCTAGTTAGCGCAGCCGTCTCGCTCGATTTAGTGAAGGCAACAAAGTCCGCTTTATTTGCAGAATCCGCTTTGTATAGTTCGAAGCTATTAAGCAAATCAGCAGAGAAGAGAGACGCTTCATCCCATACTGATTGACGACCAGAATGCGTATCGTAAGCGAATTCACCAATGCTTAATGACCAACCAAATGTCGCTTGAGGTGCAAGTGTGGTGAAGATCAAGTTGTGAGCCTGTGCCCAACCTTTTACATCATCATTCAGTGCGTTGATCGCATCGATATCGATATTACTACCTGTAATATCGATAGCGTTTGTCAGTGCTTGCTTGACCGCTACCGCACCCAATGATGCACCTTTGTCTTGTGTTGCAAGATCCAGAACATCCGATTGAATAACGATAGATGCTGAGCCTGCGTTCTCTGCCTGCTCTAGGACAGAAACAAACGCACGTGTTAGCTGTTCTAAGTCTGCTAACGCATCAGCGCTGCTTGTCTCGATCGTCAATGTGCTTGGTGTTTGAGTTGATGGGCTCGCTACAACAAATGTATTTGGCCAACCAGCAACTTCAAGGCGAACTGGGTCCATTGGGTTGCGTAATGATAGCGCTGGTGCCGTACCCGGCTCTGTGCCATCACAGTTCAAGTGCAGTGCCCATGAGGCGTCGCTACCCGGAACAGTTTGCGTCCAGTAAACCGCTGAGTAAGCAACGTTATTGTGAACCATAATGTCGCCACCAGTTGCGTGGGTACCACGAGTCCAATCTGGGTAAACATTGAAGTCAGCACACATGCCACTCGGAGGCGTTGAGGTATCAACTTCTTCCACTGTGATTTTCACACGTGCAGTCGCCGTTAGATTTTGAGCATCGGTCGCTACCGCTTCTAACGTAACATCACCTACTTGAGATGCCGTCCAGTTACAAGAGTACTGACTTGCCGTAGACGCGTTAAACTCACAAATTTGCTGGTTGTTTGCTTTCACAATAACACGAGACAAATCATCATCTTTATCCGTTGCACGAACAGAGATCGATACCAACTCGTCTTTTTCAAACTTAGAACCGTTTGCAGGAGAAGAGAAGCTCACTTCAGGGCTAACAAAGCTTGGTGCAGCTTCTACTGTCACTGCGATGCTGTTCTGCTCAACCGTTTGACCGTTTTGATCTAGTACCACCACTTTTAGCGTTGCGTTGCCAACTTCGCTTGGTGTCCAAGATTGCGAATAAAAATTTTGATTAGCTGTGACACTACGCTGGCCTAGCTTGCGATCGTTTGCCCAAAATTCTAGGGTCGAGATCAACTCACCATCAACGCGTGCAGTAATTGTCGTCGCTTGTTCAATAGTCAGTTTTTGACCTTGTGTTGGTGCAACAAACGTCAGTTCATGTACTTCAGGTTCCAGTGGCGGCTCAACTTGCTTCTCTTTAACTGTGATGCCCACAGCTTGCTCTTGTGTTAGACCTGAAGTGTCTTCCACAATCGCTTTAATCGTGTGTGCACCCACGCCAACTGATATCCAGTTTGCTTGGAAAGGTGCCAGTGTTGCACGAGCAACTTGAACGTTATCGACAAAGAAAGTCACCGCTTTAACGCTGGTATTTGTCGCTATTGCGTTTGCTAGCATAGCAACCGCTTGGCCTTCTTCAAACTCAGCACCGCTTACTGGTGACGCTAACTGAAGAGAAATCTCCGGCTCACCCACTTCACCATCATCAGCAATCAAACGGATTGTGTTTTGCAGTAAAGCTAGCTCCAATACGTCACTCACACCAAATGTTAACTCGATGCTTTCACCAGCTGGAAGTTGTGACTTAACCCAATTACCGCTATCAAAGGAAAGGGCAAGAGTGTTTTCGAATAGGCTCCCTTTCGCATTGCTTGTGAATGCCATGCCTGGGTAGCTAACGCTTGTAGCAGCCCAAGAAGGCGTAGACATAGTTAGATTTGAATCAAACAAAATCTTGGCATCACGCAATTCTATTGGCTGATAACCATCGTTTTTCAGGGTTACTTTGTACGTGTTCCACCATTGGCTTTCAGCGCCAACAATAGCGGCATCGGTTACGACTCCAGCTTGTGCAGCGGGCAGTCCCATTCCGATTACGAGCGCTAGAGCACTTGGCATGAAGTTTAGTATATTTTTATTCATAATTTTATCAAAAAGGAATTTAAATGAGGCATTTATATCATTATATTTCATTGGCTTGCAGGGCATTCGTCTATTCGTAAGTGTTCAATAAGCCTATTGACACAAGAAGTGTGCCCTTGCTCACTTGATCCCACTTTTGCTATTAAGTGATCCTTTTAGGAAGTCACCATGGTTTCATGATTAGAAAAAAAACACCTAAATATAAAGAAGCACCACCTAAAGCCTCAGAAGCTAAGGTGCTTATTTATGAACTTTGGGAACAGCTCCAACATAATGAAGATAAGCTAACCACTAGCTCCAAAAACTATTCAAAATCGCCCTTATCAGACAGCCCTAAAAAAACGCCATGAGCGAAAAAAGATGAGATCTCTGGTGGTCGCAATTCGAGAGGAGCTAAAAAATGCCATACAGGGCATCACCGAAAACTCTCACCACTGAAAGAAAAAGATGTTGTTATCGATTGTTTTCCTGAAGCATGCCCTTGTTGTGATCAGTCTGATATTGATGTTCATGTTGAGCCTCAGGGCAAGATCTCACATAATTTGTAGGGTTTGGTTGGATATTGAGCAGGTTTGTTTCTGTTCGCTTACGTCAAAGAATTAAATATTCTCTCAGATCAAGCATCAATAATTTTTCTATAACTTACTAGGCGCTCTCTATCGGCTTTGATTAATTTTCTTTTTATCGTTTTCAGCTATTTCTCATAGTCTTCTAAAATCTCAATACACTTTCTCGCCCATGCGCCTTCTGCATCCGAGCCTACCGTTACCCTTGGTCGTGGTGGTAGTCATTTATGGGTGATCTTCTTCATCTCTTTTTGCTCTAAATCACCGGCGGATTTTTAGAAAACACTATGTTTAGCTGAATATATTTTTTCTTCACTTTAGTCACTTTATCTTTAAAGTGAATTACATCAAATTCGTTTTTCTTGGTCAGCTCAGTGGCCAACTTAAAATTATTCGCAAACTGGATGACGGTCTTATACTTCGTTGCTGATAATTTATTACATTGCTCTAAGTCTAAATAAATCATCCAGCCCCCTCTTGGCTGACAGGTTTAGATGATGCCGTCATTTGCAACAAGGTATACAGCTTACTGGCAGGTTTGGTGAGCTTTCAGTTACAGCACTGTCTAAACGGGTAAAGTAACGCTGTAAAAACCGACTTGTTGCAAATAATTAGAGATGGCATTTACTATCTAGTAAATGGACTTAAAGATTACTTCATTGAAAAGACGATTCATGAAGGAGGATCTCTCCCGCACAAGAGTTTGACGTTAATCATGACGTAACCAAAAATCAGATTGGCCTTTGTTCAACATCCGTAATAATTCAAATCCCTGAATTGTTGGCCATGCAAGTTTTTGTGTTTTAAATCCACCGGTGGCGACAATGAGTTTCTTAATAGGTGCATGATCTGATTCAATGCTATTGTTGAGAAACTTCACTTGACGATACTTAACATCCTTTTGCAGCAATCCTCGTTTTTTCAATAGAGCGATCCACAGAAATTCCTCGTTTCTCCAACATGTCGCTAATATTTGCATAGCTCATCGGTGTCGAACCATACCAACGAAGACACCAAAGGATGATTTCAGGGGCAAAATGTTTCCATTTAAATTCTTGATTGACCATTGTCTACCATCCTTAAGGATCATATGAATATATGAGGTCACTACGAATTTTTTGCAACAAGCCCCTAAGATGGCCCGTGATGATTATGAAACTCGCCATAAACGTCAAAGGCAAGGCATTGCGAAAGCAAAAGGTAAGTATCGCGGTCGGCGTGTGAATGAAGCACTGCATCAAGACATTTTGCAACAAGCCCGTCTTAATTATCTTTTATATGTTCATGGGTAAATGGTACCAAAGAAGAAACTACCTTATATGCTAGAACGCTTTCTGTACTAATTTTTAGCCGAATATAACGATAGTTTTTTCCAAACATTTTTATACCACCAAACGCAGTAGATGGACCCTTAAATATGAATTCGCACTCTGGATTTCGTTCATGAATAGAATATGCTTCTTGATTATGGCAGTTAGTTTCTAACAATTTTATTTTTTTGTTTTGTCTTATAATATCTAAAGCCTTTGAGACTATAGCTTTTCTTGGTGCAGATAACAGACTAAAACCTGAAATAATATATAAAGTTAAGCTTTTATCATTATTTTTTTGAGGTTGAATAAATTCACAATTAGATAATTTTCTGGGCGCATGTCCTGAAGTGAGTGTTGACGTATCTAAGAAACCGTAAAGAAGGTGGCCAATCATTTCTCCATACTTATCAAAAAAAATATCCAGTTTTAGATTAGGCATTTGAAAATCAGACAAACATGTATCAAGCCCTAAATAATCATTGTGGAATACCATCAAGTTATGACAAATAACTGGTTCGTTAGTCAGTGAATCATAGTGCTTTATTGTAAACTCAGTCTTTTGGTAATTATACGGGTTGTGGTTTCTTTGAATAGATAATTCAAAATCTTTTTTTTCCTTTGATGGTACTTTTGTTTTTAGATCTATCAAGGATGCGATATCTTGTCCTAAAGCCCGAGCAATGAGTATCTGTTTTGATAGTATAGGTTTGGTAGTTCCACGCTCCCAGCGGCTATATGTCGTTAAATCGAGTCTTGATAACTTGCTCTCTGAATTTATAAGTATATTTACAGCTTCCTGCTGTGTTATTTGAAGCTTGCTTCTTGTGTTTTTTAAAAAAATTGAAAATTCTTTTGTCATAAAAAGCTTTTCTGTTTTAAATGTGAACAATATATACTAAATAAATATAATATTTAACATCCTGACTTGCAAATTAAATTACGCTTCCACTTGGCGTAATTTAAATGATTATTTATTTTAATCATACCAAATTGATATGCACCATATTGAAATAGCATTGGCAATAATGCCACTCTATCATGTAAAAAGGCGATATTAATCAATCAAGAATAGAATATATTTAATATATAGAATCTAAAACGAACTGATACATGGTAACGTCCAAACAAAAAACCGATACATATAGCTAAGGAAAAGGCTGCCAATTGGCAGCCTTAGCTTATATCAAAAAAACCGCGATTCGGTCTATATAAAATACCAGCCTCACACCTTGAGAGCTGCGCGGAATTTCACCAAATTTCAGAACGATATAAATTAGCATTTTTTTATCCTTATTTTATTACTATCTTATATTTATCAGATCCATTAAAAATGATGCCCAAACAGCCATAAAATCCATATTTAACATATTCAAAATGAGACGATCCGATACAAGTGAGCGTCTAGATACAAAAAGACGCCCCGATAGGCGATCTTCTAATATCAACTTTCGTTTTAAAGACCAAATAATTCATCTCTTAAAGTAATTCCTGAATTAAAAATAGTTGACTATACCGTCACCTATTTTCTTATATTTAAATTAATAGAATATTATTTTAATAGAATTAATAATGTATAGTAATAATAAAGTCACATGTGAGAATTGTAATTTAATTTTCAAAACTTGGTGCGAAGCACCAGTAGATATAAGAAGTAAATCTTAATGTCATAATTGCAATACTCTAAACGATATAATTAGCCCTTCTGCATGGTTAGATAAACACATTGAATCAGATTCAGTAAAAATGACGATTTTTTAACATGTTAAATATAAAGCGATCCGATATAGATACGCTGTAACGTCCAGATATAAAAAGACCGCCTCTATTGGCGGTCATTTAACAGTAAAGCTATTTATATGAACGAACTAAGTATGGTTACGTTAAATTTACTAGATCTTTAACTTAACCTGTTTTAATGCATTAAATATCAATAGCTTATCACTTTCTTTTAGGTGTGGATTTGTCACTATCTTTTGAAAAGATTCGTATTGGCGATCAGAAAAAGTTCGACCAGAACTTAAATATTCATAAATATTTTCATTAATTTCATCTCCAAGTCTTAATAACTCAGGACGAACTACCGCCTTAAGGTCTCTAGCAATGAACGCATTCTGACTGTTAGATCTGCTTAGTAAGTCAGCTCTTACTCGATACTGAATTGCTTTTGCTGATGAAATCAGGGAGCTTAAAAACATTTGAGAGCTTTTAACTTCCAGACCAAACTTCTCACTTGTAGAAGCTGATTTTTTTAATACTAAATCTTCTCTTTCCAGATCCTCAATGGGAAGATGATGGTTAGCTTTGTATATAGCTACGTCAGACATAAAACTCATACGATCATTGATTTTCTTAAAAATATCATGAGGTAATTCATCTGCATGAGAAGGCAAAACAAAAGCGGCAAGTAAAAATCTCAAAATTATTTTTTTCATTTAAATCTCTAATATAAAATTTTATTGAGTTTGAATAATTGTAAATAAAAACGTAATAAAAAATAATCTTTCTAGAATTTAATCGTTTGAACAATAAACATCTAAAACGCCTCAATATACGATAATCCCAGATACCACTAAGGTCGTTATATTTTAATTTCAGATATAGCTAATAGAATTTTGTAGTGATTTTTCCACTGACCTTCTACCTTTAAATCTTCAAAAGATATTTTCTGAAAATACGTCAAATGGCTTACATACTTTTGAGGTAATTGATTAGGCCATAAATCATATGCTTGAAATTTTTCATTACTTTCAGTCCATAGATCACAAAGTACTATTGAATATCGAGTTCGAATGGATGATTTACATGTTAAGTTTTTCTCTACTAATTCAATCGTTTTTTGAGAAAACATTCGCTCTACATCATTGGCTATGCTTACTAGTTTAGATTTACGGATGTTAACCGTTTAGATTCAATTAATATTGTTATTGATTCGAAAAATATAACGGCGTCAATATGTTTTCCGTTATTTAAACAAATAGGTGCTTCAAACCATGAAATACAAGACTCACCGAGAACGCGTTCAAAAGCTAGAACTAAATTATTTGTAAGTTTTCTTTCTGTAAAACCTGTACTACTATGAGCTGGATAGTAGTTTGATAAAATTTTCATATATCGCTGCTTAATTTCATCACCAATATATTTAAATTGTTCTTTCATTAGTCCTGCCTTTTTCGGCTCTATTTATGAAAAACTTCTATTAATTAGGCATATAACTGGATATCTAGCATGATCATCAACATCTTTTATAACTAACTTATCTGATACTCTGGTTATTGTTTTTTTTGAACCTAACCAAAATCGATTTTGAGCACCTATATCAGATATGAAAGATAATGATGATAAAATACCTCTATATTGTGAAAATAGAGCAACCGTTGAATTAACATTAATCGACTGACATATTGTGTCAATATCTAATGAAGAAAACCTAGCTAAAGAACCGTTCTCATTAAAAGGAATAATAATATCATTATCTTCGATACGACCTGTTTTTTTAAATAGTATAGCTTCAGGAATAAAGAAATCCGATTTATTATTAATATGTCTAAGCAAGAATTCATCATAACCAATAGAAAGCAATAATTTTCGGACAGAAGAAATATTACTTCCTTTGAGAGGCCCCACATAGACTCTATACCCTTCTCTATATGGTTGCATAGCCATTGGATACTGGATAGATTTTTGTATTAATTTAATATTATCTAATACATCACTTTTACTTCTCTCTGTATATAATATTTGAAGATAATAGTCATCTGAAGTTTTATGTTTTATTTTTATAGAAAATGATAAATCAGGATGTAACATTACGATATTAATGCCGTCCTTAGCGAAAGAAACTGATGAGATAAAAAATAAAAATGCAGCTGTAAAATAGATAAAGAAAAACTTCATAATAACCATAATGTTTTAAAATCATATTTTTTAAAAATTTCAAATCTCGATTCCATTATATACCTAGCTTATTAAAGGAGGTTAAAAAACATTAATATAAAATTAATATCATGATAATAATCAAAAAAGCCAAGCTTATAAAGATGGCATTCCTTTTTAATAAAAGAATAAAATGCCAATTGATACCCCGCCCATTCTATGTTTATTTGGTGTAACTCTTTTTAATACAATAAAAATTAAAAAGATAGATTTACTCAAAAATGAAGCGTTCAACCACAAGACATCACTTTTTAACTTACGTTTACAGAGGTTAATAAATGTTTAAAAATTTATTCATACCACTCTTATCATTGGCATCTCCCGCTTATGCTGATTGTTATGTGCCAGATAGCTTGAATGGATTAACCATCATTAGTGTTGTAGATCCACTCTATAGCACAATAAACCCAAACTCCGGAGATATGTATGAAATCACTTATACTGAAGAAACTTATACCGCTAAAGTATTGAATTCAAATGAACCTGATTACGTTGGTAAATATCATTATAAGCGAATTGGTGAAATAAATGATGGAACAGGCTTATTTACTGGTATAGAAGAGTTACCAGTTGAAAAGCCTAGTCATACGATACTATTTAAGTGTATGACCAACGATTCAGGAATAGCTGTTTTTACTCAATTACCAGGTGAACATGAGGAAAAACTAAGGCAGAACACTACTAAATATAACATTATATCGCGTAGATAATCACACAGTTTCACCAGATAAACCTATGTTCTGAATAAAGTAGCGAACAGTAAAGCAGCTACTTGGTAGAAAGTAAATCGTAGAAGATCTTCCTTCTGAGAACCACAAATTGAGTAAGTGATATAGAGTTAAGATAATGAGCATTTCAGAAATCCCAATGATTAGAAACTATCAACGTTAATACATTTAGGCCAGAAAGCAACGAGAAAGAAGTTGGGCAATGCTCTTTCGTAAACATCGAGCTCTCCTCAGAAAAGTGGGTATCTAAAATGACCGTCCATCGTGGCGGTCATTTATGGGAACTAACGCACAGATACCACGGAACGTCCAGGTTGAGATTGTAAGCGAACGAGAATCCTAAAAAGGTCAATAAATAGATATTAATTCTATGATTAATTAATATCTTAAACGTACTCCCTGTAAAAATTATTAGATTTATCAGTTAGGAAATACCAATATCGGTTATCACTTCCTAATTTTTATAATCTAAAGTATTCAGTATCATGATTATAAGGATTATTATATTTATATATAGCAAATAAAAAGAATCCAAAATCACGTTAATACGATAAGAATGAATATTTGTTCTAAACAGCCTTAGGGTAATTATGTGCTAGCAATAAAGCTAACTCAAACATACTTTGTTTAGAGTGATAGGTACTAAAAATAGAAAGGATAACACCGCCTTGAAGCATTTATTGAGAGCCGCTAATTGCCGTTATAGCCATGTTCTTTACTACACAGAACTGCTTTCCAATATTGCTCACGAGCAATGATCGAGTTTTTATCTGCATGGTTGTCTGCGATTTCCAACACGGAGTATTGAAAATTATTTGAGTAGTCGCTGCCCTTTTTGCCAAGCAGAGCAATAAGCTCTGTATTTCCACCATGACCATTTACTGCGTATTCACTCCAACGCTGCCAAATGCCACCTTCTCCTATAGCACTCCCTACATACAGTTTTCCTGTAAATCTATCGGTAATGAGGTAAATGCCTGAAACAGAGGCTAATGCAAACTTCCAAGATTCAACTTGTTGGGCAACGATAATATCAAGGTGTTCTTTACTAACTAATGCGTGCTGATAGCCTGAAAATTCATTGACCACCATTTTCTTTGGCCGAATCTCCGACACTGATATATTTTCCGCCCAATTTTCAGCTAAAAGATAAGACTGTCTACCAGAGCGCTTAAAATTCACAATTAATCTACCAGATAGGTCCATTGTTTCTTCAACTTCTTCAGTTGTATAGTAATTATACTGCTCTTTGTCTAGGTACTTACAACTTGAAGAACGATAACAGCCAGCAAAAAGCCATCTATCTGTTCCAGATAGTTGAATCAGTGAAACAATGAACTCTCTTTCGAAGTTACGCTTAGATTGCCAGCGTTGCCATTCTTCAAATTTTCCAGCTAAGAAAACATCAAGTGGATTATCTTTTCCGTTCCATACAGCCAAGTGAATTTTGCAATTTACATCGTTTATCTCTGGGAGTTTCAGAGAAATAGTCTCAAATAATTTCATATTTATTCGTCATAGTCCTACAGCTCAATGGGCACTTAACAACCTTGCAAATAAGTATTCTAACTTTCACGTAAAAGAATACACTTAAGGCTTAAACCAACACGCTATTGAATTAGAAAAGAAATAGAACAAAATTAAGTTATTTAATATTAGTTATTTATGAATGTTAATTTTGTATAAGCTCTCATAAAATTTGAGCTTTAAAGCCATTTATCTTCTTATTTTGTTCAACACTTTATGAGTGCTTTTTACACACAAAAAATTATAAGACTTCAACCTAAAACATCTAATCAAAACCCCGATATTTAATGGGTAAATTTAGTTAGTTTATCCCCGTGGATAAAGGGAACGCTTCCGCCTCGCTTTTATTTGTTACGCTTTTTGCGGTTCATCCCCGTGAAGACAGGGAACACATGATGAATTTTATCCTGTTTATAAAGTCATGAGGTTTATCCCCGAGGATACGGGGAACACCCAGCCGATTTGGATAGAAGTTTTATTTGCATAGGTTCATCCCCGTAGGCACGGGGAACACACTGAAGCCTCAATCAAGCTGATTCCTGGTAAGGGTTCATCCCCGAAAATACGGGGAACACATAAATCGGAATCATAGAAGAGTATAAAATCCCGGTTTATCCCCGAGGGTGCGGGGAACACCGAATGCCATATTTTTGGCATAACATAAGACACGGTTTATCCCCGAGGGTGCGGGGAACACGTTTGATGATATCAAATTATCACAATTATTTAAGGTTTATCCCCGAGGGTGCGGGGAACACTTAGGAAATTGCAAATATCATCTGGCAATCCACGGTTTATCCCCGAGGGTGCGGGGAACACGCTTGAAGAAAAAGAGTTCATGGAACGATTTGCGGTTTATCCCCGAGGGTGCGGGGAACACGTATTTCCTGCAGTTCAAACAGGTTATGTTCGCACGGTTTATCCCCGAGGGTGCGGGGAACACTATACGCCAGGGTAAGCGTTATACCGTCTATTCGGTTTATCCCCGAGGGTGCGGGGAACACTTCAAGCTCGCCAAGTTCTTCTGTTGCGCGCGTGGTTTATCCCCGAGGGTGCGGGGAACACTCAACGAATGGTTGATTATCCACAATTGAAACCGGTTTATCCCCGAGGGTGCGGGGAACACTTAGGGGTGTTATAACCAGCAATAGCACGGAGCGGTTTATCCCCGAGGGTGCGGGGAACACGTTTTATAATCGCGACCGTTGTATCGTAACGGCGGTTTATCCCCGAGGGTGCGGGGAACACACGATAAATATCAGATTGATGGTTTACTGGTACGGTTTATCCCCGAGGGTGCGGGGAACACTGGGTCGCACATCAATGGAGTGTGGCCTATTACGGTTTATCCCCGAGGGTGCGGGGAACACATATAGTGGGCGATACCTGGCGTTTTTAATGCCGGTTTATCCCCGAGGGTGCGGGGAACACACTTATGAATGAGTGGGCGTTTAACTACATAGCGGTTTATCCCCGAGGGTGCGGGGAACACATCATTTTCTCTGATGCAAATGTCATGAATAACGGTTTATCCCCGAGGGTGCGGGGAACACACATACAAACGGGCAAGGTGATGCTGCCAATGCGGTTTATCCCCGAGGGTGCGGGGAACACTTTATAAGCTGTGTTTTGCTCGCCAGCAAATCCGGTTTATCCCCGAGGGTGCGGGGAACACGCACTGCATTCTATTCGATTATCACCGCATGACCGGTTTATCCCCGAGGGTGCGGGGAACACTTATCCTCGTAACTCTTTATCACTCTGTAAAGCGGTTTATCCCCGAGGGTGCGGGGAACACCAGCATAGTCTCATAATCCGTGATAAAAACATCGGTTTATCCCCGAGGGTGCGGGGAACACGTTTTCAACAGTGAATTTTGAACCTTTAACCCCGGTTTATCCCCGAGGGTGCGGGGAACACTTTTGCAGCAATAGATTCAATCGTGTCACCGACGGTTTATCCCCGAGGGTGCGGGGAACACTCTAATAAGCCAATATCACCCACGGCAATTGACGGTTTATCCCCGAGGGTGCGGGGAACACCTAGCTATTTGAGTCGTCAACTCTTGCAGGTTCGGTTTATCCCCGAGGGTGCGGGGAACACTCGTGGGATGCTTTTGTACTTATGCAGTAAACCGGTTTATCCCCGAGGGTGCGGGGAACACATAACGCAAACAATGCTCTTCAAGAGTTACCTGCGGTTTATCCCCGAGGGTGCGGGGAACACTTCCAGTCAGCTATTTGACTAATGTGGCGTTACGGTTTATCCCCGAGGGTGCGGGGAACACTTATTATAAATTAGCGATTTTTATTTTGATAGCGGTTTATCCCCGAGGGTGCGGGGAACACACAGCAACGCCAGCACGTACCGACGGTTACGGCGGTTTATCCCCGAGGGTGCGGGGAACACAGTACAGCGCTGTACGCGTCTTGAATACTACACGGTTTATCCCCGAGGGTGCGGGGAACACATGACTCTGGCTATGTTGTATGCCCGTAACTACGGTTTATCCCCGAGGGTGCGGGGAACACATAGCAGCCTTGCTACTGACGAGGATGGGGAGCGGTTTATCCCCGAGGGTGCGGGGAACACTCTTCGCCCGTTCTGTTTTCTATTCCGTACATCGGTTTATCCCCGAGGGTGCGGGGAACACTTCATAGCCTCAATTAGCTTTGTTCTTTCCGACGGTTTATCCCCGAGGGTGCGGGGAACACTATTGCAACAACTAAATTCAATTATTTTAAATCGGTTTATCCCCGAGGGTGCGGGGAACACCGATCATTTGTCGTCATTTTAACTTTATCAACCGGTTTATCCCCGAGGGTGCGGGGAACACTACATCGAAGAAAGCCGGACTACACCTGAAAACGGTTTATCCCCGAGGGTGCGGGGAACACTCAATTTGGTGGTCCCGGTATTGCCGCACTCCCGGTTTATCCCCGAGGGTGCGGGGAACACGACGGTAATTGCATATGGAAAATGCCTAAAAACGGTTTATCCCCGAGGGTGCGGGGAACACTTTAGCGATCAGAATATCGGTACGTCAACGTGCGGTTTATCCCCGAGGGTGCGGGGAACACTCATGGAACTGAGTAATAAAACGACTAAAGAACGGTTTATCCCCGAGGGTGCGGGGAACACACATCACTAGCCTGTTCTAATGGTGATGAGTCCGGTTTATCCCCGAGGGTGCGGGGAACACATTCAAAACAATCATCCATGAACATTAATGTTCGGTTTATCCCCGAGGGTGCGGGGAACACTTTAGTCATAGATGAATTTAAATTACGACATGCGGTTTATCCCCGAGGGTGCGGGGAACACTCACCTTATCAGTTCTTGGCTGTCCGTCTGACCGGTTTATCCCCGAGGGTGCGGGGAACACTTAAGGCCGCTGTCTTACCAGTACGAGCGGGACCGGTTTATCCCCGAGGGTGCGGGGAACACACCAGCCACGCGATCGGACAATTTTGGTATTACGGTTTATCCCCGAGGGTGCGGGGAACACGACAACCCTGTAAATAGGCCGTTGTTTTCTCGCGGTTTATCCCCGAGGGTGCGGGGAACACTTCAAGTTTGCAGTATCGGTTGGCTCTACTGGCGGTTTATCCCCGAGGGTGCGGGGAACACATACATCATTAAAATATGATGGAGTGAAAGGTCGGTTTATCCCCGAGGGTGCGGGGAACACTGAAGCTCTGCGCCTTCAATTGTCTCACCAAGCGGTTTATCCCCGAGGGTGCGGGGAACACATATCAAGGTATTCGTCCTCAATATGTTTACGCGGTTTATCCCCGAGGGTGCGGGGAACACCATTTCACGCATCTGGTACTGCATAGATGAGGCGGTTTATCCCCGAGGGTGCGGGGAACACTCTTAATGAATAATAGGTGAGTAAATGACAGACGGTTTATCCCCGAGGGTGCGGGGAACACACAGGACGTGTTAAAAGCGTGGTCGAATAGACCGGTTTATCCCCGAGGGTGCGGGGAACACTCTGGATATTCAGCAACTGTTGCAGCTGCCATCGGTTTATCCCCGAGGGTGCGGGGAACACCAGCATCCTTTTTATTATAATAATTATTAATGCGGTTTATCCCCGAGGGTGCGGGGAACACTTTCCTTCGCCAACACGACACCAAGGAACATACGGTTTATCCCCGAGGGTGCGGGGAACACGGTTCCTGTTGATACAGCGTTAGGCCAAGTACCGGTTTATCCCCGAGGGTGCGGGGAACACGATAGAATCCAAATTTTTTGGCAATTCACGCACGGTTTATCCCCGAGGGTGCGGGGAACACGGTTTCGATGATGTTTTTAGTGCAATTAATTACGGTTTATCCCCGAGGGTGCGGGGAACACATTATAATGAATTATTATAATTTTACTGAAAACGGTTTATCCCCGAGGGTGCGGGGAACACTTATCAATTTCACTTTTGCATTCATTCATTTGCGGTTTATCCCCGAGGGTGCGGGGAACACGGTAGATAACATCGCTGGTGTATTGGTTCCTCACGGTTTATCCCCGAGGGTGCGGGGAACACGCTGAGCCTTCCCTCTTGGCGGCAATTTATCCCCGGTTTATCCCCGAGGGTGCGGGGAACACGTGTAAGTTTAATTACTGCAATGTCATCCGTACGGTTTATCCCCGAGGGTGCGGGGAACACTCTAAATACAATCTATTGATTTTAAGGGTAAATTACTACCATTGGAGATCTACCAACTTTTTAAAGAACATTTTTTCATTCAGTAATCATGTCTGCAGGTAAAAATTTCACTAAACGTAACCCGCCTAAATCAACGGGCTCTCGACGGTTTTTGCCATAAGTTTGGAAGTCAAAACCTGATTCGGTATTGGTTCCCCACGCCATTACAACATTGCCATCTTCAGCAAGGCATTCAATGTGTTCCCAGATCATTTCTCTGATTTTTCGAGAAACGTTCCCTATATATACACCTGCCCTAACTTCTAATAACCAAACTGCAAGACGTCCTCGTAATCGAGGCGGTACCACTTCAGTAACCACAACAAGCATACTCATAAACTATTTACTCCTATGGCCACTATCACCAATCGTAATTGGCTCTGGTATAGCAGGAGGCTGCGCATCTATATAAGGTTCAGGAGCTGTAATATCTCCCGCACTGAGTACTTCATCGATAAGTGGTATCAGTTTTTTCAGCGTCTGGTGTTTACGGAATTCTTCTCTACAGGCCATCCTCACTTGTCTATCAGGAGATAATGGCTGATATGAGGCAACTTTAAATGCAACTGGTACGACAGTTTCAAATTTAATGATGTCTGCAATATCATAGACAAAGGAAAGCGGCTTACCTGTATGTAAAAATCCAATAGCCGGAGCATAACCCGCAGCTAGAATAGCAGCTTCTGTGACACCATATAAGCAAGCTGTCGCCGCACTAATACATTGATTGATTACATCACCTTTATCCCAGTCTTTTGGTTCATAACGACGACCTTTCCATTTCACATCATATTGCAGAGCCATTTTTTGGTATGTTTTACGAACTCGTGCCCCTTCAATTCCTCGTAATTGGTCAACACTACGCCGAGCTGGAGCGACATCGCCAAAACGTAATTCAAACATTTTACGAACAACTTTTAAGCGCAAATCAGGGTCTAGCGCTAATTTAGCTTGATAAAGTAGCTTATCTGAACGAGCACCTCCAGGTTGACCAACGGAATAGACTCGAACGCCAGCCTCACCGACCCAAATTAATAATGTACCAGTGGTTGCAGCTAATTTTATCGCAGCATGACTAATGCGTGTTCCAGGCTCTAACAATAAACAAGAAATAGATCCCACAGGTATATGCATACGCTCGCCATTTACATCATCAATAACAACAAAAGCGCCATCTCTAACATCAATACGCCCCATTCCGACAAAGATCATTGAATTACGATCTTTAATAGGAATCGGTTTCAGTGGGATAAATGCCATCAAATACCTCGAATTAACATCAAACCGCAACCTAGTGCTTTTGCTCGCCCAAAACCTTGTTGATATTGAGTAAGGAATTTTTCAGGGCTCTGTATCGTCAAAATCCCTTGATAATCCACACTAGAAAATTGAATACGCTGCTTCGATTTTTTTTCACTTTGATGCTGGGTATACGCTTCAATATCAGGTACAGTATCAAAGCTAATCCCCCATCGCTCTGAACGTTTCGGATCACAAAGCCATTGTTGAGCTGCTTGCTGCATATAATGCGATAACATTTCTGCACCAACGTCTTGTTGTTTAGCTTGATACTTAGCATGCATCATCACATCATGACGCTTTTTAGTCGTATTATTCCAAACGGTTGGATTTGCACGTAATTTAAACGCTAAGCGTTGCCCTACTTTTAATTGTGGAGTAAACCGTTTAGTATGTTTTTGCCATTGCGCATTCGTTTCATCAGGAGCAACTCGCGATAATACCCAAAAAACTGGTAATCCATTTGGCATTAGCTCTTGTCGATAAATAAATTGGCGTTCTGACTGTTGATGAAATAATTGCCATAATAACTGGTGTGCTGCATAGGCATCATTACGTTGTAGCATTAGCAATGTTTCTGCTAACGTTGCCGACGGTGCAAGTGTTATTTTTGATAAATACATGCTGTTATTCATCCTCTAAAACCGGCAGCGTTACTTGATGCATAGTACGCTGGGTAAACTGCCACCGCTGACGATTGATAGGCTCATCCCATGGTTGAGTTGTGATCACTACATTATCGTCAATGTCACCCATTGCTGCTTTATCACCCGACCAATAGTAAGTCGCAACACGATGTTGACTAACACAGCCAAACCAATAACGATCGCTTTTTCCACTTCCCGTAATAGCAGGAAATGGCGCATCTAACGCTTGTTTTAATGAACATGGTTCTAAAATAGTTGGCATTAACGGTACCGCTGGCGGACACGATTTACGACCAAGGCACAACGGGTAAGTTGGCGTTAATAACGCTTGCTGTAGTTGTTTAAATGAAAACATAGCATCATTTGTCAGTGATACAGCAACAACCCAAATACCATCACAGCGATAATCACGATTTGATAACACTGTCGCTAATTTGCCCATATCAAGCTCTTGCTTACGAGTGTGATAGTGTACTTTATTATTGTTCGCAGCTACTTGCGTCGTGTGGTAATCTCGTAATAATGAACTTGATACCCATTGTTTGATCGAAAACTGTACACTTTTTTGCAGCATCGTCAGTGATGATTGATCATCACGTTTAATACCAAGCGCAGCACCTAATAACCCTAATAATGCTGAGCGCGATGGAATAACTCCGGTATGACGATCACCGCCAACAGCCGGTTGGCCCCAACTCGCCATTGCACCATAAAGTCGAAAGACTAAATAAGGTTGCATATTTGCTCCTTACTCAGTTACAAACTGACAAAGCTCAGCAAATGATCCTTTACCAATCATTGCATTAACTTCATAACGACTCTCAGCACAAGCACCATAAACTTTATCAAAATTAATAGCTTGCTTTGAAATAGCATCAATCGCTGCCGTTGCCATATCTTGATCATTAATTGGTTTTAAAAATGCTACTGATAATGAACGTGGTTGTTGCTGACCTTTTTCTGCCATGACGTAACTAGCATAAGCGCGTGACGCAAAACTATTTTGCTTACCCGTTGGTGAAACTTTCACTACCGCTTCAGTTAGAGCGGCAATCGCAGCGTTAGCAAGAGCTTCATCACCACTAAGGTTTTCAACTAACTGAGTTTTATTGATGCAGATATAGTTATAAAACAATGCAGATGCAAACCCTGCTTCGCCAATATGCGCCGAGCCTGAATCTGTTTTACCGTCGTTAAGATCATCAACAGCAGTAAAATAATCATCCTCAATAGTCACTTGATGGACACTGAGAGCATGTGCCACCTGACAAGCAGCATCAACATTAAACTCTGGTTCAGAGGCCAACATTCGACCAAATAAAGCAATATCAACGGCGGTTTGTTGTGATTTTAATGCTTTTAATTCATCCTTAGTTGGTACCCTATCTTCTTTTGCAATAACAGCAACTAACGATAACGCTAAATCTTTCTCTACAGGGCTAATATGTGCTAATTGCTCAATGTCTAAGCTATCTTTTTTCAATTTTCCAAACTGACCTGCAATTAATCTCGCCCATTCTGTCGCACTATTCTCTTTAACATTTAGAGTTATCAATGCATCAAATACAGTTTGTCCAAAACGTTTAGTACGAATACCTAGATTGCCAGCTATCGATTGTTCAAATAAGTCAGAAGTGCGCCAGTGACGTTTTTGACTTTGTGAGCTGACTCGTAAACGATCAAAGCCACCCATTTTTGCAGTTTTTGGACGACCTAAATCATCACGGTTTAAGTTAGATGGTGCGTAAGAGGTCAGTGTATGAAGCTGAATAAATTGGCTCATTATTGATGTTCTCATATAAATAAAATGAAATTCTTATTTTGCTGCGCGGTAATAGTCCATTGCCCATTTCACGCAAATACGATTTTTAGCTCGAACAAACTCTGAATGATGGTGTTCACTAAACCATTGTTTGATATCTTCCGCTAAAGTCAGTGGATCTACCTTCCCTTTCATTAACTTCAGCAAACGGCGCGAAGTACGCAATAATTCATCAGGCGTTTTTGCTGCTTGAAGCTGAGAAAATCGCATTTCACTGACTAATGATTTATCACTTTTTTTAATTTTTTTACCGGCAGCGATAGCTATCCCATCTTGATAACCTGGAGATACGTGAATTAAGGATGCAGCGATGACAGCCCAACACTCCATATCATTAGCAGAATAATTCTCTTGCTCTTGAAGACTTAGCCATAATGTGCAAAAAGCATCTTGCATTAATACCGCATCGACTGATTCAGCCCGCTTTAACTTTGCTTTATGACCACTTGGCGCAGACAGTAGATGCTTTTCTTTTAATTCGGCATCAGAAAGCACTAAACTTTGCCACCACCCCCTAAGTACTTTTTCTTCTGTGTTACTTAGCATGTTTAGTATCCTTAGCTGCTATAAGGTTATGATTATCGTTAAATGCTTTTATATTTTTACTGCCATATAGCCACCCCATTAATTTTCCTCTCGCATCCATACGTTTTGCCATTGAACGTACATCGCCTAAGTCATCTAAGGCATAATTATCAAATAACTGCTCACTTACGGATTGAATAGTATTGCGCCAGTATTTTGCTTGTTCTGAACTCAAAGCAGTTTGCTGTTGGTTGATATTATGAGCGATATGAGAAACCGTTAAATAAAACGCTTCTTCTGTTTTTTGCCAAAAATCCAGATCAATAAAACTGGTATCACCTTTGGCATCACTCGGCTTTTCAAACCATGCCGCTTTTATCTGGCTACGGGTTTGATAGAGTGCGTTATTAGCCAATTCTTGTAATTCTTTCGTCGCATTAATAATGTCATCATGACTTTCTGCTTCCACATTAAATAAAGGCATCATGGTGCTATACCATCCACGTGGTTTCATGTTGTCCATGTCATAGCCAAATACCCATAATTGGGGTTGTTCATGCCAGTTTCGTTTAGCAACATCGCTATAATGATCAACAACACGCGCACAAATATGACCATTACCGTCACAAGATAATGCCATTAGATCCCAGTTTTTATAGCTAATACCACCGGGTTGCCCTTTTTGGGAGAGATGATCTTCATTCGGCTTTTTGGGATTCCATTTATAGGGTGTAAACGGATGCGGATCCCAATTACCAACATAATTATTACCGTAATTCTTAGTGCGATAATGGCGTACACATTGCTTATTATTTTTACCACTTATCAAACATTGCAGAGGCTCATCAGCAATCACTAGGCGAATTCGTCGTGGCATCGCCCAATAAACCTGTAAAGGATGGACCCCTTCTGTTGATGGGTAAATTTCGCCGCTTTTTTTTATGCTTTCAATTGTCGGTGCTAGCCAAGGAAAAACACTTCCGTCATGGAAGTTAGGATCGTCATAACGCCATGTGTTGCGGTTAATGACATTGAGCCACAACTTATTCCATAAAGAACTTTGTTTATCACTCGGCATAATCAAGGTAGTTAATGGACCACCGCCACGTAAACCGACACGATGGCCAGAACCGCCAGCAGGTGCATTAATTTGTAACGTAAACAATGCCAGTGCCGCCATTGCTGGTGACATCACTTCACCTATGCCACGTTTAACAAAAAAATCGGTATTGTTTTTAATACCATTCGCGCCCGGCGCATCAATTAATAAGCCGCTTATTGGGCTCATTTCTTGCTGAGATAATGGATCATGATCTTGCATAAACAAGGGACCATCACCTGTTAACTCAAACGCATGTTCAATCGTATCAAAAGCGGTTTTTAGCTCATTTATTGTTGGTGGTTGTGCGTAATACTGGCGCCATTGCTTTTTATCTTTAGGTGCAAAAGCCGTTTGTAATATCCCTATCACCAATTGATAAGCTGCCCCCTGAAAATCAGCTCGAGGTAACGCAAAATCAACAATATCCGGATCTGTAATCGCCATTAATGATCGCCATTCTTGATCACCATTACGAAGTCGAAAGGGTAACCATGACGCATGAAGTAAATTCATTGTTTTCCTCTTATTGATTACGCTGATAAAAACCACTCGTCGCACTATAACCAGACATAGGGTCTTGTTCGGGGTACCAAGGTTGTATGTATTTGATGTTGGGATAACGCTTTGCTAACAATAATGTTTGCTGTTCTGTTAATGGTTGCAAATGATCGGCATATTTAAGTTTTGCTACTGACAAAGTACTAAGGGTAATCGCATGACAAAGATCTTCTTGCCAAGGTACTAACTCCCCGTTCTCATTGCATTTAAGTACTAAAATTTGAGCCGTTTCTCTATCACAAAAACGAGTACTAATGTCATACTGATCTTCTGACCAGTGTTTTTGACTGCTATAACAATACCCATATTGGAAATCAATCAGTTGTGATTTTGCGGAGGCTGTTTTTAAGCTTTGTTCTGCAATTAATTCATCTTCTTTCGTAATTAATGCAGTAGGGATCTGAGCTTGCGATTTTTCACTATAAACGGCCTCAATAAGAGTACGGGCTTCGCTTGGCATACGAATAGCACCGAGCTCAATGAGTTTACGTTGAGCAAGCCATAATCGACCGGGAGAGCGATACACATATTCGGTATTACGGAAATCTTGACTGAGCCAATCAACCTGCGGTTCTTCTTCCCACTTCGGCGCATGGAGATACAAAACAGGCGCCGAACGTTGATCAACACCATTATAATATTGCCCATTAATATCTCGCGTATGACGGTGCAATCGACCGGCACGTTGGATCAAGTCATCTATTGGACAAATATCAGAAATCATTACATCGACATCAGCATCTAAGCTTTCTTGGAAAACTTGGGTTGCAATTAGTACAGTACCCTGACGTTGTTCACCTGTAATAAGCTCACCATCAGCTGTTTTTTTGCTGAGGCAATTTAAGACTTGTTGCTCAATACGTTTTCTATCAACTAACGTAAATCGACTATGAAAAAGCATGACTTTATTAGATGATAAATCACACTCTGCCGCTGCTAACGCTTGAGTGACAAGATCATATGCAGCACGTGCATCATCTACTGAGTTTCGAATCCAAGCGACACACTGCCCCGCAAGAACGGCCTGAACAATCTTCTCGATACAAGCTGTTTCGGTATGAAGTTGGGTAACGGTTACTTCGCGACACACATCAGCCCGACTTTTAAGCGGCGTTTCAATTAAAGAATTAAAAGGATCCAAACATACCTGTGTTGCCAGAGGAAAATCATTAGCAGTGGTACAAGTCAGACTTTTAAGTGGTAAGTGCCCAGCTTTTAACCAAATATTCGCGAGTTTTTGGCGTTGCTCTATTGAGAGTGTCGCCGTTAATAAAATAGCTGAGCCACCATGGCGTAGATGTTGTTCTAATAAGGATTCTAATAGCGTAAACATATACTCATCAGCCGCATGAACCTCATCAAAAATCAGTACCTTACGATGTAGCCCTAATAATCGAAGAGATTGATGTTTTCTTGGTAACACCGCTAACAATGCTTGATCGATAGTCCCTACACCAACGGTGGCAAGCAAGGCTTTCTTGCGTGAATCAGCTAACCAAGCATTGCATAATGCAGTTGCGGTTTGATCGTGTTGATAATAATCATCATCTAACTTACCTGATGTCAATTTGACCGTTTGAAAACGATCATTAAGAGCACTGCTACTTTGAGCCAGTACAATACTGGGCATAATTCGATCACGTTCATTCTCAAACATATTAGAATAGTGTTCGGTTACACGATTAAACATGGCATTTGACGTTGCCATTGTCGGTAAACCAAAATAAAACCCATCAGCCACACCCAGAGCCATTAGTCTATGAGTTAATGCAAGAGCAGCTTCCGTTTTACCTGCTCCTGTGACATCTTCTAATATAAATAATTGAGGAGAGTCAGAAAGCTGAACAGTTTGAGCCCATTGTTGTAGTGGCGTCGGTTCAAAACCAAAGTGGTGTTGGATGGAAACAAACTCAGACGGCTTAGCACGTAAAGAAAAACCTGTTTTTATTAAAGCAATAGACGCTTGTTTCTGAGCTTGTTTCCAATAGTCAGATAAAGGCATCTTTGTTGAGTTATACGGAAAATAATCTGTGTTTGAGCCAAGCCAATCAGCCAAAACAGTGATACCCGCTAAATGCCAACTTGATTGTTCTAAACGCTGATTATCAATTAATTTTGGTAAGCAAGGCTGCAATAAGTCATATAGCGCATGAACATAATTACGAACATCATCGATATTTCTTGACTCCGTAAATGGCTTTAACTCTCGAGGCTTAACCATTTCAACAGGCGCACCATGGTGCCCTAGGACTACATTCATTAATATATTGAGATTATCAAGAATATCCTCTTCATCTTCATCGCAATCAGCAGCTAAAAATAAAATAACTTCATCACAAATTTGGTCCCAAAAATACACACCTAAACGATCATGCTTAGCTTTTGATGCATCATATTGTTTAGCCGAAAAACCTACATTGTTTGAAGAAATAGCTTGAAAAGCAGATGCAAATTTCCCTAAATCATGCAGAGCGATAAAAAACACAACTAAGTTAGAAAGCTGTTTTTCATCAATATCAAGTAATTGAGATAATTCACGTATCAAAATCGCATCAGTCGAAAGCAGTTGTTGTCCAATAGCTGCAACATCTAAACAGTGATAAGGTAATAAATGATAATTAGATGGATCTGATTTATTAGTTTTTCCCCAATAATCGAAATAGCTCATGAAAATACCTATCAAGTTAGTCAGATAATCTAGCCACAGAATCATAATGAAAGAATGATAAGTATATAAAAAATATTTATATACTTATAAATCATGGTATCAGTAATAATTTATTTCTCTAACTAGCAGAAAAGTATTATTTTAAATAAAGAACAACGAGTTACCTGAAATAAAAAAGAAGATAACTCAATAAATTTATACAACTATGCAGATTGAGCTTTATTACTGCGCAATTTTTTAGTATCGAAAATATTTAAAGCCATCAAGGAAAGGTTAGTTACTCCAGCAATGAACTCAATGATTTGGACAATATAAAAAGTATAGGAAAACTGATGATTGCTAGATAAGTAATAAAGATATAAAGCACAGGGTAATAAAACAAACACCCCGTTAAAAGCGATCAATGGCATACGTTTTTTCTTTCTACCTATAGGGCCTTTATTTACATTCCCTGCCATTTTTGCACCTGTAATCCCTGTTATGGCCATTAAAGGAATGAGTAAAAAAGCACCAAACAAGATAGCCGTTTTAACTATAACTACACTTGATATGTCCCCAAACAGTTCGATCATAATTGAACTCATAAAAAAAGATAAAACTAATATAAAGCTTGTTATTGCAGAAAAAAAGTGTATTAATTTTAGTGTTGACTTTGACATTTGGAATTCCACGCAGTATTAATATATAACTTTTATTTTTAATATTATCGCAAGTATTAAATACTCATTTAATAAAGGTTGTGTATAACCTTAAATATGCCTATGAAATATAGAATTTAACTCATTAATGCGACAATAAAAGTTTAGATAACAACATTTCAAGAAGCATATATCTACATCCATCTGATACTCGTACACTCCAATGAATAAAGATAATATATTAATAATCTTATGCGATGCCATTTTTCTTACGATACTCTATAATAAATTTATTTTTTGTCTTATTTGATGCTTTTAAAGCTAATGTACGTTGTCTCTGCTCATTATTTAATAAAAAAGTTTTTTTTGAAGCCATAAATTAACCCTCTTTTAAAATATAATATTAAAAATATAGCGATGATTATTACAGAAGTAATGCGGCAAAGTAGCAGTACGTGTTTTTATTCACACAAATATTAAATCGAATATCGTTATACAGCTTTACAAATACCGGATAATCCATTAAGTTAGGAATGAAATTCAAATTATTCAATCATCCTTTCTTCTATCGAGTTAAAATCCACTGTCTTAAGAGCGTTTCAATGTATCCCTACCGTCTTAACAAATACAATTTAAAACATTTTCTTTAAACATCATTACTGTTACATAGTGAACTTCAAATTTATCGAAACATTTATTCTCGACAACTAAACCTTGCTGTATTTCTTCAACATGTTCGGAAGGTCGAGTAGGCTAAAATCTTGATTAGATTTTTCATTCTTATGATGCCACCTGGATATTCATATGCTATGTCATTATTCCAATTAATACTTTCCAACACTAGTGTATTTCTGATATTTTGCTAAAAATATACTATAGAGTAATATTATAGCAACAAACGCATTCTGGCATGTTTCGTTAATTGCAATAATTATACTGTGAGCTTTTGGGGTTCGTAGACGTATTTATGCACGTCATACTGATACATAACTACCCTCGGGAGTCAGAGAACAAAGAGCATCATTTTTAGAAAAGCGGTTGCTATATATCTTCGCATATGAAATCTCAAATTTTTTTTGAGCCACTTCTAATTCATACAAAATAATACTGAGCTTATCAACATCTCTTAATAAAATCGCTTCTCTGGTCTTTTTTAAGCACTGCTCTAGCTCAGCCTTTAAAATTAGTAACTCTCTGTTGTTCATAATACTCACCCAGATAGAAAGTCATTTAATAATCCCAAATACAGACAGAGAAAGTAATAGGCATAGACAAAAAAGACAAAACAAAATTGCCCAACCTTAGAGTGTGAAAAATAAAAAATGTTTAACATTATTAATAGATTTTAATGTTAATATTAAAGATGCTATTTATTACGGTGGAGTTTTCTTATTCCTATTTTCACTTTCATCATGCTGTAATAAAAAAAATTCGCCTCAATTTACCATCCGTTCTATTTAAGATTCTTCGCTAGTCGCACATGACCATTTCTCTATTTTAAATCAATTGATTGAAGTAATTAGACTTTAACTAATTGATATTCAAACCCAGCGCCATTATTGGAAAACGGAACTTATCGATGTTTAGCATGCATTAATAAAAACATACGCTTTTAAGCGTAATATGTAAGTTTTCGATCACTAAATAAAAATAATAGAACAAAACTTGAGAATATTGTTAACAGGCGTATGTATAATTTACTATAAAAAACTAATTTCAACCCCACAAGGCAATAATGCCAACTAAACAATACCATCAGAGCAGCATATAACACCAATAAAAACCACTTTCTCAGCAAACCAGTCTAATAATAACCACTATTTTTTTAAAATAATAATTCATATTTCTATTTTTTTGTTTATATTAAGACTAGATATCACAAATTAAGGATTGATTTATGCGATATTTATTAATGTTATGTTCTGTATTATTTAGTTGTCCTGTATGGTCTGATACCGAATCATCTTTTTCGTGGAAAGGTACCGTTCCTAATATATCGGCTCAGATTAATATCCCTATTTCATTAGGAGTCGATGATATCGATAGTGAACTACGAAAAAAACCATGGCTAAAAGAAAACAATGCACTCTCTATAAAATACAGTAATAATTTCGGTCAAGTTAAAATAGTTGAAATAAATAACATATAAAATACATATTTAAAGCGGGAACTAGATAGCCGAAAATTTATTCGTTCGTTATCTTCTCCAACTCACATTTATATTTGTTATCAACGGCATAAAATACAACCCGATAGAACGAAGAATATTCTAAGCTTTCTATCCCGCTAAATATCTATTTGCTAACTTCTTAGCCATCCAAATCACTGTACGGCTCAAAATTTTAGCGATTATATAGTTATCACCAATGCCTAGCTTGTTTAATTCGTAGCGGCTTTGTTGCAACACTAAAGCTACATATTTTATACGATAAGACGTAGTAGAAACGATTGGATATCCCAAGCTGAGTTGAACGATTCGAAATACAATAGTCAACTAGTATTTCACATTGGTGTTTTTACTTTTTCGGAAAGAGTCGACTCTCAAGAGGAAGAAAATATTGGAACAAAATCTAATTAGATTAAGCAGCATTCAATAAGAACACGCAAGGAGCTTGTAAATATTGATGATGGAAAGTCAGAAAATTGAAAATCACGTCAATAAAAAAAGCTGCCAGGTAAGGCCCCAAACAGCTCACCAGACAGCTCTCGTAATGAGATACTCAATACCATTAAAGGCGATTGTTCATAAAAACGAAAAATTCCGCTCTCATTAATATGCCAACAATACGTTAACAGCTTTCAATCAACGCTAATTTAGTTTCGATATTCGCTGATCTTCCCCTAAAAAGTGCCAGATACAACTCTGGCATATCGAAACTAAAAAATATTAAATACTGAACGCTCATATATTTAAACGTAGGTTAAAGCCCTTTCCCAACCCTAAAGCAGTGCCCTCTGCACTGCCGCAAAGGTCCGCCTATAAGAACTACAATAACTTTCGTAGATGTGTAATTTAATTCAAATCTAAATACCAGCTTCAAAAATCAGTACAAATCGCCCTACATAGGTATCGTTATTGAGCTCTGATAACTTTTTATCTTTAAAGCTCACATTTAAGCGAGCTTCAGCCTTGGTACCCCCACTGTTTGTTGTTATGCGAGCTCTATTATTGATATTGTCTATATCCGGAAACCCATCAGTAATAAAATCATTTTTATCACACCCTGAAGTGCATTTAACGCTATAAGGAATACCAATATCGACTTCGCTGTCTTTCATCGGCTTTAATTGATAAAATTCTGATATTGGTCTTAACCCAACGAGTACCCCATTGGGGAATATTCCTTTTGCTGTAATAGTGTATTCAGTACTGCCACTCACTAAAGTTTCTGGATAACCGTAGTAACGAGGTTCAATAACATCCGCTCCAAATACATCTACACTAGTTAGTAACGCAGGGGAATACTCCAAAACCACATCAATTCGAAAATCCAATGTATTACGGATACGGGTACTATTTCGGTAATAGTCATAAGGTACTCTCACGTTAAGAGTACCCATATATCTTCCTGTAGGTGCATTTGCCTCCTGAAATGCATTTAACCATATACGTTTATCAATGTTTTTAATCAGTGGACGATAATGAGTAAATGGTATTTCGAATTGATTTAGAGTTATACGCTTATTAGCTACCCCTTCACCTATGACTGTGACTCGTTTATTTCCCGTCTGTGCGTCTGATGTTGACGACCCGCCACTTATATCTTCCACATTAGTATTACCTGAGACTTCATATTGCATCCCTGCTAATTCAATTGGGAGATTTATCTGCATACCTCCTCCACTTTGCAACGTGATTATCTGCTCGGTAATAGTATTTGGACCGCCAGGCACGAATTGATCAGCATAGGGTAAATTTATTGGGGTATACCAAATGCTCGGCGCGAGATTTGAAGATATCGTGGATGCATTTATCCACTCCAAATTTTCTCCTTTAATTCTGCCCTCGATTTCAGCTGCATTTGCACTTAACGGACTGAAAGCATACATAGCCCCAATGGCTAACCACATCAATAACAAACGTTTCATCACCTACTCCTAGCTTCGGATAGTTTGACCTTTTGTCAACGTAACCGTTTTTTCGTAGGTAGAATAATGCGTTGAAAACTCTGCGTTTATCTTACCTTGCTTAGTCATTTCTGGTGGTAAAGAGACCCGTAAGTCACGTCCAGCTAGGGCGTATACAACTTTGGAGCACTGCTTTCGCTCTTCACCTTTTAC
Organism: Photobacterium angustum; assembly: GCF_003026365.1. GTDB lineage: Bacteria > Pseudomonadota > Gammaproteobacteria > Enterobacterales > Vibrionaceae > Photobacterium > Photobacterium angustum. Next base: position 8,482 of record NZ_PYOM01000028.1, on the reverse strand, counting down.
AGTATCTTCACAGGCGTTAAAGTACGCACGAACATAACTGTCACCATTATTCTTAAGCTGAATATGATCTTGATTATAAGTAACGTTATAGTTGAGAGGTTGGTCTTTTTCAGCAGGAACAACAAATATAGAAGCAAACCCAACAGCAACCTGCATCACTTGTTTAACCTTTTCTTTTCCAGAAAAATACGGCGTTGGCGCAAACGTCAGTTGGTAATATTTATCACTTTCTTTATTATCCGTATTCTTAGGCTCATACTGCACTTTAAAGTCTTTTTGTAAACCGGAATCAATGACGGTTTTAGCGGGGCGCAAAGTTAAATCCCATTGATCAATATTATCTCGGGTATACGGCTTTTTTAATATTTTACCGTTTTCAACATCCAAAGAGGATATCGCAACATGGATGAATTGACGATAACCATCGTTATTGTTAATGGTAAATTTACCTTCCCCTCGCTCAGCAAACTCAATCATAGAATTAATGCCAATCGCCTGCGAAACCGTAGGGGCTAGTAAAGATAGAAAAAGGCCACACTTTAAAAATTCATTCATTCTTTATCTCACACTAAATAATTGATCGATGCTGATGGTATCTAAAATTACATAAGCATCTAAACTTTCTAATAACGAACGCTGAGCCGTCGTATATTGCTCTAAGTAACGCACATATACATACTGCGCATTAGCGACTTCAATCGCTTTTGACTCCAAGCCCACTTCTTTTAATAAAGTTAAAAAGTGTTTAGCTTGTTCTGTCGATTCATACTTACCGATATAGAGTAATGCTCGTTCAACATCATTATCCTTAATAAGATTAGGGATGTCTGACCATACAATTTGGTCATTAATATCATCCAATCCAGGAAGACAATATGCGTAAATATACTGCTCACCCATTAAATCAGAGTCATAAACACACAATCTTTTTTCAGATATCAATTTAAATGGCGAATTCTTACGGAAGTTAACGCGATATACACCATCATCCGATAATGGCTCAACACTTTTACATCCTTCACCAATACAACGGACAGCTGGTATAGGCTTGCCAAACATATCATTAAGAATGAACGTTTGACTCTCTAATGGTGTTACCTTGCTGTCTAACTGATAATACGTACCAGGATGAACAAAATGTCGATAATTATTATTTTCGATATCAACATTATCGGCCTCAGCATTTAGCTCGAAAGCCACTTCAGTATAAGGTGATAAATCTATCATTTGTCCTTGTAATGCCGATACGGAATCGCGATACCAATACTGACCGTCACGAATAATGTCATATTTTAACTTGATCTCTTTTTGCTTTGATGGCTCGGTAAATTCAGGTTCTATCGCTACAAAAGCACTGCCTTTTTGATAAGTTAGCGCACCGCCATCACTAGAAAGAATTTGTGAGCCCGATAGTGTAGTTGATAGCGAGCGTTGGCCATTACTGTTAACGTAAGCGTTTGTACTATGCTGAAGATACCTGTTATGTCCACTTACACTGCCAGACCATTCGGATTCATCGTTACCCTCTCGTCCTAACTTTATGCCAGCTGTGGTAGATGCCAAATAATCATCACCGGAATATTGATACGTTAAATTATTTAAATTATTAGAGAAACCATCATTATCAGCATATATTCCGATACGACCAGTTAGCGAGTTACCAAAGTTATATGACCAAGTAAGGCTGCTGTTTAAAGTGTCTTTAGTACGACCATAATGGTTGTACGTCGTGTTAAAACTAAATTGCCCACCAAACAGATCTCGTGACCACGTTAAAGAAATATTGTCACTTTTGTCATTGCTATTACCATCGTCTGTTTGATAATTAAAGTAACTTAGGTAAGAAGTCCCCCCGAAAAAATTCCCGAAAAAACCTACACCAATCTCTTTTGTATCCACATCACCATACAATAACCGTACAAGAGCGCTTGAGTATTCATTCGCTTTAACATGTCGAACAGACGCAGAAAAAGAAGAATAAGTCAATTTCCCGTACTGGTAGGAGTCCCCAGAGGTAAAAAGTCCTGCGGTATATTGCATATTAAACTTATCGTCTAACATCCAAAAACCACCAAGTTGTATTAAGCTGTCGTCTCCACCTTGGGTAAAACTGCCCGCCCCTAGTAATACTTCAATAGGCCGATAAGAGAAAGCCCCTCGAGCATATATACGCTCGGCGTTAGAAATTTCATCTAATTTATCATCGCTGTAATTAATATTTTTTAAATATCCAGAATCAATACGATAGTCCCAATCATTCAATGCGAGGGAAAACTGTTTTGTATTAACAACTTGGCGTAAATCATTAAATATTTCACTTGAGCCTTGCTTTAATACTAATCGTAACGTGTAAACGCCCGGTGGCAGCTCGTCGTAACCAATTGATTGTTGTCCAGCGGGAACAACTCTACTCAACAATAAACGCTCACCTTTATAAACTTCCAATTGAGCCGTTTGAGCCGCATAAAAATAAATCCGCTGTTGGGCTTGTTTGTTACCTTTTAATAGATTCGATGATGAACCAAGAGAAAGTCCGAGACCTGAGTAATTCGCACCAAAACTTAAGAAATCAGTAGTATTCAACGATTCACTATCTCGGTCTTGATAGCCTATCCACCCTCGATGTGCGCCTATTTCAACATCATATAATGCTCTATAAACGTTGAGCTCATTCTTAGAGTCATAATATTGCGTATCAAGAGAAAGGACACCTGCGGGTAAGCCCAACAGTGTATTATTTCTCCAATTAAACTGGGCATCTCCATCATCACCGAAATAAGCATACAGATCTGACCAGTTAATTAACGCATTATTCGTTCGTAACGATGAATAATATTCTTTACTCGTGCCGCTTGAATCCAACATTTCAGGTGAGATAAATATTTTCAATAATTTATTATCAAAATCATAAACATAACCAGCCTCCCCTGGAATACTTTCAGGCACACAACGAGGCAATATACCTTCACACCCAGGATTAGCTTTAATACCTGACGATAGCTGTTTAATGATTTTCTCAATCGCACTTGCTGTAACTTTTCTCTCATCTAAATAACGACTCAACAAGAAAATCGCATTGTCCACTTCACCATTAAGTCGAAAGGACTCATAGCTGACATCAGCAGTAATTTTTTGACTGAGCCCTTCGCCAGCAATTATAACTTCAACAGTTTCCCTTCTCTCTTCGAAAAAGTCTGCAAACTCAAGTGGGTACTGATTAGAAGCAAGTAAAGCCTTTCCTGGCATAACTGAAAAAAACAATAGGATAAATAAGTTCTTCACAATTCTATTCCTGCGGTGATACCTAATAAGCCATAACAGTTTTGCTCTTTGGACAACTGAGGCAGACTACCATTATCAAATATCAGCGATAACTTGTGAGATTGTTCCACCTTATTTTCAAGAAGAAGGCCATTACTTCCATCTTCACCGGAATTAACATGAGGGAACGATTTTCCATCTAATAAGGTAGAAACTGAGTGATTTAAAGATTTATTATTGCCATTATCAATACAGTAGTGTTCAGAAACTTGCAGTGACAGATTATAATCAATCGGTTTTCCTTCTACCGCCCGTACCACAAAAGGAATATCAAGAGGATGAAATGCTTCTTTCTCAGAATTATAAGGTATAGAAAAATTGACTTTTTTTGCGTCAATCTCGATAGCATCTGAATGCGATTTCTTAAAAATAGTGACTTTGGGAATAAACGTATATTGTAAGCTACTGGCCTTAGAAAAAGAGCTAAATACGAAAATTAAGCAAGCCATGACCATGTACCATTGCATTTTATCTGCCTTATAAACTCCCTCAATATAGAGGGAGTTAATAATTTTTCAGTTAGTTGAGATTAGGCTTCTGGTGTAACAGCAAGCAACGCTTGAACAACAACACTTTCATTTGCTTCAAGGTCAGCAGTCGCATCTTCAGATTTTGCAGCTATCGTAAGCATTGTTACATTAGCATTAGCTTCTTTAGTAATTTCCGCACCTATTTCAAGTTTTTCACCGTCAGCCAGTACCGCAAAGTATCCATCGTCTTCTTGCTCAGTTGCAAAATCATTAGCACCTACTTTGATACTTGTTAGTTCTGCTTTATATTTTAGCGCGTTCGTACCAGTATCATCGTCCATGACTTTAAATCCAATCGTGTTAGCATTAGTAAGCTTTACACCACTAGTATCGTTAACGAATGTCATAACACCTTCATTAAAACCAACACTACCTGATTGAACAATCTGGTATCCAGTTGAAGCTTCGGTTTTAGCTGGAACTGTACCAATCCATTGAAATGACGCTTGACCAGTTTCGTAATCTCCTGCCGTTACTGTAGATGACATACCTAGAACAGAAAGAGCAACTAAAGAAAGAATTGTTTTTTTCATTATATATAACCTTTAATATATTATTTATATCCATATTTATGATGATTAACTACGCATCCAGCAAAGTTATGAAAGCCCTCATATAAATATGAACACTTTAATAACCACGCTAAATATAATGTGGCAATACTTTTAAAATAAAAGAGATAAAACCAATGAAACCATAATATCTAAGAGCTTATATTTAGGCTCTTTTTTAGTCATAAAAAGAGATTCAGCGATTTATTTTCAATGTATTATGATAAATAACTGATGACTTATGCTTATTAATTAAAAGTATTTCAATAACATCATCAGACCAATATGCGACGTGACCTTCAACCTTTTGGGTTAAAGAAAAACACTGCAAGTTCCGTATATGCCTATCCATATTGATATGACCCCGATAATTTATTTTATTTAGTAACTGGCTTATTTCTGCAAACAATTTTACATTAACTCCCAACCAATAAAATAGGCATACAAAGATAAAGATACCAACCAATGCCCACAAGCTACATTCATTATTCAATAAAAACTTATCAAGTTAAATTTAACGCATCTATATAGCCCTATTACTCTATTACTCTATTACTCTATTACTCTATTACTCTATTAAATTTGAATTTCAATATAGTAATAGGACAATTTTTTGATGTGACTATTCAATTGGGTATAATTGAAATAATTAATCATCTTAATCACACCAAGGAGCGAAAAAATACTTGCAATCAATACTGTTAAGCATTAAATTCCCATATGGAATACAACAGTTCATACTTAACAAAATATAAACTTATTAAGTATTATTAACATTTTTAAAGCAGATAAAACTTTTTATGAAAAAAGAATTTTCACTTTTTTTAAAAAACACAAGAAGCAAACTACAAATAACACAGCAGGAAGCTGTTAATATACTTATAAATTCAGAGAGCAAGCTATCAAGACTCGATTTAACGACATATAGTCGCTGGGAGCGTGGAACTACGAAGCCTATACTATCAAAACAGATAGTCATTGCTCGAGCTTTAGGACAAGATGTCGCATCCTTGATAGATCAAAAAACAAAAGTACCTTCAAAGGAGAAAAAGGATTTTGAATTATCTATTCAAAGAAACCACAACCCGTATAATTACCAAAAAACTGATTTTACAACAAAGCACTATAATTCTTTGACTAACCAACTAGATCTTTGTCATAACTTGATGGCATTCCACAATGATTATTTAGGGCTTGATACAAGTTTGTCTGATTTTCAAAAAGCTAACCTAAAACTGGATATTTTTTTTGATAAGCATGGAGAAATGATTGGTCACCTTCTTTACGGTTTTTTAGATACGTCAACACTCACTTCAGGACATGCATCCAAAAAACTATCTAATTGTGAATTTATTCAGCCTCAAACACATAATGATAAAAGTTTAACTTTATATGTTATCTCAGGATTTAGTCTGTTATCTTCACCCAGGAAAGCTATTATTTCAAAGACTTTAGATATTATAAGACAAAACAAAAAAATAAAGTTTTTAGAAACTAACTGCCATAATCAAGAAGCATATTCTATTCATGAACGAAACCCAGAGTGCGAATTCTTATTTAAGGGTCCATCTACTGCGTTTGGTGGTATCAAAGTGTTTGGAAATAACTATCGCTATATTCGGCTAAAACTTAGCGCAGAAAGCGTTCTAGCATATAAAGTAGTTTCTTCTTTGGTACCATTTACTCATGAACATATAAAAAATAATTAAGACAGCTTTGTTTTAAGGGTCATATGGTAATGAGCTAATACGTTTCCAAACAATTAAGTAGTGAGGCCTTACTCGGCCTCATTTATAAGGAAGTTAAGAGGGGGATTTTCGATGAAATAATCTGCAGAATTCAGGTTTCGTTTCCCTATTATAAAGTACCTAATCTGTAGTCATTAAAGTTATAATGATAGCTCTTCAACAAAAAAATTTCTTATCGCTGCCATTCAATTTAATTTTCTATTTTGTTATCAAACTGGGCATGTTCGTTAACATGGCATGAGTGTGACGAACTCTTAGCGTTTTCGTAGCCTAGAGCTCAAAAGCTTATATCGCAAATTACAAAGCACATATCGTTATTATGGCATTAAATAGCATTGGATTAGAATAACTGTTCAAGTTGTGATGTTTTGGTTCAACACTGTACGCCGCTATTAAATAATATCATCGGTCTCAGTGGTTTTTAATTTGAGTTGATTTGTTCCTATTATGCTCTTTGAAGCACTCTGGAATCGATGATGGCTTCCTTTGAGCATTCACTATTTTATCTACCTTTTTTAAAGTTAATAATCTGAAATTAGATTGTTTTTTTAATTGGCCATTAACAATCGTTTCCAAAGATATGTAACCGAATATGGACTTAGTATGTTCTAGGCGAGCTATAAATCTACGCTCAATTGAATGTTTTTTATTCATACCTAATGGGAAAATTGGAGATTTCTTGGTGCTAGAGAGTTTAGACAAATAATAACCGTTTTGAAATGTACATAAGACACCCCATAATTAGAGATACGTGAACCCCATGCAAAACAGAGACTTCGGTTAGGTTAAAGTAATTAAATAAAAGCCCACAGAAAGTGGTAACTGGATAATAGCTAAGAAAGCTCGTCGGTTATTTACTCAAACTCACACCTTTATGCCAATAATACGTTGACAGCAATCAACCAATGTTAATTTAGTTTCAATATTCGTTGATATTTATCAAGAAAGTGCCAGATACAACTCTGGCACTTCAAAAATTAAAAATTAAAGCGTTAAAGTCTCAACGCTCAATTTCAGTTACTCAGTTACTCAGTTACTCAGTTACTGAGCGGCAGGATACGTATTTCCTAGCAGACTTGTTGGTGGCGGCCCAATTGCCATCCTTGAGTTCCGCCATGAAATACATGTCACCATTATAATGAGTCTCCGACCAATATTGTTTTCTGGTCGGCCAATTTTCCGATAAAAACATATTCCCAAAGACGGGATATAGGCCTTGTAACTCTTTTAAACTAGGTAAAGACCAGTTTTCTCGTCCGGCGAGACGTACATCGTTGTAGTGAGCACATAATTGCCATGCATCATCCCAGGTGAATGCGTGGAAATAACCACTTGGGCCATGAGTTCCATTTTCCTCAACAACCTCACCAATGTTGTCTAGGTAGGCCACTGATGGTGAACTGGTAAACAAATTACCATTTTTATCATAAACAAATCCAATTTCCTCTCCAGCTAAATCCGGTATTACAGGACCACTGACGCAGGATACGTAATAGTTATTATTCTCTTCATTAGGATTACTGCCGACTGCACCATTGCTAAGACGCACGGTATTATATGTATTAGGATCAGTAGATGTTTTCGTCCAATAGCGGATAGCGGTCGGCCAACCGCGCGCTGTAAACATATTATCGAACTCTTTGTATAGTTGATCTTTTAATTCATCTTTTGATGGTAAGCGCCAGTCATCTCGATCACCTATACTCAGGGTATTGTAGTGATCGCACAGGTTCTCTGCGTGTTCAAAGTTGAATTTGTAAAAATCACCGGCAGGGCCTTGAGCGTCTTTCCCTTTTTCTCCTTCTTTCTGAATAGCGTCTGCTATACTTTGACCATTAATTTTTTTTAGGTAGGCCACTGATGGTGAATTGGTAAACAATTTACCATTACTTGTTTTGACGATATCAATTACTGCATGAGCTAAGGTGGGTTCAATGTATTCAATAGCCGGACTGATTATATAGTTATCTGGGTTAGCTTGATCATAAATTTTAAGGACATAAGTGCCTACTTTATTATTTAATGTCGTTATCGATAATTCGGAACCACTTCCACTTACAAGTATCTCCACCTCATTAGCTGTTAAAGAACTACTTTCATCTACTCTCACTATTCCGACTTTCATGTCTGGGTGCTTGGTGATAGTTCCAAGTAGTACACGTTCGCCTTTATCATCAGGGTTAATTACGATATTGCCGACTGGGGTCAGTGAAATATTTTCATTTTGAATACAAGTGACATAATAAGCTCCACTCGAAGCCGTCACTTTCTCTCCTTTTAGACCTGACGAAATGTCATATGAAAAATAAGATGCATTATCTTTAATGAGGTA
>NZ_PYOM01000027.1 GCF_003026365.1 Photobacterium angustum | reverse complement strand
CAGCGTTCAATCTGAGCCATGATCAAACTCTTCAATTAAAGTTTTTGTGGTCTTTCGACCGGCTCAATGAATACTGTTAAAATACCGCTAACTAGAAGCTAGTTAGGATATTTGAATTGACTGTGCCGATATTTCTATCGTTTTGGTCACTAGTATCATTGATAAATCTTTTGACTTAACTTTTCAACGAGTGCCCACACAGATTGCATGGTCAAATTATTAAAGAACGTTAGCACAACACATCATGTTGGCTGAGGCTGCGTATACTACACCGCGCTCATTTTAAGTCAACAATTATTTTAAAATTAATTTTTAAAACCCTTGCCACACTTAACTTAAAGCATACTGCCTTATCTTTTTAAGATTGAGACAAGATTTCTGCATTAAGACTACGATTTACCCAACTTAAAAAACACTGTTTAGCTAAATTTTAAATTAGTTTTCTTTATAAACCGCTTACCTACAAGTTATGCACAGGTTGTAAATAACTTACTAACCATCCGTATTCCCTGTCGATGGAGCAGCATTATAGGGATAAGCTTATAGATAGCAATAACAAACTTGAGAATTCAAACTGAATGACAATAAAAACAACGATAAACCTCAAAAACAACACTTTTTGTACAAAACAATACGTTTTCTTCGGTTTAAAAACAAAAAAGGCATATGAGGTAACTCATATGCCTTATCGTTATTTAATAAGATTAGTCTTTTATTGAAACAATAAAAGATGGATTCAGTAATTGCTCGCGATGATAGTTTAAAGGTCGCCCTTCTAAATCGAGTACTATTGCTCCAGCACTCTCAGCAACACACTGGCCAGCAGCTGTATCCCACATCATTGTCGGTCCCAAACGCGGGTAACGTTGTGCTCGACCTTCAGCGACTAAACAGAACTTTAATGATGAACCGACTTCCGTCATCTTGTGCTCACCGATTTGTTCCAAGTAGTGATCTAACTCAGGGGAAGGATGAGAGCGACTACCAACAATAGTTGGTACTGTTGCTGCTCGTACACGAATAGGCTCACGGCCGGCTTTGGTTTCTAACCACGCCTTTTCACCATCACCTAACCATGCTTTTTCCAATGCAGGAGCATACACCACACCTAAAACAGGACGTCCTTCTTTTATTAAAGCAATGTTAACCGTGAACTCGCCATTTTTGCGAATAAACTCTTTAGTGCCATCTAATGGATCCACTAACCAAAATGTGTCCCAATTTTGTCGTTGTTGCCAATCTGTATGTGCGGACTCTTCTGAAAGAATAGGGATCTCTGGTGTTAGCTGCTGTAGTTTGGTAACGATAAGTTCATTAGCAGCAAGATCGGCATCTGTGACAGGACTGCTATCTGATTTTTGCGTGATCTGAACTTGACCATGGTAACGAGCCATAATGGCAGCACCCGCTTCTAACGCGATGCTATATATTTCGTCGAGTAACATTGCCAATCCCTTTCTCCTTCATTTATTAGCTGATGATCTGTTGTGACTTTAAATATTCAACACATTGTGCCACCAGCTTATCTATTGCATTACTACCTGCCGCTAAATGGAGCTCAGGCGATAACGGCGGTTGGTATTCAGAATCAATACCTGTAAATTGTTTGATTTCACCTGCTCGCGCTTTTTTATACAAGCCTTTCGGATCACGTTTTTCACACTCAGCAAGAGGAGTATCAACAAATACCTCAATAAATTCACCTTCAGGTAGTAAATCTCTCACTAACTGACGCTCTTCTCGATGTGGTGAAATAAAAGCACTAAGTACGATCAAACCGGCATCAGCCATTAATGTCGCGACTTCACCAATACGTCGAATATTTTCACGGCGATCTTCCGCTGAAAAACCAAGATCACGGCATAAACCATATCGAACATTGTCACCATCAAGTAAATAGGTGTGGTACCCCATTTCAGCCAGCTTATTTTCTAATGCGCCAGCTACTGTTGATTTTCCTGCACCGCTTAGGCCTGTAAACCACAACACACTCGCTTTCTGATTCTTTTGTGTTGCACGTAATTCTTTGGTTACGGTATGACGATGCCAAACAATATTCTCGTTATCATCATGCGCTTGTGGCGTGATTGTCATAACACACTCCGTTGTCTATTTATTAAAAAGGGAATAACAGTGGGATCAGGGTTAATACAACTATTGAATACACTATCGATATTGGTAATCCAATCCGAACATAATCTCGCAGCTTATAGTTACCTACGCTATAGACTAATAAGTTAGTTTGATAACCATAGGGTGAGATAAAGCTCGCACTAGCACCAAACAGTACAGCCATAATAAAAGGCATAGGATCAACGTTATAAGCTAATGCTAGGCTATAACCGATAGGAAAAGACAAAGCCGCTGCAGCATTATTTGTTACTAACTCTGTTAACACGAGCGTCAGTAAGTAAACCGCAATTAATGCCCCATAAATCCCCCAGCCATTAAATGCTTCAATCAAAGCTTCACCCATTCGCTCAGATAACCCTGTTGTGATCATCAATTTAGCCAAGGTTAGAGCCGAGCCAACAATCACAACGATATCGATAGGAAAACGTCGGCGTAACTCTGCAAATGAGATAATGCCTACTGCTACCATAACGAAAAGATAAATGGCTAGGCCTTTAATGATCGGTAATACATCTAATAAAGCGAGACTAATAACAGTCAGGAATCCCATCAGTACAGCTGCACTTTTGGTGTTATCTAAGCGAGCACTTGAATCAAGACCATTCACCAAAACAAATTCACGATCTAAGGTAGCTTTCTTTTGTTGGAATTTTTTCCCCGGTACGATAACTAATGTATCACCAGCATGCAGTTCGATATTGCCGAGTCCACCAGCAAGACGCTCATGACCACGACGTATAGCCACAACTACAGCATCAAAATTTTCTCTAAAACGGGTACTTTTTAAGGTTTTGCCACGAATTCCAGCCGAGTGGCTAATGATAACTTCCATCATCGATTGGCCATTTAGGTGATGCTGACCAAAAAGGTTTAAACCTGGAATTTCTTGGAGTGTGGTTACACTTTCTACATCACCACAAAATAATAACGTATCGCCTGACTGCAGTTTTGTATCAGGACATACAGGTGCAATGGTTTGACCGTCACGGATCAATTCAGCTAAAAATAAACGGCGTAGGGCACGCAAACCATTTTCGGCAACGGTTTTTCCTACCAATGGAGATCTAGCTTCTACACGTGCTTCAAGGAAATAAGGGAGTTGATCATCAGCATGATCATCATAACTGGGTAATAGATGACTAAGCGGGATAAGAATAACTAAACCAACAACCAATACCGCTAAACCAATCATACTCGGTGCAAAAAAGCCTAAACTAGGTAGACCCGCATCTTCAACGAAACTATTTATAATTAAGTTCGTCGATGTTCCTATTAACGTTAACGTTCCACCTAAAATAGCGGTATACGACAACGGTAATAATAATTTAGATGGTGCGTGGCGTTGGTTACGCTTAATCGCACCAATTAATGACACGACAACCGCTGTGTTATTTGTAAAAGATGATAATAATGCGGTTGATAAGCCGAGTTTTGTTACCACAGCCGTTTGGCCTCCCTGTGATATTTGTCGCCCAACCCAACTAATCAACCGTGTTTTTTCTAAAGCAATGGAAACAAGGATCAACAACACTAATGTCAGTAATGACGAATTAGTGAAATTGCCAGCCAATGTCGGTAAATCGATCATTCCAGACTGGTAACCAATAAATGCTGCACCTGCAAATAAGTAAGGCGGTTTTATTTTGGTTGCCAGTAAGCAGAGAATAATCACCACCAACATAGCTAAGACAATCGCTTGCTCCCATCCCATAGAATTACCCTAGCAACTTGCTAAGATCTTTAGCATCCCAGTGTGGGAAGTGCTTGCGGATCAGGGCATTTAATTCAACTTCAAATGCTGAGTATTGCGCAGTATTTTGTTTAGCATCTAATGCTTCACGTACCATACCCGCACCAACCGTCACATTCGTTAAGCGATCAATAATTATAAAACCGCCAGTATCTTTACATGCTTGATAGCTATCAACAGCAATAGCTTCATTTAAGCTCACTTCGCATACGCCAATACCATTAAGCGGTAAAGCATCAGTTTCAAACGTTTCAAGGTTATTAATATCAACTTGGTGGCGAATAGCATCAACACTACCGACCGTTTTCTTACCCGCTACTTTGATGTCGTACTGGCGACCCGTTTCTAACGCTGACTCGCCCATCCAAACAATATCAGCAAGTAAATTATTACTCAGTGGCACTGTTTCATCAGCAGCCACTAACGTATCACCACGGCTAATATCAATTTCATCAGCCAAGGTTACTGTTACCGCTAAACCCGGTGTTGCAACTTCTAAATCACCATCAAATGTTACGATGCGATCAACGGTCGAGGTTTTACCCGATGGTAACGCACGTACTTTTTGACCCACTCGTAATTCACCTGAGGCTAATGTGCCAGCGAAACCACGGAAATCAAGATTTGGACGATTCACATATTGCACAGGGAAACGTAGATCTGTCGACGCTTGATCTTGAGTAAGATCCACTTTTTCAAGCAACGTCAGTAATGAATCACCGTCATACCAAGGCGTTTGATCGCTAAGGCCAACAACGTTATCCCCTTCTAATGCTGATAACGGCACTAAGCTAATGTTGATATCACTGTTCAGTTTTTTCGAGAACGCTAAATATTCTTCACGGATTGAATCAAAACGCGCTTGGTCAAATCCCACTAAGTCCATTTTGTTAATCGCAACAATAAAGTGACGAATACCCAATAGACTTGCAATGTAAGAGTGACGACGAGTTTGATCCAATACGCCTTTACGCGCATCAATCAAGATCACCGCGACATCACAGGTCGATGCTCCTGTTGCCATGTTACGGGTGTACTGCTCATGCCCTGGTGTATCGGCAATGATGAACTTACGCGCTTTGGTTGAGAAATAACGGTAAGCAACATCAATCGTGATCCCTTGCTCACGCTCAGCCTGCAATCCATCAACCAATAACGCTAGGTCAGGCTTATCGCCTGTTGTACCGACTTTTTGACTGTCGGTATGAATTGCCGCTAATTGATCTTCATAAATTTGGTGAGAGTCATGCAGTAGTCGACCAATTAAAGTACTTTTACCGTCATCTACTGAGCCACAGGTTAAAAATCGCAGTAGAGATTTATTATGGTGTTGGTCAAGATAAGCTTCGATACCGAGCTCAGCGACCTGTTGTTCAATCACGCTATTCATTATTCTCTCCTTAGAAGTAACCTTGGCGTTTTTTCAATTCCATTGAACCCGACTGATCATGGTCAATCGCTCGACCTTGTCGTTCACTCGATGTAGCCACCAGCATTTCTTCAATGATGCCCGGTAGTGTATCGGCTGTAGATTCAATCGCTCCCGTTAGTGGGTAACAACCTAAGGTTCTAAAGCGCACACTCTTTTGTTCGATTTTCTCACCCGGTTGAAGCTCCATACGCTCATCATCAACCATGATCAGCATGCCGTCACGATCAACCACAGGGCGTACTTCAGATAGGTACAGTGGAACAATCTCGATACCTTCTAAATAGATGTACTGCCAGATATCAAGCTCAGTCCAGTTTGAAAGAGGGAAAACACGAATGCTCTCGCCCTTGTTGATTTGACCGTTGTAAGTCTTCCATAACTCAGGACGCTGATTTTTCGGATCCCAAGTGTGGTTCTTGTCACGGAATGAATAGACACGCTCTTTTGCACGTGATTTTTCTTCATCACGACGTGCGCCACCAAAAGCGGCATCAAAACCATACTTGTCCAGTGCCTGCTTTAGACCCTGAGTTTTCATAATATCGGTGTGCTTTGACGAACCGTGCGTGAATGGGCCAACGCCCATTGCGAGACCTTCAGGGTTCTTATGTACCAATAAATCAAAGCCGTATTTTTCTGCTGTACGATCACGGAAATCGATCATCTCGCGGAATTTCCAATCGGTATCAACGTGCAGCAATGGGAACGGGATCTTACCCGGATAGAATGCTTTACGTGCTAGGTGTAACATTACCGATGAATCTTTACCGATAGAGTACATCATTACCGGATTATCAAACTCAGCCGCTACTTCACGGATAATGTGGATACTTTCCGCTTCTAACTGCTTGAGGTGGGTTAAACGTTTCGGGTCCATCTCTCTCTCCATACTATGCCAGCTTAACTACCGCATCTTGCTGCTGTAGCGACTGTTCCTGTTTTGTGAACCAATCTAATTTCGTCGATAGATTAACTACCTCTCCTACTACTATCAGCGATGGAGAAGCAGCATGTTTTGCTAATTCAGCCAGCTCGCTTAGCTGACCTTTTAAAACTTTTTGGGTTTTCTGGGTGCCACGTTCAATAATGGCGATAGGGGTATCAGCACCACGACCGTGCTCTAACAGCTGTTGCTGAATATGACTCGATTTCATCAAGCCCATATAAATCACTAAGGTTTGTTTTCCACGCGCAAGTGTTAACCAATCCAAAGTATCGCCATCAGGCTTTAAATGCCCCGTTACAAACATGGCGGTTTGGGCGTAATCACGGTGAGTTAATGGAATGCCAGCATAGGCAGTAGCACCTGCTGCAGCCGTTATACCCGGTACAACTTGGAATGGAATATCCGCATCAAATAGCACTTCAAGCTCTTCACCACCACGACCAAACACAAATGGGTCGCCACCTTTTAATCGCACCACTCGTTTGCCTTGCTGGGCGTAGTGAACAATTAATCGATTGATTTCTTCTTGAGGGACACTATGAAAACCGGCTTTTTTACCCACGCATACTAATTCGGCATCACGGCGGACTAAGTCCATCACTTCATCAGACACCAAGTAGTCATACAGCACGACATCAGCTTGCTGCATCAGCTGTAATGCACGAAGGGTCAATAAGCCTGCATCACCTGGGCCTGCGCCAATTAATGCAACTTGTCCTTGCGGTGGTGCTTGTTGAGTCAATGCCACCAGCTCTTGCTCTGCTTCTTGTTCACGTCCCGATGCCACTAAGTCACCAAAACGTCCGTTGAAGGCTTGCTCCCAAAAATAACGACGAGCAGAAAATGAAGAGACGGTTTGTGATAAACGCTGACGGAAGTTACCTGCAATCGTCGCCATACGTCCTAAGTGTTGTGGTAATAACGCTTCAAGCTTTTCACGTAATAAACGAGCCAGTACTGGCGCCTTACCTGATGACGAGATCGCGACAATGATGGGTGAACGATCAACAATAGAGGGAATAATAAAACTGCAACGCTGAGTATCATCAACGACATTGACTAATACTTGGCGTTGATTGGCCGATTGATAGACCAGAGCATTAATCGCTTTACGCTCAGTTGCGGCAATGGCTAAGAAAATACCATCAAGATCTGATGGTGAAAAATGTTCACCGACCAATTTGATCTGTTGAGAAGCTAATGCAGCAGTAAAGTCAGCATTTAAACGTGGTGCGATAACACGAACATCTGCACCTGCTTTTAGTAGCATACGGGTTTTACGCCACGCGCTATCACCACCACCGACAACCAAACATGGTCGGCGCTTTAAATCTGCAAAAATTGGCAAGTAATCCATCATTAGCCCTCTTTTTAATCCCTAGATGCACTATAGAGGGGGCTTGATATTACTTGAAATTCTAAAATTTCATTTTTTATTCCAAAAAGTTTAGCCACAACATGCAGACAACACTTAATGACAAGATGCAGCGACTTACACTATAGATAATGCATTCTATAGTGATAAATCTCACGATTAAGGCAAACGATAGCGCAGAGCACAGCAAATAAAAGCTTATGTTATGCCTTTTATGTCTAGATTATGACGAATCACTCTTCTATTAAGACGAGAAAAACGGCGTAATTTTCGATCTCGCTAACAATTGATCAAAAAAAACGAGATAGAGAGCACAATAGTGCGACATAGATAACAGCCTTTCTCAGTACATTTGATACCTTACGCCAGCTTTCTTTGCCTACCCGTTTGGAGATATTCATGAAGTTATCAGCTAAGCCTTTATCAATCGCGATATTAGGCGGTTTACTTACGCTTGCAGGTCCAGCAACAGCAGACACCATCAAACTACGTATTTTAGAAACTACGGATATCCATACTAATGTAATGGATTACGATTACTACAAAGATGCGCCAACCGAGAAAACAGGCTTAGTACGTACTGCAACGTTAGTAGAAAAAGCTCGTGGCGAAGTCACCAATAGTGTCTTAGTTGATAACGGTGATTTACTGCAAGGTAGCCCAATGGGTGACTACATGGCAGCAAAAGGGATCAAGCATGGTGAAGTTCACCCTGTTTATAAAGTCATGAACCAACTTGATTACGATGTTGGTAATATTGGTAACCACGAATTCAACTATGGCTTAGATTTCCTTGATACCAGCATTGAAGGTGCTGACTTCCCTTACATCAATGCCAACGTCTATGACTTAAAAACAGGTAAGAACTTATTCTCTCCTTATCTGATCAAAGAATACACATTTAAAGATAACAACGGTAATAACCAACAAGTGAAGATTGGTTATATCGGTTTTGTTCCGCCACAAATCATGGTGTGGGATAAGAAGAACCTAGAAGGTAAGGTAGAAGCCAAAGATATTAAGCAAACTGCTGAGAAATTCATTCCACAAATGAAAGCAGAAGGCGCTGATATTATTGTCGCAATCCCACACTCAGGCGTTTCAACCGATCCACATAAAGTGGGTGCTGAAAACTCGGTATACTATTTAACGCAAGTTGAAGGTATTGACGCGATTGCATTCGGTCACTCACACTCGGTTTTCCCAAGCAAAGAGTTTGCAAATCTACCAGGTGCTGATATTGAAAAAGGGACCATTAATGGTATTCCAGCAGTAATGCCGGGACGCTGGGGCGATCATGTTGGCATCATGGATTTAGTATTAGATAAAGAGGGGAACAGCTGGAAAGTTACCTCTGCTCAAACTGAAGCTCGCCCTATTTTTGATAAAGCAACGCAAAAACCCATTGTTGATGCTGATCCTAAATTAGTAGCGGCGGTTAAAGTTGATCACAACGCGACCCGTGATTTCGTTAATCAGCCAATTGGTAAAGCAAGTGACGTTATGTACAGCTACTTAGCACTGGTACAAGACGATCCAACCGTGCAAATCGTAAACCTTGCACAAAAAGATTATGTTGAACGCTTTATTCAAGGTGATCCCGATCTCGATGGTATTCCAGTACTTTCAGCAGCCGCACCATTTAAAGCTGGCGGTCGTGGTAACGATGCAACCAACTTTACTGAAGTTGAATCAGGTCAACTGACTTTCCGTAACGCGGCTGACTTATACTTGTACCCAAATACCCTTGTTGCGATGAAAGTAACAGGTAAA
This sequence comes from Photobacterium angustum, assembly GCF_003026365.1. Lineage (GTDB taxonomy): Bacteria > Pseudomonadota > Gammaproteobacteria > Enterobacterales > Vibrionaceae > Photobacterium > Photobacterium angustum. Next base: position 51,394 of record NZ_PYOM01000027.1, on the reverse strand, counting down.
GAAGTGAAAGAGTGGCTGGAATGTTCTGCAGGCCAATTTAATCAAATTGATGTCAACAGTGATAAGCCACAAGGCTTGATCAACTGGGATGGTTTCCGTACTTATAACTTCGATGTGATTGATGGCGTCACTTACAACATCGATATTTCACAACCGGCGAAATACGACGGTGAATGTAAAGTTATTAACCCAACAGCAAGTCGTATTAAAGATCTTAGCTTTAACGGCAAAGCTGTAAAAGACGATCAGAAATTCATCATCGCAACCAATAACTACCGTGCTTACAGTGGTAAATTTGCCGGTACTGGCGAGAAGTTTGTTGCCTTTGCTGCACCAGATGAAAACCGTACCGTTCTTTCTGACTACATTAGCCGTGTAAGTAAAGAGAAAGGTCAAGTAGTACCAAGTGCAGATAACAACTGGCACTTCACGCCACTAAAAAGTGATAAGAAATTAGATATTCGCTTTGAAACAGCCAATAGTGAAAAAGCGGCGAAGTTCATTAAAGACAAAGGTCAGTACCCAATGACCAAAGTTGAAACAACGCCAACTGGCTTTGCGATTTACCAATTGGATTTACAACACGCGAAATAATCGTCGCAATAAAGTAAGCTAGATACCGCAGCTGGTCTGCGGTATTTTTTTATGATTAAAAAGAGAGTCGTCATGAAGCCTTCCGCACAACTTTCTCAACTCGCCGAATTTCTTCAACAATTTGGCGCCGAGCAAACTACGATTGATGAAGCATTAAGCCAAGCACAAGTATTAGCGTTACCCACTCGTCATATACTGCTTCATCAAGGGCAACAAGCAGAGCAGTTCTACTTCTTACTTAATGGGATTTGCCATGCTTGCTATCTCACTGACAGTGGTAAGCAATTCAGTAAAGAGTTCTACTGGGATCAAGATACCTTGATTGGCTTTGAAGCGCTGATCACTCAATCACCTTCACCTTTTCTCTTAGAAACCTTGTCTGCTAGCGAGCTCATTGCCCTACCTATTGAGCTAATTGAAACTTGGCGTTCACAAGGGTTAGCGCTATATCAACACTTATTAGAACGTCAGTTAGTATTTAAAGAAAACAAAGAACGCTTCATGTTGATGTACAGCCCTGAAGAGCGATATCAGCTATTCACCCAAAGTTTTGCAGAGCTCAACGTTAAACTCACGGACTATCAAATTGCCTCATACCTTGGAATCACCCCAATCAGCCTCAGCCGAATAAAAAAAAGACAAAACGAGCCACAATAATGAAACGATATTAACAATGGTTAATGAGGCAGTGAAAAACGCAGGTTACTATGAGGGTGACTTTGACTATCACAGAAAAAGAGAACACGTGATGATTACTTGGCAATGCCTTTCTTTTGCACAACTGACGACCCACCAGCTTTATGACGCACTAAAGCTACGCGCTGATATTTTTGTGGTAGAGCAAGACTGCGTTTACCCTGATCTTGACGATAATGATCGTGCTGATGATGTTTACCATTTATTAGGCTATCAAGATGGCAAACTGATCGCCTACCTTCGCCTACTCAATGCAGGACTCACTTACGACAATGTCAGTATTGGTCGAGTTGTTACGGCACAAGAAACACGTGGAAGCGGTATCGGTCATCAACTACTCAAACAAGGACTCGAAAACGCCGCTCGCATTTGGCCTAATGCGACCATCGAGATTGGAGCGCAAGAGCACTTGATCGGCTTTTACTCTCAGTACGGTTTTAAACAAACCTCTGATATGTACCTTGAAGACGGCATTCCACATGTTGATATGGTGCTAACACAAGGCGATAACTAATGAAGCAAACTGCCGTGTCATTGGGGATCCTATTACTGATATTCGGTAATTTATCCGCTTCTCTGTCTGATGTCGCAGTTAAATTACTCAATGGCGAAGTCCATCCCTTGCAATACATGTTTCTTCGCCAAGTAATAAGTTTAATTATTATTTTGCCTTTTTGGTTGTCCCAGACTAAACCGCAACGTGAGGTAGGTAGTTGGAAGATCAATACCATCCGTGCTTATTTAGTATTAGCGGGAAGCTCAATGTTGTTAGTGGCGCTGACATATTTGCCCCTCGCGACGGCCAATGCATTATTTTATGCCGCTCCCTTATTGATGATCCCACTTTCAATAGTGCTATTAGGTGAATACCCTACAAAAGGGAAAGTCATTGCGACAGCAATTGGATTTATCGGTATTTTAATTGTTTTACGTCCTACCCAATTTCACTGGGCTGCAATTGCTGCACTGGGTACTGCAACCACATTAGCACTCTACAATGTATTAGTACGTAAACTGCCACAATCACAAACCGTATCATCAACGCTCTTTTGGACAAGTGTATTATCACTGCCTGTAGCGACCCCTTTGGCATGGTACTTCTGGCAACCAATCTCACTTGAAAACCTTGGGCTTATTGCTGCCAGTGCGCTATTTACCTTAGGCTATCAAGGGTGTGTGGTATTGGCATATCGTCAAAGTGAAACCCATAAAATTGGGTTAGCAGAATATTCAGGGCTTATTTTTGTCGCCCTCTTTGGTTGGATTTGGTTTAACGAAAGTTTAGATACCTTAACGCTTATCGGTATTTTATTGATCGTTCTACCTATGATGCCAAGGCCCAAACGAAAAAAATTCACCACTCAGATCGACATACAGTGATGAAATAGTAACGTCTGCGGTAACACATAAAAAGAAAGAACAAAAAAGCCCACTTAGGTTATAAGTGGGCTTTTTCATATTTATTTCATCAAGAGTTATTTACGATAATAACTACCGTTACTGCTTCGATAATAAGCCGCTGAAATACCATTACCTTCAATCTTCAAACCATCTATTTGGCCATTGCTATTTACACGATATTTTAGCGTTTGACCGGCCTGTACATTACTGATCGGCTTACCCGCACCTTCAATATTGGCAATTTTGTATAAATCCGATAACGGTAACGAGCGATCTCTAAACACATTCGCTAAGGTTTCACCGGCTGGAACTTTATAACTGACCCATTGCCCAGCATCGCTTGATGCAACCTTGGTCGTGTTTGCTGTCGTTGTTGTATTAGTTGTTTTCGGTTTATCCGTCGCTTTGGTTACCACCGCCGCTTCTTTTGACAGATCAACGGTATACGCCTTACCGCCATCTAACGGATAAATTTTCTGAATCATCGGTTTCTTTTCAGGTGCCGGACCATTATCTTCCGTTCCCCCAATTGCTTTCATCTTGCTGTCTTCACGAATATCTGCCGTGTCTAAGACAATATCTGTACGCTTACGAGTTACAGTATTTGATGATGTCGTTCCTGTTTTCCCTACCGCTTGAGTAGTACTCGTTGAACCGCCAAGGTTAAGAGAGATATTACGACGAACACCACTATCAGCATTTTGTTCTTGTTCTAATTGTTTCGGTGATGGCAACATTAATACAGCGACAAAAATAGGCACAAGGATCATCAGTGCCCTTCGATGAAAACGTGGAAAATGTGTCCATGTATAACAAATTCCTACTTTAATCTGACGACATTTGTCAAAGAGCCCTGACAAACTAAAATTGACTGATGATCGTTTTGACGCATGTTTTGTTCTCGAACGGCGTTTGGCCTGTCCCATATACAGCACTCCAGAGCTTCATATGTCACGCAATTTGCGAATAATGATTACAAATATTTACCCATGAGTTTACCCATGAGGGGCGAAACTGTTATCCTGCTTGCTTTAATTCATTCTACATTAAGAGATGACGATAATGTCTGACGTTAAACTAGATACAGTTGAGACTAAAGCAAGTTACGGTATTGGTCTACAAATGGGCCAACAACTAGCACAAAGCGGTCTTGAAGGCCTAAACGTAGCAGCAATTGCGAAAGGTATCGCAGCTTCTCTTGCTGGCGAAATGCCAGAAATCGAAGTTGATGAAATCAACAATGCACTACGTGAACTTCACACTGCAGCAGACGCTGCACGTCAAGAGCAAGCTAAACTAGCTGCTGCTGAAGGCGAAGCATTCCTAGCTGAAAACGCAAAGCGTGCAGAAGTTACAGTAACTGATTCTGGTCTTCAATACGAAGTACTAGTTGAAGGTAACGGCGAAATCCCAACTTCTGACAAGCAAGTACGTGTTCATTACCACGGTATGCTAACAGACGGCACTGTTTTTGACAGCTCTGTTTCTCGCGGTCAACCTGCTGAATTCCCTGTAACTGGCGTTATCGCTGGTTGGGTTGAAGCACTACAAATGATGCCTGTAGGTTCTAAGTGGAAACTATCTATTCCACAAAACCTAGCATACGGTGAGCGCGGCGCAGGTGCTGCAATTCCTCCATATGCAGCACTAGTATTTGAAGTTGAGCTACTAGATATCCTATAAGATATTGCTCTCTTCTTAAAAACGGCGCTCCGGCGCCGTTTTTTTATGGTCAAAAAATACGCTCTATTCTCTCAAATTAATAAATCCTGCTAGTTAAATCGTCAGCTATCGTGTTTTATAAATAAAATGTATTACAAAAATAAATATCTACACTAGGATAGATAATAGTTAAATTAAGGAGAACCCCATGGAAAAGCGTCATATCTTAACTACACTGACCGCCGTTGCTTTATTATCATCAAGTGCAATGAGCCATGCATTCAGCCTATCTGATGTCGCAAGTGCTTTTGGGGGAGAAAAAAGTGATCAAGTTGCTACACAGATTGCAGAAAACCCATTAACAAAAGCACTCGTATCTGATCTTGGTGTAAAACCAGAACAAGCGGCAGGCGGTGCTGGTGCATTACTGGCAATGGCAACCAGTGAGCTAACAGGCCCACAAGGTAAAGAGTTAACTCAATTAATTCCAGGCGCAGAAAAGCTAACAGACTCATTACCACTCGGTTTAGGCCAGCTATTAGGCAGTAAAGAAAATATCGATAAAGTCTTTTCTTTATTAGGTATGAAACCTGAAATGGTTAACCAATTCGTACCTGTTGTTACGCAATTTTTAGGTGAACAAGGCGCAAGTAATGAACTTCTTGGTGCCCTTTCTAACATTTGGTCACCTGCCGCACCTGTTGCCACAAAATAATTTGTTACTGCTCAAAGCATCGACAAAATAAAAGGGCGAGATCATCGATCTCGCCCTTTTCTATTACACTAGTTCTGATTTGCTATCCGTTAAATTCCTGAACCATCCGCTTCTGTGTCGCTGTCTTCGTGTAAACCACACTCACGTTTTAGGCCAAAGAATCTTGTTTCTTCTTCTTTCATCCCCGGTTGCCACTTAACTGTTGTATGGACATCACCGACAGAAAGATAGTCTTGCTCTTTTAATGGGTGATAAGGCAAATCATGCTGTTGTAAATACAGATCGATTTGCTCATTACTCCAATCAATTAATGGCAGGAACTTAAAGCGCCCATTTTGGATCGCTAATACTGGTAATGTTGCACGTGAGCTTGATTGTTCACGACGTAGCCCAGAAAACCATGTTTTCACTTGTAGTTCATCTAATGCTCGGCGCATTGGCTCAACTTTATTAAGCAAATTATATTGCTTAATACCATCAACCCCTTGCAACCACAGTTGGCCATAACGTGCTTCTTGCCATGCGGCGCTTTGTTTTGCGCTGTAAACATGAAGATTAAGCTCTAATCGTTTGGTTAAGCTATCAATAAACTGATACGTTTCAGGAAATAAATACCCCGTATCGGTTAATACCACAGGAATATCTGGTTTTACTGTTGTGACTAAATGCAACATCACAGCAGATTGAATACCAAAACTTGATGCTAATGCAAACCCACCTTCAAGGTTGTCGATAGCCCAGCTTACTCGCTGCTCTGCCGTCATATCCTCCAGCTCGGCATTGATTTCAGCCAGCTGAATAATTTGACTCACTTTAGGCAGCTCAAGTAACTCAGCCAGTTGAAATTTAGCCATAAAAATCTCTCTTTGATACTTTTACTTCATCAATAATGCCTGCGCGAATAGTGAAATCACCAAAGTCTTCACTCTCTTGACGCTCTGTAGACCAACGACCCACTAAGCTATCAATTTCATCCATGATCTGCGCAACAGTAATATTTTCACGGTACATCTTAGGTACACGTGTTCCGTTACGGTTACCGCCTAAATGTAAGTTATAACGACCCGGCGCTTTACCTACGAGGCCAATTTCCGCCAACATCGCACGACCACAGCCATTTGGACAACCCGTGACACGAAGAATGATATTTTCATCATCGTCTAAGCCGTGTTTTTCTAAAATGCCTTCAACATCGGTAACAAATTCAGGTAAGAAACGCTCTGCTTCTGCCATTGCTAACGGACAGGTTGGTAGTGATACACAGGCCATTGAGTTTTTACGCTGCTCACTGACACCATCATCAATCAAGCCATGATCGCGCGCGATCTTCTCGATCTTCTTTTTGTCTTTAGCTAACACACCCGCAACAATTAAGTTTTGGTTAGCCGTCATACGGAAATCACCTTTGTGTACTTTAGCAATTTCAGCAACACCGGTTTTTAACGGCTTGTTTGGGTAATCAAGTAAACGACCGTTTTCAATAAATAGTGCTAGGTGATGCTTACCGTCGATACCTTCAACCCAACCAATGCGATCACCACGATCGGTAAACTCATAAGGTCGGCTGTCTTCAAATTTCACACCCGCACGTTTTTCAACTTCTGCTTTAAATACATCACTACCTACACGGTCTAGCGTATACTTGGTTTTGGCATTCTTACGGTTTGAACGGTTACCCCAATCGCGCTGAGTGGTGACAACTGCCGCTGCCACATCTAATGTTTTCTCTAATGGAATAAAACCAAAGTCATCGGCACGACGAGGATAGGTTGAGTGATCGCCGTGAGTCATTGCTAAGCCACCACCCACTAATACGTTGAAGCCTACTAACTTGCCGTTGTCTGCAATCGCGATAAAGTTAAGATCATTGGCATGCACATCCACATCATTTTGAGGTGGGATCACAACCGTAGTTTTAAATTTACGCGGTAGGTAATTGCTACCTAAAATTGGCTCTTCATCAGTCGTTTCTACCTTTTCACCATCTAACCAAATTTCCGCATAGGCACGGGTTTTAGGTAGCAAGTGCTCACTGATCTTTTTCGCCCACTCATATGCTTCTTGGTGAAGTTCTGATTCTACTGGGTTGGTCGTACATAGAACGTTTCGGTTAACATCACCCGCTGTAGCAATTGAATCGATACCAATACTATTTAGCGTTTGGTGCATCAACTTGATATTAGGTTTTAGTACACCGTGGAACTGGAACGTCTGACGGGTAGTTAAACGAATACTGCCATAAGAAGTATGCTCATCGGCAAACTTATCAATTTCCAACCACTGTTTAGGGGTAATAATACCGCCAGGCATACGTGCACGTAGCATCACGTTATGTAGTGGTTCGAGTTTTTGCTTTGCGCGCTCAGCACGGATATCACGATCATCTTGCTGGTACATACCGTGGAAACGGATCAACTGGAAGTTATCTGCAGTAAAACCACCGGTCATACGATCGCCAAGATCCTGCTCAATAGTTCCGCGAAGAAAATTACTCTCGCGCTTTAGACGTTCGTTATCTGATAATTTTTGATCTGTCATTAGTACACATCCCTTTGATAGCGCTTATCCTTACGCAGATCGTTAAGATACTGCTCAGCCTGCTCGCGCGTTTTATTCCCTTGTTGCTCAATCACTGTGATCAGCGCTTGATGAACATCTTTTGCCATTTGATTAGCATCACCACACACATAAACATGTGCGCCGTCTTGCAGCCACTGCCATACTTGCGCAGCTTGTTCTAAGATCCGGTGCTGAACGTAAACTTTCTCAGCTTGGTCGCGGCTAAATGCCACATCAATCTGATTAACAACCCCATCTTTTAAGTATTTTTGCCACTCAACTTGGTATAAGAAATCTTCTGTGAAGGTACGGTCGCCAAAGAATAACCAGTTTTTACCTTGTGCTTCACGATTATCACGCTCTTGAACAAAGGCGCGGAATGGAGCAATACCAGTACCCGGCCCCACCATGATCACTGGAGTATTATCGTCAGCTGGTAACTTAAAGTTATTGTTAGTTTCAACAAAGACCTTAACTTCAGCGCCTTCTTCTAAACGCTGAGCTAAGAAGCTTGATGCGCCACCTTGACGTTGTTCCTCACCTTGCGCGTATTCAACCACCCCAACAGTTAAGTGAACTTCTTCACCCACTTCTTCTTGGCTTGAAGCAATAGAATATAAACGTGGTGTTAAACGACGAAGTAGACCGATTAATTGCTCTGCGGTTAATGCTGTTTTCTTTTCTGCTAAGACATCAATAATTTGTGTTTTCGCAGAATACTCACGTAGCTTTTCACGATCCGCCACCAGCTTTTCAAGCTTTTTACTACCTGATAACTCAGCGTATTTGGTCACAAACTGTGGATTTGATGCAGTAATTTCATACTTGCTAATCAGCGCATCACGTAGACTTAATGCAGCACCATCAACGTCAACAGAAGTGTCCGCGTCTAAGCCAAGTTTCGCTAAAATAGCATCCACTAATTGTGGGTCATTTTCAAACCACACACCTAGTGCATCGCCCGCTTGATACGTTAAGCCTGAATCTTCTAAATCGATTTCAATATGGCGAACATCTTTACCTGAATCACGGCCAGTAATTTTTTGACTAACCAATAAACTCGCGGTGTAAGGGTTCTGTTTATTGTATGCAGAAACTGCTGCTGGCTTTTGACCAACAGGAAGTTGAACAACTTCAGCTTCACCCGTTGATAAGGTTTCTTTGGTTTTCGCTAATGCTTGTGCACGCCATTCAGAAGCTGGTGCTTCATAATCAACGTCACAATCTAAACGTTCAAGCATTGGCTGCGCGCCAAGTTTAGCTAAGTAGTTATCAAAGTCTTTCGCGGTTTGACAGAAGAACTCATAGCTTGAGTCACCTAAACCAATCACGGCATAGTTAAGATCTGCCAGTTTAGGGGCTTTCTTAGATTGTAAAAATTCATGTAATTCAATAGCATCATCAGGTGCTTCACCTTCGCCATGGGTTGATGCCACGATAATCACGTGGGTTTCCTTAGCGAGGTTTTTACCTTTATAGTCGCCGGCAGAAAACACCTGAACAGCAATATCAGCCGCTTGTGCTTCTTCTTTTAACGCTTCAGCAACACCTTTGGCATTACCGGTTTGCGAGGCATAAATGATGGTGAGTTTACCGGCTGGTTTTGCGGCAGCCAGTACATTATTTTGGGCTGCAGGATCTGCAGCTGATTGAGACTGGGTTTGGCTTAATCCCCAAAAGTAGCCACTGATCCACGCAAGCTGTTGTGGCGATGATTCTGCCGCAGCTTGCTTCAGTTGATCTATTTGCTGATCATTAAGTGGACTGGCTAAAGCCGATAATTCCTTCACTAACATGACACGACGATCCCTATTCATTGCGTACTGTTAGATTAGCCATTTCATTTAATAACAAGAAAGAATAGATAAGAATGTTTTATAACCTTTTTAAAGGTTAAGAAGAAAAGTGAATGCGAAATAATCGTTATTTTACCGTCTAACAATAAGGATTATCTCGCCTTTATTGGTAGGAAATATGATTGGTTTTAGTATTCATCAGCAATTCTAACTTGATGAAATCCAACTTCAAAAGCTTGTTGAGTTGCGCTATCAATATCACTATAGCAACGTTCACTGCCAGCCCCGTCAGTTAAAGGGACTAAGCCACCTCGACGGTGACGAAATTCAACGATATAACCATCACCAATTGAAGGCTCAACCACAGCCTCAACCAGTTCTTGGCTAACATAAAGGTGTTGTAGCTCAGTCAGTGTCATAACCTTACTCCCTATCCTTTGTCACTTTTATTAGCTCAGCATAAAAGATGGAATGTATACACTTAAAAATGGTACAAAAACCTAGAAACAGCCAATAAAAAACCACGACAGTGTCGTGGTTTTTATTAATTCGTTAGCTTAAGAAGGCTTAGAAATCGACTTCAACACCTGCGAACCAACCATTTAGATCAACATCGCCAGTATTCTTCGCTTTATCGAAATCGTAATCCATCATGCGGTAACCACCACGGATGTTTAGATCTGCCGCCACTAAACCGATTGTGTATTTCACACCAGCTTGACCGTCAAATAAACGAGTACCATCATATTTACCCGCATTTGCTTGAGCAAATACTGTTAATGGTGTTGCTGGAATACCGATTTCCGCATTACCGTAAATAGTTGGCTGCCAGTCACTAAAACGATCATCACTGTTTAGCTTCACACTGCCAAATTTAGTCGCAGTAAGACCAAGATCAAGAGAAACTAGATCGTTATCTAGAATTTCGTAGTACGCTGTAAAATCACTTTGTTCAAATGCAACAGTACCAGTATCGATATTGTTGTAACGAACCATAAAGTTAGGAACTAGAGGAATAAAGTGTTCAAAAGATGCGTAGTAAGATGCTGATGTATCATCGCTTTTGTGACCATCAACTTTCGCATTTGCAAACCATGCATCTGCGCCTACTTTAACACCTAAAAGGGTATCTGCCTGTGCTGGAATAGCAGCAGTCATTGCCACTGCCGCTGCTACTGAAAGCATTACTTTTTTCATGTCGAGTCTCCGCTCTTCATTATTAATAATTTTTAAACGGAGAAACTATACCAGAAACCCTAAAAAAACACTGCTCTTATCTATTTACATGGTGGTTTTTAACTAATTTTGCCAGAAATAACCTACTATTATATTTATTGATAATGTTTCATTTAAATACATTTATCAGCAGATTAATAACGACGTGTACGAGATAGACGATCTTTGTATTCTTGTACTTTTTTGTTATCTCTCACCAACCAAATCGCAATAGCAATTAACACGATCCATGGTAATAACTTAATCACTAAACCCAACATGCCAACCACAGCCATGATCGCAAAACCAGCCGCAACAGCTATCATCATGCCAATAATACTCACGCCCGTAAAAACTAACACTAATGCAAACGTCAGCAAAAATAGAAACTCAAACATAACCCTCTCCTTAACCAAGTATTACCTTTCAACGATAAGCTTTTTTATCAAGTTCACAATATAAACCGACAAAGCATGTTGAAAGTGATCCTATTCAATATCGCTATTAAATCTAATTGCACAAATCAAGCCAAGTGGAATAAAAAACAATCACTTTATTTTCAATTAGATACAAAAAAGGCTAACCCGCACGGATTAGCCTTTTGTCTCTGCATTAGCCAAATTCACTTATTTATCGTGAATCTCGCCAACAACAATTTAGCAATTAAACATCTAAGTGCGCAGGAATTTTATCTAACGCCTGCTGAACAACTTCAATGCCAGCACCAGGTTTATGAGCATTTTCACTGATATGTCGACGCCACTGACGTGCACCCGGCATACTTTGGAATAAGCCCAGCATATGACGTGTAATATGTCCTAAGTAAGAACCGTTAGCGAGTTGCTTTTCAATGTATGGATACATAGCTTCAACCACTTCACGACGCTTCATCACAGGGCGTTCACTACCAAATAAACGCTGATCCACTTCCGCCATTAAGTATGGGCTTTGGTACGCTTCACGACCGACCATCACACCATCCATATGTTTCAGGTGTTCTTCCATTTCTTCAAACGTTTTAATGCCACCATTGATTGCCATGGTTAAATGCGCAAAATCTTGCTTTAGTTGGTAAACACGTGGGTAGTCTAGTGGCGGAATTTCACGGTTTTCTTTCGGGCTTAAACCACTAAGCCATGCTTTACGCGCGTGAATAGTAAAGTTATCACAACCGCCTTTCTCTGATACCACGTGGATAAAATCTTTTAAAAACTCGTAAGAATCTTGATCATCAATACCAATACGGGTTTTTACCGTCACAGGAATATCAACCACATCACGCATCGCAGTGACACACTGCGCTACCAACTCGGCTTCACCCATTAGACAAGCACCAAACATACCGTTTTGTACACGATCAGACGGGCAGCCCACGTTTAGGTTAATTTCATCGTAGCCACGCTCTTGCGCTAACTTAGCACAACGCGCCAAATCAATCGGGTTTGAACCACCCAGTTGAAGCGCCAATGGATGCTCTTCTTCGTTATACGCTAAGAAATCGCCCTTACCGTGAATAATCGCGCCTGTTGTCACCATCTCGGTATACAACAATGCTTCTTTACTCATTAAACGGTGAAAGTAGCGACAATGACGATCAGTCCAATCCAGCATCGGTGCGACAGAAAAACGCTGCATTGGAAAATCGCCTGTAACACTTTGAGTTGACAAGTTATTTTTCATTGTCTCGTCTACAACATTTGTCATATTAATACCTTGTTTGGATTGGTTTACGTTTAAATTCAGAACTTTACTCCCCTCACTACGTAATATCTAAAAGATACGATCGCTAAATACTTAACTGATGTGGCTTGAGGTATATTCTGAAGAAAGCGGATTCTACATTAAAACGTAGTTAAGCCAAAGCAGAAGCATTAGAGTGAAAGCCAGAACGTACTCACACCGTGCTCGTATACCTTTATTTCAAAGCATTCTAGAAAAGTAGCTCCGTGTTTTTTCATAAATATTATGTAAAAACTCTTCTTTCTCTTATCTATATAGCAGTATCCAATAATCTATTTCGAATATATCGACAAAAAAGACTGTACAAAAAGTAAACACCTGTTATTATCCGTCTCGCTCTGTTGTTTAGAGAGTTATTAAATGCGGCACCAAGTCACAGTTAAACCTTCAGCTACATCAACGTTTTCGTTTTGTACTTCAGTGTTTCCCTTGTTTTGGCAGTATCATTAATAATTTAACCACTTAGCACATCGCATTTTAGCGGTTAATTAATCACATTTATAAGGGGCATCACATGTCTAACAAAACTACTGGTTTAGTAAAATGGTTTAACGAAGAGAAAGGTTTTGGTTTCATTACTCAAGACAACGGCGGTGCTGACGTATTCGTTCACTTCCGTGCTATCGCTTCTGAAGGTTTCAAAACTCTTGCTGAAGGCCAAAAAGTGTCTTTTGAAGTAGAGCAAGGCCAAAAAGGTCTTCAAGCTGCAAACGTTGTAGCTCTATAATTTATCTTTTTTGATAAATGAAAAAATGCTGGCTAAGGCCGGCATTTTTTATACCTGCAATTTAACAACCCTCGCTAACATCTCCCTACTATCCCCAACTTCTGATATACCTCTGAATAACTACACCCAAATCCAAGAAAAGCTCGGTTAAAGCCACAGCAATAGTATTTACTCTCCCTTCTTTTCTTACCTTTATCTTGCACTCTTAATTATTACCAATTAGTAATAATCTTTTGTGTTTTATAGCATTGTTGCTTTTGGTGTAATTATTAATAATACATCCATCGAAACGCACAAGGCGTTTACAAACATAAAGACACAAGGTTTTATTACTCATGAAAACAGTTATTAAAGCAACTATCGCAGCCGCTATCATCGCTATGTCTTACAACGCTTCAGCTAAAGATGGTGCGTTCACAGGTAATGTTCAATTTCAAAAAGCAGCGGCTAGCACTATGAATGCAGCTCACTACCAAAAACAAGGTACTGCAGAGCGTTCACACTCAGGAGTGGTATTCACACAATCAGCATCACAACTTACCTTTGCTGAAAAGCTACTGTCTGCTGCTGATAAATAAGCCGCTGATATCGGCAAGTAACATCCCATTTTAATTATTACGTTTACGTAATAGTGGTTAACTTTTCATTTTATTGTTTATTTCCGGTAAGTGAGCTGTTGTTGGCATCAACACCAACAATAACCATAAAGATTTGGTGCCGATAACACTCACTTTGCTATTCACACTCTGTAAAAAATTCCGGCTTATGGCGCACGCGGTAAGCCAACATAAATTACTTAATATTATCGGAGCTTTATTATGAGCAATGTCTTCTACATGCCACCTGTAACACTAATGGGTCCTAATGCTATTCAATCTTTAGGTGCTGAACTTGCCTCAAAAGAGCTGAAAAAAGCCCTAATCGTGACAGACAGTGTATTAGTTGAAGTGGGTTTAGTGAGCAAACTAACTGACGAGCTTACTGCGCACGGCCTTGATTACACTATTTACGGTGGTGTGCAACCAAACCCAACTGAGAAAAACATTGAAGATGGCCTAGCGCTACTCGCAAGCAGCCATTCTGATTTTGTGATTTCATTCGGTGGTGGTTCATCACACGATACCGCTAAAGGTATTGCATTGGTGGCAGCAAACGGTGGTCACATTCGTGATTACTCGAAAGGTGTACACCTTTCTAAAAAGCCACAGCTTCCATTGGTAACCGTGAACACAACAGCAGGTACTGCTTCAGAAATGACCGTATTTGCGATCATCACTAACCAAGAAGATGAAACCAAATACCCAGTGGTTGATAAGCACTTCACGCCAATTATTGCAGTGAACGATTCAGAGCTAATGGTCGCAATGCCTAAGTTCCTAACTGCTGCAACCGGTATGGATGCATTAACGCACGCCGTTGAAGCCTATGTTTCAACAGCTGCTACACCCATCACTGATGCATCTGCCATTAAAGCGATTGAGCTGATTGTAAACAACCTAGAAACCGCTGTTAACGACGGTCAAAACCGCGAAGCACGTGATGCAATGCAGTACGGCGAGTACCTTGCTGGTATGGCATTTTCAAATGCATCTTTAGGTTACGTTCACTCAATGGCGCACCAATTAGGTGGTGTTTACGACCTGGCTCACGGCCTATGTAACGCGATTCTATTGGCAGAAGTTTCGCGCTTTAACGCCAAACAAGTACCAGAGCGTTTTGTTGATATTGCGAAAGCAATGGGTATCGACACAGCAGCAATGACCCAAGAGCAAGCAGTAAATGCAGCCCTTGAAGCGATTGATGCACTTTCTGAAAAAGTAGGTACTAAGCAACGCCTAGCAGATTTAGGTGTAACTGAAGACAAGCTAGCGTTCATGGCGCAAAACGCCCTAAACGATGCATGTTCTTTAACTAACCCACGCAAAGCGAGCCTAGAAGAAATCGTAGAAATCTTTAAAGCACGCATGTAATTAGCAACAGCTATAAAAAGGCTGGGAGATCCCAGCCTTTTTTATAACGAATAACGAAAAAGCTAACCGCTGAACGACGCTGGCTTTTTGTTAACTCATCTATTTCGAGAGTAAAGAAATGACAGAAAATATTATCGTTGAGATCAGTAATCACAGAAGTTCGCCAAAGAAAGTCTCCGTAAAAGCCTATTGCAATGACAATCAGAAATTACCAAGTGCGGTGATCATTTCATTAGAACAATATGAATCTGCCGGATTAACTCAATCTTTAACGCAGCTTCTTAATAAGAGCAAAAGCCAAAATATTATGGATAAGTGCAAAGCCTTACTTAGCTATATTGCCGATGGTGCAACCATTCGAATGAATTGCTATAGCAGATAAAAAGACCGCCTTGATGAGCGGTCTTTCCGTGTATTCACGAGCAACACACCAACCCTAACTTCTGCAGTATCTCTGAGTAACTACGCCCGAGGTTTAACAGCACCCGACTATCTTAATATCGTGACTCATTCACACACCAGCCACGATACTTACCACCTTGCCACCCACCCAAAACCCCTCTAAAATAAACTGTATATATATACAGTATTTTTGGCCATGATTACACTTAACACTTACGTACAGGCGGGGATCACCGGCTTTGAAAACCCCACTATCCGCTTTCGCAAAAAATCGCTAAACCTACAAACCATGTTTGTACACAGCCATTCATCTATGCGGATAATGAGCGCCGATAACACCTACAAAAAGCTAGGGATCGCAAAAGGCGATTGGCTACTCATAGACAGTGCCTTACAACCCCTAAACAGCGATCTTGTTGTATTTGAACAACACGGTGACAACCATATCGCACGTTGGAACCTGCTATGCCAACACATTGCCGCATCAGGCAAAGAGTGGGACGACTTACACGTAATAGGCGTGATCACCCTTTCTATCCATCACTTCAGGCAACCGCCGTTATTACCATGGCACCATGACTTAACCGAACTCGACCTACACCAACTGGTGATCACCCAAGAGCATTCCACCATCTTGTGCCGTGCGGCTGGGCTTTCAATGCTGCCCTACATTTGGGACCACGACATACTGGTATTAGAGCGCCACCTAAACCCCGAGAACGAAGACGTTATCGTACTTTCATTAAACAACGATCTTGTTGTAAAGCGCGTAAACCTACACAGCAGAACCCTGTATTCAGATAACCCCAGCTTTAAGCCACAAAAAATAAACCAAGACGACTACACCCGCTTACACGGCGTAGTGCGTTACAGCCTACGATTACACCGCCCTGTTACCTTATGATTTGCTTACTTGATGGCACCCGCTTTTACGCCGAATCTTGCATTACCTACAAGCCAGCCCTGAGAAATACCCCGTTATTAGTAACAGCAGGCCAAGGGATCTCCATTGCCGCTAACCGTGCTTGCACTAACATCGGGATTTCAAAATTCACCCCGATATGGGAAGAAATAGACCGCTTACGGGTACACAAAGGCATTGTGTATAAAGCCAACTTCAACACCTTTTCTCACCATTCAGATCGCTTTATGACAGCCCTTGAAAAACACATACAAGGTGCCCGTTCCATGCGCTACAGCGTTGATGAAGTGTTTTACGATGTGAGCCACCTACACCAAATCAACGTCGATCTGAATAAACACGTAAAAGCCTTACGCAAAGCCATTTACAAAGAAACCGGTGTACCGACAGGCGCTGGTGTAGGCAAAACCCTGACCTTGGCCAAAGTCGCCTCGTGGGCGGCGAAGAACTGCCAACCTTACCAGGGACAATGTGTATTAATAAGCGAGAAAGAAACCGATGCGGTTTTAAAACAAATGCCCGTAGGTAAACTTTGGAACATAGGCAGACAACTGAATAAACACCTGACACAAGAAGGCATTTTAACCGCCTACCAACTAAAACAATGTGACACAAAAACCTATCACAAACGGTATTCCATCAACGTGGCTAACGTGATTTCAGAGCTTAATGGCATCGCCTGTTTAGACATTTCCGTTGAGCGAGAAAAGAAAAAACAGATATGGTCTACCGCTTCCTACCGTGATCGCCTACACCACCGAGACGACCTTTTTGCCGAATTGGCTCACCACTGCGCAGAAGTGATGCGCAAAATACGCGATCAAAAAAGCGAGATGAAAACCCTTTCCGTATTTGTCAGCACCTCAAAATACGACCGTTGCCCACCGTTTTATCGCCGTGGTGAACTGACACTCGAAAACGGCCTGACCGATACTAGTTTTGCCCTGCAACAATTGCGCGCCTTATTCGATGATTTGATCCCCGACAACCTTGCCAAGCAACCGATATACAAAGTGGGCGTAGGAGCCCCAAACCTGATTGATGCCGAAGTAAAACAGTTCGAGTTATTTAACCGCTTTGATAACAAGACACCTTAAACAACACCCTAGACCAACTAAGCGATCGCTTTGGTAAAGGCGTGATCGGTTTTGCATGCCAGCAACGCAGCTACCACGAACGACAGGGAGAAATAGAAATGTTAGAGCTAGAGAACTACTACACCGACATTAAAGACATTGTGGTGGTGAAGTGTGTTTAGTGGGAAGGATATACAATTTATTACAAATGACAGTTAAAAGACTGCCATGGTGGGCGGTCTTTTTGTATCTTGGCGTTACCGCATATCGGTTCGATTTAGATACATAATTTTGATCATGATGAAAAACGTAAAGCTTACCTGTAAATATCCAGTTCACTTTAGATTCATGAATAGTGTTGTCTAATAGACTACGAGAGATTTTCCTCCTTTATCTCTCTACCCGCCAGCCTAGGATGGGCGGTGGGTTTGCTTTTCTATGCCACACTACGAAAAAGCCGCCTAATTTAAGGCGGTATTTTCGTTAAATAACTTCATACGGTACGTATAGAATTATCGCTATTACAGATGTTACGGAGCTGACATTTTTGGTCATTACTCATTCCTTTTAAAAAGATATTCATCGTAACCACCATAATCCACCTAATATATCTCCAAAACTTCCCGGAAATTTAACGTTCATACGTACGCATAATTTTCACATGTGAAAATTTCGTATGCGAAGCTCGAAACGTCACAAGTAGTTGCATCGCGGCTTTACACACGAAAGCGCTTTAACGTAAGGGTATTGTCGCAACACAAAATTAAGCGTATTCACCATATCCAACACGCTTGGATTGCATTCACGTAGTTGGGTATAGAGTTGATGCAGACGTTTATCAATAAAGTAATCGCGTGCTCTCATTAAACAAGCCCGAATCTCACACGCTTACAATAGACCATCAGTTATTTATGAAGTCATAAATACAAAGAACTATTTCAGCAATGATTTTGAAGTCGCCAATATAATAATTACCGAACTATCATAAAATCAGGGTTGTGGCTTAGCGAGTGTTACTCTGAGATCCTTCTGCGTTTTGGTAGCTTTTGGTAGCTTTTGGTAAAAGACTTACCAAAAGCTACCAAAGAGTATATTTGAGTTATCTCTTTACCAAATAGCAAAAGGGCGTTGAAGTTTCCTTCAACGCCCTTTTTTAAATTCTTTAAACACTTATTTGATTTGCGCTTTGTACATAGAAGCGAAAACAGGAGTGTATAAGCTAACAACTTTGTTAATGATACGTGACATTGTGAATTCCTTAATAAAGCAAGTTTTTTATAATGTACAACCTTGCCTAAACACAGTATTTATAAGGCGTAGGTCGCGTTTCGATGTGGGGCATTATAGGAGTTTAATCGGCTTTTAAAAGTGAGAAATAATATTATTTTTGATTAGTTTTTCTAATGCAAAAGTTACATAAAAAAACCAGTGATAACCATTCATTAAATCCGAATAAATCCTCATTAATTGCTCTTGTTTATGGGTGGTTGAGTAACGTCGGCAGAGAACAGAATAATGTCGCCTACTTCAGCAAAGTATTTGTTGCCGATATCTACGGCTTATTTATCAGCGGCAGACAGTAACTTTCCAGCAAAGGTAAGTTGTGATGCTGATTGTGTAAACACCACACCTGAGTGTGAACGCACCATCTTTAGCTGAAGCGTTGTAAGACATAACGATGATAGCGGCTGCGATAGTTGCTTTAATAACTGTTTTCATGAGTAATAAAACCTTGTGTCTTTATGTTTGTGAACGCCTTGTGCGTTTCGATGGGTGTATTATTGATAATTACAAAAAAACAACAATACAGAAAAAAAACAAAAGATTATTACTATATGGTAACTATAAGTAGGCAAACTTAATCAGTCCTCCATCTTTGTGCTTAACTCCACTATTCCTTGCTGCGTATAAACGATGATTAACACTTAAAAGGAATGTTTCGAGTCACCGCAAGCATCAATGAAAAAAATCAGTGCTAACTGATTCTTATTGCTATTATTACGTGATCCTCTACACGAAACACTACAGCTTATTGCAGCTTAATTGCTAAGTTACGATATGTTTCAAATAGGCTGTGATAAAATAAAACGGTTATTGTAGTTTTTTGAGGTTTTATGGCGGATCAAGCCCAATTATTAACAAAGGCGCAGCGACTCTGTGAAGAGCGAGGCGTTCGACTTACGCCACAGCGCTTAAAAGTATTGGCGTTGATCATTGAGCACCATAGCTCAATCAGCGCTTATGAGTTATTGGATCAACTCAAAATTTCAGAACCACAAGCAAAGCCGCCAACGATTTACCGAGCTTTAGATTTTCTCTTAGCACAAGGTTTTGTTCACAAAGTGGAGTCCACAAATAGCTATATTGCTTGCTGTGTACTAGGACATGCCGATCACTGTTCGCAGTTATTGATTTGTGATGAGTGTGGCAGTGTTGAAGAGTGTCATGATGATGAGTTAGCCAAACTGCTTCGTCAAAAATCAGAAAAACTTGGTTTTAAGATTAATCATCATGTTGTTGAAAGCCATGGTATTTGTGAAAAATGCCAAGGTAATAAACCTATTATTTAACCTACAACGAAAAGTCTTACAATTATGCGCGCAGAATTTATAAACCCTTTTCTTGCATCTCTGATTAATGTGCTTAACACCATGGCATCGATGCCAATGACACCACAAAAGCCAAGACTAAAGAAAGATGAAATTGCGCGTGGTGATGTATCTGGCTTAATAGGTATGATTGGCCCAAAAACTAAAGGGTCAATGTCAATCACGTTTGAGCAAGATCTAGCTCTTGAAATCATGCAACGCATGCTCGGTGAACGTCCAGCAGGCATTAATGAAGATGTAACTGATATGGTTGGTGAAATTACTAATATGGTAACAGGTGGTGCAAAACGTGCGTTGGCTGAAAATGGCTATGACTTTGATATGGCAACACCTGCAGTTGTTTCTGGTAAAGGCCATACCATTACCCATAAATGTGATAATGCGATCATCTTAATGCCATTTGATTCTGATTATGGCAAAGCCTATATCGAAATTTGTTTCGATTGATATCGTCTTTTCCAATGAAACTATACCGTTAATTACACGATAAATTCTTTGCTTTTCTTAACGCTATCTATTTCTTTATTAAGTCTTTTATTAATAATCCTATTCTTAAATAAAAGACTACTCTCCGCTCTTTTTTCGATCTAGACTAGTTCACGTCATACGCATCACGTTACTTATAATTGCGGGATGACTGTATATTATTTGTCTAAAAGGGAAAGACGTACATGAGTAAACTGACTGGAACCGTAAAATGGTTCAACGATGACAAAGGCTTTGGTTTCATTTCTGGAACGGATGGCAAAGATGTGTTTGTACACTTCAGTGCTATTCAAGCTCAAGGGCGCCGCACCTTACGTGAAGGCCAAAGTGTTGAGTTTATCGTTACGGATGGTCAGAAAGGCCCACAAGCTAGCGAAGTTATTGCACTGTAATAACCATCACTGAAAAGATAAAAAAACGCCGCTATTTAGCGGCGTTTTTATTATCAAACATATGACTTAGTACATTAGCCTAAGATTATGCTCGCCATTGTTTAAATGCATTGATCAAACCATTAGTCGAGCTATCGTGGCTTGATACCTCTTCTTTATTGTTTAGCTCTGGCAGGATTTGGTTAGCCAGTTGCTTACCAAGCTCTACGCCCCACTGATCAAAGCTAAAGATATTCCAAATAACACCTTGAGTGAAAATCTTGTGCTCATAAAGCGCAATCAATGCACCTAGTGTATAAGGCGTAATTTCTTTCACTAAGATTGAGTTCGTTGGGCGGTTGCCTTCGAATACTTTAAATTCTGCTAGTTCGTTCACTTCTTCTTGTGATTTACCCGCAGCAAAGAATTCTGCTTCAACTTTCTCACGGCTCTTACCAAATGCTAGTGCTTCAGTTTGCGCGAAGAAGTTCGCCATTAATTTTGGATGGTGATCGCCTAATGGGTTATGGCTAATCGCAGGAGCAATGAAATCACATGGGATCAATTTCGTGCCTTGGTGGATCAACTGGTAGAAAGCATGTTGACCATTAGTACCAGGTTCACCCCAAATAATTGGACCTGTTTGGTAATCCACTGGGTTACCGCCACGATCAACGTACTTACCGTTTGATTCCATGTTACCTTGCTGGAAGTACGCTGCAAAACGGTGCATGTACTGATCATAAGGAAGAATCGCTTCTGTTTCTGCACCGTGGAAGTTGTTGTACCAGATACCGATAAGCGCAAGGATAACTGGTAGTTTTTGCTCTAATGGTGCTTCTGCAAAGTGTTTGTCCATTGCATGACCGCCATCAAGTAGCGCAACAAAGTTATCAAAACCTACTGACAAGCAGATTGATAGACCGATTGCAGACCATAGTGAATAACGGCCGCCAACCCAATCCCAGAACTCGAACATGTTGTCAGTATCAATACCAAACTCAGCAACCGCTTCACCGTTTGTTGAAAGCGCAGCAAAGTGTTTCGCTACATGTGCTTTATCTTCTGCTTTTGCTAAGAACCAGTCACGTGCTGATAGCGCGTTAGTCATGGTTTCTTGAGTCGTGAAGGTTTTTGATGCGATCAAGAACAACGTTGTTTCTGGGTTAAGATCTTTTAGCGTTTCAGCAATGTGCGTGCCATCAACGTTCGAAACAAAGTGCATGTTTAGGCGCGTTTTATAAGCACCTAGCGCTTCTGACACCATGTAAGGACCAAGATCTGAGCCACCGATACCGATGTTCACGATATCGGTAATTTCTTTACCAGTGTAACCTTTCCATTCACCGCTAATGATGCGCTCAGAGAAAGACTTCATCTTCTCAAGTACGGCATTCACAGCAGGCATCACATCTTCGCCATCAACCATAATTGGTGTGTTACTACGGTTACGTAGTGCTACGTGAAGTACTGCGCGATCTTCTGTACGGTTAATTTTCTCGCCACTGAACATATCTGCAATAGCAGCATCTAGCTCTGTCTCTTTTGCAAGAGCAAACAGCTTAGTTAGTGTTTCTTCGGTGATAAGGTTTTTAGAGTAATCAAGTAGGATATCTGAGCCAAATTGCGCAGAAAACTTAGAGAAGCGAGCGTTATCATTAGCAAATAAGTCTCTTAATTGGAAATCTTGAGCTTGTTCAAAGTGTGCGGTTAGATCTTGCCACGCTTGAGTTTGCGTTGGGTTGATGTTCTTCAACATAAAAATATCCTAATTTTGTTATGTTTATCTTTCGCACCAATACACTGTCTGCGAAAGATCCCCGATTTTGCTCATTAGCCTATGATGGCAGGCTTATTTATAATTTTGATCACTTGTGATGATGCCGCGAAAAGAAAAAGATCGTCATTGCGGTAAATCACGAAAACTTGGAATGCATCATACCTGTATTTCGCATCAATGTAATAATGCGAATAACTAATCAAACTAAAAGGTTAAACCTATAGGTAAATAGCCATGTGGTATCAAAAAACAATTAATCTTACTCCTCAAAAGCGCGGTTTTCACCTTATCACTGAGGAAATAGCGCAACATTTACATGAGATCCGACCTTTAAGCGTTGGATTAGTCCACTGTTTTCTCCAACACACCTCGGCAAGCTTAACCATTAATGAAAATGCCGATCCTACGGTACGTCATGATATGGAGAAACATTTTAATCATTTTGTACCAGAACGTGCGCCTTATTATCGACATACCTATGAAGGAGATGATGATATGCCAGCACATATTAAAAATTCATTGTTAGGTAATAGTATCTCGATCCCTATTTCACAAGGACGTTTAGCATTAGGTATATGGCAAGGTATTTATTTAGGTGAGCACCGTGATCATGGCAGCTCTCGCCAAGTCGTGATCACTATTCAAGGCGAATAGCATACTGAGTAAAAAAGCACCGGGCGTGATTAATAACACCCGGTACTCGTCACCGATTACTTCCCCTAATAGCAATTAAATAAGCTTATTCACCTAGGGATTACAGTAGAGCTTCACTCGATATTTTGTAAAGCTTAACGCTATATTCAGCATGTAGACGCTTAGAACATCTTGAACCTTAAATACCAAATGATATTTAAGCCCCAGAAAAGTTGTATAACTTATCCACATTAACTGTTAAACGAGTAAATAATTCATTAGTTAACTCTTCAGTCAGTGCTAACGCTAAGGCTACAACCTCATGCTCAAAAGCATTAATAAGCGCAACAGCTTGCTCTGGGTGAGTCGTATACAATGCTATGTATTCAGCTTCCATTAGCTTTTGTTTATGCGCAGTTTGTTGTTCAAAGTCATGATAAGCCTGCTGCACAATCGGAGAAAACTGATTCCAATCCATCATTGCTAATGTTTGTAACTTACGAAATTTCCAATATGCAGAGTGACTATCCGCTTTATTATCACCTAACGTCAACGCTTTAGGAACAGAGGTCATTCCCTGATAAAATGGTAAATAGACACTCAAGGCTGTCATACCATAAGCGATATATTGAATTTCACCGATAGCAATAGGTAGCTCAGGACGGAGCTGTAAAACATGCGAATGCTCTGTTCGAAAGACTGAAATTGGGCGATAAGGGTCGTTCGGGTTACTATGTGAATAAGGATCATGCTCTGTTGCTTGATAATGGTTACGCAAGCCTTGCATCACATCATAAACACTTAGCTTATTTTTAGGTGTTAGGTAAACCGGAAATGATTCACCCTGATCAATTTCCGTTTTAAGCCCATCGCTATACATATGTTGTAATGTCCATACGCGTGGGTAGTTATATGTTTTATCGTGCTCTACATCTTGTGAATAAGCACGATGAAAATTAAAACTATCGCTATTTTCAGCAGAGGGTAAGTGATGTTTTTGGGCAAATTCAACCAAGCCTTCCGAGGCCATAAAGTCAGGATGATTAGCGATATAATCAACTAATCGCCCCTGATTAGCAGAGACAAAATATTTATCCGTAGGTATTTTTGCAGCCATCCAATGGTGGCCACTCCCCGTTTCTAGATACCAAATTCCCTCTTTATCCATAAACGCAACCCCGAATCCCTCCGCTGTGCCTTGGGTTTCAATAATATGCCCTAACAAAGCCACTCCCTCTTTAGCACTGCGCACACGAGGTAAAATAACATTCACAATAGCATCTTCACCGATACCTGTTTTTGTTACATAAGGATCAATAGCAAGTACCTGTGCGTTGTTAAAGATTGTTTCTGTCGCAGTGATACCCACTCCAGCAGAATTAAATCCAGCAGCACCAAAACTGGTACCTTCAGTATCAAAATCAGAATTTGAAGTATATTGAAGGGCATTTTTTGCAGCGGGATATGTAAAATCATTTCCCATTGCCCCTATAGAATGAAAATCACTTAATTGTGCATCTTCTGCAGGGTGGAAGTTAAATCGTTTAGCATTAATCGCTTCATGATCTTCATTACGAGCAATGATAAACGATCCATCAACCGTTACTTGATTGCCGACAAGTATCGTCGTACAAGCGCTAGCGGCAATTTCAGAACACTCTGCTTTACTCTCGGAATAATAGTTTTTCATGAGAAGTACCTTTAAATAAAAATCTAACTAAAGGTATACGGTGAAAACAGCTTATTTTTGTGACGCATGTCACGTATTTTTATTGTTAATTTAGTCACTGCGTTTTAACGGCTCACGGCGAGCGCTACTTAACGAAGAAAGCCGCAGCATCCGCTACGGCTTTCGCTTTATTCCATTAAGACTCGTCATCCAATATCAATTCATCACGTATATGCCATCGCAACCCGTGGTGTTAATTTCGTCACCAACTCATAAGCAATTGTGCCTATGTGCTCTGCTACAACTTCAGCTGGAAGTCCCTCACCCCATAAGATAGCGGTATCACCCACTTTATCTTGAGCATCGGGCCCTAAATCAACCGTTAGCATGTCCATCGATACACGCCCTGCCATAGGTACAATACGACCATTAACAAGCACTGGCGTGCCGTTGGGTGCGGTACGTGGATAACCATCGCCATAACCAATTGCAATTACACCGACTTTGGTATCTCGCTCACTTGTCCAAATACCGCCGTAACCGACTTTTTCGCCTTTTTTGACATCACGTACAGCAATCAGGCTAGATGTTAATGTCATCACTGGCTTTAAATCATAAGCCGAAGCAAAACGTTCAGACTCATTAAATGGTGAAACACCATACATAATGATCCCTGGGCGAATCCATTCTAGCTGGCTATCAGGCCACGCTAAAATCCCCGCAGAAGCGGCTAATGAACGTTCACCTTGATAATCTTGAGTCAAATCTAAAAAGGTATCTAACTGCTTTAACGTAATATCAGAGCTTAAATCATCAGCATTACCAAAGTGGCTAATAAAGCGTAATGGTTTTGCGACATTTTCACAGGCATTTAAACGCACCATAAAATCCGTCAGATCTTCTGGACGTACACCTAAGCGGTGCATACCGGTATCAATTTTTACCCAGACTTGCACCGGGTTATCAAGCTCTGTTTGTTCTAGTGCTTCCAATTGCTCAATAGAGTGAACCACGGTATGAATATTATTGGTCACTAATACTGGAAGATCGCTCGGTGCATAAAACCCTTCTAATAATAAGAGAGGTTTTACAATCCCACCAGCACGTAAAATTAATGCTTCTTCAATACGAGCAACACCATACGCGTCAACATTCGTCAGCGTTTGAGCAACACGAAGTAAGCCATGCCCATAAGCATTCGCTTTAACCACCGCCAAAACTTTACTATTTGGTGCGTGTTGACGGATCAACCCCAAATTGTGGGCTAATGCTTCAGTATCTATATGTGCGGTTGCAGCTTTCATCCAAAATCCTAAATAATATTCTTACGCTTACTCTTCATCGTAGGCAGGACCTGCATAATTATCAAAGCGAGAGAACTGGCCTTGGAAGGTTAAACGGACGGTACCGATAGGACCATTACGTTGCTTACCTAAGATGATTTCAGCGATCCCTTTCAGGGCACTATCTTCGTGATAAACCTCATCACGATAAATAAACATAATTAAATCGGCATCCTGCTCGATCGCACCGGATTCACGTAAATCTGAGTTAACAGGGCGTTTATCGGCACGTTGCTCCAACGATCGGTTAAGCTGCGATAAGGCAACAACCGGTACGTTTAATTCTTTTGCCAGCGCTTTTAACGAGCGGGAAATCTCAGCGATCTCTAATGTACGGTTATCTTGTAGACCCGGCACTCGCATTAATTGCAAGTAGTCAATCATTATAAGGCTTAAGCCGCCATTATCGCGGGCAATACGACGAGCACGTGAACGGACTTCCGTTGGTGTTAAACCAGAACTATCATCAATGAACATATTCTTCTTTTCCATAAGAATACCCATTGTTGATGAAATACGTGCCCAGTCTTCATCATCGAGTTGACCGGTACGAATTTTAGTTTGGTCAACACGCGAAAGTGACGCCAACATACGCATCATGATCTGTTCAGCTGGCATCTCTAACGAGAAAATAAGTACAGGTTTTTCCTGCTCCATTGCTGCGTTTTCACATAAGTTCATCGCAAAGGTAGTTTTACCCATCGATGGACGTGCCGCAACAATGATTAAGTCAGAGCCTTGAAGGCCGGCAGTTTTTTTATTGAGATCGGTAAAACCTGTCGATACGCCTGTCACACCATCTTGTGGCGATTGGTATAAAATCTCGATACGTTCTAAGGTCTTTTCTAAGATCGTATCAACGTTTTGTGGACCTTCTTTATCGTTGGTACGTTGCTCTGCAATAGCAAAGACTTTACTTTCAGCCATATCCAGTAAGTCTTCACTGGTACGGCCCTGTGGATCATAACCGGCATCGGCAATTTCATTTGCCACACCAATCATGTCACGAATAAGTGCACGCTCTCGGACAATATCAGCATACGCTAAGATATTTGCCGCTGATGGCGTATTTTTTGCCAGTTCAGCTAAGTAAGCAAAACCGCCTACATCATCAAGTGTGCTTGATTGCTCAAGGTTTTCAGACAGGGTGATCAAATCTAGCGGCTGACCCGCTTCCAATAGTGCCGCTGTCGCCTGAAAAATAATCCGGTGTGGACGACTGTAGAAATCATTGGCAACGACTTTTTCAGCCACCATGTCCCACTTTTCGTTATCCAGCATCAAACCACCAAGAACAGATTGCTCAGCCTCTAAAGAGTGAGGCGGCATCTTAATGGCGTCCATTTGATTATCTTTTGGTTTTTTCGGTTTACTATTATCTGCCATAGAAATTGCGTATTAGCCAAGAACAAGAATGAAGCATAGTAGTATACCCCATACATTCGGTTCTGAGCAGTCATAAACTTACGACTCGCATCAAACCTAATGGTTATTTAATTATGCGCCTTTTTAAATTATCTGACAGTCAAGGTTAAGGATTCCTAACCAAAAGCTGACAAATTTGAGTTAGAATGCGGGCGCATAATATTTATTATCAATAACACTTAATTTACGACACCTGCCGTGGGAGGAACTTTGGCAAGATACCTACTGACATTATTGCTGCTTGCCAATACTGCAGCCTATGCTGCTGACGATCAAGATATCGAAGAAGATGTCTCGCCTTCTCACTTTACCAGTGAGGTGGGGCTTGGGTTTACAGCACTTGCTGGTAATTCAGATTCACAGACGCTAAACGCTAATTATGATCTGCAATATATCAAAGGTCGTTATAAAACTAACGCAGATACTAGCCTACTAATGGCGAAGAAAAATGGCGAAGAAGATAAACGTAAGATTTCAGCCAATTTGAAAACACAAATGCTGATCCGTGATGGCTATTACTTATATGGTAGCGGCAGCTATATTGATGATCGCTATGGTCCATATTATGTTGATTCACTCGCTTCTGCTGGTATCGGTTATCGTCTCTTTAGCTATGAAACGTTTCAAACCTTGGTCGATATTGGTCCTGGCTTTCGTCACCAAGATCCAAACCTAGATGAAATTGATGATGATATAGTCAAACCAGAAGTAGTGAATGAAGCTGTTTTACAAAGCTCATTAACCATGACATGGAAACCGCTTAAAACACTTTCTGTGGAAAATAAAACCAATATTGTGGCTGGTAATAGTAACACTACGATCCAAAATGATTTATCACTGACCAACTCGATCACCGATAACATCGCATTGAGTATTGGCTTTAACTATACCTATTACACCTGGGTACCTAACAATATGAAAAACTTCGATTCTAGTACTATTGTTAGCCTGATTTACAGTATGAAGTAAAGCTAAGGATTGACGCTAACGGTTTTCCTTCTCAAATTTCAGACATAAAAAAACCAGCCCGAAGGCTGGTTTTTTCTATTAAAGCTAAAAGCGATTACTCTGCAGCAACAACGTTTAGTTTAACAGTTGCGAATACATCTGAATTTAGCTGAACGCTAACTTCGAATTCGCCAGTAGTACGTAGTGCACCTTCAGGTAGACGTACTTCGCTCTTAACAAGTGCAACGCCAGCAGCAGTTACTGCATCAGCGATGTCACGAGTACCGATAGAACCGAATAGTTTACCTTCGTCACCAGCTTTAGAAGCAATTACTACTGCTTCTAGTGCGTTTAGTGCTTCAGCACGAGCTTGAGCAGCAGCTTGTTGCTCAGCAACTTTAGCTTCTAGCTCTGCACGACGTGCTTCGAACATTTCAACGTTAGCTTTAGTTGCCATTACTGCCTTAGCTTGTGGGATAAGGAAGTTACGAGCGTAGCCAGCTTTAACGTTAACTTGGTCGCCAAGGCTACCTAGGTTAGCGATTTTATCAAGTAGAATAACTTGCATTATCTTGTCCTCTATAAAAGTCTAAAAACTACTACCGATTACTGATGCTTGTCAGTGTACGGTAGAAGTGCTAGGTAACGAGAACGCTTGATAGCGCGAGCTAGCTGACGCTGGTATTTAGCGCGAGTACCAGTGATACGGCTAGGTACGATTTTACCAGCTTCAGTGATGTAGTTTTTTAGAGTTGCTACG
This sequence comes from Photobacterium angustum, assembly GCF_003026365.1. GTDB lineage: Bacteria > Pseudomonadota > Gammaproteobacteria > Enterobacterales > Vibrionaceae > Photobacterium > Photobacterium angustum. Next base: position 21,895 of record NZ_PYOM01000027.1, on the reverse strand, counting down.
TCTTTGTAGTCAATCTCTTGTACGCCTTCTGCAGTGAAACGGCAGAATTTACGACGACGGAAGAAACGAGCCATGGGCTATCTCCTGATCTAAATTATGTCAATGTGATCGGCGTGCAATACTAATTTACCAATGCCGTTACGGCCGGTTTGATAAGAGATAAACCCTCTTACCTTAACATTGCTTCCGATAACTAAATCTTGAGTGAGTACTTGTTGACCTTTGCCACTGACTACCACGTTAATATAACAATATACTTGGCGTGGTAGGCCTGCTTCCTGTTGGATCGAGCGATGCTCAAGCACAAAGTGACAATGAGGAATGCCCGCAGGAGACTGGCTTCGTTTGGGTTGTTTAGCAATAGTGCCAACTAACTCCAGACGATTGGTCATTTATACAAATTACTCAGCAGCTGCTTCGCCTTCAGATTGTGCAGTTTCTGCACGATCTTCACGCTTAGTGAAACGCTCTTCTTTAGCCTTCATCATTGGAGATGGCTCAGTAACAGCGTTCTTAGTACGCATGATCATGTTACGGATCACTGCATCGTTGAAGCGGAAGTTTGACTCAAGCTCGTCAACTACAGACTGCTCAGCTTCAACGTTCATTAGAACGTAGTGTGCTTTGTGCAGTTTGTTGATTGGGTAAGCCATTTGACGACGGCCCCAATCTTCTAGACGGTGAATCTGACCACCAGAATCTTTGATAGCAGCAGTGTAACGCTCGATCATGCCAGCAACTTGCTCGCTTTGATCAGGGTGCACCATGAATACGATTTCGTAATGACGCATTGGTTGCTCCTTACGGATTATTCAGCTTCCCTTGTCGGCTCGGTTATCCTGGGGAAGCAAGGAACTAAAAAAAGAACCGAGAATTTGGACGATGGATAGTACAGAGAATGATCAATTGAAGCAAGAAAATTCTGTGCTCTACACCAAGGTTTTTCCTGCCCACTGGCAAGTTATCTTGACTGTTTGTCTATCTTAATAAAAACACCCTTATCCAGTTAAACCGAATAAGGGTGTGGGATTACTGACACACGGTTAAATGTGTAACATGCTTTAGTGTTGTCAGTAACATATTAGCTACGTTGACGTACCGCTTCAAACAAACAGATACCTGTTGCTACTGATACGTTTAAGCTTGATACCGAACCTGCCATTGGAATTTTAATCAAATCATCACAGGTTTCACGAGTTAAACGACGCATACCTTCGCCTTCTGCCCCCATCACAATCGCTAATGGACCAGTCAGCTTACTTTGGTAAATATCATGCGTTGCTTCACCAGCCGTACCTACAATCCATACGCCTTTATCTTGCAGTGCACGCATGGTACGCGCCAAGTTAGTCACTCGTACTAACGGCATTATTTCAGCCGCGCCACAGGCAACTTTACTTGCCGTAGCGTTCAGTTGTGCAGAACGATCTTTCGGGACGATAACAGCAACCGCACCCGCTGCATCCGCATTACGTAGACATGCGCCTAAGTTATGCGGATCAGTCACACCATCTAAAATCAATAATAGTGGGTTTTCTTTACCCACTAATAAATCATCGAGATCGTTCTCATTATATTGCTTACCCGGACGAACACGCGCAACGATACCTTGGTGAGAAGCACCTTTTACTTTGTCATCAAGTGCTTTACGCCCTGCTTCTTGGATCGTGATACCTAGTGACTGCAGCTCCGTTACTAGCGGCAGTAAGCGATCATCTTCTCGTCCTTTCAGTACAAATACTTCAATAAAACGAACTGGATCAGATGCCAGCACTGCTTTCACGGCATGGATGCCAAAAATCATATCATTACTCATGGTTTAACTCTTCTTTGCTGCGCGTTCGGCTTTTCCCGCACGTTGCTTTTTCTTTTTGCGAGATTTCGGTTTCTTTTTAGTCTCAGCTTTCGGTTTTTCATCCGTCGGCTTACGGCGTTTCTTTGGCTTCGGTTTTTTCTTCTCGTCTGCCAGTGGAATTGCGCCTTCTTTTAGCTTTTTACGTACCGAAGAGCGTTCACGTTTTGATTCACTGCGCTCTTCTTGTTTTGCCACGCCATCTTCTGATTTGTACACTTTCAGGCTTTGACGACGTAGGCCATCGGCTTTACGTAAACGCTGTTTTTTCTCATGGCTCTTAGCCGTTTTACCTGCACCACGTTGCTTGCGCTCAGAGCCAACAATATCAAAGTCAATCTGACGATCGTTTAAGTTAATCGATGCCACTTTCACTTTCACGGTATCGCCTAAACGGTATACCACACCAGAGCTATCACCTACCAAGCGTTGACCTACTGGATCAAACTGGTAGTAGTCATTAGCTAGGTTTGAAATATGAACTAAACCATCGATGTTCAATTCGTTTAAGCGAACAAAGAAGCCAAAACCTGTCACATTAGCAATCACACCGTCGAACTCATCGCCTAAGTGATCTTGCATGTATTCACATTTAAGCCAATCAGAGACATCACGCGTTGCGTCATCAGCACGGCGTTCAGTCATTGAACATTGCTCACCTAATGCATCAATTTCATCAAATGAGTAATGGAAACCACCCGTTGGTGTTGTATTACCACTGTTACCAGCTTGCTTCGCAACTAAATATTTAATCGCGCGGTGCAGCGTTAAATCAGGGTAACGACGAATTGGCGAGGTAAAGTGCGCATATTCAGTTAATGCCAAGCCGAAGTGACCAATATTGTCACCTTGGTATACCGCCTGCTTCATTGAGCGTAGCAGCATGGTTTGGATTAACTCGCGATCTTTTCGAGTTTGAATTGCATTGGCTAGCTCTGCATAATCTTTTGGCGTTGGCTCTAACCCACCGCCAAGGTGTAAGCTTAGCTCACCTAAGAAATCACGGAAGCCCTGAAGGCGCTCTTCACCTGGGGTATCGTGAACTCGGTACAGTGCTGGCTCTTTCGCACTTTCAACAAAACGTGCAGAAGCAATGTTAGCTAAAATCATACATTCTTCGATGATCTTATGCGCTTCATTACGCACAGCCGGCACAATACGGTCAATCTTACGATCCGCATTGAAAATGAACTGGGTTTCAACCGTTTCAAATTCAATCGCACCACGCTCTTCACGTGCAGCTTTCAGCACTTTGAACATGCTGTAAAGCTCTTCTAAATGCGGAACAAGTGGTTCATAACGCTGACGAAGTTCTTCATCGCCTTCAAGCATTTTACTTACTTTGGTGTAAGTCAAACGAGCGTGAGAATTCATGACCGCTTCGTAGTGTTTGTAACCTGTTAACTCACCGGTGTCAGAAATGGTCATTTCACACACCATACACAAGCGATCAACTTGCGGGTTCAGTGAACATAATCCATTAGAAAGCACTTCCGGCAACATTGGGATCACTTGTGCAGGGAAGTAAACCGAGTTACCACGCTTAACGGCTTCGTTATCAAGTGCTGATTTATGACGGACGTAATAACTCACATCGGCAATCGCAACCCATAAACGCCAGCCACCTGATGTAGTACGCTCACAGTGAACCGCATCATCAAAGTCGCGAGCATCTTCGCCATCAATGGTGACCAGTGGTAATTGACGTAAATCTACACGGCCTTTTTTCGCCTCTTCTGGCACTTCTTCTGTCAAATGTTGAATTTCTTTATCAACTTCTGATGGCCATACGTGCGGAATATCATGGGTGCGTAACGCAATATCAATCTCCATACCCGGCGCCATATTTTCGCCCAGTACTTCGACAATACGACCAACAGCATTGTGCTGACGTGTTGCACGTTGATTGATTTCGACAACCACAACATTACCCATGCGTGCACCTTGGCGAACGTCTTGTGGGATAATGATATCTTGAGCAATGCGCGAATCGTCTGGCACCACATAGCCCATGCCATCTTCAAGGAAAAAGCGACCAACAATCTGTGCTGTGCTTTCTTTTAATACGCGTACCACACGCGCTTCTTTACGACCACGCTTATCTTCACCGCCCGCTTGCGCCAAAATGTAATCACCGTGGATCACACTACGCATTTGGTGATGAGGTAATAACAAATCATTGTCTTTACCTAGCGAGCCCTCTGGACGTAAAAAACCAAAGCCGTCACGGTGACCCATAACGTAACCTTTGATCAAATCTAAACGTTCAGGCAACGCATAACATTGACGACGAGTGAAAATTAACTGGCCATCACGCTCCATCGCACGTAAACGACGGCGTAAGCCTTCATAGTGATCATCGCCTTCTAGCTTTAGCTCAGCAAATAACTGATCACGACTCACCGGTGTACTAAAACCACGAATCACTTCAAGTAAGTGTTCACGGCTTGGGATCGGGTTTTCATAATTAGATGCTTCGCGATCGCGAAAAGGGTCGACCGGTAAATCGGTAGTACCTTTAGACATTATATTTTTCCTGTAGGCCAACCTATACCTGAGGTATATCTGGCTTTTAGGTGATCAGACGGGAGCAGCGCTATAAAGACTGCTGCTCCACTAAATTTTGGGAGGAATATGCTAATTAAACGTATAACCAAATGATGTTTTATAACTTGTTAGGGTTGCTTAATAAATTCAGCAACGGCGCATTATCTTCAACTAAGGTTAACAAGGTATATTTATCTAGCTCAGCCAAAAATGCTTCTCTTGCATCAGCAAGCACACCTTTTAATCGGCAAGCTGGCGTTATATGGCAAAATTCAAGGCTACAATTAACAATCTGTAACGGTTCTATTGCACGTACGACATCGCCAATAATAATAGATTCAGCTGACTTACCTAAACGAATGCCGCCATTTTTTCCGCGCACCGTTTCGATATAGCCTAACTGACCTAATTTATTGATTATTTTAACCATATGGTTACGTGACACATTATATATTTCTGTCACTTTCGTAATACTTGTTAGCTCACCTTCTGGTAGCGACGCAAGATATATCAGAGCTCGTAAGCCGTAATCGGTAAAACTAGTTAACTGCACAATGGCCCCTCCTGTTGTTATTTTAATCTTCTTCTTGACTAAAAGATACAGATCAGATACAACTTATAACATATATTATAAATACATCTTTTAGGAAGTGCTCATGCTTAGTCAAAAAACGATCGATATTGTTAAAACAACAGCTCCTGTCATTGCAGAAGCAGGCCCTATGGTTACCCAACATTTCTATCAGCGTATGTTTAGTCACAACCCTGAGTTAAAAGATGTTTTTAACATGAGCCACCAAAAAAATGGGGCAAATAATCAACCTTCTAGCCAACAAGAAGCGTTATTTAATGCCATTTGCGCTTATGCCAATAATATCGAAAATCTTGCTGTGCTTTTACCTGCAGTAGAAAAGATTGCTCACAAACATACCAGTTTTATGATCACCGCAGAGCAATACAATATTGTTGGCTCTCACCTTATCGCAACCATTGATGAATTATTAGCGCCAGGACAAGATGTATTAGACGCTTGGGCGGAAGCTTATGGATTGCTGGCTAATATTTTCATCAATCGTGAAGAAGAAATCTATCAAGAAAATGCGAATAAAGTTGGTGGATGGCGTGGCACTCGTGAGTTCGTCGTAATCAACAAGCAACAAGACAGCGAATTTATCACGAGCTTTACCTTTAAGCCTACTGATGGCGGTAAGGTCGCAAGCTATAAACCTGGGCAATATCTGGGGATCTACCTTAATGCTGACGAATTAGAGAACCAAGAAATCCGTCAATATAGCTTATCTTCAGCACCACAAGATGATCAGTACCGTATTTCAGTAAAACGTGAATCTCACGGTAAAGTTTCAAACTACTTACATAACAATATCAATATTGGCGATAAAGTAATGCTTGCAGCTCCTGCAGGTGACTTCTTCTTAGATGTAGAAGCAAACACACCTGTCACATTACTTTCCGCAGGTGTGGGTTTAACGCCAACGCTTTCAATGCTTGAATCACTGACTGAACACCAAGCATCTGTTAACTGGCTACATGCAACAGAAAATGGCGCACATCATGCCTACAAGAAACAGGTAAAAGCACTCGCGCAGCAGCACAATCACATTCAAGATATCACTTGGTATAACACGCCGCTTGATAGCGATCTTCCTGCCGAAGATTATGACTACCAAGGCTTAATGGATCTCAGCACAATAGCACCACAGCTAACAGATGAAAACATGCACTTTTACTTCTGTGGCCCTGTTGCCTTCATGCAATATATCGCTAAACAGCTATTAGCATTAGGTGTATCTGAAGATCGTATTCACTACGAATGTTTCGGCCCACACAAAGTCCTATAACTTAGCGCAGCTAATACAACAAAGCACAGCGAAATGCTGTGCTTTTTTAATCAGTTTACTGGGTTATTTGGGACAAGTTACCATAAACTGGAACGTTGTTTTGCCCGAGCAATAATATTTTCAGGCATACGTAATTCTAATTTTCGACGTAACGTACTCAGTTGGTTATATAACGATTTATTCGCCGCCGTGGTTTGATACAGCCAGCGATAAGCATCTTCGTAATCGAGTGGACTACCATGATCTGACACTAATAGTTCAGCTAGCTGAAGGCGCGCTTTAATATTTCCAAGCGCCGCAGCTTCTCGTAAATACGGGATCGCACGCTCTTTATCTTGCTGCAATAACACCCCTTGTGCGTAATAACGCCCTAATTGTTCAAGCGCTACCGGTAAGCCTTGCTGCGCAGCCGCTCGCATATAATACAAGCCTTGTTCAACATCTTTATCAACACACACGCCCCAAGCTAACATATCACCATATAAGAACTGATAAGAAGGTGACTCTACTCGCTCTGCACGCGCTTTAATATCTTGCACAAGCTGGCAATCATCAGTTTTTACTTTTTTTAGATGCTGATTCTCTTCAAAAAGTTGTATCAGTTCATCATCGCTATAAATGGGAACAGCATCTCCCACATTGTCCAATGCGTAAGCGGAAGAAATAAATAACTGGCTAATCAATAATAAGATAGGAAGCTTCATCATCATTGGTTCTCAGACTAGGGATAGTCTTTTATCGACATTATCTCTAAAGACTTTAGCTAACTTTCTCTGACTGAGTGATGATTTGCTTTTCAGTGTGTTTATAGTTCGAGAATATGGCTGGATTCACTTTATCAAAATATAAAAAAACCAGCCCGAAAGCTGGTTTTTAAATCAATTCGCATCAGCGATAATTATTCACCGTATGGGTGAACTTTGATGATTGTCTCGTTACGGTCAGGGCCTGTAGAGATAATATCAATTGGAACGCCAGTTAGCTCTTCGATACGTGCGATGTAATCTAATGCTGCTTGTGGAAGCGCGTCTAGTGACTTAGCACCAAATGTAGTTTCGCTCCAACCCGGCATAGTTTCATAAACAAGCTCTAGATCTTCGTACTCGTCAGCAGCCATTGGTGAAACTTCTAAGATTTCACCGCTCTTAGTTTTGTACGCAGTACAGATTTTTAGCTCTTTTAAGCCATCTAGTACATCTAATTTAGTTAGACAGAAGCCAGAGATAGAGTTGATTTGTACCGCACGACGCATAGCTACGGCATCGAACCAACCTGTACGACGTAGACGACCTGTTGTCGCACCAAACTCGTGGCCAACATCACCTAAGTGCTTACCTACAGGATCTTGCTTGTCTAGACCATCGTATAGCTCTGTAGGGAAAGGACCTGCACCAACACGCGTACAGTAAGCTTTCGCAATACCAAGAATGTAACCTAGGTGACGAGGACCAAAGCCAGAACCTGCAGCAACACCACCAGCAGTCGTGTTAGAAGAGGTTACGTATGGGTAAGTACCGTGATCGATATCTAGTAGCGTACCTTGCGCGCCTTCGAACATGATCTTGTCGCCACGTAGACGAGCGTCATCAAGCTCTTTAGTTACGTCGATAACCATAGACGTTAGGATATCAGCTTGAGAAAGTACTTTTTCTAGCACTTCTTCGTAGTTTACAGGCTCAGCATTGTAGTAATGCTCAAGCTGGAAGTTGTGGTAAGCCATAACTTCTTTAAGCTTTTCAGCAAATGCTTCTTTATTGAAAAGATCGCCAACGCGTAGACCGCGACGTGCAACTTTATCTTCGTAAGCAGGACCGATACCACGACCAGTCGTACCGATTGCTTTTTTACCACGAGCAGCTTCACGCGCTTGGTCAAGAGCAATGTGGTAAGGAAGAATTAACGGACAAGCTTCTGACAGGAATAAACGCTCACGAACAGGAATACCACGTGCTTCTAGTGGACCCATTTCATTCATTAACGCATCAGGAGAAAGCACCACACCGTTGCCGATGATGCATTTAACATTGTCACGTAGGATACCTGATGGGATCAGGTGAAGAACTGTTTTCTCACCGTCAATAACTAGGGTGTGACCTGCATTATGACCGCCTTGGTAGCGAACCACATATTTTGCATCTTCGGTCAGTAGGTCAACGATTTTACCTTTACCTTCGTCACCCCATTGGGTGCCAAGAACGACTACATTATTTGCCATCTTTCTTCATCTATCAGTAGTTAAAAAAGGATTCTAGCACCTTAACATTCAGCTTGCAGTCATTTTTTAGCCGAGTAGAACATTTCTGCAAGCTAATTGTCACGATTGTGTGCTTATGTATTTTACATCTGTCTATACATCATATACGCAATAACCGCACCGGCAACAACCAAACAGCCACCAATACGACGCAAATTATTATCATTTTGTTGACTTAATTGGCTAACCATTTCTCGCCATCCGCGAGGTGCAAGTAATGGCCCTAAGCCTTCAACCACTAATACTAAGCCTAGTGCCATCCAAATTGAATGTGACATTTTTCTTTTCCCCATAAAAAAAGACAAGGCCGAGGCCTTGTCTTTACGATAACAGATGTCTGTTGTTATTGGTTTAGTTTGCTTTAAGTTCTGAATGATTCATGTACTTAAAGAATTCATTGTTAGGATCAACAACCAATACATCATTTTTAGAGTTGAAGCTCTTCTCGTAGGCTTTAAGCGAACGCCAGAAGCTGTAGAACTCTGGGTTTTGGTTATAAGCTTTTGAGTAAATCTCTGCTGCTTTTGCATCCGCGTCACCACGAATAACCTGTGCTTTACGTGTTGCTTCTGAAAGAACGGTGGCTACTTCAAGCTCAGAACGTGCACGTAACTCTTCAGCACGTTGACGACCTTGCGAACGGTAACTACGCGCTACTGATTCACGCTCAGCACGCATTCGACGGTAGATAGACTCACTGATTTCATCTGGTAGGTTAATTTTCTTAATTCGGAAATCAACCACTTCAATACCTAAATCTTTCGCACTTTCACGCGTTTCTTCAAGTACATCAGCCATGATTTTATCACGCTGGCCTTCAACTTTCTTCACCGGTACCACACCTTCAATTACAGCTAGAGCAGCTTTAGCCGCTTTAGTTTGTGCAACATCAGACTCTGTAGTTGGTGTTGAAGTGCTGTCTTCTCCAGATACGATCTGCTTAATTTCTTTCGAACCGATTTCAGCACGTAGGCTATCGACTACTTTACGCTTTAATAACGCTTCAGCAGTTGATGTATTACCACCACCTGTTGCTAGGTAGTACTTACCAAAATCTTTGATCCGCCATTTCACATAGGTATCAATGATTACGTCTTTCTTCTCAGCTGTTAAGAAACGATCAGCCTGATCATCCATGGTTTGAATACGCGCATCTAAATCATGAACACGGTCAAACACTGGTACTTTAAAATGTAGGCCGGGCTCATAAATACGGGCAATTTCAGTATTGTTATCTTTTAAGATACGACCGAAACGCACCACAATACCACGCTCACCTTCTTTTACGACAAACACTGACATCAATAATAAAGCAATAAAAATCACTACTACTGGGATCATTAACTTACGCATAATTAATATCTCCCTTGACGGCCAGTATCAGCACGAGGAGCAGGTGCAACTGGAGTTGGAGTTTCTACTTTTTCTAATTCAATACCGCTTAAACGACCTGAATTATCGGATTTCTTATCAGCTTGATTTGACTGAGACATCAGCTTGTCAAGTGGTAAGTACATCATATTATTACTACTACCTGATTTAGTATCAATTAACACTTTGCTGGTGTTACTGTACACCTTCTCCATGGTATCTAGATACAAACGCTCACGTGTTACGTCTTTCGCCGCTAGGTATTGTGGCAACAATTTATCAAACTGTGCAACATCACCCAATGCGCCGTTAACGACACGCTCAGAGTAACCTTCAGCCTCGTTTTTCAGACGCTCAGCACGACCCGTTGCTTTTGGCAAAATATCATTACTGTAAGCTTCTGCTTCACGAACATAACGCTCTTCATCTTCTCGCGCTGCGATTGCATCATCAAATGCATCTTTCACCGCTTCAGGTGGACGAGCTGACTGGAAGTTCACATCAACAACACGGACGCCCATGTCGTATTTTGCAATAATTTTATCAATTGCCGCTTGTGTATTCGCACGAATAGCCTGACGACCTGTCGTCAATGCCTGATCCATGGTTGAATCACCAATCACGGCACGAAGTGCAGAGTCGGTTGCCTGACGCAAACTATCATCAGCATTCGTTACGCTAAATAAGTACTTCTCAGCGTTATCAACACGGTACTGAACATCCATTTCAACTTTCAGGACGTTTTCATCTTTCGTTAACATCAATCCAGATGCACGAAGAGAACGAATCGCTTGAATGTTGACAGGGATAACTTCATCAATAAACGTTGGTTTCCAGTTCAGACCTGGCTTTACAACTTGATCGAACTTACCAAAACGCAGCACAACGCCTTGCTCTGCTTCGCCAATGGTGTAAAAACCAGAAAAACCCCAAACCGCCGCAGCTAATACGGCAACAGCCCCCAAGCCAACAGCGCTCCCGCTGCCACTCGGCCCTTTTTTATTTCCAAACACACCACCAACTTTACGACTTAGTTTTGAAAAAACCTCATCGAGATCTGGTGGCCCTTGTTCACGTCCACCGCGATTATTATTACCCCAAGGGTCTTTATCATCACGGCCGCCGTTGTTTCCAGGCTCATTCCACGCCATTATAGAACTCCATCAATATGATATGACGACAGTTTTTATCACTCTAGTAATCCATTAAGCAACGATAAAGTCATCTAACGAAGTACTTTCTCTTTTTTGTAATCGAGACCATTCCGCCAAAGGCAAACGAATATCAATCATCAAATAACCGTCTGATTCGTATTCTTCTTGTAAAATACATCCCAGCTGATAAAACTTGCTACGGATACGCCCAATCATTTCAGGGGGTACACGTAAGGTATGCGCTACCATCGTACCGGAGAGGCGTTCAGTTAGTGCTTGGAATAACAAGTCAATGCCTTGCCCTTCCATCGCTGAAACCCAAACGCGACGAGGAACTCCCTCTTCATCTCGTTCAATGCGAGGTTCTGCATGCTCTAAATTATCAATTTTATTCATGATAATTAAAGTAGGCACTTCACCTGCATCAATTTCTTCTAGTACTGTTTCAACAGCTTCAATGTTTTCACGGAAGCGATCATCACTTGCATCAACCACATGAAGTAAAAGATCAGCCTCTTGTGTTTCTTTAAGGGTAGCTTTAAATGCTGCCACCAGATCGTGGGGAAGATGTCGAATAAATCCAACGGTATCAGCTAAAATAGCGGTACCTACATCAGCCACTGCAATTTTACGTAGTGTAGGATCTAGAGTTGCAAACAGTTGATCGGCGGCGTAAACCCCCGCATCGGTGATCCGATTAAAGAGTGTGGATTTACCAGCATTGGTATACCCCACTAATGAGATCGTTGGAATTTCTGCACGATTTCGCGCGCGTCTACCTTGATCACGCTGTTTAGCCACTTTATCTAAACGACGTAGAATTGTTTTAATTCGATCGCGCAATAAACGTCTATCTGTTTCAAGCTGCGTTTCACCAGGTCCACGCAGACCGATCCCCCCTTTCTGTCGCTCAAGGTGAGTCCAACCACGAATCAATCGGGTTGAGATATGACGTAACTGTGCAAGCTCAACTTGCAACTTACCTTCGTGGGTACGTGCGCGTTGAGCAAATATATCTAAGATCAAACCTGTTCTGTCGAGTACACGACACTGACAAATTTGCTCCAAGTTACGCTCTTGAGCGGGAGACAAGGAGTGGTTAAAGATAACGATATCAGCTTCCGCTGTTCTTACCGCGTCGGCAATTTCTTGTGCCTTACCTTCTCCAACGTAATATTTAGGGTGCGGAGTCTTACGACTGCCTGTGACAACATGCAATGTATTGACGCCCGCTGAGGAGACCAGCATTTCAAATTCGCTAAGATCTTCCCATTCCCCATCTTGCGTGAAGTTAATATGAACAAGAATCGCCTGTTCACCGGCTTCATAACGGTCAAACAAGCCACTAACTCCTTAATGGAAGAATAAATTATTCTTCAGTTTTTTCTGGACGTTCAGTACCTGCTGGACGATCACCTGCGTGGTGATGGTTCACTGGACGAGCAGGAACTACCGTTGAAATAGCATGCTTATATACCATTTGGTTTACAGTGTTTTTTAATAGGATCACAAATTGGTCAAAAGACTCAATTTGTCCCTGTAGTTTGATACCGTTTACCAAGTAAATTGAGACCGGAATTCGTTCACGACGCAGCGCATTTAAAAACGGGTCTTGCAGAGATTGCCCCTTAGCCATTATTTCTTTTCCTTATTTGTTTGTAGTTGTATTAGCAACGAACAAAAACTAAAAATACGCAAAGCAGTTCAGAGTATACACGTTAATCAAACATCACATCTAACTGAGTTTGTGACTGTTTGTAACGCGGAATCCACATCACTACTATCCAACCAGGTCAAATCTTTCCAACCGCGAAGCCAGGTGATTTGACGCTTTGCCAATTGACGGGTAGCACAGATACCACGGAAAACCGCTTCATCTAAGTCATAATTCCCGTCCAAATATTCCCACATCTGACGATAACCAACGCAACGTATAGAAGGAAGCTCAAGGTGAAGATCACCACGCTCGTGCAACGCACGTACTTCCTGCTCAAAACCTGCCTCGATCATTTTATTGAACCTAAGCTCAATTCGCTGATGCAGTACAGCCCTATCCATGGGAGTTATTGCAAATTGATGAACTTTGTAAGGTAAAGATTCACCTTGAGTTTTTGTTAACTCAGTTAAAGTTTTACCCGAAATTCGGAAAACTTCCAATGCACGAGATAATCGCTGTGGATCATTGGGATGAATTCTTGCCCCAGCTACGGGATCAATACTTACTAATTCATCATGCAATGCTTGCCACCCATGTTCAGCAGCATCTCGTTCAATCCCTGCGCGAACCTCAAGATCTGCAGCAGGTAAAGGCGATAAACCTTCCAATAAAGCCTTGTAGTACAACATAGTACCACCAACTAATAAAGGAATTCGCCCTGCTGCAACTATATCAGCCATTTCTTTCAGTGCATCAGCACGAAAGTCTGCAGCCGAATAACTTTGCGCTGGATCACGAATATCGATCAAACGATGCGGTGCTAATGCAAGTTCATGCGCATCTGGCTTTGCTGTACCGATATCCATTCCCTTATAAATAAGGGCAGAATCAACACTAATCAACTCAACAGGCAGTTGCTTTCGTAAACGAATTGCAAGATCGGTTTTACCCGAAGCTGTTGGTCCCATTAAAAAAATGGCTTGAGGTTGTGGCTTAGTTATCATTATTTAAATGCTTCTATTGCTGCTTGCATATCTACCGGGCGAAGTAAGTGGCTTTCATGATCTGCCAAGTTCTCTCCCCATAGCTGCTCTAATTCAGAGACTAGCTGAATGGCTTGCGACAAGCTATAACTTGTCACTGTACCAACACATTGTTCAGCTAACCAATATAATAATTTATCCCACCCTTGTGCTTCTGGATCATCACAAGCTGAAAGTAGGTAGGTTAACAAATTCGGAATTAACTGTTGTAAGTTTTGTTGTCTTAATGGCATACATACTGACATGATTATTATGCCATTTCTCCCTTTCGCTTTCAGTTGAATCCCTAATTGTTTAAGTAACATCGCATGTTGTTCAGCACAGGCAATTAAATCGCTCTCTACAGGTACCGATAGTGGGATCAAAAGCGGTTGAGGTTTTAACCCTTCCGTTTGTGCTAAACGCAATTGTCCAACATAACGTAGTAATTCTGCATGATCTAAATTCAGTAAAGCAATATCAGTTTCTTGCTGCATCAATAAATAACGTTCAGCCACTAAACATAAGGCTTTACCAAGCCCCATGGCTTTGCCCGCTATCGCATGTTGTTTAACTACCGCCGTTGAAGGCATTGCTTGCCACTCTCTACGCGGCTCGGCAATGCGCTCTATCGGTTGTTCGGCTAAAACATGTTCTGTCGGCGATTCCGTTTGTAACAGCTTTTGGTATGCCTTGATCTCAGCCGCCGTAGGCCCTTCCGGTTTAGGAGAACGTGAGGCTCCAGATGAAGCATCAGAAGTTCTCGTTGTATTTATTGTTTGATTACTGCCTTGTCGCTCACAAGGGCTACGATCATACTGACTCTGCTCTCTATTCTTTGTGCTTGGTGAAGCAGAATAAGAAGACGGTATACTATGCTCAGACGCTTCACTTACCTCATATTCAGCTGATACTGCTAAGCCACGCATATCACTATCAATGGGTGCTCTTGCTGAATGTGACGGTGTCGACGCAGACTTATTCCATTCCGATGACGGTGATTTATGAGGATACTCTGGCGTCGCATCTATCGCTTGAGCGACCCTCTGCGTCACAGAGTTTGTTGGTTCAATCACGACACCATCTTCATCGACTTCAATACTATGAGCGCTCGCTCTTATCGGTGATTGATACTGGTGCTGCTCTTCTTCTAATGCCCCTTGCTGTAATGCACTTTGTAAGGCTTGGTAAATAAAATCATGTACCAAACGTGCTTGATGGAAACGTACTTCATGTTTTGCAGGGTGAACATTCACATCAACTTGGTGAGGATCGACATCAATATACAATACGTAAGCTGCATACTGATCGGATCGTAAACTCGTTTCATAAGCCTGACGAATTGCATGATTGATCAGCTTATCTTTCATCATCCGCCCATTGACATAACAATACTGAATATCATTTTGTGCACGAGCGCCTTGAGAGCTGCATACCCAACCGGATAATTTCAAATCCCCGTGCGCTAATTCAACCACCAATGCATGTTGTAAAAAGCCTGAACCGCATGCCGTTGCTAATCGACGCTCTTTTTGAATCGGCGTTTGTGCCGTTCGGTACTGTCGAATGATCTTACCGTTATGGCGCAAAGTAATAGCAACATCAAAGCGGCTTAACGCAATACGTTTGATCAACTCATCAATATGGTTAAATTCTGTTTTTTCTGTCCGTAAGAACTTACGACGCGCAGGTGTATTAAAGAAAAGATCAAGAACTTCTAGCGTTGTACCTACCGGATGGGCTGCCGGTTTTAACTGGACGTCCATATCTCGACCTTCAGCATACGCTGACCACGCTTCTTCTTGCGCTTGGGTGCGAGAGGTTAACGTTAAACGAGAGACGGAGCTGATACTGGCAAGCGCTTCACCACGAAAGCCAAGACTGACTATCGCTTCAAGATCATCTAGGGTAGTAATTTTTGAGGTCGCATGACGGCTAAGGGCGAGAGCAAGCTCATCTTTGGGGATCCCTTTTCCATTATCACGAATACGAATGAGCCGGCTGCCACCTTTTTCGATATCAATATCGATTCGAGTAGCACCGGCATCAAGACTATTTTCAACAAGCTCTTTGACTACAGAAGCTGGGCGTTCAACAACTTCACCCGCTGCAATCTGGTTAGCCAGCCGAGCGGGTAAAATCTGAATCGGCATAATTAACTTCTTGGTATGATTAGCGTCTGTCCTACAGCTAGTTTATCAGAACGTAGCTTATTCGTAGCACGAATACTTGCAACTGATACACCATATTTATCAGCAATCTTACTCAAAAACTCACCACGCTTCACTTTATGTTGAACATATTTCGGCGCAGGAACGGCAACTTTTAATTTTTGCCCAAGCATTACATTGTCTGATTTTAGGTGGTTAAGTTGACGGATGCTGCTCATGGTAACACCATATTTTGCTGCAATCTTACCTAAATAGTCACCACGAACGACTTTATGCACAATCACCTTGGTAGAGGCAACAGGTTTCACTGTAGCACGGCTCGATGGAGTGCTCACCGCTTTCGTTGACGTCGAAGCCGACGCTGTCTTAATGTTACCTGGAATAATCAACACTTGACCGATATTCACTGAGTCTGATTTCAGATTATTCGCCGCTTTGATTGATGCCATCGACACGCCATACTTCTGGGCAATACCGCTTAATGACTGACCCGATGTCACTTTATGCTTACTGCCACGTCCTTTCAAACGAGAAGCAAACAAAGTACCTTCAGGTGGATTTGCTTCAAAATACTGCAACACCCCTTTGTAAACCGCATTCGCCAATTGGTTTTGGTGTGATGTCGTATTAAGTAATCTCTCTTCTGTTGGATTGGTAATAAAACCAGTTTCAACCAATAGTGATGGAATATCAGGTGATTTCAATACAGCTAAACTTGCGTATTGCGGAACCGTTTTATGCAAACGTGCCACTTTACGTAACTCATGCAATACACGAGTGGCAACATCGTAGCCTTCTTTTTGTGAGTAACTAAATTGAAGATCTAATACCGCACGACCAAGATATTTATCATTCGTGTTACTCGATAAAACATCACCACCGCCTAATAGCTCAGATTGTTTCTCACTTTGCTCCAACCAACGACCTATTTCAGTATTCGCACGGCGTGTGTTTAACACCCATACAGAAGCACCACGAGGTTGCGGTTTTGTAAAGCCATCAGCATGGATAGAAACTAAAAGAAGGGCTTTATTCTTACGCGCAATTTCTGAACGCTTACCCAATGGAACAAAGTAGTCACCGCGGCGAGTTAGTACTGCACGCATACCCGTTGTTGCATTGATCTTAGCAGCCAGTTTTTTCGCAACCGCTAGTGTGACATTTTTTTCATATTTACGCGTTGGACCAATAGAGCCAGGATCATCACCACCGTGACCTGCATCCACCGCTACCACGATATCAGCGGTACCTGATGGCATTTTCGCTAAGTTATTTGCCGTCGCTTTTTCTTCTGCTTGCTCTTCTTTAGCACCAACGGTTTTAGACGTTCCATTCGGCAAGTCTAAAACTAAACGGTAACCATAACTGCCCGTTGGTGATAACGAGAATATTGTTGGCGTTACACCACGCTTAACTTCAAACACCAGTCGTGTTGTACCTTTTGCAGGCGCTGTACTGGTGCGAACTTTGGTTAAAATATCACTTTTCTGAACCGCAATAGGAAGTTTAGTTTTGATCTTAGTATCTTTAAGATCAACCACTAAACGAGAAGGTCCTGCTAATGAGAAGTGAGAATAGTCTGCTTTACTTTGCAGATCTAATACTACGCGAGTTTCATCTGGCGCCGGCCAGATTCTCACTCCTTTGAGTTCATTTGCCCAAGAGGCAGCAGAACTCACTAATCCTGCTCCTACTATCAGGAGCTTTAAATACGTCCGTAACGCCATCCTAATTAACTCAACTCCAAATGATTGATCAATGTTGCACCATATTCCGTATTGGCGCGGATCAATACTTTTCTCTGCTCACCGTGATAACACATTTCTAATTCAAGATCGGGTTGAGGTAATAACCCATCACCTTTCTCTGGCCATTCCACTAAGCAAATAGCATCCTGGGTAAAATAATCACGAATTCCCATAAATTCTAATTCTTCAGGATCTGCAAGGCGATAGAGATCAAAATGATACACTTGCCAAGGAGCAAGATCATAAGGTTCAACTAAGGTATATGTCGGACTCTTAACATTCCCTTGATGGCCTAGTGCACGAATAAAACCACGACTAAACGTTGTTTTTCCGGCTCCCAAATCGCCGTGAAGATAAATCGTTGTTTGTTGCGTACAGGCTTTAGCTAATTTAAGGCCTAAATCTACTGTTGCCTGCTCATCAGCAAGAAAGGTTTCAAATGTTTGCATGTTTTTATCTTGGATTGACTAATTGACGAATAAACGGAAAGAGATCTGATGCCAGCATACCACGCTCTCCGCTTTGCGCACACAAATCTGCGGCTCGGCTATGGATCCAGACTCCAGCATAGGCCGCTTCAACTAACGCTAAGCCTTGGCCGAGTAAAGCACCAATAATGCCTGATAATACGTCACCCATCCCCCCTGTCGCCATTCCAGGATTGCCGCAAGTACAAATCCATAATGTCTTACCATCATAAATTAAACTGCCAGCCCCTTTTAAAACAACAACACCGCCATAATTTTGCTGTAAGCGCTGAATCGCGGCAAACCGATCTGCTTCAATCTCATCAATAGAGACATTCAACAATCGCGCCGCCTCACCGGGATGTGGTGTAATAATTCGATTATCTCGGTAGTCAGGTGCTTTTGCCAGTAAATTAAGGCCATCAGCATCAACGACACAAGGTTTATCAATATGATGACACTGCGCAAAGAGAGATTGCCCCCAATCACAGGTTCCAAGCCCAGGCCCTAATACAACCACATCTGACCAAGCAAGCTTATCAACAAGTATGTTTGAAGAGTCCTGCCAACCAATGGCCATTATCTCAGGTCTCATCATCACAATTGACAGTGCATTGTCAGGTCGTGTTATCACCGACGTTAAGCCAGCACCTGCACGGGCACAGGCTTCTGACGATAATCGAATAGCTCCCGTCATTCCCAGATCACCACCAATACAAAGCACTCGCCCAAAACACCCTTTATGAGCAATACGTGAGCGCGGAAAAAGTAATGACTGTACCTGCGCTTCTGTAATGTGTAACGCTGATGGTTTCATAATTTGCGCAAATTGCAGATCAAATCCTAGGGCTGAAAAATAACGTTCCCCACAATATTCTGCTGCTTGCCCTGTTGTCAGCCCTTGTTTAAAGCCAATAAAAGAGAGCGTTTGTGAGGCCTTAATAACAGTACCAAAGGTTGCACCAGTATCTGCACATAGTCCTGAAGGCACATCCACTGCAATCACAGGCGTCATTTGATGGTTGATCCAACGAATACGATCAGCCATTTCTGAACGTACTTGACCTTTAATCCCAATCCCTAATAACGCATCAATAATTAACTCATAACTTGTGGTTGGCGTATCAGTGATCGTTTTACCATTACATTGCAACCAGTGAGAACGAGCGCATCGGGCATCTATAGGTAAACGTTTAACATTCGGTGATTCCCACACAGTAACATCAATA
The DNA here is from genome assembly GCF_003026365.1 of Photobacterium angustum. GTDB lineage: Bacteria > Pseudomonadota > Gammaproteobacteria > Enterobacterales > Vibrionaceae > Photobacterium > Photobacterium angustum. Next base: position 2,564 of record NZ_PYOM01000027.1, on the reverse strand, counting down.
CCCTGATCATGTGCTAAACGAGCCACTACATAGCCATCACCACCATTATTACCTTCACCACAGCACACTAACAGTTTTTTGCATTGAGGATACCGCAGATCCATAAGATCAAACGTTGCTTTTCCAGCACGTTCCATTAAGTGATAAAGCGTGAGACTATTTTGCTGCTCTGTGAGTAATTGTTCACCTTGCCTTATTTGTTCCGAGGTATAGAGAAATAAGGGGATATCATGAGTGATCATAGGTAAAGGTCCTCTATAAACGTGCAACAACTATAACTAATCAAAATGCGCAGTGTTAATTTTATGCGTTTATAATCGCAACGTCAGAGACCATTATCGCAGCCTATTCTTAGCAATCCACATTCTCACCGCTATGATCAAAACAAGAATATGCTAGAATGCGCCCCCTTTCATTTAGCGCAATATAAAAGAGTTCGGTTATGACTATCGATTACCATCAACTTGCTGAGCAGATCAAAACTTGGGGACAAGAGCTGGGCTTTCAACAAGTGGGTATCACTGATATTGATTTGTCACAACACGAAGCTGAATTGCAACGCTGGCTTGATGCTGGCTATCACGGTGATATGGACTGGATGGCACGTCATGGCATGATGCGTGCGCGCCCTGCTGAACTGCTACCCGGCACTATCCGCGTGATCAGCGTAAGAATGAATTACCTTCCTCCGCACGCTGAATTTGCCCAAACACTTAAGCAGCCTCAAAAAGCATTTATTAGTCGCTATTCACTCGGTCGTGATTACCACAAGCTGATCCGTAATCGACTGAAACAATTAGGGCAACGTATTGAGCAAGTCGTCGGGCAATTTGGTTGCCGACCTTTTGTTGACTCAGCGCCTATCCTAGAACGTCCTTTGGCACAAAAAGCTGGGCTTGGTTGGACAGGCAAACATTCACTCATTTTAAATGAACAAGCAGGCTCTTGGTTCTTTTTAGGTGAACTATTAGTTGATATTCCACTGCCAATTGATAAACCAAGCAGTGATCAATGTGGTAAATGTGTCGCGTGTATAACGAGCTGTCCAACAGGTGCTATTGTTGAAGAAGGGATCGTGGATGCTCGTCGCTGTATCTCATACTTAACGATTGAATTTGATGGTGTGATCCCAGAGCAATACCGCAGTGCTATCGGTAACCGTATCTATGGTTGCGATGACTGCCAATTAGTTTGCCCAATTAACAGACATGGCCAATTAACAGAAGAGCACGATTACCACTGTCGTGACAGCTTATACCAACAAGATTTGCTGACTCTTTATGCTTGGGATGAAGCGACATTCTTAAAAAATACTGAAGGCTCTGCTATTCGCCGAATAGGCCACATTCAATGGCTAAGAAATATCACTATTGCACTGGGTAATGCCCCCTATCAAATAGAAATTGTTGAAGCACTTCAGCAACGTCAAGGGATCTCTGAATTACTTGATACACATATCGATTGGGCGCTATTGCAACAACAACAAAGAAAAGATCAACTCGCTCTCGAAATTTTACCGACTAAAACAAAACGTTTAGTACGGATTATTGAGAAAGGCTTACCTCGAGATGCATAAGTCACTCGGGGGATATGTGGAAAACTTTTTAAAGTTAGGTTTTTTCTTGGGGATAGGTAAAGATTAAACACAGGGGGTGTATAACATAATCAAGATAGTTATCCCGAAGAAGAGTATGACCTAGTAACTGTTGAAAAATAGGTATAAAACCCAACATTTACATTATAAAACATGAGGTTAAGTAAAGTAAAAACACCTGTGGATAACGGTAATTAAACACCATTCAAATAAAATTTCAAAGTTACTCACATAGCATCAGCACATCTAATCAACCAACTTACCCACAGTACATGTAGTGTGGATAACTCTGTTAATTTCATTGTGATCTAACGGTGAAATACTATTATAAAAATAATGTGTTAGCGCTATCTGCAATGTTATTCGCTCAGATAGCACAGCTTTATGTACTACTGTTACGATAGATAAACATTACTAAGAAAAGAGCGTACGCGTTAGTTATATCGCGCCAATACAGCAGTATTGATGTTACAACATGACCCCCCTGTATTGCTGAGACAGCAAAAACAACCCTTAAAGGTTGCTTTATACAAAGTGAGTTATGTTGTCGAAGCCGATCGCTTCTAAGTGGGCTTCGTAGCTAAGCTAGAAACACTTGAAGCAGTACACTGATGATATCGGTAATCGAATACCTCAGGAATACTACATTAGGACTATTACTTCACAGCAATAGTTCATCGATAAGTTCGATGATAACTCTGTTTATCTACAATGAAATAAACAATAATTTGGAGCGACACACGAGGTTCGAACTCGTGACCTCAACCTTGGCAAGGTTGCGCTCTACCAGCTGAGCTAGTGTCGCATAGCTAGGTCTTTCACCTAACGTTCATCACTTTCGTTATGAACTATCAAATTGGAGCGACACACGAGGTTCGAACTCGTGACCTCAACCTTGGCAAGGTTGCGCTCTACCAGCTGAGCTAGTGTCGCATAGCTAGGTCTTTCACCTAACGTTCATCGCTTTCGC
>NZ_PYOM01000026.1 GCF_003026365.1 Photobacterium angustum | reverse complement strand
ATAATTAACACTAATATCATCAGTGATTGGTGAATATAAAGAATCAACGATTTGTACGAACTGTTTTCCCTTTGAGTTGATAATTCCTATCTTCATAACCCTTACACTTTTAATGAACCAATCCCTAATAATTAAAGATAGGCATAAAATTCATAAACGTAAAGATTAATTTTTAAACAGAGAATAGTAACCCATTTAAAACAAGTATTTAAAACAGTTCCCCCTCAAGCTTATCCTTTACACTTTTCCAATGGTTCATTCTTATAGTGCATTAGATATTAATGTTTATATCACATCTAAACTTATAATCTGTTTAGATTATTCCATAAAAAAAGGATCTGTATAAAGCAGATCCTTGATAGTAAAGCTGCGATTAAATTAAATCATGATGAAATATTGGCTTATAAATAACAAGATAGCCAACAGCCACACTGGGCATTTGAAGTATTTAAATGCAATAAATCCAATCACCACAGCGACAGCATCTAATCCTGTTTTCACCCCACTAGTAATAATAGGGCTGACGAATGCGCTAGCTAATAATCCAACAACACAAGCATTTACTAAAGTAATTGATTGCTTTAGGCGTTCATGCTCAAACAACGCTTTCCATGCTGGAATAAATGCAAATAGTAATAAACTACCAGGTAAAAACACAGCAATGGTTGCAATCAAGCTCCCTAATAAGGGGGGTATACCGTCTATCGAAGCACCTAAATAACTAGCCATAGTAAACATTGGACCAGGTACAAGCTGTGCAGATGCGTAAGCATTAATAAAGGTAGACTCCCCGACTAATCCTTCCATCATTGGTTGTAGGAGTGGTAATACAACATGCCCACCGCCAAAAACAAAACTCCCTGCTTGGTAGAAGATATTAAATAAATTAACACCGCTATTGTAAGGCGCTAATAATGGTAACCCCACTAATAACACGCCAAACGTAACTAAAATACCAAGGTGTGGTTTTATGCTAGTCGTTAGTTTATTTGTTGGTGCAATCTCAGTTTTAAATGACAACGCGTAACCCACAGCTGCCGCCACACATATAGGCAATACTTGGCCAAGTAGACCTGTACTAAAATAGACCCAAATAGAAGTAATCACTGCCACGGTAATCGTTAGGGCTGTCGTTAAGTTCTTTTTAGCCATTCCCCATAAAGCATCAGCAACGACAATAACGGCAAGTAGTTTTGCTGCGATGATTAAGCTATCAACAACAGAGTTAGACGTGACACTGCTACTAACAATGGCAAGCCCTGTTAACAATGCAAAAGAAGGTAAAGTAAAGCCAACAAATGCAGCAACAGCACCTAAGTAACCCGCTTTCTTATAGCCAATATACATACCAAGTTGGCTACTGGCTGGCCCCGGTAAAAATTGACATAACGCTACGGCATGAGTGAAATCATCATCAGAAATCCATTTTTTTTCTTGTACAAACGAACGTTGAAAGAAACCAATATGTGCTGCTGGGCCGCCAAAGCTATATAAGCCCAATAATAAAAAGGTGGTAAAAACGTTGAACATGCATTCCTCCATTAGCAATATCGCTATCATAACGGTTCTATACGAATTATTTAAATCGTTTAAAATGATGTAAGTTATTATTTATATTCATACATATAGATTGATGTTTATTAGTCAAAAAATCATAATACATAGATAGTGTTATTCGATATTTTGTCACGCCAGATTATCGTGACAGCGTAACTTGGAATTCCAAATGCTAGATAATTTGCAACAGATGGTAATACTGGCTGCTATTGGTCATGAACAAAACTTTACAAAAGCGGCTGATCGCTTGGGAATATCAAAGTCTCAAGTAAGTAAGCAAATAAAATGTTTGGAAGAAAGGTTAGGTTGTCAGCTTGTTCAACGCAGTACACGTACCGTTGTATTAACTGAAATTGGCGTGCAATACGCAGATTATGGTCAACAATTAATTGATACTGTTAATGAAGCAGAAGCCATGGTGGCGGGGTATCGAAATGAAATCACAGGCGTATTACGAATTGGTATCGCCCAATCATTCGGTAATATTCATATCACTTCCGCATTAGCTGAGTTTCAAAAACAAAATCCTGAACTAGAGCTTGAGATTAGTTTATTTGATCACCGTCCAAACCTTTTAGAAGAAGGCTTTGATTGCTGGATTGCTATTCATGAACATCCGCCTGAAGGAATGGTAGCCAGAAAACTCGCTAAATGTGAATTTGTCGTTGTAGCCTCCCCTGATTACATAGCACAACATGGCGAGCCCATTGTCCCTGGCGATTTACGTCAACACAATTGTATTACTTACCAAAGTCGTGAACGTAAATATGTAAATTGGGAATTTGGTCGAGATGGTTTAAAACAATCAATTCGAGTTAATGGTAATTATCGTATTGATAATGCACCGGCAGTGCTTGATGCTGCACTCAGTGGTTTAGGTATCGCTTATCTCTCAACCTATCTCTTAACCGATGAGATTAAAACGAATAAGTTAATAACACTACTTAATGATTGGAAAACGACAGTAGAATTACCTATTTATGCTGTTTACCCAAGGCGCAAGTACCTTGCCCCTAAAGTCCGTTGTTTTATTGATTTTATGGCTGAGCGTATGGCTTTACCGCCCTATAAAAATATCAATCCAATAATAGATAATCACAAATAAGCTTAATAACAGTAAATTTACGCTATAACAATGTTCATTGTACTAAACTGATAATCAGACAAGTACAATGAGCATGTTATGTTGCCTTTTTATTCTTATTTCATTCCTTCTAGATTATTCATCTATTCAATAACAATAATTACAATTTTAGTAACTATTCCTTTAATCACATTCCCAGCTTACGCGATACATAGTTTTAGCCACTCCGATCCTATAGAACAGAGCACAACGCAAATTAAAGCATATATTCCAAAACAAGCATTACTGGTTGAAATACAAGATCAGTACGATGTTGTCTATTTTAGTCATAACAGCAAAGAGTTAACCGTTGATATTAAGAGAGTTTTGAATGAATTTGGTTCTGTTCTTAGAAATTATCATCAAACCTATGTTGTTATTACTCAACATATAACGACGGATTTAGGTTACGAACGGCTATTTAATATAGCGACTTATATTGCACTTCAATTCGATATTGAAAAAGAAAGAATTCAACTGTTATTGGTATCTGGGGAGGAGTCTAATCTATTTCGGCATATCGATGATAATTGGAAAAATGGTGCTGAAATAATCATACCTAAAGCAATTATTGTTACTTATGATCCTTACTTCGCTGTGTATTAAAAAACGATGCCGTTCCTTACTAATCGTAAAATTCGACATCGTTCTATAAGTATTACATAGAGTGTTGTTGCTGTTTTTTAAGAGCAGGCAACGCATACATCTGCTTTAAGATATCATTAACACTGTCGCTATGATTTTCAAGTTTTTTAGCAAACTTGTTTCTTTCTTCGTCTGTTACTATTTCTGAATCAATATTCGCCGCAATGTAATTCGCTGGGAATAAATGGTAATTTTCAGTAATTTGACGATCAATTTCTACAGCTAATTCTTCAGGTGTTTCTGGTACATTGTTGATAACATCACCAAAGCTTATATGGATACGACGCTTTTGCCCTATAATACCTTGTACTATGCTTTCAATGTCTTCAAACTCACCCTTTTCATAGCTGCCGGTTGATGCTTTTTGATGAAGTTCTTCAGCTTTAGCGACATCACAAGGATCGTTTTCGTAAGAAATCGCGACAGGGACAATATTCAAGTTATTCATAAACTCAGAAAAAGGAACTTTCTGCTTGCGCCCTTCCATAAAAAACATTTTTAAAATAGCAGGATCTGTCTTATCGTTACCGTCTTTGGCACGCCCTTCTTTTTGAGCAATCCAAATATTATTTCCTGTTTCTAAAGAGTGAGAGATATAACTAGAAAGCAGTCCAAGTGACTTCATCAATTCACGTGGCCCTTTTGCGGAACGTTTTACAATAAAACTTTTGTTCAAACGCATTAACTCTGTTGCACAAGGCTTCTTCAGTAAGTTATCACCAATAGCAATACGGACTGTGTTGAAGTTCTCTTTGTATAAACACCAGTTAACCATAGCGGGATCCATCGCGATATCACGATGGTTAGAAACGAATAAGTAAGCCTTATTTGGGTCTAATTTATCTAGGCCTGTGCACGTTACACCGTCACATGAGTGTTCAATAGTTCCTTGCATATATTTGGCAACTTGATTTTGAATATCTTTTACCGATTTGATGCCTGACCATTTCTTTACAAGGAAACGTTTAATTAGGGGTATAAGTAACCAACCAAACATGCCAGACGCATGTGGGAAACGGTACTTTAAAATAGCGTTGATAAAATCTTTATCATCAATGAGTCGTTGAATCGCACCACTGACTTCATCGTCATTATACGGGCGAATTTCTTTATAAATATCGTTATCTATATGCACAGTAATGCTTCATGTTGAAAAAACTGGGTTATTTTACTAATAAATAATGATTAACCAAACAACCTCTGTCAATAACCGTGATGGTTGGAGGTCATACCTCACATGATTGTCTAGTTTTTCATCGCAGATGCTATTTTTTGCACCAATCTGATCATATAAGAAATGATATCTTCAGTATTTAGATAATAGACATCCCTCTTTGTTGACGCTAAAAGAAAAAAACACGAAGATGTGCATGCTTATGTGTAAGAGAGTCAGTATGAAACAAGCTATTGAGTTTTCAAATAACGAACACCCTTTTCTTTTTGTTGGTTCACGTAAAAAGAGCCAATCTTCTTACTTTATTGTTGTAACGAATGGTTGTGTGTTAATCCGATTAGGTAAACAAGAGCACATGATCACAAAGGGTCATGGTTTCTGGATCCCATTTGATTGTTTACATGCCATCACAGTGTTACCTGGGGCAACATTTTACAAAGTAGCCTTTTCTGTTCGTATGACACAGCCACTATGCACTGATGCTGGCTTTTTTGTTGTGTCATCGCTCGTAAGAGCTGTGCTTGACGAATTGGCAAACTCTCCCGTTCAAGAGCATCAATGGGATGGAGCTGAAGGCCGTTTATTAAAAGTCATTGCAGATCAAGTTGAAAAACTCTCTGTGTCGACTCAATCACTTTGTCCAGCGATTAATAAACAGCATCATAATTCATTAGCGTTAATGTTAACTGGTAATAAAATCACTGAAAAAACAGCCATATCAAGCCTTGAATCAGTAATGAATATGACAGTAAAAGAGTGTGAAGCCTGCATTCTAATGCGAGAAGTGCTTAAACTTAGTCGTTCTGGACGAAAGCTTCCACAAATTGCGGCGCAGTTGAATACTACAGAACAAATGGTAGGAGCGCTTTCTTTGCCAATTTTAGGTGAAAGCTTACGCTAAACGAAATACGCCCTAAACACGGGCGTTTTTTAATTCAGTGGGATATGAACTTGCATTGATACACCATCTTCAACATGGCTATTATTATGCCAACGATAATCAAACCTCACGCGTGGTTTGTTACCGGTAATATCACCAAAGCCTAAACTCATTTGCAGTCCATGATTTAATATCCAATCTTCAGCTCCTGCCGCACTAGTGAGTTCTTGTTCGTCATAGTTAGTTGGCATCCAAAAACCTAAACCATAAAACGTCGATGAATTGTGATCCATTAAAACAGGTGAATCAGCAAATTTATCATCCCAATGCAGCCAGAATTTATCCCCGTAGCTATTAGAATCAACTTTCCATGGTATATCGTTACCGTGTAGTGAAGGCATTAGCGCTTGGTTTATATTGTTATTGCGCTCAATACTATAAATAGGCACTGAGCAACCTTTGTTATTATATGGATAATCAATACTAAAAGGTTGAGAAACGGTATCTAAAGAATAATAGTTTTCGCAATGAAACGCGTAAGTTGACGAAGACAACATAAATGATAAACAACAAAAAACACCTAAAGATATTTGTTTAAGCATTCCGCCATTTCCCTTAAAGTTAAAAATGATAACGCTCATCGGTCATTAATAACTGGCTAACACTTGCAGTTGTTAAGTCACTGATATTTTTATTTTTAGCTAATGCCTCCCGAATTAGAGTACTTCTAATCGGTAACGTTTCAGGACATGCAAGCACTTGCCATTGACTAAGTATTTCTTCTGACTTGAAAAACTTTCCAAAGTTCAAGAAATTATCAGGGCCAACAACAAATGTAATTTGATGGTTTGGATAACGCTTTTGTAATTCAACAAGTACCGCATATGTTGTTATAGCTTCATCACCTACCGCTATATCTTGCTCTAACGTGGACAACACCAGATTATCTTGTGAAATGTCATTAATAAAAGCAGAAACCAATTCGCAACGTAATGAATAATCCAACATATTTTTACCCCAAGCATGAGTGTAACTTGGAAGTAAAAGCACTTCATCGTAATGCGTTAATCGTTCTAAAACCGAACGATGCCCTAAACTAGGCGGATTAAAAGCGCTGCCGAACACAGCAAGTGTTTGTTTCATCCATCAAACCTTTCGTTCTATCAATTTGCTTATATTCACACTAGAGATTTCTAATGATGTAACTATTATTTAAGCATTTAATAGGAAAATGCCCCTTAATTTTAGTAATATCTATCTTTAGCATTGATCATAATAACGAGTTATCGCATGATTTTGCTAAAGGTGTAATGGTTTATCTCTCATTTATCCATTATATCGCTTCAAATGATTAATATTTGGGCTAACTCTCTTAAGGATTCATATACCATGGAACAGCTTATCCGCACTGAAATGCGCGTACTACCTGTCATTGACGTTGATTTTGAAATCCAACGCCGAGTTGAATTTATTCAAAAAAAACTTAAGCAATCAGGCTGCAAATCACTTGTACTAGGCATTAGTGGTGGCGTGGATTCAACAACATGTGGTCGTCTGGCACAACTTGCTGTTAATGGTTTAAACCAAGTTTCTAACAGCAACGATTACCAGTTCATTGCCGTTCGTCTACCCTATGGTGAACAGCAAGATGAAGACGAAGCACAACTCGCATTGCACTTCATCCAGCCTAGCCACTCTGTAAGCGTTAATATTAAAAATGGTGTTGATGGCACTCATGCAAGCACCCTTTTAGCATTAGAAAATACAGGACTTATCCCTAGCGATAAAGCAAAAGTCGATTTCGTGAAAGGAAATGTTAAAGCTCGCACACGTATGATTGCTCAATACGAAATTGCAGGGCTTGTCGGCGGTTTAGTTATTGGTACCGATCATTCAGCTGAAAACATTACTGGTTTTTATACCAAGTTTGGTGATGGTGCTTGTGATTTGGCACCACTATTTGGTTTAAACAAACGTCAAGTTCGCGCTCTTGCAGCAAAACTTGGTGCGCCAGAACAATTGGTTTATAAAGTACCTACAGCAGACCTAGAAGAATTAGCGCCACAAAAAGCTGACGAGGATGCTTTACAAGTTTCTTACGATCAGATCGATGACTTCTTAGAAGGCAAACCCGTTACCGATTTTGTCCGTGATCGCTTAGTGTCAATTTATATGGCAACCCAACATAAGCGCCAACCTATTCCAACGATTTATGATGAGGAATAATTGCTGACAGCTCCATGTCGTCATAATGAACTTATAAAAATGGCCAGTGTATTTATCAATTACACTGGCCTTTCTTATTAACTAATAGCTAAATTTCATGCATTAAGCACAGTTAAGACAATCTTTTGAATGAATAAGTGCATCTAATTGCTGCCATAAAGGATCACATAGACCTGCACGATAAACAGCGTGCTTAAAAGCGTCATGTTCAGCTTGATACATTAAGAAATGACGGCGTGAATTATTACTGCTTGATTGAACGTTAGCCAAGCGATCGCAGGTTTTAACAATTAATGCTAAGCGTGCTGCATCTTCAGCTGGATCAAGCGATAATAATCGTTGGTTTATCTCTAATTTTCTCTTCGCTCGATCTTCTAACTTCACATCAGTGACATAATTCACTGCGTCAGCAATGGTAAAACCAAATAAGTCTGCCAACTCGTCAAAGCTGGTATCAGTATCTTCAATCACATCATGTAGTTGAGCTACAATCATTGCATCAATACCATATGGTCTTGCAAATTCAGCAACTGTATCTAAATGTACGTGGTAAGGATAATCTCCGTATTTTTGCTCGCCATGTCGACTTTTAGCAAAAGCTTGAGCCTGTAAATATCGGTCATTCATATAATTACCCTAATAAAATTATGTTTTTATTATTTGTATAATAAAAACATACAATTGAACAAGCTTTTATTTGAAAAAAAAGTATCCAATTATAAAAAAAGAGCCGTTAAGCTCTTCTTTTTATTACTCTTCTTCATCACTGAAGGTTTCACCAGCAGCTTCACGACGCTTAATATCCGCTTCTCGGATCTGGTGAGCAACAATCATTATCGCTTCACCACTGCTAATACCTTGTGCCATCAGCTCATGGATACGCTCAGCAGCTTCTTGTTGTTGTTCATGATTGAGCGTTGGAGTGTGATTGTACATAACTATCTTCTTGTTGATGAACGAAGCGTTATTTTAGAGTGAATAGCCGATAATGTCACTGATTATCAAGCTTATCAATACAGCCTTATACTTAGGTTACTCACCCAGGATGACCGTCAACACGGGGTTTTGTGAGTACTGGAAAATAGACTATGGTAAAAATCCCAAAAGCAACAGCCCACAAGCTTGCAGAAATTACATAGCCATTAAGTAACATAGTAGGTACAACTGTAGTCAATAATACTCGTGCTAGTAATGACAAAAACAACGCAATAAACGCAACCTGCATAAAACGCCCAACTTCTAATTTACGCCCTGTGTGTCCTAAAGATACACGCGAGATCATTGCTAGTATCATTCCGCCTAGTCCGCCAATAGTAATAATATGAATAGCAATAGACTCACTGATCGCAGATATATAAAAGCTGCAACCTAGCAAAAATAGGCCAATAATTAACGACAAATAAGCTAGATGCAAAGACCACAACAGTGGAATACGTAGTGTTGAGATTGTGCGCCAGCGATAAAGACGAACAAAGTTAGTTGTGGCCGCAATGATCGATAATGGAGCAATAAACCCATTTATTGTTGCGTTATTTATAAAAAGCGTCGCTAACAGCAACAACCAAGCAGGTATAAGCGCAAGATATTCAATAGTTTTAACTCGTTCAATAACTTCAGTATTTGTTCCGCGTGATGTAAAAAATGGGATAACACGACCACCAACCACTAGGGTAATCACTGTTACTACTAACACAACAGATAAAGCTATATCAGCGATAGATTGATGACTCTTTCCTAACGCAATAAAATGAAATTGGATATTAGTAAAAGCAAACAGTAGTAAAACAGGCACAAAAAAAAGATTTCGCCACTGTTTAACTTTTATGATCGGTATTGCAAGATAGTAGATAGCTACAAGAATCCATAATGTATCAATAAACAGCCAAATACTGCTAACTGAGCCCAGCATTAAGCCAATACGAGCAATCAACCAGAGGCTGAAAACCAACAGCAATTTAGTGCCTTTAATGCTTGTTTGCCCCGTCCAGTTTTGTACAGCCGTCAATAAAAAACCAATAATGACTGCGCCTGAAAATCCAAATAGCATTTCATGGCTGTGCCACCAAATAGGATTTGAATACATAAAACTAGATAATTGAGACTCACCTGAACAGAATAATGCCCACATTACCATTGCGATAACTGAAAAAGCACTTGCTCCAAGAAAAAAAGGTCGAAAGCCTAATCGTAAAATTGCTGGTATTTTATCTTCTTTTGCTTTATCGATGATTTGCATAATTTTCACCACTTTAAACATGCAATAATTATACATGTTTAAAGGTATAAAAAAACCACCCTGGTAAAGTGGTTTTTAACTTAATGCGTATCATCAGAATAGTCAATGGATCGAGTGATACTTTGAATGTCTAAAATAGATATCTCACCTTGCCATCGACTGTTTATTAAGCCAACATCAAGCCAATATCGCCCTTCAGGAATATTAAGTTTGGGTAACTTAGTCGGCAAATAAGTGTCAGTTTGTTCGCTCCATAATGGTCGCCAATCTGTATCATTTAAGTCATACAGCTTTATCGACAAACTAGGTGCAGGACAGGCAGAGTTCAATTTAGCGACATGATCTATACGCCATGAATTACTATCTTTCCAGCCTAAGTTCTGTTTTGCCGGCGGCTCATTAAGCACAATCCATTTATTCCAAGCGGGTTCACCATCAGCGATAATCGTCAACTTATATAACCCAGCTTCTACTTTATGATCGAGCTTTTTTGCATCAACTGTAAAATAGCCGCCATCATCTATCACTGGTTGGGAATTAATTAAATTATCATTAGGCCACTTAGAAAAGCTAATCTTAGTAATGTTAACTCGTGTTAACCCAACAATAGATAACTTAAGTAGCTGCTGATTAATATTTTGAACAACAGAACGCTCAATCGATAACTTTGATAACCAAGAAGGCAATACTGTTTTATCGAGACTATGTCCACAGTCCTCCGTAATCGCAAGATCAAGTAAACCATTAAGATTTGCTTTCTGATCTGTTGTCGGAGATTGTTGCCAAGCCTCTATAATTGACTCAAATGATTTATCAGTATGACCTTCAAGTAAATGTCTATGGGCAGCCGCATAAGAGCTTTGATCGACAAACCAAGCTGCGTTGGCGTTAGGTATTAAGAACAAGGCGTTAATAATACCTAACTGACACAAGAAAAAGGTTATTCTTCTCATTCAATAACCAGCACTTATGGCTTCATACGGTAGCCGACACCACGTAATGTTTCGATATCAATACCTGGTAGTTTTTGGCGTAATTGCAGAATATGAGTATCTACCGTACGTGTTGTTGGGTAGTGGTTATACCCCCAAACTTGATCGAGTAATTCGTCACGTGTAAATACACGACCTGCATTTTTTGATAAGAATACTAGAAGTTCAAATTCAGTACGCGTTAACGTAATATTTTCATTATCAAAAATTACTTCACGACTTTCTTGATTGATGATGATATCGCCAACTTTAATGATATTAGCAGCAGCAGTATCTTCATCGTCACCACGAAGATGTACACGTACACGTGCAAGTAATTCTTCTTCAGCAAAAGGTTTTGTTAAATAATCTTTTGCACCAGAATCTAAACCAACGACTTTATCGTTAATCGATACCATTGCAGTTAATAAAATAACAGGAACATGCTTCTTTTTAAGCCATGAACCTAAATAATTTAGTGAGTCACCTTCAGGCAATTGACGATCTAGGACAACAAGATCGGCCTCTTTCCATAAAGCGTCTACCTTACTAGCGCAATCTGCATATAAACAGTTATAACCAGCTTGCTTTAAGCAATCGAGTAAACCATCAGCAAGGTTGCGGTCATCTTCAACCAGTAGCAGAGTTTGATTCACACGGTATCTCCAATATAAATGTGGTTGGTGGGCCTATTAATTTCAATTTCCCCCCCATTCTATTAATCATTGATTCTACAATCGTCAAACCTAAACCTAAACCTTGTTCACTAACAAAAGGTTTACGCAGTTTAGACCAATCTTTGGCGCTTAATGGGCCTTGGTCTTGAACCACAATTTTAAGTTTTCCATCATAGTATGATGTCGTTAATGTAATCGGTGCTACACCATATTTATGAGCATTAGAAAATAAGTTATCTAAACATGTACCAAGCCAATAAATATTTACGTGAACACTTCTATCTTCAGCAAGATGTAAAGTTACATCATACTCTTCAGCAAGATAGCTTAACCATTCATTGACGGATTCAACTTCTTGCGTACTTAATTGTTGTTGGTTAGCTTGTAAGTAATCTTTACTTGCTTCTGCTAACTGTCTTAATCGCCTTGAATCATCAGTCAAACGTCTGAACTCATCATACAGACCTTCAGGTAATTCATCAAAGTGACGTCTAAACCCTTCAACAGTCATAGCTAAACTTGCTATAGGCGTTCTTAATTCATGCGTCAAAATTTGTAGAACTAACATTCGCTCTTGCATATCTCGGCGACGAATACGAAAACGATAAACTCCCCAACTTACCAGTAATAAGGCATTACTTACTAACAAACATATTAGTAAATAGTACGTTAAGTGCGACTTATTCTCTTCACGCCAACATATATTTCCATTCTGAGCTAAACAAAAATCATGACGATTTAAGCGTTTTAAATGCAAATCATGACGGGCTAAAACCTTTAACCATGTTGACTGGTTATAAAGGTTATAGACATTACCATTTCGTACCCATAGCTCACCGTTCGCAATAAAGAAACGAGCGCCAGAAATTAAAACTTTAATTTCATCGCTATTCATTCGCTGTAAACGACCAAGCAAAGTTGTCGCTGACGCTAATGGGTGCTCTTTAATATGCAAAAACTTGCTTAGTTCTGACACCTTTCCTGGGTGTTCAGCTAAATAACGATATGCATAACTACCACCGCCAGGATGAATATATCCTGAACGAACAAACCACCCTTTTGGTAACGTTGTCTTGTTACAAATGGCTCGAGTAAAAACTACAGGCTGTGTTACTGATGGAGAATAAGGCCACGGCCCCTTACATGTTAGCGAGTTTTGATATAGCTGCCTGAGCGCTGAAAGTGGATATTCTTTCGTTTGTGGCAATAAGCTAGAAGGCAACAGTAAAGGTGATGGATAAGTGCTTTGTAGTTTACGAAAATCGTATGTAGATACAGGTTCACTTTCCAATAAATCTGTTCGAACGGCCGCCAACCTTTCAGGTAATGAAACACCTTCAGCATGGCTAGCAGTAGTAAATAATAGTGAGAATAAAAGTACATACGTTTTCATTCATATACTTTAACATTGTTTCTCACTAAATTGTCAATGTAATGTCATGTAAAAAACTGCAGACATTATATATATCGTTAATTTATGCCATTAAGCGAGTAACCTATACCAAATAAACATGATGATTATCTATCTTTGAAATTTGGTAGGTTTAGATTGTGCTTAACACTTCGCTGCTATTTCAACTCTTGCTTATAAATAGAATATAAATTTTTTACATAACGCATAGTTGCCTTCGTGAACGATTGATTCTCTATGAACAATACATTTCTTTGGTTATGTTACAGATGTCTGTTGATCACAAATAAAAATGCCACTCATGTGAGTGGCATTTTTTCTTATCGATCAACGATTAAAGATGTTCAAGTATTTTCAAACATGAGTCTTTTGCATCACCGAACAACATATGGCTATTATCTTTAAAGAATAATGGGTTTTGAACCCCGGCATAACCAGTATTCATTGAACGCTTAAACACAACCACTTCTTTGGCATTCCAGACTTCAAGTACAGGCATACCAGCGATTGGACTGTTAGGATCTTCCATCGCGGCAGGGTTAACAGTGTCGTTTGCACCAATAACAAGTACAACATCAGTTTGTGGGAAATCATCATTGATCTCATCCATTTCTAACACGATGTCATAAGGTACTTTCGCCTCAGCTAATAGCACGTTCATGTGTCCAGGTAGACGACCAGCAACAGGGTGAATACCAAAACGAACATCAATGCCTTTTGCACGTAGCTTCTCAGTGATCTCGTGAACAGGATATTGCGCTTGAGCAACCGCCATTCCGTATCCTGGAGTAATGATAACTGAGCGTGCATCTTTTAGCATTTCAGCCACTTCTTCTGCTGAAGCTTCACGGTGTTCGCCGTATTCTTCATCAGAGCTTGCTGCTGTACCATCTGAACCAAAACCGCCAGCTATAACACTAATAAATGAACGGTTCATCGCCTTACACATAATGTAAGAAAGGATAGCACCAGAAGAGCCTACTAATGCACCAGTTACGATTAGAAGGTCGTTTGCTAACATGAAACCTGCCGCCGCTGCTGCCCAACCAGAATATGAGTTAAGCATTGATACAACCACAGGCATATCAGCGCCACCAATTGAAGCAACAAGGTGGTAGCCAAATACAAACGCAATAATCGTTACTAAGATTAGTGCAGTTAATGAACCTTCTGACTGTACAAACCAAACTAGCAATAGTGCTGAAACAACAAGTGCTAACAGGTTTAATTTGTGACGGTGAGGAAGCATTAGTGCTGATGATGAAACTAAACCGCGTAACTTAGCAAATGCAACTAAAGAACCTGTAAAGGTTACTGCACCGATAAATACGCCAAGGAAAATTTCAACCAAGTGAATGTTTAACATTACACCGGTAAGGTCACCGTGGTCTAAGTAAGTATTAAAACCTACTAATACCGCAGCCATACCTACGAAGCTGTGTAACATAGCAACAAGCTCAGGCATCTCGGTCATTTCTACTTTTTTAGCGTAGAAAATACCAATAGCACCACCAATGATCATCGCAAGGATAATCCAAACAGTGCCTTCAGTGTGAGGACCAAAGATAGTAGCAATCAGAGCGATTGCCATACCAGCAATACCAAAGTAATTACCGTTTCGTGCTGTTTCTTGCTTAGACAGTCCCGCTAAAGACATGATAAACAGTACGGCAGCAACAATATAAGCTGCTTGTACGATTCCTGCAGACATTTGTTACTCCTTATTTATCTTTACGGAACATTTCTAGCATTCTTTTGGTTACCGTAAAGCCACCAAAAATATTAATACTAGCGATGAGAACAGCAATAAACGCGAGGAAGGATACAACCCCGTTTCCCTGCCCAATTTGGAGCAAAGCACCAACAATAATGATGCCCGAGATAGCGTTAGTAACTGACATTAAAGGAGTATGTAAAGAGTGAGATACATTCCAAACTACGTAGTATCCAACCACACATGCAAGCACGAATACAGTGAAGTGCGCTAAAAACTCTGCTGGAGCATAATTAGCCACCCAAGCAAAAAGCGCAATACCCGCACCCATTAAGCCAAATTTCTTAACAGGTGATGTTGGCTCTTCAACTTTAGGTTCAACTTTTACTGCCGCTTTAGGTTGTTGAGCTGCGGCAGAAACTTTAATTGGCGGCGCAGGCCATGTTAATTCACCCGCTTTCACAATCGTTAGGCCGCGTAATACTTCATCATCAAAATTGATGTCAATATTACCGTCTTTCTCTTTGCAAAGAAGTTTAAGTAAGTTAACAAGGTTTGTTCCGTAGAGCTGAGAAGACTGTGTTGGTAAGCGGCCAACCATATCTGTATAGCCGATAACTTTGACGCCATTTGGTGTAGTAACAACTTTATCAGCTTCAGTGTATGCACAGTTACCGCCATTCGCAGCAGCAAGATCGACAATAACACTGCCAGATTTCATTGAATCAACCATTTCTTTGGTGATCAATTTAGGAGCCGGACGCCCAGGGATAAGTGCGGTCGTGATGATAATATCAACATCTTTCGCTTGCTCTGCGTATAAACGCTCAGCCGCTTTATTGAATTCATCAGACATTTCTTTAGCGTAGCCATCTCCCGTTGAAGTATCTTCTTTGTAATCAACTTCAAGGAATTCAGCGCCCATTGATTCAACTTGTTCTTTAACTTCAGGACGCACATCAAAAGAACGAACAATCGCACCAAGGCTACCAGCAGCACCAATAGCTGCAAGACCTGCAACACCAGCGCCAGCGACTAAGACTTTAGCTGGCGGCACTTTACCTGCAGCGGTAATTTGACCAGTAAAGAAACGACCAAACTCATGAGCGGCTTCAACAACTGCACGGTAACCCGCAATATTTGCCATTGAGCTTAAGGCATCAAGTGCCTGTGCACGTGAAATACGAGGTACAGAATCCATCGCCATAATATTAATATTTTTAGACGATAGTTTTTCTAATAATTCAGGGTTTTGTGCAGGCCAAATAAAACTAACTAAGCTTGCACCCTCTTTGATGAGCTCAAATTCATCTACACCTGTTTCAGGATTTACCTGCGGCGCATTCACTTTAATAATAAGATCCGATTGCCATACTTCATCAGTTGAGACAACCGTTGCACCAGCCGCTTCATAAGCAGCATCATCAAAGCTTGCTAAACGTCCAGCTCCTTGTTCAACAACAACGCTGAACCCCATTTTCAATATCTGCTCAACCGTTTTAGGTGTTGCAGCTACTCGCGTCTCATGAGCGAGTACCTCTCTCGGTACACCAATCTGCATTATTATTCCCTGTACATTGGCTATAACATAATCATTTTGTATCCAACTCAAAAAGCAATATCAAGCCTTTTGTAGTAAAAATACAAAAACCCCCACACCTACAAGTCAAAAACCCTATTGATTGCTATTACATTACTGAAATAAAACTAGATTTATATTTCTTTTACTCATAATAGTTCGTATAAAAATAATGACTGAATCACATTTCCCATCAGCTTTTGACTCTAAAACGATAATTGTCAGCTATATACTCAATAAGAAACATTAAACCTAATCAACTTATTGTTTTAAAAACAACCAACCATAAATATACTTAACTGATAATTTTTTAAATGGATATTCACAAATAGGATAAATGGTATGATGTGAAAACCATTTTTAATATTTATAAAGATACTTTTATACCACCCCTATTGCAATGAAATTTGTTGAATATTACTACAATTTTTGTTTGAACATTTTATCGCCCATTTGTTTAATAAACATTTCTGACTTTTTAATCATAAATGTTTCAGCATCATGACGAGAACTGAGTAAGTCTGAACGAATAAAGTGGTGCGTATTTAATTCTCCGTTAATCTCTTTGCAAATTCTCCCAGCGATTCTAAATTGCCCTCCTTCTTGCTTCGGTTCAGGATAAATTAAGTAACCATTATAAAGAGTTGGCTCAACTTCCTGAGTGGTAACCTCTGATTTTTTAGAACCAAATAGCTTTGATAAGAAGCCCATTTTTATACTCCTACGACTAAATCATTTAATAAGATTTTTATTTTTAGCAATGAATATTTTACGTTAACTAAAGCTAATAATACTCACTATTTTTAGGCGGTAATAGCGGAATTTTAAACAAAAAAAAGCCGGCAATCATGCCGACTTTAAAAATCTCAATACAAAATGTTATCGATAAATACCAATATCTTTCTGTAAATGGACTGGGATATCTTCAATACTGTAAGTGACTGACT
This sequence comes from Photobacterium angustum, assembly GCF_003026365.1. Classification (GTDB taxonomy): domain Bacteria; phylum Pseudomonadota; class Gammaproteobacteria; order Enterobacterales; family Vibrionaceae; genus Photobacterium; species Photobacterium angustum. The sequence continues at coordinate 62,212 of NZ_PYOM01000026.1, read as the reverse complement.
TTTTTGATCGGTTAAATACAATATCAAATAGGTGTGCAATCAATCCTTTGATCGTTACTTCGTAACTTTTTTTATCCTGAAGATGCAACGTTGTAGCTGCGTCCACATCAAATGTTTGTGCCATGATTGCCCCTGAAAAAGGTATTAGATTCAATAAACGCGAGTAGTTTATCGTCTGTTTACTTAACCTATAAATGACAATATTTCTTTAGTGACATTAGTTTTTCTTATGTGTTAACACTTAATTACTAGCGATTATTGCCCTAAAGCACAAAAGACTATTAAGAACGATTACATTACTAAATGAATAGTTTTTTGTTTCAAATAGAATCTTTTTTTGTATTTGAACAAAAACAATGATAACAATAAGTTAACAAAAGGATTTTAACTTATGCTTTATTTTCTTAATAAATATTCTGCTATTTTATTGATGTTTGCAGGTGTCATCGGTTTTAGCTTTCCTAGTATTAGTCGTATTGTCTTCCCTGCTTTACCATATATCTTGTTTTTCCTGATGCTTTTTACTTTATTAGGAATTAAACAAGAGTTACTTATCCGCAAGTTGTTATCTAAAACTGTTTGGTCTTATGCGCTTTTCCATAGCCTTGGGCTCACTTTATTCGCCGCTGTATTGCTATATATCTTTAACATTTCAACTCCACTATTTATTGCTATCACGGCGGTAACTGCAACAGGGACATTATTTGCTACACCTGCAATAGCGAAAACCTTAGGTTATGATGTATTACATGCGATGGCATTGACTATTGCATCAACATTAATGATGCCAATCGTATTATTTTTTAATCTTATGCTACTCCAAAGTGACACTGTAACCTTAGATTTTGTCCAATATATACAAAGACTGACGATATTCATTATTGGACCAATGGCTATTTCTGCGTTTTGCTACAAAATGATAAACCCAAAAGTATTGCAGAAAATTCATAACAGAATATCTAAGTTAACCGTTCTGCTTATTTTTGCTTTTCCGCTTGGGCTTGTCGCTCCTTTGAGGGAAATGTTTGAACGTTCATTACACGAAGGTATGAGCTATTTACTACTGGGTTGTTTAATTTGCGGATTATTTTTCGGTATCACTTACTTAGCCTATTATAAGAGTAATCAGCAATCCAAAACGCTGTATGCCATTACTGCAGCTAATCGTAATGTATTACTTACCTACACCATAGCAAGCAGTTATTTGGGATTTGAATATTTAGCACTGATGGCAGCGATTCAAATTCCGACTTATGCTTTACCCGTTATTATCAAACTCATCGCCAAGACTAAATTTGATCACCAAAATTCATTTGTCGATAAAAAGAAAGCCGACTAACAGTAAATTGTTAGTCGGCTTAAGCTTTCTTTCTATCGGTGAGTATACCTAGTATTTAGGCAACATCTTTATTGCCAGTACAGGGAATATAAACCGTTTTATTATCTACTGGTGCATCAAAGTATTTTTTCTTTTTTGCATAAGCTTCAAAAGCATCAGCCATTGTAACGTTAAGCGGCATTGGCTCTTTAATGTAATCTAACAATGGCGCATAGCCCTCTTTACCTGTTGCGGTATAGCCCGATGAAACTGAACTATAAACTTTCTCATCTTCAACAGGTATCCACTTACCGTCTTGTAAATGCTCTAATAGCTCAATTCGTGTACCTTTAACTGCACAACAACGATAGGTATATCGAAGATCTGCCACATAGGGAAAACTTCCATCGCCAGTTCCTTCTACACCATTATTAATCGCATTATCAATCGCTCCTTCAAGCGCTTGACGAATACGTTTACCTTTAACGCTATAAATCATAATACCAATAGCAAACGGTAATAATTTCCCCGCGATATCTGCAGGTGTAATAATACCTGGATTTAACGAGCACCTAACGCCACCAGCATTATGAATACCAAAATCAACGTTATAGCCTAGCTCACGAGCTTTCCAGACAAAACTTTCAACAACCCAAGGAGCTATTTGGCTTGGGCCACGCTGATCGGGAATACGAATATGACGAAGCGGCTCGTTAATGACAGCAATTTCTTCTGTTTGCAGTGCGCGTACCGCAGGACGATAGTGCTCATTGAGAATATTTTCAATGATAGGATCTTTCACTACAAAACGAATGTTATCTTGCTCGCTTAAAAAATGACGAACGATTTCATGATCATCAATTTCTAAATGCTCGGTACGGCTTGCATCTACTGTAAATTGACGCCCAAGTAATAGTTGATTAGCACCAAACGCTTGTTCAATAGTTCCGTCTTCTGCAAACTCCAGTGTTATATGTCCCACAGCAAGTGCATTACAGCCCGCTTGAACAACACAGGTATTATTAACAGTGTGTGCGTATTTATCGGTTTTACCGTAACCAATGTTGGTGAAATCACCTTGCATGGTGTGAGTATGACCACCAATAATAACGCCTATTCCATTAACAGCTTCAGCAAGCTCAATATCATGGTCATAGCCTAGATGGCTTAACACAACAATCTTATTAATACCCTGCTCATGTAGATGTTGAACAGTGTTACGCGCAACCGTCTCAACATTCATAAAGTGAGTATCAGGATCTGGGTTCGCAATGCCAGCCATATTTTCAATAGCCAAACCAAAAATCGCAACAGGCTCACCATGCACATCTTTTACAATATATTTCGCAGTTTCAGTGCTATTGTCATAAGCGTAAACATTGGCTTTATCTCGTAGCGGATTAGACTTGGTCTGATCTTCTTGCGACAGATCCCAATTACCAGCTAGTAACGGAAAATGCGTATGATCAAGAAAATCAGCCACACAATCGTTACCCATATCAAGCTCATGATTACCAAGCGCCATTGCCTCTACACCAATAGCATTCAGTAATACAGCATTAGCCATACCTTTATATAGTGAGAAATACAATGTACCTTGGAAACAATCACCTGCGTGTAAAAACATGAATTCTCGTTGATTCAAATACGCTTCAGCTTTTAATTCACTCACCGCCGATGAAATACGAGAAAAACCACCACAACTGGCATATACCGAGGATTCAGTATCTAAAACGTGTTCAGGTAAATTTAGTGATATAGATGATGGTTCAAAATTTGAATGCGTATCATTGATATGAGCAAATGTAATCTTTGCTTTTTTATTATTCTTTGTCATAAAAAATTACGTCTCTCCCTGAAGGACTCATATGAATGAGAGATATGTTTAGTATAAGTCACCTATTTAGCCTAAATGATTTCACTGTAAGACAAAATAACTGTGATAGATATCAATATAGCATGATTAATGGTAATCATTTAAGGAATAGTAAGACTAATTGCTATTTATCATCTTACTATCCATTAAATCTTCTATGCTTAAATGTTACTGGTAGCGAGCATGGCGTTGTAAAAACTCAATTTTGTAACCATCCGGATCTTGCACAAAGAAAAACTTCGCTAATAAAGTCCCCTCACGGAAAAACTCTTTAATCTCTAAAGGCGCATAACCACATTCAGTTAATTTTGCATGTTCAGCTTCTAAATCGTCAACAGCGACAGCAATATGACCATAACCTGTACCATGGGTATACGGTTCTTCCGTTCCCTCATTCCAAGTCAGTTCAAGCTCCATATCATTTTCATCGTTACGTAAGTAAACCAGACTAAACCCTTCAAAATCTAAACGCTCAGCAATCTCTAAATCTAATGCTTCTTTGTAAAATTTTAATGAAGCGTCAAGATCTAACACACGGATCATTGAGTGAATAATCTTAGCCATCTAACTCTTCCTTCTATTATTATTTGTTTGAAATCACTTAACTATTTAAAGCATATCATGCTATCAATATGTGATCAGTTCTCGCGAATCAACGAGTGATTTACTATATCGTATACAGGAATAAACGAGGTTTATAGAGTTTTATGCATTTAGAAAGAATTGAAATATCCGGTTTCCGTGGTATTAAGCGTTTATCCTTGTCTTTTAAAGAGTTAACAGTCCTTATTGGTGAAAATGCGTGGGGTAAATCCTCTTTGCTCGATGCGCTTTGTTTAGCATTGTCTCCAGATGCTGAGTTTTACGAGTTTAATTTTTCCGATTTCCATATCGATCATGCATTGGGTAATGAACGAGCGACAGAAATTCAGATTGTTTTACATTGGTATGAAGATTATAAAGGCGAACATAATGCCCGTCGCTATCGTGGGTTTCAGCCTTTTCTCTCAGAAAAAGACGGTATAAAACATTTTTACTATCAAATTCACAGCCATATTGAAAACGATAAGATCATTACTAATAGACAATTTTTACATCCAAATGGTCATGGCATTTCACATCCTGATACGGATAAGTTCATTCGTCAGTTAATGGTGCTTCACCCTATTGTCCGTATTCGTGATTCGAGACGTCTACACGAAGAACGTCATGACGGCAGTAATGAACAGACATCAGCGCAAACGCCGCAAGAACTTCGCGTACAAAAGCGTTTAGATAATACCTGTCGGCGGTTAATGACTCAGCCCGGTCATGTTAGTACAGCTGAAATTAAAAGTAGTATTACTACGTTACGATCATTAGTAGATCATTACTTTGCCTTTGCGCCCCACCAGCGAAGTAAAGCCTTGTCGCCGCACTACTCTTCATTACAACAGAGCAATACGCATGGTTTATATGCGAATCCGTTTGATCAACTCATTCAACCTCACATGACAAAGCAGGCGCGTTTATTGTTAATGGGATTATTGAATGAATATATTCGAGCAAGAGGTCCTGTCGAGTTAAAACGTATTTCACGACCTATCATGATCTTAGAAGATCCAGAAGGTCGTTTGCATCCAATCATGCTCCATCAGGCGTGGGCGTTTATTCAAAACATGCCGATGCAAAAGATCTTAACCACTAACAGCCCCGAGCTATTAACGTCTGCACCATTAACTGCGATTAAGAAATTGATCCGTCAGCCACATAAAACAGAAGTTTATGGCGTAGACAATGGGGAATTAAGTAAAGATGATACGCGCAAAGTCACCTTTCACGTACGAATGCATCGCCCAAGTGCTTTCTTTGCAAGAGTATGGCTGCTGGTTGAAGGAGAAACGGAAGTATGGCTATTTAATGAAATGGCGCACCTAAATGGTTATAACCTTGCCGCAGAAGGGATTCAAATCATTGAGTTTGCGCAAAGTGGATTAAAGCCATTGATCAAGTTAGCAAAGATACTCGGTATTGAATGGCATTTAGTGGCAGATGGCGATCCCGCAGGTAAAAAATACGCTGAAAAAGTGCGTAATATGCTTGGTGATGATCCCGAGCGTGAACGATTAACTGTATTACCAGCAAGAGATATTGAGCATTTCTTATATAAGAATGGCTATGAACCTTTGTTTCGTGACTTGGCAAACATCACGGATACTAAAATACCGATGCGTAAAATCATTCATAAGGTATTAAGAAAAACAGCGAAACCCGATATGGCGTTGGCAATCGTTAAATACACTCGCGATGAGAAAAACAACCGTACACCTTTACTTATCCGTTGGGTATTAAAACGTATCGTTGCAATGTCGCGTGGTTTTGGGTGATAGCCAACATCAAGTTAGTTAAATCAAAGCCTGCTTTAATGTAGGCTTTTAATCTTTTGATTAAAGATGTGCTAGAAGAGAACGATCTCTCGTATTTAATGGTTACCGTTTTCTTCTTTCTGTTTCTTTATCACATTTTGATATCGAATTTCAGCAAATATCCATCCAAAGTAGTAACTAGATTCCAAAGTATTGATTTAAAATAATATATAGGTTACCACGTGATTATTCGCACAAAAAAGCCAGTCAATCAAACTGGCTTATTATTGCGATATAAATAGATAGAGAAAATGTGGTATTACAAATTTAAATTACTCATCTTTTTTGGAAAAACAACGTCACTTTACCCACTTCAAAGCCAAATTTGGTCATAGTTGCAACATTGAACATGTGCTTTTCATCCTGCCGATACATCCAGTCATTAAACTTAATATTATAAACGGAATCATCTACAGGGATCGCTAAGGTATATTGCCATTGCAGCGCATTACCTATCTCAACCCCTTGCGCTTCACCAATAACATCGCCTGCAGTTCCGGTATATCGTCCATCAGCTTGTTTTTCTATCGTCCAAATACGCTGTTGGGTTTCACCGTCATCAAAAACAAAGTCTTCGACAAGGGTTAAGGTACTATTTTTTACTGTACCAACAATATCAACTGTAAATCGGCGCGTTTGTTTACCTTTATAATCTTGCAACATTCCCCATGCTGTTGTTTTACCAGCAAAGTAACCAAATAAATCAAACTTGGGTTGTGAAGATTTATAATCAGAAATAGACGCTGTACACCCTGTCAAAAGCAACATTAATGCTAATAATATTGAGGTTATTTTTTTCATGTTATGACCCTATTCCTTTGTCTAACTTTCTATAATTAACATACAGAGTGTTTGAATATCGCTATTTTCCAATTAACTGCTGACGTAATTCTGGGTACGATGTCTTTGGTGATAACCAAATAGCAATAAAGCTTTGTGATAACGATGGTGATAGAACTTTCCCTAGTGGTTTACCTTGCTGATAAAACTGCCCTTCACCATTACGGAGAACGAAAGTTAATCTGTCTTCCTTTTTAACGTCTGGCCATATTGTTGATAACGTTTTTATCCATGGTGTTATCTGTTGGCTGCTAAAACCTAAATCTTGCCATTGTTCTTCGGTCGCATCCAACAAGGCATCTTTATCGATATTACGTAAATAATTAATAATTAAAGCTAAATCATCTTCCGTGCCTTTGTAACGTCCTGTTGGCGTTTTTAGCTCTGAGTTGTAAATATCCCATATTCCCCACTCAAGTGTTGCTTCACCCACTTTTTTCCACTGATACCAAGGGTATATATCACTGAGTGTCTGTAACTGTGGAGAGGCGTTACTTTGTATCTGTTTACTGCTATTGCCCGTTTCTGCTTTAGCAACATTGGAGCACATCAATAAACCAAAAAAGATAACGAGTGATCGCATTTATTGCTCCTTTGCTGTCGGATTATTTGGCTCTTTATTTAAAACACGCAGTAACCATAAAAGATACGCCGTTACAGCAAACCAGATCACTATTAACACAAAGAATGTATCTAACGTTTCAAGTTGCCAAATTACCGCACCTAATTTCATTCCAGACCAATAACTCAAAGCACCGCCAAGACTGCCAGCCACCAGCAACCAATGTGTGGCAAAGCCATTAATTGATGATCGTAGAACCCAAACAAAGGTTGTGAAACCCAACCAAAGCAATATTAGCCAAGTTGGTATCAGCCCAATAATTTCGACATTAAAGAAAAGTGGCGTTCGATTAGGTATTGGGAAATCAAACATCTGCCAATGTCTAAGCATTGAATCAATGATTATTCCGGGTATCGATGCTAATACAGAGAAACGCCACGCCTTAGATTCCATAAACCATGTGGCTATTAGTATGAAAACCAAGATATAAGTAAAACGATATTGACCCCATACAGCGACTAACCAATAGAAGTTAAACACCATACCGGCCAATAACACTTTTAGTTTGTTTCCCAATAGATTTACTCTCTCCATTGCGGGCGACTTGCTACAAATTGAATAGTACTAATGGTGCGCTCTAAGAAACCACCTTCGCAATAAGCAAAGTAAAAACGCCACATCCTCATAAATCTTTCGTCGTAGCCATATTTCTCTAATGCTACGGCATTCTCATTAAACTGCTGATGCCAATCTTCAAGAGTTTTCGCATAATCTAAACCAATGTCTTTTATATCTCGCATCACGAAATCACTGTGCTGTGTTAGATTTTCAAGCAATACGGTAATTGAAGGTAAGAAACCGCCAGGGAATATATGTTTTTGAATAAAGTCGACACCACGGCTGTAACTATCATAACGTTGGTCGGCAATTGTGATTGCTTGAATCGCCATTAAGCCAGTTGGTTTTAATAATGACTGACACTTTTCAATATAGGTTTTAAGGTATTGCTTACCGACGGCTTCTATCATTTCAACCGATACTAACTTATCGTATTGCCCCGTTAAATCACGGTAATCGTCCATGAGTAAGGTAATACGATCGGATAAGCCTTCTTTTTCAACTCGCTCTTTAGCCCATAAATATTGTTGTTCAGAAATCGTGGTAGTGGTGACACGGCAACCGTAGTATTTCGCTGCATGAATCGCCATACCGCCCCAACCGGTACCAATTTCTAGTAAATGATCGTCTTCAGTCAATTTTAATTTCTGACACAAACGATCCATTTTATTCCATTGTGCTTGATCCAACGTGTCATTTTTATTGAGGTAAATTGCTGAAGAATAGAGCATATTAGGATCAAGAAAGTGACGATAAAGATCGTTACCAAGATCGTAATGTGCTGATATGTTTTTGCGCGCATTCTTAATGGTATTTTTACGCAGCAAGTGCCCAATCTGTTCGGAGATTCGACTCATCCAACCCATTTTTGCTTCTAGCTTATCTAAGGTTGTCAGGTTCTTAGCCAAAACCCGTACTACATTGGTTAAGTTTGGTGAATCCCACCAGCCTTCCATATACGCTTCCCCTGCACCAATGCTGCCATCCGTCAGTAAGCGTTTATAAAAAAGCGGGTTATGGACATTAATACTCGCTTGTAGCGGTGCTTGTTTGTCACCAAAGAAGACGGTGCCTTCCGTTGAATCAGAAACACTTAAGCCCGCATTAGAAAGGTGTTTTAATACTTTAAATAAAATATGCCGAGATGCATGATCAGAGGCTGATACATTAACTGATGATGATTGTTGTACATCGCTTCTAAGCATTGTCATTCCCTCGTTTAATCTTATGTTTATTTACTTTTTCATACGGTGTGTTATTTGGGTGATCATAAATTGGTACGCCTTTAATAAATAATTTAAGCGCTTGCCAATAAATACCTATAACAACCTTTATTGTCATAATCGGTGTAAGCAGTAATTGCTTAATAAGTATTGCAGATGTGAAGTTTTGTTTACGCATCTGCATGGTGGCATCAAAGACTTTTTGATGGCTATTTTTCAAATCATTCGAATACTCGCTCGGAGAGATGCAATCTTTATATCGACTAACAGCTAAATTAACCAGTAAATTGCTATCAGGCTCTGTTACTCGCCAATGATACTGTTGATGTATAGGGTTAAACGGTGAAACATGAAATGCCTTATCATGGCTATATTCACGTCCCTGCCAATATTGCGGTGCCGGTATCGCATAGTAATGGCGCTCGTTCCAAGGTGTATTACTTACTTCGGCTAACATATATTGCCATTGACCTTCATTATCATGGAGGTAATACAAATTAAGTGGGCTAAAATACAATCCGCAGTAACGTAAGTGGCATAACATAGTGACATTGCCATCAATCATTTTCCCTGTTAGCGCATAGACCTTATCTTTTACGGCTTGAGCTAAATCAGGATCCCCTTTTACGTAATCATCACGTCGAAATCGAGCGAAATTAAACAGTGATAATCCAAAACCTTTCACTTGTTTATCCAACTGATCTAATTCGTTTAAGTGGATATGGGGCATAAACATAGAATAGGTGAATCTATGATCCACTGGAGTAAAACGTCGATGCCTAACCCATCCTTGAAAAATACCGCTTCTAAGCTGGTTATCTTTACCCATACTAATAACTTCGTATGACACTATTGTACGATGGTTCAAGAGAAACATTCAGAGATTGCGCTGTATCATCTTCAACTTCTGATTGTGTCAATGATTGCATTTTTATTGCTTCAACAACATCTAACGCGCTACGTACCCCGTCTTCATGAAAACCGTTATACCAATACGCACCACAGAACCATGTTTGATTTTGTCCATTTATCAGATGACGCTTTTGCTGAGCCGCAATACTTTTAGAATTGAAAACAGGATGAGAATAAACAAATTTACGCAATATTTTGTCTTTATCTATTGACTCAGTTTGGTTAAGGGTTACACAAAACGTTTCAGGTGCTAGAATGCCTTGAAGTATATTCATGTTATAAGTCAGTGACGCTAAATTACGTTCTCGAGCATCACGAGATTTAGGTAACGAATAATTCCAAGATGCCCATGCAGTATGACGTTTAGGTAATAAAGATGTATCGGTATGAAGAACAACTTCGTTTTCTTGATAATGAATATCTGATAACACGTAGTTTTCTTCTGATGTTGCATCAGACAGCATTTTTAACGCTTGATCACTATGACAAGCAAAAATGACTTGATCGAATTCTTCTTGCTTAGTATTAACCGTAACAATTACCTTACCTTTATTGCGCTTAACTGAAGATACTGGGCTATTTAAATGAATACAATCCCCGATATAAGACATCATTTTCCGAACATATTCACGTGAACCACCTGGTATTACACGCCACTGTGGACGATTAGTAATATCTAACAAACCATGGTTTAAGAAAAAGCGTAAAAAGAAAGCTAAGGGAAAACGTCTCATATCTGATAACGTTGAAGACCAAATGGCAGCCCCCATCGGTAAGATATAATTTTCGGCAAAGTAATCACTAAACTGATGCTGAATTAAAAAATCACCAAGTGTTTGATTCATTGACTCACTATCACCAACAACCTTTTTAGCAAGCTTATTAAACTGAGTGATTTCATACAAAAAACGATAAAAGGCGGGATTCAATAAATTACGTTTCTGAGCAAATAGTGATGAAATAGTATGCCCATTATATTCAAGCCCCGTACGTTCATTATGAACACTAAAGCTCATTTCGCTTGGCTTCCCTGCTATTTCAAGCTGTTCAAGCAAATTTTCAAAGTTTGGATAAGTACGATCATTAAAAACAATAAACCCAGTATCGATGGCATAATCACCGCTATCTACAGTGACATCAACCGTTGCAGTATGCCCACCGACATAACTGTTTGCCTCGTAAACAGTAACTTCGTGTTCTTGATGTAAATACCAAGCGGACGTCAAGCCTGAAATACCGGAACCTATAATGGCTATTTTCATTATGATTTCCCCGTCATTAGTTTAATCACAGCCAATCGAAGTGTAATTGGCAAAAGCGCAATAGATTTAAGAAACAGTGTAAAAGTAGCTGGAAAACTAATTTCTTTTTTTCCAGCAGCAATACCTGATCTTATTTTTTTTGATGCATATTCGGGTGATACTAACATTGGCATCGTAAAATCGTTTTTATCTGTTAGTGGCGTTTTTACAAAACCAGGATTCACTAACGTAATTTTCATATTCAAAAAAGCAAGATCAACAGCAAGTGCTTGAGTGATATAGCTCATTGCAGCCTTAGAGGCGCCATAGGCTTCTGCACGTGGTAAAGCGACAAAGCTGGCAGAAGAACTAATAATGACTAAATGCGTTTTTTGGTTAAATCGCGCTTGTAAAGCTTCTATGCAATGTAGAACCCCGTACACATTGACATCGAAAACACGTTTAACTAATGCTGTATCAATCTTTCCTTCATTAATGTACTCACACGTACCCGCATTTAAAATAATTAACTCTGGTAGTGTCTCTAAAGATGTAAGCGCCAATCGTGTGTTTTCAAAATCTGTCACATCAAAACGTAATGTTTCAATTGTTTGATGCTCTTCTTGTAATTTATCTAGACGCTGCGCATTTTGACCACAAGCAATAACACGCCATCCGTTATCTGCATAATCACATGCAAGCTGTTTGCCAATCCCTGAACTAGCACCTGTGATCAATACCTGATTCATTGCCCTAACCTTGATTTGATGTGTCGAATAATGCGTCCAAACATGGGTAGACCTTCATAAATCATTTCTCCCATATCGAAATAATCACGATGATAAATCACTTTATCTTGTTCAAATTTCAGCTGAGTACAGCCTTCTAAAGTGCGTTCTTTACCATTTTGTAATCGAGGATGTGAAAAGTGCATTGTCCATTGAACAAATGCTTCATGATCATCTTCTACGTAGCTATTAATAACAAATCGACAGCTGTTTATATTTTGATAAAGGTTAAAAAAGTAAGCTTCTAAAGCACTAAAACCTTCAATTTTATGTGCAGGATCTTCAAAAATAACTAAGTGATGATAAACGTCAGACAATTGAGAGAGGTTGTCCTTTCCTAGTTGTCCATATACATTAAAAAACTTAATTAATGCAGGGTTTATCACTGCGTCCATTATTTATTCCTCCACCGGGGTTATTGATGAATATCCATATAAGCCTTTGCTTGTTTAAAAGACTCAATTGCGATTAGACGAGCTTCCTTATGATCGACAATCGGCAATGGATAATTCAGTGATTCTGCACTCGCCCATTGATGCGGCGTGTGTATGTATTTATCCGGAACATGTTCTAATTCCTTAACCCATGTACGGATGAAATCACCTTTTGGATCAAATCGTTGCCCTTGTAGTGTTGGGTTAAATACTCTGAAATAAGGTTGTGCATCAGTACCTGTTGATGCGGCCCACTGCCAACCTCCGTTATTGGATGCGAAATCACCATCAATGAGGTGTTGCATAAACCACTGCTCACCTACACGCCAATCACATAACAGATCTTTCGTTAGAAAACTTGCCGTGATCATACGTAAACGGTTATGCATCCAACCTGTTGATCTCAATTGCCTCATAGCGGCATCGACAATTGGGAACCCTGTTTTTCCTTCTTGCCATGCTTTAAGTAATACTGCGTCATCTTTCCATTGCACAAACCGAGTAAACTTTTGAAATGGCTGATGTTGACTTAATTCAGGGTAACGATGAAGTAAATGACCATAAAACTCACGCCATACAATCTCGTTTAACCATGTAAAAGCGCCATCATCCTTATTAATTTCTAATGCATTTGGAAAGTGCTGTAATAGCTGATACAAACACTGCCTAGCTGATAGCGCACCAATTGCTAGATAAGGAGATAAACAACTCGTACCATCAATAGCAGGAAAATCTCTGTTCTGGTGATATGTTTCTGCTTTTGTTTCAAAGAACGTTTCTAGCCTTTGTGCAATAGTTTCTTCATCTACAGGCCATAACACGCTATCAATGATGGGATAATTGAATGCTTTGATTGGATTACTTACAGACAGCAATTTGAACACCGCATCGCTAGTTACAATGTCACTTTTTTTTGTTACAGGGTAACTAGGGGATAACGTAAAACGTTTTATCCATGCGTTTCTAAAAGGCGTGAATACTTTGAATAACTCCCCATCACGCGTTAAAACCGTTTCAGGTTGCAAAATATAATTATCATCAAAGATACTGAATTTTATACCTTTTTTTGCAATAAGTTCGCCTACAAAGTTATCACGTTGTTGCTCATTAATTGGATATTGTTTATTCGCAAAAACATGCACAGCATTATAATCAAAACAAACCTGATCAATAACATGAACTGATTCAGCGAAGTCATTAACTTCAATCACTTGCAAAGGAATATTGCGTTTAGCCAACTGTTGCTTTAATACTTGTAACCGACGATGAATAAAGTCTACTTGAACTGCCGCCATATTATGTTGGTGCCACTGCATAGGCGTTGCAATAAAGAGTGCGATAATAGGAAGCCCACTATCGATTGCATGATTTAATGCTGTATTATCAACAACACGTAAATCTGAACGAAACCAAATAACAACGTGTTGCTCAGTTACTGTCTTATTTGTCATCATCACTCCTATTCTATTAGCTTATTAAAATAAATAAGCTGTTAGATATTTTAACTGCTACTGCTGGTGGATCATTTTTATACTTCCAATAAAAGAAACTTGAACATTGCTTTCTTTTTCTATTATTTCAATGTCAGCTAACTGTTTATTATCAAGCTTGTTTTCTCCAACGATATAGACACTCTTAATATCATGCTCTGTTATAAATGCTGATAATCCCGTGATTTTTCCTAATAAGTCAGATAAAACAACCGCGTAATAACCTTCATACGCTAGTTTTAAAGCTTGTTGCCATACCAAATGATTATCAGATGATGAATAACTCAGTACGAGACTTGGGGTGTTTTTATCTGAATTAACTTTCGCTAATACGGTAATAAAGCATTGCGTTAGTGCTGAGTTCCACACACTTTTTTGTAATGTTTTTAATGGATTATCACTACGTGTTATATATTGTTCAATTGGCTTTAAAAACTGCTCTTCTAAAACAATAAATGGATAAAGTTTTAGTGCTTCACGTACACGTTTTTCTATTTGTTGTACTTTACCCTGCTCAATTAAATAGATGGTTTCGTCAACCATTTCTATTTTTTCAACATTTAATTCATGATGTTCAGCAGTACCTTCTAATAAAGGTTTAACCTTACCAATTGAAACTCCTTTCGCTAACCAAGTTAAAATTTCATGGATTTTAGTAATGTCGCTATCGGTATAAAGGCGATGACCTTTTGGGGTTCGTTGAGGTACTAATAAACCATATCTACGCTGCCATGCACGTAAAGTTACAGAGTTAACCCCCGTTACTTCAGATACTTCACTAATTGAATATAACTTAATTTCAACGTTCAAATTATTACCTTTATTCGTTATTACATAATTAGCTTAAGAACATAAAAATACAAACTTGTACAATTACCTCTTCATGTATAACTATAGTGTTAAATCTCCAACTTGTACAATACTTTAACTTTGTACAAGATTGAAATTAGAGTTGTATCACATCAAAAAAAGAGGAAATGAGTAGCAATTTGAAACAAGCTAAGTATTGTGGCAATCAAAATAATGATTGCCACCGCGAAAGAAATTATGCGTTAAGAGCTTGTTCTAAATCAGCAATAATGTCATCAATATGTTCAATGCCGATAGATAGTCTGATCATTTCAGGATAAACACCAGCTTGGCACTGCTCTTCTGGTGTCATTTGTCGATGCGTGGTTGAGGCAGGATGACAAGCCAGTGATTTAGCATCACCAATATTCACCAAGCGTTTAAATAAACCGAGCTCATCATAAAAACGAACACCTGCTTCATAACCATCTTTCAATCCAAACGACAAGATCGCAGAAGGTTTACCCTTGGTATATTTTTGTGATAACTCGTAATAATCTGAATCAGGAAGACCAGCATAGTTAACCCAACTCACTTGGTCATGGTTAGCGAGATATTGTGCAACTTTAAGAGCATTTTCTGTATGTCTCTCCATTCGTAATGGTAAAGTTTCCAAACCTTGTATCAGCATAAACGCATTCATAGGAGACAGCGCAGCACCTGTATTTCTTAGTGGCACAGTTCGTGCTCTACCAATAAATGCCGCTTCACCAAAGGCCTCATTATATACAACACCATGATAAGACGGCTCTGGTTGGCTAAATACAGGAAATCGATCTTTATACTGTGCCCATGGAAATTTCCCTGAATCAACAATAACACCACCTAATGTTGTCCCATGTCCACCCACATACTTTGTCAATGAGTGCACAACAATATCTGCTCCAAATTCAATAGGTTTGCATAGCACAGGAGTTGCAACCGTGTTGTCTACAATAACAGGTACACCTTTATCATGTGCTAGTTGAGATACCCTTTCTATATCAATGATATTACCACTAGGATTACCAATACTTTCACAATAGACCGCTTTGGTATTTTCATCGATTAACGCAGCCATAGATTCTGGCTTATCATCTTTTGCAAACCGAACTTCAATTCCTTGGCTTGGTAGCATATGAGCAAATAGCGTATAAGTTCCGCCATAGAGTTGTGGTGTTGATACGATATTATCCCCAGCTTGAGCTAAGGTTAAAATCGCATAGTGAATCGCAGCGCTTCCAGCACTCACCACTAAACCTGCAATACCTCCTTCAAGCGCGGCCATGCGTTTTTCTAATACGTCATTGGTTGGGTTCATGATACGAGTGTAAATATTTCCCGGCACTTCAAGATTAAAAAGATCTGCGCCGTGTTGTGCATCATCAAACTCATAGGCAACCGTTTGATAAATCGGCGTTGCGACTGATTTGGTTGTCGGATCGGTTTCATAACCACTATGAATGGATAGCGTTTCGTCTTTCATTTTTCTACCTTGAATAATTGAAAAGAATAATAAATATAAAAACTACATTTAATAATATATTGATATAGCCTAAAGGTTATATTAGTTCAATAAACGGCGTTATATCCCATAAACTCCACAATGCTAAATTTAAAGTGAATAACGTAACTTCAACGCTTCAGGATATGGCGCTAAATAAGCTTGCTTTGATAAATACTCATTAGGATTTAATGATAAATGATGATTAATGAGTGTTAACGGCGCAATTAATGGCAGGTTACCTTCACGATAACGCATAATAACATCGCGTAGTTCTGCTTTTTGTTGTTTATCTAAATCACGTTTAAAGTAACCTTGAATATGTAGCAATACATTCGTATTCGTTTTGCAATTTGAACGATGCTTAAGACCGTCCATTAATAATTGACGATACTCTACAAAGAACGCATTAATATCGCTCCATTGATGACTTTTAGCTAATAACTGACCAAGCTTACGGTACGTTGCTGGATGGTTTGCCATCAAGGCTAATTTATATCGAGCATGAAAGTTCATTAATTTATTGCGAGTAATTCCGTCTTCACCTTTTACACTCTCATATAAATCATTAAGTGCATAAACCCGAAAAACAAAGTTTTCTCTTAATACGGGATCGCATAAACGGCCGTCCTCTTCAATCGGTAACCAAGGCATTTTCTGCATAAGTCGTTTTGTATAAATACCCACAGAGCCGCCAGGAACTGAGTGACCATTATCAAGGTAAAGTTTCACTCTCTCCATACCGCAAGAAGGCGATTTAGCACATACAATGTAACCACATAATGTTTCTAATGAAGGTAAAACATTATCAGTAAATGCGTTCATTTTATCCGTGTAATCAAGAGTAGTATCTTTACTATCAACTAAACGAATATCAATGCTGTTATCCAATAAACGAATAACTGGACGCGGGATCGTCATGCCAATGCCGACTTCTGGACAAACAGGCTTGAACTCAAAATAATCACTTAACTCTTCGTCTGCGAATTTAAAACGCTTATGACCACCGTCAAAACGTACTTGTTGTCCTAAAAGGCAACCACTTATTCCTACTATAATCGCCATAAATACTCCGTTGACGCTTAATTATATAAACCACAAAAATATTAAGGGTAATATTGCTATAAAATAATATTGAATGTAATAATACTGTAATGATTAGTTACATCTTTTCTCTTAATAACATTGCTCACATTATTTCCACCCTTGATGCCACAACGAAGTATTTCTTAAGTCTTGCCAATTAATTATAAATTCACGTTTAGACATTACTGCTTCCATCGTGCAATGCAGTACCTTACCTTCCTCATTAATTTCAAGTTCAGTAATAATAAAATGTTTTTCTTTATTTTTAGGGACTGCAGCAGTCCACTTACTGTTTAACAACTTTTTAGGGTTGAATTGATTCACTATATTTACTCTTAATTTCAATATTACAATGAGAAACGAAGCTTTAGTTTTTCAGGGTAAGGAGATAAATATGCTTGCATTGCAAGATATTCATCAGGGTTTACTGTTAAGTGATGATTAATAAGTGTTAGCGGGGCAATTAAAGGAATATTTCCCTCACGATAGCGCATAATTACATCACGTAACTCTGCTTTTTGATCTTTGTCTAAGTCACGCTTAAAGTAACCCTGAATATGCATTAACACATTGGTGTTGTTTTTACGGCTTGCTCGGTTTTTTATAGCATCCATAAATTGCTGACGATATGTTAAGAAAAACTCGCTTAAATCGTCCCACTCATGAATTTTCGATACCAAGCGTCCAAGCGAACGATAAGACGCTTGATGATGTGCCATTAAGCAAAGTTTGTAACGAGAATGAAACTTAATAATTTTTCCTCGCGTAATACCACCGTCAACACTACGATATAAATCATCAAGCGCATAAACTCGGAAGATAAAGTTCTCTCGTAATACTGGGTCACATAGACGGCCATCTTCTTCAATAGGTAACCATGGCATTGTTTCCATCAGACGTTTGGTATAAATACCCACAGAACCGCCTGGCACTGAGTTACCATTTTCTAAATACAGCTTAACTCGCTCCATACCACAAGACGGTGATTTAGCGCACACCACATAGCCACGTAACCATTCAAAACTTGGTATAATTTCATCGGCAAAAGCCTTCATTTTATCAGTATGATCGATAGTGTTATCTTTACTATCAACTAGACGTACTTCAATGCCATTGTCTTGTAAGCGGATCACCGGACGCGGCGTAGACATCCCAATAGCCATTTCAGGACATACTGCTCTAAAGCTAAAGTATTCAGCTAAGTCTTCCGCTACAAAACGATTACGTTTATGACCGCCATCAAAACGTACCTTCTCGCCTAATACACATGAACTTATTCCTACAGGGATACCCATACCCGCCTCCAAACTTATACAGTTATTAATTCTTGTACAGTTAATGTAGACAAATGGATCACCTTGTACAAGTTTTTTTATTGTATAAGTTTTAATGCTGAGTAATGAAATGCACGGCTCACACGGCGTACTCACCGGTTAGTGATTGATTAACAATTGATTAACTTTATTTGGGTTATTATGTTAACAACGAAATAATAATATTGTTGAATTATTGTAAAATGGAGGAGTTATGGAATTAAGAAAAGATAAAAGATGCTATACCGAACTTTGTATAAACGAAAAATAGTTTCATCATATTCACTATACAAATACGGCTTATATGCTGAAATGAGGTGATTCTCCTCTATTAGAATTGGCAAGAATACCGGAAACAGAGAGTGAGATTATTGGACTGCTAGAGGAAGCAACATTAAATTAACATAGTTTATGTTCTATGATTCTAATACTGTGTAAACTTTTGATATTAATGAAAACCATTCACAAAGCGATGTATTAATAAATACATCGCTTATCTATGCCAAAGTTAAATTAACTCCAGCGCTCTTGACGCCATTCTTGCTGCTGCTCTTCGTTTAAAAAAGTCCAAGCAATAAGACGTGAGAGCTTTTGACCTTGTGACATTTCAATAGTTTTTACCGAAACCGCCCCTACTTTCTCTAGTTGCTTATAAAGTACGCCTAAGTTTTCTTTCTTCGATACTAAGGTTGTAAACCAGAAGCACTGTGTTGACTTAGTAGCGCTTTGGTTGATCATCTTTTTGATAAAACCAACTTCACCGCCTTTGCACCACAATTCAGCTTTTTGACCACCAAAGTTTAATACAGGTGTTGTTGATGACTTCGCATTATTAAAAGCAGGTGATACTTTACCGCGAGAACGAGCTTGTTGTTTCTTATTCGCATTGGCTGCAAGGTTACGAACTTTTCGTTCAGAACCTGCCATAGCTTCTTCTTCAGAGCTATGGAATGGCGGATTACATAACGTAAAATCAAACACTTCTTCATCATTGATCATATCTGTAAAGATATTATCAGCATTCTTTTGTAGACGAATTTGAATAGCGCCTTTTAAACGTGGATTGTTACCTGCAATGAATTTCGCTGATTTCACAGCAAGAGGATCGATCTCTGAACCAACAAATTGCCAGCCATAAACACGATGTCCAATAATTGGGTAGACGCAGTTTGCACCGATACCAATATCTAAACCACGAATTCCTTTACCTTGTGGAATCGCCCCTTCGTTAGATTGCGCTAATAAATCAGCAATGTAATGCAAATAGTCGGCACGACCAGGAATCGGTGGACATAAAAAACCAGCAGGAATATCCCAATGATCCACTTGATAAAAATGCTTTAATAACGCTTTGTTTAATGTTTTAACTGCGAGTGGATCGGAGAAGTTTACAGAGAGATCACCATAAGCATTTTCGCTAACATGCTGATCTAACTCTGGGGTTGCATTAATTAGTGTCGCAAAATCATAACGCGCACGATGTGGGTTACGTGGGTGTAAGCCTTGCTTAGGCTGTGCGTTTTTCTTTTGGGTCATCTTTGCTTCTCGCAGAATTGGATCTTATCAAAGCGCAGCATTGTACATGCTTATCGATGATAAACTTAGCGTTTAAGCGCCTAATAATTGAATAATTCCCAAATTGTCTATTTATTTGTCACCTTATCAACACTTAATAAACACAATACTCTCTTCAATCTTCTTTATTGTTATCTAAGTCTTGCATTTTAATCCTAGCCATCTCTGATATATCATCTGCCGATAACTTATCAATTAAATTAATTGGTAGCGGGAAGACGATGGTAGATGTACGTTCATTAGCAACTTCTGTTAGGGTTTGAAAATAGCGTAATTGAATAGCGTTTGGTGATTTATTTAACTCATTAGCAGCTTGCTGTAATTTTACCGATGCTTCTAACTCACCTGTCGCATGGATGACTTTTGCTCGACGCGAACGCTCTGCTTCTGCTTGTCTTGCTAAGGCTCTTACCATACTGTCATCTAAATCAACATGCTTTATTTCAACATTGGCGATTTTTATTCCCCAATTATCAGTATGTTGATCAAGGATGCCTTGTAGCCCACGATTTAATTCTTCTCGTGCCGACAGTAGCTCGTCCAATTCATGTTGACCAAGTACGGAACGAAGCGTTGTTTGTGACAGTTGACTGGTCGCTTCTAAATAATTTTCTACATTGTTGATCGCCATTTTTGGATCAACCACTTTAAAATAAACAACTGCATTTACATGTACTGATACATTATCACGGGTTATTAAATCTTGAGTGGGCACATCAAGCACAATAGTACGTAAATCAACTCGCACCATTTGTTGTACAAACGGCACAATAATGACTAAACCTGGCCCTTTTACGTCATAGAAACGCCCAAGGAGAAATACAACAGCCCTTTCATACTCTCGTAAGACCTTAAACATGCTGATAATTAATATAACCACCAACACAACAATAATCGCAATGGAATAAGTAACCATAGTACTCTCCTTACAATGTCTTTTATTAGTCAATTACTTAAGGATCAATTTCAAGCCATAACCCACGAATTGCAGTTACAATTACCGTATCCCCTTTATGAAAAACGCCTGTACTGGTTGCCTGCCATATTTCACCTTCAACCAATACTCGATATTTACCCGCTTCATTGTCCACATACATCACTGTCGCTTGCTGACCGATCAATGTAGTGACCCCTGTAGTTACAGGCTTTTTGCGTGATTTAACCAACATGGTAAGAATAATAAAGAAGAAGGCTGCAGATACCGCGGTAAAACCAATGATCAGTGGGACTGCAATTTGATAACCAGGAAGATCGGTATCCATTAACATAACCGAACCTAGTGCAAACGATACTATGCCCCCTAAGCCCAATATACCGAAACTGGGACTAAATGCTTCAGCAACCATTAGCATGACACCTAGAATAATCAGTGCTAAGCCTGCATAGCTAATTGGTAGCATTTGAAGCGAATACATCGCCAGCACAAAACAGATCCCACCAAGCACCCCAGGTAATCCGACTCCGGGGTTATAAAACTCCAGTAATAGCCCATACATGCCGATCAGCATTAAAATATAAGCAACATTCGGATTTGTTAGCACAGATAACAACTTGAAACGCCAATCTTGCTCTCGTTCAATAAAACGTACATTACTTAGCTCAATTGGTGTTTCTACGCCATTTAGTTTCACCATCCTACCATTGGATTCTTCTACTACCTTTGCTACATCTTGAGCAATGAAATCAATCACGTTCTTCTGCAATGCAGTTTCTGCGCTAATGCTTGCAGATTCTGTTACTGCTTTAACTGCCCATTCAGCATTACGATTATGTAATTTGGCCAAGCTTTCGATATAAGCGGCGGCATCGTTCATCACTTTATTTTCCATAGCAGAACCACTTTTAATCGCAGCTGGTTCTTTGGACGTTTGTTCTGATCCCTCACTACTCTTTACTTCATCTTCACTTTTAGCTTTCTCTTTTCTTTTTTCACCATTAAACGGCGTCTCACCTGCGTTTCCACCACCGATGGATACTGGTGTTGCAGCACCTAAATTTGTACCATTTGCCATAGATGCAATATGGCTTGCCAATAATATGTAAGTACCGGCACTTGCAGCTCGAGATCCTGATGGACCCACCCATGTTGCAACGGGTACTGGAGAAACCGTAATAGCCTGAATAATTTGCCGCATGGAAGAGTCTAAACCACCGGGAGTATCAACTTGTAAGATGATCATCGCTGCGTTATTTTTTTGTGCTTCGGATATTTCACGCGTCACGTAATCGCTTGTAGCAGGTCCTATCCCTCCTTTTATATTTATCACCCACACATCTTGGGCTAGTACTGGTGAACAGAAAATAATAAGGCTTAGCAGTAAGTATTGAATAAACGTTTTCATACGCTTCACCCACAAATAAATGAACAAAAGCTCTAACGATTGAGACTGATATAATAAACAGTTGGTCAATTAACTATACGTGTAACAAAAGGAATTAGTTTTCTTAAAATTGAAGCCTTACCTTATGAGTGTCACAAGGCAGCCCCTCAAAACAAGAGAAAGGATTTATACTTAAGAATAAAAACAACAAAAGGATAGTTAATAATGCCGCAAGCAAATACTCTTGTTATTTACTGTTCTCCACGCCTTACTATATATCATCACCTACTTTTACTCATTCAATTTATCATTATTTTTGCAGGAAGTTATTCACATAACGCCATCGCAAATACACAAATAACAGCAATAACAGGTACCTCAAAGATAAACCATCAAGCTGTTGATACATCGCGAAATCTGCCATCGTTCTCATCCTCACCCAGTAGCAAAGAACTGGTCATCGGCACTTATATTTGCCCACCTTTTGTTATGCAGGATCAATTTGGTGAATATACAGGATTAAGTATTTTACTGTGGCAACAAATAGCAGAAAAATTAGAGCTACCCTACACCTTCAAAAATTACCCTTTGAAAGATCTATTAAAAGCAGTTGCAGCGAAAGAAATCGACATTGGATTGTCGTGTTTATCGATTACACCAGAGCGAGAACAAATCATTGATTTTTCGCACTCATTCTATGAAACACACCTTGCAATTGTCGTTAAATCTTCAAGTCATTTCGATACATTTAAAAGTATTATAACTAACAGACATCTCTTAACAATTATTGCTATTTTCGTCACAGCTGCGGCAATAGTAGGCGGTTTATATTATTTATTAGAGCACCGTGTTAATGACAAGCTTTACTCGATGCGCTCAAGACCCGCACAGTTAATAGAAGGATTTATTTTAGGCTTATTATTTATAACTAAAGGCCCTTTCAATTATTACGAATTTAAAACATTAACAGGACGAGTGTTAACGGTTGGACTTGCGGTTTTCACTACGCTATTTATTGCCAGCATAACCGCAGTTTTGGCGAGTACATTTACTATCGGATTAATTAATAGCGATATAAAAAGCCCCAACGATTTAGCGAATGTTAGTACTGGTGCAAAGACCGCTTCAACTTCATCGCAATTTTTAACTCGTCACAGTATTGCTCATCGTCAATACGACACAGTCGTTGAAATGTTGGATGCTTTAGAGCGTGGAGAAATAGATGCTGCTGTCAATGATGATGCAATCGTAAAGTATGAAATAAAGACAGCGCAACAAAACGGTAAATATGAAAAATTAACCGTCTTACCTTATCAATTTGAAAAGCAAAATTATGGTATCGCGTTAATAGAACAAAGCCCTTATGAAGAATCAGTAAACCGAGAATTATTACAATTTAGGCAGAGTAATGAATGGCGTAATGCATTACTTGAGTATTTTAAAATCAAATAGTGCTAAACATACAAAGAATAAAAAAGTTATTCACGCTA
Organism: Photobacterium angustum; assembly: GCF_003026365.1. Classification (GTDB taxonomy): domain Bacteria; phylum Pseudomonadota; class Gammaproteobacteria; order Enterobacterales; family Vibrionaceae; genus Photobacterium; species Photobacterium angustum. The sequence goes on along the minus strand of NZ_PYOM01000026.1, from coordinate 38,388 downwards.
TAGCGTTACAGGATTAAACTATAGCGCGAATAATGTAGCTATTAACGAATACGGAATAATTTACCTAGTTGACTCAATTTAGATGGATGGTAAGACCAACACTGATCGAACATCTCTAAAAGTTCTGGATTACCGTATTTTGACAGGTTAACGGCATGAAAACGGTTCTTCTGGGCTTTCAGTTTTTCTACTCGACTCAGCATAGCCTCAGGCTGGCTGGGTGCAATAAAGTCAGATAACACCACGAGATCAGCGTTTTTATATTTACCGTCGCTCATTAAATCAATTGATTGCTCTAATACAGGACCAAGATCCGTTCCACCATGGAATGAATAAGATAAAAAGTTAACCACTTCGCTTAACCCATCTTGCTTAGTCAACTCGTACGTAATCTGTTGAGTTGAAAACATAATGACATAACAATCACGCTCATCAGCAAGCGCTATTTGCATCAAGCCATAAGCCAGTGCTTTAGCACAATTTTCAGGGAAACCCGACATAGAACCTGAGGCATCAATACAAACAATAAATGGACCTTTATCTTGATCTACCTGTTTGGTTTGTCGCTTATACGCTTTTACCTTGCGTAGTTTACGCTGCGTACCTTGCATACGGTAATTCATTAAGCGTTTATCGACTAAGTGTTTATAGAACACCACTTCCAATTCAGGATAAGCTAGAAACATTGCTTCATTAGGTAAAAGCTTGGCGAGATCGTCACTTTCATGGATCCCGACAACATCATCGGTGACATTGTCACTTTTCTCTTCCACCAGCTTAAGTTCTTCTGCTTTTACGCGCTCTTTATTAGGATCATCGACTTCACTTGCCATACGCCCTAACTTCTCAGCGATATCTTGTAAGCCATTATTGTTTTTCAAAAACTTTGCAATTTTCTTCATGACATCGACATCAGTCTGTGTCAATTTCGCTTTTGCCATATCCCATAAACGGCCAGCCTTTTTCTCATCGCCAGCTTCTGTTACCTCTTCCACTTGCTTTAACGTTTCAATACGTTGATACAAGTCTTTCAACAGCTCTTCTTTATTTTCTTCAATTTCAGATTCTTGCGCTTCTTTTAAGGCATAAGCAATATACTCATACCATTTGTCACAAAAGAAGCGTTGAAACATCGGGTTATGTTTCTGATGTTCTTTAGCAACAAGATTTTTTGCTTTGAAATAAAACGAAGACTGCCCTTCCAATTTTTTTACGACTTCATCAGCATGCTCGATAAAATAATCTTGATCCCATTTACAGACTTGTTGATAAAGCTCTATTTCATCATGAAACCGTTCTACTACCGTCCCTTTAGCGGTTTGACGGATCATTTGTCCTCGCCATTTCATGACTTGGTTTTTCATCGCTGTTTTAACACCAGGGCTAGATTCTGCCGCCATTAATAACTGCGGACGTACCATGACTTCATGAACAGCACTATCAATAACGCCTGATTCAGCAAGCATCAATGCGAAGTTTAATCCTTCAGAGACTGGCATACGCGATTCTCCTTTTTCGTGCCTACCGTTAGGTGTTGATTACACCCAACGATAGACTGCTTAACAACAAGCATTATTTGGCAAAATATTCAGAAAGGTGGGTAATTCGGAATGCACTCTTTTCGACAAGTCCTTTAAGCTCTGCAACTTTATCACCGACATCACACAAACTTTGTTCAATAAGTGCAGGAAAAGCGTCATTGATAAAGTTATGTGGTAATACTCCGTGGAAACTTGCACGTGACTTTTTAATGTTATGCTCTGCATCAACTATTTTTGCCATGGCACCATCAACACCGTCTTGCCATGTTTGTTGCTGAGTTTCAGTGATACCTTTATTACCTGCAATGCCAACTAATACCGAGCGATTAGCAATATCTTTAATGGTTAGGCGGTTTTGCGCGTCAATTTCAAATTGTAATCGACACAAATGCGTGTTCTTATTTACAAAACCATAAATATCACATTTACCCGTCCTAATTTTCTTATCAAACTCATCGCCGTCTACGTATACCCATCGGCTATCACCCGGCTCTTGTTCCGAGACTGATGGATTTTGCTGTAGCATCACCAATTTGATCATACGAGGGTTGTTGTTAACGTTAAATCTTGCTGCTGTCGCAAAGTTATATTTAAACCATTCTTTACGCATAGTGCTTTCTTTTGTGAAAGACACAACCAATTTATCAACGACATCATCGTTAATCGTATTAATGATAGTTTCCGCTTCATTAGCGTCTAAACTTGATTGAGTCTGATTAAAGGCATGTTCTGACGCGAATGTATTAATGATATTACAGATAACATTACGCGATTCTGGGCTATGCCATAAGCAGTCTTGCAGCAGTAATAAATCAAGTGGGTTGATTTCACTACGACCATTAAAAAACGCGCTGGCTTTTAATAGGCGTACAGACTTTTTCCAGCGTCGGTCAGATATATACAGCTCACTGTCACTATCAATCACATCGGTTTGATTAACATGATCTTCAACCATTGATTTAAGCTTAAAGATTTGTTCAAAGGTCTCTTCACTTAATTGGATCTCATCAATATGCTGCTGCCAGTTAACATACTCTTCATCTTTAATAGTGAGACTAGGATCAATTTCTTGTAGTGTTGGCCCTTCACCCATCAATAGAGCTTTAAAGTTCTTTTTCTCTTGAATACGATTAACGAATACACGAACGAGCATTCGGTCATATAAAGCATCAAGGCCACTATCTTCATCAGGTAATTCGTTAGATGCTGTGATCAACAAGCGCATAGGTACAGGCTGAACATCTTGACCATTTTTGAAAGTACGTTCATTAACCACTGTTAATAACGTATTTAGAATAGCAGGGCCAGCTTTCCAAATTTCATCAAGAAAAACCACTTGCGCTGTCGGTAAGTAACCGTCAATTAAACGGACGTATTTACCGTTATCTTTTAACTCTTGAATAGATAAAGGTCCAAACACCTCTTCAGGCGTTGAAAAACGTGTCATCAAGTAATCAAAAAATTTGCTATCGTCAAAGGCTTGAATTAATCGTTTTGCAATTAAACTTTTTGCGATCCCTGGAGGTCCTAAAAGAAAAACACTCTCTCCCGCTAATGCCGCAAGCAAACACAGCTTAATCACTTCCTCACGTTCATAGACGCCATTAGAAAGCCCTTTAATCAATTTTTGAATCCGTTCAGATAAAATAGCTTTATTCGGTGATGTTGCTGTTGTTGCCATTTTAAGCATATAACCAACCTTGTGTATTTCCCACTAACACTGTACGACGCATAGTTAAATCATTAAGAGTAAATTCCTTACACTTAATGTTATATCTGTTAATCGACTTTAGCATTTTACTAAGTTGATTCAAAATTTTATCTTATATTTGCAATGATATTAACCATATACTCTCATAGTATTAACGTTTCGCAGTGACTATTTCTAGTGACTATTCACTCGCTAAAACATAAGTTTTCGCTATGAGATTCACACTCCTGTCACACAATCGTAATAACATACGCTCGAAATAACTAAGCTCATGGAGTAAAAAATGCTTAAAACATTAATTCGCTTATTAGCATTAGGCGTATGTATATCATTCAGTGTACAAGCAAAAGAAACAGTGACCGTTGTTGGATCTACATCGGTAAGCCATATTATGGATGTACTTGCAGATACCTACTCGTCAACGCATAAAGACACCACAATTGAAGTTCAAGGTATCGGTTCAACCGCAGGTATTAATGCTGTTAAGCAAGGTGCCGCTGAGATAGGCATGAGTTCTCGTGTAATTTCTAGTGCTGAATTAGATGGTAACTATAAAGCCATCACTATTGCCCATGACGGTATTGCGCTTGTAGTAAATAAAGCGAATCCTGTAACAAATCTTACGCGCGAACAACTTATTGGTATTTACCAAGGTAAAATCACTAACTGGAAATCAATTAACGGTAAAGATTTAGATATGGCAGTCGTGAGCCGTGAAAATGCATCAGGCTCTCGCTTTTCATTTGAACACTTTATGGGGCTAACCAAACAAGTTTCAGGTTTTACTGTTTCTAATATCAGCCCACGCGTGCTGGTGGTAAGTACCAATGGCATGGTGAAAAGTTTAGTTTCACGTAATGAGCATGCAATAGGCTATGTATCTCTTGGCTCTGTTGATGATTCAGTTAAAGCCCTATCGTACGATAATGTTTTACCGACCGCTGCCAATATTGAATCTGGCGAATATAAAATTGCTCGTCCGTTTTTGTTGATGTTTAAACAAAAAGGCTTAGCAAATGATGCGCAACAATTTATTAAATTTGTCCTTTCTAACCAAGCGCAAAGTATTATCAAAGATAAAGGCTATGTGGCTATTGATAAAAAAGCCTGATCGTTACAAGTTAAATACCTCATATTAATAACCGATACAAATAAAGGCGGCAGTGTTAACTATTTTGCTGTTACACTGCTTGCCTTTATATTTCTTTTATAACTGTCTTTATTTAACAACGGGGTAACACTCAGTTGCACCCCATTCTGTCCAAGAGCCGTCATAAACAGTAAGTACTTTACGATCAATCAAATTTGCAGCTAAAGCTAGAATGCATGCTGTAACACCTGAGCCACAGCTAAAAATTAAACGCTGTTCTGGTGCAGATAACGCATCAAACTTTGCTTTTATTTCTGATAGTGCAATAAAGTGACCATTATCGAGTAAGTCACCAAACGGTAGATTTTTTGCGTTTGGCATATGACCACTTCGAATACCCTTACGCGGCTCTTTCACCGAGCCCAAGAAACGCGCGCGTGGTCTTGCATCAATCACAGCAACATTATTATCAGTGAGTAACTCATTAAGGTGTTCAGCATCTATCACCCATTCTGATTGTAGTTGGGCGTTAAAAACCACTGGGACAATACTTTCTAACTCACCTGACTCAAGTTCAAGCCCAGCTTCTATCCATGCAGGTAATCCACCATCTAAAACAGAAACATTATTGTGTCCCATCGTTTTAAACATCCACCAGCCGCGTGGGGCAGAAAACATACCTAAGCTATCGTAAATCACAACATGAGTATCATTACTAATACCTAGTTTACTTACCTCGAGTGAGAACTGCTCAGCCGACGGTAACATATGTGGTAAATCGGTATCTGGAGCTGCTAGCTTGTTATTGAAATCAAAAAAGCGTGCACGTGGAATACGTTGTTCAATCAGCTCTTGCTCTGGAGAGCGATCAACACCAGGCATAAAAGACGTAGCATCTAATACTACAAGATTGTCCTGTGCATTATTCGCTAATGCTTGATGTAACCATTGCACTGAAACTAAGTCTTGATGTTGTACTGATGTAGTCATGACGGATCCTTTGTTTAAGCTATTAACCCCAGTGATTTTACTACTTAATCAACAGTTTGTACTAATACTGATAGCCCATCACTTTGCCAATCATTGTTTTCAGCCATGTGAAGTACATCATTGCTGCTATATAAAATGCCATCATAAACAACCACAATACTGGTATCGCCTGAATGCAAGAAATGTGTTTCTCCGTATGGCGTATAACGAGTTGCACCAATACTAATAATGGCTTGCTTTGGATGATCGGCTTGATTTAACAGCGCATTAATATTTTCAGTTGGTCCTACATCCTGCTGGTGATTCATTCGTTCAATTACCCAATCAAGCAGCTTTTGGTGAAAGTAGCTATATCCAACTACTGGGCTATCTTCACCATAACAATGAAGTTGACCATTAGATCGATGAAAACTTGCGATACGGAAACGATCTAATATCCCACCGATTTGGAAATGGTCGATATCAATCAAGGTTTCTGAAATCCCTTTACTGTTTGCTCCCCAATTCTTTTTCTCACTAATTTTATTCGCATCAGGCTTTCTAATAGAACAATCGTTATACGCTGCAAACTGACGTGGAATAAAACCAACAACATTAATTTCACCATTACTTCTTTGTTGATATTCAATATCACAAATAAGCGCAACTTCAGGCTCAATCTGTAAATTATCAGCATTGTTTGGTGGCGTAATACGCGTAGATGAAAGTGGGTATACGTTCAGGAATGAATTTGTATTAGAAGGTACATAAAATGGAAAAATGCCTTTGGGTTGAACTTCTTCTTTTACTTCGACATTAAAAAAATCACTCGCTTCACCCGCTTGTTCTAAATGTCCTGCAAAGTTACCTGCAACACCAAAACCAATACATGATTTAAACATAACTCAATCTAGATAATGAAAACATAATGCTTATTCTAAATTCCTCCACACAACTTTTCTGGAGTTCAGTTATCAATATTGTGTATCTAAATTAATACAAACTCATTTTTTTGCGATTAATGACACATTATTGGTAATTTTTTGAATCGTTATAGCTACGCTTTAATAAACAACAGTTCAAGGCGGAGCTGCACATGACATTGCATTTATGGGTAAAGAAAATAACGTACTTAGTCGGTATTTTCATTGTTTTTAGTTACCAATCCCTTGTGTTAGCGCATACAACAGTTAATACACAAGCAATAGCAAAAGCCATTAATGGTACCGATGCTACCCTTTATGATTCACAATTGATCCCTTGGCAAGCAGCACTAAAACAAAAAGGGTTTGATAGTGTCAGTTGTGGCGCTGTTGTGATAAGTGAGTATTGGTTATTAACAGCAGCACACTGCGACTCATCAAACATTGGTGATATTGCCATTGTGGGTACTAGTCTGATTGAAGATGGTAATTTTACTAATCTTGATAGTAAGCATTTTTTTAAAATCGTACAGAAAATCAGCCACCCTTATTATAATGAAGACAACTTTATCAATGATATAGCGCTTTTTCGCGTAAATCGTTCAATGTATGATGTAGCCCAGGCAATTAAACTTGCTACTCCTAATGAACAAATTATGGCTGATATTACATTCAGTAATTCTTGGGTGACAAACATGGATTCTCCTGTCACTGCTATTGCTTCTGGTTGGGGAGACACTCTTAGAAAAGGCTATCCAACGGCATTACAAGTCATTAGTTTAGCGGGGGTTCCTGATAGCCAATGCGTTGGGCTCAATATCGGTAATGAATATATTGTCTGCGCAGATTCAAACATTAATGGCTTAATTAAAGATGTATGTAGCGGTGATTCTGGCGGCCCGCTTATCTGGCAAAACCATCAAGCAATATCTGATAGTGATAAAGGCATTCGATTAATCGGTTTAACCAGTAACGGGGCAAAATGTGCAAGTCGAAATGACAACCCAGAAAACCAATATAATCAGCTCACAGGGCAATATACTCAGGTTTCTACCCATCGAGATTGGATAGAACAACAAATACAATATTATGATAATTCAACATTCACACTTAATGATTCCTCATTACAACCAACGCTGAATATCGATCCTTTTGCCGTAATAAAAGATGCTTCAAGTAATAGAGAAAATACCAAAATTGTTGTAACTGCTGCAGCAGAACAAACAGAAAGTGGCGGCACAATAACCTTTTATAGCCTCCTGCTTACTCTTCTCATACTTTACTATCGTCGAAACCAACTAAGTTAAAAACAGAAAAATGATTACAATGTTAAACTTGCTCTTAATAATCTTTTCATGGTACTAAATTAGTAACCTTTATGAAGTAATTGATTTCTTAGTAAACATTAGCTTGTTGCACAGATCAAAATAAAAATGAGCGATTTAACGGATATACAAAATGGATTTTTTCCCTGTTTTTCTAAAGTTAACCCATAAAAAAGTACTAGTCGTGGGTGGTGGTGAAGTCGCCTGCCGCAAAGTAGATCTATTACTTAAAGCGCAAGCTAATATTACGCTTGTCTCGCCAGAGCTTCACCCTCATCTTGTATCACTACTCGATGAAGGTAAATTTGAATATCTAAAAGCGCGTTATGAAAAGTCACTTCTTACACAATTTGACCAAGTTTGGGCGACAACCGATTCTCGTGAACTCAACCACCAAGTTTATCATGATGCGAATGCATTAAAGATATGGACGAATGTTGTTGATGACCCTGCATACTGTGATTTTATAACGCCATCCATGATTGATCGTTCACCAATGCAAGTTGCCATTTCAAGTGGCGGGGCGTCACCTGTGCTAGTCCGTTATTTACGAGAACGTTTCGAAACACAATTACCACAAAACTTAAGCTTATTGGCTGATTACTCAGGTAAGCAGCGTACTCGAATAAAACAACATTATAAAACCGTTGATGAACGTCGAAAGTTTTGGGAGACATTCTTCCGTCTACCTGCGGTTGAAACAGCAACAACAGAGCAAGAGTTAGAACAGGCTTTTAGTGGATTATTAACATCATACCAAGATACAGGCGCTAACTTGTATTTAATTGAAACAGGTAACGACCCTGAGTTATTAACACTGAAAGCATTACGTTTGATGCAACAATCAGAGTTTGTTCTCTACCCTGATGGGAAGAATGATATTTTTGTCGACCTTTGCCGTCGAGATGCTGATCGTGAAAGTTACGAACACGAGAACGTCATCACTCGTGCGAAACAATTGCTAGATGAGGGCATGCGAGTTTGTATATTAGCGTCTAAAGATCAACACCGACCAGCATTAAAAAAGCTGTGTGTCGATCGTAATGGTATTTTTGTGCCTAGCCATAGCTAATACATCGTAGATAGAACAAATATAAATTTATCATTATATATAACAATGCCGCTGATTTATCGCATGTTTAAGCATAAATCTAGCGGCATTTTTAATAACGATAAGAACAATTTTTAAAATTATTTACTTAGTCCTGCGTGATGGGTAACTCTGTTTCAGCGTGAGCCGTTTTTTTTTCTGCAAGTTTTGCGTGTAACCATAAACCAGAGCTCTTCATTAAATAGCCAAATACCACGCCTACAACCAATGATGGTATAACCAATTGCCAATTACCATTTGCAGCAAACGTTGCGCATGAACCTATAAAGGTGCCAGGTATAAAAGATAACCATGATTTCTTTGCTTGTGCACACATCATAAAAGCAACTAGAGCTGTGACAACGTAACCAATAATTTCAAGGTTAACTAAAGATGATAACTTAATGATCACCATCGCCCAAAAAACACCGCTTAAGTTTGTTGCAATGCTTAACCCAACGCCTTTAATACCATCTCGTTGAAGAGCAAAATATGTCGTGCATCCAAGAAATCCCCCCCAGCTTAATAGGCCCAGAGATACTGCTACCCAACCCCAAATCCCAGATAAAATTCCTGTTGTTAATGCGATTGCTATAAGTACCGACATGACTCACTCTTTTAAGATGACAGAATTGTATTTAGTGTAACCTAAGATCTTCACCAATTAAGCAATAAAGATCACACATAGCAGAAAGCATTACATTTCATTTCACAAAATAACCAACAATGATCACTAAAGTGCGTTTAATTTAATACTGATATTAGAAATGATTAAACCATGTTCATCCTCTAGAAAAATTCCATTATCATCATGCCTAAATTCGCATTAAAAATTGCGGATAAAACTGACTATGGTAATTTATCGCCTAATATAATGTTACTCGGAGTGCCGTCATGGGACCTTTAATGCTTGATGTATCAAGTTATGAACTTGATGCAGAAGAACGCGAAATTATTCAACACCCTACAGTAGGCGGTATCATCTTTTTCGCCCGAAATTATGACAACCGTGAACAACTTCGAGCGTTAGTTAAAGACATTCGAAAAACAGCTAAACGCCCTTTACTGATTGGTGTCGATCAAGAAGGTGGACGTGTTCAACGTTTCCGCGAAGAATTTACCCAACTACCACCTGCTCGCGCTTTTGCAGCTTCTGAAAATGGAGAAGTGCTTGCTAAGCAAGGCGGCTGGCTAATGGCTGCTGAACTACTAGCGATGGATATTGATATCAGTTTTGCACCTGTACTTGATCTTGGTTATGACTGTAAAGCGATCGGTGATCGCGCTTTCTCAAATTCCCCACAAGACATTATCCGTTATGCAAGCCAGTTTATAACTGGTATGGCGCAGGCTGGTATGGCTGCAACCGGTAAACACTTCCCTGGTCATGGTGGTGTGATTGCCGACTCTCACTTAGAAACGCCTTACGATTCACGAGATAATATTAAGCAACATGATATGACCGTATTTAAGCACCTAATCGAAAATAACCTGCTGCAAGGTATCATGCCAGCACACGTTGTATTTGATGCTTATGATGAAAAACCTGCAAGTGGTTCAGAATATTGGTTAAAACAGGTATTACGTAAAGAGCTAGGTTTTAAAGGCGTGATCTTCTCTGATGATCTTAATATGAAAGGAGCTGACGTATTAGGCAGTTACAGTGAACGAGCCATTGCTTCACAAGAAGCAGGTTGTGACATGGTTATGTTATGTAATAACCGTGAGGGTGCTGTACAGGCTCTTGATGGTTTACCTCAAGTTCAAGTGCCAATTTTGGATACATTATTGAAGAAGCCTACTGCCGAATATAGAGATTTAATCAATACCCGTATGTGGAAAGAAACCCAAGATGCAGTTTCTCGCCTAACACAAGAGTGGAAAGAGAAAAACATGTAACACGCGGTTTCGGAAATCATTACGGACAAGAAAGCCGGCATAATGTCGGCTTTTCTCTAATCATAAATCGCTCTATTGGCTAAATAGCTAAAAGCTTATTCTTATTTTTAATCTCAATGTTATAAATCGAAAACTCTTCAGCATTCATAGGCATACCAAAGTAATACCCCTGCTGAAGATAAACATCACGCTCAACAAGATAATCAGACTGCTCTTTCGTCTCGACACCTTCTGCTATCATTTCCATTCCAGCCTGTTTGCCGAAGGCTATGATAGAATCAAGCAGAGAAAGTTTTATATCAGTCGTACCGATATTTTCGACGAACATCTTATCGATTTTTAAACTTCGCAAGTTCAATTCTTGAATATAACTGAACCCACCATACCCTGTGCCTGCATCATCTAACTTAATATCAATACCCTGAGCTTTAAGATATTGGATAACCTCAGAGGCAATCGTAAGATCTTCAAATTGTTTACGCTCTGTAATTTCAAAAGCTACCTGTTTAACAGGAATCTTTGAATTGCTGAATAAAGCTAATGACTCATTCATTATTTGTAAATTTTCTAATTGCTGCGGTACCAGATTAATACTAATCACTCTATCGGTTAACTGCCAGTTGATAGTGCTCAAATCTTTAATAGTCTTCTCGATTAATAGATTAGTAATAGGGATAATTTGTCCGCTTTTCTCAACATAAGGAATAAATTCCATTGGTGATATTAATCCAACCCCTTTTTTCTTCCATCTAGCAAGTACTTCACAACCATAAAGTTCTTTCGTCTTTAAATTAATAATAGGTTGGTAATAGGGTATAAACTCTCGTTTAACTATCCCTCGCTGTACTAATGCATGTAACGATAATCGTCGTCTAATTAATAAACGTCGTAATAAAATTAAAAACCCAGCAATAAATGCTCCAGCTAAAAAGAGGGGCATTCTTAATAATTGTGATTCTTTCTCTAATAATTCCAGTTTAATGTAATTAGAAAATTTCAAACCATTAGGCATTAAAACTTCATATATAGGTTTATCCGTATATGATTTATTATCACCTTGCCAACCTAAGCGATTAATTTCATTATCTGCTGATATAGATGTTAAGACGCAACCTTCACAGTATTTATTTCGTAAGATTTCTTCAACTATTGGCTCTAAGGATAGAACCAAACTTCCCTTTTCACCTTGCCAATGAACTTCAAAAATACGTTGTAGACTATTTCTTTCAGAAGATAACCATAACGACATCATATTGCTATAATTTTTAATTTTACGAGATTCAACATGTTGTTCATGATTTTTTTCGTAAAAACTCGAGCAAGTACTTTTACCTGAGGGTGTTAACGAAATCTTACGGATAAGATAATTACTATAAGCAATACGTCTTAATTGCTCCTGCTCTTTCTCACTACACGTAAAATCAAAATTACGACCAAGATTTAATATAAGCTCTTGATAATCATATATATTTTCAATGTGGGTTTGTACCAGTTCATCAGTATCCGTTTGAATTTTTGTTGATAACTGCTTAGTTGCAAAATATGGGGCGAGAGTCGTAAAGCCAAATCCGACTAAGATAACAAAAAACATTAAACCAATACCGATATGACCTGAAAATCGCATCAATAAAATATCATTAATCGTTTTGGTTAATCGCTCTTTCTTAAACATTGAATAAACCATCATTGTTATTATTGAAATCTACCATCCATGTAGACCTCTATGAAAATAATTACTTATAATAAAGTTAAAACCTAAAGCATTATTAGACAAGTAATAGAGAAGATTAAATAACAGCAGAGATCACATGTTATAAAATATTCATTTCAACTTAAGCTCGGCACTCTAATTTATAAAAATGATATAACGCAATCACATTCAATATAAATTAATTCCTTATTAGAATAATAAGATACCATTCAGCCTTAATAATAAAATAATCATGGGTATTCATATTAAACTTTAATTTATTTTTATTTCATTAAAAATGGATTTATATCACACAATAAAAATTGCAGTTTTTAGACAGAAAAAAGCGCTAATAATAGCGCTTTTTTCATTTCTTTTAGTTTAAATAAAGATTATAAGCTGTCCTTGCTATAATCAATATTCTTAGTACATTTTTTTTCTTTAAGAATAATATAAAATGCACCTACAATGAATGCTATAACTAAAGCAGTGTCCATGATTCACCTGTAATAAAAATAATTTTCAATATTGGCTAAAAATTAACTCTTATTTTATATTTAACTAAACAAAGATAATTTTTAGAACGAAGAAATGATACAAGAATCCCATATCTATTTCATCATGGTGGTTATCATTTTGTAAAATTCAAAATAAATGATTCGAAAAAGTATTATTACAAAATGTTAGTTAGGATAATCCCTACTTCATAGTGAATTATCCTAACATTAAACATCAACTCTGTTTACACTAAATTACAACCAACGCTCTTGACCTGTGAAACTAACAGATAGCCATGTTTCACCAAGATCAGCTTCCAACTTATCCCATATGATTTGACGAATATTATCTTGTTGTTTTGTCGTCCATCTTTTTTCATCTTTTACTAAGATGTTAATTTCTAAATCATACTGACGACCGATTTTAGCAAAATGATGAGTATAATCATCGAAGTCATACTTTTCAGAAAGCTCTGCAATAACTTGATCGACGTGCTCTTGAACACTGTCTTGTGGTGCTACAAGCAATACTTCTTTTAAATTTCGTCTTAATACTTTTATCGGTAATACTGATGCTGCGATAGATAATGTTGTAACTAGAATGGGATCGACATAGGCATTCCACTTAGAGTAACCCATTGCATCAAATATTATAACTAAGATAAAACCAACCAATATTGCAGCACTTAAGATCGCGTCAACTAACCATTCTTGCGAATCAACTCGAACTAATTCGGAGTCGACACTTCGTGCGATAGAGGTTTCAAAAAAGTAAATCGAAAAACAACTGACAGTTGAGAGAACAGCATAGACAATCGCATCTCCCAAAATAATGTCGTGACCACCTTGCAATATTGTTTGTATGCCGGTCACAAAGGCAAATAAACATGTTACTAAAATTAATAAACCATTTACCACGTTGATAAGAGGTTCAAAATGGGCATAACCAAATTGAAACTGTTCATCATCAGGTTTTGAAACTAAGTATGCTGTATAAAGACTAAGTCCTGTCATCCCCATACTTAAAAAAGAGAACATACCATCTAATAAAATAGCATTAGAACCAACGTACAGACCGTATCCAATACCAAGCGTAGCAACAAAAATTGTTCCTGCTAATGATACTTTCAGTGCCATTCTCTCTTTACTAATTTTACGGCTTGTAGCCATAATATCCCCCTAGTATTAATGATAAAAGATAACGTAACTACCCGTTACGACTATAAAACTTGAATTAAAAACATCTCTATATTTAATAATATAGTGTCAAATACAATATCATTAAAAGTGCTTTTAGGGGAATTTTTGATATTTGTTAAGTATTAAAAAGTCATAAAAACAGATAGCTTAAGCCATGCAGGTTTAGAGGTTTAAACACAAAAAACTACAATAATTTAGTAACTTATAAGAATATAATTTCGCCGTATACATTAGGTTAAACAGAGCTTCGAGTGTTACATATATTGCTTATTGCTCTTCACGGACAAGTTCTAAACGTTCAACATCACTATAAAAAGAAACCATTTTTACTCGGCTCAAATCAAATTCAAAACTACTCTTATCACACATATTTTGCTTATCAGCATCAAGTTTCATTCTGTTTCTTTGCTGTTTATTAAATGACGCTATGTACTGCTCTTTTATAAATTCGCAACGAGCTAACTTTTCACATGCTTCGTAACTTTGCTGGTTGAGCATTTCCCAATGTTCGTTAAATTGTGACAAAGCAATATGGAGTTGTTTGTAATTTTGATCACTAATAAAACCTTTAAGCTCTGTAATTTTTTGATATTGAGAATCTAGAAATGAGCTAAAGAAATGAGAACCACGTTGGGATTGGTGGTTACCGCAATGTTTATCAACAAACTGCACTCCTTCTTTATCTGAAGAATTAGCAACTTCAATCGTTGAGCAAGCAGTTATTAATAACGATATGAATATTATTGAGGTTAGCTTCATGACATGTCCGTTTTTAAACTACATGCCTAAATTATTACTCAAAAGTTCGAATTATGTTTTCCCTGTAAGGATTATCTTAGAGATAAGACGGTAAGACACCATATTTGATACAAAAAAAAGCAGTGAATCATTCACTGCTTACATTTTGATGATAAATAACATTACTGAGACTTAAATATCTCAGCCGTTTCTAGCTGTGTCATACGACGTATTTGACGCCAAACAAAGTAGAATATCCCCATCATCATCAACATAGATGGAATTGCTATCATCGGGTAACTTAACAATGTTAAACGTCCCAATTCTTCATTAAATGCTTCAGTTCCTGACTTACTGGTTACAATAACTGTCGCCAGAATATAGTTCATCACAGATGAAAAAAGAAACGTACTAGCAAACATGTAATTAGACTGCGTTAAACAGCGATCAAATAAATGCTCATTATTCTTTTCTTTTAGACGCTCATTGATAAGTCCTAAATTAAGCACGCTGTCATTTAACACTAATTTGCGTACAACCGGAAACTTGGTGAATGTTGAGCCAAAAACAACAATACCGATAAGCCCAGGGATTAAAGCTTCTTTAATCGCTAACCACTTGGTATCGAGTTCAAGTAAACCTATACCGCCTGTTAGAAGAACGCTGACAATACCTAACAAGGCTATAAAGTTATATTTCTTATAACGAATAAGCTCATAGCCGCCAAAAATAACAGGGAATGCCAATGCTGCTAGTAATCCGCCTACCGCACCGAGTTGATCATCGCCACTAAACTTCATCAGGATCACTGACGGTATAATAACGTTAAAAACAATTTCACTTAACGGGTTTGATTTTCTCTCAGCCATAGTCTGACAATACTTCCTTTGTTTACATTTATTTTACTTTAGTCACTTTGCATTGTTCCGTTTCTAAACAACACTGTAAAGAGCAATATGGTTACAAACCATTACTTTTTCAATAGACATAAGGAATCGCGCAATGCTTGATATCCACCATTCAATATTGGTTGTGATTGACATACAAGGCAACCTCGCGCAACTAATGCATAAAAAGGATCACTTTTTTCGTCAAGCTGAAATTATGGTAAAAGGCGCAGAACTATTTGATCTGCCAACATTATGGCTTGAGCAGTTACCCGATAAACTTGGCGCAACCATTCCTCAAATAGCACACCCTCTTACTCTGCAAGGATTAACTCCCATTGCGAAAGAAAGCTTTAGTGCCGTTCAAAATATTAGTTTTCTAGAGCAACTACAACTAAAACAACGTAAGTCGATCATTATCATTGGTATTGAAGCACATATTTGTGTTTATCAAACCGTTATTGATCTTATCGCTGAAGGCTACCAAGTAACTGTAGTAAGTGATGCAATAAGTTCACGGACAGAGGAAAACAAACAGATTGCAATTAATAAAATGCAACGTGCAGGTGCACAAGTCAGTACAACAGAAATGGTATTGTTCGAATTACAGCGGGTCGCCAATGGTGATAGATTCAAAGCCTTACTAAATTTAATTAAGTGAACGTTGTTAAAGTAAGGAGCGCTAACTTCTTTGGCTGAAGGTATAATAGAAAGGCATAGCATTATTTAAGAACTCTATGCCTTTAATCTGTCGATAATAGTAGTGCTGTTGTTGAAATAGTTACTACATTGATAGAGCCGTAAGGAAGCTGGCAACAGCCATAATAACGCTACTGATAACGAGCATCACTGTAACGGGTTTACTCTTTGTAATAATCGGCATTAACCATAAACTTAATGCTAAAACCATCAAACCAATACTTGAAATTCGAACGACAAAGCCAGTTAAGCCACCGAGTTCAGCCTGTTGTACCAATAAGCTCATACCCTGCATATTCGATAGTATTGCCACAACACCAAGCACTAAACCACACACAGGTAAAAAGGTATTAAGTTTTGTTAATTTATGCTCAGACTTTACTAACATACAATGTGCTACTAGGCTTCCACCTACAATAACATTGGCAATAAATTGTATGGCTAGCGAGTAACTAATACCATGATTAACCACCCCTTCAATAAAGTACAGACCACTCCAAACCACAACCAAGAATAAAAACGACTTTCGCCATTTGTCACTGCCAATTAAGTGCTTTTCACATAACCAATAAGCCATAGTCGAGATCAAAATAGTTAAGCAGAAAAATGTTTCAAGACCAAAACTTGATTGACTATGGATTTGCGATAGCATTAATCTGCCTTCTCGCAATAACATTGCAGTAATTAACAATAACCAGATCAGGGGAAAGTTTTTAAGTACCCTATCAGATTGTCCAAAACATAATTTCCCCGATAGCATAATCACACCAATAATAATAAATGCGCCGATGGAAAATTGTGATAACACCTGAGACAGTAAAAATGGCCAGTCAGTCCACTGCATGACAACTCCTATACAGTATGGATAGCAACTAACGCTTTAATAAGCGTTTTAACGGTACTAATATTGTGAAGGCGCTATTTTGCCCAAATGCCTACATAAGTGCAAAAAGAAAAGGGATAACTTCTTGGTTATCCCTTTTTGTTTGTAAGCAAAAAGCGTGATTTATTAATCAAGTGGGCGTGTTTTTAGCATAAATAACGTCAGCATGGTGGCAATAAATGCAATAACTGCCATGGCTAAATAAGTTAAACTAAAACCATGTTGTAAGATCTGTGGATCAACGATATCTGTAATATCCGTAGAAGTTACTTGGCTATGAAAGATAGCTGAACAAACGGCAACACCAATAGCACCGCCAAGTTCCCGCCCAAAGCTAAACATTGACATCCCAATACCGCGATCTTGAGCGGGTAAAATATGCTGAACAACAACACTTAGCGCAGGCAAGGTAAATCCAAGCCCTAAGCCCGCAAATGCCAATGATATATGTACATAAAAAGATAAATACAATTGCACGAGTGCGCATGTTGTTAAAATAAAGCCAATAACAACGACACGCTTATAGAACCCCGTTTTAGCAATATACTTACCAGCAAAATAAGCGCCAGTGGTAATACTAAACATGAAAACTACCATGATCATGCCACTTTTCGATGCAGTCATCCCTTGTTGCCACTGCATTTGTAATGGTAAATATACCAACATAGCAAACATTAATAACTGTGAGCACAAGATCAAAAATACACTTGTTATATAGCCTGATAATTGAAATAACTTACGCGGTAAAATGGGATCAGATACGGCTCGTTCAACCACGATGAGCATACCGATTACGAAAAGAAATAATCCTACGAGTAAGCTTTTCGATAAATTAGCCTCTGGCGAGATAATCAATAACAATAACGTTGTCGCTACCATTAAGAGTAGCGCGCCCCCCCAATCAAAACGACTCTTACGGCAAACACTTAAATGATTTAAATTTTTATTGATCAGCCATACTGCCAATATTCCAAGTGGTATATTTATCCAAAAAACCCAACGCCATGTTAAATGCTCAGTAAAAAAACCGCCGAGCAGTGGCCCTGCAATACTTGAAACAGCATAAACAGCAGAGATATAACCTTGGTACTTACCCACTTCTTTAGCTGGTATAGAATCGGCAATCACAGTAAAAGCTAATGCAATTAAACCACCACCTCCAATTCCCTGTAATACACGTGATGCAATTAAGGTATTAATATCTTGAGATAAACCACATGCGATAGCACCAATGACAAACAAAGTAATGCTAATATTTAGCATACGAACTCGTCCAAATATATCGCTCAATTTCCCATATAAAGGAAGTACCGCAGTAGAAGCTAAAAGATAGGCTGTAACAACCCATGTCAATAACTCTCCCGCATGTAATTCTTGCCCTATCATGGGTAAAGGTGTTGTAACTATGCTTTTTTCTAATGATCCTAGCGCAATAACTAACGCTACACTGCCAAAAATTGTCTTAGGGGATGTCATATAATTCTCCTTCCCCTACAAGATACCGCATACTGACATACCTTAAAATAAAGTGATGATATATAAATCAATTACTATACAATTACGACACAAATAAGAATAATCAACTTATTGTCTAATAAAAAAATCATTTTTTATAATGCTTTCAATGAATAATTAAAGGCCAATCATGGTTACTTTTGTTGTTTATTTAATGAAAGGATTTGACGAATCATCAACTAAACAGGTATCTTAATTCACATAGAAAAATAAGATTATTTTAATGCTTTCAATCGATGTGTCGTTGCCTTTTAAGTTCAATTGACGAGGCATTGTATAAAGATGATGTATTTACTGTGACACTTGTTGTTAGCAGTACCAATTTACAAGTGAGATACCCATGATCGCAATTATCAACGTTAATGTATTTGATGGACAAACGACTCTAAACAATCAAGCAATTTTTGTTAAAGATGATGTTATTCAACGTATCATTCCAATGGCTGATGTAAACCAATCAGAACTTCCTGATACAGTGGTTGATGGTAAAGGCTACTTAGCATCTGCTGGCTTTATTGATCTTCAGATTAATGGCTGTGGTGGCGTACTACTTAATACGGCAATCAGTACTGAAACACTTGAGATTATGAACGATACCAACTTAAAAAGTGGTACTACCCAGTTCTTACCGACATTTATTACAAGTGACGCTGCTTCATTAGTTGAAGTGCTTGAAATGGTTGAATCCACAGAGCAACCAGAACAACAAGGTGTTTTAGGTCTTCACATTGAAGGTCCTTTTATCAGCGTAGAGAAAAAAGGTGCACACCGCGAAGAATTCATTCGTGAGCTTGACGAAGAAACAGCGCAATACCTAGCTGATAACGCAGATAAAATCTGTGTCTTAACCGTTGCTCCTGAAAATACATCGCAAAAAGTGATCGATATTGTTCGTGAATCAGGCATTACTGTTTCTCTTGGCCACACTAACGCCACTTACGATCAAGTTAATGAGAAATCGGGCCTAGACATGGCAACTCACCTATATAACGCAATGACACCTCTTGGCTCTCGAGAACCTGGCGTTGTTGGTTACATTTTCGATAAAAAGCCACATGCAGGTATTATCGTTGATGGCATTCACGCTTCATACCCTTCTGTCCGTATTGCACATGAGATCATGGGTGAACAACTATTCATGGTAACAGATGCTGTTGCACCTGCAGGTACAGACATGACTGAGTTCGATATGGCTGGTCTTAAAGCTTACGTTAAAGATGGTAAGTGTTTCTACGCTGATGGCACAATTGCTGGTGCTGCAGTTACGATGATTCAAGGCTTAAACAACTTGATTAATCACGTTGGCCTATCTCGTGAAGAAGCATTACGTATGGCTACACTATACCCAGCTAAAGCGATTAAGATCGAAAACGAGTACGGTATGTTAAAAGCAGGCTACAAAGCCAACATCACGTTGCTTTCTGACGACAACCAAGTTAAACACGTATTCCAAATGGGTAAACACGTTTTCTAACTTAGCCTTGTAAAATAGTTAAATTAGTATCTGATTAAAATCCAACTGTAATCATACAGTTGGATTTTTTGTTACTTCTATCTAACGGTAATCTGTAGCTATTGGTTGAATACGTATCTGTAAGCTGCTTGAAAATAAAAAGGCCAAGTCATTCTCTGACTTGGCCTTTTTATTGAGCAATTATCGCACTATCTAAACTTTATAATTAATTAGGAGAGAGTTGAGATAAGTGTCTTGACGATTTATTGTTATTTTCAACTATTTCTACCTGCTGAGTATTGAGAACAACACGCTTCGCAGCAATAGACATTTGAAACTCTCTTAGTTTGAAATAGCCATATGTAACGACAATAGAGAAGAATAAGTAAGATAACGAGAACACAAACGGTGAGTTAATAACTTCAGCTTTTAATCCCCACATAACGCCTGCAATCGTAATGGCTAATTTAGCCATCATTCCCACTAACAACAATAATAATGCTAATTGCGGGTAGCGCGTTGAACGAAATGCTAACCAATATGCTGTTCCCACAGAAACGGCTGCAATACCAAAGCCGGCAGCAAATGAATGAAAATGGTCACCAGATAAAACACCACCGATAGATGACAGTAAAAAAATCAATGCTAGTTTCATATTTGCCTATCCAATTGTGAAGCGAAAAATCATAAATATTGCTACTGGGTATATTTTCTCATTTTAAACGCAACATGTATATATGAATTGAAAGATTTCATTTTTGAAAGACCTATATATTAATTGTTAAATAACAAACAATAAGCACTTAACGCTTTGAAAATAAAGGGGACTATACTAATACAGTTATCAATTGTTAATTTATTGATAAATAAGTAAAATTCTTATTTCAACTCTATATTTAGAGGATCTTACAGGAAATGAGTTGATAGTTAGATGAAAACACTATTGCAATAGGTCTAACATCACAGAATATGAGCTTAATCATCCAAAGTTTTAAAAATAGAGCTTAGTTTTTATCAATATAAATAAATGGTTAATTTTAACCCTTTTTGTTGCTGTTTTTGTTGTAACTTTAATCTACATCGCGTTCAAGCAACGAGCAGTATGATCATCATAAGCAAATTAATACTGTCACACCCTCAACTAACAATCATAAAATTAAGAGTTAGCTCACTGTTTAACATTAAACTTCATTCCTTACTCTTTATTTCATTCAATAAATCTTTTTATCTGTCGATAGACTTTAATTAGTCAGTAAGCCAATCACTCTAACTAAGGACGGTTAAACATGGCAACAATTCTTGACAGTGTTAATCAGCGAACCCAATTAGTTGGAGAAAACAGGCTCGAGCTACTTATCTTTAGGCTGAAAAGCCAACAACTATTTGCTATCAACGTATTCAAAGTCCGTGAAGTTGTTAAAGTGCCTCACCTTAATTCCCTCCCTGGATCTCATATAAATGTTAAAGGGGTGGCATCTATTCGTGGCGTATCAATCCCTGTTATCGATCTTCGAACCTCAATAGGTATGAAAGAAACCGGTATTAATGAACTTAGTAACCTAATAGTGACTGAATATAATGGTTCGGTGCAGGCTTTTTTAGTCGGACAAGTAATGAATATCGTCAACATGACATGGAAAGATATTCAGCCACCACCCGATCAAGTAGGCAAGAATAATTACCTTACAGCTATTTGTGAAATACATCGTGATAACCAAAAACAACTTGTCGGTATTATAGATGTTGAAAAGGTACTCGCGAATATTATTGATTACAATATTAAAATTTCTGACGAATTATTGAACAGAGATATAAGTCAACACCTACAAGGGCATAAAATTCTCATTGTTGATGACTCCCCTACTGCACGTAATCAAATTAAGTCAACACTCGCTCAAATTGGCATCGAAGTATTTGAAGCAAACAATGGCCAGCAAGCCTATAACTTACTAGATCAATGGTGCAATGAAGGTAAAACCGTAACCGATGAAATATTGATGATGTTTACTGATGCAGAAATGCCTGAGATGGATGGCTATCGACTTACTCATAAAATTCGTCACGATCCTCGCATGTCAAACTTATACATTACACTCAATACCTCATTGAGTGGAAGTTTCAATGAAGCAATGACAGTGAAAGTAGGATGCAATAAATTTATCTCAAAGTTCCAACCCGATTTGATTGTTGAAGTTGTACATAACCGAATGATGGAAAAACTAGCAGAGCAAAACCCGTAATTGTTTAGACTCTCTATCAACCTTTTTAACACATTGTTTTGTGTTATTACTTTTTAATAGAGAGCTAAGCATAATTTGTAACAGCTATTAAAAATACACTTAATGCAATAACTATTGCAGCTATAACTAATAACACTTCGAATATGTGCTCTGGCATATCATTCCTATATTACGATACTATATGAATAAATATCTTTAATTAGATAATTTGATGATTATCTACTCTTAATTTCTAGATACAGTATAGAGTTCAAAACTAAATCGAAGCTGAACATAAGAGCTGTCTTTTCATGTCATCGTAGAATCATGTTTTTAAAGTGATTTATAGAGGAATGTGACCGGAAGCGTGAATTTTAATAGTAATGATTACAACTACCATTCTTTTATTATCTTACGATCTCATTTTCATTAAGATAAATTTGCTCTTCATATAAAATAGCGTAATGATTAATTATATATACAATGAATGGAAACAAAGAACCATCATATGAAAAAAATATTCACTATGTCTTTATTATTTTTTTCATATTTTTCTGCCTCGACTGCAAAAGCAGACGAAGATATACCTCGAGTAATAAAATTATCTCTTGAAAAAATCACACAACATAATGTTGATCTGCCTCTTAACCAATTTAGATCACTTGAAATCTTAGCTGAAAAAAATGTCAGCAGCCATCAAGTGCCTCGTCCTTATACAATGCCAGACACAGCCGTCCATGGTGAATTATTCGGTTCAGATATTAATGCTAATGGTATTAGAGATGACTATGAGCGTATGCTTTTAAAAAGCTACCAACGTTCAGAGTATGTAGCAATGGGAATTTTAGCTGCAGAACGCTGGGATAAACTCCTACGGTTATTACACTCACAAGAGCAAATCAAAACTAGCTTTCAAGCTTTGGAGTTATTTAACGATAATATCGCAATAAACCAATGCTATTATTCTTTACAAAAAGTAGATAAAAGTCTTATTTCACCTGTACTTAGTTATTTTAATAATGATCAACTATTAGATGCAAAATATCAAGCAGAACTCTTATTGCTTGATATTATTGGTAATAATCAAGCAAATTTCACCTTCCATCAGAAACCATGTGAACGCTTTGCTGATTTCGCTAAGAGTGTAAAGAAAGGCAAACTTGCTGCTTTATAACAACTAATCAAAAATTTCACGTCACTATATTTATTACTATCAATCATGCTTTTGTTACAAATATCCCAAGATATTAAAAGCAAGATTTATGGTAGTATCTTTCTCATTACTTATATAATGCACCAAATGTTTTTGGCTATCATAGAGATACATAATCTAATGACTAAACTTTTCACCTTTCTAAAAGGCATGGCTATGGGGGCTGCAGATGTTGTCCCTGGGGTTTCTGGTGGCACTATCGCCTTTATCACTGGTATTTACGACACGTTACTTGAGAGCATCCGTCGTATTAACCCATCGCTTATTGGCATCATTCGGAAAGAAGGGCTTAAAGGAGCATTTGAACATATCAACGGTACTTTTTTGATCTGTTTATTTGCCGGTATTTTAACCAGTATTTTTACCTTCGCTAAACTAATTACTTGGATGCTAGAAACCCATCCAATTCCATTATGGTCATTTTTCTTTGGTTTGATTATTATCTCTGTGATTCATATGTTCAAACAAGTGGAAAAATGGTCGATTAATAGATTTATTGCCATTGTTATCGGCGCTGTATTTGCTTATGGGATTACCGTCCTTCACCCTGTCGCAATGGAGCCAACACCTATCAACGTCCTCATTGCAGGTGCTATTGCAATTTGTGCCATGATTTTACCAGGAATATCTGGAAGCTTCATATTACTCCTACTAGGCATGTATGCACCGATCCTTGCGGCTGCTAAATCTATTGATGTTGTTACGCTTGGTCTTTTCGCAATAGGTTGTGTTGTAGGGCTATTATCTTTTTCACACTTCTTATCATGGGTTCTTCGTAACTACCGTGATATTGCACTAACGTTCTTAACTGGTTTAATGATCGGCACATTAAGCAAGATCTGGCCTTGGAAAGAAGTGGTGAGCTGGCGTGTAAATTCACATGGTGAACAAGTACCATTACTTGAACATAACTTATCACCATTAAATTTCGAGCAAGTTACTGGGCAACCCGCACTGATCGGATACGCTATTGGTGCAATGGTTCTAGGTATTCTGGTTGTTTGGGGATTAGAAAAGTTTGCAGCAACTGAGCAAAAATAATTTATCCGTAAAGCTCATTGAAGAAGGCAGCCATTTGGTTGCCTTTTTTATTAATAGCATATCTAGAACAGGCATAAACTTACCTCACAAAAGTATTAAACATACCTACACTTATAAGATAGCTAAAAGCATAATCACAGTTGTACGATTAACTTGTTTAAGGATAAACAAATGAAATACCAATGGGTTATTCTAGCCATCGCATTAATCGCAGGACTAACAACAAGCTATATACTTGATAGCCGCGACCCATCACTCGCTATAGAGCCTCATTACCCTCTTAATATTCTAGAATCAGGCAACCAGGCCGTTGACCTCTATAATCCCGAAGATCCAAGAATACGTTTAGTTTATTTTGGCTTCACTCAATGCCCTGATGTATGTCCAACATCATTAGCAGTTATGTCTGCAGCCTTGAAACAAATTCCTGCAGAGCAACTCAAAAAAATCTGGCCAATATTTATTACTTTAGATCCAGAGCGAGATACTGCAGTAAAAACGGCTAACTATGCAAAACACTTCCACTCATCTATTTCGGGTATGACAGGAACACAAGAACAAACAAAAGAACTCGCTGAGAAATACGGTGTACTTTACATACGGACAGATTTAAATGATTCAGCCCTTGAATACGTGATCGATCACAACTCTTACTTTTACATCTTATTACCTAACGGTGAGCTTATCGAAAAAGTGCCACACCTGCACAACCCTGCGCCACTGATTTCAATAATTCCAGACATCATTAAAAGTGTGCCCAATGCATAATAATGATAAACTTCTCAGTAAAATATGCAACAAAGCACTTATCAGGTGATATTTAAATACTAATATACGAAATCGATAATCAAAAAAACATGTGAAGCTACTCTCATTTTTTATTTGCATTTTCGTTCATTTATTCGTCTGTTGTATTCCATTTTTTGTTAATAAAATTTTTTTACATAAACCTGACCTATTAGTTTATTTGAAGTCATAAATATAGCGCCAGCCCTTATTACAAGCGGGATTACGCATAGTTAGTCACTAAAACGGTATGAAAATTTAATGTCATAATTGTTTATTTTTTAACCAAAAACTCGATATTAACGTGATTTTTTTGAACTGTGCGAAAAAAATTAATGAGCAATTTTAAGAAGTTATGCCATAATGAATTTGCCAACTCAAACTTTCACACTCAGTTGTAGTGGCAAAATCAATATGGAGATTTATAAAAAATGAAACGTACTGTAACTATCTTAGCTGGTCTTCTACTATCTGCATCTCTAGTAGGTTGTTCAAGCACTGACGCAGACCAAATGCAAACTCTTACTAACAAAGTAGACACTTTAGCTGAGCAAGTAAGTGCACTACAAGGTCAACAAGACCAAATCGTTAGCGCTGTAAACGACTCTCGTGCAGCATCAGACGCGGCTTACCAAGAAGCTATGCGTGCTAACAAGCGTATCGACAACATTGCTGGTTCTTACACTAAGTAATTTGTCTTAGCTTAAATACTTTAAGGAGATGGCTTTTTATAAGCCATCTCTTTTTTTATCAAAATAAAGACCAATAGATTCATTCACAGCATCAATCACACCTCTTTTAATAATTACCGATAATTGCCTCTATCAAGCATTCAATTCCCTATTCTGAAATTAGAAAAATCCCCTTTTGACAATTTCACCTTACCATTTATTAACTTCAATTTGAGTAGATAGAGACGAGCTTACGGTTGATAAGTTAATTTTAAATACACTTAATTCGAATACTTATATAAATATACTTTATCAAATAATAAGGCTTTTAAAGCTTCTATAGCACTTTATTCCAGCTATTAATACAAATATTCATACAAACCATCAAATCCATTACCAACGTTATTACACACAATATTTAGATAAAAAAAACGAGAGCATAGGCTCTCGTTTAATATCATTTCAAATATAATTAATTTAAAACAACAGGAATACCAGTTTGATTATCTAATGCCTTGGTGAGTACCTGATAAGCATCATTGTTGTAATTCAAATCATCAATCAGTTTTGCTGGCGCTGTTACCACTTTCTTTTCACCCATTTGTGATTCATCTTTCGATAATGGCGCATGAACTTCAACAACGATCTGTCCGTTAGGTTCAACTGAATACTTTACTGGTTGATTAATAATGCGAACTTGTGTGCCTAACGCAACGTGTGGGAATAACCACTCAACATCCCATGGGTTCATACGAATACAGCCACCACTAACGCGCATACCAATACCAAAATCTTTGTTAGTACCGTGAATTAGATATTCTCCAT
Organism: Photobacterium angustum; assembly: GCF_003026365.1. Lineage (GTDB taxonomy): Bacteria > Pseudomonadota > Gammaproteobacteria > Enterobacterales > Vibrionaceae > Photobacterium > Photobacterium angustum. The sequence continues at coordinate 11,523 of NZ_PYOM01000026.1, read as the reverse complement.
GACCATAAGCTAAACGCATTTTATAGTCACCTAATGGATTATCAGGACCAGCAGGTACAACTGCAGGAAGAATATCTCCCCTTGCAGCATGTTCTTTACGAATAGAAGCTGGAGGTGTCCACGTTGGATTCTTCACTTTTTCATTGATACTTGTTGTCATACTTGGGGTTTCACGTCCAACTCGACCGATACCAATAGGGAAGATATAAACTTTTGATGCATCGTCTTTTGGAAAGTAATACAAACGAAGTTCCGCAAGGTTGACCACTATCCCCTTATGGGCAACATCTGGTAATACAACCTTGGTTGGCACCTGAAGCAAACGTCCAGGAGCAGGAAGAAAAGGATCAATACCTTTATTCGCAGCCATCATGCCTAAAAAACCAACGTTATACTTATTGGCAATGTCAGAAAGACTATCCCCTTTTTGTACTTCATAATAGTTAGGTGTGCCAACGATATTACTACCATCGGTTGGTAATTGATATTCAATTGCATTTACAGCAGAAGATACCAAACAAGTAAGTGAAAGAAGCAATGCGCGGTACAAAACGACGTCTCCGTTAATAAATTCCTGAGTCTATTTGCAACAAACCCAAACATTTTGTTGCATAGTCAGTATTAATTTCTAATACAAACTATAAACAAATCTCTACAATCCATAGTACTTTATATAAGCAATTTCTACTAGCGAGCATTATGTTTTAGATTAAGCAAATTATTTTAATCAATCAGTTACATAACTTAACTATGCGAATAATAGTAAAATCAATTATATCTATACTACTATACCGTTAATACAAAAAAAGAGCTGTTAGGTTACGGTAAACTTAACAACTCTTTAATTACAGTTTCAATACTACAGGGCTTGGCAAGCTACGTGGTATATTGCTGCATCAAACCTTTCCATGCACGCCGTTGTTGCTCTAGTCTGATTTGCATTGATTTATATTGCTGAATAAATTCAAAATTATCATAGCTATCGGCTATCTTTTGCTTCTCCATATCAAGTAAATACTTTTTTGCTTGATAATAATCTGAAATTTTAGCAATCAAAGCTTCATACTCTTGTTGAAGCTGCGTTAGCCTTGCAACATTGTTCGGCATCTTACTCAACTGTTGTTGAATTCGTTTAAATTGCATTTTTGCTTTGGTTTTTTCAATTCGGTCAGCTGGCGTAACTTTCAAATTTCTTGTCCAACCTATCCACGAACATACCTTAATCAACCATTTAGTTGGGTCAAATTGCCACCAGCAAATACCATTTCTATAGTCGTTTTCAAAAATATGGTGATAGTTATGATAGCCCTCACCAAAAGTCAAAAAAGCCAAAAATCCGTTATCACGGGCGGTATTTCTATCAGTATAAGGCTGAGAACCCCAAATATGTGCCAATGAATTGATGAAAAACGTCGTATGGTGGCTTAGTACTAATCGAAGAAAACCAACAAGCAATAATGCCCCCCAAATATCACCATGAATCAACCCAAAAGCTAATGGAATACCGAAATTAGTACCAATCGCCAACAATAAATAATATTTATGCTGCCACATTACTATTCTATCTTTTTGTAAATCACGGCAATTGTCGTAGTCATGGTATCGACTCGCTTGGTAATCACGTAACATCCAGCCAATATGACTATAAAAGAAACCTTTTTTCGCCGAATAAGGATCTTTATCATTATTATCAACATGGCGGTGATGAATACGATGATCTGAAGACCAATGCAAAATACTATTTTGCAAAGCAAATGCACCGCCAATTGCAAAAATGAAGCGGAGCAATGCATTAGCTTGATAAGTTTTATGTGACCATAAACGGTGATATCCCGCAGTTATGGACATACCACAAAAGCTAAATGCTACAACCAACATTAATATTTGTGTCCAATCGAAACCATATTGGTACGCATAAAGCGGAACACCAATTATCGCAACCAGTAACGTCACACTAAACACTGCGACATTTAACCAAAGTACAGGGGGTTTTTGCTGTTGAGTTGTCATCCTATAATCACTCTACATTCAGCGTACACATGTAAGCCAGAATATATGCGCTATTTACGACTATCAATAGATACGCTGCATTTTCATACGACCTACTCGACTAATGTGATACCTGCCACATCATAACGCGCTGAAATCTGCTTATAGTGTTTATGCTCTCGCTGGTAAAAGCTTATCGGCATTGCATCTCGTAGCCCTTGCTTTGATAAATAAGCATATTCTTCACGTGTCATTACTACATACTGCAATTGCTCATTTAATAGATTACGCAAGCCTTCAATAGTCAAAACATCATCTCTTACCATTGCTTTCATATAGCCAATTATTACAGATAACGGCACTAACATATCTCTAATAAGCAATTTACGATCCATGATCTTAGCTGCATTTGTTGTTCGAATACCTATATCTAAAATTGCTTGCCAATCAGGTTTATCTTGCCTAGTGACGGCACCATTAGTAAAACAGTAATACGCTTCTATAAATGCTTTTAGGTGATGATAACGTTCAGCATGCACTTCAATATAGATATGCTGTAGTTCAAGATCAGCATTAAATTGGCGACTCATGTTTAAGTACTCTATTCAAAATGATTTATTTACATCATTTTACATCGTAACGAATTAAAAAGTTGTTAGTTGAAAATGATAACCTTTGGAACTATTTTTTTTATCTGTGAAAATAGTATCATTATAAGCGATTAGTTATTGCATCAACGTGAATTGCCAATAACATGATCGATACTTATCTTATTTGATTTCAATAAACATTATGAGAGCGATAATCACCCCAGAATACATCAATAACTTTTCGTGCATTGCTGATAAATGCGAAGATCACTGCTGTCACAGTTGGGATATATCTATTGATAGATAAACCTATCAATTTATGACACAAAAAAGTGCGCTAAAGGTTAAATCTGCAGATGCAATCATGAGGACAAAAGGTGATACTTCGCCTTATTATGCAAAATCAAACTAAATAACGATGGTGTATGCCCTTTCAGAGAAGAAACGGGTTTATGCGAAGTTCATAAAGAACATGGGCATAAGCGTCTATCGCAGACATGTTAATCATACCCACGTACCTCTACTATTCGTGGTAACAAAAAAGAGCATAATTTATCGCTCTCATGCCCTGAGGCAGCAAGACAAATACTCCTAAATCCAGCATCAATGCAATTTCATCAAGAAAACACCACAGATGATGCATTTAAAGCTAATAACTATACTCGTCCAAATTGGTACTCAGAGGTGCAGCAATTTGTCGTTGATATCCTATTTATTAATAATATCAGCTTAGAGCAGCGTCTTTTCTATATTGGAATGACATTACGACTACTTGAGCCTCATAAAAACAATATGGAGGAGTTACATAAACGCCTTCTATTATGTTGTGAAAAGATTAACAACAATAATTTTGAAAAACTCTTCTTAGAACAACGTACATCTGCAGATATATATGCAGGTTTACTGATTCAGTTTTTTAATTTCCGTGTAAACCTAGAGTCAACACGTAGCTTTAAAGTAGCTTACAACCGTTTTAATTCTTTGCATCAACAATTAATTGAAGCATTAAGCTTAGCCAACGGTGACAGTGATAAACAAAATACTATCCTACAACATGGTTTTAACACCCATTACCGTGATTACTTTGAAAAAAATAGTCATGTATGGATTAACTATATTATCTATGTGTTTTATCTAAATGACTTCCCAGCAGAGTCAATGCAAGATGTTTTTAATGATTTAATTACTGATATTTTTATCATAAGGTGTGCTTTATCAGCCCTTGCTTCTATGCGTCCACTGAATGATGACGATGTGATCCTTGTAGTACAGACCTATCATCGTATTCGTAGCCACAACAAAGATTTCGTCAAAAACATCAAAAATATAAGAAATCAAGCAAATACAGATGAGTCTCTATTTTCACTAATGCTAATCAAAACACAATAATTATCGTTTTTTACATTTAATTTGAAAATTTTAACGAGTCTGTGAAAGATAATTGGATATAGGTAGGTCTACTTACCTATACACATTATTATAATAGGAACGTTATGCTAATTAAGAGAACAAACAAATGGGATTTAAGTGAAAATGATGTCACACCAGAGTCCATTTATCATCAACGCCGCGATATTTTAAAAAAGTTAGGTATTGCAGCAACAAGTCTTCCGTTAGCCTCAAATGCAACGGCAGGTATATTTGATGTGTTCTCAAATGACGATCAGAAAACCATTGATAACCGTCGTCCACTTTCTACTGTAAAATCACCGTTATCTGATCCGAGTCTGTCACTCACACCGGAAAATAAGATCACTCAATATAATAATTTTTATGAGTTTGGTACGGATAAATCATCACCAGCTATTCGGGCTGAAAAGTTCGTTACCAATACTTGGCAAATAAATATTGACGGCCTTGTTAATAAGCCTTTAACGCTCAACTATGATGACTTATTTTCTTTATTTCCATTAGAAGAGCGAATTTACAGATTACGTTGTGTTGAAGCATGGTCTATGAATGTTCCGTGGATTGGGTTTAGCTTAAGCGATATTATTAAACGTGCCGATCCTACTAGTCGCGCGAAATATGTCGCATTTCAGACCCTCTATGATCCAAAGCAAATGCCTGGACAAGCGTCTCGCTCATTAGGTGGCAGCATAGATTATCCTTACGTAGAAGGGTTACGGCTTGATGAAGCGCTACCCCCTCTTACACTAATATCTGTTGGATTATATGGTAAAACTCTCCCACCACAGAATGGCGCTCCACTCCGTTTAGTCGTACCTTGGAAATATGGCTTCAAAAGCATTAAATCGATTGTTCGCATTACTTTAACGGGCAAACAGCCACCAACAACATGGAACATGTTAGCGCCTGATGAATATGGCTTTTATGCCAATGTAAACCCAACAGTCGATCATCCTCGTTGGAGTCAAGCCAGTGAACGCTTTATTGGAGAAGGTAATATATTCAGTAGTCGACGTCAGCCTACCACTATGTTTAACGGTTATGCGGATGCTGTTGCGAGTTTGTATAACGGCATGGATCTAAAAAGGAACTACTAATAATGAAATCTCAAAGAAAGAAGCGTTTTTTAAAGCTAAAACCTAAACATATTACTTGGCTTAAAGTAATAATTCATGCCGTTAGCTTATTCTTTCTTATTGTATTAGTTTTGCAAACATTCAATGGTGGTTTTGGTGCCGATCCAGTTAAGGACATTGAACATTTCACCGGAAAAGCGGCCTTGAATACACTATTTATAACATTACTTATTAGCCCTATTGCTATGTTCTTAAAACAAGGGGTTTTGGTAAAAACACGGAGAGTATTGGGTTTATATAGCTTTTTTTGGGCATTGCTACACTTGAGTGTTTATGTCTCGCTTGACCTGGGTTTTGATTGGGCTTTAGTCGGTGAAGAAATCACTCAACGTCCGTATTTAGCTATTGGCGCAATTAGCTGGCTAATTTTATTATTATTGACCTTGACTTCTACTCAGAAGTTACAACGTATATTGGGAGCACGCTGGCAAAAATTTCATAACTGGGTATACCTTGCTTTAATATTGAGCCCAATTCATTATTTATGGTCTGTCAAATCTGGCATTACCGAGCCGGTCATCTATATCTTTATTGCAAGCTTTCTTTTATTAAGTCGCAGAGACAAATTTAAACGTGGATTAGCTCACATTGGTGTCAACAGAGGTCAGAAAACGACGACATCAAATTAATCCACACAACACCTATTAATTTTAGTGAATGCTTTTCACTGTCTAGTAACCTGTACCTAAATCCCAATTGGTACAGGTCTTTTTTTATCTACTTTATATATATCATTAAAACTTCAAGTATTACATGACATTGCAGAGTTTTATGCTACGATAAAATTCTTACATCTTTAGTTGTTGTATATGTTATTTCATGAAGGCCATTCATTTGTTTAGTGATATTTTAACAACGAGCGTTGAAGAATTTGCTCATGATTGCATGTTGTTATGTGAGCAACACTACCCAACGATTCATAGCCGAGGCATGCAAGAAGATCATTTAGCTAAAGCGCTTTGCCGCCGTATTGCAACTGATTTTGCACAACAAAATACACCCGTCAAAATTATCCACATAGACAAAAGCCAACATACATCGCAAGTTATCTATTGCCTACAGCACGAACAGTCTTATATCTGGGTGATTGCTCATCACTTCATTAGTGCCAATAAAGCCCGTAGAGATGCATTACTTAGTACCATTGAGCAAGTACAACGTAACTTTTCTACTAATGGTGAACACTACCTAATGGTGATTGCAGATCACTGGTTTGATCGCAGTAAAGCAAGTAAGGAACTCCCCGCTTGGTGGCTTGGTAAATTACCTGAAAATCATCTTGAATATGCTGCAACAGGAATCAAGCTTCAATACAGTGAGAGCAGTTTTACAGAATCGGTAAAACAACGCTTTCATTTAATAAATGGCAGTATGTCTATTAAACATCCTTTTGTTCGTCATGATAACCAATCCCCTGTTTTACGTTATATCTTCTTAACTGCAATTTATAAGATTGACTAACTCACCATTCCGATTAAAAATGCGCCAAAATTTTAATTTAACCGAATAACTATGATGTAACTTAATCGGTTTTTAGTGTGATATCTTCTATCACCATACACGGAATGTTCTTATGTCAGTCTCTTCCTCTCAACCGTTATCATTACGTGATGATTCTATTTTTCGTTTATTTTGGCGTTATACACTCCCAACAATCGCTGCCATGTTGGTCACAGGCATTTATGTGGCTGTCGATGGTATGTTTGTTGGTCACTTTATTGGTGAAGACGGGCTTGCAGCAATAATGCTTGGCTATCCGATTGGCTCCATTCTTTACGCCATAGGTGCTCTTATTGGTATGGGTGCATCGGCATTAGTTTCGATAAAACTAGGGGAAGATAAAACAGACGAAGCGAGAAAAATTGTTGGTAATGCATTCAGCTTATGCCTAATTGCTGCAATGATTATTTGTGGATTAGGAGTCACATTAGGCACTGATATACTGCAATGGGTTGGCGCTGAGGGAAAAATCCTATCAATGGCTGAAGATTACCTCTTCTGGTACTTCAGTATGGGTTTCTTTGCCATCATCTCAATGGCATTTTCATCACTATTACGTAATGATGGACAACCGAAACGTGTAACGTACATCATGATTTTCGGTGGCCTGCTGAATATCTTCTTAGACTGGCTATTTATTGTGGTGATCCCCTGGGGATTAACAGGCGCAGCCATTGCCACAATGCTATCTCAAGCCGCCACCAGCATATTATGTTTACAACATTTCTTTAGCGATAAATCGACACTACGAATTCATTGGGACAGCCTAAAACTTAAACTTGATACCTGTTTACAAATATTAAAACTCGGAACATCAAGTTTACTCATGTACATGTACCTTTCTGTCGTACTGATTTTGCACAACAAAGCTTTCTTAATGGTCGGTAAACCGATTCATGTCGCAGCCTACGGCATCGTGAGCTACACGGAGGCTTTCTTCTATTTAATTTTCGAAGGCATTGCATTAGGCACACAACCGATCACCAGTTTTAATACAGGTGCTGGTTTAAAAAATCGTGTGATCAAAGCACGAAACCTTGCTTTTGCCGTTATTCTTACTGTCGCACTTATTGGCGTCACAACCCTCTATAGTTTACCCGATTATGTCGTGTATTTATTTGCAGGTGATAATCAACTGCTTCAACCAGTTGCTATAAACGGTGTGCATCTTTATTTCTGGGGGTTACCTTTCGAAGGGTTATTACTTATTGGTGCGACCTACTTCCAATCAATTAATATGGCAAAAGAAGCATCTATATTGACGGGTGGTAAGTTAATCCTGATCTCTATTTTTATCTTTACCTTCGCGCACATTTTTGGCGTTGACGGTGTATGGGTCGCATTACCTTTTTGTAGTTTACTTCTAACCAGTTGGATGATTATTAAAATCAGGAAGATTTAACCGTTAGCACGGTAGTTTTTATTTAACATCACTACCGCTTTCTATTGCAAGATGATTACCGCCGCATAGTAGCAAGGAAAAAAACTAAAATAAAAACAAAAATAAATAAAAAAAACAACACAACCATATGAATACTAAAGCTTTATATTTCATCCCTACTTATCACCCCTATTCACTTAGCATTCCAATTATTCCGTATTATTCTGTCTCTCGTTCCAAAGGCACGCGTTACTTTTCCGAATCCTTTACAGTAACCTCTGCATTTGGAGCGCATTAAATTTAAATAATTATGAGTGAACAAGAATGAAAAAAATTCTAACCCCTGTAGCAATCCTAGTATCAGCATTTGCAGTAACAGCTGCCCACGCAGAAGCAAAGGTTGATTATTTTGCTGGTGTAGATGCTGGTGTTAATTTTGGAGGAAAAGCAAAAGTAACCGAAACCACAAAATATACAACTGATTTTAAAACCAATGCTGTTTATGGCGTTCATGGTGGTGCAACTATCAACGATCATCATCGTTTAACAATGGGCTACACTCACGGCGAAATTCAAGCTAAAGGAGATGATAGTGATGATGCTAAGACTGACGTTGATACTTTACAGGCACAATATGATTATGTTTATGGATTAACAAATAATATTAATCTTACTGGTGGTGCTCATGCAGGTTACCAGTGGTATAAAGATGGTGATGACCTTAACGGTATGCTGTATGGTTTACAGACAGGACTTGAGTATAATATTGATAACTGGACACTTGGCACTCAGTTAGCTTACTCATGGAAAGATCAAAAAGCTAAGGATGATTATTCAGAAGCTAAGATGGATGGTGAAGCAACCTTCTTAACAAGTGTATCCTACCACTTCTAAAAATATATAACGAGTCAGCTCTCAAAAGCCATTAGAAAGGAACCTAATGGCTTTTCCTCTAAATAAATCGTAGCCTCTTTGACGAAATGGGTCGTTAACATGAGCTCTAATATTTCGTATTTATTTCTAGTAATACTAAGAGAGCAACAGGCTCATTTACCTGCTTTGATTTGTTGTAAAAATCAAAATAATCAAAGTTAAATTTATAAAATATGACTTAGTATATATATGAAAAAGACATTAATATTAGCTATTTTTTCAATTTCTTTAATGGGTTGTGCTCCACTTTCAAGTGCTAGACCATATAAAAGAGTAGAAATTTCACATCACGGGCATGTAAGAAAAGTAGTTAAATATAATCGTTGGGGTAATAAGGTTGTGAAAAAGACTAAGTGCTATCATGGTCACTGTAAAACAACAAAAAAAGAAAAAGTAATTTGGTAATAAGGTTTTGAAAAAGACCATGTGTCGTCATGGTCACTGCAAAACGAAAAAAGTTAAATAATATATTGATATTTAGGTATTATAAATAAAGGCAATTAATATTGCCTTTTATTATTGTTTAATCTTTTTTCGTGCCATACGTTTAGAATCTATTAATTAGCGGAAGAAGACATTTATTTTTAATAAGATACGGCTTGAACAAACCTAGGGATTAGTTTGTACTAAAGCGCTGTATTGGCTCAAAGGAGAAGAAATGAAAAGCCGTCCAAAGTCTATAACTATTATCAGTTTTTTTCTAATTATTATAAACCTGATAGCTATAACGTCTACTACATTAAGTTATGATAACCCAGAAGTAATTAAAGTGATGGAGTTAAGCAGCATGCCTCTGATCTTGCAATATATATTCATGATTCTAGGCCACTTAATCACCTTACTTTCTGCTGTTCTAATGCTAAAAGCAAAAAAAAGAGGAAGAACAATGTATGTTGGATGGTCAATCATATCACTAATTATTGGGCTATCAACTGCTCCCGCAAAAGCACTAATGATTCCAAGCTTGGTCTTCTTTTTAATAGTTACTTTATTTCTATTTAGACGAAAAGCAAATGAATTTTTTTCTAATGGTCACGAGAGACTAATCTATGATTCGTAATGGGATAGGAATAATTTTCTTTATCGTATCTGGATTTTTTGTATTTATATTAGGTTTTATAGCCTTTTTTGATTTTCCTGTCATTGAAATTAATAAGTTTATTATGTTAGGAATCCTTAGTATTCCTTTATTTATCTTTCATTTAATTGGCTTAGCATTTTATAGAGGTTCTAACTGGAAGGTTTCTTCTGCTATTACTCTTTTCATAGGATGTACAATTAATATAATGCTTGTTATCTCAATACTCTCTGTTAAAGGTTCGCCTAAACTGTTAGATGTATTAAATATTAGCAATTTAGACATTTTTAGAGACTACATTTCTGGGTTTGCTGTTATGGCTATATTTATGGGAATAGGCGTAACTTTGTATACTTCAGAAAACTCGGCTAAAAAGCGAACCGAAGACAACGTCGATGGTTAGTTCTATAGCAAAAAAACTATAGGTGTAACAGACAATACTCCAGATATAATTATTCTGCGAGAGCATAAGATCATTCAAAAGTAGTCTGACCTTCTACACCTATCAGCTCTCGCTTCAACATTGTCCATATTTCTTATTCATTTAAGTTTCATCCAGTGGTCACGAACCAGATATATGCTCCTTTCTAAATCGCGCTTTTTACTCTAATACGGGGTAAATTTGATAACCTAACGATAAATGGTTGCGTGATCCTCAACTACACCACGCTAAACTCTAAATCTATCAATTTCATAATGACATAGTTTATAGGTGAGTTAATAACCTATGGTTTAAAGAATAACTTCAAAAGGAAAGTAGCAGCCTGTAAAGTTTAACGTTCGGTATTGTTAATAGAAATTAAGTAAACCTTAACTTAATAACTTAAAGATTGTGACAGAACCTAAAATTATCCTTTTTTTCTTTTAGTCGTTGCTAAGGTAATTGCTATTAAACACCTCACACTGAATAATATATAGTTATTAAAAATGAGATATCGTTTAATTTTTACTTCACATGAAATAAGGCTACAAATCAATATTTATACACACTAATGAGTAATGTTTTAAAGATAAGTTGATTAAAGGAAAATCTACTCTTGCCTAATAAACATGTGAATATGTTTGTTTTTACCTATTTCAAGTATAAAAATATTTCTATCTTCATAAATAATTTTACTTTTATAACTAAAGTTTTGCTTTGAAGAAAAAAGCAGTCTTGTATATAACTCTGCTTCTTTTAAGTTAATAACTTTAGCCTGTTGCAATATTTCTACGTCAGAGTAAAGAGTATAATACCCATTCTCATAGTTTAAAATTTTACCTTTATCACGGAATATAGCCATTTCATCTATACCGCTTCCCTCTAAGTAAACATCTGACGTGTAATTACCATGATCAAAAGTCAATTTGATTAATGAATTCCATAAACCTTTTGATTGTGAGTGGACATGAAGTTTAGATATAAACACACCATCTTTACCATAATGGTCTAAGGTCACATAATTTGAGTAGAAAAAAACACAAACAGAAAAAATAAAAAAAGTTATTGTTTTCAAACTATATCTC
>NZ_PYOM01000025.1 GCF_003026365.1 Photobacterium angustum | reverse complement strand
TCTTTCGACCGGCTCAATGAATACTGTTAAAATACCGCTAACTAGAAGCTAGTTAGGATATTTGAATTGACTGTGCCAAATAACCGAAGTTATTTGTATTGGTCACTAGTATCATTGATAAATCTTTTGACTTAACTTTTCAACGAGTGCCCACACAGATTGCATGGTCAAATTGTTAAAGAACAACCTCCAGCGAAACTAAAACTTTTGAACGTTTCAGGCTTTCGTTGAAGTGGATGGCCATTCTAGCGAAATAAGCTGTCGTGTCAAACACTTTTTTCAACTTATTTTATTAAATCTTTCATCCTATCGTCACTTTCCGAAATCCTTACTGGAAGCCGTTATCGTGTCGATGTGGCGGCATTATAGAGACAAAATGAGGCTTAGCAAGTAATAATTAACTTTTCTTTTAAAAAAGAGCACTTTAGATCAAAAAGCAACCAACTCTCTATTTTTCATTCCTTTGCTGCTTAAATTGCGCAGCAAAATCGCTCACTTTATTCCAATCCGTGTATTCCACTTCTTTCGTCGTATCTGTTTCTCCACCTGTGATTTTCATAATCAACTTAATCATTGTGCGATCAAAGAAGTTATAACGGGGATATCTTAGTGCACCAGCAAAAACGCCGATTAACACAGGGTGCCATGGCGACTTAATTAAGAACTTCTTAATATAAGCACTGCCCTCTGGCGTATCTTTGCCTTCTTTACGCGCAGTAAGATTCACACAAAAGAAAGCAACATTATATTGTGATAGTTCTTGTTGGTATTTATTGATAAAGCGATACAGTTTCTTATTGAAGTGACCATAACGAATAGAGGCGCCAACAAGCACACGATCATACAAACTAAAATCAACATTGGGCTCACTGTGAATGTCTATATAATCACAGTGGTACTGATCACCTAATTGTTGCTCAATATGATTTAAAATTTTCTTGGTTTGCCCTTCACAACTAGAATGCAGCAACAATACCTTTTCCATAAGTACTCCTTTAGTTACGCCAGAATGTCGGTGTAAATAAAACTAATAATGTAAAGACTTCTAATCGACCAAATAACATCGCAATAATTAATATCCATTTTGCGGAATCATTAACTTCACCAAAGTGGACTGCGACTTCCCCTAAACCGGGGCCTAAATTATTAAGTGTGGCTGCAACAGCTGAGAATGCAGTCAGCTCATCAAGCCCAGTCGCGATTAATGCCAACATGCAAACCACAAACACTAAGGCGTAAGCCGAGAAAAACCCCCACACAGCATCCACGACTCGCTGGGGTAATGCTTTACTACCCAGCTTAATCGTGTAAACCGCACGCGGGTGAACAAGACGTTTCAATTCACGTACACCTTGCAAAGACAGCAGTAAAATTCTTATCACTTTCATACCGCCACCCGTTGAGCCTGCACATCCTCCTATAAATGAAGAGAATAAAAGCAGCACAGGTAAGAAAAGCGGCCAGTCAGAAAACCCTGTGGTCGTAAACCCTGCGGTAGTTGAGATAGATACGGTTTGGAATAACGCCTGATCAAACGCCGTAAAGTAGGAATCATAAGGGCTATGTTTGAGTAACAAACCAAAACAGATACCAAATAAAATCACCTGCGCTCCAAGAAATGCACGAAACTCAGGATCACGCCAATAGGTTCTTAAGTGCACGCCACCATTACCGAAGGCTGCAAAGTGCAAAGAAAAATTACACGCTGAAATTAAAAGAAACACCACGGTGATCATGTTAATCGTGGGGCTATTAAAATACCCGATACTCGCATCGTGGGTAGAAAAACCACCAATAGCGATAGTTGAGAAGCTATGTGAGACAGCATCAAAAGCTGACATCCCAGCTAACCAAAATGCGAGTGCACAAGCAATGGTTAAAGCAAGATAGATATACCACAAGGTTTTTGCTGTCTCAGCAATACGCGGCGTCATCTTACTGTCTTTTACCGGTCCCGGAATTTCTGCTCGATATAGCTGCATACCACCGATACCCAGTACGGGTAAAATAGCGACGGCAAGTACGATGATCCCCATACCACCAAACCACTGTAATAACTGGCGATAAAACAAAATCGCTTTAGGCAGATAGTCAAGACCGACAATAACGGTCGCTCCTGTGGTTGTCAGCGCGGAAAATGATTCAAAAAAGGAGTCTGCGACTGACAAATCAGGTGTTTTAGATAATAAAAATGGGATGGCACCCGCACTACCAATAACCACCCAAAATAAGACGACAATAAGAAAACCGTCTCGAGCTTTTAGTTCATGGCGATGTTGTCGGTTTGGTAGCCACAATAAGCCACCACCCGTAATAAGAATAAAGAACGTCACGACAAACGGGAAAACCGCACCATCACGATAGATCAATGCCACCAGTGCTGGGATAAGCATGGTGACACTAAATAACGCGAGCAATAGCCCGACGATTCGAATAATTGAACGAAATTGCATGGCCTAAGCGGCTCTCACCTTTATATGGAAATGATTATGTATCTGAAGCCGAGCCTGCAATGATGCGCCCGCCACTACGATTGGTTAATTTGGCACGAAACTCTTCCACTATACGATTATCTAGCTCTATCTGCATAGTGACTTGATTACCATAATCGGCATGTAACTGAGTGCCATTGTATTCACTTAATAATGATTCAACCAAAGACACTTGATTATATTCACAACTCAAATGCAATGTTGATGTGATCACTTTTTCTTTTGTTTCGAGTAATGTCAGGGCTTGTTGTACCCCGCCACCATAAGCTTTTACTAACCCACCGGTACCTAAACGAATACCACCATAGTAACGTGTTACAACAGCGGTAATTTCACCAACACCAGAACCTGTTAGTTGTGCCAATATCGGCTTACCAGCAGTGCCTGATGGTTCGCCATCATCACTAAACCCCCATTTCATTGAGTCACTAGGGCGACCAGCGACAAATGCCCAACAATTATGGCGCGCATCATGGTGACGCTCTTTAACTTGCTGTACGAACTGTTTTGCGGCGTCAATATTAGGGGTATGCGCTAAATAAGTAATAAAGCGACTTTTCTTGATCTCTTCTTCAAATATCACTTCTGCAGTAGGAACAAGATAAGGTTCAGAATTCGACATTATTTACGCCTTAATGATAAAGGGGAGGCAGGATACCACATTCCTCTCTATCTCATAGTGCTGTCGTTAACACCCTGTTATTACGCCATGCGTCAACTCACACCTTGTCTTGAAGTTGAGTCATTCATCATAAATGTTAAACAAATGTTTAAATTAGTGTTTGAATTTGTTTCTTTTAGGGTTCACACTTAGCTTATACCTACAACAGGTCAAACCAGTTAAATCAAACCAAATCCAGCGTAGACTGGAACATATGGAGATAGAACATGATTTACCAAGGTGAAACCCTATCCGTTAGCTATCTGGAAGATGGTATTGCGGAGATCAACCTTAATGCTCAAGGCCCAGTGAATAAATTCAATATTTCGACACTGGAAAGCTTCAATCAAGCACTTAATGCGTTGTATCAACAACCCGATTTAAAAGGGGTAATTATTACCTCTGCAAAAGAAGCCTTTATTGTCGGTGCAGATATTACTGAGTTTCTCGGACTATTTGCCAAGCCTGAGCAAGAGCTCTCACAATGGCTTTCTCATGCCAATGACATCTTTAATAAGCTTGAAGATCTCCCAGTACCAACGCTTTCAGCCATTAATGGTTATGCGTTAGGTGGCGGTTGTGAGTGTGTACTCGCTACAGATTTTCGTGTTGCTGACACCAAAGCGCGTATTGGCCTGCCTGAAACCAAGCTGGGGATCATGCCGGGCTTTGGCGGCACAGTAAGACTGCCACGTTTAATTGGTGCTGATTCAGCAATGGAAATCATTACCGCAGGTAAAGATAAGAAAGCACAAGACGCTTTAAAGTTAGGACTGGTTGATGCTGTTGTTGAAACTGACAACTTGAAGTGCGCCGCACTGGCAATGATAAAAAGTGCGATTGAAGGAAAACTAGATTGGCAACAACGTCGACAACAAAAACAAGCACCGCTCTCGCTTAATAAAATAGAAGCCACTATGAGCTTCTCGACAGCCAAAGGTATGGTCGCCAAAGTCGCGGGTAAACATTACCCTGCACCTATGGCTGCTGTGGCGACTATCGAAAAAGCCGCACGATGCTCTCGAGATGAAGCATTAGTGATAGAAAACCAGCATTTTGTTCAATTAGCCAAAACCGATGTTGCTCAAGCATTAGTCAGCATTTTCTTAAACGATCAATATATTAAAAGCCAAGCCAAAAAAGCAGCAAAAACAGCAAAACCGACAGAGCACGCCATGGTATTAGGCGCAGGTATTATGGGTGGTGGTATCGCCTATCAATCAGCGCTAAAAGGCACGCCTGTTTTAATGAAAGATATTGCTGAAGCATCATTAAGCTTAGGCATGAATGAAGCAGCCAAGCTGTTAAATAAACAACTTGAGCGTAAGCGTATTGATGGTTTAAAAATGGCTTCGGTTCTGTCATCCATTACTCCGAGTTTACATTACGCTGGCGCAGACAGTGTCGATATCGTAGTAGAGGCAGTTGTTGAAAATCCAAAAGTAAAAGCGGCGGTTTTAGCTGATGTTGAAAACCAAGTAACCGACGACACCGTGATTGCTTCAAATACCTCAACTATTCCAATTAACCTACTAGCCAAATCACTTAAACGCCCTGAAAATTTCTGTGGTATGCACTTTTTCAACCCCGTTCATCGCATGCCATTAGTTGAGATAATTCGCGGTGAAAAAACATCGGAAGAGACCATCGATCGCGTTGTCGCTTATGCTGCGAAAATGGGTAAATCGCCAATTGTTGTTAATGACTGCCCAGGGTTCTTTGTGAACCGCGTGCTCTTCCCTTACTTTGCTGGCTTTAGCTTATTGCTTAAAGATGGTGCTGATTACATCCAAATCGATAAAGTCATGGAAAAAGAGTTTGGTTGGCCAATGGGTCCAGCTTACCTACTCGATGTTGTCGGCATTGATACGGCTCATCACGCGCAAGCGGTCATGGCCGAAGGTTTCCCTGATCGTATGGGGAAAAACGGTAAAGATGCCATTGATGTGATGTTTGAAGCACAGCGTTTCGGTCAGAAAAATGGCCATGGTTTCTTTAGCTACTCTATCGATCGTAAAGGTAAACCGAAAAAAGCTGTTTCAGATAAGACAGAGGCACTTCTTGCCCCTGTTTGCCAACCAAGTACAGCGTTCACCAGCGATGCTATTATCGCTCGTATGATGATCCCTATGATTAATGAAGTGGTGCGTTGTTTAGAAGAAAACATTATCGCCACGCCAGCCGAAGCCGATATGGCGTTAGTGTACGGTTTAGGTTTCCCACCATTTAGAGGTGGTGTGTTCCGTTACCTTGATAGCTTAGGACTTGCCAATTATGTTGCACTGGCCGATCAGTATGCTGAATTAGGTGCATTGTATGAAGTACCAAAAGGACTACGAGAAAAAGCCACTAAAGGCGAAACGTACTATAACCATACCACTAACCTGAACGCTTAAGGATGAGGATATCATTATGAATAACGTTGTAATTGTTGATTGTATCCGCACCCCGATGGGACGTTCAAAAGCTGGGGCTTATAGAAACGTTCGCGCCGAAGATCTTTCTGCTCACTTAATGAAAGGTTTGCTTGAGCGCAACCCACAACTCGACCCAAACAATATTGAAGATATTTACTGGGGCTGTGTGCAGCAAACCTTAGAGCAAGGTTTTAATGTCGCACGTAATGCAGCACTTTTAGCAGGTATTCCCCATTCAGTTGGTGCTACGACGGTCAATCGCCTATGTGGTTCATCAATGCAAGCGATACATGATGCCACCCGTGCAATCATGGTTGGTGACGCGAAAACGTGCATTATCGGTGGCGTTGAACACATGGGACATGTACCAATGAACCATGGTGTTGATTTCCACCCTGGATTGTCAAAATCCGTTGCAAAAGCAGCAGGTATGATGGGACTAACCGCTGAAATGTTAGGACGCATGCATGGTATCAGTCGAGAAATGCAAGATGCCTTTGCTGCACGCTCCCATCAACGAGCTTACGCAGCCACAGTTGAAGGACGATTTAATAACGAAATATTCGCCACTGAAGGTCACGATAGCGATGGGATTTTAAAGCGCTTTGAAACCGATGAAGTTATTCGTCCTGAAACAACCGTCGAAACATTGAGTCAGCTTCGCCCTGTATTCGATCCTGTCAATGGCACGGTTACCGCAGGCACCTCTTCAGCCTTATCTGATGGCGCATCCGCTATGCTATTAATGGATGAGCAACATGCCCGTGATTTAGGGCTACGTATTCGTGCACGCGTAAAATCAATGGCCGTTGCAGGCTGCGATCCTTCTATTATGGGCTATGGCCCTGTACCTGCCACTCAAAAAGCACTTCAACGAGCAGGCTTAACCATCGATGACATCGGAATGATAGAACTCAATGAAGCCTTTGCAGCGCAATCGCTCCCTTGCGCAAAAGACTTAGGTCTACTCGATAAAATGGATGAAAAAGTCAATCTTAATGGCGGTGCGATTGCACTTGGGCACCCTCTTGGCTGTTCAGGCTCTCGTATTTCAACCACATTGATAAACTTAATGGAAAGTCATGACGTTGAGTTTGGTTTAGCCACCATGTGTATTGGTTTAGGCCAAGGTATTGCTACCATTTTTGAACGCGTAGAATAATAGACACACCATTGACACAAAAAGCTTACCCTCACGGTAAGCTTTTTTTATTCTCGCTATTTATTTTTTATATTAGCGATATACTCAATCAGACTATCTATCTAAAAGATAAAGACGATTTCAACGAATATATGCTAAGTGTACATACATGCCATGATTAAGTTTCATTTTATTCATCACTAAAAGCCGATATACACTTACCTTACATTCACTGTCGAACATGAATTTACCGGAGCATTGCTATGTTTAAAGCACTCGTACTAGAACAAGAAGATAAAAAAACAATTGCAGGTATTCGTCAGCTAGAAACATCAGATCTTCCTGAAGGTGATGTATTAATTAATGTTGATTACTCTTCACTGAATTACAAAGATGGTTTAGCGATCACCGGTAAAGGTCGCATTGTTCGTCAATTCCCAATGGTTCCAGGTGTTGATTTAACGGGTACAGTCACTGAATCTTCAGATGACCGCTACCAAGCTGGTGATAAAGTTGTCTTAACTGGCTGGGGTGTTGGTGAAGGCCACTGGGGTGGCATGGCAGAAAAAGCACGCCTAAAAGCAGATTGGTTAGTACCTCTACCAGAAAAATTCGATGGCAAACAAGCCATGATGATTGGTACTGCAGGCTTAACAGCCATGCTTTGTGTCCAAGCGCTTATTGATGCTGATATAAAGCCAGAAGACGGTGAAATTTTAGTTACAGGTGCAAGTGGCGGTGTTGGCTCAGTTGCTGTGACTTTACTTTCTCAACTAGGCTATAAAGTAGCGGCAGTGACAGGTCGCGCAGAAGTTAACGGCGACCTACTGAAAAAGCTTGGCGCAACAACAATTATTGAGCGTAGTGTATTTGAAGAGCCTGCTCGCCCATTAGATAAACAACTATGGGCTGGTGCTATTGATACTGTTGGTAGCAAAGTGTTGGCAAAAGTATTGAGCCAAATTAACTACAATGGTGCGGTTGCAATTTGTGGTCTTGCTGGCGGTTTCGATTTACCAACAACAGTAATGCCATTTATTCTTCGTAACGTTCGCTTACAAGGTGTAGATTCTGTAATGTGTCCGTTCGAGAAACGTCAACAAGCATGGCAACGCCTATCTGAAATTCTACCAGCAAGCTACTTTGAACAAGCTTGTCGCGAAGTAGAACTTGAAGAAGTTGCAGAATGTGCTGAAGCGATCACTAATGGTCAAATCACAGGTCGTGTCGTTATCAAGCTTTAATCGATAACCCCTACACCAACTAAGGTCAGCCATTGTGCTGGCCTTTTTGTTATCTGCTATTTTATTAAGCCCATATCAAGGATCCGCGAATCAATCAGCCGACTACACTCTTCTTTAATAATATTACGTAGCCATATTTGCGATGCTGAATGCTCACACCGCGAGTGCCAAATAAGAGAGTAATCAAAAGGTTTAAACTCAAACGGCAGCGGTTTAACCACCAAGTCATAACGTTCTGCGACTAAATACGCAAGATCGGCAGGAACGGTAATAATCAGCGGCATGATCTTTAGAATCGCTAGTGCCGCTTCTAAGTGGTAAGCCCGTAACACCATTTTAGGTTCAGGGTAGCCACGCAACTCATCATCAATTAATGATTTAACCCCATCACTAATCGCTATCATGGCATGAGGGTACGTCAGGTAATCATCAAAGGTTAAGGGCTTATTAGCTAACGGGTGATCGGATGCTAGTAAACAAAACACACTCACTAAACCTAACTGCTGGTGACAAAGTGAATCAATATCTCCAACAGGGCGACAAATCGCCATGTCACAACCATTACTAGTCAATTGTCCCAGTAAATGATCATGTTGCAGTGGTGCAAACTCTAATGAGATATGTGGTGCTTCTTGATAAATTCGCGGCAAAGCAAAAGGTAAAATGGTTTGCATCGCATAGTCTGTTGTCGCAATTTTAAATCGCTGATCACACTGGCTAGGTTGAAAATCATTAGGTGTTAATAAAAGACGAAGCGACTCCAAGGGATCATTTAACTGCTCATTGATCTCTAATGCACGTTGAGTCGGAATTAATGCCTGCCCCTGTCGGGTAAATAAGGGATCATGTAATAAATCACGTAATCGACCTAACACGCGGCTCATGGCTGATTGGCTTAAATTCAAACGAACAGCGGCACGACTAACGCTTCCTTCATCCAAAAGAACTTTCAGTGCTACCAACAAATTTAAGTCACGACGATAAACTTCTTCTAGTTCCATCAGGCTCTCTGGGACTCGGAATTAATCAAATGTGGCAATATTATGAGGGGATAGATAAAAAAAATCCCGCTTTAATCGCGGGAAAACCCAAGATGATGGGTGTTGGTTATGAATAAATTAGTTTTCTTCTTCCAATTCAGCATCGCTAGTCAGTTCAAACCATAATCCAAGAGCCGCTGAAAACAGGCCGCCAATAGCAAAAATGCCCATATCATTTGAACTGGTTAACATGATGGTGCAGAACGAGATAAAACACAGCACTGCATAAATTGTCAGTCTATCCATTGATGTCAGCATACTACTTCCCCCTAATCCTTCAGAAAGAAAAGTTAATAACTTGTTAATTACGTTACACAGTATATCTTGATTTGCCAAGTGTTATTGATTAATTCTTGTCCATAAGTATGATCTACCACTTACTAATAAGATGTGTATGTTATGACTGCTATTTTTGATAATCCGACCCACAGCCTAGAAGCACAAGGACTACGCTGCCCTGAGCCTGTGATGATGGTTCGTAAAACGGTAAGGAAAATGGCCGAAGGCGAAACCCTATTGGTATTGGCTGACGATCCGTCAACGACCCGCGATATTCCCAGTTTTTGCCGCTTTATGGATCACACACTGCTTGCTGCAGAAACAGAAAGCGTTCCTTATCGCTTTTTGATCCAAAAAGGCACCAACTAAGCACTGACAAAAATACCAAGATAAAGAACAAAAAAGGCAGCCCTTTAAATTAGGCTGCCTTTTTAATTACTATCACATTATCTCTAATGTTAAAGAACACTACACATCATTCATTTTTTGACGAAGTGCTGCTAACTCATGATGCAAATCACGTATTTCTTTTTTAAGCGGTAAGACATAACGCAATCGAACTAATGAATCTAACGCCAAATATAAGGTAACAAGCGCCCCTACTACCATAGGGAGCCACATATCCGTTAAGAGCATACCAAAGATATTCAGCACCAATGCCAAGTGAAATAACCAACATTGGCTTTTCAGCGATATCGCGAGAAACTGAGCCATACTCCCTCCTGCAATTACAGCGAAACGAACAAATGACATCACTTCATTTACTCTAGCATGAGAGAATTAACGCTTCTTATAGTGCTATCACACTTCATCATAATGAAACAAAACACTGATTCCTGCAGGGTAATAAAGTCATGTTTCACATGAAACGTTCAGTGATATCTACATACCAAACGCAGCACCTACAGCTAAGAAAATAAAGAGCGCAGCAGTAATTTTACGTATCAGTCCTAACGGCATTTTTTCAGCTGATAACTTACCAATAAGAACTACGGGTACATTGGCCAATAACATTCCAATCGTCGTACCAAGCACAACCCACATTAGTGCATCATGGTACTTCGCCCCTAGCATCGTCGTAGCGATTTGGGTTTTATCACCAATTTCCGCGATAAAGAACGCAATAAAACTAGCAATGAAAGGACCTCGATTTGATAATTTTTCTTCATCATCGAGTTTATCGGGAATTAGGATCCAGCCAGCCATTAAAATAAAACTCACCACTAACACCCACTTTAAAATATTCGGCGTTAAGTAATCAGCAATAGCGACACCAAGCCATGCAGCTAATGCATGATTAACGATAGTCGCCAGAAAAATGGCACAAATAATGGGAAAAGGCTTACGGTATCGACTGGCTAACAGTAAGGATAAAAGTTGGGTCTTATCACCAATTTCGGCTAAAGCAACAGACGTAATAGAAACAGCTAAAACACTCACAACATACTCTCTGGGGCGGGAATTATTGATACCAATAGCAAACATACACTCCCACCCCGGTTTGTGTTGTTTGCCGTTGGTCTTGCCAAATTTACCGTGCTGGGTAAATCATAATTACCACGAAGATTTTGCTTCGATTATGTTGATAATTATCTCGCAAGGTGCGAGAGGCTACTCCCCAAAGGAAAGCTAAGTGTAACAAAGAAAAGCGGGTATTTTAACCATTAATGATCATTCTATAGATACAAAAACGGTGAGCCAGCGCTCACCGTTTGATTACACTAAACGTAATAATTAACCAAGTGGAGAAAGAATAATTTCTACACGACGGTTTTGCGCACGACCGTTCGCAGTACTATTAGATGCGATTGGGTTAGACTCACCACGACCTTGAGAAACCACACGGTTAGCATTCACACCTTGACGGATTAAGTAGTTAGCAACAGCATCTGCACGAACTTGAGATAGGCGAAGATTGTAAGACGCTGCACCTTTGCTATCAGTAAAACCTAATACATTTAACTGTGTTTTTTCGTATTCTTTAGCCACAATCGCTACGTTATGCAGAGCATTCATCGCACGATCATTTAAGTTTGCCTGATCAAAACCAAACGTAATTTCGTTTGGCATATTCAATACAATGTTATCGCCGTTACGAGTTACGGTAATGCCTGATGAAGATAACTGCTTACGAAGTTTAGCTTCTTGTACATCCATGTAGTAACCAATACCACCGCCAAGTGCGGCACCAGACGCAGCACCAATTAATGCACCTTTACCACGGTCATGCTTGCTAGATGAAGCAACACCAATCGCAGCACCAGCAAGTGCACCAATGATAGAACCACTCGTACCTTTAGCCGTTTGAGATTCACCCGTGTAAGGATTTACTGTTGAACAACCAGCCATAGTTACAGAAGCTACAACTGAAAGTACTGCAGCGCGCACCCACTTTTTAGATGCCATTGCTTGAATTTGAGCCATCTTTTTAAGTATCCGTATACTCGATCCGAGAATCGAAAAAATTGAAATTTATGCTACTAGGCCATTAAACCCAATAATACTTTTTGCGTATTGTAATCAACAACGGTATATGAGGCATCAAAAGAATGTAAAAATTCCCTTGATACAAAACAAAAAAGGACAAAGCTGAAAGAATTTTAGTAAATCCCCCCATAGATGTGTAAAAAATACGCAATGCCCCTACTCGCCTCAGAGTTGGCGAGGTATACTGGATTATTACTCTTTTTAATCCACTAATCTCGCGAAGCTGACAATGCAGAAATACGATATTAAAACCTTTCAGGGCATGATCCTCGCGCTGCAGGATTACTGGGGCCAACAAGGTTGTACTATTGTGCAACCCCTAGACATGGAAGTGGGCGCAGGTACTTCTCACCCAATGACATGTTTACGTGCTCTAGGTCCAGAACCAATTGCAGCAGCGTATGTACAACCATCTCGCCGACCAACTGACGGTCGTTACGGCGAAAACCCTAACCGTCTACAGCACTACTACCAGTTCCAAGTGATGCTAAAACCATCACCAGACAACATTCAAGAACTGTACTTAGGCTCATTAGAAGTACTAGGTATTGATACTAAAGTGCACGACATCCGTTTTGTTGAAGATAACTGGGAAAACCCGACACTGGGAGCTTGGGGTCTTGGCTGGGAAGTTTGGCTAAACGGCATGGAAGTAACACAGTTTACTTACTTCCAGCAGGTTGGTGGCCTTGAGTGTAAACCTGTAACAGGTGAAATCACTTACGGTATCGAGCGCCTTGCTATGTACATTCAGAACGTTGATTCTGTGTACGACCTAGTATGGACTGACGGTCCTTTAGGCAAAGTGACTTATGGTGATATTTTCCACCAAAACGAAGTTGAGCAATCAACGTACAACTTTGAGCACGCTGATGTCGACTTCCTATTCACATTCTTCGATCAATGTGAAAAAGAATCAATCAAACTTCTAGAGCTAGAGCAGCCGCTACCGTTGCCAGCTTACGAGCGTATTCTAAAAGCCGCTCATGCATTTAACCTATTAGATGCACGTAAAGCGATCTCTGTAACTGAACGTCAACGTTACATTTTGCGTATCCGCAACGTAACTAAACAAGTTGCTGAAGCTTACTACGCATCTCGTGAAGCACTTGGCTTCCCAATGTGTAAAAAAGACAAGTAAGGGATCGCCATGACACAGAAAAATTTCTTAATCGAACTCGGTACGGAAGAGTTACCACCAACAGCACTACGTACCCTAGCAGAAGCTTTTGCTACTAATTTTGAAGCAGAGTTAAAAGCTGCAGATTTACCTCATGATGGTATCAAGTGGTACGCTGCTCCTCGTCGTTTAGCCCTTAAAGTAACGGGTCTTGCTGAAAACCAGCCAGACAAAGTGGTTGAAAAACGTGGACCTGCGGTATCAGCAGCATTCGACGCTGACGGAAACCCAACCAAAGCTGCTCAAGGCTGGGCTCGCGGTAATGGTATTACGGTTGATCAAGCAGAGCGCATGGTTACCGATAAAGGCGAATGGTTACTGTTCAAGCAAGAAGTCAAAGGCCAACCAGCCCAAACACTACTACCTGAACTGGCTGCTGCTGCACTGGCTAAACTACCAATCCCACGTCCAATGCGTTGGGGTGATAAAGAAACTCAGTTTATCCGTCCAGTGAAAACACTGACCATGCTATTGGGTGACGAGCTAATCGAAGGCACTATTTTAGGTGTTGCTTCAGCACGTACTATCCGTGGTCACCGCTTCATGGGTGAAGCTGAGTTTACTATCGACAACGCGGATCAATACCCTGCTATCTTAGAAGAGCGCGGTAAAGTAATGGCTGATTATGAAGCGCGTAAAGCGATCATTTTAGCTGATGCGAAAAAAGCAGCTGAAGCCGTTGGCGGTATTGCAGATCTTGAAGATGATCTTGTTGAAGAAGTGACCTCTCTTGTTGAGTGGCCTGTTGTACTAACCGCTTCTTTTGAAGAGGAATTCTTAAAGGTTCCTTCTGAAGCTTTAGTTTACACAATGAAAGGCGATCAGAAGTACTTCCCTGTTTACGATGCTGAAGGCAAGCTTGTGCCTAAGTTCATCTTCGTATCCAACATCATCTCTAACGATCCAAACCAAATCATCTCGGGTAACGAGAAAGTGGTTCGTCCTCGTCTAGCGGATGCAGAGTTCTTCTTTAATACTGACCTTAAGAGCAAATTGATTGATCGCCTACCTCAACTAGAGACTGCGATTTTCCAAAAGCAATTGGGTACGATTAAAGACAAGACAGATCGCATCACAGAGCTTGCTGGCTACATTGCTGACAAGATCGGTGCAGACGTTGATAACGCGAAGCGTGCTGGTCTACTTGCGAAATGTGACCTAATGACATCTATGGTATTTGAATTTACAGATACGCAAGGTGTAATGGGTATGCACTACGCCCGTCACGACGGCGAAGCTGAAGATGTTGCATTAGCCCTTAACGAGCAATACATGCCTCGTTTTGCTGGCGATCAACTACCAAGCACACCAGTATCATCAGCCGTGGCTATGGCTGATAAGCTAGATACGATTGTGGGTATCTTCGGTATTGGTCAAGCACCAAAAGGTAGTGATCCATTCGCACTACGCCGTGCATCACTAGGTGTACTACGTATCATCGTTGAAAACGGCTACGACTTAGACTTAGTTGATCTAGTCGCGAAAGCGCATTCACTATTTGGTGGCAAGCTAACCAACAACAACGTTGATTCTGATGTCATTGAATTCATGCTTGGCCGTTTCCGTGCATGGTACCAAGATGCAGGCTTTAGCATTGATGTTATCCAAGCTGTACTTGCGATGCACCCTACACAACCAGCAGATTTTGATAAGCGTGTTAAAGCGGTAAGCCACTTCCGTGAGCTTGATGCAGCTGAATCACTAGCAGCAGCGAATAAGCGTGTAGGTAACATCCTAGCGAAATTCGACGGTGAGCTACCAACTACAGTTGATAATAGTCTACTTGTTGAAGCTGCCGAAAAAGAGCTAGCTGAAAAAGTTGAAGCGGTTGTAACAGCCCTTGAACCTATCTTTGCTACTGGCGATTACCAAACAGCACTGACAGAGCTTGCTTCACTTCGTGAGCCTGTAGATGCATTCTTCGATAACGTAATGGTTATGGCTGATGACGAAAAACTTAAAGTTAATCGTCTAGCACTACTTAACCTACTACGTAACCAATTTTTGAAAGTGGCAGATATCTCTCTACTTCAAAAATAAGGTTGGTTAACGTTATCTAAAACCACGCTCCGGCGTGGTTTTTTTTCGCCCTGATTATGCTGTATCTTACCTATTGTTTCATGTGAAACACTTTTTTACTTTTATTAAATACGCATACAATCTCTTTGCTATACAAGGAAATCCACACCACCGACCATCACCAACCGATAATATTTCAACTTTCTCTGAACCGGACAATACGTTATGTTACGCTCAATAAGCCATCATATTGATAGCACTTACATCAAGAACTAATATCGACACTGAGGTTGTAAACGTAATGGACTTTTCGCGCTTTGGTAATAAGTTTGCAGGCGACTCTGGGATCACCCTATTAATGCAAGATCTCAACGATGGACTCACCAATCCCAATGCCATCATGCTCGGTGGTGGAAATCCGGCGCAAATCCCAGCCATGAACCACTACTTTACTGAGCTATTAAAAGACATGGCAACGACTGGTGAGCTTACCGCGTCGATGACTAACTACGATGGCCCACAAGGTAAGAATCGTTTTCTAGATGCGCTTGCAGCACTGTTGCAGCAACAATACGGTTGGGAAATTAGTGCGAAAAATATTGTCTTAACCAATGGCAGTCAAAGTGCCTTTTTCAGTTTATTTAACTTGCTGGCAGGTGAATTTGAAAATGGTAAAAATAAAAAGATATTACTGCCGTTATCACCAGAATATATTGGTTACGCTGATGCTGGTTTAAGCCCTGATATGTTTATCTCGTACCAACCTACGATCAGCATGTTGGAAGATGGCTTTTTTAAATATCATGTCGATTTTAGCAAGTTAGTCATCGATGACAGCATCGCAGCAATTTGCGCCTCTCGTCCTACTAACCCAACTGGCAATGTACTTACAGATAAAGAAATTGATCATTTAGCAGCGCTGGCTAAAGAGCACCAGATCCCATTAATTATCGACAATGCTTACGGCTTACCCTTCCCTGATATTATTTTTGAAGATGTAACACCATTTTGGGATGACAACACCATTCTGTGCATGAGCTTATCCAAACTTGGGTTACCCGGTGTCCGCTGCGGTATCGTGATTGCCAATGAAGCCATGGTTACTGCTTTGTCTAACATCAATGGTATCGTCAACTTAGCACCTGGTAGTATTGGCCCTGCGGTAGCAACGAAAATGATCCACCAGCAAGAACTATTACCACTGAGCCAAAACGTGATTAAGCCGTTTTATCATCAGAAGGCGCAACGCGCCGTTGAATTACTGCGCCAAGCTATCCCCGATCCTCGATTTAAAATTCACAAACCTGAAGGCGCTATCTTCTTATGGCTATGGTTTGAAGATTTACCGATCACCACGAAGGTACTATATCAACGCTTAAAACAACGTGGCGTACTGATCGTGCCTGGTGAATATTTCTTTATCGGATTACAAGATGAGTGGGCACATAGCCATGAATGCTTACGCATGAACTATGTCCAAGATGATGAAGAAATGCAGCGTGGTATTACGATGATTGCAGAAGAAGTCGCTAAAGCTTACGCAGAATAACCGCTTTTTAGTTAATATGGATAAATAAAAAACGCCGCTATCACTAGCGGCGTTTTTATTAAGCTTGAAAGCCAAACTATACGTTTGTGCTACACGTCAAGGTTAGCAACTTTCAGTGCATTCTCTTCAATGAAGTTACGACGAGGTTCAACCTGATCACCCATTAGACAGGTAAACAGTTCATCTGCTGCAACCGCATCATTGATCGTTACTTGCATCATACGACGGGATTCTGGATCCATCGTTGTTTCCCAAAGCTGCTCTGGGTTCATCTCACCCAGACCTTTGTAGCGCTGCAGAGAAAGACCACGACGAGATTCTTTGTTCAGCCACTCCAATGCACCTTTAAAGCTTGAAACCGCTTGTTTGCGCTCGCCACGTTGAACAAACGCAGTGTCATCAAGTAAACCGTTTAATGCTTCAGAAAGATCTGCAATCTTCGCGTACTCTTTTGAATTCAGTAAATCAAAGCTTAGTAAGTATTCGTGATCAACACCGTGAGTACGAACCACAACTTTAGGTAGGTACACATTGTTTTCTTCATCACGGATAACTTCGAAACTGTACTGACTTTCACCGGATTGTTTAGCATTAAGTGCAGCAATCAATGGTGTTAACCATGCTTCTACTTGTGCTTCTTCAGCCATCATCTCTGTACTTAAACGAGGTTGGTATACAAACTCATTTAACATCAATGATGGGTAGCGACGGCTCATACGCTCAATTAACTTAATACCCGCATTATATTGAGTAACAAGACTTTCTAATGCTGTACCCGTCATTGCTGGTGCGCCATCATTGGCAAACAATGATGCGTTATCCAGTGCCAATGTCGTTTGGTACTGGTTCATGTCTTCATCATCTTTAATGTATTGCTCTTGCTTACCTTTCTTCACTTTGTAAAGTGGTGGCTGAGCAATATAAATGTGACCACGCTCGATTAGCTCTGGCATTTGACGGTAGAAGAAGGTCAATAGTAGCGTACGAATATGCGAACCATCGACGTCGGCATCGGTCATGATAATGATGTTGTGGTAACGCAGTTTATCTGGGTTGTACTCGTCACGACCGATACCACAGCCCATTGCCGTGATAAGTGTTGCCACTTCTTGTGAAGACAGCATCTTGTCGAAACGGGCTTTTTCTACGTTAAGGATCTTACCTTTAAGCGGTAGGATTGCCTGATTTTTACGGTTACGTCCCTGCTTGGCTGAACCGCCAGCAGAGTCCCCTTCCACAATGTAAAGTTCAGATACTGCAGGATCTTTTTCCTGACAATCTGCAAGTTTACCTGGTAGACCCGCTAAATCTAATGCGCCTTTACGACGTGTCATTTCACGCGCTTTACGTGCTGCTTCACGCGCACGTGATGCATCGATGATCTTCGTACACACGGTTTTCGCATCTGCTGGGTTTTCTAATAGGAACTCAGCAAGCTTTTCGTTCATTGCAGATTCAACAGCCGCTTTCACTTCGCTTGAAACTAGCTTGTCTTTAGTCTGGCTAGAGAACTTAGGATCCGGCACTTTCACAGAGATAACTGCCGTTAAACCTTCACGGGCATCATCACCGGATGTCGCAGCTTTCGCTTTCTTCGAGTAACCTTCTTTATCCATGAACGAGTTCAGCGTACGTGTTAACGCACCACGGAAACCCGCTAAGTGCGTACCACCATCTCGTTGAGGGATGTTGTTCGTAAAGCAGTAAATGCTTTCTTGGAAACCGTCGTTCCACTGCATTGCTACTTCAACCGAAATACCGTCATCACGCTCACTATCAAAGTGGAAAACCTTCGGATGAATTGGCGTTTTGTTACGGTTTAAGTGCTCTACGAATGCGCGAATACCACCTTCATACATGAAGTGATCTTCTTTACCATCTTCACGCTCATCACTTAAGTTGATTGATACGCCAGAGTTTAGGAATGAAAGCTCACGTAAACGCTTTGCTAAAATATCGTAGTGGAATTCGATATTGGTAAAGGTGTCTTCACTTGGCCAAAAACGGATTCGTGTACCAGTTTTTTCAGTATCACCGATCACAGCTAATGGCGCATCAGGTACACCATGACGGTATACTTGTTGGTAAATGTGACCAGCACGTTGAATAGTTAACTCTACTTTTTCAGATAAGGCGTTTACAACTGATACACCTACACCGTGTAGACCACCTGATACTTTGTAAGAGTTATCATCGAACTTACCACCAGCGTGAAGTACCGTCATGATAACTTCTGCTGCTGATACACCTTCTTCTTCGTGCATCTCGGTAGGAATACCACGACCGTCATCGCTTACCGATACCGAACCATCTTCATGGATAGTAACAATGATATCTTCACAGTGACCAGCAAGAGCTTCATCGATAGAGTTATCGACAACCTCAAAAACCATGTGGTGCAAGCCAGTACCATCATCGGTATCACCGATGTACATTCCTGGGCGCTTACGTACCGCATCGAGGCCTTTAAGCACCTTAATGCTTGATGAATCGTAATTATTGGACATTGAGTTACTCTCGCTTTAATTATCCTGCGGTTATTTTACCGTGTTCCACATGGAACAACTTGCCATTCTCATCAAGCATATCGGCAACTTGATCGTCACTAATAGCACTGATAAAGACTTGGGCGTTCGTTTCCTTTAATCGTTGCGCTAGCAACGCTCGCCTGTGGCTATCCAATTCGGAAGCAAAATCATCAATAAGGTAAATACATTGTTTGCCAGTCGCTTCTGTAAGGTGTAAACCTTGCGCTAAGCGCAAAGCACACACCATCAATTTCAGTTGTCCACGAGACAACACGTCCTCAACAGGCGTACCGGCAACCTTTATTCGTAAATCAGCTTTATGTGGCCCACTTACGGTATAGCCAAGTTGGCAATCACGTTCAAAATTGCGCTGCAACAACTCAGCATAAGGTGTTTCTTTTTCCCAGCCTCGGTAAAAGCCGAGTTGAATATCAAATTCAGGGAGAAAAACCTGAAATATCTCTGCGGCTTTTTCTTTTACCGCAGAAATGTAATCTTTACGCCATACGCTTATTTCTTCTGCCAATAAGGCAAGCTCTTGATCCCAGTAACTGAGCTCTCGATAACTGCGGGCAGTTTTTAATAAGGCATTACGTTGTTTGGTTAATCGCTTTAAGCGCGCCCATGCATGGTAGAACTTAGGTTCAACATGAAACACGCCCCAATCGATAAACGCTCGGCGGTATTTAGGACCGCCGATTAATAAATCAAATCCTTCAGGGGTTATCAACTGTAATGGCAAAATCTGAGCAAGTTGTGCCAATTTTTGATTGGACTCCCCTGCTATTTTAACGTCAGTTGTCCCATCACGTTTTTTGTTGATCCCTATCGGCAGCATTAACTGAGTTTGGTTATCAACTACTCGACCATGAATAAACAGCTCAGCCTGTTCATGGCGGATCACTCTGCTCGTTAAGTGGCTACGGAACGAACGACCATGACCTAAGTAATGGATAGCTTCCAATACACTGGTTTTGCCACTACCGTTAGCACCCACTAAAAAGTTAAAGCCAGCAGCTAATGCTAAATCACACGATGCAATATTACGAAAGTCATGCACCATCAAACGAGTAAGTGCCATACCTATAGTCTGATAGGCATCACCACATACATGGCTTCATCGTTAGTGGCATCTTCAATTAACGACGGCGCATTAGCATCAGATAATGACAAACGGACTTGATCGCATTTAAGGGTGTTTAATACATCCAACACATAGCTCACGTTAAAACCAATTTCTAAGCTATCGCCTTGGTAATCAACATCAAGAAACTCTTCTGCTTCTTCTTGCTCTGGGTTGTTTGCCGTAATACGCATCTCACCATTAGACAAGTTAACACGCACACCACGGAATTTTTCGTTTGATAAAATCGCCGCACGAGCAAATGCATTACGCATCTCTTCACAGCCAGCTTCTACAAACTTAGTGCTGTTTTGTGGCATAACGCGACGATAATCAGGGAAACGTCCATCAACTAATTTAGATGTGAAGACAAAATTGTTCACTGTCGCGCGAATATTTGAATTACCAATTTGAATGTTAACTAACGATTCAGGGTTATCAAATAGACGAACCAACTCTAATACCCCTTTACGCGGTACGATAATTTGCTTCGTTGGTAATTCATGACCCGTATCAATCGCACATACCGCCATACGGTGGCCATCAGTTGCTACTGATCGTAAATGCTGACCATCAGTTTCAAACAACATACCATTTAAGTAGTAACGAACATCTTGATTAGCCATTGAAAACTGCGTGCTATCAATCAACTGACGCATACGGCCTTGTTCAAGCGTAAATTCAACTTCGCTTTGCCAATCTTCAATATTTGGGAAATCAGCAGCAGGCAGTGTGGTTAATGTATAACGGCTACGGCTTGAACGAATAAGTACGCGATCACCTTCGTAACTCACCGAAATAGTGGCATTACTTGGTAAACCACGACAAATATCGAGGAACTTACGAGAAGGTACAGTAACCGTACCGGATTCATAATCCCCTTCAAGGGCAACCTTGGCGATAAGTTCAACTTCAAGATCGGTACCCGTCATCGACAAGCAACCATCTTCTACTTTCAACAAGATATTACCTAAAATCGGTAATGATGGACGACCACCAAGTGCTGCAGCAACTTGTTGTAAAGGCTTTAATAAATATTCGCGTTCGACGGTAAATTTCATATCAAGACGACAATGTTCTAATTAGGTTTGAATAATCTTCTTTAATATCGTGGCTCTCTTCACGCAGTTGCTCGATCTTACGGCAAGCATGAAGCACGGTAGTATGATCGCGACCACCAAAAGCATCACCGATCTCAGGAAGACTGTGGTTGGTCAATTCTTTTGCCAGTGCCATTGCCATCTGACGAGGACGTGCAACACTGCGAGAACGACGCTTAGACAACATATCAGCCATCTTTATTTTATAGTATTCAGCAACAGTCTTCTGAATATTATCTATCGTGACCAGCTTTTCTTGCAGTGCTAATAGATCACGCAATGCTTCACGAACAAAATCAATCGTGATCGCACGACCAGTGAAGTTTGCATTGGCAATAACACGGTTCAATGCCCCTTCTAACTCACGGACATTTGAACGAAGACGCTTGGCAATAAAGAACGCCACTTCATCAGCCAGACGAATATTATGATCTTCCGCCTTCTTCATTAAAATAGCAACGCGTGTTTCAAGCTCTGGCGGCTCAATTGCTACCGTTAAGCCCCAACCAAAACGAGATTTTAATCGATCCTCAACCCCGTTAATTTCACGCGGGTAACGATCTGAAGTCAGAATGATTTGCTGATTACCTTCTAATAACGCATTAAAGGTATGGAAGAACTCTTCTTGAGAACGCTCTTTATTAGCAAAGAATTGAATATCATCAATCAATAATGCATCAACGCTACGGTAATAACGTTTAAACTCTTCAATCGCATTATTTTGTAAGGCTTTGACCATATCCTGTACAAAACGTTCTGAATGCATGTAAACCACTTTGGCATTCGGTTTACGGTTAGCAATCGCATTACCGACCGCATGCAATAGGTGCGTTTTACCTAACCCGGTACCGCCATATAAAAACAATGGATTATACGCCGCTCCCGGATTATCAGATACCTGACGACACGCCGCTAAACCTAACTGGTTAGATTTACCTTCAACAAAATTATTGAAATTATGTTTTGGGTTGACGTTAGAACGGTAACCACCTGGCGATTCATTCTGCACCGGAGAAGAAGGTGCAGGCTCAGAGTGGACTGCTGGTTGAGGTTCTACTGCAGGTTTTGACTTTGGCAAAGTAAAAACAGGTGGCGCAACAGGCTGCGGCGGTGCTGCAACGGGTTTGCTCCCCACTTCAAAATGCAGGCTCGGTGCATCTGCACCACAAAACTCATTAAGTAGACGATTGATGCTATTAAGATATTTATCGCGAACCCAATCTAATACAAATCGATTAGGAGCAAATAATGTCAAAGTATGATCATTTAATTCAGCCTGAAGCGGACGTAGCCACATACTGAATTCTGTCGCAGGGAGTTCTTCTTGAAGGCGTTGAAGGCACTGCAACCATAGCGAAGATGACAAGGTAGACTCCACACTGAATAAACAAAACATAAAAGGAAGATAATTTTATACTCGCTGAACAAGGATCACCAGTAAAGAGATCGCAGATCCAGTGAATAAGATCGAACTTATGCACATAGATCGCACTACAAGATGTAAGATCAGCACAAATTAACCCACCATTACCCACAGCTATATTAACACAGCTAGCACAAAGATAAGTCTTTCATTCCCCGTTAAATGGTATTTTTACTTAAGAATGACCATTTTATCATCGTCAATTATCATCCACAGGGAAAAGTTTTCATTGTGGGTAACCTTTTCTATCAATTTCCTCGCTCATACCATGCAGAAAAGACATGATGACACACGGTAATATGCTAGCAATTAAACAAATAGTTATTTCAAATAACTGTAAATTATTATCTTTATCATTTAATGCCAAGGTAGGATTTATTACACACATAAAACACTACGAATAAAAGGTAAATACCGAATGAAAAACTGGATTAAACCCGCAGTTGTTGCCACAACACTGCTTGCATGTTCTACCACCAGCGTTATGGCAGCAACTACGGTAAAAGTCGGTATGTCTGGACGTTATTTCCCTTTTACATTTGTTAGTAACGACAAATTACAGGGATTTGAAGTCGACCTTTGGCATGAGATTGGTAAACGTAATGACTATAAGGTTGAATTTGTCACCGCAAGTTTCTCAGGGTTGTTTGGACAATTAGAGACTGGACGTATTGATACCATTTCAAACCAAATTACCATTACACCAGAACGCCAAGCCAAATTCTTATTTAGCCAACCTTATGTCATTGATGGTGCGCAATTAGTGGTAAGAAAAGGCAATAATACAATCCACTCGACAGCCGATTTAGATAGCAAAACCGTTGGTGTTAATCTCGGTTCAAACTACGAGCAATTATTACGAGATCTACCTAACGCTAAACAAATCAACATCAAGACGTATGACAGTGGTATTGAACAAGATGTCGCATTAGGACGAACAGATGCCTTTGTTATGGATCGTTTATCTTCCGTTGCAATTATCAAAGATAAACCCTTACCGCTTCAGTTAGCTGGTCAACCGTTTGCAACCATTGAAAATGCGTGGCCGTTTTTAAATACCTCCCACGGTAAATTGCTTCAACAGCAAGTGAATACGGCATTAGCAGCAATGCGCAAAGACGGCACTCTAACGGCTATTTCAACCAAATGGTTCGATAACGATATTACCCAATAAAAATCACGCTCCCACCATTGGCATTTTAGCCCAATGGTGGCTATTTCTAGCTTCCATACCTTCAGTACAACGGATCATCATTATGGGTTTTGATTTTAATTACATGCTGTCGTTGATGCCTATATTGTTGAAATACCTACCAACAACATTATTAATGGCAACCATTGGCGCAATATTCGCCCTCGTAGTCGGCCTTATTCTCGCGTTAATACGGATTTACCAATTACCACTACTCAATACACTGACTCAGCTTTATATAAGTTTCTTTCGCGCTACCCCATTACTGGTACAGCTCTTTTTACTTTATTACGGCTTACCACAGATCATACCAAGCTTAGTCGGGCTAGATGCATTTAGCGCAGCCGTGATTGGTCTTAGTCTGCATTTTGCCGCGTACATGGCTGAAAGTATTCGTGCTGCAATTACAGGGGTTGATCGAAGCCAACGTGAAGCGAGTTTGGCGATTGGTATGACAGAGTGGCAAACAATGCGGCGTATTATTTTACCGCAAGCCACCCGTATCGCCTTACCGTCGTTGATGAATTACTTTATCGATATGATCAAATCCACATCACTCGCGTTTACGCTTGGCGTACCAGAGATTATGGCCAAAGCACAAATGGAAGCCTCATCAAGCTTTAAATTTTTTGAAGCATTCTTGGCTGTTGCAATGATTTATTGGGCTGTTGTGGTAGTGCTTACTCGCTTACAACAACTGGCTGAAACCCGTTTAGACAGGGCATATGTACGATGATAAAGATCAAACAACTTACCAAACAGTTTGGTGAACATACTGTCTTTAGTAACCTTGATTTAGAGATAAAAAAAGGCGAAATCGTAGCAATTATTGGCCCATCAGGTACTGGGAAATCGACTTTTTTACGCTGCCTTAATTATCTTGATAGTGCTAATAGCGGTTCGATCACTATCAATACCACCACGATTGACTGCACACAGCCGAAAAAAAATGAGATTTTAGCTCTTCGCCGCCAAACCGGGTTTGTGTTTCAAAATTACGCCTTGTTTAATCATCTCACAGCGCAACAAAATATCAGTGAAGGATTAGAAGTCGTTAAAGGCCAGAGTAAACAACAAGCTAAAGCACGTGCTTTAGAAATTTTGAGCGATATTGGTTTATCCGATAAAGCCAACGCTTATCCAGCAGCACTCTCAGGCGGTCAACAACAACGTATTGGTATTGGTCGAGCAATGGCATTAGATGCTGAATTATTGTTACTTGATGAGCCAACATCAGCCCTGGATCCCCTATGGGTCAATGAGGTATTAAGCTTGATCAAACAATTAGCGCAACAACAGCAAACCATGTTGATCGTCACCCACGAATTACAGTTTGCCCGAGAAGTCGCCGATAGAGTGATCTTCATGGCTGACGGCGAGTTTGTCGAGCAAGGGCCACCACAACAGATCTTCACTCAACCTAAGGATCCACGGCTACAAGCGTTCTTAACACAAATTGAGATCCAATAAGGATCCTTGAAGTTCGCCTAATAAAAAGTATAATGCAGCGCCCGTTGCCAGTTACACGTATATTTATTGACTCTTTGTTAGTCAGTGATTACAATTCCGCCTCTTTGTTAGAGGTGTTTGACTAATTTAAGTCGAAGACTGGTAACGAACTTAAAAACTGATCAGTTAATTTAAGGTAACAAAATGTCTAAACGTACTTTCCAACCAACTGTTCTTAAGCGTAAGCGTACTCACGGTTTCCGTGCTCGCATGGCTACTAAGAACGGTCGTGCAACAATCAATGCACGTCGCGCTAAAGGCCGTAAGCGTCTTTCTAAGTAATCATCGACGATTATTTTGAAGAACTACGCTTTTTCTCGGGAGTTACGCTTGTTAACTCCCGAACATTATAAAACTGTCTTCCAGCAAGCTCATCGTGCTGGCTCTCCTCACTTAACTATTCTTGCCCGTTCTAACGAACTAAACTGCCCCCGTCTTGGTCTGGCTGTTCCAAAAAAACAGATTAAAACTGCTGTAGATAGAAATCGCTTTAAACGTATTGTGCGTGAAAGTTTTCGTCTGAAACAACATCAGCTTCCAGCAAAAGACTTCGTAGTGATTGCAAAGAAATCAGCTAACGAGTTGAGTAACGAAGAACTCTTCAAGTTGTTAGATAAGTTATGGCATCGCCTGTCTCGCCCTTCGCGTGGCTAGTCGTAGGACTAGTCCGCTTTTACCAACTGGCAATCAGTCCTCTCCTTGGGCCACGCTGTCGTTTCACTCCGACCTGCTCCCAATATGCGATCGAAGCTGTAAAAACGCATGGAGCGTTAAAAGGTTGTTGGTTAGCGGCGAAACGTCTATTAAAATGTCACCCTTTAAATGACGGTGGTTACGACCCCGTTCCGCCAACTAAGCATAACGACAGAGAACATTAACTATGGGTTCCCAACGTAATATTCTGTTAATTGCCCTACTTTTTGTCTCATTCTTATTATTTCAACAATGGAATGCTGACAAAACTCCTAAGCCTCAAAGCCAAGGTGTAGCGCAACAATCGACACAAAGCAGTGATATCCCGTCACATTCTGCTGAAGGTCAGCCACTAACTGATCAAACTAGCTCACAAAACTTAATTACCATTAAAACGGATGTACTGGAATTAACAGTCGATACGCTTGGTGGTGATGTAGTTGATGCTAAACTTCTAAAATACAACAACACACTAGATTCAAAAGACCCGTTTGTACTGCTTAACGATACAGATGGTCATGACTATATTGCACAATCAGGTTTAATCGGCCCGAATGGTGCTGATTCTCAACAAGGTGGCCGTGCGCAATACAGCGTAACAGCAAAAGACTTTGTAATGGGTCCTGAGCAAAATGAATTACGTGTACCGATGACATTCACTAAAGATGGCATCAATTACACCAAAACATTTGTTCTTAAGCGTAATGATTACGCTGTTAACGTTGATTACACTGTTGCGAACAACACTGATAAAGCAGCAAGCGTGCAAATGTATGCTCAGCTTCGCCATAAGCTAAGTGATTCAGGCGGTAGCCTAACTATGCCTACTTACCTAGGTGGCGCATACTCAGCGAACGATACTAAGTACAAGAAATACAGTTTCGACGACATGAAGGATAAGAACCTTGATGTTGCTGCGAACGAAGGTTGGGTTGCTATCATGCAACACTACTTTGTTTCTGCTTGGATCCCACGCGATGGCGCAGATCAAACGTCTCAAGTTTACTCGACCACAAGTAATGGTAACGGCTACATTGGTGTTCGTATGCCAATCGAAACGGTAGCACCGGGTCAAAGTAAAGAAATCAAAGCAACGCTTTGGGTTGGTCCTAAACTTCAGAACGAAATGGCTGCAACGGCGAAGAACCTTAACCTAACAGTTGATTACGGTTGGCTATGGTTTATCGCAAACCCACTACACAAGCTTTTGTCATTTATCCATGGCCTTGTGGGTAACTGGGGTATTGCAATCATCATCCTAACGTTCATTGTTCGTGGTGCAATGTACCCACTAACAAAAGCGCAATACACGTCTATGGCTAAAATGCGTATGCTACAGCCAAAGATCCAAGCAATGCGTGAGCGTTTAGGCGACGACCGTCAACGTCAAAGCCAAGAGATGATGGAACTTTACAAGAAAGAGAAAGTTAACCCACTGGGTGGCTGTCTTCCTATCTTGCTACAGATGCCAATCTTCATTGCACTGTACTGGGCATTAATGGAATCAGTTGAATTGCGTCACGCGCCATTCTTCGGTTGGATCCATGACTTGTCAGCACAAGACCCGTACTACGTGCTACCTATCTTAATGGGTATCACTATGTTCTTTATCCAGAAGATGAGTCCGTCAACAGTGACAGACCCTATGCAGCAGAAGATCATGACCTTTATGCCGGTTATGTTTACTTTCTTCTTCCTGTTCTTCCCTTCAGGTCTAGTACTTTACTGGTTAGTGTCAAACATCGTGACGTTAATCCAGCAAACTATTATTTTCCGTGCCCTTGAGAAAAAAGGCTTACACAGCAGTAAAAAAGCGAAGTAATCTTCTCTAGCACTAAAAGGCGACCCTCGGGTCGCCTTTTTTATTTGCATTACTCGGACTTTAATACGATTATTGTTGGTTAAAATTTAATCTTTATATGGTAGAGCTCAGCACAACATTATGAATCCAGATTTAAATACAGCAGCACTCCCTGATTACGGTTGGTCATCCTTTATCGCCAGTCCTTTACATGAACTTCTTGCCTTCATTCATGGCATCGTGGGTAACTGGGGCGTCGCCATCATTATTCTAACGCTGATCGTCCGTGGCTTAATGTATCCGCTAACTAAAGCGCAATACACATCAATGGCTAAGATGCGTATGCTACAACCGAAAATCCAAGCGATGCGTGAGCGTTGTGGCGACGACCGTCAACGTCAAAGCCAAGAGATGATGGAGTTGTACAAGAAAGAGAAAGTTAACCCATTGGGTGGTTGCTTGCCTTTGCTAATACAAATGCCCATTTTTATTGCGCTTTATACCGTATTGAATCTATCTACAGAGCTGCGTAACGCGCCCTTTTTTGGTTGGATCCAAAACTTATCAGCGCAAGACCCGTACTACGTGCTACCGATTTTAATGGGGATCTCAATGTTCTTTATCCAAAAGAATAGTCCCTCTACTGTCACCGATCCCATGCAACAGAAAATAATGACGTTCATGCCGGTAATATTCACGGTTTTCTTCTTGTACTTCCCAGCCGGACTTGTGTTGTATTGGTTAACCTCCAATATTGTCACCTTGATCCAGCAAACCATTATTTTCCGTAAATTAGAACAACAAGGCTTACACAGTAGAAAAAAGACGAAGTAAGAGAATATTTGCACTGAGGTGGCTTTTTAGTCACCTTTTTTATTTGCCTAATTAGGTGTTACACGCAACACTAGTTTACAATTCCCCTGTTTTTATCAAGCAAAGCCAAGGTTATGAATCAACACATCGATACTATTGTCGCTCAAGCGACACCGCCGGGTCGTGGTGGCGTCGGCATCATCCGCGTTTCAGGCCCTAAAGCCAAAGAGGTTGCGCTTGCTGTTGCAGGTCGCGAGCTGAAGACGCGTTACGCTGAATACCTTCCTTTTAAAAATGAAGATGGCACCGCACTGGATCAAGGCATCGCCCTCTTTTTTAAAGGCCCTAACTCATTTACTGGCGAAGATGTGTTGGAACTCCAAGGTCATGGTGGCCCTGTACTGATGGATATGATGATCCGTCGTATCTTAAAAATTGACGGGATCCGTGCAGCACGCCCAGGTGAGTTCTCAGAGCGCGCCTTTATGAACGATAAGCTCGATTTAGCGCAAGCAGAAGCCATTGCCGACTTAATTGATGCAAGCTCTGAAGAAGCGGCAAAGAGTGCGTTTAAATCACTGCAAGGTGCATTCTCAACCAAAGTCAATGAACTGGTTGAAGCCTTGATCCATTTACGTATCTTTGTAGAAGCAGCAATTGATTTCCCAGAAGAAGAAATTGATTTTCTTTCTGACGGTAAAGTCGGTGGTGATTTAAATGGCATTATCGATCGCTTAAATGCAGTACGTAAAGAAGCCAACCAAGGCGCGATTATGCGTGAAGGCATGAAAGTCGTCATTGCTGGCCGCCCTAATGCAGGTAAATCTAGCCTGTTAAATGCCCTATCGGGTAAAGACAGCGCGATTGTGACAGATATCGCGGGTACGACTCGTGACGTATTGCGTGAGCATATCCACATTGATGGTATGCCACTGCACATTATTGATACCGCAGGTTTACGTGAAGCCTCTGATGAAGTAGAGCGCATTGGTATTGAGCGTGCGTGGGATGAAATTGCACATGCTGATCGCGTTCTGTTTATGGTTGATAGCACCACGACAGATGCGACTGATCCCAAAGAGATCTGGCCTGACTTCATTGAGCGTCTGCCGGCTGATATGGGCTTAACTGTCATTCGTAACAAAGCAGAACTTACCGGTGAACAAGCGGGTATCTGTCATGCCAATAATCCAACTTTAATTCGATTATCAGCACGTACGGGGGATGGTGTAGATGCACTGCGTGAACACCTAAAACAATGTATGGGGTTCTCTGGTACCACTGAAGGCGGCTTTATGGCACGCCGTCGTCACTTAGATGCTCTAGAGCGTGCCGCTGAGCACCTTGCTATAGGTAAAGAGCAACTTGAAGGCTTTATGGCAGGTGAAATCCTTGCCGAAGAGTTACGTCTTGCTCAACAACACTTAAGTGAGATCACCGGCGAATTTACATCGGATGATTTACTCGGTCGTATCTTTACCTCGTTCTGTATTGGTAAGTAAATACTAACCATTAATAACAGAAACAAAAAAGCCTCATATTACTTTGATATATGAGGCTTTTTATTGTTTTTTATCTTAGCTTTTCGGCGCTTTCGGATAATTAATACTGATGTATTCCGGCTCTTCTATTCCCGCTTGCTGGTTCAATACCCGCGTTAACGCAAAGTAGTAGTTCACTAACAAATTAGCAAAGCGTGGTAAGGCTTCAGGTACCTTTTTTCCCGAAGCATCCACTAACACTAATTGGCGTACCACTTTCTTTGCTAAGCTTCGACACTGATGTAACAGCACAACCGAACCTACTCCACGAGGCAAAACAAAGCGTTTATTGTTATCTGTTACCTGATCTCGGAAATGATGGTAATCAGATTTTAGTTTCTCGATATCAGCTTCAAAAATCCCGCATTTACCCCGAATAGAGCCATTAAGATGGAAGATATATGGCTGTAGCCATGCTAATGATTGGCGGATCTCCCCCTCTTCAAGTTGAGATAATGCCAGCCCTGTATAAGTGCATAACTCATCGGTTAGAATTTCAAAATCACACAGGGGGGAGTCTTCAAAGATAAAGGGATAAGCCAGCTCATCAATATCACCTGAGAACTTTAATGTCATTGGTACCACCTAAAGATAACGAATACGGCGATATTAACAGAGTGATACACGACTGTAATTGACAGCATAATCAAAATCGCTAACTATGAGCGCCATCTTTTGTTCGCCCAAGGAAGAGCGACAAGCAGCCTTTATCATGCTTTTCGATGACTATTATGCGCCAATTTTTTCATGCTTTTTCACTGTGCACCGC
Source organism: Photobacterium angustum (assembly GCF_003026365.1). GTDB lineage: Bacteria > Pseudomonadota > Gammaproteobacteria > Enterobacterales > Vibrionaceae > Photobacterium > Photobacterium angustum. Next base: position 48,757 of record NZ_PYOM01000025.1, on the reverse strand, counting down.
TTTACTATTCAGCAGCCTAAGTTATGCTGAACAAGCAACAACCTACCCGCTTACAGTAATGGATGCGAGCCAAAAAATGGTCTCTCTAGACCATCCACCATTGCGCGTATCATCAAAAAGTATGTTCAGTGATCAGGTATTAATTGAATTACTGCCACCAGATCATATCAGCAGCTTAAGTCGATTAAGTAACGATCCGACTTACTCTTTGATCGCCAATAAATTACCGACAACGATCCCACTGCTCGATCTCAATGTTGAACGTACTATTGCCAACCAACCAGATTTACTGATTGCAGCCAATTGGAGCGACCCACAAAAAGTGAATATCCTGCGTCAAGCAGGTATCAATGTTTATGTGTTTAATACCGTGTATACATTAGCTGATATTGAAAAAAATATTCTCATGTTAGGTAAATTAGTTAATCAAAACCAACGCGCTCAGCAGTTAGTCGAGACAATGGATCGTAAATTAAAACAACACGTCATCATTCCCAAACATCGACTTACCGCCGTTGAATACACCCCATGGGGCGCATCAAGCAACCGCCAATCAACCATTAATACCATTTTTGAGCAGGCTGGCTTAATCAATGCCATTGCTGCAACCCAAGGGGATAAATACGGTCAAGTACCACTGGCAAAAGAGCAGTTATTACTTATCAATCCTGATGTCATTATTGTTCCTGGAACCTGTGGTAGAGATACCAATGATAGCAGTAACACCTTTCGTCAGGAGTTATTAAACGATCCTTCACTGCAACAATTAAACGCCATTAAACACCATAAAGTGATCTGTTTGCCTCAAGCACTACGTTCAACAGATAGCCAGTATATTGTTGATGCCATTATCTATTTAAACCATCACGTTTATGGCAAACCTCATGCATAAATTAGCAACCTCCTATCAATGGTTACTGACGAGCGTTATCTTTATTGTTACCGTTATAGCCTATCTCAGCTTAGGCTCTGTCTCTATCCCAATAACAGATATCACAGGTCTGCTGTATACTTATCTCGTCCAAGGTAGCCACGCTGCTGCGGAGCAATATCCACTCGCCAATGCTATCGTGCTTCATATTCGCCTCCCTCGAGCTTGTGCCGCCATATTAGCTGGTGGTGCATTAGCCCTTGCTGGTGCTTGTAGCCAAGGACTATTTAAAAACCCTTTAGCTAGTCCTGATATTTTAGGGATCAGTGCAGGTAGCAGTTTTGCTGCTGTTATCGCCATCGTCACTGGGATCAGTGCCACAGCTATAGGTTGGCTACCTCTTTTCACTACCATTGGCGCACTTACTAGCGCTTTATTGGTGTATATGCTCGCGGTTAAATCTCACCAACAAGGGCTATTTATTATCTTGGCAGGTCTCGCAGTATCAAGCTTGCTAGGAGGCTTAACCATGGGCGTATTGTTGACTGCGCAGCAATATGAGATCAGCGAGTTTGTCTTCTGGACAATGGGAGGATTAGACTCTCGCATCTGGCAACAGTTGCTATGGCCCACGCCAATCATTGTTATTGCAGCAATCGTGCTGTTACGGCATGGCCAAGTTTTAAACTTGCTGGCTTTAGGTGAACAAAATGCCCATGGTATGGGCGTTAATGTCAGGCGCAGCCGATTCACATTACTTGTATTAACCACCGTACTCACCGCAATGGCAATTGCGGTAGCAGGCCCAATTGGCTTTATCGGTTTAATCGTACCGCATTTGGTTCGCCTTATTTTAGGGCCAGATAATCGACGTTTATTGCCATTTTCAGCTATTTTCGGCGCCTTATTTTTATTACTGTGCGATCTTCTTGCACGGACCGTGATCGCTCCCAATGAATTAAAAACAGGGATCATTACCGCCGTTATTGGTGGCATTTATTTTATTGCCCTATTGATCCGTAGTCAGTACAAAGGGATAGCTCAATGAGTACGATCATTCAAGCCAAACACCTTTCTTTTAAGCAAGGAAACAAGCCGTTATTAACGGATATCAATTTCACAATTGGCGCAGGTGAACTGGTTGGGATTATTGGTCCAAATGGTGCAGGAAAAAGTACATTATTAAAGTGTTTAGCAGGATATTTGACGCCGTCATCTGGCGAGATATTTCTCAAAGAAGAACGACTTTCCTGTTATCGTCACCAACAACGTGCACAGCACATGAGTTATCTCCCCCAACATACAGAGCCAGCGTTCGCTTTTTTAGTCAAAGATGTAATTGGTTACGGCCGCTATAGCCACAGCAACCCAATAAGCGACAAAGAATTTAATAGAATCATCCATCAATTAAATATTGAAAAGCTATTAAATCAACCACTTAACCAGCTATCAGGAGGAGAACAACAACGAGTACACTTTGCTCGTTTATTACTTCAAAACGCTGATTGTATGTTACTGGACGAACCCACAGCCAGCCTAGATATCGGCCATGAATCTGAGCTAATGAATATCCTCGCAGCGCAATGCCAACAAGGAAAAACGGCGCTGGTGGCAATTCACAACCTCAATACTGCACTTGAGTTCTGCGATCAGTTATTACTTTTGCAGCAAGGTGAATTAATTGCCTTTGATACCCCAGATAACGTATTGACCCCTTCTCGATTACATCAGCTATACCAAAATAACATCACTATTTGCCGCCATCCGGAATCAAATAAACTTTATCTAACGCCACGAAGAAAATAGATCCTTCCTTTTTATAATAAAACGACAGGATCGGCCTTTTTATTTCGATCATAAGCCTGTGATTAAAATATCAAGATCATGTGGGTAAGATCATCAGCGTTATGTTACCCACAGCAATATGATCCCTAGCCTAAGATCTTCTATCTACTTTATAACTCGACTTTTTCTTATAAAATACCCACATTTTTTCCTCTTAATTAAGAGTTAATTTGCTGGTGGATATCAGTTAGCCATAGATAAGTGAATAAAATGGCGATAACCTACAGCAAAGAGTGTCTAATTGATGATAAAAATCATCGAAACTAACGATCAACACGAGCTAGATCTTTGCTAATTCAAAGGCTCTAGCTTTTTCTATCTATATAAAGGATAACTATGAGCTCACTTAGCCTTATTACCGGTAGTACTTTAGGTGGTGCAGAATATGTCGCCGATCATTTAGCAGAATTGCTCGAAGATAATGGCCACCAAGTTGAAGTCATCAACCAAGCAGAGTTTTCAGAGCTCGATCAAAACACTATCTGGCTAATCATTTGCTCTACTCACGGTGCTGGCGACTATCCTGATAACTTTTTGCCATTTGTAGAACAACTCACTCAACAACAACCCACACTTAACGGTGTTAAATTTGCGGTTATTGGGCTTGGTGATAGTAATTACGATACCTTCTGCGCGGCAGGTAAGAAAATAGAAGGATTATTACTTTCTTTAGGTGCAAACCAGATCGGTGAACGTCTTGATATTGATATTTCAGAGACACCAGTGCCTGAAGAGCCTGCTGAAGCATGGTTTGATAACTGGAAAAACTTAATTACTGATTAAAAAACCATCAACAGTTACTCAATTTCCAGCTTATTTCGATCTTTTTTCTGTGGATAACTATAGATCTAAACGGTGATCAACCCATAGTTATCCATTTAATAACTTATATGCCTTCCTCCCCCTGTGCATAAGTGGCTTTTTTGATCCCAGCCTATCCCCGATCAGATCCAAGCTCCTGCACAAGAAATGATCCTCCTTAAATGCATGATCATTAGGATCATTTGTCGGTTATCCACACGATCGTACGATCCTAATAGTAGATCTAACAGAAGATCTCTTTAAAAAGATCTTATATATATTTAAAGAGCGTAATTAAACTGATCAAATGATCTTGATGAAAGATTCTCTCTTGCACAGAAAAAGGATAGAATGTCCGCCCTTTGCTCGAGTTAACTCACTGGCTATTTAAATACCTGAGGAAGTTCCATGTTTTACCAGGAAAAATTTGATGTCATCGTTGTGGGTGGTGGTCATGCAGGCACAGAAGCCGCATTGGCAGCAGCCCGAATGGGACAAAAAACCTTACTGTTGACCCATAATATCGATACGTTGGGCCAAATGTCGTGCAACCCAGCTATCGGCGGGATCGGGAAAGGACACCTGGTTAAAGAAGTTGATGCCCTTGGTGGATTAATGGCGCAAGCCATTGATAAAGGTGGTATTCAATTCCGTACACTGAACTCATCGAAAGGTCCTGCAGTACGTGCTACTCGCGCCCAAGCTGATCGTGCATTATACAAAGCTGCTGTTCGTAACGTTCTAGAAAACCAAGAAAATCTAATGATTTTCCAACAAGCCGTTACTGATTTAATTGTTGAAAATCATCGTGCTGTTGGTGTTGTAACGGAAATGGGCCTAAAGTTCCATGCCAAAGCCGTTGTGTTAACTGTTGGTACTTTCCTTGGTGGTAAGATCCACATTGGTATGGAAAACTACAGTGGCGGTCGTACCGGTGATCCTGCCTCGAATGCTCTAGCGGATCGTCTACGTGAATTACCGTTACGTGTTGATCGCTTAAAAACGGGTACTCCTCCACGTATTGATGCACGCAGTGTTGATTTCAGTGTGCTTGAAGAGCAGCACGGTGATAACCCAACTCCAACATTTTCATTCATGGGTAAGTCGTCGGATCATCCACGTCAAATCCCATGTTTTATTACTTACACAAATGAACGCACACATGAAGTGATCCGTAATAATTTAGATCGTAGCCCAATGTATGCGGGTGTTATTGAAGGAATTGGTCCACGTTACTGTCCTTCGATTGAAGATAAAGTGATGCGTTTTGCGGATAAAAATAGTCACCAGATCTTCATTGAGCCAGAAGGCTTAACGACCAATGAATTATATCCAAACGGGATCTCCACCAGCTTACCGTTTGATGTACAAATGCAAATTGTTCGTTCAATGCAAGGCTTTGAAAACGCAACTATTATGCGTCCAGGTTATGCGATTGAATATGATTTCTTCGACCCTCGCGATCTAAAACAAACTTTCGAAAACAAATATATCGATGGTCTGTTCTTTGCTGGACAAATTAACGGTACGACAGGTTACGAAGAAGCGGCAGCACAAGGCTTAATGGCGGGTATGAACGCCGCGCTTCAAGTTCAAGATAAAGAAGGCTGGAGTCCTCGTCGTGATCAAGCGTACATGGGCGTATTGATTGATGATCTATCAACGATTGGTACTAAAGAACCATACCGTATGTTTACTTCTCGTGCCGAATACCGCTTATTGCTTCGTGAAGACAATGCCGATTTACGTTTAACCCCAATGGGTCGTGAGTTTGGCTTAGTTGATGATGCACGCTGGTCTCGTTTCAATCAAAAAATTGAAAACATGGAACTTGAACGTCAACGCCTGAAAGATATTTGGATCAATCCTAAGTCGGATCATGTTGATGAATTAAATAAAATCCTTAAAGCACCGATCGCTCGTGAAGCGAGTGGTGAGGATCTTCTTCGTCGTCCTGAAGTGACTTACGAACAACTGACAAGCATCGAAACATTTGCACCAGCGCTTGACGATATTGAAGCGCGTGAGCAAGTTGAAATTCAGGTGAAATACCAAGGTTATATTGATCGCCAGCGTGATGAAGTTGAAAAATCACTGCGTCATGAAACCACTAAGCTGCCATTTGATATTGATTACAGCAATGTTAAAGGTTTATCGAATGAAGTCGTGGTAAAACTGAATGATGCAAAACCTGAATCAATTGGTATGGCATCACGTATTTCAGGTATTACCCCTGCTGCGATTTCGCTGTTATTGGTTTATTTGAAAAAACACGGCTTATTAAAAAAAGGCGAATAAGGACTAAACAATGAAACAACGATTAGTACAACTTATCGCCCAAACTGAACTGCAGGTCACAGAACAGCAACTTGACCAGCTGATCGGTTATGTAGAACTGCTGCACAAATGGAATAAAGCGTATAATCTGACATCAGTCCGTGATCCTAACGAAATGTTAGTTAAACATATTATGGATAGTATTGTAGTCAGCCAATATTTAGATGGCGCTAGTTATATTGATGTCGGTACAGGACCGGGACTGCCAGGTATTCCGTTGGCTATCATGTGTCCTGATAAATCATTTACCTTGTTAGATAGCTTAGGTAAACGCATTCGTTTTATTCGCCAAGTGATCCATGAGCTAAAAATTACCAATGTGACGCCGGTACAAAGTCGCGTTGAAGAGTTTGAAGCTGGTGATGGCTTTGATGCAGTGTTAAGTCGAGCGTTTGCTTCAATGGCTGATATGGTTAACTGGTGCCACCATCTACCAAAATCAGGTGGTCAGTTCCTCGCATTGAAAGGCCAATATAACGAGCAAGAAGCGGCAGATTTGCCTGAATGGTGCTCAGTTATAGAAGTGAAATCTTTACAGGTTCCTGATTTAGAAGGTGAGCGTCATCTAGTAGTCTTGACGGCAAAGGATTAATTGTTGAGGTTTTCTTGTGGGAAGAATCATAGCGGTAGCAAATCAAAAAGGTGGTGTGGGTAAAACTACCACCTGTGTAAATTTAGCAGCATCCTTGGCTGCAACCCAACGTAAAGTGTTAGTGGTTGATCTTGATCCGCAAGGTAATGCAACCATGGCCAGTGGGGTTGATAAATACCAAGTTGATGCCACCGCTTATGATCTTTTGGTCGAGGAAACACCATTTAATGTCGTTGTTATAAAAGAAACGACGGGAGGCTATCATTTGATAGCCGCCAATGGTGACGTCACTGCCGCTGAAATAAAATTGATGGAAGTGTTTGCGCGTGAAGTACGTCTACGTACTGCACTTGCTAAGGTTCGTGATGACTACGACTATATTTTTATCGACTGTCCCCCTTCGCTAAACTTACTCACCATTAATGCCATGACAGCTTCTGACTCCGTATTAGTGCCGATGCAATGTGAGTATTTTGCTCTTGAAGGCTTAACGGCATTAATGGATACCATTAGTAAGTTAACAGCGGTTGTTAATAGTGAACTGAAAATTGAAGGTTTACTGCGCACCATGTTTGATCCTCGCAACAGGTTAGCTAACGAAGTTTCTCAACAATTGAAAAAACACTTTGGCGACAAAGTGTATCGTACCGTTATTCCCCGTAATGTCCGTTTAGCAGAAGCACCAAGTCATGGTCGTCCTGCGATGTATTACGATAAGTACTCTAGTGGTGCGAAAGCTTATTTAGCACTGGCGGGTGAAATGATCCGTCGTGATGAATTAGCATTACAAACGGTGACTTCTGAGGACGCATAAGGCTTTTCATGAATTTTAATAAACGTGGTCTAGGCAAAGGTCTTGATGCCTTGCTTTCTACCAGTGCTGTCGCACAAGCCAAGCAACAAAACCAACAACAAGTAGCACTTTCGACTTCAAACATTGATAGTGAATTACGTGAACTTTCGATAGAACTACTGCAATCAGGTCAGTTTCAGCCTCGTAAGTCGATGGCTGATGATACGCTTGCGGAGCTTGCAGAATCTATTCGAGCTCAAGGGATCATTCAACCTATTGTTGTTCGTCGTTTAGCTGATCAAAGTTTTGAAATTATTGCAGGTGAGCGTCGTTGGCAAGCGGCTAAAATCGCGGGATTAACGACGGTACCTTGCCTAGTTAAAAGCGTTGATGATCGCGCGACAATTGCTATTGCATTAATTGAAAATATTCAACGTGAAGATCTCAATGTAATAGAAGAAGCCGTTGCTTTAGCACGACTACAGCAAGAGTTTTCACTGACTCACCAGCAAATTGCTGAAGCAGTGGGTAAATCACGTGCTGCAGTATCTAACTTATTGCGTTTAAACCAATTAAGCGAGCCTGTAAAACAATTAGTCGAACAGAAAAAACTCGAAATGGGTCATGCAAGGGCTTTATTATCCTTAGATGAAGCGCAACAGTTAGCTGCTGCACAAAAAATTATCACTAATTTGTTAACTGTACGCGAAGCTGAAAAACTGGTTAAAACACTTTTACATCCAACTGAACCCAAAGAGCCTACACCAAAAAGTGAGCAAGTTACTTTGCTACAAAATAGGCTTACTGAGCAATTGGGTACTAAAGTGGCGATTAATCAAACAAAAAGTGGCAAAGGCAAAATTGTTATAAATTTCGATCAGCAAGAAAAGTTAGATCAGATACTCCAAATGTTAGAGCAAAAACTGTGATTCTAACGATGTAAACGATGAAAAAATACAATATCTGAGTGATCAAGTTAGAGTGTTGTAAAATCTGCAGACTTTTTTACTTTTATTTGATTGCAATCAATTTTATGAGCCGTATAATTTTCGCTGTTTTCCCAAGCACGGATCGTGTAAAGGAATGGACTCGAGGAACGAATACATGGTATCGACGCTAGCTAAACCGGGACGCCAATTGGCAAAACGGTTGTTGTTACTACAATCTGGCGTCGTGATAGCAACGGCATTAACGGCAGTTTTTGCTGTCAATGTTGACTGGGGGATCTCTGCATTAATTGGTGGCGGTATCTTTGTGATAGCCAATACCGTCTTTGCAATATTTGCCTTCATGTTTAGCGGTGCCAGGAATGCACGGCTAGTCATGGCGTCATTTTATGGCGGAGAAGTGCTTAAAATTCTAATCACAGTCATCCTTTTTGCCATTGCTTACCTGTATATGGGAGTGGAACTTGTTCCCCTCAAACTAACCTATTTGCTGGCCCTTGGTATTAATATTTTTGGACCGGTTTTATTCATTAACAACAACAAATAGGATGAGTTATGGCTGCGCCAGGTGAAGCGCTAACGTCTGCAAGTTATATCACTCACCACTTGACCAACTTATCGACTGATAAATTGGGCTTGGCGAGTGAAGGTAGCTTCTGGGCGGTAAACATAGATAGCCTTATATTCTCTGTTTTGACCGGTTTAGCTTTTTTATGGCTATTTCGTTCAGTAGCGAAAAAGGCATCATCAGGAGTTCCAAGTAAAGTTCAATGTTTTGTTGAAATGGTGGTTGAATTCGTTGATACCAACGTAAAAGATACTTTCCATGGACGCAATCCACTTGTTGCTCCATTAGCACTAACTATTTTCTGCTGGATTTTACTGATGAATATCATGGACCTTGTGCCAATTGATTTCATTCCGTATGCCGCACAAAGCGTGGGTATCCCTTATATGAAGGTGGTACCAAGTGCTGACGTTAACATCACCATGGCAATGGCGCTGGGCGTATTCGCATTAATGATTTACTACAGCATTAAAGTGAAAGGTCTTGGCGGTTTTGCTAAAGAACTGGCTCTTCACCCGTTCAATCACCCTATCATGATTCCGTTTAACCTACTTCTTGAAGTGGTATCGCTACTAGCGAAGCCTATCTCACTAGGTATGCGTCTATTCGGTAACATGTTTGCAGGTGAGGTGGTGTTTATCCTAATCGCGGCGTTAATGCCGTGGTGGGCTCAATGGCTAGGCTCGGTACCGTGGGCAATTTTCCACATCCTAGTCATTACAATTCAAGCATTCGTATTCATGATGTTAACTATCGTGTACCTATCTCAGGCACATGAAGACAATCATTAACGATTATTTGTAACATTTTTATTATTTTGGCACTTTAGCCGACAACTATAAACTGGAGATAGTGATGGAAACTTTACTAAGCTTTTCTGCAATTGCCGTGGGCATTATTGTAGGTCTTGCTTCCCTTGGTACAGCGATCGGCTTCGCACTTCTAGGTGGTAAGTTCCTTGAAGGTGCTGCACGTCAACCTGAAATGGCTCCAATGCTTCAAGTTAAGATGTTCATCATCGCTGGTCTACTTGATGCGGTACCAATGATCGGTATCGTAATCGCGCTGCTATTCACATTCGCAAACCCATTTGTTGGTCAGCTAGCTGGTTAATAAATCGTAATGTCAGCTTGTCTCAAGCTGACATTAAGTAGCAAATGGACTCTAGCAACCCTTTTAAAGGAGATGCGTTGTGAATATGAATGCAACTTTGCTGGGTCAAGCTATCGCTTTCTTCCTCTTCGTGGTGTTCTGCATGAAATATGTATGGCCACCGATTATGGAAGCGATTGAAGAACGTCAGAAAAAAATTGCTGACGGCTTGGCTGCCGCAGATCGCGCAGCTAAAGACCTTGACCTTGCACAAGCGAATGCTTCTGATCAACTAAAAGAAGCGAAACGTGCTGCGAGCGAGTTGATCGAGCAAGCAAACAAGCGTAAAGCTCAAATTATCGATGAAGCGAAAACGGAAGCACAAACTGAGCGTGAGAAAATCCTTGCGCAAGGTATGGCTGAAATTGAAGCGGAACGTAATCGTGCTCGTGATGAGTTAAGAAAACAAGTTGCAACTCTAGCTGTGATTGGTGCTGAGAAGATCATTGAGCGCTCCATTGATGTGGATGCTCAAGCCGATATTCTTAACAAAGTCACTGCAGAACTGTAATTAAAGGGGCAAGCATATGTCACAAATGACTACAATCGCACGCCCCTACGCTAAAGCAGCTTTTGACTTTGCGGTCGAGACGAACCAACTAGCACAGTGGGCAGAAATGCTGAACTTTGCTAGTGAAGTAGCAAAAAATGACACTATGCAGGATGTACTGGATAGCGGATTTGCTGCGGATAAGCTAACTGAAATTTTTGTTTCAGTATGCGGTGAGCAACTCGATGAATTCGGTCAAAACCTTCTAAAGGTGATGGCTGAAAATGGACGCCTTAAGGCGCTACCTGATGTCTGTGATGAATTCATGCTGATGAAACATGAGCATGAGCACACCATCGAAGCGACAGTAATTTCTGCTATTGCTTTAGATGATAATCAACTAGATGCCATTAGCGTGAAACTTGAGCAGCGTTTAGCGCGTAAAGTGATGCTGACTTGCAGTGTAGACGAGACCCTGATTGCCGGGGTTGTAATTAGAGCTGGAGACCTTGTTATCGATAACTCTGTACGGGGCAAATTGAACCGTCTGAGCGATACTTTGCAGTCTTGATTTGGGGAATTGGAGCATGCAACTTAATTCCACGGAAATTAGCGCACTGATCAAACAACGTATTGAAAACTTCAACGTTGTAAGTGAAGCGCGTAACGAAGGTACTATCGTTTCTGTAAGCGACGGTATTATTCGTATCCATGGCCTTGCTGACGTAATGCAAGGTGAAATGATTGAACTACCAGGCGGACTATTCGCACTAGCACTTAACCTTGAGCGTGACTCGGTAGGTGCAGTTGTAATGGGCCCTTATGCTTCTCTACAGGAAGGCATGAAGGTAACCGGTACTGGTCGTATTCTTGAAGTACCTGTAGGTCCTGCGCTACTTGGTCGTGTTGTAAACACACTAGGTCAGCCTATCGATGGTAAAGGTCCAATTGAAACAGAGACATTCTCTCCTGTTGAAGTAATTGCACCGGGTGTAATCGATCGTAAATCTGTTGATCAACCAGTACAAACTGGTTACAAAGCAGTTGACTCAATGATCCCAATCGGCCGTGGTCAGCGTGAGCTTATCATCGGTGACCGTCAGACTGGTAAAACAGCGATGGCTATCGATGCCATCATCAACCAGAAAAACTCTGGTATCTACTCTGTGTATGTGGCTATTGGCCAGAAAGCTTCAACTATCGCTAACGTAGTTCGTAAGCTGGAAGAGCACGGCGCACTGGAAAACACTATCGTAGTTGTAGCATCAGCATCAGAAGCTGCTGCGCTACAATACCTAGCACCATACTCTGGTTGTGCGATGGGTGAATACTTCCGTGACCGCGGCGAAGATGCACTGATCGTATACGATGACCTGTCTAAGCAGGCTGTTGCTTACCGTCAAATCTCACTATTGCTTAAGCGTCCACCTGGCCGTGAAGCATTCCCTGGTGATGTTTTCTACCTTCACTCACGTCTTCTAGAGCGTGCTTCTCGTGTAAGCGAGCACTACGTTGAGAAATTCACTAATGGTGAAGTGAAAGGTCAAACAGGATCGCTAACGGCACTACCGATTATCGAAACCCAAGCGGGTGACGTATCGGCATTCGTACCGACTAACGTTATCTCTATCACCGATGGTCAGATCTTCCTACAAACAGAGCTATTCAACGCTGGTATTCGTCCTGCTGTTGACCCAGGTATCTCTGTATCGCGTGTAGGTGGTGCTGCCCAAACCAAGATCATCAAGAAACTGTCGGGTGGTATTCGTACCGCACTTGCACAGTACCGTGAACTTGCAGCGTTTGCACAGTTCTCGTCTGACCTTGATGACGCAACTAAGAAACAGCTAGATCATGGTCAGAAAGTAACTGAACTGATGAAGCAAAAACAATACGCGCCAATGTCTGTATTTGAGCAAGCGGTTGTTATCTTTGCAGCTGAAAAAGGCTACTTGAATGATGTTGAGCTAACTAAGCTTGCTGATTTCGAAGCAGCTTTACTTTCTTACGCGAAAGGTCAGTTTGCTGAGCTTGTAGCTCAGATAGATGAAACGGGTGCTTACAACGATGAAATCGCTGCGCAGTTTGCAAAACTGCTAGAAGATTTCAAAGCGACCCAGACTTGGTAATTGGTTGGTGATCGCTTGCGATCACCTTCTAACGGAGAGTAACGATGGCCGGCGCAAAAGAGATTCGTAACAAGATCGGTAGTGTTAAAAACACGCAAAAGATCACTAAAGCGATGGAAATGGTGGCTGCTTCTAAAATGCGTAAAACGCAGGAAGCAATGGAGTCATCACGTCCATACGCACAAACTATGCGCAAAGTGATCGGTCATATCGCCCTTGGTAGCCTCGAGTATAAGCATCCTTATCTTGAAGAGCGTGAAGCCAAGCGCGTTGGTTACATCATTGTTTCAACTGACCGTGGTTTGTGTGGTGGCTTGAACATTAACTTGTTCAAAAAAGCGATCACCGATATTAAAACATGGTCAGATAAAGGTGCCGATGTTGATTTAGCGCTAATTGGTGCTAAAGCAACAGCATTCTTTAATAGCTACGGCGGTAACGTAGCAGCTCAAGTATCAGGCCTTGGTGACACACCAAGTGTTGATGAGTTGATCGGTACCGTTGGCGTTATGCTGAAGAAATATGATGAAGGCCAACTGGATCGCCTGTACGTGGTTTACAACCAGTTTGTAAATACCATGGTACAGCAACCAGTGATTGATCAATTGTTGCCTTTGCCTAAGTCAGAAGACGAAGAAATGCAGCGCAACCATTCTTGGGATTATATTTATGAGCCCGAGCCTAAACCGCTACTGGATACCTTATTGGTTCGCTATGCCGAATCACAAGTGTACCAAGGTGTGGTTGAGAACCTTGCAAGTGAGCAAGCGGCACGAATGGTAGCGATGAAAGCTGCAACAGATAATGCAGGGGATCTGATTGATGAACTGCAACTTGTGTACAACAAAGCCCGTCAGGCTGCGATCACACAAGAACTGTCAGAAATCGTTTCTGGCGCATCTGCTGTTTAAGGCAAAGAATTAATAAGTTTAGAGGATTAACGATGGCTACAGGTAAGATCGTACAGATCATCGGTGCGGTAGTCGACGTAGAGTTTCCACAGGACTCTGTACCACAGGTATACGATGCCCTTCATGTTGATGCGAAAGAGAACGGTACACTAGTACTGGAAGTTCAGCAGCAACTTGGTGGCGGTGTTGTTCGTGGTATCGCTATGGGTACTTCTGATGGCTTACGTCGTGGTTTGTCTGTTGAAAACACAGGCCGCCCAATTGAAGTGCCAGTAGGTACAGCGACTTTAGGACGTATCATGAACGTTCTTGGTCAACCTATTGATGAGTGTGGTGAGATCGGTGAGCAAGAGCGTTACGCTATTCACCGTGAAGCACCAAGCTATGAAGATCAGTCAAACGTAACTGAACTCCTAGAAACAGGTGTTAAAGTTATCGACTTAATCTGTCCATTCGCTAAGGGTGGTAAGATCGGTCTGTTTGGTGGTGCGGGTGTTGGTAAGACCGTTAACATGATGGAACTTATCAACAACATCGCCCTAAAACACTCAGGTTTATCTGTGTTTGCAGGTGTTGGTGAGCGTACTCGTGAAGGTAACGATTTCTACTACGAGATGCAGGAAGCAGGTGTTGTAAACATCGAAAAGCCTGAAGAATCAAAAGTAGCAATGGTTTACGGTCAGATGAACGAGCCACCAGGTAACCGTCTACGTGTTGCATTGACTGGCCTTACAATGGCTGAGCGTTTCCGTGACGAAGGTCGTGACGTACTGTTATTTATCGATAACATCTACCGTTACACCCTTGCAGGTACTGAAGTATCAGCACTACTAGGTCGTATGCCATCTGCAGTAGGTTACCAGCCTACTCTTGCAGAAGAGATGGGTGTACTTCAGGAGCGTATCACGTCAACGAAGTCTGGCTCTATCACGTCAGTTCAGGCGGTATACGTACCTGCCGATGACTTGACTGACCCATCACCAGCAACAACCTTTGCTCACTTAGATGCAACAGTTGTACTTTCGCGTCAGATCGCATCGCTAGGTCTATACCCTGCGATCGACCCATTGGATTCAACATCACGTATGCTTGATCCATTGGTAGTAGGTCAAGAGCACTACGACATTGCACGTGGCGTTCAGAGTCTACTTCAACGTTATAAAGAGCTAAAAGACATCATCGCTATTCTTGGTATGGACGAGCTATCTGAAGAAGATAAGCAAGCTGTATCACGTGCACGTAAGATTGAACGTTTCCTAACTCAGCCTTACCACGTAGCAGAAGTCTTTACTGGTGACCCAGGTATCTACGTAACGTTGAAAGACACACTACGTAGCTTCAAAGGCTTATTAGCGGGTGAATACGACGATATCCCAGAGCAGGCATTTATGTACTGTGGTGCGATTGAAGACGTATTAGAAAACGCGAAGAAGCTGTAAGCTAATTAGGAGGCGACATGGCAGCGATAACTTTCCATTTGGAAGTAGTCAGTGCTGAGAAACGTCTGTTCTCTGGTCGTGCTGAAAATATTCAAGTAACGGGTAGTGAGGGTGAGCTAGGTATTCATGCCGGTCACACGCCACTACTTACTGCTATCACCCCTGGCATGGTACGTATTACCAAACAAGGCGGTGAGGAAGATGTGATTTATCTTTCTGGCGGTATGCTTGAAGTTCAGCCTTCTGCAGTGACGGTATTAGCCGATACAGCTATTCGTGGTGTTGATTTAGATGCCGCGAAAGCAGAAGAAGCTAAGCGTCAAGCTGAGGAGCGTATCCATAATCAGCATGGCGATATTGACTTCGCACAGGCAGCCAGTGATTTAGCGAAAGCCATTGCTCAGCTTCGAGTGATTGAATTAACTAAACGCGCACGCTAGTCTGACGCTAAAGTAATATAAAAAGCGACCATTAAGGTCGCTTTTTTTATGGCTAAAAATCTTACTAATTGATGTTGTTCGGGGATATTTATTTTTACAAAAATGATTTTCTATTAAGACTTTTGCGAGGTATACCTGTTATTTCTTAGTGAGAATTAAACAATTACGCTTAAATCCAGTAAAACTTGACGGTACAATACCAATTAAATAACAAATTTATGCATCAAGAAGGACATCCCATCATGAGCTTCAGTGCTGTGATTTTAGCTGCGGGAAAAGGCACCCGCATGTATTCTAACTTGCCAAAAGTACTTCATACTTTAGCTGGAAAGCCGATGGTCAAACATGTGATTGACACATGTAATGATCTTGGTGCGAAAAATATTAATTTAGTTTATGGCCATGGTGGTGACACCATGCAACAAGTATTGGCTCAAGAGTCAGTAAATTGGGTACTACAAGCCGAGCAATTAGGAACAGGACACGCGGTTAATCAAGCGACCCCGAATCTTGCTGATGATGAAAAAGCATTGATTTTATACGGTGATGTGCCACTGATTAGTGCACAAACGTTAGAAAATCTACTTGATGCTCAGCCTGATGGTGGCATTGCCTTACTAACTGTTGTTCTTGATGATCCAAGTGGTTACGGTCGTATTGTGCGTCGTAATGGTCCCGTTGTTGCGATCGTAGAGCAAAAAGATGCCACTGAAGAGCAAAAGCTTATTAAAGAAATCAACACTGGTGTCATGGTTGCTAATGGCGGCGATCTTAAGCGTTGGTTAGCAGCGCTTAAAAATGATAATGCGCAAGGTGAATATTACCTAACAGATATTATTGAGATTGCCCATGATGAAGGTCGTGCCGTCGAAGCGGTCCACCCTGTTAGCCCTATTGAGGTTGAAGGTGTAAATAACCGTATTCAACTTGCACGCCTTGAGCGAGCTTTCCAAGCTCAACAAGCTGAGCGTTTATTAGAGCAAGGCGTAATGTTGCGCGATCCTGCTCGTTTTGATTTACGTGGCGAATTACAATGCGGTACCGATGTTGAAATTGATGTTAACGTGGTGATTGAAGGTAGCGTGAGCATTGGTGATAACGTCGTTATTGGCGCAGGTTGTGTGCTTAAAGATTGTGAGATTGATGATAACTCAATTATCAGCCCATACAGTGTGATTGATGGTGCAACGGTTGGTGAAGCCTGTACAGTCGGTCCATTTGCTCGCTTACGCCCAGGTACGGAACTTCAAGCTCAAGCACATGTGGGTAACTTTGTAGAAATTAAGCAAACACGTTTAGGTGAAGGCTCTAAAGCGGGCCATTTAACTTACCTTGGTGATGCTGAGATTGGTGCCAACGTCAATATCGGTGCTGGTACCATTACTTGCAACTACGATGGCGCGAACAAATTTAAAACTGAAATTGGCGATGATGTATTTGTTGGCTCTGATACTCAACTTATCGCCCCAGTTAAAGTTGCAAGCGGTGCAACCATTGGTGCCGGTGCAACGATTAATCGTAATGTCGGAGAAGGTGAGTTAGTGATCACTCGCGCACCCGCACGAACGATTCAAGGCTGGAAACGTCCAACTAAGAAGTAATGTTCAATTACGTTATCATTTTTAAAGCAGGAGTTTTCCTGCTTTTTTTATTCTTTATCTCCTATATCCATCCCTATATTCCTCTAGCTTTTTCCATTCCTATAGTTATTTCGAGAGAAAAATTATACCGAATCTGCATATTTGTTATTGATCGATTAATTTTTAAAACGCTATACTAAGTTTCAAATCGAAACTTAAAGTGTCATTTCAAAATTTATGTCTAAACGTAATACGCAACAACGACGTCATGCTATTGCTGCTATGGTTGGTATTGAAGGTGAAGTTAGTGTGGATACACTTGCTAGTCACTTCTCGACCTCTGAGGTCACAATTCGTAAAGATCTCGCGGCATTAGAAAGTTCTGGCTTATTACTGCGCCGATACGGTGGCGCCATTGCTATGCCGAGCGAGATAGTTGCAACTGACTCAGAAGAAAAGGTTTCAGAACGAAAGTTAGCGATTTCTGTTGCTGCTGCTGATCTGATCCGAGATCACAATCGCATTATCGTTGATTGTGGCAGTACAACAGCAGCATTAATTAACCTACTAAGCACTAAACAGGGCTTAGTAGTGATGACTAATTCTTTACAAGTCGCGAATGCACTGAATGCACTTGAAAATGAACCGACCTTATTGATGACGGGCGGTACATGGGATCCGCATTCGGAATCCTTCCAAGGCAAAGTTGCAGAATCCGTATTGCGTTCATACGACTTTGATCAGTTATTTATTGGTGCTGATGGTATTGATATTACGCGTGGCACAACCACCTTTAATGAGCTGACAGGGTTAAGTCGAGTAATGGCTGAAGTTTCTCGTGAAGTGGTGGTAATGATTGAGTCTTGTAAGGTTGGACGAAAAATTCCGAATTTAGAGTTAGCGTGGCAAGGGATCGATACTTTAATTACCGATGATGGCATGAGTGATGCTGATACTGTCTCGATAGAACAACAGGGTGTGCGAGTGATTCGTGCCTGTAGTGAACAATAATAAGTTGTAAAGGATAGCAGTTATGTGTGGGATTGTAGGTGCGGTAGCACAACGTGATGTAGCAGAGATCTTAGTAGAAGGCTTACGTCGACTAGAGTATCGAGGGTATGACTCAGCAGGTCTTGCCGTTGTTGATGAGCAATGTCAATTACAACGTTTACGACGTATGGGGAAAGTTCAAGCCTTAGCTGATGCCGTTAATGAGACGCAAGTTATTGGCGGAACGGGGATCGCGCATACACGTTGGGCAACACATGGCGAGCCCTCAGAAGCTAACGCCCACCCTCATGTCTCTGGTGAACATATAGCGATTGTTCATAATGGAATTATCGAGAACCACCAAGCATTACGTGAGCGATTACAACAACGAGGTTATATTTTTCATTCTCAAACCGATACTGAAGTGATTGCACATTTAGTAGAGTGGGAACTGCGAACTGCCGATTCTTTATTAGCCGCAGTGAAGCAAGCTGTTACTCAACTTGAAGGCGCTTATGGTACCGTGGTGATGGATAGTCGTGATCCGGAACGTTTGGTTGTTGCACGTTCTGGTAGCCCGCTGGTGATTGGTTTGGGTGTGGGCGAAAACTTTATTGCCTCTGATCAATTGGCTTTACTGAATGTGACTCGTCGCTTTATGTTTTTAGAAGAAGGTGATGTTGCCGAAGTCACCCGTCGTGATATTCGAGTGTTTGATCAACAAGATGAGTTGGTTGAACGCGAAGTCACCGAATCTAATATTCAGCATGATGATACGGATAAAGGTCATTATCGTCATTACATGCAAAAAGAGATCTTTGAGCAGCCAAGCGCTCTGATCAATACCATGGAAGGCAGGATCCGCAACAATCGTGTGATCTTGGAAAGTTTTGGTAATGAAGCGAAAACGATCTTTGATCATGTTGAGCATATCCAAATTATTGCTTGTGGTACCTCCTATAACGCTGGCATGGTGGCACGTTACTGGTTTGAATCTATTGCAGGAATTAGCTGTGATGTTGAAATCGCCTCTGAGTTTCGCTACCGCAAATTTGTTACCCGTCCAAATAGCTTATTAATCACCCTTTCTCAATCAGGTGAAACGGCAGATACCTTAGCGGCACTACGTTTGGCAAAAGAAAAAGGCTATATGGCTGCGATGACAATTTGTAATGTTGCAGGCTCATCTTTGGTACGTGAATCTGATTTAGCTTTTATGACCCGCGCGGGTGCTGAAATTGGGGTTGCATCAACGAAAGCATTTACTACGCAGTTAGTTGCGTTATTAATGCTTGTAACTGCGTTAGGTAAGCAGCAAGGTGCGATTGATAATGAGCAAGAAGAAAAGATCGTTCATTCATTACAGCAACTACCAAGCTTTATTGAGAAAGCATTAACGCTTGATAAGCCGATTGAACTATTGGCTGAAGAATTCAGCGATAAACAGCACGCATTATTTTTAGGTCGTGGTGAGTTCTACCCTATTGCTGTTGAAGCCTCACTTAAATTAAAAGAAATCTCGTACATTCATGCTGAGGCTTATGCGGCAGGTGAATTAAAGCATGGCCCACTTGCGTTAGTTGATGCTGAAATGCCAGTGATCGTGGTGGCACCTACCAATGATTTATTAGAAAAACTCAAATCCAATATCGAAGAAGTACGTGCTCGAGGTGGTTTACTCTATGTTTTTGCCGATAGTGAAGCAGGGTTTGAAGAGACCGACGGCATGAAAATTATGACCATGCCGAGTGTAGATGAAATCATTGCTCCGATTTTTTACACCATTCCGATGCAGTTGTTGTCGTATCACGTGGCTTTAATTAAAGGAACTGATGTCGATCAGCCTCGTAATTTAGCCAAAGCTGTGACTGTTGAGTAATGTAAAATGAGAAAAGACGCAACTTGCGTCTTTTTTATCGGTATTCTCGATATAATTTACCGTGTTGCGAAATAAAAAAATGTCTGATTATCCATACGATGTGCGATTCAAATTAAGAATAAAAGTCTGCTTTGATTTTATCTTATTGAATATTAAGAATTAAAAAAAATGAAAAATTGGCTCATCATCTGCACTGCAACAAATAGTGAAGCGTTCTTCACTATCTGATTGGAGAAGGTGTATGACAGAGCCAAAGACAAAGATTGCCGCTAGGATCAAGGAGGCTCGTGAATGGAAAGGATTAACCCAAGTACATATGGCCCAGCAGTTGAAAGTTGCTCGCCAAACGTATCTTGATCTAGAAACCGGAAAAACAGAGCCTAAAGTACGATTATTGTCTGAGATCTCGGAGATCACCGAGCGGCCATTAACTTGGTTTGTTTATGGTGATGAAGGGATAGAAATTTTGGAAAGTGAGTACAAGGAAGAGATTGATCGCTTATTGCAATTTTTTAGTCGCTTGCCACATTCTGCTCGTCACGTTATTTTGCAGCAATGCATCAACTTAGCGAGTTTCATGGCGGAATATACTCGTGCCCTAACACATAAAAATAAGTAGCCAAATCACGATAGTCATCAATGCCTACCTAACTGTTCATTTTGATCTTTTTGTTGTCTAGTTTTGGTGACAGTGAATATGGCGCATCACATTTTTGTACTAGTCCCCATAGACATCTATTTTAGCGAAGAATAGTTTAAGCAAAGTTTATGTGTTTAGTGCGGTATAAATGTCGATGATGAGTGAATATAGTGTTGAGCGTGAGATTAATAACGCTATGACAGAAATAGCGCATATTGCACAAAAGATTCGAGAAGCGAGAGAATGGAAAGGGCTCACTCAAGTGAGTATGGCTAAGCAGCTAGGTGTTGCTCGTCAAACTTACCTTGATGTAGAGTCAGGGAAAACAGAGCCTAGAATATTAATGCTAATGAATATAGCGAAGATAACAGGGCGTCCTTTGCATTGGTTTATTTCAGACGACAATACACCCGAATACGGTGATATCAATCGATTATCGCTAATGTATGCACAGGTACCTTCTCCTTTACGCCAAAAAATGATCGAACAAAATATTAATTTGATTTCCTGTTGCCTTGAATATGTTTCAGACAGTCGTTAATCATATTGATTGTTATAAAAAAGCAGCGATTACGCTGCTTTTTTTGTTATGGATGTTCATTATTGAGCAAGAAAAAACTTATAGGCTGGATTTTCTGTTTCGTCTTTCCATTGATAACCAAGTTCGCGTAAATGGCTAGTAAATGACAGTAAATCTTTGTCTTCTAGCTCAAAGCCACATAATACACGACCATAATCTGCGCCATGATTACGATAATTAAATAAGCTAATATTCCAATGACAACCAAGGGTGTTTAAAAAGCGAATAAGTGCACCTGGGTATTCAGGAAACTCAAAACTATATAAACGTTCTTTAAGCGGTTTTGATGGTCTGCCACCAATCATATAACGAACATGAACTTTCGCCATTTCGTCATCAGATAAATCGACTACCGGATATCCACCTTTTCGCAGATCTTTTATGATGCCATCAAGTTCTTCTTGGCCTTGCATTAAACGCACACCGACAAAAACATTGGCCAGTGCATCATCGTTATAACGGTAGTTAAACTCAGTTACTGCTCGCCCCCCAATTAAATGGCAGAAATCAAGAAAAGCACCCGGACGTTCAGGGATTGTAACGGCTAATAACCCTTCACGTTTTTCACCTAACTCGCAACGCTCTGAAACATAGCGTAGACCATGAAAATTCAAGTTTGCGCCTGATAAAATAGCGGCAAGTTGCTGATCGCGGATTTGGTGCTGCTCGACGTATTTTTTTAGTCCAGCCAGAGAAAGTGCCCCTGAAGGCTCAGCAATCGCGCGCGTATCTTCAAAGATATCTTTAACCGCCGAGCAAATTTCATCACTACTTACTGTCACCACATCATCAAGGTATTGCTGACATAAACGGAAAGTCTCGCTGCCTATTTGCTTAACCGCTACCCCATCTGCAAACATACCCACTTGATCTAACGAGACAGGTTTACCTGCATCAAGGGCCGCTTTTAAGCAGGCAGAATCTTCAGCTTCAACACCAACGACTTTAATTTCAGGTAATAATTGCTTTAGCAATACCGCAACGCCTGCGGCTAAACCACCACCGCCAACGGGTACAAAAACACAATCCAAATGACCGTTTTGTTGGACTAATTCAATACCGATAGTGCCTTGCCCTGCGATCACCGAAGGGTGATCGAAAGGCGGAATAAAGGTATAGCCGTGTTGTTGCGCTAATTGTTCAGCATAGCCTTTCGCTTCATCAAAGTTACTGCCATGCAGTACGACAACACCACCAAAACTACGTACCGCATCCACTTTGATATCAGGTGTGGTACGTGGCATGACAATCGTGGCTTTAACACCGAGTTTCTGACTTGATAAAGCAAGACCTTGCGCATGATTACCTGCAGAGGCTGCAATCACCCCCGCAGCTTTTTGAGGCTCAGTCAGCTGCGACATCATGTTATAAGCGCCGCGTAACTTAAACGAGTGGACCGGCTGGCGGTCTTCCCGTTTAAGTTGGATCTGATTTGCAATCCTTGCACTCAGACGAGACATATTTTGTAATGGAGTGACTTGCGCCACCTCATAAACCGGCGCTCGAAGGATATTGCGAAGATAGTCGGCTCCGCTAAGTAGCTCTTCATCCGTGGCCTGTTTCACTTCGCTCATGGTGATTATCCTTCTAGTTTAGATTTATCGCGCACTGCGCCTTTATCTGCACTGGTGGCGAGGTTGGCATAGGCTTTTAGGGCAAAAGAAACCTGACGTTCACGATCAACAGGTTTCCAACCGCGTTGGTTCGTTGCTTCACGACGTGCTGCGAGGGTTGCATCATCGACATTTAGTTTAATGCTACGGTTTGGAATATCTATCGCGATAATATCGCCATTTTCGATCAGGCCAATCGTGCCACCGTTTGCCGCTTCAGGCGAAACGTGACCAATAGATAGGCCACTGGTACCGCCAGAGAATCGACCGTCAGTGATCAACGCACACTCTTTACCAAGTCCCATAGATTTAAGGTAAGTGGTCGGGTACAACATTTCTTGCATACCAGGGCCACCTTTAGGTCCTTCATAGCGAATAACCACGACATCGCCTGCTTTCACTTTACCGCCAAGGATCCCTTCTACAGCGGTATCTTGGCTTTCAAACACCACGGCAGGGCCTGTAAAGGTTAGGCAACTTTCATCAACACCTGCAGTTTTAACAATACAGCCATCAAGTGCCATATTGCCTGACAGTACAGCAAGGCCGCCATCTTGGCTAAAGGCAAACTCTTTACTACGAATGCAGCCATTTTCTCGATCATCATCAAGGGTTTCCCAACGGCAATCTTGCGAGAATGCTTGCGTGGTACGGATACCTGCAGGACCTGCGCGGAAGAACGTTTTAATTTCTTCTGAATCCGTTACTTTAATATCGTAGTGTTTGAAGCTTTCGGCAAAGGTTTCACCCAGAATATTGTGACAATCGTTATGGAAGAGACCTGCGCGATCAAGTTCACCTAAAATACTGTAAACGCCACCTGCTCGGTGAACATCTTCCATATGATATTTCGGTGTTGATGGTGCAACTTTACATAGGTGTGGAACAATACGAGACATGCGATCAATATCGGTCATGGTGAAATCAATTTCACCTTCTTGCGCTGCGGCTAAAAGGTGTAAAACGGTATTGGTTGATCCCCCCATTGCAATATCTAATGCCATCGCATTTTCGAAGGCTTTCTTATTGGCAATGTTACGTGGCAGTGCTGATTCATCATCTTGCTCATAGTAGCGCTTCGTCAGTGCCACAATGCGTTTACCTGCATTAATAAATAGCTGCTCGCGATCTGCGTGTGTTGCCAGCATCGAACCGTTACCCGGCTGGCTTAAGCCTAATGCTTCGGTTAAACAGTTCATTGAGTTCGCCGTGAACATACCAGAGCACGAACCACAGGTAGGACAGGCGGAACGTTCGATCTGCTCACTTTGTTCATCTGACACTTTAGGATCGGCACCTTGGATCATTGCATCAACCAAATCGAGTTTGATCACTTGCTCTGAAAGCTTGGTTTTACCTGCTTCCATTGGTCCGCCAGAAACAAAAATAACCGGAATATTTAAGCGAAGTGACGCCATTAACATTCCCGGGGTGATTTTGTCACAGTTTGAGATACATACCATCGCATCGGCACAGTGGGCATTCACCATGTACTCAACAGAATCTGAAATGAGTTCACGAGATGGTAGTGAATACAACATCCCACCGTGACCCATTGCGATACCATCATCAACGGCAATAGTATTAAACTCTTTGGCAATACCGCCCGCTTCTTCGATTTGCTTAGCGACTAATTGACCGAGGTCTTTTAAGTGGACGTGACCGGGAACAAATTGGGTGAACGAGTTCACCACGGCAATAATCGGCTTACCGAAATCTTCATCTTTAACGCCAGTTGCGCGCCATAAGGCACGAGCGCCAGCCATATTTCGGCCATGGGTAGTGGTTGCTGAACGGTATTTAGGCATAACAGAAAATCCTTTTTAGAGCACTGTCGCTAATGTATTAGCGACAGCTTTGTATGTGTTGGTTTGGTTATGAAGGGGCAATTATTTTTGTGGGTAAACGTAATCTAACCAGCCCCATTTATCTTCTGTTTCACCATTGAACAGACCGAAGTAAGCAGCTTGCAGCTCTTTGGTGATAGGACCTCGCTTACCTTCACCTACGGTAATTTGATCAACGCTACGTACTGGCACAATCTCAGCAGCGGTACCTGTCATGAAGATCTCATCGGCAAGGTAAAGTGCTTCACGGGCAATGTTTTCTTCACGTACTTCGTAACCACGTTCTTTGGCTAGGATCATGATAGTGTCACGGGTGATGCCTGGTAAAATTGCGCTAGTCGTTGGTGGTGTTGAAAGAACACCATTACGAATGACAAAGATATTTTCGCCAGCGCCTTCCGATAGGTAACCATCAACACTTAATGCGATCCCTTCTGCGTAACCATGGCGACGTGCTTCGCTACCAACCAGTAGTGATGATAGGTAGTTACCGCCTGCTTTTGCAGCTGTTGGAATGGTATTTGGCGCAGCACGGTTCCAGCTAGAAATCATTGCATCGACACCGTTTTCTAGCGCTTCTTCACCTAAGTAAGAACCCCAAGGGAAAGCGGCAACAATCAAATCCATTTTTGTATCAACGGGAGGGCAAACGCCGAGGCCAACATTACCTACATAACCCAATGGACGAATGTAAGCGGAATCGAGTTTATTTACTCGGATCGTTTCACGGCAAATTTTCATTAGCTCATCGCAGCTGTATGGGATCGGGAAGCGATAAATTTTTGCCGAATTTTTTAGTCTTACCATGTGTTCTTCATGACGAAAAACGGCTGGGCCTTTTGGCGTGTTGTAGCAACGGATCCCTTCAAATACTGAAGTGCCATAGTGCATTGCGTGGGTTAAAACGTGAACATTAGCATCAGCCCAAGGCACTATCTCACCGTTAAACCAAATGTAATCTGCTGTATTTGCCATGTTGAATTCCTTTCTAAAATTTAATCCAGTAACTGTAGGGGGGAAGTCTCTACACTGATGATGTCCCACAGTTTTTCAATTTGGTTGATAAGCGTCGATATAGGACGAGTACTATCGACGATAATTTCGATTCTGGCTATCTTGCTGTGATGATTTTGTGTTGCATCGACTTTTTTTATGATGAAGCCTCGATGGCGGATCACACGTAAAATTCGCTCAAGTAATACAGGCTTATCATTAGCGGTAATGTTGAGTAAATATCTTTCCATTAGGTGTTCTCCAGCATATCTTGGTTTGCAGCACCCGGTGGAACCAGTGGCCATACATTTTGTTCTTCATCAATCAACACATGCAACAAGTAAGCGGTTTTACTGGCGAGCATTTCTTCCAGTGCAGGAGCCACTTCTTCTTTGCGAGTAATGGTTTTTCCTGGGATATCAAACGCCTTAGCTAACATTACAAAATCAGGATTATCATCTAGGATGGTTTCGCTGTGGCGACCATCAAAAAACAGCGACTGCCATTGACGTACCATACCTAAGCGTTGGTTATTGATAAGTACCATTTTGACGGGAATACTACGGCGCTTTAACGTTCCCAATTCTTGTACATTCATCATAAACGAACCATCACCAGAGATCAGAATAGATTGATCATCAGGACGGGCAACACTGGCTCCCATTGCTGCAGGTAAACCAAAGCCCATCGTGCCAAGGCCTGCTGATGTAATGTAGTTTTGTGGCTCACGAGGTTGAATATGCTGTGCGGCCCACATTTGGTGCTGACCAACATCGGTAGATACCATGCTGCTATCTGGCATCACATCTGACAATTGCTTAAGCAGTAATGGTGCGTAAATCAGATCGCCAGGATGGTCATAGCGCCATTTGCCAATTTTACGAACATGTTCGCTGTGAGTGAGCCAACGGCTGATATCTTGGCTTAGCTCTAACTGAGGCAAAATAGTATTAATATCGCCACGTAATGGCGCATCAGCATGACGTAATTTACTAAATTCAGCGGCATCAATATCAATATGAATCACTTTTGCGTGTGGCGCAAAGGTATCCAATTTTCCGGTTACGCGATCATCAAAACGGGCGCCAACTACAATTAATAAATCTGCTTCTTGTACCACTAGATTGGCCGCTTTTGTACCGTGCATACCAAGCATGCCAAGATAATGTGGGTCATGGCGTTCGATAGAGCCTAAGCCTTTTAAGGTACTGACCGAAGGCATTGGATTAAGGCTTAAAAATTGACGTAAAGTATCGGTAGCATGGGCAATTTGTACCCCACCACCAACATACATTACGGGGCGATGACTTTGATCTAACAACTGTTGAGCTACAGTGATAGCTTCACTGTTGACCGTTGGAATAGCAGGCGGATCAATAGGAGGCAGTAATTCGGTTGGCGCTTGTGCAAGCTGTACATCTTTGGCTATATCGACAATGACAGGGCCAGGACGACCGGCTTTAGCAACTACAAATGCTTCAGCAAGGGTTGGCGCAAGATCATTGACATCTGTTACCAGATAGCTGTGTTTGGTACATGATAAAGACATCCCAATCACATCCATTTCTTGGAAGGCATCGGTTCCAATATGGGTGCTGGCAACTTGTCCTGTAATCGCAACTAAGGGGACTGAATCCATAAAGGCATCAGCAAGTCCTGTGACGAGGTTTGTGGCACCCGGACCTGATGTTGCCATACAGACAGCAACATCTTGGGTGGATCGAGCCATACCAATAGCAGCCATTGCTGCTCCTTGTTCATGGCGGCAGAGGATATGCTCTACTCCACCATCATATAAAGCGTCATAAATTGGCATGATGGCACCGCCTGGGTAACCAAATACGGTTTTGATACCCTGCTGATGCAGCGCTTTTACGACTAATTCTGCCCCTGTCATCGCAGCTCCTTGCTTGCTTTGCGAGATCTATTTGAGATGATAACGATTACTCAAATCCATTTGTTGAAAAAAGCCCCCGAACTTCTCAGTGCGGGGGCTTTTTGTTTGCGTCTTTTGCGCTACTTTGCGCCAGCAAATCCCCGCTGCGGTGACATAATCACCACAATGACATTAATAATGAGTACGAGAGATGTTGTTAAGCGCATGTATATTTGTCCAACTTTTGTTGTCTAGTTGTTGCTATATGTTAGTGGTAACACAGACGTCTATCGCATGACAAGCAAAAACTGTGGTTTTTTTAGCAAACGAGCTGCATTTACAGGCATCTTATGAAACCAAAAATAAATATTTCATTAACGAATGTTTTTGTATCTCAGTGAGGTGATGGTTCATGACGCTTGCGATTGTTCATAGTCGAGCTTGTGTGGGTGTGCAGGCTCCACCTGTGACAGTAGAAGTCCACTTAAGTAATGGGTTGCCAAGTTTTACATTAGTTGGGTTACCTGAAACCACGGTAAAAGAGGCTAAAGATCGGGTTCGAAGTGCAATTATTAATGCGAATTTTGAGTTCCCATCACGGCGTATCACTGTCAATTTAGCCCCTGCTGATTTACCTAAAGAAGGTGGGCGATTTGATTTACCTATTGCGCTAGATATTTTGGCGGCATCAGGCCAGATCCCAACAGATAAATTAGCAGAGCATGAGTTTATTGGTGAATTAGCATTATCAGGAGAGTTGCGACCTGTAAAGGGGGCGCTGCCTGCTGCTTTAGCAGCGTTAAAGGCGAAACGTTGCTTTGTGGTGCCTGACAGTAATGGCGATCAAGTGGCTCTTGTCGGTAAAGAGGTTCATAAATCGGCATCCAGTCTATTAGCCGTTTGTGGTTATTTATGTGGCCAACAACAATTAGCATTAAATTTTAGTGAGCAGATTAAAGAAACAACGGCTCCTTTAGATCGAGATATGCAAGATATTATCGGTCAGCAGCAAGGTAAACGTGCGTTAGAAATTGCCGCTGCTGGCGGTCACAATATCTTGTTCCTAGGACCACCGGGAACGGGTAAAACCATGCTGGCATCAAGATTGTGCGACTTATTACCGCCGATGAGTCATGAAGAAGCGTTAGAAACAGCAGCTGTTACCTCACTCACACCACAATCGTTACATCAAGGGAATTGGTTAAGAAGACCTTTTCGTACGCCACACCATTCGAGCTCTATGGCAGCATTAGTGGGTGGGGGCTCGGTACCTAAACCAGGAGAAATATCGTTGGCGCACAATGGGCTTTTATTTCTAGACGAGATGCCTGAATTTGAACGTAAAGTTTTAGATTCTTTACGCGAGCCATTAGAGTCGGGTCATATTGTGATTTCTCGTGCGACCAGTAAAACAACATTTCCTGCGCGTTTTCAATTGATCGGTGCGCTGAATCCAAGCCCTTCTGGATACTATGACGGTAACCAAACACGTACCAACCCGCAGGCGATATTACGTTATTTAAGTCGGTTAAGTGGCCCATTACTTGATAGGTTTGATATGTCGATTGAGATCCCAGCCCTACCCCGAGGAACGTTAACTAAAGGGGGAGATCGAGGTGATTCAACAGTAACGATTAAAGCACGGGTAGATTATGCTCGTCAGCAAATGTTAACTCGCAGTGGTAAGGTGAATGCCTTGTTATCGACGCGAGAGCTAGAACAGTATTGCCCACTACAACAAGCTGATGCGGCATTTTTAGAAAATGCGCTTCATCAGTTAGGTTTATCGGTACGAGCTTATCATCGAATTATTAAAGTGGCGCGCACAATAGCTGATTTGGCGGGAGAGCCTGATATTTCTCGAGGGCACTTAGCGGAAGCGTTAGGGTATCGTGCAATGGATAGGCTGCTTAAGCAGATTAATAGCCAAGTTATATAAAAAAGTATCGTTATTTGGATAATAAAAAAGGGCATCACAGCCCTTTTTTATTTTTAGATGAGATTACTTTTTCAGTAAGTAGTTTACTAACTCAAAGTATTCGTCAGCCGATTTAATTTTACCTGTTTGTACAAGGTACTTGTTGTTAACCACAACCGCTGGCACACCTGTTAGGCCTGCATCCTCAAAGGATTTATCAAAACGGCTTACCATTGAATTTACTGCAAAGCTATTAAATGCACCATCAAATTCAGCCGCAGGAACTCCCTCATCAATGAAGATTTGACGCACTTCTTCTTCATTACGTGGTGGCTTGTTCATGGTGTGGATACGGTTAAAGAACACCGGTATCATTTTATCTTGAACACCTAATACGACAGAGGTAGCGAAGGCTTTACTCATCACTTTACCCATTGGGCCACCCATGAATGAAACATGCATTTTTTGTAACTTTGCATTTTCAGGCAATTTAGTTTTTAGCTGTTTGATCATAGGTTCAAACTGATAGCAATGCGGGCAGTATAAAGAGAAGTACTCAGTCACAATGGGTGTTTCAGATTTTGGTAGATCGAGAACTTTGTAGTAATCACCCTCAGTAAATTTAGCAGCGTGCACTGAAAATGATAGTAACGCCGCACTAGCTAGCGTGAGTAACTTCTTGAACATTGATATAACTCCCTGATTATCCTTATCACGGTTATAAATATAACCTGAATTTTTATGTTAATACGTTTTTGTGTTTACCACTGTGGCATGAGTTGTAATGGTGCATCATGTAGCGAGGCAATTTGTTCTTTGAATGCAAGCACTTGCCCTTCCCAGTATTTTGCATCAGCAAACCAAGGGAATGCACGGGGAAATGCAGGATCTTGCCAGCGTTTTGCTAACCATGCCATATAATGCACCATTCTAAGACCGCGTAAAGGCTCGATTAGTTGCAATTGACGTTGATCAAAATCTGCAAATTCACCATAAGCTTCAAGTAAAGTATCCAGTTGGGCTAATTGATCGGCGCGCTCACCGTTTAATAGCATCCATAAATCTTGGATGGCTGGACCATTACGAGCATCGTCAAGATCGACAAACATCGGGCCATCACGCCATAAAATATTACCTGGGTGACAGTCGCCATGAAGACGAATCGCTTGCCAATCGGTAGACCAATGCTGTTCGAGGTTTTTAATCAGTAGATCAAGATCGGCGAAAAAGACGTTCTTAAGGTGATCGGGTATAAACTGACTGTGCTCTAATAATTTTCGAGGCTGATAGACGTATTCATCCAGACCCATGGTTGGACGATGTTGAAAAGGCTGGCGTTGCCCCACTAGATGAATGCGACCTAAATAGCGACCGACCCATTCTAATTGGTCGAAATTATCGACTTCAAATTGTCGACCGCCGACACTTGGGAATAAAGCAAAACGATGACCATTAAAGTTATGTAGTGTTTTCCCATTGATATTTATAGGTGCGGCAACAGGAATTTCATTGTCAGCCAATTCTTGTGTGAATTGGTGCTCTTCTTCAATTTGCTCATCACTCCAACGCTCTGAGCGATAGAATTTGGTGACATAACGTGCGCCATCTTCCGCTTTAAACTGGTAGACCCGATTTTCATAACTATTGAGAGCCAGTAATCCTGATTCTGCACGAACATCAATGCTATCTAAGGCATCAAGTAGCAAATCAGGTGTGAGATTCGAAAAACAAAAATCGTTTTTTTCCATGAAACAGCCTTAAAGACGGAAATTAAGGCTGCAGTTTACCTTAATCTTGAGATAACGAGAATTCAGGGGTTAATTTGCCACCTAATTTAATGTATGTCGTCATTAGTTTAGTGAAGGCTACCAATAAATCGACTGTCGGCGCTGAGTGCTAATTATTAATATGTACCACGCTTTGTTAATCACATAATTGTAACGTAAGGCGATGATTAGACCTAAAATCAGTGCTGAACTTGGTAGTTTGGGCACAAAAAAGCCAGTGAATATTCACTGGCTTTTAACGTTAAATCATAGTGAGGTTATTTAATAATACCGCGAGCGCGTAAGATTGCGGTTTTGAAATCATCTTCGCAGTCTTTTGCAAGCCCAGGGATCATGGCGTCTTTGTCACTGTTACGCATCTTCAAGTGATAAATCAGTACATCATCAGTGAGTGACTCTAATGGGCCGTTATACTTTGCTTCTTCAGCCAGTTTTAATAAAAACTCCACTAAATTTAGATCAGGATCTTTTTGCCATTCAGGATGAAGCAGTTCGATGAGTTCATTGACGCGATGCGTTTTCATAGTGACTCCGTAGTTGAGGCTGAGTGATCGTTATCACGATCAAATTGTCATAGTTTTAATAGGGATAAATTATAACAAAGCACACGGGGTTACAATCTGTTGTATGGCGCTGTAATGACAAAACGAAGTAAAAAAGCAGCAAAAGCTGCTTTCTTTCGATCGTTTTATTACTATTACGCGATATTTTGCTTGGTGATTGATGGCAGTATTTGCGTGCCTAACTCATTACGCTTTAACTTTATATCGTTATTCGTTAATGAAATCTCAACAACGGCTGTCTGTTTCGTTTTAAAATGTGGAGCATGAGCCGTTGCGCGAAGGCGTGAAGGGCTACGAGGGGTACTTACATACCTGACGGGAGATGCTGGTCGCATATAATCACCTGTTGTCAGGCTCGTCCATGGCCAGATGTTAGCAAGCTGATCGCTGAAGGGAAAATTCCCTACTGGGTTTACCCCATCCATCAGTATATCGCTTGGTTGTTAATCAGTTTGCGCCGAGAATAACAATAGCAATTTTAAAAGTCGAGTAAAAAGTAGCCGCTAAAATGCTAAGATTGAAGCATTAAGAGGGATGATTCAACATGCTGAAAAAAAAGGGCAGTAAAAGTGCTTTAGCTTGGTGTATTCAGATCCGTTTATGTTGTAATACGATGTTTGTGTTACACAGCCCATATCTTATGGAATAACTACATTATAAAAGAAGCCTTTGGAGAGGATGTATGGAACAAGAGCAGCAACGCATTGTTGCCAACCGAAACTTATCTTATCGATTAGCTGAGTCTATAGGCCGTCGTATTTTGGCGGGAGAAACAGCGCCTGGTGATATTTTACCGGGTGAAGTCGAATTAGGTGATATGTATGGTGTAAGCCGTACTGCTGTTCGTGAGGCAATCAAAATGTTGGCTGCCAAAGGAATGGTATTGCCTCGGCCACGTATTGGTACACGCGTAATGCCGAAAAAGAATTGGAACTATCTTGATCAAGATTTACTCGCTTGGTTAGATTTTGATGCCGATTCTGAATTATTAGAGGAATATCAACAAGCGCGCTTAATGTTAGAGCCAGAAGCGGCAGCATTAGCAGCTATTCATGCAACAGATGAAGAGCGAAAAGAGCTACAAGAGCTGTTGACTGAAATGCATGAAATGGGCGATAACTTTGATCAAGAACGTTGGATTGAAGTCGATACACGTTTCCATCAACTGATTTATTTTGCCTCAGGAAATCATTTTATTAGTCCGTTTGGTAATTTGTTTAAAGCGGTATTTGAAAACTACTTCCGTGTTGTTACGCGTGAACGTATTTTAAAACTTGATGCTCACCAACAAATCGTTGATGGCATTCTTGCTCGCGATCCAGATGCTGCTCGACAAGCCACCTTGTCATTACTGCAAAAATAATAATTAACGGAGTATTGCTTATCTATCACGAGCGCTCCGTTTTTATTACGCATATTTTTATCCCATCATTATAAATATCACGATTCTTGACTTGCTTATTTTCAGCTTACAAGTGTAAGCTGAGTAGTATAGTTATAGCAGCATAATGTTATGTTGGCGTGAGGTAGTTGAGTGATGAGTAAATCGGTGACAACTGAACAAGGGTACTCAGTTGCAGAAGAAGTTGCGAACAGTATAAGCCATGGGATCGGGCTGTTATTTGGCTTGTTTGGGTTATATTTACTTCTTGAGAAAGCATTTTCTGTTAATGCTGATACGTTAAGTATTATCAGCTATACCGTGTATGCGGTGAGTATGATATTGCTCTATTTAGCTTCTACTCTCTACCACTCGATTTCATCTCCTAAAGCGAAGCGCGCGTTAAAAACGTTCGATCATTGTGCGATTTATCTTCTTATTGCTGGTACTTATACGCCTTTTTTATTGATTTCTTTGCGTACACCATTAGCCATTGGTTTGATGAGCGTGATTTGGGGACTGGCGATAATAGGTATTATTGCCAAAATTGCATTTGTTTATCGATTTGAGAAATTATCACTGATCACTTATTTAACCATGGGTTGGTTATCGCTAATTATGATTTATCAATTAGCACTTATTTTATCGACGGGTGGTTTAGTGCTACTTGCTTTAGGTGGTGTGATTTATTCACTAGGAGTGATTTTTTACGTCAATAAGCGTATTCCGTATAACCATGCTATTTGGCATTTATTTGTATTAGGTGGCTCTATTTGCCACTTTTGTGCGATTTATTTCTACGTCAAACCTATGTAGATCATCGTGATAGAATGAATAAAAAAGGGAGCGCAATGCGCTCCCTTTTTGTTTTTAGTGTTATTAGTCTCGCCAAAATGCAGGTGAAAAAACCACTAACACAGTCAAGATTTCTAAACGCCCCATCAACATACCTAAACTCAAGGTCCACTTCGATAAATCAGGCAAACTCGCGAAGTTACCTGTTGGACCGATAATGCTACCCATGCCTGGCCCCACATTAGCAACAGCAGTGACAGCACCGGTAATGCTGGTGATGGGATCAAGTCCTTGCAGACCCAATATCGCAGCAATGAAGATAATGGTCATGATAAAGGTCAATACTAATGCGACAACCGAGCGCACAATATCGTCAGTGACAGGTCTGTCATTGTAGCGTTGGACAAATAGCGCTGATGGGTGGATAGATTGCATAATTTGCTTGCGTAGTAAGGCAAACGCGATCTGGAATCGAAAGATTTTTATTCCGCCACTGGTGGAGCCTGAACAAGCACCTACCAATAAAGTGAAGGCGAAAATAATGCTTGGTAATGGCCCCCATGAGGTGAAATCACCCAAGCCAAACCCTGTGGTTGTGACAACAGAGATGATGTTGAAAAATGATAATCGCAGCGAATCCATCAACGAATAGTCTTTATTGAAGAACAAGCATGCCGCCACAATTAAACTGGCAACGGTCACAAACAAGGCATAGCCTTTTACTTGAGCATCACCAAATAAGGTTTTTGGATGGCGTTTTTTCAAGGCTTGGACAAACAGTAAAAATGGCAAGCCGCCAGCAAACATGAAGACCGTAGCAACCCATTGTGCACTGTGCGAGAAGTGATTCATTGAACCATCAGAGGTGGAGTAACCGCCAGTCGAAATGGTGGTGAAAGCATGGTTAATGGCATCAAATGTATTCATCCCTGCAAACATGAACGAGATAATGCAAAGCAAGGTTAACGTCAGATAAACATTAACGATATTCTTTGCAACGTTCTTGGTTCTTGGTGAGCTTTTATCTGACCAATCTGATGACTCAGTTTGGAATAAACGCATACCACCGACGTTCAGCATCGGGAGGATTGCTACTGCCATCACGATAAAGCCAACCCCACCTAGCCATTGCAGTGTTGATCGCCACAGCAAAATACTGGGTGCCATATCATCTAAACCACTTAAGACAGTAGAGCCCGTTGTGGTGATCCCTGACATGGTTTCAAAGTAAGCATCGGTAAAACTAATGTGATTAATAAATACAAAAGGTAAGGCTGCAAAAGCACTGGCGACAGTCCAAACTAAGGTGGTGATCAAGAACATGTCTCGCACGCTAAGCTTAAACTCTGGGGTTTTACCTAAAGTTAAAAATAAAAAGGCAACAGAATGGGTGATCAGCACCGCGGTGGCGAAATCAATAAACCCCTCTGTACCAGTAAAAAAGGCGACTAATGTCGGCACGTACATGAACAGGGCTAGCTTAGACAGCACTAACCCTAGTACAAACAGTATGGGACGATAATTAACCATGATCAGTTACAAGAAGAAAGGACTAGGTTGGAAGAGACGTTCAACATCAGGGATGTACTTCTTATCAACAAGGAACATCACCACGTGATCGTTTTGCTCGATGACGGTACGGTCATGGGCGATTAACACCTCTTCACCACGGACAACTGCACCAATTGTGGTACCCGGTGGTAATTTAATATCGCTGATTGCACGACCAACGACTTTAGAAGTACTGGAATCACCATGAGCGATCGCTTCAATGGCTTCGGCAGCGCCGCGACGTAATGATGATACATTAACGATATCGGCTTTTCGCACGTGGGTTAATAGCGCTGAAATTGTCGCTTGTTGCGGTGAAATCGCAATATCAATCGTACCGCCTTGCACCAAATCAACGTAAGCGCCGCGCTGGATAAGTACCATCACTTTCTTTGCGCCCATGCGCTTAGCAAGCATGGCTGACATGATGTTGGCTTCATCATCGTTAGTCACCGCAATAAATACATCGATCTGCTCGATATGTTCTTCGCTGAGCAATTCCTGATCTGAGGCATCACCACAAAATACGATGGTATTTTGTAGCATTTCAGACAAGTTCTCAGCACGATCTTGATTACGTTCAATCAGTTTGATGCTGTAGCTTTGCTCTAAACGACGAGCTAAACCAGCACCAACGTTACCACCACCAACAATCATCAAGCGCTTATAAGGTTTTTCTAGGCGCTGAAGTTCACTCATTACTGAACGAATATGGTTACTTGCGGCGACAAAGAAGACTTCATCATCGGCTTCAATGATCGTTGTACCTTGTGGACGAATCGGTTTACCTTGACGGAAAATCGCCGCTACGCGGGTATCGATATGTGGCATGTGTTCACGCAATGCAGATAATGCATTACCAACCAGTGGACCGCCATAGTAAGCTTTTACCGCAACAAGGCCTACTTTCTCTTCTGCAAAGCTAACAACCTGTAATGCGCCTGGGTATTCAATCAGTTTTTCAATGTAATCGGTCACCAATTCTTCTGGGGCGATTAAGTGATCAACAGGAACCGCATCAGATTGAAACAGTTGTTCTTTTTCTCGTAAATATTCAGGTGAACGAATACGAGCAACACGGTTAGGCGTATTGAAAAGAGAGAACGCAATTTGACATGCGATCATGTTAGTTTCATCGGAGTTCGTGACAGATACCAACATATCAGCATCTTGTGCCCCTGCTTCTCGTAACGTACGAGGGTGACTGGCAAAGCCTTGTACAACTCGAAGGTCGTATTTGTCTTGCAGCTCACGTAGACGCTCGGGATCCTTATCAACGATAGTGATATCGTTATTCTCACCAACCAAGTTTTCAGCAAGGGTACCGCCAACTTGTCCGGCACCGAGAATAATAATTTTCATAGTCTATGCCTGATGTAAATGCCTGTAGAGATCAGCTGTAAGTACAACGTTCTGATCGGCGTTATAAAATATGAAAAAGCGGAATCTTGAGAGCAAGTTCCGCTTTTATTTAATAATGATTACTCTGCTTTTGTTAGTACAGCGTAGTAAAAACCATCCATCGACTCTTCACCTGGCAGAATTTGACGACCAGGTTTTGCTGGATCGTTGCCAATTAATGTCGCATCTGACGTTCGTGCTAAAAACGCTTTTACCTGATCGCAGTTTTCTTGTGGCGTAATAGAGCATGTTGCGTAAACTAACGTACCGCCCGGTTTTAATTGCAGCCACATTGCGTCAAAGATCTCTGCTTGAAGCGTTGCCAATGCCGCAATATCTTCGCCACGACGCAGCCATTTAATATCTGGGTGACGACGAATAACCCCCGTCGCTGAACATGGCGCATCTAACAAAATACGATCAAATTTGTCACCTTGCCACCATTGTTCTGGGTAACGGGCATCAGCGCACAATACGGTTGCATCAAGCTTCAAACGTGCCAAGTTTTCGTGTACACGTTTAAGGCGATTTTCATCACAGTCAATCGCAACTACTTTGGTTGATGGTACATGCTCCATGATATGGGCGGTTTTACCACCAGGGGCTGCGCAGCAATCAAGAATTAACTCACCCGCTTTAGGCTGTAAATAATCCACCGCTAACTGAGCGGCAGCATCTTGTACCGAGACCCAGCCATCACTAAAGCCAGGAAGTTTAGTAACATCGCATGGCGAAACTAAACGTAGCGCATCTGCGGCCTGTGGGTGTAACTCGGTTGCAATGTCTTCGGCATCTAATAAAGCGCGGTAGGCATCGCGAGTATTGTGTTGGCGATTAACACGTAGCCACATTGGCGCTTTGGTGTTATTCGCTTCACAGATATCAGCAAATTGCTCGGGATAGCTTTCTTTTAATAACTTTAATAGCCAGCTTGGATGACCATATTTACCCGCATCATGGCTGATAGCTTTGGTATCGAGCTCTTCTTGCTGACGCTGATAATTACGTAAAATTGCGTTAATAAGCCCGCGAAGTTGTGGCTTTTTAAGTGTTTTCGTTGCATTTACCGTTTCAGCTACTGCGGCATGTGCTGGAATTCGCATGTACCCGAGTTGATATAAGCCCACTAAAATTAAGTGGTGGAATACGCGTTGCTTACCTTTTAACGGCTTATCCATTAACGCTTGGGTAATAGACTCTAAGCGAGGAAGCCAGCGAAGTACGCCATAGCAGATCTCTTGCAATAAAGCGTGGTCACGCTCTCTGATATCTTGTTGCGCGGCTGGAAGCGCGGCGGATAATGACTGCCCTTGATCGACGACCTGGTAAATAACTTTGGCCGCTGTGGCTCTTACATTCATAGCTGTTTCCTGAACTCGCCGTTAGTGCTGGCGATAACAATGTGGAACTTAAAAAGAAAAGCCAGTGACTAAACACTGGCCTTGATATTTATAACTGAGCGCCAGATTCAAACCATTCTCGACGAGAATTAAGCAAATCTGCTGCTGTCATCGCTTTCTTACCTGGCGGTTGAAGTGATAATAAGCGTAATGCACCATTACCTGTCGCAACTAGGATACCTTGCTTATCAGCAGATAAAATTGTACCAGGTGCTTTACCTTGATTGTCAGTTTCAACAGCCGCTTGCCAAACTTTGATGTTTTGCTCGGCAACGGTGAAGTAACTCATTGGCCACGGGTTAAATGCACGAACACAGCGTTCAATCGCCGCGGCATCCATTGACCAATCAATTAACGCTTCTTCTTTACTCAGCTTCTTGGCGTAATTCGCTAGCTCATCGTCTTGCTTAACGGCTACGGCAGTGCCATTAGCAATAGCAGATAAGCAATCAATTAAGGCATCAGGGCCAAGATCAGCTAATTTTTCGTACATGGTAGCGCTAGTGTCTGTCGCTTCAATTGGCAAGGTTGCCACTTTTAGCATGTCACCTGTATCAAGGCCGATATCCATCTGCATGATAGTTACGCCAGTTTCTGTATCTCCCGCCCAAATAGAGCGTTGGATCGGCGCAGCACCACGCCAACGTGGAAGAATAGAACCGTGTACATTAATACAACCTAAACGTGGCGTATCTAATACTTCTTGCGGTAATAATAAGCCGTATGCCACCACAACCATGATATCTGCTTCAATGGCAGCTAATTCTTGTTGTGCTTCTTCATTGCGTAATGAAGCGGGTTGATAAACCGGAATATCATGTTCAAGCGCGATATTTTTAACTGGGCTTGCCGTTAGTTTTTTACCACGACCAGCTGGGCGATCAGGTTGAGTGTAAACAGCAACAACTTGGTGCTGTGAAGACAACAACGCCGCCAAATGACGGGCGGCGAAGTCAGGAGTACCAGCAAAAACGATGCGTAATGGTTTGCTCAAGGTAACCTCTAAATAATTAGTTTTTTGCGTTATGGCGTTTAATTTTTTCTAGTTTCTGTTTAATACGCTGACGTTTTAAAGGTGATAAGTAGTCAACAAACAGCTTGCCAGCTAAGTGATCTAATTCATGTTGTACACAAATTGCCAATAAGCCATCAGCTTTGAAGCTGTATTCTTTACCGTCACGATCCAGCGCAGTAACACTTACGCCTGCTGCACGTGGCACAAAACCTCGTGCGGTAGGAACCGATAAACAGCCTTCTTCGATACCATCTTCACCGTGTTCTTCAGTGATTTCAGGGTTCACTAGTACCATAGGTTGGTTACGTTCTTCTGATACGTCAATCACCACAATACGTTGGTGAATATCAACTTGGGTTGCTGCGAGGCCAATACCTTCTTCGTCGTACATGGTCTCCAACATATCATCGATCATTGTTTGGATTTCAGGTGTTATCGCCTCGACTGGTTTAGCTACAGTACGTAGGCGTTCATCAGGAAAGGTTAGAACGTGTAATACAGACATAAGGACTCGAATTCGTTAACGGAAACTAAAAATAAAACGCTGTTGGTCTAATTCTAGTCATTTTAAAGATCAAATAACAGTACCGAATTTTTTGTCATAGGTGAAAGACAAAGAATGAAAAAGCGTTCGTCAGTATTTTATTAGCAAAGTGATTAGTGTTAGCCGTAAGCAAAATTGACGCTATTGAGTTGCAACAGTTATCTATAAATAGTGACGTGAACCGAAAAGCGCTTTTAGCTCTTTGTTAAACAGTCGACATATCAATAAGCTAATGCCAGTCTGAGACAATAAACTTATTCTATTTGTTGTAAGGCGGAGCCTTACGATTCGGTTGTGTTATCCAAGGAAGCGATCTCATGAAGCAATTGGGCATTATTCTTAGCTTTATGCTTTTTATCCCCTCTCTGTTTGCTGCGCCATCTCCATTACTTAAAAAAGATATACCAGAAGTCTACATCGTTAAGAAAGGTGATACGTTATGGGATATTTCTGGCGTGTTTCTCGAAAATCCATGGTCATGGCCACAATTGTGGGAAAAGAATAGCTACATTAAAAACCCTCACCTTATTTACCCAGGTGATCGCCTCCATCTTATCTGGGTTAATGGGCAGCCAAAACTGAGTTTGAAAAAGCATGTAAAACTTTCGCCAAAAGCGCGAGTTATTCGTGATCCTATTACGACACTACCGGGATACTTAATGTTGGAGTACGTGGCTGAAAATAAATTAATCAGTCAAGAATCAGCCAAAACACAACCGCAAGTGTTAGGCGCAAGCGATGAACGTGGTTACTTGTCTGTCGGTGATATTGTATGGGCAGATCAGCCTTTAGCACCGACAACACAATGGCGTGTTTACCGTATTGAAGAAACGTTTACACGTAATGATTCAGTAACGGATACAAAACCGGAAGTTGATGCAAAGGTCATGACATTAAAGGAAATTGCTGATTTAACCGTCACTGCAGCCGATGATAAAACCAGTCAATTACGGGTTGATACTTACCGTCAGGAGATCAGTCAAAACGATATTTTATTACCATTATTAGTGAGCGGTGAGCCTAACTTATCGTTTTCACCCTCAACACCGCCAGAGTCGATGACAGCAAATGTGATCGGGCAACTTGAAGGGCGTAGCTACATTTCTAGCTTTGATGTTGTAGTATTAGATCGTGGGCATTTAGATGGTGTGGAATCAGGCTTTGTATTTGATTTATATAAACAAGGCGCGAAAGTGCAAGGTAAAAAAGGCAGTTACCATTACAAAGATAATCCATTAGCTGGCTCTACCCAATTGGGGGATGTCTCTGTGGGTAAATTAATGGTGCTTCGTCCTTATGAGTACTTTAGTTTAGCTGTGGTGATGCAAAGTTTAGAACCATTCAAGCCGGGTGTTATTGCTGTTCCACCAACGCGTTAAGATCTCAATGAGTGAATCACTCTACCCATGGTTAGTATTAGCGATGACCCCGAATTTAGGTGGTCATCGCATCAATAAACTTTTACGTCATATTTCGGCACAACAATGTGTTAGCTCTTCATTTGAACAATTGTGTCAGCTGGGTTTAACTCACCAACAAGCCACTGCAATTACTTCACCCAATCAACAACGTATCGATCAAGCGTTGCGTTGGCAGCAACATCCTGATCAACATATTTTGACTCTAGATTCTCCTACCTACCCTTATTTACTTAAACAAATATCATCTCCACCACCACTGTTATTTGTCCGCGGTGAGGTAGCTTATTTAGCCCAACCACAAGTGGCGATTATTGGTAGTCGCGCCGCTTCCATTGATGGTCGAGAGGCGGCATTTAATTTCGGTTATGCACTAGGGCAAGCGGAGTATGTGGTCACCAGTGGACTTGCTTTAGGAATTGATGGACAAGCCCATTTAGGGGCGTTGAAGTCCGGCGGTGCTACCGTTGCGGTATTAGGCTCTGGTTTAGATCAGGTTTACCCAGCTCGCCATCGTCAGTTAGCTAATGAAATTGTAGAGCAAGGCGCATTGGTTTCTGAGTTTTGGCCTGATGAAAAACCGCGTCCACAAAATTTTCCGCGTCGCAATCGAGTGATCAGTGGTTTGTCGACAGGCGTATTAGTAGTTGAAGCGGCAGAAAAAAGCGGTTCACTCATCACTGCACGTTATGCGTTAGAGCAAGGAAGAGAAGTGTTCGCCCTTCCAGGCTCTATCTATAATGCGCAAAGTCGAGGCTGTAACGCATTGATAAAATCTGGTGCTAAACTGGTAGAAAGCCCCGCAGATATCTTCAATGAAGTCGGAACCTTAACTGAGTGCGCAATAAATAACCAAATAGGCTTGCCTTTGCCACAACCTGAAAATGAAGAATTGCCATTTCCAGCTCTGTTGGCTAACGTAGGCACCGAAGCAACACCCGTAGATGTAGTTGCTGAACGCTGTGAACAGCCTGTCCATGAAGTATTAATCCAACTTTTAGAGTTGGAATTACTGGGCTTGGTCATTGCAGTACCTGGTGGTTATGTCAGAACGAGGAGGAGCTAGTCATGATGGACATTCTTATGTACCTGTTTGAAACTTACATCCAAAGTGATGCTGAGTTGATGTTTGATCAAGATGAACTTTCCGAAGAGTTAATTCGTGCTGGGTTCCATCAAGATGATATTTATAAAGCGCTTAATTGGTTGGAACAACTCGCAGCATTACAAGAAACTGAACATACTCCTTATGTAAATAACTGCGCAGCAACATCAATGCGTGTATATACCGAGCAAGAGATGATCCGTATGGATGTCACTTGTCGCGGTTTCTTGATGTATCTTGAGCAAATCCATGTGCTAAATGCCGATACCCGTGAAATGGTGATAGATCGGATCATGGAGCTCGATACCAATGAATTTTCATTAGATGATTTGAAGTGGATTATCTTAATGGTGCTCTTTAATGCCCCCGGTAATGAAACAGCGTATAGCCAGATGGAAGAGTTGCTATACGGTGCGGAAGACGGTGCAGTGCATTAAAATTAGCGGGCCTTAAAGTGGCCCGTTATTGTACCTATGCTATTTGTCGCGATAGCGTGTAAAACGCGATATTCCTTTTTAAGCGAGCAGTAATGACAACCAATAATCCACCATTGTTCTCTGCCCATGAGCAGGCGTTATCACATACACCGTGCCCACAATGTGGTGGCGAATTAGTGATGCGATTTGGTAAGCGTGGTCCTTTTCTTGGTTGTGATCACTATCCGAGCTGTGACTATATTCAGCCACTAAACCACAACGATGGACATGTAGTGAAAGAGCTAGATATGCCTTGTCCTGAATGTGAGAGCCCATTGGTACTTCGCCAAGGTCGTTATGGGATGTTCATTGGATGTTCAGCATACCCTGCTTGTCACTATTTAGCCTCAACGGAAAAGAAAGCAGAGAATACCGATGTTGGATGTCCTGAATGTCATAAAGGCCATCTAACTGAGCGTAAATCCCGTTACGGCAAAGTGTTTTATGCCTGTGATCAGTATCCAAGCTGTCGCTTTGCTGTGAATAACAAACCAATTGTCGGCACGTGCCAACAATGTGGTTTTGGTTTGTTAATTGAAAAAAAATTAGCCAGTGGTGTGAAACTGCAATGTGCAGATAGAAAATGCCATGCTTATCAAGATCTTGATAGCGCTGATAAAACAGCATAAAAAAAGCCTGCTCAGACGCAGGCTTTTTAAATTGGAGTAAATATTAACGAGGCAGTGCGGGGAAATCGTTTTTATCCAGTAAGCTTGATAACATGATCAAACGATACTGCAATTGCTCTGGTGTATCCGCACACACGTTGATGTGCCCCATTTTACGTCCCGCTCGTTTTTCTTTACCGTACCAGTGTACATGGCAACCTTCTTGGGCATAAATCGCATCAGGAACGCTATCTAAACCTAAGATATTGATCATCGCACTTGGACGAGTAATTTGAGTACTACCAAGTGGAAAATCACATACTGCGCGTAAGTGGTTTTCAAACTGACATGTTTCTGCACCTTGCTGCGTCCAGTGGCCTGAGTTATGAACCCGTGGTGCGATTTCGTTTACCAATAGTTCTCCATCGAGATCGAAAAACTCGATACCTAACACGCCGACATAATCAAGGCTATTAGCGACGGCACGGAACATATTATCAGCTTGCGCTTGCAGTGGTGAATCACCCACAATCGCAGTTGATAAACTCAGTACGCCATCAGTATGGACATTCTCAGTTAAGTTAAATACCTGAATATCACCACTGCGATTACGGGCACCAATCAATGATACTTCGCGTTGAAAAGGAATAAATTGCTCAGCAACAATGGCCTGATTAGGAGAATCAGCAATACATTGTGCCATTTCAGGCCAAATATCATCAATCTGTGCGCTTTCTTTTAAGCGCCACTGCCCTTTACCGTCGTAGCCACCTAATGCACTTTTTAACACCAGCGGTAATCCGATTTTTTCAATTGCAGTAAGAAGATCTGAACGTTCAGTGATTTCATGGTATTTAGCATTACACACGCCAGCATTATCCAATAACGCTTTTTCTAGACGACGATCGCCACCGGCTTTGATTGCTTCTGGCGTTGGGAAGAACTTCTTGCTGGCAGCACAAATATCTAAAATATTGTGAGGAATATGTTCAAACTCGGCAGTGATCGCATCAACGTCATTAATCGCTTCAACGAGCGAGTTCGATATTGCTTGTTGGGTAAGAGGATGAACCACTTTATCACTCTCTACATCATAAGCGATCACATTGATGTTAAGAGGAGCGCCAGCCAGTGCCATCATACGGGCAAGTTGGCCAGCCCCAAGGACTAGCACATTATTCATTATGCATCCTCTGCTGGATTTGGGTTGCTTAATACCGTTTCTGTTTGCTCTTTGCGGAAAGCATCAATAGCGGCCAGTACTTGCTCATCTTGAGTGCCGATAATTTGTGCGGCTAAGAGACCTGCATTGGCAGCCCCTGCATCACCAATTGCTAAGGTACCAACAGCAATACCTTTGGGCATTTGAACGATAGAAAGCAATGAATCCATTCCTTTTAGTGCACGTGATTGCACTGGTACGCCTAATACAGGCACGCTAGTGAAAGCCGCTGTCATCCCCGGTAAGTGAGCTGCACCGCCAGCACCTGCTATGATCACTTTAATGCCACGCTCTTGTGCACTTTCAGCGTATTCGGCTAATAAATGTGGCGTGCGGTGAGCCGAAACGACCTTTGTCTCATAAGGAACATTGAAACGATCAAGCATCTC
Source organism: Photobacterium angustum (assembly GCF_003026365.1). GTDB lineage: Bacteria > Pseudomonadota > Gammaproteobacteria > Enterobacterales > Vibrionaceae > Photobacterium > Photobacterium angustum. The sequence goes on along the minus strand of NZ_PYOM01000025.1, from coordinate 3,871 downwards.
AGCCGCATGTTGCATGGTTGGCCAATCAGATTTTGAACCCATGATAATTCCAACTTTCATCTCATTCTCCTTCAGGTCATAACTTAACATCGTGTTGATGGCTGCATTATACGGTGATTTAGCTCAAAGGAAAACGTTTGCGTCATGAATATTGACTGTCTTATAACCTAGCATGGAGTTGTGACTAAGGAGTAGGTAGAATGAAATTGAGAAAGTAAAACAACAATATTTGCTGAACAAATAATGAGGATACTGTGGAGAATTTTGCTCAAGTTGTCGCGGCCTTAAAGCAAGGTGAAGTGATCGGGTACCCAACCGAAGCGGTGTTTGGTGTTGGTTGTGATCCGGATAATCAAGAAGCGGTTGAAAAACTATTAGCGATCAAACAGCGCCCAGTTGAAAAGGGCTTAATTTTGATCGCTGCGAATTACGAACAGCTGCTGTCATATATTGATGAAAGCCTGTTGACCGAACAACAGAAACAAACCGTGATGGCAACATGGCCAGGGCCTGTAACTTGGGTAATGCCGACTAAGCCTAATGTACCCTCGTTTTTAACGGGGCAATTTACCACGATCGCGGTACGTGTGAGTGATCACCCACTTGTGCAACGCTTATGCTTGGAATTTGGTAAGCCTATCACCTCAACCAGCGCAAATTTAACAGGTCAAGAGCCTGGCCGAACAGCGCAAGAAGTTGAACAACAGTTAGGACATTGTTTAGCTGCAATCCTGCAAGGAGAAACAGGTGGACGTTCCAACCCTTCCGAGATACGTGATGCGCTTAATGGCAATATCTTCCGTCAAGGGTAAGGGGTAAATAGTATGGATAGCCAAGTAGATAAAAGTGCAGTTAAAGCCTTTTTGTTGGATTTACAAGATCGTATTTGCCAAGCATTAGAACAACAAGAAACAACCGTCGCGTTTGAACAAGACCAATGGCAGCGTGAAGAAGGTGGCGGTGGTCGTAGTCGTGTATTACGTGATGGCGAAATCTTCGAGCAAGCAGGTGTGAATTTTTCTCATGTTTATGGTGCTGAAATGCCAGCTTCTGCAACAGCACATCGCCCAGAATTAGCAGGTCGTCGTTTTGAAGCGATGGGCGTGTCATTGGTTATTCACCCTCGCAACCCCTATGTGCCAACTTCTCATGCCAATGTTCGCTTCTTCATCGCAGAAAAAGACGGTGAAGCTCCGGTTTGGTGGTTTGGTGGTGGCTTTGATCTTACCCCTTTCTATCCTTTCGAAGAAGATTGCCAACACTGGCATGATACAGCTAAACAGTTGTGTGCGCCGTTTGGTGATGATGTTTATCAAGAACACAAAGCATGGTGTGATAAATATTTCTTCTTACCGCATCGTAATGAAACCCGCGGTGTGGGTGGTTTATTCTTTGATGATCTCAATCAATGGGGATTTGATAAGAGCTTTGCTTATATGCAAGCGGTCGGTAATGGTTTTATCAATGCCTACATGCCTATAGTACAACAGCGTTATTATCTACCCTATGGTGAACGTGAACGGGAGTTTCAGTTATACCGTCGTGGACGCTATGTCGAATTTAATTTGGTATATGATCGTGGCACATTGTTTGGCTTACAGAGTGGCGGAAGAACGGAATCAATTTTAATGTCGATGCCACCATTAGCGCGTTGGGAATACTGCTATGAACCAGAGCCTAATTCAGCAGAAGCGCGACTATATCAAGATTATTTAAAGCCACGAGAGTGGTAATCAATTATTGAGCTCAGATCACGGAGTGATAGAGCCTTCTTAATATAAAGAGAGAATTCGTATATGGATAAGTACGTCGTATTTGGTAACCCGATCGGACAAAGTAAATCTCCGTTCATTCATACCTTATTTGCTCGTCAAACGAGTCAACAGATGACATATACCAGTCAACTTGTTGCCATTGATGGTTTTGTGCAAGCGGCAGACACGTTTTTTAATGATGGTGGTAAAGGTTGTAACATTACGGTGCCATTTAAAGAGCAAGCTTATCAATATGCGACCAAGCTAACTGAACGTGCTCGTTTGGCTGGTGCCGTAAATACACTTAAGAAATTGGATGACGGTGGTGTATTAGGTGATAACACTGATGGTGAAGGCCTTGTTCAAGATCTGATAAATCAACAGGTCGAATTAAAAGATCAACGTATCTTATTGTTAGGCGCCGGTGGTGCTGCTCGTGGTGTGATTTTGCCATTATTAGCACAGCAACCTAAACAATTGGTTATAGCCAACCGTACAGTAAGCAAAGCACAACAACTGGCAGAGCTATTTTCTTCTTATGGTAATGTTGTTGCACTAAAGCAAGCCGAACTCGAAAGCCAAACCTTTGATGTGATCATCAATTCAACGTCAGCCAGCCTATCTGGGGATGTGCCAGCGATATCTCCAACGGTGATTGGTGAGAATACCACGTGCTATGACATGGTGTATGGCTCAGCAATAACCTCTTTTAATGGTTGGGCGAAAGAGCATGGCGCAGTAAAAGTGTTAGATGGGTTAGGAATGCTTGTTGGACAAGCGGCAGAAAGCTTTATGTTATGGCGCGGGCTTCGTCCGGGAGCTAAACAAGTACAACGTGAATTGCGCCGAACTTTACAAGAGTAAAAGTAATGAACCAAGATATTCTATTTTCAGATATTCAATCATGGGATGCTGTTCGACAAGCCGTTAACTTCCCAGCTCAGCAAGGCGGTGCACTGATCATCTGTTGGGTTACCTTAAACTGGCTACAACAGCACAGCGGTAAAGCCTTAAATAACGAAGCTGATATCCTCGCTGAATTTTCTTCAATGCGTTTTGATCTTGAAGAGTTGGCTGAAGTGATGATTGAAGATGAATCATTTGATGATGACGGTGATATCGTTATCGAGTAACAGTACATAATAAAGTAAGCCCTATCATAAGATGAGGCTTACCTTGTTATCTCTATTTATAGGTCGCAGAGATATTCATTCTTTAAAATGACATAATTATTGGCAGAGCGAGGTAAGAATGCTTTTTCTTTTTCCGTTAATGAGCGTGTTTGTTTAACAGGGCTACCAACATATAAAAAGCCCGAAACTAAACGTTTATTCGGTGGAACTAAACTTCCTGCACCAATGATGACATCATCTTCAATAATAGCCCCATCTAAAATAATCGCGCCCATCCCCACTAAAACACGATGACCGATTTGGCAACCATGTAACATGGCTTTATGTCCCACTGTCACATCATCACCAATAATAAGAGGAAACCCATTAGGATTATCTTCACTTATACGGCTGACATGAAGCACTGTCCCATCTTGGATATTAGTACGCTTACCTATAGTGATGTAATTAACATCGCCACGGGCAGCAACTAAAGGCCAAATACTGCTGTCATCATCACAGCGAATATCCCCCACTAAAACACAAGATGGATCAACATAGACATTATTTCCCAGTGTTGGATGAATATTTTTATAGCTGCGTAATGAGGAAGTCATAGTAATACCTATATCGGGGACGGATTTTTAACCAAGAGTAACGAAATAGACGTGTGAATTGTAGTCAATCAGTAGCACTCTGATCGTTATTTGTTCGAGTGGTTAAATATGTCAGAATTATTTCAACTTAGCCCTTGCTAATGTGATCGAACTCTCTATAATGCGACCTCACTGACACGGAGCGAGCCACTGGCTAGCGACGAAATCAGTATTGTTCTTTAACAATTTGACCATGCAATCTGTGTGGGCACTCGTTGAAAAGTTAAGTCGAAAGATTTATCAATGATACTAGTGACCAAAACGATAGAAATATCGGCACAGTCAATTCAAATATCCTAACTAGCTTCTAGTTAGCGGTATTTTAACAGTATTCATTGAGCCGGTCGAA
>NZ_PYOM01000024.1 GCF_003026365.1 Photobacterium angustum | reverse complement strand
CGAAGCTGCCGAAGCTGCCGAAGCTGCCGAAGCTGCCGAAGCTGCCGAAGCTGCCGAAGCTGCCGAAGCTGCCGAAGCTGCCGAAGCTGCCGAAGCTGCCGAAGCTGCCGAAGCTGCCGAAGCTGCCGAAGCTGCCAAATTTATTAAGACATATGAGATCCCAGAGAAGGAGCTGGTGACAGTTGATCTTATTCAAGAACGCTTGGGTCGAGAGTTAACCGTGGCTGAATTCTTAGCTATGTCTTATGATGACTTTTTGCAGATTCGTGGATTAGGTAAAACTAAGCTAGTGCATATTGAGGTACTAAGGGCTTTATTTTTACAGGCATCCCCTGCACTGAGGGCGGGACATATTGTTGAAGAGTACGTTCCTCACGAAACTGATGGGCTAGTTATTTCCCAGCTTGCTTTGCCACATCAGTACAAGGCGATTTGTAATTTATTGGTGGGGCATTTTGGTGAAAGTGTCACTATCGGTGATATCCGCCAACTTGATGCCAATGCGTTAAAAGTGATCCCTATGTTGGGTAAAAAGAAAGTGACGCTGATTTCAGAGATGATCGCCTATGTTGACGAGAAAATGCTTAACGAATTTAGTGGTCAAAGTTTAGGTGAGGCGGCGCCTTCTCATTTACTTTTTAGCCATAACGAAGACATCGATTTATTTGTACTTGAAGAAATATTGATTCAAGACCTCGCAAGTTTCTTCTCGGCATTGAGTGAAAGAGATCAATTCATTACATCTGGTCGTTTAGGGTATTTATCTGCTGAAAAGACCTTGCAGGAAATTGGCGACACACTACCTAGTGGTAAGATAACGAGAGAACGCGTTCGTCAACTTCAACAACGTATAGAAAGGAACTGGCACGCACATATGCGCATTAGTCCAACAACACTGTGGGTTAACGTTAAGTCAAATCTTAGCTTGTTACGCGCTGAACTTTTCACTGAGTTGCAAAGTCGTTTTAGCTCAAAAAAAGGCTTCTACGAGTTTTTGGAAATGAGCTGTAACTTATCATCTGGTGGGTTAACAAAAATTGTTTATCCAGAGATTAGCCCGACGATCTTAGATGACTTTTGGGCGAACAATGCATCCCCTGCTGAGTTAGAGACAATCACGCTGTATCTGCAAGACCGTCTTGGGATTGAAAAAGCGGTTGCGGAGAATGCCATTTCACATTTGGATGGTAAGAAGGTTGAGTTGCTAGGGGAAATGGTGATTCCTATTAACCTATCAAAGCCTCTGGCATTGGCTAATACATTGCTTGATTATCCGAAAGGCCTTGCCTGGAATATCTTGCACAAAAAAGTGAATGAAAAAGCGATTTCCAGAGCCCGCTTACCCGAAGAGCGCATTGATGGCTCCATCAGTGCTGCAGTAGATAATGGGTGGGCCTATCAGATTGATCGTGGTACATATCGACACCTGAACTTTTTACAGTTAACCGAAGATGAAATCGAGCAAACATTGCAGAATGTACGCGAAGTCTTAGTTGAGGAAGCAGAGCTTTTGCGCAATTCGCTTAACTTATCGATTGATTATTATCAGAAAGGCCAGTCTAACGCGTTAGATTACTTTACCGTAAGGCATATTGTTCGTGCATTTGGCGAGCGGCAAGGTATCTTTTTCAATGGTAAGTCAGGGGCTGATACGATCAGTATTGAGCAGGACTTTAGTTTAGCAAGCCAAGAAAATGTACTGGTGTCGCTCTTTGCTGCCAGTAATAGGCCATTGGATAAAAAGTTCATTGCAAGTAAAATTCGCAGCCAGTCTCTGGGTCATGCCGGCTATTATTTGGATAAATTATTATTAAAAGGGACGATTGTTAAAGTTGATGAAGCGGATTACCAGTTAACAGAGTATGCATTTGCTGGTCTAGACGTTGAAGCGATCATCCATAAAGCAGCCGAAATCATTGAAAGTGAATCTCGGGCAATTGAGGTGGAGCGTATTCAGCGACATATCAATAACGCGTTTGATTTTAACTATAACAAGTATCTCTACCTGTCATTATTGAAATCTTGCGCGGCTGATTTTGGTTTTGAATGGCACTTTGTCTACAACTTAGTGTGTAAAACAGAGTTTGCCTATGAAAGCCTTTCGGATATGTGTCGTCAGTTGCTTAGTGGCAATGAATCTTATGAAGATGCTATTGCGATTATTAACCAGCATTGTTTAATTGATCCGGGACGGGTTAGAAATATGATTAAGCAAATTATTCAAAATGAAAAAGCTCACGAGTAAATTCTTTTAAGGGATAACTCTCGTATTATTATATGTATCTTAAAAAGCACCGTCACAGGTGCTTTTTTTTATATTTATCATATTGAAAATAAATAGATGTATGTATAATTAGACATGTCATTTTTATGGTATTTAATATGTGTTTGCTTGAGAAAATTCAATCCATTTCACAATGGAGACGAGGTGACGAAAGAGCACCTCATAAACCATTAATGCTTCTTTTTGCGCTGTCTGAGTATAAGAAAGGACATGAACGTTTGTTTCATTATGCCCAAGAAGTGGATGAACCAGTAAAGGCACTGCTGCTGCAATATGGTCCAGACAGAAACTCCTATAAACCGCATTACCCATTTTGGCGATTGGCTAATGAAGTAGACTCATTTTGGGAAATTGAAAATGGAGAAAAGTGTCAACTTTCAAGCAGTGGTGATCCGCGTAAAAAGGATCTTATCGCATATGATGTAAAGGCTGGTTTTGATGTCGCTTCATATCAAACTTTGCTTTCCAATCCCAGTTTGATTGATGAAATCGCTTCTAAGTTGATTCAGGATAACTTTCCTGAATCACTTCAAGAAGAATTACTTGTACGTTTTGGGTTTGTATTGGATTCATCATTAAAAACTCTCAATGTAGAAAAATGAGCTGCGTGCGTATAACTATTAATGTGTATACATGGATTTTGTTTAGCGTTGGATAGAGTGTCGATTGGTATTGAAGCAGCGTATATAAAATGGAAGCAGTACTCAGGCTATTGTAAGGTATCGAATGGTATTGCTCTTTGTAGTATTCACCATAAAGCATTTGATCGAGGAGTTATTGCCTTTACAAACCCGAGTGTCTCCTCCTGTGACTGGTGGGTCTATAGTTGAACAGTTCACTTGGTGTTATGAGAGTAAGAAAATTAGTTTGCCAAGAGATACTTCGTTATACCCCGCCGCGGATAAGTTAGTTGAATGGTATGTAAGAGAGATTTTAGTTCTCATGAAGAGCACTCTAAGTATGATTTAATAATACTGAGTGTAGAGGTGATTTATATTTCTTGAATCAGTTTTTATATTAAGAATAAATGTTTTAATGATCAAAAATAATATTATTCCAGTTAGTAAGGTTGTAAATTAATGGCGAATAGAAATGATTACATTATATTGAATAAAAAACTAGATAGATACGCTAAGATCCTAGAGGATAATGTTGGCGTAAATCTTGGTAGTAATGAGGAAGAAAGAAGAAGATTAGGTTTTTATATTTACATATTAGAACAGGTCTGTAATGAGTCAGATGTTTGTATACTTGCTGAGTCAGTTATTGATACTGCATTTAATAGGAAAGTTTTTGATCGAAGTGTAAATGACTGTGGTGTGGATGCTATATATATAAATAATGATAAAAAAGAGCTTAAGTTGTTTAACTTCAAATATCGAAAAGACTTTAAGCCAGGTCATACACAGAAGTTAAATGATAGCTTTATGTCTACTAAGTTTCTAAATTTTGCTATTCAAGAAGATAAGAAACTGATCAATAAATACCCCCAAGATGTCAAAGAGAAGATCTATAAAGTATCTTCTATTTTAAATCGTCCAACAGATGAATGGACTGTTGAGTTGTACCAAGTTAGTAATGAAGCGGAAGAGGTTAGAGAGCACAATAAAGAGCTTGAACACCTTGCATCAATTTATGCTATCAAGGTAAAACCATTAGCTCTATCAACAATCGCTAGCTTCATGACAATTCGGCCTGAGAAAATTGATGCGAAGTTGTTAATTGACAGTGACGCGATAATGAGTTACTCCGAAGATAATAAAGCGTCAGCGAAATCTTTTATTGCGAGACTTAAGTGCAGCGAGATCTTACGGATTACATGTGATGACATTGAGCTTCGCGAGACCCTTAGCTTAGAGGATGCATCTAAACTTCAATCGAGTGACCTGGATTTTAGTGTTTTATTCGATAACGTTCGTGGGTTGGTTAAAAGGTCGAAATACAATGAAAATATAGCGGACTCTTTAAAGACAGGCCCAAAAAAATTCTTTATGTATAATAATGGAATTACTTTAATAGCTGAAGATATAAAGTCAAAGCCGCTTCCGGGTAATAAGAGTATCAAACTTGAACTGTCGGGGATACAAATAGTTAATGGAGGACAAACTTTAAGGACTATTCATAAGTTCAACCAAGATGATGAAGACAACTTAGAGAGCTACCTTTACGACGCTGAAGTTTTAGTCAGAATGTTTATGCCAGACAATGAGTTGAATGAATCTCATAAAATAGCAGAATATACAAATAGTCAAAACCCAATTAAGTCAATTGATTTAAAATCACTAGCTTCTGAACAAATAGAGATTGAACGTTATTTAGATGAATTCGATATAGCATATGCTAGAAAGTCAGGTGATACAGGACCTGAAGAAGATAAAGACTACAAATATACAGTAAATATGGAGCTGCTCGGTAAGCTGCTTAAAGCTAAGTCTGGCAACCCAGATAAGGCAACAAGTAGTGTGAAAGATATGTTTGAAGGAGGATATAAAAAGTTATTTATAACTGACTTTGATATAACTGAAACACCAATGCTAATAGAGTGTTATTTTAATATTGTAAAAGAGTTCAAGCTGTTAAATATCAAGGGTAATCAGCTTAAATATTACTATATTATTTACTTGAAATATTTGATGCCAGAGTTATCAATTTCTAAACTTATTGATAAGCTCGAAAGCTCTTTAGCCCAATATTTAGAGAATCAACCAGAAATGACTCCGGTAAAAGCACTCGGCTCAGCACTTTTTAAAAAGTCACTAATTAGTAGTCTAGACCTACAACCTTGATTCTTCAATGAAAAATAAGCTCCTCTGTGAGGAGCTTACTATTAGAAGGAGAGTGCAACACCAGCTAAGCTGCGATGATTTCTAATCGAAGTAATCCCATCTCCAAGGTGTATTGCTCATGCTTGTTGATATTGTTTACTGTCAAAACTAACTCAGTAATATCACTAGTTTCTCCAAGCCAAATATATTTATCTAACACAAGTGAGCTGTCTAATCAGGCTTCTATCGAAAATCACTTTCAATAGAATGGAAGAAAGCGATACGAGCTGATACGTTTGGAGTGATACCAGTATAGCCTTTCAACATTTTAAGTTACTCCTCAGTAGTGTGGGATAAGTCCATACGATTAGGTAGCATTACACAGCATCCTTCGTTGTTTCTCTCAATAAATAACCTTTCGTCAAGGTTGATGATTTAGTCGCACCGTTAAAACAGATTTCATTAGTACTAGTAATGCCGTCTTGAATAAGGCTGGTATAGTTTCTATCTAAACATGGTGATGAAAGAATTTAAAACTGTTTTTTAGGTATGCTAGTTGGAGTTATAAGATGTAATGCCAGATTTATCTGACAGCTGCCATCGAAGTAATCGGATAGCTGTCAGATTAGCTGAAAGTCAGTATTAATTAAACGTAATGATCTTCATTATAGGCTACTCGAAAAATCTAGCAGACTCTTATGATTCCTCAACGATGCGATTCCATCTTCAATATGGGCAGCCCAAGCGGCCATGGTTTCTTTATCATCAAGCTCTGGGTAGATCTGCTTCAAGATCAACTCCGTCACGAGCTGGGTATCGCCCAGCCACGTTACTTTATCAAGTACTAGACTACCATCAAGCTTTTTGGCTGGTTCAGCTGAGTATGTAAAGCCTGATTCCACCGAGCGGAAGAATGCAATACGAGAAGATACGTTAGGGGAGATCCCCGTACGTTGCTTAAGTAACTTGAGCTGTTCTTCAGTTGTTTTTGATAAATTCATTCTATTCGGCAGCATATTAATTTACCTCTGCAACTGTTTTTGATTTTTGTTCCCAGAAATAGCCTTCTTTCACTTTTGATGACTTGGTTGAACCATCAAATTGGATTTCAAAGGCATGAGAAATACCGTACTTGAAATCCACACTGTTAAAGTAGCTTTCATCAATCTCTGTATCAGTAGAGAGAATGATGACCTGATGACTAGCTTCCGGGAAATAAAACTTAATAAGTTTGTCGCGGTGTTTAGAATCTAAACGGCCAAGCGGGGTATCAATAATTATTGGTAACTGCTTACCAGACGTACGGCCCAATGCTTCAAGGATAGAAATGGCATAGATTTGCTTCTCTCCGGCAGAAAGCGCTTTACGGCTGATAGTATGGCCATTTTCATCAATAAGCTCTACATCAAAGGATTTGGTATTGATACGAGCAGAAAGCTGTAAATCTTCTTTACGTGCTAACTTTTGGTAACTTTTGATAAATTCAGCTTCAAGTTGCTTTACTCGTACTTGAGTAAGTTTTTCACTAAAGTCAGCCAACATTGTGTGCGCATTTTGTGCATTCGTTAGCGATGATTCTGCATCGTGTGCCACTTTATGTTTGTCATGAAGCTTTTGTACTTTACGGGCACGATCTATAGCTTCTCGATAGAAGCGTTTCGCTGATTCTGTTGTTTCTTTATGCTCTAAAATCGCTTCTGTACGCTTTTTAGTCAGTGCTTTAATGGCAAATAATTGTGCTTCAAGTTGATCTTGCTCAGGGGCTCGTGCGATATTGACGGAAAGATCAGCGATCTCTTCTTCTACAACACTCAAGCGTTGGCGCGCGGCATCGAAACGCAAATAGGCTTCAGGTGCAAGCACGTTAACTTGAGAGTGAATCTGGTTGAATTCACGATCAGAGATATCCAGTAGGATGTCCGTGTTCTGCTGTGAGGAGTGACGTGCATTTAAACAATCTTGAATGGTGCTTAAAGCCGTAGTGGAGTCAGCAAGACGGAAGCTCAGTTCTTGGCTTAGCTCATTCATGAAACTTTGTAGTTCAGCATTAAAGCTTGTCGTTTGCTTCGCTGATTTTTCCGCTTCTAGCTGAGTGAATAGTTTGGATAATGCCTTTGGTGCAAATGCGTAAGCAAGGTTGCCTTCAATCTCTGTGCGTAATGTTTTTTCGAGTTCTTTACGCTCGGCTTCTAATGTATTTTGCTTGGCTTTTTCTTGCTCTCGCGAGTTCGCCCAGGCACCACCACGGCGTGACAGTTCACCTTCTGCTTTATCGATATCCGCTGCAATTAAGTCAATTTTTGCGCGACACAAAACGGTTTCGTTAGCCATCGCTTTGGCTGCTTTTTCTGCAGCTTCACGGTCGGCTTCGAGCTTCTCAATCTGTGCTTTGATGTTCGCGGGCAGTGCAGCTGCATCATGACGTTTCAAGTAAATGGCGAGGTCGTTACGTAGACGCTCAACCACATCAATACCCAGTAAGCGTCTTACTGCGGTTTGCAATACTTCGCCAGATTCATCTTCCGCAAGTTCGGCAATTTTTTCGCCATCAAAGAAGAAGAGATCTGCAATGCCCGATGGGATCAATTCATTAAGGAAGCTTTGGCATTGGTCGTAGTTCATCTGGCTCAGTTCTTCAGAGTCTTTCTCTAGCACTAAGCGGTCTTTTTGTCCCCTTGACCAACCACGGGTAATTTTATATTCACTTTCAATGCCGTTATGGCTATGAGTGAAAACCAGTTCAATGGAGGACTTACCTTCACTGATCCCCACGCCTTTGTGAATGAGTGCATCAAGCTGGGCTTGATATTCAGTCGCTGTCATTCCTCGGCCAAATGCGGCACGGCCATATAGCGCAACGCGTACGGCTGTTAAGATTGAGGTTTTACCTGCACCATTTAAACCGCCGAATAAGACGATAGGGGCTGGCGCGTCATGGTATTCACGCTGTTTTCGAGGCGCGAGGTCAATTTCGTGTACACCACGGAACACACGGAAGTTATTAACAACCAGGCTTTTAATGATCATTTATAGCTCCACCTTGGTTTGCTGATCCAGTTTGGCAATTTCATCTTCATAGCGTTTGATTTGTTCTTTATGAAGGTCGAAATCCGACTTGCTTTGCAACGCTGCATGTTTTTCTTTGATCTCTTCAAGCGAGCCCCAGTCTCGTTTTAATAAGCTACCAATCTTATCGAACACACCGGTACGACGGCTTAATCCTTCAAGAGAGATCTCAAGGTCGAGTAGTTTTTGAATCATCTCTGGTGAAACATCATATTCACCGCCAAGTTGCTGCAAGATCTGCGCTTCAACTTCACCAAAGCTGTTGTTATCGTTAATGACCCAATCAAGATCGTGGCCGTAAACGTCACGATAAATCTGAGGGAGTGAATCGGCCCAATCAGGTTCATTCGGATCATTTAGCCATTCTTGGCGAATAGCATGTAACTCAGGTTTAGTGATCAGCGTGACTTGATAGCCTGATTCGTTGAACAGTTTCTCTTGAACCAGTAGCTCTTTTAGCCATTCCTTGCGGAATTTCAGCATGTACGGGCCGGGAATATGGTCGCGTTCTGTAGTGAGCTCTTGACCTTCTTTAACGCGCTGATAGCTAACGTTGCCTGTACGGCGTTTAAAGTTACGGTACAGCGATTTATTTTCAGGAATATTTGTGTCTGCCAGCTTATTTCTAAAATCAAGCAGCGGACGCATCCATTCTTCACCATTTTGGATCAGGCTTTCCATAGCACGGTCTTTAGTGACAACGGTACATGTCCAGCAACCAAAACGAGAGTTACCACATGACGGGGTACTGTCATCAATCACCATTGGGCATTCACCTTGGTCAGATGAATCTTTGTACAAATTCCAGAGTGTTAGGTTTTTGCCACCCCAAGGGTTTTCCCATTCCAGATCGTAGTCATTGGCCCATTTTTTACCAATACCCATCGGTGAAATGGTGACTTCTAAACTGCAGGCACGAAGGATTTTCCAGACGTCATCCATGCTCCAGGTATCAATTGGGGTATAGATGAATGCATTGGCCAATGTGGTGTGGCGAGCAAGACGTGTGTTTTCAATTTTATGTTTCGCAATAACTTGCGCACGTGACGCACTCTCTTGGCTACGAGAGCCAAGTACCACAATCACTTCATCAAACTTAGCGACTTTGTCGGTAATAAAATCACTGACTGGATCAATTTTCATGCGCTCAGTACACCAACGGAAACTTTTCGTGGGGGCTGGGTAGCCCTTGCCCAATAGGCAAGACCAGAAGGTTTGATGAGGTTTTGGTAAGACTTTGTGTGTGCTGATAGGCAGCCCATCACGACGGGCTTGGTTGCCAATAGACTCCAATGATTTGTTCACATGGTCAACAACAAGTGGCGTTTCAACTAAAGTATCAGAAGCAACCACATAAACATGTTTAGTACGCTTAGATTCATCTAAAGCAAGCAGTGCTAAATATACTAGCGTTACAACGGCAGACGAGTCTTTACCTCCACTGTAGCCAATAACCCACGGGCGATTATCAGCACAGTACACGGTTTGAATGTCATCAATAAAGTGCTTGAGTGTAAAGCCTTCATTATTAGAATGCTCACGCAGTAGTTCACGGCATAGGGTCGTGCTACTGACGTTACGCAGTTCTTCATCCAGTGCGGCATAGTGCTCTAGTTTTGCTGGTAACGATTGATGATTGCTGTAGCGTTTGAAGCCCGCAAAATATTCGTTTTCGATGTATTCAATCTGTTCGTCGTCCAGACCATCGGCTATAAACAACTCAGCCATTGGATGCCTCATTACTTGTGATGTGTTGGTTTTCTAGCGCTCTCTCATCGGGTGTTAATGGGAGCGATAAAGCGTGTTTCAGGGCGTTGGTTGTGAGCATGATGTTGGTAGAGGCTTTGCTAAGCTTGCCATGTAACATACTTCTATTTGCCCAATTGGGATTGGATTTTCGCCAATCAACATCTTTCAGACGTTGGATAGTTTGCTTCCATTCGGTCGGTTGCGCCGTGATCAGTGCGCAACCTAATGCGCCAAGTGCATGTAACCCGACGCCGTGAGCGTGAATATAATCTTGACGAAACTGTGATGGCGAGAGTTCTTTATTAAGTACCATCTGCCATTCTGGAGTGGCCTCATAAACGGCTTGCCAGTATTGGTTGGCCAGCGATTTTTCTTCTTCACTAAAACCGTCCTTTGCCCCTTTCCCTAACAGAGCTTTGTTCGCTTGCTTTAAGCTACTTAAAGTGAACAATTTACCACTTTTAGAGCTGATACTGGATTTCTCCATTTCGGTGAAGCCTTTAAAAGGGGCAATGTGCTGAGCTTGATAACGTGCAAGTTCAGAGCTTTCATCACGATGATCATATAATGCTCCTAGAGAAGGACTTGGTTTAACCGCATATTTATTTAAGTCCGCAAACATTTGCTGACTACGCTGTAGCCCTTCATCTACAAAGAACAAGACAGGAATGTTATCATGAGCTAGATCTGGATTTTCTTTTAGAGCTGCTTCAATAGCTGCACGGCGGTGCTGACCATCGTTAATCAAAATCTGTGCATCCATTGGTACTTTTAATGTTCCAAGGTTTGGTGTATCGAGGCTGGCGTTTTCTTCAAAGCTCACTGTAGAGGCAACAGAGACAGTCAAGGCTGAGAAAACGTAGTCTTTGGGATTTTCAACGAGGTATCGCACCATTTCTGGTATACGTGATTTGTTTAACGTACGCTGAGCTCGGAGTTCTGGTGGAACTTCATCTTCGTCGAAGACAAAAATCTTAGGGATAGTGCTTAACGGGCAAGTTGCGATGTAGAATGGTTTGCCTGCTTGTAGCCCTCTAACCGCAGGGAAAGAGAAGCAGTAACCGTCTTGTGCATTTCTCATGATTAACCTTAACGTTATATTTCACGTAACTAATAGTGTAGTACGTTATATCATGACGTCACTTTTATTCAATTTAACGTTATAGTATTTGTTTGGGTATTTTAGTGGAGAAACAGCAGAATTGCACGTAGGAATTGGGTTGCAAAAATATGCGGGGTCATTTATTTTCAGAGTGAGCTCAACTAAACTAGATGAAATATTAGTGCTAACTTAATCTCATTAACTTGAACTCATTGATTTTCTTGCCTTCCTCGTATAACCCTTTATCAAATGTATTACGCGTAAGTTTTGTTTCTTCACTTTGACTGATGCCCAATAAGGCAGCCAATCGTTTATCAAAGCTCAGCTGCTTTTTGTAGTTCTTATGTTCGGGTGACATGTAAAGGTGCTTGTTCAGCAGAGGTGGTCTACGTTTTTCATTCACATAATCAAAAAAATCAATATCTTGTTCAGCCATTTTTATTTTTATGCGCTCAACTAAGAAAGGGACGGAGTTCTCGAAGTTGTCATAAGCGGTAAGAGTCAGCTTTCCTGATGTGATATGGATTTTCATAAGGTCTATCTCTTCATCAAGCTCGCCATACATTTGTAATCCTGCGCCCACGTATACTCGAAGTAGTAGTGGTAAATCGTTAATATAGTCTCGGTGCAAGATGAGAGAGTGCCCTTCATTTAAAACACTTGCAGATAATTGTTGGTGGGCCTTTTCACATTGTGTATTGATTAGGTCTGTGTCTGCAATCGCAAACAATAGCTCAGCAGCAAGATTTAGCGCAGTTTTATAGTCATCAAACAAGGCTTTAATATCGCGCTTTAGCGCTTCAGGTTGTTGTGTATAAGGTTTTCTTTTTTCAAAAAGCCCCATTGCAAAGTAGAGTAATAAATCCTCTTTTCGCCTTTTTTCTGCTTTTTCAAATTCAGTAATATCAAAAAGCTCTTTTAATGTATTGAATACTTTTTTACGGGATCCAATCAGTTGACGTGTTTCTTCTGATTGTTCAAATTCTTCATTAAAAGGGATTCGACCTAACTCAAGGCAAATATTCCAAAAGCTTTCAAATAGTGCTTGATGTTGTGTGACAACCAGCTTTGCTTTTTCTTTCGAGTCGAGAGTTTGAGGTGAGGTAAGCTGCTGCCACTGATGATGACGTTTATATTTGCCTTGAAGGTACTCTTGCTCTAAAAGTTTATCTTTAAAAATATAGAAGATGCCAGGAGCAACAGGAATTGCTTCATCTTGAAGGTTGCGCTCAATGTAGCTTTTAATTTCCGATTGTGCGTAATATTTTTGAAAGGTATTACGAGAAGTTATTACCCCATCTTTGTAGGGCTTAAATTGTGCTATAAAACTGTCATTGGCTAACATTACAGATACGATCAAGAGCTGCTCACACAGATCCCAAGCACCGATTAGCGCTTCTAATCTTTCATCTTGGTCTTCAATTACGTTCAGTACAAAGCCAAGATTAACAATGTCTGAATTGATTTTATCGTTGTCGGGTTGAAAATTTGGATCCCATCCTATTGCATCAAGCCCATGCGCTTCTAATTCTCTAAGATCATCACCGCGTCCACAGCCATAATCAAAGATTGAATAATCTCCGTTTAAATAACCATTTTTAGCTAAGGTTTTCATCGGCGCTGAAAGCTCATGTCGAACAATTGCAGTTCTGTGGCGATCAATTGTTTTGCTGTCATCGGGAATATTTAAAGACGAACATCGAAACAGTCGTCCATCGACAAGTTCATAACCATGCCTACTGATAATATTTTCCCAAGATTTTTTAAAGCCAATGATTCGAGTATTTTCATATAGTCCTGCATTTTCACCTTCCTGAGTCAGATCTTTAAAATTCTGATAATACTGGCTAGAGGTGGAAATCATGGTTTCTTTTCTGTGGAGAATAGGAGGGTTATCAGAGTTACGGTAATCAGTTGTCTTATGGGTTAGTTTAACTAAATCTACATTCACACTTAGATGAAGAGCTGGATAAGACTCTGTGTAAAAGCTTGGATAACTGAGGAGTGAAAGGCGGAATTCTTTTTTGTGAAGTTTTACTAAGTCCCACTCTGTAACTTTGAGTGCATTGGCAACGGCTGGAATGAATAATGCGAGTTTCTCATTCGCTTCGGTGAGAGCATCTTTATGTATATAAACGGAATCAGGAAGCTGTTTACCTATTCTTAATTCAGAAACTAGCTGTTTAAATAACTCTGCATTCATGAATATTCCTTAAATTCAGCGTCTAAGTAGTTATCTTTATTATATCGCTTGCTTGGATAGCGTTTTCCGCTTTTTTGTGACGGCAACATGTATTGAATAAATTGACTATTTTCTGGGCCAATGCTGACGTGTAATGGTTTGTTCCTTCCGTAGAAATAAAGTCTATCAAAGGGGAGGTGTCTAACAATGTATTTAGCTATGGTGCCCATATCATTTTCATAGCCTTTGACTAAAAAGTCACAGGCTAGACCATCTCGTTTACAGATTCGATTGTTCCGACTATTTAACTCGTAACCAGCATGTTGATCTAAGTTAGGTGCTGTATGCTGAGGAGATAGCTTCTGAACGAGTTTATAAAGCTCTAATGAGGTGAAACCGTAAGTAACCGTTATTTCCCCAAACTCTTTTTCTAACTTTTCTATGATTAATGAATGGTATCGCTCTATTGTCAGTTGAGTTTCTGGAAGTAGGGGAGTATTACCATTAGAGAGTTGCCATGTAGGGTGGCGATCTTTATACCAGCCTATAATTTTTGCTGTACTTGTATTGTTCGTACTATTTATCAAGATAAAGCCTCGTAGTTATACAATGTGGAAAGCTGTCTTATGGCTAACTGTAATAAGAGTATCGATAGGTACATAGATGAAAGTAGAATTACGGTAGTAAGTCTCTATATCGCTTCCAAGTACATTTGCTAGTTAGTGCGTATTTCCAATGTTCTGTTTACTTCCTTCTTGCTCAACTCTACTAATATAACTTCTATTAATATTTATAAGCGATTTCTATTTTATCTTATGAAATGTCTTTATTCGTGACATATATTTGGTTCTTAACGTTCCTACATATTAGCCAATATAAAGGTATTAAGGTAATGGCTATTCTTTTTTATAATTTTAATAATGCGTTATGTCGATAAGGCTGATTTTTCGCTTTCCTAATATTTTTTTGTAAGGATTCGAGTGTTGTTATCGTTGTTGGTGCTTTCAACATCATGATCCCCATCATGTGAAATAAGTACGCCAATGTATGGGTTGAGTATTTCTTATAACGTCCTCGGGTTTTGATGTTTTTTTCAAGAGGACTAATGTATTCCAATCTGACTGCCCCTTGTGTGGGTCTAGTACTTTTCGATGTTTTACCGCGTTTTTTTCTGAGTCCTTTTAGTGCTTCTTCCCATTCAGATGCGACTCGACTGTTTTGGTGATAGTGGGTAATTGCTCGCCATGATGATTTCGGAACGATACATAAAAAAGTTTGGATGAAGGTATTTAATTTTAACGGATCATTGAAGTAAATCCCTGATTTACTCACGCTGGTATTTTTAAGTGCGTATTCAAGCATGGCTTGAAAATTATCTTTATCAGTTTTGTAATGCTCGCGTGTTTTTGAAATGAGCTTATCAACCAACTGAGCTTCAGCATTGGATTGTAATGGGGCTGGTAATATCAACTGTGTTCTTGCCTTAGAAAAATGCCGTGATGTTGGTGGTGATGTGTTTGTCTTGAGTGACTTTATGAAGTTTGCATTTGCCAGCCACTTATCAACTACGGTTTGCTCGATAAAATATTTGTTGGTGATTTCTTGAATAGATAGCCCTTTTTGGTATTCATCAAGAACACGATAGCAACGCAGGATGCTAATAGTGTTTTTCGTTGCAGCTAACGCTGTGGGTAAAGGCTTTGATTTAATTGCGACGGATTTAAGCGGGGTTATCTTTAGCTTTTTGATTAAGTACTCAAGATGCTCGTCATTGGAAGAAGATTGAAGGCGTCTTGATGATATTCCAAGTATGACTTTTTGTGTCGGCAAAAGGGCATTGACGCTTTTCGTGACTTTCAGGTGTGCAATGACATCGGAAAAATGAAAATAGTGTGCAAAGGTCATTTCCGGTGATTCATGACCGGCAAGTGCCGCGATTGCAAAGTAGCCTTTTTGAAGCGATTGCCCCAGTAAGGTGGATTTGATGTCTGCTCTTTGCTGGTGGGAATATCGGCAAAGGTTTCCCAAAGTATCAAGTTCTTCATCAAGTTCAAAAACCAATTGCAGCCGGCTTAAGCAACTGTGTCTGAGGTGATAAAACACAAAATGATTGAGGCCTGAGAGTGCTTTTAATGTTTGCCCCACAAACCTTGAAACGTCGCTGGTATCGAAACATTGATAGGGATTGTGACCAAAGCTAAACACTAAGCTGTTTTGTTTATTGTGGAGTAACCGTCGCTGAGCAAGATGCTGCTGTACTATCACTTTTTCCTGCTCAGTCAGGAGGGTAAACAGAGGAACTTTGCGACGACTACTGGCTGTTTTATTGTTTCCGTATCGATTATCACGAATATCAATCCAGCCTATGTCTGATATTTCAACATTACGAAGCTGTAATTTTTGTAATTCACTTAACCGAAGCCCGCAGCGATAACTGATGATACACAGGCTTTTCAGGCAAAGTTTCTCATCGTCATTTAAGTCTTTAAGGTGTTCAATGTGCACCAGTAGAGCGCTAAATAAAGGCTCATCAACAAACCCTGCACGCGTATGATGCGTCGATTTCTCTTGGGTAAAGAGTTCTGATGATACCTCTGGTAACACGCCTGAAAGAGCACCAAATTGATGGAGGTCTTTCAGTCTAGCTACAAAGTACCGCTTCGAGTTAGGTTTATCTATTTTCGCCACGCTGTCTTCATACATTTGCTCTAATAGCTCTGAATCTAGGTAGGCAAAATCACAGCTTTCCGTTAAGAACAACCAACGTCTTGATAAACTGCAATGGTATTGCATAAGCGATGAAGGGTTACAGGTTTGCGCTTTATGAATAAACCAATCAAGTAAAAGCGTTTCTCCTATTGTATAAGGGCCGTCATCGACCATTGCGTGTAGTCTTCGGCTAACCTCTGACGGACTGAGTTTGTTGTTATTGTCTTTTGCTTTGATGAAACACGCTTTGAGCGTTGTAAAAAATGCCTTGTTGGACACCGCACTATAGTTACTATTAGCGGGGTTGCTATATGTAGCTTTGGCGGCATCGCTATAAAACTTAAAATGCGATAAGCCATTAACCGCAGGGAATGAAAGCCTTGCAAGGTTGTCTTCAGGCAAACTGTAAGATTTCACCCTTCCTATTTGATACTCGACCAGTGCTTGACTGAGCCCTACATGTTCTTGATGCTCCGTTGTGTAAATAGCGGCTTGGCAGAAATGATGCAGGGATGTGGGAAGCGCTTTGTCTGTCGGGGCTGCGTTTCTTAAAAAAGCACATAATTGTTTGTCATGAGGAGGAGACCATGCCTTTTTACATACTCCTTGCCATTGGCGAAGCAAACCTAAAGTAATAGGGTGCAGGTAGGCGAGATGGATGTGTTTCTTTTCACCCTCCACATAGCAGTTAGTATTTAAACCGCGGCTCGCCAGTTCAAGACGACAATAAATATGATTGTTAATGTGCTTAAGTTCTAGATTGTCGTTTGAGAGCGCTTGATGAAAAGCCAAGATAACTGCACTTTGGCATTGCCCAGTGTGAAAAAGTAAAGAGAGCAACACATTACGGTATGCTTCCATTGCATCTGGTTGTGATGTGGCAAGTAAAGAGTCAAACCATGCGTGATAGAAATCATTAACAGCCCAAGCTCGATTTAACCATTCTTTTGTTCGAAGTTGTTTAGGCTCTTTGTGTGAGACTAAATATGACGGCGGAGAGAAAGGCCAGCCAAAATCACGTTGGTATTGGCGTATTATCTTCACTGCAGCATTAAACACGATGCGATAGTCTCTCTTCGCACCGAGTGTGTTATTACAATCGTCCATAAAGCACTGCCACTGCTTTTTAAAGTCTTGTTGAGACGGAGGAAAATGAGGAAAAGGAAAGGCTTTGGTGATTAATGCCTTTGCATGTTGCTCTAATCTAGCAATCTCAGTGTTCCTTTTTTTACTCGCAGCCTCCTCTCTGGCATTAACACCCACCTTCGTCATATATCCCTCCCCAAACCTAGTTCAACGAAGAGCTGATTAATAATATGACTGACTTGTTTAAGTTGGCTCTGACTCAGCTGGCTAAAAGAATGAAATGCTTGTTTACCCATGTCCTGATGTCCCATCCATGCTGAAATTAATTCTGGTGCGACGCCGTGATGACAGAGTAAAGAGCGTATATGGTGTCTGGCCCAATTAGGCTGCAATGGAAATAACTTATCGGCAAACTGGGCGAAGTTCGAAGGGGTTACGTCATCAAAAGAGCTATCTTGTCTGTAAAAGAAAAAGTGCTCTTCGCTTGTTAAGCTTTTTTCATACCGTTGTTTCAGTGATGGTGTACGGTTCCCATGATAAATAACGGCTTGATGGAGATAGTCGATGTAGTGCTTTAGGTAGAGAATGGCAATATCGGCAAGGAGGATACAGCGACTGCTATCACCCATCGATGTATTTTTGTCGTTAATCCAATACGTGCCTGTGGGGAGGTGAAAGTCTTCACGTTTACCAAACCAGCCCGTGACGGGGCGATACCCTGATGCGAGCATAAGTACAAACTGGGTCATTAACGTAATATCGTTATGGCCGTTGTCTGAAAAATAGACATCGGTGCGGCGTTTATTTTCATGGATTTGCTCTTTTAAACGCGAAAATAAATACCTTAATTTTTTACTGTCAATGTGCAGGGGAGAGCCAATATATTCATCATCACCGAGTTGGCTTTCATCGCCAGTGTCCCATAACCCTTCTTTTGAATGTGCGGATAAGTGACTCAGATAGTTTTGGAAGTGACTGAGCAGAATTGATGATGGGATTTGAGTGTAAAACACCGCGGGTAAGACTTTATTATCAACACCACTAATAATATGTGGGATGACTGGGTCAATGTTTCTATGTGCGCAGTAATCGCTAAGGTAATTACTCACTTTTGTCAGCGTAAGGTGTAGCCCTTTACGTTTGTTGATTGACTGTAAATAGGCTTTTAAATCTGAAGCCTGTAATTTTGAAAACTTGAAGCTATTGAGTCTGGCAGTAATAAAATCAGGTAGTGGTAATAAAATTGTCGTGCTGATGTTTTGAGTCAGAAATCTTAACTCCTCGCGGATAGCTTGACTCGGTAATCGGTGAGTCCTCACTACCCATTTAATCTGGCGCTGCTGATTAGAACAACGCTTGTTCTTAGTGTGTTTTAGTTGATCTTTAGTGTTGCCTGTTATTAGCATAAGCAGCAATAACTGAGCGATGTCTTCATCTTGCCGAGCGAAAAGACTGTCTTCACACGATTTCACTAAAGTGTAGAGTTCATGGTGAGTCATGCTGTAGATATCGCAGGGCAAGTGCATGGCTTTTTTCTTTAGATTTTCAAATATCGACTTTGCTTGAATCGCACCGAGAGCTTCACTTTTAGAGCAATTATCACTACTGGTAATGACATTAAGGCTTCGAGGGTCGCTATCAGCAAAATCCTCGCCCTGCCAGCTCTCTACATGTTTGTGTTCAAAATGAAGTTGAGATATTTCTACTGCGGCATCACCTTCATCGTTTAGATAGACGCGTGGCTTTACCGTTAATGCCCCGTTTTTTCTAAAGCGTTGTGTATTTGCATTGCGTCGGTATCCCACATTTAAATCATGAGCATCCTTGAAGGGAACTTTGTAACGGTTAAGCCAAATGATCACTTGATCTTTGGTGTTTAGCAGGGATGAATTATCTGTGAGAGAACTAAATTGATGAATAAGCTCAGTGAAGTTAACAGCATCTATATTAGGAAGAAAGCTTGCTAAGTCTTCTCGTATGCCATCAGAAAACTTTCTTATCTCGTTACAAAGCGTTATTATTTTTGAGTCATGTTTACCGATGTAAGATAAACGAGCAATAGTGAGTAAGGTCAGTGCTTTATACTGGTCAAACTTATCTTTGTCGTAAGAAGTATACAACAATGTAGAACCAATAAAAGCAGGAATAGGGTGAGTGCCAATTTGTCCCTTTTTTTTAATCATTTCCAATATGGAAATTGTATCAATCGAAGAAACCTCTTGGTGTTTTTGTGCTTCCTCAATTAATAAATAGTACTCTTCAAAATAGTCGCGGTGTTTATCTGATAGTAATGTACAAAGCCGAATCACTTCCTTTGCGATGACTGCATTTTCTTTTTTTGAAAAAGGAAATAATAAGCGAAAAAAATGTTCTTTATTTCTCTCTTTGAAGCGAGAATATATTTCTGACTTATCCTGCATATTTATTTCCAAGGCGCTCGAAAATTGAGATTTGAAGCTCCGTTGGCTTATTCGTACTTTGACTTTGTTTGGCTAATCCGTCTCTAGATACACCGTTGAATTCGCTCCAAGTCCTTTGCGATATTTTTATTTTTTTAAAGACTAAGTTGATGTAGTCGGTTGGCACTAAATTATTGATCACCCGTCTTAACTCTTCTAAATGCTTAGTTGGCGGTGAAGTCAATACAACGTGTAAAGTAGCAACCCATGCTTGCTGTATGATTTCTTCATCGGTGAGTGATGAAAAGATGATGACGTTGTGTTGTGTGAATTCGATATTGGCTAAATCAAAGCCGATAAATTCATATCCTGAAAATAGCGCTATTTCATTTTCCTGTGTCCTTATTCCATAAAATGTTTGGTTTTGATTAAGTACCTTTAAAGTCGAAGCATTTAATCGACTTCTGCAGAATAGATGCGTGTGATTAAAGAAAAAGTCAAAGGCAGGCTTAGCGTTCGGATGCACAATAAATGCACACCTTTTTAATTCTTTTAATGACAGAAGTTTTTTCACTATCTTGACCACCAATAATTATATATATGACAATATAAAACTTAGTGCTTATTTGATTATTCAAATTGAGTGAGGCAAAGATAATTTATAAAATGTAAGTTGGCTCAATATTTTATGTGAAAACATGATGAGTATTATTCTCAAATTCATTAGTTGCTCACAGACGATCACTCTTTTTTAGTCATCTAATGCATTTATCTTGGTGCCAGTACTGCCATCGCGAATTAATAAAATGATTTTAGGTATCTACTTATAAATACCTTTTGGGGTGGAGTATAAATATGATTATTATATTAACTGTGTAGTTAGGATGTTGTTGTGATGATAGAAGCAAAAAAAATGACCGCTCCGCAAGATATGCAGAATGGCGCAAGGTTTAAGACGAATAAGCATGGTTTCGTTAGAGTGATCGATTACTTTAACACTCATACCGTTATCGTCTTCTTCGAAAATACAGGTAACATCAGGGCTATTAGTGCTGCAAAACTTAGAGCAGGAAAGCTGACTGATAGTACTGTTGCTCCTGAATCAATAATGGTCGGTGAAAAAATTGAATCAGTGAAATATGGCGTTTTAACTATTGTGGCAGTTGAGTCAGAAAATGTTGTCCTGTTGAAAAATGATAGGGAGGAAGATGTTCGCCTTCTAATGGCTTCTGTTCAGAAAATGCTTCAAAAAACAGGTAAAAGTGATGGAAAGGAAGAGACGTTAGAAGCGCCTTCTTCATTAAGTGCTCTTACTAAAAGAAATAAAAAAACAAAGGATGTAAATACTCTCCTTAAGAAAATGCTAAAAGATTATGGTGAGTAATTTCTATCATCAATTAATTATATTGGGCTATATATTTTAAATAAGGAAAAAGTGCAATAAAGCATAATGTAATATTCATCACACTCTTTTATTTTCCATAAAAAATTAAGAATTATCATTTATTTTAATTGTTCTATTAGTTGATCTGTCTCACAATCTCATTTTGACTTTGTGACTTGGATCTATTTCGGGCGTTAATTTAATCTTTAAGCTTTCTGCATAATAAAAGGGCTGGAAATAAGCTTCCCCTGAATATCCTACAGAGAGAATATTAAAATGAAAAAGATCTTAGTTGTTTGTGGTAACGGTTTAGGCACTTCTTTAATGATGGAAATGGCTGTTAAAGATGTAGCAAATAAAATCGGTTTGGTTGCGGATATTGATCATGAGGATTTATCATCGGCATCATCAAGTAATGCTGATATTTGGGTAGCAGCAACTGATGTTGCAACACAATTAGAAGCGGCTGGAAAACAAAATATTGTTAGCCTTAAAAATATTTTTGATAAAGCATCTATTGAAGACCAACTAAAAGTATTTATTTAAGGTTATAGCCATGCACAACTTTTTTGAATTTATGCTGGGCTTATTAAAAGAGCCCGCCATTATGGTTGGACTAATTGCTTTTATTGGTTTAATTGCACAGAAATCAGATATATCAACAATATTAAAAGGCACCATCAAAACGGTAATGGGATTTTTAATTCTTGGTTTTGGTGCAAATGCTTTGATTGGCGCTTTAAATAACTTTTCAACAGTATTTACAGAAGCGTTTGGCGTAAGTGGTGTTATTCCCAATAACGAAGCGATAGTAGCTGTTGCTCAAGAAACGTTTGGTTATGAAATGGCACTAATCATGTTTTTTGCTTTTATTGTTAATATTATTTTGGCTCGTATTACACCGTTAAAATATATCTTTTTAACGGGACATCACACGATGTTCATGTCGATGTTAGTTGCAGTTATTTTATCTACGGGGGGAATTAAAGGTACAGCATTAGTTGCTATTGGTTCACTAATCGTTGGTGCACTCATGGTTATAATGCCAGCTATCGCCCAAAAATATACTGAAAAAGTCATGGGCACAGATCAATTAGCAATGGGACACTTTTCTACACTGTCATACGTGATCTCTGGCTATATTGGTAGCAAGTTTGGTGATACTTCGAAAACAACAGAAGATATTAATGTACCTAAAAGCTTAATGTTTCTAAGAGATACTCCAGTCGCAGTTGCAGCAACGATGGCAGTATTTTTCATGATTGCATCTGTTATTGCTGGTGGACAGTTTGTTAATACGATTTCCAATGGTCAAAACTGGGTTGTATTTACTTTTATGCAGTCTTTAACATTTGCTGGTGGCGTATACATCGTTCTGCAAGGCGTGAAGATGTTAATCGCTGAAATCGTTCCTGCATTTAAAGGTATTTCAGATAAATTAGTACCTGGAGCAAAACCTGCTCTGGACTGTCCAATGGTCTTTCCTGTAGCACCAAACGCAGTGTTAATTGGTTTCTTGTCTTCTTTTTCTGCAGGTCTTCTTATGATGGCTATTCAAGGAATGATGGGGTGGACAATTATTGTTGCTGGAGTCGTTCCTCATTTCTTTGTCGGAGGTGCCTCGGGTGTATATGGTAATGCGACAGGTGGTTTACGAGGTGCAATCTTAGGTGCGTTCACGCAGGGGATCTGTATTTCAATATTACCGATGCTGCTACTGCCAGTGCTTGGTGGTCTAGGGCTTGAAGCAACAACATTCTCTGATTTTGACTTTGGTGTAGTTGGACTAGTATTAGGGTGGGCTGTCTCATGAGTTTATATGATTTAATTGGTCCTGAAGGTATTGTTATTACCTCTGAATCAAATCTTTCAGTTGATTCTGCCATTGATTTAACATGTTCAACATTGATAAGTAACGATAAAGTTGAACCTCGCTATGTAGAAGCGATAAAACAACAACATAAAGCAATCGGTCCATATTACGTATTAGCTCCTAAAATCGCTATGCCTCATGCCAGACCTGAAGATGGAGTTAATGAGTCTGCTCTTCAGCTAACTGTATTCCAGAGTGGTGTTAACTTTGAATCAGAGGATAATGGCGATGTGTACCTTTCAATTACCTTAGCGGCAAAAGATTCTAATAGCCACATTAATACAATTATGGCCTTGTCTGAATTATTCCAGAATGAAGATGACATCAATGCTCTTATTAATGCCCATGAGAAAACTGATATTATTGAAGTTTTGAAACGTTATTAATTACTTAATATACTAAGAGTTAAATTCTTAATTGAAAAAATTTAGAGAGTATTTTTAGAGTGAGTTCTTATATCTATTTATGGATTAAATTACTCACTCTTTTTATATATAAATAATTTTTCGTTATACATATTTGTGTATGAAACCTCTAAAATATAAAATTCTAGTTTAAGATAACTATTAATTAACTGCTTAAATCATTGATTAAATTGTTATACCTACTTTACTACTAGATCTATTTCTCTACGTGATTCTTCTGTGAATTTTGAGAATGAATCTAATATCTTATCTCGAAAAAATTTAGCTATAAAATCCATCCTAATAAATAGATTTCCATTCGGTTTAGCTTTACAGAAGAGTGAATGTGATAAGAGTCACATAAAGTTTTTTAATGCTAATAAATAATACAAAAAAAATATTTAATATGTAATGATAATCATTCTTATTACCATTGGTGAGATTGTTAAGTGAAAAAGTTTGTTTACCTATTTTGTTTTTTTTCGTTATGTGTTGAAGCGAGGGAGTGTAATTCATTAGATCTCGATGAATCAAAAAGTATTAATGGCCGTTATAAGTACTGTTTTAAATCTGAAAATAACTTAAATAAGTTAGTAAATTTAAGTTCTGATGATATAAGTATTTTCTTTTTCGATGGTACATCTAGTGTTATTTACCCGTATGAGTTTATAAATGTCCCAAAAGAATTTTCATTTCAAGTTCAAAATAAAGTTCAAAAGTTTATAAATAAGTTTGAAGAAAATATATTTGTTTTTAGAGATCCTAAGCCAAAAAGAGTTAAAAGAGGTGCTCCTGCTAGTATATTACTGAGGTTGGGAGCTTCCGGTGCCACGGTTGGTGCTATTGGTGCAGTAGCAACTTCACCAAATAAATCACCAACAGCAAAGCAATTAACTTCTGGAGTTGTGGGGGGATTCGTTGGTGGAGTTGCAACACCAGCTTTGGGGAATGTTGCTGGGCCAAGTTTGGGTGTTGCGGCTGCCGGTGCTTGTATGGAGGCGTGTCACTTATAATATGGATTATTTGTTAGGGTTAATAACTTTACTACTTTATATTTTAACATTAAGAAGGCTTGGAGCTAATAATAAAGAAACTATTTTTTTTATCATTATCTATTCCTTACAATGGCTCTATGTGATAAATAATAGTGAAGCGATAAATATATCAATTCATCTTCTTTCGTTACCATTATTATATGTTATATTAAAAGATATAAAAGAGTATAGTCCGCAAAAAGCAGTTATAGGAGCATTTTCTGTAATTACATTTCTTTTATATTTAAAAGTTATTTAAAACTCCATTAAATGGATTTTACTGAAAAATTATGGGTCCTAGATTATATTACATGCAGTAACTCTTAAGTATTAAGTGACCGCCGGGTAGTCGGTCGCTTACTATTAAATTTATTAATACACAATTGAAAATCAGCAAATTATTAGACTGAAACTGTTTAAATTTTTTTCTCTATTATAGTGAGTAACACTGGAAAAAGGTGGGTAACAGTCTGCTTATTTCGTTACTACTATCCATGATCTTTATTTCTTATTAGAAAAGGAGCTCAATGATAAAACCTTCATCACAGCGGTTCATGCTGTTACTAGTGTCATTTTAGGTATACCCTAACGAAACCGATCTCCACAGCCTCTCAACCCTTACCGCTTCATTTGCGAAACCATCTATACTAAACTGATTTTAGAAACTAACTTAAATTAAACCAGTTTAGGGGAAACCATGCTGATCCGTGCTTACCTTCGTGCCTCAACCACCGAGCAAGATGCCCAACGGGCAAAAGAAGAACTGAGAGCTTTTGGCGCCAAGTTTGATAGTCGTATCGCTGGCTATTACATCGAAAACCAATCCGGCACCAAGTTAGAAAGACCGGAACTTAACAAGCTGATAGACGATAGTGAAGCTGGTGATGTGTTGCTGATTGAAAAGATGGATCGCCTTACTCGTTTACCTTGGCTTGAATGGAAAACCTTAAAAGCCCGCATTATGGAAAAAGGGTTGGTGATAGTGGTGGCTGATCAGCCTATGACGCATGCGGTGTTCAGCGCGGGTGAGCAAAACAGCATTACCTTGGCTTTAACCGAATTCATGTTGGATTTAGGCGCAGCGATGGCCCGTGATGATTACGAAACTCGCCATAAACGCCAAGCGCAAGGTATTGCGAAAGCAAAAGCGGAAGGAAAGTATCGCGGTCGCCGTGTGAATGAATCCCTGCATCAAGATATACGAGATCAGTTAAAACTTGGGCGCAGTTATTCAGAAATACAGCAGAAGTTAGGATGTAGCAGAGCGACAATAGCGAGGGTGGTGAAAGTGAGTTAGTTTCTGTGTGTTGGTAGTAATATTAGGGATTAATTGTTTGTAATTTAATTCTGTGGTGCAGAAAAATTCCGATTACGTTAAAAGACCGCCTTCTCAGGCATTTTTTATGTATTTGGTTATGGGTGAGATTAGATTTTTTAGGTTAAAAATCTATTGATTGTTATGTTATTAGTGTTTTTTATGTGTAAAAGGTACACATAAATTGGTGACCAAAATGCGACCATAAGTGGTCTAACAACTTAAAATTAGAGTAAACATCATACAATTATTTTTTTCATAAGGTACTGAAACTAATAATATATATTTTTAATTTTCTATTCTATGTAATTAAATTACGGGTGGGTTTAAGTCTTCCAAGCTGATGATTTGCGGGTTCGATTCCCGCTGCCTGCTCCAAACAATTCCTCCTTAGTTCAGTCGGTAGAACGGCGGACTGTTAATCCGTATGTCGCTGGTTCAAGTCCAGGAGGAGGAGCCAAATAAAAAAGCCCGCAAGCAATTGCGGGCTTTTTTACGTCTGTAAAAAATCACTTAAAAAATGCTCGGTGATCAAAACAGTGGGTATCACCTTCCTTCCAAAGTTTAATGTTCTCACAACTTTGAATGAGCCTATCGAACATTAAACACTTCGTTATATTTTTGATGCAGCCAGTAACAAGCAGAGAATTTGTAAAGTCACTTATACTTGTGATCTATGTAACATTGATGCGCTAAGAGTATAAGTGATGAAATAAATTTGAGTGGTGAGACTTTTAAACCGGACATTTGTCCTGAAATTCTGCTGTTCGTTCTCTTTATGATGAGCCTGTCAAAAACAAGAGGAAACCATTATGACAGCTCATATCGCAGGTACTGCAAAAGACTTTGCTTCAACTGTAATCATGCCTGGTGATCCATTACGTGCAAAATATATTGCTGAAACATATTTAGAAGATGCAAAGCTTGTTACCGATATTCGAAATATGTTGGGGTATACCGGTTATTACAAAGGTCAGCGTATTTCTGTAATGGGACATGGGATGGGTATTCCATCAATGGTTCTCTATGGTCATGAATTAATTAATGATTTTGGAGTAAAGCGTATTATTCGTATTGGCAGTATTGGCGCGACTCAAAAAGATGTACATATGCGTGATGTTATCTTAGCTCAAGCTGCGGGTACAGATTCACCGACTAATGCCAAACGCAGCAGCGGTTATCAGATGGCAACGTCAGCGACTTTTGAGCTGTTGCATAATGCTTATATGTCAGCGAAAGAAAAAGGAATTGATGTCAAAGTAGGGAATATCTTTACTGGAGATTTATATTACGATCCAGATGAGGACTTAATCTCAGCGTTAGAGCGCTTTGGTGTTTTAGGTGTGGATATGGAAGTTGCAGGCTTATATGGTTTAGCTCATCAATTTGGTATTGAATCATTAGCCATTCTGACGGTATCGGATCATTGTATTACGGGTGAGGAAACTACTGCAGAGGAGCGTCAACTTTCATTCAATAATATGATTGAAATTGCTTTAGAAACAGCCATTAAAGCTTAACGTTTCCGCGATTACTTATTGTGAGGGCTGAGTTTCAGCTCTCTATCTTTAAGAACATCCCTCTATACCCTCTTGGAGTGAATGATGAAAAATAAAATAACACTCACCGCGATAAGCTTTTTAGCCAATTTTATTATGGCTGGCTTTGCAACCCAGTTTGGTATGTTAGTCGAGCCAATAGCAAATACCTTTAATGCAAATGTAAACGAAGTTGCATCTATTTTTTCATTACTGAATGGCGGTGCGCTTGCAGGTACTATAGCGGCATTTTTCTTAATTGAAAAAGTCGGCATAAAGCGTATGACGATACTTTGCTACGGGGTCATTTCAGCTGCTGCATTAAGCTTATATATTGTGCCATCATTGTTTATTGTAATGGTATGCATGACGGTTATTGGCTTCTGTGGTGGTGTAGGGTTATGTATTGCTGGCACCATTGTTGTATCTGTCTGGAAAGATAAAATTCAGAGCACTATGCTGGTTGTTCAAGACGCTACATTTAATATTGCAGGGGTCGTGTTCCCACTTATTACGACTTATGCGCTTACTCATGCAATGAATTGGAGCATCAGTTATTTAAGTGTTGGTGTCGTTGCATTGGCGACTATGTTTGTTGCTTTGTTAACGAATTTTAAACCGTGCCATTGTGAAACGGAGTCAGAGCAAGACGTTAAGTCAGAATGGAACTTTGGCATTATTAGTGGTGGCATTGGTTTATTTCTAGGTATGTTAGCGTTATATACCTTCCTTACTTGGGCACCGATGTTTGTGAAGGAAAAGTTTGATATACCATTCGAGCAGGCTGGGCACATTATTACACAGTATTGGTCTGCAGCACTTGTTGGTGCATTAGTATCAACAGTTATTGTGTCTCGAATGAAAATTCAAACATTCTTACTCACAATTATCACTGCAGCCATGGTGATCACGAGCGTTATTGTAACGACAGACAATTTATCATGGTTGTCATACCTAACTTACGGTTACGGTTTTGTTTGTGCCGCGCTTTATAATTCATTTATTGCTTATGGTGTATCATTTGTTCGCAATGCAAGCAGCAAAAACGTGTCATATATCTTGATCAGCGGTAGTGCAGGTGCCATGTTTAGTCCTGCAATAAGTTCACTATTCCAAAGTGTTATTGGAACTCAATCGGTGATGTACGCGATTCCATTTATTTACGCTATCGTTGTGGTTATGCTGATAGTACTAAGAAAATTTAATGCTGTTGAACATTGTCGCGCATAATCTTTGGGATAAGAAAAAGGTCTGTTAACACAGACCTTTTTTGATTTGAACAGAATGTAAAAGATACTATTCTTCTATAAATACTTTTAGCCCTTCTAAATTCAGAATACGTAGGCCATTTTTTTCTTTAGCAATAAGTCCTTTACTCTCTAACTCTTTTATTGCTCGTCGATACACACGATCTGAAGTAGCAAAACGCTCGGCTTCTAAATAGTTCTTCTGAAAACCATCAACAGGGAGATCATTGAGGTATTGGTGATAGATATCGTATGCAACATTATAGGTAATAGGGTAGAGCAAGCGACGAGAGAGAATTTCAATTGTATCTTGGTAGTCAATAGCTATAGCACTGGCAAAATAAAGAGAAAGGCGGGGCTGCTCTAATAAGCATCTTTGCAGCTTTTGAGTATCAATGATTGCAACTTCAATGGGTTCTACCGCAATAATATTCATTTGGCAGCGATAGCCTGTGAAAAACTCCATTTCTCCGAAAATTTGCTGCTCACACTCTAAGGTACCAAGCAAGAACGTTTTGCCATTTCGGGCTGTAACGCCCATAGATACTCGACCAGAGTCTACTAAATAGAGATTTTCAACTATTTCGCCTTGAGTTAGAAGTTTTTCATTCTCATCAAAAATACGGCGGGCAGAGATACAATTAAGAATGGTTTGTTCGATTAATTGCTTATCTTGACTCCATTTTTCTTCAAAGCGTCCTTTTCCTAGAGTTTGAAGCTGCATTGATTTACCTTGAATCAGGGGCTAAACATGTTTTTATATTTAGCATTACTTGTCGTCACAAATAATATAGCTTAATTGATAATGAGTATAGGAGGTTATCTTGTCGGTGTAAGTTGTATATCCATAACAGTTTTAATGTTCCCTTTTAAAGATAATCTAGCATGGCTAATCCTTAAACTTTTGCCACGATAATAGAAGGGCAATAACCTGTAATCATGTTGCCATCCTTGAACACTGAATAAGCTATCAAGGATGGCATATAATAGTCGCTGATTTAAACTTTATTAAAAGTAAGTATTAGCAAATTAAACAATCGTCGATTGATTACGACCATTATGCTTTGATTGATATAACGCATCATCACTAACTTTATATGCTTCATTAAATGATAATGTGTCTGACACAGTACCACCAATTGAAATAGTGACAGCAATGTTATGGATAGGGGATACCTGCACAACATGTCGAATTTTTTCAGCTTTTAACTTTAATTGTTCTTTCGTCATTGACGTAAAGCTTAGGATAAATTCTTCTCCACCCCAACGGATAGCAATATCACTTTGACGTATGCATCGCCCCAATCTTTCTGCTAACTTACGTATCACTTCATCGCCTACTTCATGACCATAGGTATCATTAATTGACTTAAAGTGATCAATATCAATAATCAGTAAGCAGAAACCTTTTTGAGCATGTAGTTTTTTCTCATAGTAATCACGTCGATAGAAGTTTGTCATGAGATCTCGTTGTAATGAGAACCTTCTCGTTTTTATTTTTGCGGTTAACCAGTAAATAAAAAAAGTTAATGATAATGCAGGTATTAGTGAGTACTTTAAAATATGAAATAAGTTAACTCCGACATAAAAAGGGTCTTGGCTTGAGCAAGGTAAGAGTTTTTTAATGGAAAAGTCATACTTAGATGGATTCGAATAAAGTACAGTTTTATACTTATTATTATAAATTTTAAGTGCATCATTGAGTATATTGTTTTTAATATCAATAGCTAGTAACGCATCTAATTTACGATTGTTATAAATTGGATAGTATAATGTTCTGATTGCTTGGTTTGATCCATCTTCTACATATTTTTCTGTCATTTTCATATTACAACCATAAAAATAGCTATATGTTTCACCTAGGCCTTCTTTATCTATAATCCTTTTGATGACAGAATTTTTCTCATAGTTTTTATAAGATTCTAAATATTGTGTACGTGCGGGGTCAAAATACGCATGAGTTGCTGGATTATCAAAAACAGCGATTGTCCAAATATTATTATCTGTTAGTTGATCCAGTTGATCACGAAGAAGGTTTATCCCTTTAGATAAGTTTTTCACTTCAGATGTATGGTTTATAACTACGGAAACACCATTGAAATACTGTTGGCCTTTTGAGATAAGTCTAATATCTGTATTGTTGTAAAATGAACTAAAACGACGACTTACAGAATATACTGAATTTATTGTTTTGAAGTATTGCTTATAAAATTTCTCTAAATGATAGGCATTATAAGCAAAATATCCACTTGATATTATCGTGAAAAATAGCACGAATGGCTTAATAAAAGGAATTAACGTTTTGTTTTTATGTGTTATTTTATCGAACATTGCAATGTAAATACGGGGATGTGAAGGTTATATTTTCACATTCTAAATATATAAAGTAAATTTTATTTCTCATATCATTTAATGAATATATTTCATGAAAACGACAAATTAATTTTTCGTCGTCGTTGGTAAATATTAACAAGAGGTATTAAATGAGATTAATGTTTGTTGTCTGAAAGAGGATAAATATAAAAGGACTTGGTGCAAAAAATCAATATGAAATTAGAATTATAGTTCTCTATATTTAATTAAGCTATTCAATGACCTATTTTAAATTCAAATAGAAACACTTTATTCCTGAATAAGCAGCGACAGCGACTAGTGAAGTATCTCAACAATAGGATAGAGTCCGATCATTTACCTATTAAGATTATTTGCAACAACCTCTGGTGACTCAAAACATTCTTTACCTTGTGTACGGTGCTGTTGCGAACCTTACAAAAATGTAAAGTTCATGACAGATTGATGTATAGAACCTTATGTATTCTTTCAGCATCAAAACAAACATAAGGTTTTCAACATGTCTATTAAACGTATTTCTTTATTCCTTCTACCAGCAGCATTGTTATCAACATCAGCTTTAGCTGAAATGCCAACTCAAGGCTTTACACCGTCAATGGCAGTACAAACTCAACAACAAGGATTTACTGGACCAAGTTACGGCTTAAACACAGTGAAGGCTGTGCTTGATGCAGGTATGTTCAGTGATGATACGCCTGTGGCACTGACAGGAAATATTACCCGCTCTTTAGGTGGTGAGCATTACACATTTACTGATGGTACTGGCTCTGTCACGATTGAGATTGATCATGACAAATGGTTCGGCATCCAAGTTACACCGGAAACGAAAATAACGATCTCAGGCGAAATTGATAAAGAATTTAATCATACTGCTATTGATGTAGATTATATTCGACTTGCGAGTTAATGCGCTCTAAATATCACGATAATTTCACAGTTGTTGAAATAGTATAATCTCCTCATTGGTTACAGATAGATAAAATGAAAAAGTCAGTATTGCTTTCGTTAGCCTTCCTTAGTGGTAGTGCAGTGGCTACGCCTTATATGGGCTTGGAATATGGTGTAGCATCGGTAAAGCACGATTACCAAACACATTTTCTCGCTGATAATAAAACGGTTGTAGCAAGTGATTCTAGCTCTGTGTTCGGTGGTTTTATTGGTTATAAAACAGAAAACAATTATGGCCTTGAGCTTAGCTATAAACAGTTTGATTTAGACGGTGATAGTAATCAGTTACTTCTGTCTGATAAACCTGGATTTATTTTAGAGCGCGAGTGGGAGTCGGATTTATCGGTTAAACAAATTAGCCTAAAGCCTGTGATGTTTTACTCATTATCTGAAAACATACAGTTTAAAGGTGGTCTTGGTTTAACATATAGCCATTATAAATATACCTCATCATCTCATGATGAATACGAGCACGTATTAAATGATGACATTGAAATAAATCTACCTCGCTCTGGTGGCGAGAGTAAAAAAGACAGTGCGTTAGGTATTGTTGCAAGTGTTGGCGTTGATTATAACCTTTACCGAAATATTCACATTGGTGCGGTAATGGAATACTATGTAGATAACATCGCTAATGGTGGCAATATTACGGTAAATACATCGTATTTTTTCTGAGTATAAGCCTACCTCTAAATTGATTGCAGTGAGCGATGTTGTTAAAGCGCTCACCGTTTTTCTGCATTTATCTCTTTCATTTATTTTTATTGGTCAGCACTTTTATTTTAGTGAATCTGATTATATTACCGAGCGATTATTATGCGTATTTTGCTTGTTGAAGATGATATCAGTTTAAGCCGTTATGTTGAGAAAGGCCTCCAAGAAGCCGGACATAATATTTTATGTGTTGATGATGGGAAACATGCATTATCGATATGCCTCACTGAACAATTTGATATCGCGATTGTAGATCGGATGCTACCTAGCTTAGACGGACTTGCGCTTGTTAAGGCATTACGTGCGTCAAAAATAACTATGCCCGTATTATTTTTAACCTCGCTAGGGGGGATAGATGATCGCGTTGATGGATTAGAGGCAGGAGGCGATGATTATTTATCTAAGCCATTTGCCTTTTCTGAGTTATTGGCACGCTTGTCTGCGTTATCTCGTCGTTCACATCAGTTGTTAGAAAAAGCCACTAACGAACTGCACTATGCTGATGTTTCACTGAATTTATTTGATCATACCGCATATCGGCAAGGGCAAAACTTACAGTTACAGCAGAAAGAGTTTCGTATTCTGGAGCTTTTTCTTCGTCATCCGGGTCGCGTGATCACACGGACTATGTTGCTTGAACATGTATGGGGACTGTATTTTGAGCCTCAGACTAGTGTGGTAGAAACGCATATCAGTCGCTTGCGTAATAAATTAGAAAAACCGTTTGGCGATCAGTTGATCCATACCGTACGTGGAGCGGGATACAAATTAGAGTGCAAAAAATGAGAAGCGCAATGCTGCCGTTAATGATCGAACGCATAAAGACATTTTGCGCTTCGCATCCTTGGTTACGTCACTCTGCGATTCAACAAGGGGTGATGTTTGTTACCGTCTCTATAGTGAGCTTGCTACTGATATCAAGTATCACGATTTCGTATGTTGATTATCATTTAGATGAATTAAATGACGAGATCGAGCAGAACATTGAAGCCTTTATGTATGGCATGACAACCGAAATAGATAAAGAGCCCATTGATGAAGATGACGTTATCGATGTATTAGTCACAGGCTTCACCCTATCTGGGGTACTCGTTGTGCTTCTGAGTGGTGCAATCGTTGCTTACATGAGTAAACGTAACCAAGAAAAAATTGACCGTATAGAACAAGTGTTAAATATGGCATCAGAAGGCAATTTATCGGTAAGAACCTCGGTTTCTCGGCAAGATAATGACCTTGATCGTATCGGCTATTCGGTGGACGAAATGCTCTCTCACTTACAAAGTGTTGTGGTGGCAATGAGCGATATTTCTGCCAATATTGCTCATGAATTGAAAACACCCATCACACGTTTGCAGTATCATTTACTGACTCTTGATGAAATGCTGGTTCAACAAAATACGGTTGATAGTGATCATTTATCTGAACAGCTAGCATTAGCTGTCAAAGAATCCACTCGTTTGGCTGATATTTTTGATGCGCTATTGCGGATTTCACAAATAGAGTCTGGTCAGCGGCGTCAACGATTTGAAGCTGTAGATATTGCTGATGTAGTCAATACTATCGCGGATATCTATGTCGATGTCGCTGAAGACGCAGGCATGGTCTTACATGTTAATACACCAAAGTTACCGCTTGTTATTCAAGGCGATCGTGAATTGTTAATCCAGCAATTAGCTAATTTGGTGGAAAACGCATTGCGTTATTGCCCTAAAGGAAGTGAGCTTTCTCTGATTTGCCGGCAAGATAATGAAGGTGTGATGATCGCGATGAAAGATAATGGACCGGGTATTCCTGAGCTGGAAAAAGAGCGAGTGTTTGAACGATTATATCGTATCAATAAAGCACGTAATGATGGTGGTTTAGGCATAGGGTTATCTTTAGTTAAAGCGGTCGCTGAATTACATAAAGGTGACGTAAAACTTTATGACTGTCATCCCGGGCTTGGTGTTGATATTCATTACCCTAAAGAGTAGTTGTTTCTATTCTCTGTATGAAATTCATGAAAAGGCTGATAAATATCGGTCTTTTCTTTTTAATTATTTTATCGAGTAATAAAATTATATGCTAAATAAAAATAAGTTCAGATTCTTATTTTTCCGAATAATAACGCTAATGTGCCAGTTTAACTTTAAGTATCAGATGGTTGTAGCTGGCTGTCTTAGCTCTTAGTTAGAAGCATGATTAAAATCAATCATAAAGGGAAATGTATTTCATTAAGTGTTAAAACGTCCTTTCTTTATAATGTCTCTTTCCTCATTATTAATTAAACTCTTATGAAAATATCATCGTTGATATTAGTAATGACAGAAGCTCGCCAAAGAAAATTTCAATAAAAGCGTATTGCAATGAAAAAAGACACTACCAAGTGCGGTGATTATTTCATTAGAACAATATGAATCTGCTGGATTAACTCAATCTTTAACTCAACTTATTAATAACAGCAGCAACCAAATTTTGATTGATAAGTGTAAATTATTACTTAACTACATAGCCTCTGGTGCAACAATTCGAATGAATTACTATAGCAAATAAAAAGACCGCCTAGATGGGCAATCTTTTAATATCAAGTAAATAAACGGCTTATGGATAATATAGTAATCCACTAACGTTTTTGCACATATTGTTTATCACTAAGTATAAACAGCCGTATTTTATGTATCATAGTAATAAATTTAAACCTGTTTAAATTTGTATTTACCATTATTCAGTTATTGATGATCTGCATCACCAGGTACGTTAGGCTCTTGATAGTCTCCCCTAATATCGGCAGACACTATTTTAGCGC
Source organism: Photobacterium angustum (assembly GCF_003026365.1). Taxonomy (GTDB): domain Bacteria; phylum Pseudomonadota; class Gammaproteobacteria; order Enterobacterales; family Vibrionaceae; genus Photobacterium; species Photobacterium angustum. The sequence goes on along the minus strand of NZ_PYOM01000024.1, from coordinate 44,966 downwards.
TCCACTTATTGTCAATCTTCTTTGCTATAATAGCGAATTGAGCATGTGTGGTACCGAATGAATTGTACTCTAGGGGGATATCCATACCGTCTATATGAAGTGTTCCTCTGATATACCTTAGCAGGCAATCTCCTCTGTCATAAGGGTACTCCTCCTGCTTTAGCGACTGAGGACCTAGATTATCAATATAATTAGGCCTACATACAACTTGATAAAAAGTAAGTTCATCAATAGTACCCCGTGTACTGTTTAAAACTATATATTCTGGATAGGCGAAGGATGGAGCTGAAAATAGTAAAAAAGGAAGTATAGCTAAAAGAAGTTTTTTCATCACGTAGTATCCTTAACATCGATTATAGAATAAGTGACACGCGCTATGTATTTGTAAAAAGTATATCTTTCAAGTGATCTGGTAGCTTATAAGTACATATATAAAGCCGCCAAAGAGCGGCTTTTGATTTTCTATTTGTTGTTATTTAGTTATTGAGGATTACCCTTACACCGAGGGAGTATCATCATATTGAGGGTTATCATCATATTGAGGGTTATCATCATATTGAGGATTACCATCATATTGAGGGGTATCATCACTATTGCTATAGTTACCCAAAATATCGGCGGATACTATTTTTGCTGTTACCTTATTATCAACACGCTTCGATACAATAACGAATTGGCCATATGACGTACCTGATGAATGATATTCCAATGGTATATCTTCGCCATCAATATGAAGTGTTCCTTGGATACTCTTAAGCAGGCAAGCTCCCCTGCCATCAGAATCAGGCGTTATTGACCAGGGGGTTAGATTATTAATATAGTGCTCACTACAAAAAAGTTCGCTCATTTGTTTAAAGATAAGGTAGTCAACAGTACCTGAAGTACTGTTTAAAACCGTATATTTTGTATAGGCGAAAGATGGAGCTGAAAATAGTAAAAAAGGAAGTATAGCTAAAAGGAGTTTTTTCATCACGTAGTATCCTTAATATCAATTCTAGAATAAGTGACACGCGCCATGTATGCGCAAAAGATATATTATGTGATCGGTAAATAAGTGACCGCTCAAAATGACTCATTGTTGCGAATGTGAGACAGCCAATATTAGGTTTTTGAACCAATCTATGCTTTTTGTTGGTATTTTTTAATTCCAACAATGCCCGCATTGAACACGCACAATACCTTATAAATACTGTGTTTAAGCAAGGTTGCACATTATGAGAAACTTGTACTACAAAGGGGATGGAGGATGTCACGTATCATTAATAAATTTGTTAGCTTATATATTCCTGTTTTCGCAATTCAATTAAACGCTTATAGAAATAAAATACGGAGTTTAAGTCTTTTATCGCAGCTTCAGCGTTGATGTCTGTATAATTTTTAACAATTTCTAACCAAGCTATTCCATTGGTAAATCCAGCATGCTTTTGATTACTCTATTCCATTGAAAAAATTGAGTTATCTCGTGATTTTTACGCCCAAATAGTCGTTATATCTTTATGGTGTATGCCTTGATATATAACGTGTGCCTTGCATCATCTACTTCGCTTTCTGCCATTTTCTCTTCTTTGTTTGCTTTTAGCTTATGCCTACTAGTTTAACCACACCTTACCTTTGCTGAAAAGCAACTGTCTGCTACTGTCTGCTGCTGATAAATAAGCCGCAGATACCGGCAACCAACATCTCATTTAAATTATTACTTTTTCGTAATAGTGGTTAACTTTTCATTTTATTGTTTATTTTCGGTAAGTGAGCTGTTGTTAGCATCAGCATCAGCATCAACAACAACACCAACCATAAAGATTCGATGTCGATAACACTCACTTCGCTCTTCACACTGTAAAAATTCCGGCTTATGGCGCAAAACGCCCTAAACGATGCGTGTTCTTTAACTAACCCACGCAAAGCGAGCCTAGAAGAGATCGTAGAGATCTTCAAAGCACGCAAGTAATTAACAATGCTTATAAAAAAGGCCACTGTTTATTCAGTGGCCTTTTTTTATTCGGGGTGAGCAGTCGCTGCGTCAGTCTTGTTAGCTGAAAGCGTCACATAGCGTTGTTGCAACTCTGCCAATAACTCCAGAGTGTCAAACTCATCTAAAGAAGGGCGATCACCAGCAAAGAACATGATGCTTTTATTAAACATCTTTGATAATTCTAAAAGTGTATCTAAGCGTGGTTGAGTTCGACCATTCTCTAAGTCTAAGTAGGTTTGTCTTGCTATTTTGAGGTGTTTTGCGGCATCGACTTGTGTCATGCCATGCTCTTCACGGGCTTGCTTAAGCCGGTGGTAAAAGGCTTGGGGGTTATTCATTATTTTATTCTTTGATTCTTCTACATGTCGGACGGCAAGATTGTATAGATAAACGACAAGTTGAAAAATAGGAGAAAGTAATTTTTATGTCAGTAAAAGTGAATGGGGAAGGGGGCAATAATCAGACAATAAAAGCTTCGTGTTTAATCGACTGATCATGCTTTTTCGTTGTAATTATTTATAGTTATTTGATTTTGACTCGTTTTTGAGGAGTCGTGTAGCCTAGCCTAGCGTTAACTCAATACTTTCGTGAAGACGATTTAAGAAAACGTAACGATTTGTATTAGCGTTAGTGGTTTTCTGTAATTTAACGCTTTATTCTTTATCTTTATTCCTTTCTTCAAAAAATGTTCTAAAGTCGAATTTAGTACAATTTCCATTATCATTACTCATTAGTGCAGGGTTACTAACGAGAACACAATGCTTTTCATTGCTTACTGAGTCTTTTTCACTATGGCTACTACAACCCACTAATACGAATATTAATGCGGTTAGCGTTATTACTTTTTTCAATTAAGACTCCTTACTTAATATTGCTTATTATAATAGAAATACGATTAACTTTATGATTATATAGAACTTAAATTCAAAATAATACCTGTAAAGAATATTTTGTTTGTAATGTAACATGGTATTTATAAATAATGACATATAAAGGCTATTTCCAATTTATAAAGCGTTTTAAACATCTATCACTATTTAATTTTCTATCATGTATCGCCGCTCTATTGATTCATTTATTAACTTTTAATTAAGGCGTTATCTAGACAAGTTAGCGCTCTCGTCTAGATAATCTCTCTGATCCTTTATTCTGCTTGAATCCTACCTGCTATACCTTTTTTTGAATGCATTTTTTTTGCAATATCTCCGACATGTTTTTTTTATAAAAGCGACACAAAAAATTGCCACGCTATGAGCATTATTTAACTAGGGCTCAATAGCATGGATAACATTATTGAAGTCAAAGCTCTGACAAAAACGTTTGGAAATAAAAAAGCTTTAGATGCGATCGGTTTCAGTATTCAGCATCAAGAAATGACGGCGCTCCTAGGCCCTTCGGGATCAGGTAAATCGACATTAATGCGCCATTTAAGTGGCTTAGTTTATGGCGATAAAGATCACAATAGTGAGATCCGTGTTTTAGGTGAAGTGGTCCAAGCGAATGGTCGTGCAACAGTAGATATTCGACAAAGACGCGCCCAAGCGGGGTATATTTTTCAACAATTCAATCTTGTTAATCGTCTCACTGTTCTAACTAATGTATTAATTGGTGCCATGAGTCATACACCGTTGTGGCGTACTTTAAGTGGTCGATTCAGTGTTGAGCAAAAACAGCAAGCGTTAGCTGCTTTAGAGCGAGTTGGGATGAGTGATTTTGCTCATCAACGTGTTTCGACTCTTTCTGGTGGTCAGCAACAACGTGTAGCAATCGCTCGTGCCTTGATGCAAAAAGCGAAGATCATTTTCGCAGATGAGCCCATCGCTTCATTAGATCCAGAGTCTTCTCGTATTGTGATGGAATTACTGACAGACATTAACCAGCGGGAAGGTATTCCTGTGGTTGTTACTTTGCACCAAGTCGAACATGCCCTTAAATATTGTAAACATGTCATCGCATTAAAAGAAGGCAAAGTCTTTTATCAAGGTGAAAGCGCAAGCATCAGCCAACAAGAGCTTGAACAGCTCTATAGCTATCAACCCAAAGTCAATATTGATGAGAGTGAACCTCTACCACTAGCGTCAATAGAAAACCATTCCACCCCTTTACTACGTTAACACACAAAGGATATTGAAGATGTTACGAGCACTAAAGACGATGGTTTGTAGTCTTGGACTACTTACAGCTGCAACAGCAATCCCCGTTTCTGCTGAAGAGAAACTGGAATCGCTTAATTTCGGTATTATTTCGACTGAATCACAGCAAAATCTCAAAACAGTGTGGGACCCGTTCCTAAAAGATATGAGTGATAAGCTGGGCATGGAAGTGAAAGCCTATTTTGCGCCAGATTATGCGGGCATTATTCAAGGTATGCGTTTCGATAAAGTTGATGTCGCTTGGTTTGGTAATAAATCAGCGATGGAAGCGGTTGACCGAGCAGGGGGAGAGGTTTTCGCGCAAACGGTAGACTCCGAAGGTAATCCTGGTTACTGGAGTTTATTGATCACCCATAAAGACAGCCTAATTAACAGTGTTGAAGATATGATTTCCCAGCGTTCGAAGCTCGCGTTTGGTAATGGCGATCCAAATTCAACATCAGGTTTTCTTGTACCGTCATACTATGTCTTTGCAAAGAATAACATTCAACCGTCAGAGTTTAAGCGCACGTTGAATTCTAGTCATGAAGTGAATCTCTTTGCTGTTGCAAATCAGCAAGTGGATGTTGCGACAAATAATACGGAAAGTATGCGCCGTTTCGAGCTTACCAATCCAGAAAAGTTTGCCAATATTAAAGTGATTTGGCAGTCACCACTGATTCCATCCGATCCTATTGTGTGGCGTAAAAACCTCCCTGATTCAGCAAAAAATGAAATTTACAGTTTTTTCATGGAGTACGGTACCTCTGGTGATGAGAAAGAGCTAGCCGTTCTAAAAGAACTCGGTTGGGCTCCTTTTAAACCATCGAGTGATTTACAGCTGCTACCAATTCGCCAGCTAGCGCTCTTTAAACAGCTTAATAGCTTAAATAAACAAACAAATTTAACCAAAGAACAAGCGTCAAAATTAGAATCAGCAAAGAGTAAGCTTGCTGTTCTAAACCGCCAAATGAGTGCTCTTGAAGCAATGGAATAGCGTCGCATGGGCTGGAGGCGCGATTTTCCAGCCCTTTGCTGCCACACAATATTTAATGGATAGATGCAATGAGCAGTTCAACTCAAAATATCTCAATGGGTCCCACTTCTCAATGGAAGCGCTTTGCAATCATGTTACTGGTTGCGTTTGTTCTTGCTTGGTCTTGGCAAGGTGCAGAAATGAATCCAGTTCAATTAATAAAAGATTCTGGAAACATGATTGAGCTGGGGGCTGACTTTTTCCCACCAGACTTTACTTACTGGAAACTTTACCTCGAAGAGACCTTGATAACGATACAAATTGCATTGTGGGGGACGATATTAGCCGTCGTTATTTCTATCCCATTTGGATTGATGTGTTCAGAAAATATAGCCCCTTGGTGGATATATCAGCCAATGCGTCGCTTGATGGATTCTGCTCGAGCAATCAATGAAATGGTATTTGCAATGCTATTTGTCGTTGCTGTTGGGTTAGGACCTTTTGCTGGCGTACTTGCATTGTTTGTACATACCACAGGGGTACTTGCAAAACTCTTTTCTGAGGCTGTCGAAGCGATTGATATTGGCCCAGTAGAAGGCGTTCGTGCGACAGGAGCCAATAAAATTGAAGAGATTTTATATGGCGTTCTTCCTCAAGTATTACCGCTTTGGATCTCTTTTACTTTATATCGGCTTGAGTCGAACGTTCGTTCGGCCACTGTGGTTGGCATGGTGGGGGCTGGTGGTATTGGGGTTCTGTTATGGGAAGCGATAAGAGGTTTTCAGTTCCAACAGACCGCTTGCATTATGTTGATCGTCATTGTCACTGTGAGTTTGATTGATTTTGCCTCACAACATATTCGTAAAATGTTTATTTAATATTTTTCATAACTTGTCTAGATAAGTCATTCGTGATGCTGAGAGATAGACGATGAGAGTGTATTTGAATATTGCGAAACACTTAGAAGAGGATGTTCGCCGCTACTTTCAAGCTGGTGACTATTTACCATCGGAATCAGTACTTGCGAAACGGTTTAATGTAAATCGTCATACCGTGCGTCGAGCGATAGATGAGCTGGTGTTTAATGGGATTATCGAACGTCAACAAGGGCGAGGCAATATGGTTGTTAGCCAACCATTCGAGTACCCATTACATGCTGGGGCGCATTTTACTGATAATTTGTTGGAGCAGGGCAGTTTACCCACGAGTCGAGTGATCGAACGAGGTTTAACTCGCGCAAACGACAAGGTGGCTGCTCTCTTTGGTGTATTACCTGAATCACCGATTATTAAACTCACCACATTAAGAAAAATTGATGGTGTACCTGCAAGTGTGATTGACCACTACCTCTCAGATGTGAACTGGTGGCCTGCTGTAAAACATTTTGAAGTGGGATCGCTTCATCACTATTTGAGAGACAAACTAGATGTTCAACTGACGAGACGTTCGACGCGGTTGAGAGCTGTTATGCCCACCAAAACGGATTGTCGTCTACTACAACTTCCTAGCAAAACGCCAGTTATGGCATTTAAAACCACCAATGTCTTAAAGGGCACTGATCGGATCGTGGAGTTTTCATCTTCACATACCCGATCGGATTTGGTTGAAATTGTTTTGGAGCACTAAATGGAAACGGAACAAAGAACGCAACGACAAAAGTGGATGGCTGTGTTAGCTCGATGCGATCATCGTGCCTTAGCTAACGGTTGGCAACAACTTGGCTTAGAGCCGAGTTATCACTTTGTTCGAGAACCTGAGATTGGTCTTGCCCAAGTTCGCGCAAGAATGGGTTCAACAGGGAGCCAGTTTAATATCGGTGACGTTACGATGACGCGAACAGTGATCCAACTTGATAGTGGAGAGCTAGGGTATAGCTACATTACAGGTCGTGATAAATATCACTCAGAGATAGCCGCTGTGATTGATGCCCTAATGCAAACATCGATGCAAAGCGATCTACATCATCGGCTCATTAACCCGTTAAATGCCGACATTGCGAAGCAAGAACAGTCTCGGGCTAAACAGGTTTCCGCAAGCAAGGTGGACTTTTTCACCATGGTTAGAGGAGAAGATGAATGAGCCAGCTAGTAAAAGGATTTGATTGTCCAGTTCATGACGCTCAGCAAACCTTTCGTTTATTAATGGACGCAATGGCTAAACCTGGTCTCGTGGTTGAATTACCAAGTGATGTTCGCTTTGGTGGTGTTAGTAAAGCCGCAACACAGTTAATGCTTACTCTGGTGGATAACTCGACGCAAGTATTTATGTCTTCGCACTATTTAAATGATCCGTCTTTCATTGAGAATGTCCGTTTTCATTGTGCTGCTTCTTTAACACAAATAAGAGAGCACGCCGATTTCGGGTTGTTAGCAGGTAACGAAATAACAACGTTAAACGGTTTTTCTAAAGGCGAAGAGAATTATCCAGACAGAAGTGCCTCCCTCATTATAGAAGTGGACTCGTTACAATCAGGTGTTGAGCTGTCACTGACAGGCCCCGGCATTCAAGAAAAGACCACAGCTTATATCAATGGATTATCAAGCGAATTACTTGTAGCGGTATTGAATGGGCGAGGAGTATTTCCGCATGGCGTGGATCTTTTTTTCACAAGTGGTCGCCAAGTTATGGCGCTACCTAGAACAACGCAAGTTCGATTAAATAATAAAGAGGATGCGCTATGTACGTTGCTGTAAAAGGTGGAGAAAAAGCCATTGCCGCCGCGCATCGGCTTCAAGATCAAAAACGTCGCGGTCCAACCTCTCAACAATCTCTTGAGGTTACTCAGATAGCTGAACAGCTAGCTGGCGCAACAGACAGGGTGATGACAGAAGGCAGTGTTTACGATAAGGAGTTGGCAGCCCTTGCCATTAAACAGGCCGGAGGTGATTTAATTGAGGCGATATTTTTACTTCGATCTTATCGAACAACACTACCAAGATTTGCTGTTACTGAGCCGTTACAAACGGAAAGTATGCGTATTGAGCGTCGAATTTCAGCGGCTTATAAAGATCTTCCAGGGGGGCAGATACTGGGGCCTACTTACGATTATACCCACCGTTTACTTGATTTCACGCTACTGGCAGAAGGTGGTGAACAGGCTCATATATGTAGCGAAAGTGATGATAGAGAACAACTACTGAATAACACTGAAACACCAGAGTTAAGCCCACAAGTCCTGCAGATTTTAGAGAAACTAGAGCTGGCAGTACAAGAGTCAGATAACGGGGAATTACCTGAAGATATAACCGTAACCCCACCTGCTTATCCTGCTAATCGAAGTGCAAGATTACAACAATTATCACGATGCGATGAAGGGTTCTTACTTGCGCTGGGGTATTCGACCCAACGCGGTTATGGACGCAATCATCCTTTCGCAGGTGAGATCCGTTCAGGCCAAGTGACATTAGAAATTATTCCTGAAGAATTAGGCTTTACTATCGAAATTGGCGATATCGAATTGACAGAATGTCAAATGATAAACGCATTTACAGGGAGTAAGACTGACAAAGCCAAATTTACCCGAGGGTATGGAATTAGCTTTGGCTTTTCAGAACGCAAAGCGATGTCGATGGCACTGGTTGATCGTTCACTACAACATAAAGAGTACGATGAAGAGCCACAAGGTCCTGCTCAGGACGAAGAATTTGTTCTGTCACATGGCGATAATGTTGAAGCCTCCGGTTTTGTTAGCCATTTGAAACTTCCTCACTATGTTGATTTTCAATCTGAGCTTGAATTGATTCGAAAGTTACAAAAAGAGTATGACGAACAACATAGTGAAATCATCAAAGAGGGCCTTCATGATGTTTGATTCAAGCCAAACCGGTGGCTACAACTATGGCTACTTAGATGAGCAGACGAAAAGGATGATACGTCGAGCACTGCTAAAAGCGATTGCGATCCCGGGTTATCAAGTGCCGTTTGGTGGCCGAGAAATGCCGATGCCTTATGGATGGGGTACGGGAGGTATTCAAATCACAGCGGCGATAATCGGACAGCAAGATGTGCTTAAAGTGATTGATCAGGGCGCTGACGATACGACCAATGCTGTTTCTATTCGCCAGTTTTTTAAAAAGGTGGCAGCGGTTAAAACGACCGAAAAAACCAGTGATGCGAGCTTAATTCAAACACGTCATCGCATTCCTGAGAAACCGTTGAATGAAGGGCAGATATTGATATATCAAGTTCCGATTCCTGAGCCATTACGTTTTATCGAGCCACGTGAAACAGAAACACGGAAAATGCATGAACTGGAAGAATATGGTGTGATGCATGTAAAACTGTATGAAGACATTGCACGATATGGCCATATTTCAACGTCTTACGCTTACCCTGTTGAAGTGAATGGTCGATATATTACTGATCCTTCTCCTATCCCCAAATTCGATAACCCTAAAATGCATCAAATGCCAGCTCTACAACTGTTTGGGGCTGGCCGAGAAAAACGGATTTATGCCATTCCGCCTTATACCGATGTGAATAGCCTCGATTTTGATGATTACCCTTTTGAAATTCAGCAGTGGGATGAACCATGCAGTATTTGTGGCTCGACGGATAGCTTCTTAGACGAAGTCGTAACCGACGATCAAGGAGGGAGAATGTTTGTCTGTTCTGATACGGATTATTGCCGTGAACAACAAGAGCTGCAAAAGAGTAAGGAGACGACATTGTGTCTTTAATGGATGTTGAAAATAGTCGGAATGAGGCGGTTGTTAATCAAACCTGTGAGGAATTACAACCTCTGCTTAAAGTGACGCAGCTGACGAAATTGTATCAAGCTGAGAAAGGCTGCCAAGAGATCGATTTTGAACTTTGGCCAGGTGAAGTACTGGGGATCGTTGGGGAATCTGGCTCGGGGAAAAGTACCTTACTCCGCGTTTTATCCGGTCGTGAAGTACCTGATAGTGGCGATGTTCAGTATCAAATTGACACCAATCATAGTGTTAGCTTGTTTGGTTTGTCTGAAAGTGAACGTCGTCGTTTGTTGCGCACAGAGTGGGGAGTGGTACATCAGCATCCTATGGACGGTCTTCGTTCTAGAGTGTCTGCTGGTGGCAATATTGGCGAACGTTTAATGGCTGTTGGTAACAGACATTACGGGGATATTAGAGCACAAGCGATTGATTGGCTTGGGCAAGTTGAAATCCCCTTAGACCGAATTGATGATATGCCTATTACGTTCTCTGGCGGTATGCAACAACGGTTACAAATAGCACGAAATTTAGTGACTCATCCAAAGTTGGTATTTATGGATGAACCAACAGGTGGACTAGATGTATCGGTACAAGCTCGACTCCTTGATTTAATTAGAAATTTAGTTGTTGACTTAGGGTTGTCTGTCGTCATTGTAACGCATGATCTTGCCGTTGCTCGTTTGCTTGCTCATCGATTAATCGTGATGAAAGAAAGCCGCATTGTTGAAACTGGATTAACAGATCAAGTATTAGATGATCCACAGCATCCTTACACGCAATTACTCGTTTCATCGGTATTACAAGGATAAGAAGTATGATGAATACTCACAATGACAAAGTAATGCTTCGAGTTGAAAACATCAGCAAAACGTTCGTATTACACAATCAAAGTAGCTCGCGAATATCTGTTCTTGATAACAGCAGTTTTCAGGTGGAAAGCGGTGAATGTGTGGTGTTACTTGGGCATTCAGGCTCGGGTAAAAGTACGCTTCTTAAAGCGCTCTACGCCAATTATTTAGTCGATGATGGGCACATTCTTGTTCGTAAAAATCGAAATAATAATGACTGGGTAGATCTCGCCAATACGACACCTAAATCGATTCTTGAGGTAAGAAAGCATACCGTAGGTTGGGTGAGTCAATTTTTACGGGTTATTCCTCGCATCAGTGCATTAGATGTGGTCAGCCAGCCTTTGATTGATTTAGGTGTCGATAAAGATGAGGCGCGTGAAAAAGCACAAGTCCTTCTTCGTCGGTTAAATGTACCTGAAGCACTTTGGCACCTTGCCCCAGCGACGTTTTCTGGTGGAGAGCAGCAACGCGTTAATATCGCTCGAGGGTTTATTGTTGAATCGCCTATTCTATTACTTGATGAACCTACCGCGTCATTGGACGAGAAAAACTGCCAAGTTGTCGTCGATCTCATTTCAGAAGCTAAGCATCGAGGTGCCGCGATTGTTGGTATTTTTCACGATGACTCAGTTCGTAAACGCGTAGCGGATAAGATTTATGATATGTCCACGACACAATTGAGTGAAATTGATCATTAGAAAGGAAGTCATGATGATTATTACCAATGTACAACTGGTATTAGAAAATGAAGTTATTAATGGTTCGATTGAAATCAAGGATGGTTTGATTCGATCAATGTCGGACTCAAGTAGCCAGCGACCAGAAGCAATTAATGCAAATCAAAGTTTCTTAATGCCGGGCCTTATTGAGCTTCATACCGATAATTTAGAAAAATACTTTACCCCAAGACCGAAAGTAAATTGGCCTGCATTGTCAGCAATGGCAGCGCATGATGCTCAGCTAATTGGCTCTGGTATTACGACTGTTTTAGATGCAATTGCGGTTGGTGATGTACGTGATGGAGGACACCGACAGGAAAATCTCGACAAAATGATTGATACCATTATTGAAAGTGGAAAGTTGGGGTTAAATAGGGCCGAGCATTTTGTGCATATACGATGTGAGTTACCGCACTCAGCGACAGTGGAATTGGCAGAAAAATATCTCGACTTAGAGCAGATCCACATGGTGTCGTTGATGGATCATTCTCCCGGCCAACGTCAGTTTGTCAATATCAACAAATACAATGAATACTACCAAGGTAAATACAACCTAAGTGATCAACAAATGGCAGAGTTTGAGCAATACCAGCGAGCTCAGTCTTTACAGTGGTCAGGTGCTAATCGAAAAGCGATAGCCAAATTGTGTCGTGAAAAACACATACCTTTAGCGAGTCATGATGATGCAACGTCAGTACACGTTGAAGAATCACATTCACTAGGAATGGTATTAGCTGAGTTTCCTACGACGGTTGAAGCCGCTCAACGATCTCATGAGCTTGGATTAAAAGTGATGATGGGAGCACCAAACGTTGTACGTGGTGGCTCGCATTCAGGAAATATTGCTGCACATGAATTAGCAACGCTGGGTGTATTGGATGTGCTGTCGTCTGATTATTTTCCTAGCAGTTTGCTTGATGCTGTTTTTAAGTTAACAAGCGATGAACGTAACACGCTTGATTTAGCATCAGCGACGCGCCTAGCAACGGCTCATCCAGCGGCTGCACTCAACTTGACGGATAGAGGGTCTGTAAAAGAAGGGTTGAGAGCTGACTTAATGCTTGTGGGTCGTAAAGCCAATCAAGCCGTGATTCAACAAGTATGGCGACAAGGCAATCGCGTTTTCTAAAGGAGAAACAGTGTTGGCTAGGTTATTCTATGTCTTAGGTGCATCGGGGGCGGGCAAAGATTCTCTTATCAATGCGGTTCGAGAAAGTTTAAGTGAGCGATTGATGATCGCACATCGATATATTACTCGACCTGCATTTATGGGGAACGAAAATCATATCGCGCTATTAGACACCGAATTTGATTTACGCATTCATCGTGGGTTATTTGTCATGCACTGGCAGGCGAACGGCTGTCGATATGGCGTTGGCAATGAAGTGGATGATTGGCTCAATAAGGGATTGGATGTCATGGTTAATGGCTCCAGAGCTTATTTAGAAACCGCCAAGGCGCGCTTTGGTGAACAACTTCAAGTGGTGTGGATTTCAGTCAGCCCTGAAGTCCTAGAGCAACGGTTACAGCTTCGAGGGCGAGAAAGTGAAGAAGAGATAACGCAACGTTTGGAGCGCGCAGTGGCTTATGACGCTGTAAGACCACCATGTGCAATTGTCGTTGATAATAGTGGCTCTCTAAAAAGCAGTATAGAGCAGTTTCTTGCTCAGATGAAATATGCCGTGTACGAGTCTCAATCAAAAAACGTAGTGGGTTAATTATGTTATCACTGACATTACTCGGTACAGGTGCCGCTGGTGGTGTTCCCCTATATGGTTGTCATTGTTCTGCATGTGAGGCTGCAACCTATGATCATCATCTCGAAAGAAAACCCTGTTCGGCGATGATAGAGTGGGGAGATGAGCAGAATAAAAAGCGTTTGCTCATTGATGCAGGTATCATGGATCTTCATAAGCGTTTTTCAGTTGGCTCATATATTGGCTTTTTGCTTACTCATTTTCATGTAGATCATGTGCAAGGCTTGTTCCATTTACGTTGGAGTAATGGCGCATTAATTCCTGTCTGGTGCCCTAATGATCCTTTAGGTTGCGCTGATCTACTGAAACATTCTGGCTGTTTAGATTTTCGTTCGTATCTTCATCATGGAGTACCTTTTAATGTCGAAGGATTGAAAATCACACCACTCTCGATGCAACACTCCAAACCTACGTTTGGGTATTTGTTTGAGTTTGATGGAAATACCGTCGCTTACTTAACAGATACCGACGGTTTACCTCTTGAGACTGAGCAGTATTTATTGTCAGTAAATAAACTTGATGCATTAGTGCTAGATTGCTCTTTTCCACCGGCATTAGAACGAGGTAATCATAGCGATATTGATACAGCCTTTGATGTTTATGAACGCCTACTACCAAAGCAATTTATCATTACCCATATAGGACATGAATTAGATTGTTGGCTGCAAGATAACCAAGTCCCTAGCTCGTTAGTTATTGGTTGTGATGGGTACAAAGTGGATTTTATTTAAGTTATTGATTAATTTAATATAGCATGGCTTTTATTATTGATTTTTGTTTCATGATTATCTAGTCAGACTATTGCTCAATATAGTGAAGAGTTCGAACAATATATTAAGATGGAAGAGAAATAAGGGGAGACTCTTTTGACCGTGAATGTCATGCATACAGAATTTGCGAAAAAGAGATAAGCGACTCAAGAGCTACAAAATGATGATTAAGCCTGCTTTTGCTGGATGTTTATCTCACTATGACATTGTTGCTGTTAGGAAAAAGTGGCCCCTTAAGAGCCACTTCAATTTTTATCTTATTTTTGTAGCGCTGCGATTGCTGCGTCGTAGTTAGGCTCATCAGTAATCTCTGCTACAAGTTCAGAATGGATCACAAGACCTTCCTCGTTTAGTACAACAACGGCACGAGTAGCTAAATCACGAAGTGCGCCTTCAGCTAGTTTAACGCCGTATGCTTCTGCAAATTCTGGGCTACGGAATAGAGAAGCAGTTTGAACGTTCTCAATACCTTCTGCTTCACAGAAACGACCTGTAGCGAAAGGCAAGTCAGCAGAGATACATAGTACAACTGTATTTTCTGTGTTTGCTGCTTTTTGATTAAATGCTTTCACACCAAGTGCACAAACCGGTGTATCGATGCTTGGGAAGATATTTAAAACAACTTTTTTACCTTTTACTGAATCAAGTGTGATGTCAGACAGATCAGCGCCGCAAAGCGTAAATGCTGGTGCTTGAGTACCTACAGCAGGGAATGTACCTGCAACTTGAACAGGTGAGCCTTGGAATGTTACTTGAGTCATTTTTTACTTTCCTTTTATATAGCACGTAAATGACGTGCAACTTTTTATTCACACACTATATACACAAAGGAATAAATTAATAGTGATTAATAGCATATTTAACTAAGGTCATACCACTGGCTTATTTATTTTTCTTTTCAGATACTTTTACATTATGGGTAAGAACGATTATTTAATCGCCTAACTCAAAAATAAAACGTGATGGTAACTTAATTGCTTTGTTGTAAGTACATAAGAAGTCGCTCTTTGTTGAAATTGTGATAACAGCATAAGTTTGAGCGAGTTTGTTAAAGTTGTTGCGACTTTTACAGATAACGTAACTGAATGGTTATATCTTGTATTGCGAGATGACATATTCAGTTCGAGCTATCAATGATGAGATTTACAAATTTTGTTGATAGAGATTCACAACTTGCGTTGAGACAATAATAATGAAAAAAATAATCCTATTAGCCGTTTGTGCCATGTTTGGCATTGCCGTTATGGCGAGTATGGCGTCGACCTACTTTATATCTAGCCAAAAGATAGACAATATCATCCTCGATAAATCTCAAGTACAGGCGGAATTCTTAGCCAAAAATGCAGGGTATATTCTAAAAAACTCCGCCACCCCTAAAAAAGATCTTCAAGCATTAGTTGATGATTTGAAACAGCGATCTGATGTTAGCTATGCGATTGTTATTGATAGTAATGTTACAGCCGTTGCACATAGCGATAAGCAAAAGCTAAACAAAAAGTATGATGATGCGTATACCGTAGACGGCGCGACAAAAGGTGTAGAACAATATTCAAAATGGTATGCCGACGTACAAAAGGTATGGGTGTTCGACATTATGGCGCCAATCTATGTGAATGGTCAGCTTTACGGCACATTTGATATTGGCATTCCCATTACCGAAGTAAGCCAAGCAACCAATGGCATTATCACTTACCAGCTAGGTTCGATGATTGTGATCTTCGTACTTTGTTTAATTGTGCTATCTCTACTGCTCAATAAATTAATGCGCCCACTATCGGTACTTAAAGATGCATTGCATGATATCTCGCAAGGTGATGGTGATTTAACGGTGCGCTTACCAATAAAAGGTAATGACGAAGTTGCCCAGATCTCGTCAGCATTTAATGTATTTGTTGAAAAAGTACATGGCATTATTTCCCAAGTGGTGAATTCTGGCGAGGAATTAAATGGTTCTGCCATTGCACTACGTGAACAGTCACAGCAAGCACTCGCGAGAGGACAAGAGCAAAATGAACAAACCTTGCTCGTTGTGACATCAATGAATGAAATGATTGCCACGGTTAATGAAATTGCGTCCAACGCCGCTAACGCCGCAGATGCAGCAAGTATGGCAACAAATGAAACCCAAGAAGGATATAAAACGCTACAACGAACAACAACGGCCATCTCTAACCTAGAAAATGAGATGAACAGTACTTCAAATATTATTGTTAGCTTGGCGGATAATACGCAATCTATAGGTACGATTCTTGAAGTAATACGTGGGATTTCAGAGCAAACCAATTTACTGGCATTGAATGCCGCGATTGAAGCAGCAAGAGCAGGTGATGCTGGTCGAGGGTTTGCTGTTGTTGCTGATGAAGTACGTAATCTTGCAACGAAAACAGCCCAATCAACAGATGAAATCGATGCCATGATCCACCAGTTACAAACAGAAGCCCAGAGCGCGGTAGGTTCAATGAGTAACAGTAAGGCACTGATTAACGAAGGGGCAACCGAAACAGAGCATGCGCGACAAGCACTTGAATCTATTTCACAGCAAGTAACCACTATTTTAGATATGAATACTCAAGTGGCGACAGCAACTGAGCAGCAATCAACAGTGGCGAATGAGATAAACTTGAATATGGATACGGTGAGTCACTTAGTTAAACTTGGTTTGACCGCCAGTGAACAATTAGAGGCATCCAGCCAGCAGCTTGCTGACTTATCGCAAACGCTTGATAAGCATGTAGGGACATTCAAAATATAATAATGATATTCGGAAAAAGGCGACGTTAAGTCGCCTTTTTTATATTTATTAATTAGTAGATTAATACCTTAAAGATATTTTCTATTTGAATGATTAATAGCTTTAAAAAAAGGTCATTGTGACCATTTACTTATTAAAACATATCTATATATTCAGAATTTTTTTAACTAATTGAATCTAAATAAAAAAATAATGAGATGACTGGCTAATGTTACATTAATGTAAAGCTTTTATTACATATGTTAAGAGTTTAATTTTGCTTGCATGCTTGTAAGGTATTTGAATTACAGACACTCTTGATGTGCAAATTATTGCTTTTGAATATCTATATTTAGGCTTCCTATAAAGTCGTTGGGAAGTAATAATTTAATTAACATCAGGAACCAAACATGAACTTACAACGTCAGACAAGCTGCAAAATAGCAGCGCTTCTTGGTACATCTGTTGGTTTTTCGGTACATGCCGCAGAAATGGTAAAGATTAATGATAATAAAGTGCTTTCTCAGAGTCTAAAAGTACAATCTACGAGTATTACTCCGTTAGAAACGGGCTTTGCTGAAATAAATAAAGTTGTTTTACCAAATGGGAAAACTAAAGTCCGGTATCAACAGACCTACTTAGGTGTGCCTGTCTTTAATACTTCTGTTGTGGCCACTCTTTCTAACAATAAACCATCGGGTGTTTACGGTTTGATGGCGAAAGGGATCAACCGTGATTTACCAAGTATTACGCCTAGATTAAATGAAGAAGAAGCAATTTTAGCTGCTATTACTTCGCATCAGTCCGTTGCTAATAACAATCATAATATTGAAAACAAAAACGCAAAGTTAATGGTAAAACTTGATGATAACCAAACGGCAAAGATTGTTTATCTCGTTGATTTCTTTATCGCCTCCGAACATCCTGAGCGTCCGTTTTATATTGTTGATGCAATAAATGGGGGGATTTTAGAGCACTGGGATGGATTGAATCACACTAAAGCCTCAGGAATGGGCCCTGGCGGTAATATAAAAACTTCTGAATACATTTATGGTCTTGATTTTGACGGTCTCCCTATCAACAAAGAAGGAACAATATGTACGTTAGAAAATGCTGCAGTTAAAACCGTTAATTTAAATAATGCGACAGAAGGCAATATCGCTTATCAATACAATTGTATTGATAATGATAACTTCAATGATTTTAGATACGTAAACGGTGCTTTTTCACCGCTTAACGATGCACATTATTTTGGTAATGTCGTTTTTAATATGTATCAAGATTGGATGAATACATCACCATTAAATTTCCAATTAACAATGCGTGTTCATTATGGCTCCGAGTATGAGAATGCATTTTGGAATGGATCTTCAATGACATTTGGAGATGGTAAAGATCGCTTTTATCCACTTGTTGATATTAACGTAAGTGCCCATGAAGTTAGTCATGGTTTTACAGAGCAAAACTCAGGGCTTGTTTACAAAGATATGTCTGGTGGCATCAACGAGGCTTTTTCTGATATTGCTGGTGAAGCCGCTGAATATTATCTTCGCGGAAAAGTAGATTGGATTGTAGGTAGTGATATCTTCAAGTCGGAAGGAGGGTTACGGTATTTTGATCAACCATCGAAAGATGGTCGCTCTATCGATCATGCATCTCAATACTATGATGGTATGAATGTACATTTCTCAAGTGGTGTGTTTAACCGTGCCTTTTATTTACTTGCCAACAAACCTAATTGGGGGGTTCGTAAAGGGTTTGAAATATTTACATTAGCAAACCAACTGTATTGGACGGCAAACAGTACCTTTGAGGAAGGTGCATGTGGTGTTGTCAAAGCAGCTGAAGATTTTGGTTATACCGTTAAAGATGTTGTGAACGCATTTAATTCGGTGGGAGTCGATGCTAGCTGCGGTTCACCTATTCCAAATGGCAATGTTCTTATTAAGTGGAAGCCAATTAAAGATTTAAGTGGAAGCGAAAACTCTAAAACCTATTATGTCTTTAATGTTGATAAAGCTTCGACTGTTATGGTTTCGTTGGCTGGTGGAAAGGGAGATGCCGATCTATATGTAAGGGCTAATAGAAAGCCGACAACCTCAACCTTTGACTGTCGCTCTAACCGATCAGGGAATGAAGAGATTTGCCACTTGTATGCCCAACCGGGTGTAACATATTACGTCTTGCTTCATGGTTACACTCGCTATACCAAACTGACGCTTCGTTTAGATTAATAAGATCAACCTCATTTTAACATGTAAGAAAGTCACAATGAGCCAGCTTATCTGCTGGCTTATTTTCCTATCTAGTATCCGTTAATAAATAACAGATAATGGCATAAGTGAGTTTTTAATTATGACAAGAATGATAATGATAGCCAGCTTGATGGCAGTAACCCCAGCGTTTGCAGATAATATTCCAGTTACACCTGAAATGATGAGCGTCAGCTATATTGCGAATGTTCAAAATAGACAAACTTATACTTATGTAAAATGCTGGTATCGGCCAGCACAAAATCATGATGATCCCGCAACAGCATGGGAGTGGGCGCGTGATGAGAAAGGTGGTTACTTTACTATTGATGGTTATTGGTGGTCTGCGGGAAGGTTGAAAAATATGTTTTACACCAATATATCTCAGTCAGAAATTAAACATAGATGCAAAGAAACATTAGGCGTAAATCATGATACTGCTGATTTTCTTTTTTATGCTTCTGATAATCGGTATTCGTATAACCATGATATTTGGACAAATGATGACGTTAATAAACATGTAATTAATCGTATTATTGCTTTTGGTGATAGCCTATCTGACACGGGAAATATTTATAATGCTTCTCAATGGGTATTTCCAAATCGAAATTCTTGGTTCTTAGGACATTTTTCTAATGGTTATGTGTGGACAGAGTACCTAGCTAATGGAAAAGACATCTCTCTTTATAATTGGGCGGTGGGTGGCGCAGCTGGAACTAACCAGTATTTGCTCCTAACTGGTATTTATGCTCAGGTCACGTCTTACTTAACCTATATGAAAATGGCAAAAAACTATTATCCTGAAAATAGTTTGATCACACTTGAATTTGGTCTTAATGATTTTATGAATTATGGTCGTGAGGTGGCAGATGTAAAAGCAGACTTGAGTAGTGCACTGATTCGTTTGACCGAATCGGGCGTTAAAAACATTTTATTATTTACTTTGCCTGATGCGACAAAGGCACCGCAATTTAAATATGCATCCCCAAATGAAATTAATACTGTTAGAGCTAAAATCTTAGCCTTTAATATATTTATTACAGAGCAATCTCGTATTTACAAAGAAAAAGGGCTAAATGTTGTTCTTTTTGATGCATATAATACTTTTGAGAAGCTCATCGCCCAACCTCAATTGTATGGTTTTGAAAATGCCAACGATGCTTGTTTAAATATTAGTCGCAGTTCAGCGAAAGATTATCTTTATCGTCATAATTTAACCAATGATTGTGCTTATCATGGCTCTGATAAATATGTCTTTTGGGGAGTCACTCATCCAACAACTGCAATTCATAAATATATTGCCAATCAGATTCTTGAAACGAAGCTAGAGAGCTTTAATTTTCCAAACGACTAAAATCAAAATCTGATTATTTTACGCGTGAAGTATTGCTAAGTAAGACACTGGCAACTTAAGCTGCATAATGATAATTATTGCAGCTTAATCCAAAAGGTTCATAATTAGAAATTATTTCTTTTGTCTATTTTTTTATGCGTTTTTATTCCATAAAAGCATTCCCTTGTCACATTTATTGGGCTTCATTGTTGCGTGTTAGTTAATTTACGTTAAGTATGCTTGCAAGTAAAAATTGGCTTTAATATAAAGGTTATGATGAAAATAAATAAAAAAAAGAAATATTTTAAGATCTGGATTGGTTTTTTTACGGCGACAATCAGTTTTAGCAGCTTTGCTGATAATACTTATATTGATGACTATTATATTGAAGCGAAAGGGATGGAAGGAAAAGCACTTAAAAATATGCTTTCGATTATCGCTTCACGAGGTCAAAAACAGTTAACTTACAATGAAGTTTGGTCTGCGCTTAAAGACACTAATGAAGATCCAAATAATCCGGATAATGTGATTCTTTTTTATAGTGGTCGTTCACAATCAAAAGACTTTACTGCGTCAGGAAACAATAACAAAGACGCATGGAATCGCGAGCATTTGTGGCCTAAATCATTAGGCTTTAAGCGAAAGAATCAGTGGGGATATACCGACATCCATCACTTACAACCTACCGATGTGCAGATTAATTCTATCCGCTCCAATAAAGCTTTTGATTTTGGTGGTAAACCATTAACAAAATCGCCATTTAATAAAACAGATAATGACAGCTTTGAACCTCGTGATGCGGTGAAAGGTGACGTTGCTCGGGCTATTTTCTACATGGCAGTGCGTTATGAAGGACTGGATGCGAATATGCCTGATCTTTTTATTGCGGACGATACCTCTACTCAATCTGGTGAGCCAAAGGTTGGTCAATTATGTTCATTACTGCAATGGCATAATGCAGATCCTGTTGATGAATGGGAAAGGCTTCGTCATGAAAAAGCAGTAATCTGGCAGGGTAATCGAAACCCTTTTATCGATAACCCTCAATGGGTTAACGCCATTTACGCCAGTCGATGTTCATTTTAATCATCATTTTTCAAAGAGTATAAATCGCACTCATTTGTAGAGTGAGCTGTAATGAGTAATAGTTCACTAGTGAGTGCTTTTGCCCTTTTCGTTACCTCTCATCTAAGAAGTCGCTTACTTCTATTATAAAAATAACTATGAAAATATTATCAGTAATAGTTTTACTTTGCTTAGCTACTTGCGCTCAGGCATCACTCTATTTTGGCCCACCTGATGGTGAAAATATAATTGATGTTGCTGATCAAGGAGGCTATTTATTTAAAGTTGAAAAAGGAATTTATATTCAAACAGACTCGGAAGAATTTCTTCTCGGTATTTCGACGCTATTTGAAAATTTAAAGCATACCCGAACAGGGAAAGCGATCATCAAACAAGTTTCGCATTATCAACCACTTTCCTTACCTCAAGGAGATCGAGCATTAGCATTTAAATCACTTGGACAAAATGCAGCGACAATGGAGAAGATACATGTAGTAATTAGGCCATCTCAGAGCGGAAAGCAGTTTGTTACTGAACCATTGATCACGTCATCGCGTTTTATGGGGCATCAATCAAATGGTCTTGGGGTTCCTGCTGCAATTTACTTTGACATTGAAAACACAGTAATGCTCCCAGGCCTTGATGTTGCGATTGATCCTACTATTGCACTTGGTCATGAACTGATCCATGCCCGTGATTATTTAACCGGTGGTTTGCCTGTTGGAACACAACCGGTTCGTCATCGCGCTCCCATTGCTGGTATGAATCACCAAGGTGAGGCGTTCACAGAAGGGGAGGTGATTGAGTTTAACTTAATGCGACGTGAAATCGAGGCAACAGGGCTTGCATATCAAAAAGGGAATTTGAGTTTAAAAACACTTACGACAACACGAGAAGCTGCCATTGATAGAAGGCAAAGCATCATGAGTGTGTGGGAACAAGCGATTAAAAACCATCGTGTCTCTAAAGCTGAATACGGCCGTGTTAAAACTAATATTCAACTCTTAAAATCAGAGATGCCAGTCTCTGAATACCATTTATCAATGGAGTTAGGTGCTCATGCTCGTGATATGTATTGGCCCGGTTCAATGATCAATTACACTTCAACACCTACAAATATTACGCTGAAACAAGCAAGGCAAAGTTCAGCGGCATTGAGTCGTTCAGGATTGAATACCGTAATCATTAGTGATGTGCTCAGTCGCTCTCCTCAATCACCGATGGTGATAAGCACGAGCCTTATAGAAATAAAAAACGGTTTTCCAAAATTAGATAAGGTGTTGCGAAGCGCTTTAGAGTTGGCAGCTAAATCAGAGCAACATGTTGTCTTACTGAAGGGGGATGAATTTTCTTCCTTATCAGAATTTGAGCAGCGGTTAACCATAACAACTTTAGAAAAAGCGCTAGTGAGTATAAGAAAAAATCAATATGCGTTAACTGTTATTGAAATGAATGTTACTGGGCTCATTGGTACAGGACAAGAAATAGTGGCCAAGGCTAATCAAATTATTCTTCTTTCTACGCACCATGATCTTTCTTCGTTGGCGTTATCTGAATACATATCTGCTAGAGGAAAAAGGCTGGTCGTTAACCGTATTTCTCGCTCAATACTTCCCTCTGAAAGTTTGCTTTATCCAAATCGCTTACGTTGGTCGGCGCTTGCAGAACAAGACAATGTGACACTTGTGGCTAACTCCGCATTACCTAAATCAAAAAAATGTTGGAGCCTGTAATGAAGATGAAATGCCTAACAATATTTTGGTGTCTCTGTATTTGCTTTAATGTACAGGCATCAAATATGTGCAAGTTAGGGGAAAATACCCTAGAAGAAGAGCATGATTGGCTTTCAAGATTAGATAGAGAGTTTAAAAGTGAACTTAATGATGTTAAAGAAATTGCGGCATTAAATAAAATACCAAGTTTAATTCTTCCTATCAGAGAGCAAACATTTGTACCTGAGCATTGGGAAGGGCTTTGGGAGGCTGTGAATAATAAAGAAGATCTGCCTTTAAGTGCCAAAAGAATGTCTCAATTAGAGAATGTCTTTGAGCGTCAAGCATTATGGCAGGCCGCAAAAAATGGGGGACGTGCATTATCTGCGGTGTTTGATATTGTCTTATTTGCGCCTTGGATTGAGAAATTAACCCGTACTATGTGGGATGATTCTGCCAGCGATCTACATCGACTGAGTGTAACCGCAGAGCCTATCCCATTTATTGGTTTTGCTATTGGTTATTATGATTACCTTTCAACGTTAGATAGTCCTGAAAAGCGCTTTAATCAATGGCTAGAGAATGGTCGCTATAGCTATGGTCAAGATTCTATTTTATTAAGGATAAACACGGCTTCAGCGCAAGCTATTGAGCAACAACATCAGCAATTAAAGCTGCATGTTAATGAGTTAGTGGAGAGGCTCGCTTCGATACAATTACTTCATTACGATGCAACCTACAGTGCCAAAGTATTAGAATTGCAGACAGTACTGAACAGAACAATGTCTGCTATTGATATAGACCACGTAAACATCATGTTTGAGCAATACAATCGCCCTTCTCACGTGGTTAACAAGTTTGGTGATCTCGCTTGTATTAATGAAAAGCAGTCGTTGAAATCTGAAGTAGAACGCTTGGGGATCTCGTCTGTCGAAACTCGCCATGCGCTAAGGAAATGTAGCTACCAAATGTTAATGGGCAATGTTGGAAGCCTATATGGTATTGGTAAATATCGACACATAGAACAAATTCGTGAAACGATTTTTGATCACAAGCAGAAAATTGTCGACAATGCGCTGGCACATATAGTTCAGTGGCGTAGCAAACTGCTTGAACTCAAAAATAGCAGTATTGAGAAGCTCATTGATGATAGTTTGAATAATGAAAATATTGGCCTCTATCGGCAATATCTTTACCAGCATGCGCGCCGTATTGCGATTAATAATTTTGCGTTATCAATCTTACAAAGAGAAGCCACTGAAGAAGAGCAGCAAACAGGACGTTTTCTTGTTGGTGCAGGTGATCTTATCTGCGGGCTTTACACTTGCCAGTATTATGACGGTAAAGAAGTCTTCTTTGACGAGTCTTCCGATCCTTTACTAAAACAGCTATCTGAGCCATTGTTCACTAAGGATATGCATCATTATATCTCGGAGCGAATCAGTCATGGTTGGACAAATGATGAACTTGATGAGCCTTACCTTAATCTCTGGATACAGTGGCAAAAAAGGCAAGATATAGGGTTTTCAGCACTGCCATACAAAGGTAATCCCTCATTGGTTGTGATTAGACGTGATATGCCTGACTTGGTTGAGATTTTAGAGCAGATCCCTGTGCATTTATCGGCACAGCAGGCGAAGCCTCATTTATTTAGACTTATTCAATCGCGCATGTTTAAAGAGGATATCCAAGTTGCTTGGGCGAAACTAGGCGATTTTATTTTTCGATTTCAATATGAGCAGCGTCAGCATCAATCGATTAACTTTTTACCTTTACAGTGGCAACAGGCTGTGTGGCCTTCTCAACCTCATGGCGTCTTATTTAACGCGTTTTTGGATAAATCCTACTTATATTATTCTAACCAATTATGGGCTCAAGCTTTGCCATATTGGCATAAGCGACATACTTCGTTTAACTGGACGCTTTACCAAGGAGAGACACATAGCTACTACTTAACTCAGTCAGTACCTGAAGAGGTCTACTTAGGGGATCAATACTGGATAGAAATCAATGAATCTCTTAGCCATGTTTTATCATCGCCAGAGATCCGTTGGCGACCATTTGAACATATGTTGTTGTTAGATATATGGTCTCAAATCACTGAAATTGAATCATTAATAGCGACTTCAAATGGATGATTTACATATTCTTGATAAGCTGATTGAAATATTCTAAACAAAGAAGTGATATAAAAAGGAAGTCTAGTGTTATTCGATGAAGAGAGAATAGCACTACTTCTTCTGCAATCTAGATACCGGATAAAGGTTGCCTTTAGAATAATGCCTAAACATTATTAAAACCTTAGCAAAATTAGAATATTACTGAAATTTCAATCGTGAATATCAATAACTTACAGTATGATTAATTCACCTTGTTTTCAGAGCTATCATCATGTCTAAAACCATTGATTTTTATCACCAAAATGCACAAAGCCTGAGTGAACAATATCAGTCGTTAACCTTTGAGCAAGTACATAAAAATTGGCAAGCGCATTGGCCTACCAGTTCATCGAAAGATGCCTTAAAAGTGCATGATATTGGTGCTGGGGCTGGGCGTGATGACGATAAATTAGGTCGAAATAGCGTGCAATGGCAAACCGTGGTGATATAGTTGCCTGATGATGGTACGGGTGATCTGATCAAGATTAGGCAAATCATTGTTAATGATGCTAAGTCTGCCTACGTACAAGCTTGCGTTACTTTGTACTCTTTTACATATTGCTGACGCACACCCCGGTGCAGTTCTCAGCCGTGAAGATAATAAAGTTCGATTGCCATTGGGCTTAGTGGCACTTTATTGGATACGACAATTTAAACGCTTAATCAATATTGATAGCTTTGGTATTCAACAAAGTAGTGATAGTAAAAAAGTTTAGGCTTTGTAAAAGAGCAAGGCTGGAAAAAACTGACACACCTTAGTGCAGATGATTTATCTATTGGAGCGATGTTTACGGGTGATGAAGCTAAAGCACTCCAAACAGCGATCCGAGATAGTTTGAAAACAATTCAAGATGGCCCTGTAACCTTTATTTATCAGGGTGATAAAAAAAAGACGTTATTCCAGATGGAACGTGAAAAAGTACGTACAGCAGATTGCTTTGTACTTGAACTAGAAGCGTTAGCTGAATTTGGCTATTTCGTGTTAGATGAAAGTTTGTGGGAATGTCTGCGGTTATACAGTAGCTGGATAGAGCCATTAGTCGTGAATCAATGGATAGCGGAAATGTATTGTTATAAATTAAATAAAGTGGCTCAATGCTCAAGGTATACGAATTGGATTATCATAGTTAAACATCAAAGTAAATGAAGCTTTGTGGCTTGGCAAAGAAATTAAATATCTTTAAAAGTAAAGAAACGAAGTTTTATATAAAAAGGTCGCTAATTTAAGCAACCTTTTTTTATTGTGTTTTAATTCATGTATTACTTTTTAGTGATTAAGTAGCGGGGTGAAGTTCCTCCATCATGTCCTTAAATTCAGCATAAGTAGTGGTTGCTTTTGCTGCCCATAACTTTTGTGAAACCGTTTTTAAAGCAGGCTCAACGCGATCTTGAATATCGCTTGGTTCGTAATAGGTTCCTGCAGCAAAGGCATCGTTCCAAACACTGATCATACCGCCTTTGATATGAGGGTTATTGACATCAAAGTGCGCGACATCTTTTCCAGTGAAGACATTCGGTGTCCAATGGTTATAGAGCCATCGGGTATTGAGATAATCTTGATAATATCCAGCAAAAGGAACCATATATAGTATATCGTCTTGGCTGTTAATAATGTCGTAACCATCATCAATGGCTTGTTTAGGATCGTAGTAACCTGGGTACCATAAATCGACTAATAGATCTCTTTTAACTCCTTTTGCCCCACCATAGCTCGCTTGGCTACCCCACATTCGTACTTCTTTTTTTCCAAGTTTATGAAGGAACTTATCAAAGTGATTTACAAAACTTTTTATATCTTCTGGATTTCCATGTCGGTATTCATCTGTACCGATGTGCACATCGGTAAAGATCGGTGCATATTCTTGCCAAAGGTCTTCCAGTAACTGGATACTTTCTGGGTTGGCGAGATCTAAATGATCAGGGCTGACACCTTCACCTTTTAACCTAAGAGATGGATATGCTTGCGTGAATGCCAAAGAGTGAGCAGGGGCATCAATTTCACTAATAATTTTCACACCATAAGACTGAGCAAATTGGATCAGTTCTATATATTCTTTTTTTGTATAGTGTTGTTGTGAGGTAATGTCAGGATGGGAAGTGCTTTCTAATCGAAATCCTGACTCTGCATTTAACCAGTTATCTTCATCAATTTTAATAACGTTATCATTTAAATGAAGTTGTAATTCATTCATCTTAAAATATGAAAGCTGTTTGATTATATTTTTTAAGAAATCGGTGGGAAGGTACATTCTACCAACATCCAGTAATAAACCGCGATGCTCCCATTTAGGATTATCTGTAACAGATGCATGTTGAATATGACTATGGGCGGGATCTAATTGAAGTAATTGAAGTAATGAGCGTGTGCCCCATAAAACACCATTATCATGTAAAGCCTTAATAGTTAGGTGATCAGCAATATCGAGTTGATATCCTTCATTGCTGAGTGATGTTTCTTGTTTTGAAATGGTTAAAAAGATATCACCTTTGTTTGGTTTTTCAGAAATAACAACATTTAGTGATTTGCTAAACAAGTCAAGTATATCTTTTTGTAAAACCTCACTTGTTGATAATAATTTTTTTGCGTATTTAACATCAACAACAATATTAGACTTATGGGTTAACTTAAATACGCCTTTATGACATTGCCATGTTGAGAAACTAGGTATAACTTTTGGTGACTCTATCTTATTACATTTATTATTGGTTAATGATGAGCTAGATATATCTGCTGCAAGTAGTGGATTAGTATATATTCCTAATGACATAAAAAGTGAAAGTGAAAGTATCTTTTTTCTAAGATGCATTATTATTAGTCCTTTTGTGATTTTCTTATTAAAGACTAATGGATAAAGAATATATTAATTTGAATAAGGATCACAATGACATATATCATAAGATTAATTGTGATAATTTTGAACCAATATCAAACTCAGTTTAATATCATAAATAAAAATTATATTTAATGTTTTTTATTGGATTAGATAACTGTGGTGGAATGGGAGTCACTCTTTTTTTATATGTTTTTTGATTTAAAACAATAAAATTATTTATAATTTTTATCTGTTAATACTCGTTAATATTAATAATGTAATAATACATAAAATACAGATAAGAAAGTTATCCAAAGTAGATGGCTGTATTTTAGGTGTATGTTTAATATAGGCGAAAAGTATGTCAATTTATATCGTTTGTAGCAAAGAAATACTTTTAGTTTTAGCTTGTCCATAATGAGCGATAGCAGACTGTGTATATATTAAACCGTGGGAAAATAAAACTATAAGTTATCGGTTGTTGCTTGGTATGAAATCTATTACTAACTTAAGACGTAGAAAAATTTTAGAATATATTCAGAGTAATCAAAGAGGAGAAGTCAGCTACTTTGCACAACAGTACAAGGTATCTGAAGTGACGATTCGTAATGACCTTAATAGATTAGAAAGAAAAGGTTGTTTGACACGTTGCTATGGTGGGGCAAGATTAAATCGTCAATTTGTTTTTGAGCGCCCGTTTGGTGAAAAAAAACAAATGCAATGTAAAATCAAAGCTAAGCTAGGTGAATATGCGGCTTCACTTATCAATAACGGTGATAAAATTATTCTTGATTCCGGCTCTACGCTTGAGCAAGTTGCTCTAAATTTAGATGATAAAAACGATTTAGTCGTTATGACGAACGGTATAAATATCGCCTATCACCTTGCAAATAAAAACAATTTATCCGTGATGCTTACCGGTGGATTTATGCGATCTAACTCTTATTCCATTTGTGGTTCGATGGGAGAAGAGTTATTGTCTGAATATCACTTTAATACATTCTTCCTAGGGGTCGATGGCTTTGATAAATCTCTTGGTATAACAACACCTCATCAAGCTGAAGCTAATATAAACCGAAAAATGCTTGAAGCTGCTCAAAATGTTATTGCTGTAACTGATTCGTCGAAGTTTAACCGACAGAGCTTTTGTATGATAGCACATCCAAAGCAATTGAATATGCTAATTACAGATAGTGGAATCCCGCAGGATTATTATAACGAGCTTACTACCCAAGGTATTGATGTTCGGATTGTTGATTAACTCATATTAGTCATTATAGGGAGCTCATATTGCTCCCTTATTTTAATAACAAAAATTAAAAATGTGATGTTAAACCGTGCGTAAATCGAAAGTATAACGAGTATTTATTTTTAAAGAACTTTCATTTCTTTAAAATACTTACTGATTTCAGTGCATTTTTATAATGTAGATCTATGAAGAAGGCTTTCACTTTTGATTGAATAGATACTTTTTATTGATAAATTTAAAAGCTTACAATTGTGATCTTAATTTCATTTTTATTTTAAACTAATTGATTAAATAGATGTATGTACAAATACATAATTTATCTATTTTATTAATTGTGGCTGTGTTTAATTGAAACTAATCATCTTAAAAATACATATGGTTTTATAAAAATATAATTAGGGTAATATAATGAATAATAGAAAATTTATTTTATCTACTATAACAATGGCATTATTATTAAGTAGTCAAATGAGTTATGCCGAAGACTTCACGCTTCATAGTGATAATTTAAATGTTGTAGTATCTGGAGACAAGGCGAATTTTACGGATGTAAAAATAGAAAACTTACAAACAAAAGATACGATTACTACTGACAACCTATTTTATCTTCAAATTAGTGACAATAATATATTAAATTCAAGCGATTTTACTGTTGATCAAATCACTCAAAAGAGTGATCAGATTACTATATCAATGTCGAGTAAGAACTTTGAAGTCACGAATATACTCGCTCTTCACGAAGGTAAATATTTAACATATGACTTTAGTATAAAAGCTAAGTCTACACCTCAAAAAATTGATTCTATTACGCTGTTGCCTTTTCACACTCAAGCGCCATTTGTTGATGGTGCTATTGAGAGTTCACCAATAATCAGTGATCATTTCGTTATTACGCCTCAGAATCCATTAGTGACAACAAGAGCTTATGAAGGGGGGGTGACGCAAAATCTCGTTACTAAACTACCAATTAGGACGGATGTTTCATTACAAAGCCGAACTTATATCAGTACTTTTGAACAAGGACAATTGAGAAGAAACTTTAACGAGTTTCTTAATTTAACGCGAAAGCGTCCATATGCTCAGTATCTGCATTATAACTCATGGTTAGATATAGGCTTTTTCACGCATTATAATGAAGCTGACGCTCTTGATCGTATTGAAAAATTTGGTCATGAACTAATTGAAAAGCGCCATGTCGCTATGAGTGGTTTTTTGTTGGATGACGGCTGGGATGATCGCTCAGGATTATGGAACTTTAGTCAAAACTTTCCTCATGGCTTTACAAAAATTAAAGATAAGGCACATAAGTATAATGCTGAATTAGGTGTTTGGTTATCACCATGGGGAGGATATAACACCCCACTTCAAGAGCGTGTTTCTCATGCAAAAGAAAATAAGCTAGAAACCATTAATGGTAAGTTTGCTTTATCTGGCCCTAATTATTACGAGAACTTCCACAATAAAATTATTGATTTAATTTCCAAACAAAATGTCAGTATGTTTAAGTTAGATGGCACTGGAAATGCGAGTAATGTTATAGAAGGGAGTAAGTTTACTAGTGATTTTGATGCTGCCATTCATTTAATAAATGATATGTCGGAAGCCAATAAAGACTTATTCATTAATTTAACCACAGGTACCAATGCTTCCCCATCGTGGTTGTTCTATGCTGATTCTATCTGGCGCCAAGGTGATGATATTAACTTTTATGGGGAGGGAAGCGATGTTCAAAAATGGATTACCTATCGTGATGCCGAAACTTACCGCTCTATTGTTAAGAAAGGTCCATTATTTCCACTTAATTCGTTGATGCTACATGGTATTGTGTATGCGAAAAATGCCAAACATCTTGATAAGCAATCAGCACAAGACTTTAATGATCAAGTTTGGAGTTACTTTGCGACAGGGACGCAGCTTCAAGAGTTATATATAACCCCAGACTTATTGACGAAAAATAACTGGGATGTATTAGCAACAGCTGCTAATTGGGCAAAAAACAATACAGATGTCTTATTTGACAGCCACTGGGTTGGCAACGATCCAACAAGCCTTGATGTTTATGGCTGGGCGGCTTGGTCAAAAGATAAGTCGATAGTGACGTTGAGAAACCCATCTAATCATAGTCAATCTTATTACTTAGATCTTAAGCATGACCTAGAGTTACCTAATGGTGTAAGTGATCAATTTAAGTTAACAACAGCTTATGGTGAAAATAAGTCAATTCCGTTAACTTACTCTCATCCTGTTGTTGTGACACTAAAACCGTTACAGACAATTGTATTAGAAGCGACGCCAAGTTAAATGTTAAGTCTATAAAAAGTCTAAGGGTCATTCATTGTGAATGGCCTTTTTATTTTTAAAGATAGATAACTCGATGAGTATGAGAAGCGGGTTATAGTTAATCTATAATGTTAGAATCGAACTTTTACTTTTGTTTGTAGCACGATATTTATGTGTTGTGATTTTTACCGCAATATTAATCGTGCCATTCCATCTTATTTATGATTTTTTTGCTTTTAAGTTTTCTTATTAGCATCAAAATCACAAATACACTTATTTGATTGATATATTTTCTGTGAATGTGTTTTTATATTCCGCAATGGCATTGCTTGGTGTGGTAAAGAGAATGTTGCCACAATAGTACTGTGATTTAAGTATGAATAGGTGCTTTCAGAGAATATTATTCTGGTGCCTAGATTTATTAATTTTTAATAATGTGCACTTGTATGTGATGCTTATATTAGTAGGGAAACTAAATGAAAAACACCGAGATCGATATGATCGGTATATACATGAAGGAAATATCTAGTAAACCACTTCTCACTAAAATGGATGAAATTCATTACAGTCGAAAATACTTGCGTGGCGATAATCAAGCCAAAGAAAAGTTAATCGAATCGAATTTAAGATTAGTAGTGAGTATTGCCAAAAAGTATCGTGCAGCACACTTATTATTAGGCGATATGATTGATGAAGGTAACTTGGGATTAATCACTGCAGTAGAAAAGTTCGATCCAGAAAAAGGATTTCGCTTTTCAACTTATGCTACATGGTGGATTAAACAAAACATTGAACGTGCTATTCATAATCAAAATAGAACCATTCGCTTACCCGTACATGTGTCTAAAGAAATTAATGGGTTGCTTCGTACACACCGAGATTTAATGAAAAAACAAAACCATGAACCAACGCATGAAGATATAGCTCAACAACTCAACAAAGAAACTCATGACATCTCAACATTGTTTTCTTATGAACAAAAGATCGTTTCATTAGATCAAACCATTGGGGATGATGAAAGTACAGGTACCATCGCGAGCCTCGTGGTTGATGAACAAATACCGTCACCTTCTCATATTGTAGAAGAAAACAGTATGGTCAATTTAGCCGAGGACATATTAAACAAAATAAAGCCAAGAGAGCGAGAGATTCTGTGTCGTCGGTTTGGAGTGATGGGGTATGAACCTCAAACATTACAAGAAGTTGCACTTGCGCTTGGAATAACCCGAGAGCGAGTAAGACAGTTACAGGCGAAATCTTTGGAACGGTTAAAAATGAACTTGACGTATGATAACTACGATTTCGATATGTTATTTTCCGCTACCGCATAGAATGAATATTGCGATGTTCTCTCTATATACTGACGCGCTTTATTCATCTAGTCGTGGCAGTAAATATACGTTGGCAGTTATGTAATATTTTCGTTATACCTTGTGCTGAAGTAAACAACGGACATGTATTTGTACAGTTACAATAAAAGGAAAACCATCCGTATCCGTTGCAAAGTTGTAATTATTTACCATACCGATAAGGGTATATTGGTTATTTAGCGGCGGGGAGTAAGCATGGATGACCAATGGTTACCTGATGGTTGCCGTTGGTTAATCTCAATGATTGGTATTGTCGATATTATTGTTCTTTACTGTTTTTCTCGGCTGTTTCCATTAATTTCATCGAGTCTTTGTAATCGCTAAATTTTGTTGGCTCTGTTAATTTCAAATCTTTTTTCATTGATGTACTGAAAGCACCGTCTTTTAGGATAACGGATAGTATGCTGTAGGCGGGAATAGTGACTTTGTTCGTACCATCAAGATCTTGAAGAAAAGCACCAGATTTCGTGTAAGCGATAAATTGTTGGGGATAGTCTTCAGTGCTGCCATGCGGTAGGCGAAGGTTAATAGTAATCATGGGTTGTCCTTAAATTTTATACGTTATTTGGGATATGAATAAACGTAGAGGTTGGCTGATTGAGCAAGGTAATGTTTAAGAGATAAATTTCGCACTAGCTGTTGAAATGTCTTTCATCTGGCGACATACCAAGATTTAATGTCTGGTAGCATTTGTGTAGATTTAAAAACATACCTTCCTGTTCTATCTCTTTTGTCATTAGCTCTCGTAAGCTTTCTAACGTGTGGTTATCTTGTACTTCTATCGTGTAAACATCTTTTTCACCCATGCGCTGTTTGGCCTTTTTTGAAGGTTCATTAGCTATTTCTACTTTGTGAATTTTGACACCAAGCTTTGACAAAAAGGCTGGGATAGTCGCAGTACCGCAAATACATTCAGATCGAAAAGTCATTAGTTTCATGGTGTCGGCACTCAAAAGTAAAAGTCAGTCTAATGTTGAAACGCTGTAAGAGAGTGGATAGGAAGCTTACTGCTTTGAAAGGTAGTAACAATAAAGGATAGTTAATTTTTATTATGATCCTGATTTTATACAGCGTTCTGCGCTTGCAAAAAGGTTATTACATATCGTCTGTTGTTTATTATGTTCAGTTGTTCCTACTATTAAGGAATCCAGCACTTCTTTGGCTTTATGGTAGTCTTCAACGATAAGAGCAAATCGATCTTCAAAAGCATTTTTTCTTATTTTTTTTCCAGGTTTCTTTCCAGATTTACGCATCATAATCTCGCTATATTAGAGGTGTAGTGCAAAGACAATCATCTAACTCAGTAATGAAGAAAAGATATTGCAGAATAGATGTGATGAATTAAATGGAAGAGAAACAGAGAAGCTTTTTAATAGAATATTTAATTAATCGTTGTTTTGCATCGGCTATTGTACAGGTTATTTAAATAATAGATATAAAAATAAATTTAATTAATAAATGTCATTAAAATCATTGGGTTGAGTTTTATTTTTGGTTTTTGATAAAATAAACGTATACAGCCTATCGATTTAGTGTTCTACTGTAATGGCTCTGTTGTTCAGAGTTATTAATGAAACATCAAGTAAAAGTAAAACCCTCAGAATATCTTCGTTATTGTTGCCATCCTCTGTGTTTCCCTTAGCTTCTTCGTCACATCGATAATTCAGACTCTTAGTACTTCGCATTTGCGATATTTTATGAATTTATTTAAGGGACACATTATGTCTAATAAGAATACTGGTTTAGTTAAATGGTTTAACGAAGATAAAGGTTTTGGTTTTATTACCCAAGACAATGGCGGTGCAGATGTATTTGTACATTTTCAAGCTATCGTTTCTGAAGGCTTTAAGACATTGATGGATGGTCAAAAGGTTTCTTTTGATGTCGAACAAGGTCAAGAGGGTCTTCAAGCTTCAAATGTCGTTGCTTTATAAGGCTTTCTAAAGGGTAGCATTTTATTGCCGCCCATTATCGAACACTAAAAATATTGCTTTTATCATTATTCTATTTGTTTCTATTATTTCTCTATGAAGTTTAGATAATACTTAAATAATAATTATAGTAATAACTTAAAATAAATAGGAAATATAAATGTCAGTATATAATATTATGTACATTAATGATTTAGATAAAATAATCAAATCTGAAACTGTTTTTATGAAATGTTTAAGAGGTGCGAAAGTATCATCATCTTCTTTTGCTCCATTTTTTACTGTCAAAATTGAATTGAGAGATATTGTCGGTAAATTATTAGCGACTAAAGAAAATAATGCTTGGGTTAATAATGATAAATAGACAAAAAACAACTAAAAAAGAGCTGAAAAAAGCACATCATTTAGGTGTGGTTAGAAGAAGAATTGAAGATATACATGATCGCATGGTTTGGAGCAAATTGTGGGATAGCCCTTAAAGGCCGCTAGAAATAGTGGTCTTTTTATTTATCAGTTATATTCTTAAATTCTCTGTTGATCCTCATCCTTTTACTTCACTTCACTTCACTTCACTTCGCATAGCCTCAAATTCATACTAAGAAAGCACGAGATACGTGATCTTCTAAACATCAGTTTAGTAGTACTGTGGCTATTATCGGTACTTCGACGTGCCAGTTAATAGTTGGGAAATTTTCTTCTACTCATTAGTCATCACTTCAGCAGAAATAACAATATTCAATTAATTGGTAAACGTTATTGCCTTTTACTATCGCACTGAGAATCATTTTTAAAATATAACTAGGTGTGCTTTATAGTGATACCGTATCTACCAGAAATAATGGTATTATTTTTGCTAAATTTAATTGAATGGTGATTTCTTATCAAAATAAGTCGCATTTTGATAATTTAAAAACCATTTTCAAATTAAATAAACAATGTGTTTTAATATGTTTTATTTCGTCTTTCTTTATTTTTTGAAAGTGTCTCATAAATAAGAAAATATGAAATTTAACTCAATTTCTTGTCTATCTTAAATAAGATATATTATTATTTTATCTTAAAAGGCTTTAAATTTTTTTACTCAGTTGTTGGATGATAAATAAGTTGGTCTTTATAGTGATCAAATTAAAAAATTATTCGTACTTCACTTAATAGAGTGTATTAGTGTTTGAAATTTTTATTTCAAATATCCCTAAACCGATAAACACTTTTATCAAAATTTAAGGAAATGGTTATGCTAAATCCTAGTGACTTTGTAGGAGTCAGCTTTTGGCTGATGTCAGCAGCCATGATGGCTGCCACGTTCTTTTTTTGGGTTGAGCGAGATAGGGTTGTTGGTAAGTGGAAAACATCCCTCTCGGTCGCGGCAATGGTAACGGGTATTGCTTG
This sequence comes from Photobacterium angustum, assembly GCF_003026365.1. GTDB lineage: Bacteria > Pseudomonadota > Gammaproteobacteria > Enterobacterales > Vibrionaceae > Photobacterium > Photobacterium angustum. The sequence goes on along the minus strand of NZ_PYOM01000024.1, from coordinate 8,811 downwards.
CCTTCACTACTTCTATATGCGAGGAGTGTGGGTTGAAACAGGGCAAAGCCCAACCGTATTTAGATATGTAGATTGGCTCCTCACTGTACCGCTTCAAATCATCGAATTCTTCCTCATTCTTGTCGTCATTGCCGTTGTTCCTACCTCTTTATTCTGGCGTTTACTCATTGCAAGTATTGTTATGCTTGTCGGTGGTTATCTTGGCGAGGTGGGTACCTTAAGCCCAATGGTTGGCTTTGTTATAGGTATGATTGGTTGGCTCTACATTATCTATGAAATTTTCATTGGCGAGGCGAGTACTATCAATGCAAATAGTGGGAATGAAGCCAGTCAAAGCGCTTTCAAAGCATTACGGCTTATCGTCACTATTGGTTGGTCAATTTATCCTATTGGTTATCTCGTTGGTTACTTTGGAGATGGCGGAAACGTTGCAATGCTCAATCTCATTTACAACCTTGCTGACTTTGTTAACAAGATTGCATTTGGTGTTGTTATTTGGGCGGCAGCAACAAGAGATGCAGACAACGCAAGAGCTTAATTCATCTTCATTTTAGTAAGAGGGCATTTGTCCTCTTACTATGGAGGATACTATGTATAAGATCTCGAAAACTGATGAAGACTTAAAAGTCGTTATACCTGATAATTTCTCACAACAAATCAATCAGTTGATGTTTGAATTATGCAAGCATTCTGGCCCAGTAACACTTTCATACTTACGTTATCATCAGCAATCTGATGGAAGCCAGCGTCGCGCGAAAATTTGTTATATTACTGCGGTTTCTTTAGGTTTAAATGCGAATACGGCAAAACTTTTAGCGGTTACCGTTGAGCTATTACACAATGCTTCTTTAATCCATGATGATGTACAAGACAAAGACCAACAAAGGCGAGGTCAAGATGCGTTGTGGGTTAAAGCTTCTGTGGAAGAAGCAATCTGTTTAGGTGATACCCTCATTGTTGCGGCCTATCATGCGCTGTCTAAAATAAACACACCTGCAAACAGTCATCTTCAAGCGACGGTGTGTCGTCGTGTCATGGAAACCATTAGAGGGCAGATGGAGGATCTATCACCTCAACTGCCATTAACCGAACAATCATATACGCTTATTGCGACCAATAAAGCAGCGCCATTGCTCAGTCTATCTGTTGAATTACCGGCTCTATTAGCTGGAGAACCGTCTTTGGCCAAAGCCTTATCTAATGCTGCAAGTTCCTTCGCACTTGCCTATCAATTCTATGATGATCTTTGTGATCAATCACAAGATGCTACAAATCAAGAACCCAATATCGTCAACATACGCATTCACGAATTAGCTGGAAGTCTTAACGCAAGCGATGAAGATATTGGAACCGCTAAGGATGATATTAAAAGAAAAATATTAATACTCTTAGATCAAGCTACCTCTTCATTGGCTCCATTACCTATAGAAGCCACCGTTATCTTGCAGCAAACGATCAAGGAATTAAAAACACGTATAGAGGGATAACTTATGAAAGTTGTCGTAATGGGAGCGGGATTTGGAGGCATCGCCTCTGCGTTAAGGGCAAGAGCACTGGGCTTTGATGTTGTTTTAGTCGAAAAAAATCAACAGATTGGTGGTAGAGCTCAAGTCTTTAACGTCGATGGTTATCGTCATGATGCAGGCCCCACTGTGATTACTGCTCCTTTCTTGTTTGATGAATTATTTGCACTATTTAATCGTGAACGTGCTGACTATATCGAATTCACACCATTAAAAGTATGGTACCGATTTGTCTTTGATGATCTCAGTACATTCGATTACGGTGGTAGTCAACATGATATTGAAACCGCAATCGGCAATATTGATCCGAGTGACGTTCAGCATTATAGAAGTTTATTGCAAGAGTCTAAGTCGATTTACCATGTTGGTTTTGAACGGTTAGCGGATAAACCATTTCATCGAATGGCTGACATGATGAAACTGCTACCCACGATGATCAAATTAAAAAGTTACCGTTCAGTATGGCAGCTCGTTAGTAGCCATATGCAAAATGAAAAACTGAGACAGGCATTTTCTATCCAGCCTCTACTGGTTGGAGGTAATCCTTTTGATACGACCAGTATCTATAATTTAATACATTTTTTAGAAAGAAAGTTCGGCATTCATTTCGCAATGGGGGGAACGGGTGCACTGGTAAAAGCGTTAGAAAAGTTAATGATTGAGCAAGATATTGAAATCATTACCAGTAACTCTGTTGAGCTGATCGAAACTAAAGATAACTATGTTAAGAGTGTTACCTTACAAGACGGTACTAATCTACCTTGTGATCATTTGATATCGAATATCGATCCTGCTTACCTTTATGGAAAATTATTAAAAAAAGAAAGCAGCATAGTAGCTACGGCAAGAACAAAATTGGCTCGTAAATCGATGGGCTTGTTTGTCTTGTTTTTTGGCACTGATAAACAATATTCAGCTGTAGAGCATCATACGATTTTACTTGGTAAACGTTTTAAAGGGTTATTAGACGATATTTTTAAACATAAAGTGCTCACTGACGATTTTTCTCTTTATCTTCACCGTCCTACTGCAACCGATCCTTCTTTTGCTCCACAAGGGCATGACAGTTTTTATGCTCTCGTACCTGTACCAAATTTAGATGGCGGTCAAAATTGGAAAGAAGATGGTGAGAAATTAAAAAAGCGGGTCATTAAACGTCTATCTCAAACTGTCTTACTAGATTTAGAGAGCCATATTCAGTCGGTTTTTTACATGACACCTGAGGATTTCAAAGATGATTATTTAAGTCCTTCAGGTGCTGGTTTTTCAATTTCACCGCACTTTTATCAATCGGCGTGGTTTCGATACCATAATAATGGTGAAGGCTTAAATAACTTGTCTTTAGCTGGTGCGGGAACACACCCTGGAGCTGGATTACCAGGAGTATTAAGTTCAGCCAAAGTCGTCGAATCGTTGTTAAAGCAAAAGTATGGCAAGGTGGGGGGAAGTCAATGACGGATTTTTCCCAATCTACTATCGTCTCACAGTTGTCAGTTGCCTTTTTGCAAGGTGGTCATAAAGTGACGGCAAAGCATGGTAAGACATTCTATTTTGCTTCGTTATTTATGGGAAAACGCCATGCGGAGCGAAGCTATTGCTTATACCAATTCTGCCGATACCTCGATGATTTAGCTGATAATCAAGGGAACTCCTCTTCTAAACTAAACCAGTTTCGACAACGCCTTATTGAAAATAAAACTGAACGCGATACGGTCTTTCTCACAGAATCATTTGAGCTTCCTATTAATCCCATTTTGGATTTGATTGACGGCTTCTTGTTTGATCAAAACGAACCTGCTATTGATTCGAAAAGAGAATTACTGACGTATTGTTACCGAGTTGCAGGCACCGTTGGCATTATGATGTGTCACGCTTTAGAGGTCGATGATAGAGCTGCTTTTAAATATGCTATCGATCTTGGCATCGCGATGCAGTTAACGAATATCGCTAGAGATGTTTTTGAAGATGCGCAGCTAGGGAGGAGATATGTTCCCTCTACTTGGTTACATGGTATGGCTCCCTTAGAAATCGAGCAGGCGCCTTCACACCATTGCGACATTTTTCATGCAAGGAAAAAGCTCTTATCGTTAGCAGAGCAATACTACAGCAGTGGTATGTCGGGTTTATCTTATTTGCCTAAACAATCAAGGCTATCCATTTATATTGCCGCCAAATGTTACCAAGCGATTGGGTTTCAAATAGAAAGAGAGCCTGATTTTACTGTAAGAGCAACGGTCTCTATGGCTAAAAAGTGCTCGTTGACGGCGAAGTGTATACTTCACTTTATATTGAGTAATGGAACCAGACGTTGGCATCGTCCTCATGATAAAGGTTTGCACACCAATATCGTCAATGTTTTAGGACTCTAGACTCAGGGAGAGTGAACAAAATGAAAGTCAATGTTGCAATACTTGGTGCAGGTTGTGCGGGCTTGGCGCTTGCTCGTTGCTTAAAGGAACAAGGATTTTCTGGGTCGTTACTATTACTGGAATCAAGACAATGCTACGAAAATGACAGAACATGGTGTTATTGGGCTAAACCAGATAGCCAATGGCATAAAATGGCTCAATATCGTTGGCAACAATGTCTGTTTTCATCGTTAAATGATGCACAACATATTCATTATTATGACTCGACTTCATATTGTTGTCTCCCTGCTGAAAACTACTACGACTTTTGCTTACAGCAATTGGATTCGGCAAATGTATCGTTAAAAATGGAAGTTGAAGTTGCCTCTGTTTCGCCAACTCGCTCCCAATCTTGGTTGGTGGAGACAACAGCTGGTAATTTAGAAGCTGATATCGTTATTGATACTCGCCCAAGACCTTGTGAAGCAATACTTTATCAGTCATTTTTAGGTTATGAGGTGACGTTATCCCGTCCTATATTCGCGCCTGATACTGTAAGGCTAATGTGTAATATGCATGGCGATAATCAATGCATGCGTTTTTATTACATTCTTCCTTTTTCTCCTTGGCACATATTAATTGAGCCCACGGTTTTTCATCGCTACCCTCTAAATCCCGATTTGTTGAAAGATGACCTTCAATCAGCGCTCCGAGCAGAAGACATTGAAATTGAATCGATTATCCGTCGTGAATCAGCCATTTTACCCATGGGGCAGACACATTTAGAAGGATCTGTATTGGTTAAAGGGGGGATTGCTGGTGGTGCATTAAGAGCCAGTTCTGGCTATGGTTTTTTGCGAATCCAAGCATGGGCATTGGCTTGTGCACAATCCATTATTACTAAACAAAAAGCGTTTTCACATCAGCAGCATCACCTGCAGGCTAGAATGGATCACTTGTTTTTAAACGTCATTAAGCATAATCCTGTGGATGGGCCAGACTACTTTATTCGAATGGCAAGCCAGTTAAACGGTGACCAATTTTCTGCATTTATGAGTGATGAAGCTGGTATGAAAGAATGGATGCAAGTGATCAGTGCTTTACCAAAATGGCCGTTTATTAAAGAGGTCATGGCTGGTGGTTAAAGCGGATTGGAACAGTGCGATAAAGCAGAAGCCTGTATGCTTTTTGCTGTGTGCGCTTCCACTGGTTTTACTTGTTGAGCATTGGGCGATGTTTTGGCCTGTAATGTTAATTGTTTTGTTCATCGGCCTGCCACATGGTTTGCTTGATCCTTGGATTGCTTTAAAAAGCGTGTCATTAAAAAAGACGTCGACATGGCTGTTTTTGCTTGGCTATTTAGTCTTGTCTATCGTGGTCTATTTAGGGTGGGTTATCTCACCCTTACTTTCTTTTGTTCTGTTTTTGTTGGTATCGGCATACCATTTTGGCGCCGATTGGGGAGAGCAACCAACGAGATCAAGGTTTCAATGTATTGGTTTGGGGGGCATCATCATAGCTCTGCCAGTCATTTTCCATCCTGCAGAAACTATGAGACTTTTTTTATTACTGACAGGGTATGACTTCTCTGACGTAATGTGGTTATTTGTGGTGTGGTGTGTCGTCGGTACTACTTTTCTGTTGCGTCGACCTAATAAAGCCAATCTTGTCGAAGGCCTACTGTTAGTAATTATTAGTGCTGTAGCATCGCCGTTTATTTATTTCGCTTGTTACTTTTGCCTACTTCATAGCTATCGTCATTATGCTGAATATTTGCCACGTATTGTCACCAGACAAGATTTTTCTATCCGATTTGTATCTTTGTTATTAATAATGACTTATCTATTCTTCATTGGTTTGTTTCTCTCCTTGGAGTCAATTGGTCCCGTTGAAGATAAATCATTACAAACATTGTTTTGGGGGCTTGCTTCGCTAACTGTTCCCCACATGTTTGTTATCGCACTTTCAAAAGGTAAAAAGAGCTGATGAATCGTCATGCTATTGATTATTTCTCTTCGAGCTTAAAAAGCTTACCGCTGTCTGTCGAAAAATAGAGATAACCATCAGGGCTAATTGTGATATCTCTGATACGTTCACCGAGTTCTCCCATTAATCGAGAAGATTCAGTTAGCTTACCGTCTTTAATTGTTACCACATTAATGTGAGCCAATTTAAGCGCGCCTGCTAGGATTTTTCCTTTTAAGGAAGGGTAATGACTTCCCCTGTAGATCACCATGTTGCTTGGTGCTATTGAAGGGATATAGACCAGTTTCGGATCTTTCATTTTAGGCAATGACGTTGCTTCACCCACTGCGATTGGGCCCCAATATTCTTTGCCATGAGATACCTTTGCCCAGCCGTAGTTAGCCCCTTTTTTAATCAAATTAATTTCATCACCACCACGAGGCCCATGCTCAATTGACCAGAGCTGTTTTGTTGATTTGTCATAAAACAGGCCTTGAGGATTCCTGTGTCCGTAACTCCAGATTTCAGGTTTTCCTTTATTTTTTTTAAAGGGGTTATCTGTTGGAATAGAGCCATCGAGGTTCAAGCGAATAATAGAACCAGCATGAGTTTGAAGATCTTGTCCATTGTCACGTACACCACGATCACCAATTGAGAAGTAAACCTTATCATCAACAAATGCAATACGGCTACCAAAGTGACGACCAGTGCTGGTTATGGCATCGGCAACGAAAACATCTTTCCAGCCTTCTAGTTTATTATTTTGTAATTTAGCTGTGGCTAGTGCGACGGTGGTGCCTTTTGGCGTCGATTTACTATAGGTAAAGAAGAGTATTGGGTGCTTTACATCTGAATTAGGCGCAAGCGCAACATCCAATAAACCACCTTGACCTTGACTATCAACGTCTGGAACTTTGAAGAGTATCTGTTTATTACCAGAGGTAATATCGAGTAATGAAACAGTGCCATTTTTTTCATTTACGATAGCTTGTTTTTCATTAACAAATTCCACTCCCCAAGGGATTTGAAAGTTATTCGCAATTTCTATTGCGTTGTACTGGATTGAATATGCAGATAGAGAGATACATGCAAGTAATATGACAGCTATTGCTTTCATGGCTCATTCCTTTGATATGTCTTTTCTAATTAAAATTTAGCATTCAATATCGCTATTCCCAATTCCCAATTCGGATAAGCCATTATTTTTAATAATGATAATTCGCTGTAGTTAGCGTTACTAGCCAGTTAAAATCATGGTATTACACCGAGCTTACTGACGCCCATAATACCATTAAAGACTAGTGGTATTATGGGGTGTAATATGACTAGTAATCATCGTTAGAATATATCATCGAGAAAAAAGACTATTAATAAGGTTTATTAACCAAGTTAATAACATCATAAAATAAGATGAAAGTGGGTTTGATGAAGATTCATTATTTGGATTAGATGTCGTTGTTTCACTGTTGTCGGTATCAGACGATTCATTGAACTCTCCAGTCGTATCAGGTTGTTCATCATTTGGAGTAACAGATTCACTATTATTTTCAGGCTCAATAGGTCGATTGAAGATCACTGATACAACAACACCGGGTCTATCACTGAATAAATAATTATATTCTTGACCCAATAAGGTAACGACCTCCCCGTTATCAATCATTGTCCCACAGCGTAGAATATCGAGCGGATCATTTTCTCCGTCAAGTAAGCTACACAAATCGTGTTTCCAGTTTTCGTTCTCGTAGTAATAAAGTGCGTTTGAATAAACTCGACCATCAACAGAAACTTCTAGATTGACCGATTCATAGGATGAAATGTCATACTGTTCTGGGGTGAATGAATTAACTTGTGTCCAAGTAGTCGCCTCAGTTAAATTATTAATCTTTTCACAATCACCGCATCCTAATTCAAAATTAATTCCCTGTTTCAGTGCTTTAATCGCATTGAACTTTCCATCAGAGAAATCATTTAAATGAGTTTTAGAGATGACTTGAGATAACATAATAGCAGCATCATTTCTTTCTACTACTCGTGGCGAGTAACTTTCAAAGCCCAATAATGTTGCGGCATCAGATGCTGTAATTCTAAAATCAGGTAATGTAAACAAAGTATATTCATCATACATACCTTTTTTTAAATAATAAGTTACCTCACCCGTGTTAGAAATATGTATTCCTGCAGTTATCCATCCCGATAATGGTTGATAGCTATTTAGAAACCTCACATCAAAGGGACTTCCTTTAGGTATTCGGACATGAAGTCTATCCTGATAAATCCAAAGACCCGGATAATGATCTTTTAGTTGATTATTATTTAAGCTCTTCACTGTTAGTCTAAATGATGTAACTCGAGAAGCCTCGCCTAAATAGACTTGTCCATAAAAGTAAGGATTGTCTTCCTTTACCCAAGGTTTACCATAAAAGAAAAAATCATCTTGTCCATCACTATCAGTAACAGCATATAGATTGCTTTCTGCCGCTTTAGGATGTAAGGCATACCACGCTTCATTCCGATTTTTACTTGCAAACACTAACGCATGTTGCTCAGTGTTCGGAACTATTTGAGAAACAATATATTCAGGAGCACCTCTCTGAGTGCCTGATAAACCAAAACCTTGACCAGCCCAGCCCTTAGAATATGAAAAAGAATCACCTATAAAATCTGTTGAGTAATCAACCTCTTTAATTTGCGTTCCGGCAGGATCGTTTTTAAAAGAATCGTATGATTGAGAATAAGATAAAGAAGAAAGGGCGAGTATTGGAATTGCAATGATAGAACCACGTAAACTAAAAAGCATAATATCTCCAGCCTTAAGATAGAAAAATTAAATGCACCAAAAATAAGACCGTAGATTTGAAAATATAATTTCAAAAATTATTAAAATTAATTATTAATCTGAAAATTGAAAAGTATATTGTCATAAAATAAAGACATTAATGTAAGTGTATTAATATTATGATTAATGCATATAATAT
>NZ_PYOM01000023.1 GCF_003026365.1 Photobacterium angustum | reverse complement strand
AAATGGTGCCGACTACCGGAGTCGAACTGGTGACCTACTGATTACAAGTCAGTTGCTCTACCTACTGAGCTAAGTCGGCACACTATATTCTTTTAATTTCCCCGCTCTATTGAGCCAAGAAATAAATAGTGGCTCCTCCTGCTGGACTTGAACCAGCGACATACGGATTAACAGTCCGCCGTTCTACCAACTGAACTAAGGAGGAACAGATTGTGGTTGCTTTGCACCAAACTTCGAAAGGGAAGTAATGGTGCCTCGAGGCGGAATCGAACCACCGACACGAGGATTTTCAATCCTCTGCTCTACCGACTGAGCTATCGAGGCAACGGGGCGCTATTAAAAGGGTTTTCAGCCTTTTCGTCAACACTTTTTTTAATAAAAAAAGATAAATAGTGTTGTTTGTTGTCTTTTTGTTCGTTGTGGTGTGATTTTGATATTCATTATTGAGATTTCATCAATTTAAAGCAAATTAAGAGATGAAACCTCAATTATAAATTTTATTTTTCTGGCGGTGTGTAGCCGTCAATAATCACATCTTGACCTTCGAACAAAAACTTCACCATTTCAGTTTCTAATAACTGACGATGTTCTGGATTCATCATGTTGAGTTTTTTCTCGTTGATCAGCATGGTTTGCTTCCCTTGCCATTCAGCCCATGCTTGCTTAGAAATATTATCAAAAATACGTTGGCCTAGTTCACCTGGGTAAAGTTGAAAGTCTAAACCTTCAGCCTCTTGTTGTAGTCGAGTACAGAAAACAGTACGACTCATGAAATATTCCTTACTGTAACTCGCTGATATACGGCTCAGCGAAAATGAGTGATTAGTTGATAGTTATACCAGAGTCAGTGACTGGCATCTAGCATCACTGAACGGAAATCAAAGCGCTAAAAACCACCTTATTTTTGATGGTTTAACGAGTATGCCAAACTGTCTAAAATTTTCTGTACTGGTGCAGCTAATCCGATTTTTGGTGGATTATTAAGATCATACCATTGACCTGAAGCTTCATTAACCGCTGTAGGTTGTGATTTAAGTTCGTATAAGATCGGCACAATATCAAGATGATAATGGCTAAACGTATGACGAAAAGCAGTTAACTGACTTTGCTGTTCGATAAGTGATAGTTGTTGCCCTAATTGCTTGTCTAATAGCGACGTTAAATCAGCATTGTCATGTTGAGGGAAGCACCATAGGCCACCCCAAATGCCGATTTGTGGGCGTTGTTCTAACCAAACTTTATCGTCGCACTGTAAAATAGCGAACCATGTTTGTTTTTCAGGCAAGGTTTTTTTCGGTTTTTTACCCGGAAAATCGGTTTGTCGTAATTCTTTGAGTGCAATGCATTGTGTGCTTACGGGACATAATTCACATTTAGGTTTACTACGGGTACAAATCATTGCTCCCATATCCATCATGGCTTGGTTATAGCGCTCGACTCCCATCTCGGGCGTATTTGTCTCAGCAATTTGCCATAATTTGTTTTCAACGGTTTTCTTACCTGGCCAGCCTTCAATCGCGTAACAACGGGCAAGTGTTCGTTTCACATTGCCATCTAAGATAGGGTGATGTTGAGCGAGTGAGAGTGACAGAACAGCACCAGCCGTTGAACGACCAATACCCGGTAATGCTTGGACTTGATCGATATCTGTTGGGAAAATGCCGTTATGTTCGCTAACAATTAATTGTGCTGCTTTATGGAGGTTACGCGCGCGAGCGTAATAGCCGAGCCCTGTCCATAAGTGTAAGACTTCATCTTGCTCTGCAGCCGCTAAGTCTTGCACGGTAGGGAAGCGCTCCATAAAACGTTCAAAGTAAGGGATCACAGTTGCTACTTGGGTTTGTTGTAACATGATCTCTGAAAGCCATACTTTATATGGGGTTTTGTTTTGTTGCCAAGGTAGGGTTTTGCGGCCGAATTTGTCGTACCACGCTAAGATGGCATCGGAAAATGTCGTACTCAATGTTGTGCTCACTTTACAGTTTATAGCTACTTATCTTTGATACTGCGCAAAAGGATATGGCATTTGCCAATAAGGAGTAGCTATTGAGTTATTTTTCGCTACACAGTGAAAATTGGTGTCCGCTAGTGCAATCACTTATACTGCAAACAGAAGTGCAACGTTATTTATTGTCTATTATGGGCAAGATTGCACCATAAACTGGCCATTGTCGCAATTGATAGACTTGAATTGAGTCGATAACTTTGGATAATGCCAATCCGTTTCTTTTTTGTTTGGATAGTTATTAGCATGAGCGAAGTTTCAAAGAAGTCAGGTGAAGTGACCCTGACCGAATTTACCGAAGATGGCAAACTGGTTCGTAAGATCCGTAGCTTTGTCCGTCGTGAAGGCCGTTTAACTAAGGGCCAAGAACATGCGATGGAAAACAACTGGCCAACTATGGGTATTGATTTCGCCAAGCAAATGCTGGACTGGAAAGAAGTATTTAACCGTGAAGCGCCAGTCGTGTTGGAAATTGGTTTTGGTATGGGTGCATCATTAGTTGAAATGGCTAAAAATGCCCCTGAGAAAAACTTTATTGGTATCGAAGTTCATAGCCCTGGTGTGGGTGCATGTCTAATGGGTGCGGAAGATGCAGGTTTAACTAACCTTCGTGTAATGTGTCACGATGGCGTTGAAGTATTTGAATACATGATCCCTGATGGTAGTTTAGATACCGTACAGCTATTTTTCCCTGACCCATGGCATAAAGCACGTCACCATAAGCGTCGTATCGTTCAGCCTGAATTTGCTGAAATGCTGCGTAAAAAGCTTAAAATTGGCGGTATTTTCCATATGGCAACTGACTGGGAAAATTACGCTGAGCATATGGTTGAAGTGATGGATGCTGCGCCTGGTTACCGTAATACGGCAACAAACGGTGATTATATTGATCGTCCTGAAGATCGCCCATTAACCAAATTCGAAGCTCGTGGTCATCGTTTAGGTCACGGCGTTTGGGATATGAAGTACGAGCGTACTGAATAATTTCTCTTTGGCATTATATGCTGAAGAAATAAAACAATTATTGATTTAATGACGCTTCGTTAAATCAATGAAAAAGCCAACCTTGTGTTGGCTTTTTTTCCCCTTGGAGAAAGAGATATGAAGCCAACAGCTACACTGCTAAATGAAGTATTAGATGAAGTGAGACCATTGATAGGTCAAGGAAAAGTGGCTGACTATATTCCTGCTTTAGCTAGCGTACCTGCGAGTAAATTAGGTATTGCAGTGTGCTATAACGACGGAGAAGTTATTCAGGCGGGTGATAGCCAAGAAGGTTTTTCTATTCAATCTATCTCTAAGGTGTTGTCGTTAACACTTGCAATGACCTTATATGAGCCTGAAGAGTTGTGGTCTCGAGTTGGAAAAGAGCCATCAGGTCATGCATTTAACTCCATGATCCAGCTTGAGCTAGAAAAAGGTATCCCACGTAATCCGTTTATTAATCCCGGTGCGATTGTGGTGTCGGATTTACTGCATAGTCGTTTATGTGCACCGCAATATCGGATGTTGGAATTAGTACGAGAGCTTTCTTGTAATCCGAATATTGTCTACGACAAAGTAGTGGCTAGCTCTGAAATGCAACATAGCGATCGTAATGCTTCCATTGCTTATTTGATGCGCTCATTTGGTAACTTTGATAACGAAGTGATGCCAGTGCTCACTAATTATTTTAGTTATTGCGCCCTTAAGATGAGTTGTGTCGATCTCGCCAGAACGTTTAGCTATTTAGCAAATAAAGGGCTTCCTTTAGGCGCGAAAAAAAGAATTATCAGCCAAACTCAAAGTAAGCATATAAATGCATTGCTTGCGACCTGTGGTTTATATGATGGTGCAGGTGAATTTGCCTATCGTGTTGGTATGCCAGGAAAGTCTGGTGTAGGTGGTGGCATTGTTGCGATTGTACCGGGTGAGATGACGATTGCTGTGTGGTCGCCAGAACTTGATCAATCCGGTAATTCTGTTGCAGGGACAGCAGCGTTAGAGAAACTATCTGAACGTATTGGACGTTCTATTTTTTAGTGAGCCCGTATACATAAAACAGCGAGGCTCACATTAGGGGGGAGAATCGTATGTTAATGAATAAGGGGTTTCACGGACTAACAACATCGATATTCGGCACAATAGTAGCGATGTTCAGTTTCTTTACGGTATTGGCTCATGCGGTTGAATGTGAACCACAATGGCATAATTCACTGAGTTTAAATGAGGGACGGTTAACCTTAGTACAAGGTAAACAAGAATTTATTGTTGATGCTAAAGGGCGGATGTTTTTCGATGTACATAAGGTTGCATTGAGTCCTAAACAAACACAATTATTATCGGACTATTACGAGCTTTTAGATAATGACTTGCCTTATTTGTTGTCGCATTCTCAGCGTATTGATAAGCAAGTATGTGACTTTGTTTCGCTGCGGATAGAGCAAGAACAACGGTTGCAAGATGCGATCCCGGCATTAAAAAACTGGCGTAGCGTCACGTTAAATTAGTAAGTATCTAACAAGAGAAAAGCGAGCACTGTGAATAACATAGTGCTCGCTTTTTTATTGGATATTATTTGTTATCATCGTCAACGAAGGCGGCTAGGAGATCATTTAAAAACAATTTACCATGCTCGGTGATTTGCCAATGATCGCCCGTATCTTGGAGATAGTTTTGCGCTATCGCCCAATCAATTGTCGGTTCTATGGTCGTTAACGCTAAACCGGTTCTTGCGACAAAATCTTGCTTTGGACAGGATTCTAATAAACGAAAACGATTCATAAAGAACTCGAACGGGCGTTCGCCATTAGCAACCTTATTTTCTTCAGTTAAATATGGCTTATCTGCTTGTAAATACCCACGAGGATGTTTGACTTTAACGGTACGGATAATCTGCCCATCAGCAAAACTGATTTTGCCATGTGCGCCACAACCAATGCCAAGGTAATCACCAAAACGCCAGTAGTTAAGATTATGCTGACATTGTTTCCCCGGCTTGCTGTAGCCTGATATTTCATATTGCTGATAACCGGCTTCTGTTAAAAGCTGATGACCTTGCTCAAAAATATCCCACAAGTCGTCATCATCAGGCAATGTCGGTGGTTTTGAGTAATATAGGGTATTGGGTTCAATTGTCAGCTGATACCAAGACAAGTGCGGTGGATCGAGCGCGATCGCTTGTTTTAAATCACTGATCGCATCACTCACGCTTTGATCAGGTAAGCCATGCATCAGATCGACATTAAAACTGTTTAATCCCGCTTCCTTTGCAAGCCCAGCAGCACGGATCGCTTCATCTGCGCCATGAATACGGCCAAGACGTTCGAGTTTTTCATTTTGAAAGCTTTGAATACCAATAGAAATACGGTTTACACCTGCTTGGCGATAAGCTTCAAAACGACCCGCTTCCACTGTGCCAGGGTTGGCTTCCATGGTGATTTCAATATCATCACTAAATGGAATGCGTTGCTCAATGGCTTTTAATAAACGACCAATCTCACTTGGGGAGATCAAGCTAGGCGTGCCTCCACCAATAAAAATTGAGTGTAGAGGTCGTGCTCCATTGACTAACTGATAAGCGCTCAGATCAGTTTCTAAATCGTCAATTAAGGCATCAATATAATCAAGCTCAGGAAGATCTGTCTTTAAGGCGTGAGAGTTGAAATCACAATAAGGACATTTTTGTACACACCAAGGGATGTGGACATATAAACTCAGTGGTGGTGGTACAAGCATTTAATCGGCCTTTAATGCGCTAAACAATTGCTGTAGTGCTTTACCACGGTGTGATAATTGCTTTTTACGAGCAGGTGGAAGTTGAGCTGAAGCACATTGATCTTCTGGAACCCAAAATACCGGATCGTAACCAAAACCATTTTCGCCATGACGTTCAGTTAAGATGCTACCTTCCCAAGAGCCATGACAAACCAGTGGCGTAGGATCGTTTTCATGGCGCATCATCACGAGCACACAATGGAAACGTGCAGTACGTTGCTCGGCGGGTACATCTTTCATTTCCGCAAGTAGCTTATCAATGTTGTCAGCATCTGATGCGTCTTCACCGGCAAAACGTGCAGAATAAATACCAGGAGCACCATTGAGGTAATCAACTTCTAAGCCAGAGTCATCGGCAATGGCTGGAAGGCCTGTTTCCTTTGCCGCATGGCGCGCCTTGATGATCGCATTTTCAATAAATGTTGTGCCCGTTTCAGCAACGGATGAAACGTTATAATCACTTTGCGCGACTACATCAAAACCAAAATCAGCCAGTAAATCGGCCATTTCTTTTACTTTGCCTTGGTTGCCTGTTGCTAGTACAAGTTTACTCATTTTGATGCCTTTTGAACGTCAAGCTATGTAATATTGGCGGCTATAATAACGGTTGTTATCGTAATAAAAAAGGCGCGAGTGCGCCTAGTGATTGTAGAATAGATTGATGCTCAAGAGGTTACTTGTCAACGAAGAAGGTCTGCTTAAAGGTCAGTGTTTCTTTTTTACCATTAGAGTAAATAGTGATCGTAAAATTAAACGTTTCATCATTAGTGTGTTTAAATTCAGCAAGGTAATAAATTGATTTACCCTCTTTTATTTCTCTAAAATTTAACTTCTTTTGCTGCCCTAATACATTACGAGCAATACCGGTTAACTGTGCTTTTACCGCTGTTTTTTCTTCTTTACTGGTATCAAGAATCGCAATATTGATCAAGGCACTGTAACGGCTACGCTGAATTTTATAGTGGCTGGCAATCTCTGGGGTTAAAAACGTTGAGGCAAAACTAGAATAATGCACTTCTAAGTCGCCAAATTTTTTAAATTGTCCGGCATAGCTAGGCAGCGTAAAAACGAGCAGTAGTAGGCTGAGTAATATTTTCATGAAGTATCCTTATCTTTCAGTGAGTCACTGAAGTATTTCCTTTATATCATGACGTGTTGCTGTACTGGATGATTGTAGTTAAGAGTACAAATATAAAAAAAGCGAATATCGATAATTGATATTCGCTTTGTTGAACCAATCAATTACATGATGGTGGCGATCTCTGAGGGAATGACTTTCGGGGCTTCAATCCGAATTTGTTTGTGCCGACCTTGTAAGCCTTTTTCTACATGAATTAACCCTTTAGCGACCTTAAATTGTTTTGCAAGGTACTTTACTAAATGGGCATTGGCTTTTCCGTCTACCGGTGGCGCGGTAATGGCAATTTTTACTTCGTTGCCATGCAAGCCGACGATTTGATCGCGGCTTGCTTTCGGTTGGATATAAAGTCGGATAATGAGATCGTCATCATCACGAAAGATGGTCTTTTCTGTCACAGCATGTACCACACGTTACCAACTAAAGAACCCATCGCGTAGTTAGCAAATTGTAGTGCGATAAAGATCACTAGAATACTCAGATCTAAACCGCCCATCGCAGGTAGAACGCGGCGAACAGGCGCCATTAGTGGTTCGGTTAATTGGTGCATGACATATTCGATAGGGCTTCGGCCTTGGCTAACCCAGCTTAAGATTGCACGGATCAATAGTACCCAGAACAATAAACTACCAGCTGCTTTTAATAATGCTAATAGTCCTAAGAATAGGAAGCTTGGTTCAAAGGAAAAACCACCACTACTGATTGAAATAATGATGATAAATTTAGCGACACACAGTACATAAGCGAACAGTACCGTTGCCATATCTAGCGAACCAATTGATGGGATTACGCGGCGTAATGGCGCAACGATCGGTTGAGTCGCTTTAACAATAAATTGTGAGAAGGGATTATAAAAGTCTGCACGAGACCATTGTAACCAAACTCGTAATAATACGACCATGATGTAAAGATCAAAGCCGGTTTGAACTAGATAAACGAAAGGATTCATAGATAAACCTTAAAACAATTGTTCCATTTCTTTAGCTCGAGATACGGCTGCTTGCATCGCTTTAGCAACAATATCTGAGAATTGATGTTGATTAAATGTATTAATAGCTTCAGCTGTCGTACCACCTTTTGAAGTGACTTGATCACGCAGTGTCGACAATGAAGTATCTGGATTCGCTTTTACTAATTCAGCGGCACCTAAAGCGGCTTGCTGAACCAGTAAGCGCGCAGTATCGGCATCAAACCCTTGGTTCATCGCTTCTTGCTGCATTGCTTCCATAAACAAAAAGAAGTAGGCGGGAGCACTGCCTGCTGCGGCAATAATACCATTAATACCTGATTCTTCTTGTACCCAACAAATTTCGCCTACGGCTTGTAATAGTTGAGTGGCAAATAATCGGTCGGTTTCTGTGAGTTGTGGTTTTGCATATAAGCCGCTCATCCCCTTACCAATTAAAGAGGGAGTATTTGGCATTACACGAACCAATTCAACTTGCTGGCCTAGCATTTCACATAAGCGCTCGCAATTAATGCCAGCGGCAATAGAAATCACTAATTTTCCCGCAAAGTTAATATCTTGCAGTGGTTTACACACTTCTTCCATAAGTTGTGGTTTAACCGCAAGAACAACAACATCAGCATTTTGAGCAGCACTTAGGTTATCGCTAGTGGTATGAATACCAAAGTCACGTGCTAGAGGTTCACGACGAGCATCGCTAGGAGCGGTGGCCGTAATCTTTTTTGCATCGTAACCGCTAGCAACTAATCCTGCGATAATTGAGCGAGCCATATTACCTGCCCCAATAAAGGCAATTGAGCGTTGTTCCATGTAAAATCCTTATAAATAGGTACAAACTTAATGTTTTTTACCTTAATTGAGCTGTTGTTATCATGAACAGTACGAATATTAGTAATTATTCTTTGTTGCCGTAATCACGGGCACCAAAAATCGCGGTGCCGATACGAACAATTGTGCTGCCTGCTGCAATTGCCGCTTCCATATCACCACTCATTCCCATTGATAATGTATCAACGTTTGGATAAGTCAATTTCAGCTGTTCTAGTGTATCAGCCAACGCTTTAAAAGTGGCAAATTGGCTGTCGTAATCTGTAGCTGGTTGTGGGATAGACATTAAACCGCGCAGTTCAATATTTGGCATTGCTGCTATTTCAGCAGCTAGAACAGGCACTTCAGCCAATGTTATCCCCGATTTTGTTGCTTCGGCGCTGCTATTAACTTGCAGTAAGACTTGTAGCGGGGCCATTGACGTAGGACGTTGATCGCTTAAACGTTTTGCTGTTTTTATGCGATCAATAGAGTGCACCCAATCAAAATGCTCTGCGACAAGGCGAGTTTTATTAGATTGGATCGGTCCAATAAAATGCCATACAAGCAAGTTTTTCTCTGGATGGCTCGAAAAGTGATTTACCTTATCAACACCTTCCTGTACATAGTTTTCGCCAAATGCATACTGGCCTGCTGCGATGGCTTCTTCGATCGCTTCCACTGGCTTGGTTTTACTTACTGCCAATAGTTGCACGGAATCTGCAGCCCTGCCGCATTTTTCAGTTGCTAGGGTGATCTGGTTGATGACCTCAGCAATATTTTGTTTGATACTAGTCATAATTGATTCTTGGGGAAAATTTATGGATATCACCGAATTACTGGATTTTAGTGTAAAGCATAACGCATCGGATCTACATCTTTCTGCAGGTGTTCCACCGATAATTCGTGTTGATGGCGATGTTAGAAAACTCAGTATGCCAGCACTCGATCACAGTGAAGTGCACCGTTTAGTGTTTGACATTATGAACGATGCCCAGCGTCGTGAGTATGAAGAAAACTTAGAAGTCGATTTTTCATTTGAAATTCCCGACATCGGTCGCTTCAGGGTCAATGCTTTTCATCAGTCTCGTGGTTGTTCGGCGGTGTTTCGAACCATTCCTATTCATATTCCAACATTGGAATCGTTAAACGTTCCTGATGTTTTTTATGATATTGCCAAGCTTTCGCGTGGCTTGGTATTAGTAACAGGTGCGACTGGCTCGGGTAAATCGACCACGATTGCTGCGTTAGTTGATTATATCAATACCAACTATAACCGTCATATTCTGACGATTGAAGATCCGATTGAATTTGTTCACAGCAGTAAACGTTGCTTGATCAACCAGCGAGAAGTGCACCGTGACACATTGGGCTTCCAGAACGCACTGCGTTCAGCACTGCGTGAAGATCCCGATGTCATTTTAGTGGGTGAGCTTCGTGATCAGGAAACAATCAGTTTAGCGTTAACAGCAGCTGAAACAGGACACTTAGTTTTAGGCACCTTGCATACAAGTTCTGCGGCAAAAACGATCGATCGTATCATTGATGTTTTCCCTGGTAGTGATAAATCCATGGTTCGCTCTATGTTATCGGAGTCGTTACGTGCCGTGATATCACAAAGCTTATTAAAGTGTGTAAGCGGTGGTCGTGTAGCCAGCCATGAAATTATGATGGCAACACCAGCGATTCGTAACTTGATCCGTGAAGATAAAGTCGCGCAAATGTTTTCAATGATCCAAACCGGCTCATCGATGGGAATGCAAACAATGGAGCAAAGCGTGAAGATGCTGGTGGCAAAAGGCTTAGTTGAAGCTGAAGAAGGTCGCCGTATTGTTGATACGAGTCAGCGCGGTTTCTAATAACACCTCAGGTTTAACGAGGTAGGAAAAGAGATGAATTTAGATAGTATATTAGCGCAAATGGTTGAGCGTAAAGCGTCGGATTTATATATCACCGTCGGCTCAGCATGCTTACTGAAAGTTGATGGCAACTTACATCATCTTGGCGAATTACTTGATCGCGCAGCAGTGGACTCTTTGTTCCACGAAGCTATGGACGACGAACAATATAAAGAGTTTGTTGCGACGCGTGAGGCCAATTTTGCCATTGTTCGTAATGGTTGCCGTTTTCGATTAAGTGCATTTTGGCAACGTGAATTACCAGGTATTGTGGTCCGTCGAATCGAAACCAAGATACCGAATATTCATGATCTTAACCTACCTATTGATATGGAGCGACTAGCACTGGCTAAACGTGGTTTAGTGTTGGTAGTTGGGGCGACAGGCTCGGGTAAGTCGACATCCATGGCGGCAATGACGGGGTTTAGAAATCAAAATCGCAGTGGCCATATTTTAACGGTTGAAGATCCGATTGAGTTTATCCATGAACATAACAAATGCATCATAACTCAGCGTGAGGTTGGGCTTGATACTGCCAGTTATGAAGTGGCATTGAAAAACTCACTGCGACAAGCTCCAGATATGATCTTGATCGGTGAGATCCGAAGTCGTGAGACGATGGAATATGCGATGACGTTTGCCGAAACAGGGCACTTGTGTATGGCAACGCTGCACGCGAATAACGCCAACCAAGCACTTGAGCGTATTCTTCACCTTGTACCAAAAGAGCGTCGTGAGCAGTTTTTATTTGATCTGTCGTTAAACTTAAAGTGTATTTTAGCGCAACAGTTGATCCCTGATGCTAATGGTGTCGGACGACATGGTGTTTATGAGCTGCTGCTCAATACGCCACGTGTCGCCGATTTGATCCGTCGCGGTGAGTTACATGAAATTAAAGACGTGATGGCAAAATCAAATCAGGCTGGAATGGTGACGTTTGATCAATCGTTATATGCATTATTTCGAGAGGGGAAAATCACCGAGCAAGATGCGCTGCACCACGCTGATTCACCAAATGATCTTCGCTTAATGATTAAAGTCGGTGATCCTAATAATAAAACGTCAAACAGTACCAGTACGTTATCTGGGGTGAAATTAGACCTTCAGTAATATGTCTGTGATGATCCTAATGCATTAAGATCATCACAAGCTAATCACTCATATTTAATGATATATTTAAATTGAACTCTAACTTATTGGATTTTAATTAAAAATAGTCTCATGTATTTAAGTTATGATTGTCGGAACAGCTTTTGAGTTCAAGAGGTACAAAAGCTGTACAAGCTGTACAAACAAGAAACAGCAAGGCTTTGAGGGAGGATCTTAGTACAGGATTTGATCGTGTTTAGCTTTATGATGATCAGTAAGAAAAAAGCTGTACAAGGTTTCGACAATTGTTAGATTTTAGATAATAAAAAAGACAAGTACCTCAACAGGACTTGTCTTTTTTGTTTTGGAAACTTGTAATATTAAGCGCCGTATTGACGTTCAAACCAGCTTTCTAAAATAACGACAGCGGATTGTGAGTCGATATTACCTTTACTTAATGAACGATAACCACCACGCTCAAACAGCTCTGCTTTTGCTTCAACAGTACTTAAACGTTCATCGTGTAGTTCAACTTGGCAACCAAAACGCCCATGTAAGCGATTAGCAAATTTTTTCGCCCGTGGTGTAATGCTTTCAAGTTCTTTACCTTCAAGATCTAAAGGTAATCCTACAACGACTAAATCAGGTAGCCATTCTTTTAAAATCTTTTCAATATCATCCCAATTGGGGATGCCATCTTTGGCTTTTAAAGCGGCAAGGGGAGTAGCGGTTCCTGTCAGCTCTTGACCAATAGCAACACCAATACTTTTGGTGCCGTAATCAAAACCTAATACACTGCGAGATTGACTCATGCGTGACCTATATCTAAAGAAAGGTTTGCTGGTGTAAAGCCAAGTTTTTCAATTGCTTTATGCCAACGTTCGTCGGTAGGAGTGGAAAAAATAATGGTGTCGTCAGCTTCAATAGTTAGCCAATTGTTATCAACCAGCTCTTGCTCTAATTGACCGGCATCCCATCCGGCATAACCTAGCGCGACCAGAAATTGTTTTGGCGCTTGCGCAGTACCCAACTGAGATAAAATATCCAGCGAGGTGGTCACGGCTAATTCGTTATTCACAGGTAAACTTGAGCTATATTCACCTTTCGTGGTGTGAAGTACAAAGCCACGATCTTCAGAAACGGGTCCACCATTAAGTACCAGTGATTCTAAGCTAATAGGATCGGCAACAGGTAGCTTTCTCTCAATTTCAATTTGCTCCAACATATCAGCAATGGAAATATCGATAGGTTGGTTGATAATGATCCCCATTGCGCCTTCATTATTATGCTCACAAAGATAAATAACACTTTGCTTAAATTGAGGATCTTGCATAGTGGGCATCGCCACTAAAAAGTGGTTGGTCAAATTCATCTACAACACCAGAGTTTGATACAAACCAGCGAGCGTTCACTCGTTACTGATAGGTAAAAAAGCAGCGACATTGCCGCTGCATTCTTAATTTGAGTATGGTTGATGATTGTCAGTAAAGCGATATTACTTCGCGTTTACTCGACGTTCGATAGCATCCATTAACTTACCTGTAATTGAGATATCAAAAGCCGCTTCAATCTCACGGATACAGGTTGGGCTAGTCACATTAATTTCCGTTAGCTTGTCACCAATCACATCAAGACCAACAAAAATCAGGCCTTTTTCTTTTAGTACTGGTGCAACTGTTTCTGCGATCTTACGATCAGTTTCACTGATTGGACGCGCTTCACCACGACCGCCAGCAGCTAAGTTACCGCGAGTTTCCCCTTTAGCAGGAATACGTGCTAGGCAGTAAGGCATAGGTTCGCCATCAACCACTAAGATACGCTTATCACCATTACTAATATCAGGAACAAAGGTCTGTGCCATGCAGTAGTTTTGACCCATATTAGTTAGCGTTTCAATGATGACCGATACGTTAGGATCGCCTTTCATTACACGGAAAATCGACGAACCACCCATACCATCAAGTGGCTTTAAGATCACATCACCGTGCTCTTGGTGGAAGGCTTTTAGTTTCTCGGCGCGGCGAGTAACAATAGTGGTTGGTGTCAGCTCTGGGAACCATGCCGTAAACAGCTTTTCATTACAGTCACGTAGGCTTTGTGGTTTATTTACAATGAGTGCACCATTATCTTCGGCACGCTCAAGAATGTAGGTTGCGTAAATGTATTCAGTATCGAAAGGAGGATCTTTACGCATTAATACAGCATCAAGATCTGATAATTCAATTTCTTGTTCGCTGTGAAAATCAAACCAGTGATCAGGATCTTGTTGTACGGTAACGACACGCGTACGGGCAATCGCTTTGCCTTGCTCTAAAGATAGATCATTCATTTCCATGTAATGAATTTCCCAGCCGCGACGCTGAGCTTCTAACATCATAGCAAAGCTAGAATCTTTCTTGATATTGATAGACTCGATAGGGTCCATCACGATACCCAGTTTGATCATTGTGTTCTCCTAATCTCTAATTTAGCCTAAATCACCGAAGCGTACTTGCAGTGCAGTGATGGCTGTCATTGCGGTGGTTTCGGTACGAAGTACACGAGGCCCCAGCAAAATTTCATCAAATTTATATTGTTCTGTCATGCTGATTTCATCAGCGGATAAACCGCCTTCAGGGCCAATCAATAAACGAACATTAGTGACCGGCGTTGGAAGCGTATTTATCGAATAATTAGCGCGAGGGTGTAAGTTGAGCTTTAGACCATCATATTCTTCAGCACACCATTGTTCCAGTTTCATCACTGGACGAATAGTAGGGACAACGTTACGGCCACATTGCTCACAAGCTGCAATGGCGATTTTTTGCCATTGCTCGAGTTTTTTTTCAAAACGTTCTGCATTTAATTTAACGCCACAGCGTTCTGAAATTAGCGGTGTAATGGTATTAACCCCTAACTCGACGGATTTTTGAATGGTGAATTCCATTTTATCACCACGTGAAATCACCTGACCTAAATGGATATCTAGTGGAGATTCAATACTGTGTTCAACTCGAGATTGGATCTCTACTTCAACGCTTTTTTTACTTGCGTTGGTGATCACGGCAGGAAACTCTGCATTACTGCCGTCAAACATTAATAGCTCTTGGCCTACTTGCATACGCATAACGCGACCAACATGGTTAGCAGCATCGTCACTGAGCATTACCTTGCCGTGGGAAGGTAAAGATTCTGGATGATAAATACGTGGAATTCTCATAATGCGGTCATCTATGCAATAAAAAAAGAGTAATGACGAATCTTAACATGGATGCTCTATTCGCCAATTATTCGAGGTAAAATAAAACGCGTTATTTACATATAACGCGTTTTTGAACGTGAAAGTACGTGTAAGTAAAAGATGCTGTTATGAACAACGGCTCGCAAGAATAGGGTTAACGTTACCTTGGATCTTTTCAATCTTAGCTGCACGCTCACATTCCCATTTAGATACAGGGTACTGCTTATCCCAACTATTCATTAATTGGCGTTGTTGACGACTCATTTTATATTTTGGATATACGGCTTCAAAATACATATAGGTACGAGCAATCACACCGCGAGCACGCTTTGGCGGCTGAGCATCATGATCCTTTTTATCAATGATCATGTCGCAACTACCAAATGAACGATAATTCTTACTGTTGGTTTTAGGCAGCATCACATAATTATAGTTTTGCCTTGCAGCATTAACGGCACCAATAGCAGGGTATAAATTATAAAGGTCGGATTGCATTAAGCGGTATTCGTTATTGGCTTTTTCAGCACATTTACGACCTTTAAAGGCTTTTCCTTTACTATCAACACAAACGGCAGCACCGTCACGCCACTCACTAAAAGCACGACCAAAGTTCTCGGCAGGAACGACATGCTCTGCTTCCCAGCGTTTAACGCGTTTTTTATATACTTCAGTGGTAAAACCCGATGGTAATGTCACGTATTTTTTATTGTTGAAATCAGCACCACAGTAAATGGTTTTCATGTCTTGAGGAGAAATATAAATTTCCGTTTGCATGATTTTTTTTGCTTTGCTGAAAGAGGGATTTGTCGTGTTACCAAGTTCGCTTGGTTTATAAGAGGTCGCAAATGCGGTAACAGGTAACAGTAGGGCAATAGCAAAACAGCTTGAGATACGTATCATGAATGTAGTTCATTAATTATTTATCGTATCACTAGCTTACTGATATTTTTTTCTTTGAGAAGTGTGTCGCAATTATTTGTAACTGTGCTGTTAGGTTATTTTCATACAAAATCGTACGTTACTGAGGCGAATACACCAAAACTTCACGGCATCGGCGGCAATGGTAGTTGGCTTGTCCACGTAAGATACGGTTATGCCGGCGAATGGTTAACGGGTATTCGCTACAGCTACATTTATAGAGAAAAGTGTCACCTGATACAGAGCTGACATCAAAGCTATGTGTTGTTCTTGGCGCTACTTGAAACACTTCTCGCATGATCAATTGCCACTCTCTACCATGCGGTTTTACTCGGCCAAACAGTTTAAACACAATTAAATGTGCCACTTCGTGTGGAACAACTTCGTTTAGAAAAGCGTCTGCGTTTTCATTGAGTAAAACTGGGTTAAAACGTACTTCCCAGCTTTGTAAGCGTGCACTTCCTGCAATTTTTCCTCGTTGGGTAAAAGTCACAGCCGGCATTTTTAAACGTTTATTAAGGCGTTGATTGGCGGTTTTGATGGCGTGTTCGACACGTTTGATTACTTGTTGTTGCAGTGAATTCATTCTTACTCGTTCTTTGTTATTGAGAGCTGCACTATACACCGAAGATAAAGCGCTGGCGAGAGTAAGGGAGCAAGGTGTTTTTATTGCACATAGATAAACGACAAGTAATAAAAAAGGACGCCTAAGCGTCCTTTTTTGTGCACAATTAAGTGTATTACTTAATGTTTGCGAAATCGCGAAGTGCAGCCACTTTATCTGTTTTTTCCCAAGGGAACTCTTCACGACCAAAGTGACCGTAAGCTGCAGTCTTCTTATAGATTGGTTGAAGAAGATCTAGCATTTCTTGTAGGCCATATGGGCGTAGGTCGAAGTGCTGGCGTACAGCTTCAATGATGATCTCATGTGCTACTTTTTCAGTACCAAATGTTTCCACCATGATAGATGTAGGATCGGCAACACCAATAGCGTAAGAAAGTTGGATTTCACAACGATCTGCCATGCCTGCTGCGACGATATTTTTTGCTACATAACGTGCTGCATATGCTGCAGAGCGGTCAACTTTTGATGGATCTTTACCAGAGAAAGCACCACCACCGTGACGTGCAGCACCGCCGTAGGTATCGACGATGATCTTACGACCAGTCAAACCACAGTCACCCATTGGGCCACCGATAACGAAACGACCGGTTGGGTTGATAAAGAATTTAGTCTCTTTATTTAACCATTCTGTAGGCAGTACTGGTTTGATGATTTCTTCCATTACTGCTTCACGTAGATCAGACGTTGAAATTGAATCACTGTGCTGAGTTGATAGAACAACCGCATCAATACCAACAATTTTACCTTGATCGTAAGCGAACGTTACCTGAGATTTTGCATCAGGACGTAACCAAGGAAGTGTACCGTTCTTACGTACTTCTGCTTGGCGCTGAACTAAGCGGTGAGAGTAAGTGATTGGCGCAGGCATGAAGACTTCAGTTTCATTGGTTGCGTAACCAAACATGATACCTTGGTCACCAGCACCTTGCTCTTTAGGATCGGTTTTATCAACACCTTGGTTAATATCAGGAGACTGCTTACCGATGGTGTTCATTACTGCACAAGAGTTTGCATCAAAGCCCATATCTGAATGGACATAACCGATTTCACGTACGGTTTCACGTGTTAGCTCTTCAATATCAACCCAAGCAGATGTTGTGATCTCACCACCAACCATTACCATGCCGGTTTTTACGTAAGTTTCACAAGCTACACGCGCTTTAGGATCTTGTTCAATAATTGCATCCAATACAGCATCTGAAATTTGATCTGCAATTTTATCTGGATGACCTTCTGATACCGACTCAGAAGTGAATAAATGTTTTGCCATCGGTAGTCTCACTTTCTTTTGAATTTAGTCGCACGGTAGCGTTTATAACGCTGTTATATAGCTATATGTACGTTTGTATGTATAGAGCTACTTCCGTCTAGACGTCTATAATACATCGAGAACAGATAAAATCAACAATATGAAAACTAGGGTTTCTGATTGTATAAAAAAATTAAATAGCTCTGTTGTGGTGGTTTACAGACATAGTTTTTAACTAAAGTACTGATAAGTAATGATATTTACTTTCAGTATTTACAATGTGATTTTTTTAAACTAAAAAGTGCAATCACAAATTGACTATATAAAGTTTCTTTTGTTAAAAATTACGATAAACAGACTTTATATACCTAAGTACAGCTTTATTTAATAGGTAATAAAGTTTGCTTCGTTTACTGGTGGACTTAGTTATAGATTGCTGTATCTATCATACGGCAAGAATTTATTATCTTTTTTCGAACAGGTTGATGAGATCAACGGTACCTGCTTGAGCACGAGACACGTAATTTGCCATGATCAAAGAGTGGTTAGGTAATAAACCAAATCCCATACCATTTAAAATCATTGGGCTCCAAACCGTTTCTTGTGTTGCTTCAAGCTCACGAATTATTTGATCAATCATGACCGTTGCTTTTTCTTCTTCTAATAGTGGTTTAAAATCATGTTTCATTGCTTTCATGAGCAGTAATATGGCCCAAGTAGAGCCTCGTGATTCGTAAAAAACATTATCAATTTTGAACCAGCTTGTTTTCGGCGCATTGAGTGAAACTTCCTTACCTTCTGCTTCTCTATCCATTATTAACTGTGGTTCACCCACAGATGAGCCAAGATCTTGTGAAATAGTTCCTAAGCGTTTTTGTACGACTTCAAGCCAAGCCACTAAATTATCATCCCGTGAATAAAATTGTGCTGGGTGGCGAGATGCCGAAAGGCGGTCACGGTATCGAATAAGGGCGTCAATTGCATTTTGATATTCAGATTCTGCGCTTGGAAAGTTCCAACTATGACTATTGATATTAAGTGCTGGCTGAGCTTCTTTTAAATCTGAATCAATATGGCTTTCATTTTGGGGGCGGCTAAGATTATCTTTTAGTACCAGTGCCATGTCTCGCACTTGTGTTAATACACCTGTTTCCCATGCCGGCATGTTATCCATTAATAAACTGGGTGGTAATTTATCGTTAGTAAGAAAGCCTCCAGATTTATTAATTAATAGCTCTGAAATATGGATCAGTGTTGTGGTGGTCTCATACCCTGTTGTTAAGGTTTGATGATTTAGCTTGGCTTGCTCTGCCGCATAACTGTCTGGATTAAATGTATCTGGTTCAAATGACCAATAAACAGACAAAAAGTAAAGTATGAAGGTGAAGAATACTGCGCCAATAATGACTTTTACTTTCGACATAACCACCTCTTTGGGATTGCCTAATATGAACTTTTTTTCATTTATCTATTAGCTATATGTAAAAAAGTGAAGGTTTGTTAATGCCAATCCTAATATTAAACGTCGTTTATTAATGCGTAGAAAAAGACGCTGAATGAACAAATAGTGACTTTTTAATACGTGATATTTCGCTGTTTTAAGCCGATAAATCAGTGGTTTTTTAAGGTTAAAGTAGAGGATATACGCAAAAATATCGATGAGTGATGAGTCTAACTATTTGGTTCTATTAGATATTGAGTCTGCTTGGTGAGAGATGTCACAATTATGGTGATTCTGTATCTAGCTTGGTATACACTAACGCAGCTTAGTATTTTTGTAGCACGGATATGACACTAAAAGTCGCAATAAATGGATTCGGTCGCATTGGTCGCAGTGTGCTTCGCGCATTGTATGAAAGCGACAAACATCATCATATTAACGTCGTGGCAGTTAACGAATTAGCAGAGCCGGAAGCAATGGTTCATCTACTTCAATACGATTCTAGCCATGGACGTTTCAAAAATCCTGTCAGTCATGATCAGGAGCATCTTTTTATTGCCCATGAAAATGGTCGCCAAGATCAAATTCGTATTCTTCATCAGCCTGATTTAAAACTGTTGCCTTGGCATGATCTTGATGTCGATATTGTTTTAGATTGTACGGGTAAGTTTGGCTCCCGTGCCGACGGTTTAGCGCATATCGCATCAGGCGCTAAAAAAGTATTATTTTCCCATCCTGCTAGCAAAGATATTGATTGCACTGTTATCTATGGTGTTAATCATCAAGACTTAACACCTCAGCATCGCATTGTTTCTAATGGTTCGTGTACAACGAACTGTATTGTTCCCATTATAAAAATCTTAGATGACCAGTTTGGTATTGAATCTGGCACCATTACGACTATTCATTCAGCCATGAATGATCAACAAGTTATTGATGCTTATCATCCTGATTTACGCCGAACGCGTGCAGCAAGTCAGTCAATTATTCCAGTTGATACTAAACTACACCTTGGAATTGGTCGTATATTTCCGAAGTTTTCCGACAGATTTGAAGCTATTTCTGTGAGGGTGCCCACAATAAATGTCACTGCTATGGATTTGAGTGTCACAGTTAAAACAAATGTGAAAGTTAATGACGTAAATCAATCATTAAAAAATACGTCTCGTTGTACATTAAGTGGTATTGTGGATTACACAGAAGCGCCTTTAGTGTCGATTGACTTTAATCATGATCCCCATAGTGCAATTGTTGATGGCAGCCAAACTAGGGTAAGCAACCAGCATTTGATTAAATTGCTGGTATGGTGTGACAATGAATGGGGCTTTGCTAATCGAATGTTGGATACAGCGTTAGCAATGTACGCAACCGAACATACGGATGCTGAAAAGTAAAATAGTAAGAATTACAGGGCTTGGCGTTGAACATTAACGACGGCAGGCTGTCAATTTTATGAACTTTTATTTTTAATAATGTTTGAGAGGACAAAACATGTCTGTAATCAAGATGACTGATCTGGATCTAGCTGGTAAGCGTGTATTTATTCGTGCTGACCTAAATGTGCCAGTAAAAGACGGTAAAGTAACTTCAGATGCACGTATCATTGCATCTCTACCTACAATTAAGCGTTGTCTAGAAGCTGGCGCTAAAGTAATGGTTACTTCTCACCTAGGTCGTCCAACGGAAGGTGAATACGCAGAAGAATTCTCTCTACAGCCTGTAGTTAACTACTTAAACGACGCACTAGATTGCGACGTTAAACTAGCAAAAGATTACCTAAATGGTCTTGAGCTAAACGCTGGTGAGCTTGTTGTTCTTGAAAACGTACGTTTTAACAAGGGCGAGAAGAAAAACGAAGACGAATTATCTAAGCAATATGCTGCACTTTGTGACGTATTCGTAATGGATGCATTTGGTACCGCTCACCGTGCACAAGCATCAACTTACGGTGTAGGTATGTTTGCACCAGTTGCATGTGCTGGCCCTCTACTAGCTGGCGAGCTAGAAGCACTAGGCAAAGCGATGGACAACCCAGCACGTCCAATGGTTGCAATTGTTGGTGGTTCTAAAGTATCAACTAAGCTAACTGTACTTGAGTCACTATCTAAAATTGCTGACCAAATTGTTGTTGGTGGTGGTATTGCTAACACATTCATCGCGGCTGAAGGTAACGATGTAGGTAAGTCTCTATACGAAGCTGACCTAATCCCAACGGCTAAAGAGCTAATGGCAAGCACTGACATCCCTGTAGCTACGGATGTTGTATGTGCTAAAGAGTTCTCTGACACAGCTGAAGCAACTGTTAAGTCAGCATCAGACATTGCAGCTGACGACATGGTTCTTGACCTAGGTCCTGATTCAGCTCAAGCACTTGCTGACATCATCATGAACGCGAAAACGATTCTTTGGAATGGCCCTGTAGGCGTATTCGAAATCGAGCAATTTGGTAAAGGGACTGAAGTTGTTGCTAACGCAATCGCAGAATCAGCGGGCTTCTCTGTAGCGGGTGGTGGTGACACACTAGCGGCTATCGATAAGTACGGCATCAAAGATAAAGTATCTTACATCTCAACAGGTGGCGGTGCGTTCCTTGAGTTCGTTGAAGGTAAGAAATTACCTGCAGTTGAAATGCTAGAGTCTCGCGCTAAAGCATAATTATTTTGGGCGTGGGAGCTGAATTTACACTATATATGAGTGTTGCTTCCACGTTTAAATGTTTGTGATAGCTATTAACTTTCAGTAGAATAGCAAGCAATCGCAAACGTTTGCACAAGAATTTTTCCACAGACAACAAAGTAAATAATAGGACTATTGTTATGTCTAAGATCTTTGATTTTGTAAAACCTGGTGTTATTTCTGGCGATGACGTTCAGAAAGTATTCGCAGTAGCTAAAGAAAACAACTTCGCACTTCCAGCAGTTAACTGTATCGGTACAGATTCTGTTAACGCAGTACTAGAAGCGGCAGCTAAAGTTAAGTCTCCAGTTATCGTTCAGTTCTCTAACGGCGGTGCTGCATTCTTTGGCGGTAAAGGTCTTAAACTAGAAGGTCAAGGTCCACAAATCCTTGGCGCTATCGCTGGTGCTAAATACGTTCACGCTGTTGCTGAGTCTTACGGTGTTCCTGTAATTCTTCACACTGACCACGCTGCTAAGAAACTGCTTCCTTGGATCGACGGTCTACTAGACGCGGGTGAAGAGTTCTTCGCTCAAACTGGTAAGCCTCTATTCTCTTCTCACATGATCGACCTTTCTGAAGAGTCGCTAGAAGAGAACATCGAAATCTCAGCTAAGTACCTTGCGCGTATGGCTAAGATGAACATGACACTAGAAATCGAACTAGGTTGTACTGGTGGTGAAGAAGACGGCGTTGATAACTCTCACATGGACGCATCTGAGCTTTACACTTCTCCAGAAGACGTTGCATATGCATACGAGAAACTAAGCGCTGTTAGCCCACGTTTCACTATCGCTGCTTCTTTCGGTAACGTACACGGTGTTTACCAAGCAGGTAACGTTGTACTGACTCCAACTATCCTACGTGATTCTCAAGCATACGTTTCAGAGAAGTTTGGTCTTCCAACTAACTCTCTAGATTTCGTATTCCACGGTGGTTCAGGTTCTTCTGAAGCTGAAATTCAAGAGTCTATCGGTTACGGTGTTATCAAAATGAACATCGATACAGATACACAGTGGGCTTGTTGGGATGGTATCCGTCGCTACGAAGCTGAAAACCACGATTACCTACAAGGTCAAATCGGTAACCCAACTGGTGAGTCAGCGCCTAACAAGAAATACTACGATCCACGCGTATGGCTACGTGCAGGTCAAGTATCAATGGTTGAGCGTCTAGAGAAAGCATTCGCTGATCTAAACGCAGTTGATGTTCTTTAATCGAACTTCAGCTATATAAAATGTGAAAAAGTCCGCTTCGGCGGGCTTTTTTTTTGTATTTCATCATAGATTGTACTTAAATTGTTGTTTAGTGATATTTAAGTTAATTTATGTAAACATCGTTTTTTTTAGTAGCTATTTACTAGCAAAAACGGGAATAATTGGCACCAAAATTCCGTAGTATGTTTTTTCGCTATAAGATAGACAAACGGAAAGACAGTTCTAATGGAGTAACTCGTAGAATAATCATGCTATCTACGACTTACGCTATAGATTTATTTTAAGTAAACATAAGAGAGAGCACTTCAAATGACTGAGAGCGTTACAGACAAGGTTGTCGAAAAAATTTCTGATAACACATTAACTAATGGTGTGTTGCACGCTGGAAACTGGCTGAGTGATAACCAGGATCTTTTGATCCAATACGCAGTAAATCTTGTTTCAGCACTTCTAATTTTATTTATCGGTAATATGATCGTTAAAGCAGTTGCTGGCGCAGTTGCTAAAGTATTACGTAAGAAAGAAATGGATAACGCGGTTGTTGAATTTATTCACGGCCTAGTTCGTTACTTATTGTTCGTTATTGTATTAATTGCTGCTCTTAGCCGTATTGGTGTTCAAACAGCTTCAGTGGTAGCAGTGATCGGTGCCGCGGGTCTTGCGGTTGGTCTTGCTCTTCAAGGCTCGCTATCGAACTTTGCTGCAGGCGTTCTGATTGTTGCTTTCCGTCCATTCAAGTCTGGTGATTTTGTTGAAGTTGCTGGTGTTTCGGGTGCAGTTGAATCAATTCAGATTTTCTCTACAGAACTACGTACGCCTGACAACAAAACAGTTGTAGTACCAAACTCATCTATCATTGGTAACCCAATTACAAACTATTCTCGTAATGCGACACGTCGTATTGATCTTACAATTGGTGTTTCTTACAGCGCTGATCTTCAAAAAACAAAAGAAGTACTTAAGCGTGTTGTAACTGCTGATGAGCGTGTTCTTAAAGATCCAGAGCCAACAATTGGTGTTGTTGCACTTGCTGACTCTTCAGTGAACTTCGTGGTACGTCCATGGGTTAATACGCCTGATTACTGGGCTGTATACTTCGATCTTAACCAAGCAATTAAAGAAGAGCTTGATAAAGAAGGTATCGAAATCCCATTCCCACAAATGGATGTTCACCTAAATAAAGTTGATGCTTAATTTATTTAAAGCATAACGAATAGAAATGGAGCCTAATAGGCTCCATTTTTTTATCTATAGAAAATAGAAAGGGTCATTAATTAACCATAAAGGAACGATGTTCAAAATAAAAATGTAATAAGGGATAGATTTCATTTTTTTGGGGTCAAAGTTGATAGATTATTTATCTTATGACTGCGATAAATAAAAATAACTCTTTGTTAGCGAGGATTGATAATGAAAAAACACCTATTAGCTATATTATTAAGTACCAGTGCACTTATCTCTACAGGCGCTGTTGCCGCTGATCTATCATTTCCTCATTTAGAAACAACTGGACGCGGTGAAGTGGTTGTTAAACCGGACATGGCAGCATTTTCTGTGGATGTCGTTGCGACACAACCGACAGCTTCAGGGGCAAAGCAAGCTGCAGATCAGGCCGTTACTAAATTTATAGAGCGTTTGACCAAAGCTGGTGTTGAACGTAAAAATATTAATAGTGCCAATATTTCTCTTTCTGCACAGTACCGTTATCCGAAAGACAAAGCGCCAGAGTTTACTGGCTTTAAAGCGACTCGTAATGTCGTTGTGACAGTGTACAAATTGGAAAATTTAAACACTTATCTTGATGACGCATTAGGTGATGGTATTAATCAAATTAATAACATTACCTTGAAAGTAAAAGATCAGAAAAAGTATCAAGAAGAAGCGCGTCAAGCGGCTATTGCTAATGCAAAAGAAGTGGCAGCATCATTAGCGAAAGGCTTTGGTGATAAAGTTGAAGGTGTGTGGCAGATAGATTACAACACCAATGATCGTCCAATGCCTTATGGCATGAGAAGTGCGCCAATGATGTATGCAGCTGATGCAAACTCTGCGGTGAATCAAAGCTACAGTGATAATAACATTGTGATTTCTGATAGTGTAAATGTGATTTTTAAATTAGCTAAGTGATCATACTCTGCATCATGTTTCATCATAGAATATGTTGATGAGATAAAAAAGGAGAGCCTCGGCTCTCCTTTTTATTATCACGTTAACGTCATTAACTATGAGTCATTAGTGCAAAATACGGGCGCGAATAGTGCCTTCGATTGTTTTCAGTTTGGCTAGTGCTTCTTTTGAACGTTCAGTTTCAACATCAATAACCACATAACCGATTTCCGCACCTGTTTGTAAGAACTGGGCAGCAATATTAATGCCTTCCGACGCAAAAATTGTCGTGATTTGATTTAAGACACCTGGGCGGTTTTCATGAATATGAAGTAGACGAGAACAACCACGGTGTTCAGGTAGTGATACCTCTGGGAAGCCAACAGCAGATAGCGTTGAACCATTATCTGAGTATTTCACTAGTTTACCTGCCACTTCAATACCAATGTTTTCCTGTGCTTCTTGTGTTGATCCTCCAATGTGAGGCGTCAAAATAACGTTATCAAATTGCAGCAGAGGGGATTCAAATGGGTCGTTATTGGTTTTTGGTTCAACAGGAAATACATCGATAGCCGCGCCTGCAATATGTTTGCTTTCTAACGCGCTACAAAGTGCATCAATATCAACGACAGTACCGCGTGCTGCGTTAATAAAGATAGAACCAGGTTTCATGCGTGCAAATTCTTCAGCACCCATAATGTTTTGTGTCTCTGGTGTTTCTGGTACGTGCAGTGAAATCACATCCGATTTATTTAACAGCTCACTTAACGATGCAACTTGTGTAGCATTACCTAAGGTTAATTTACTTTCAATATCGTAAAAACAAACGCGCATTCCGAGGTTTTCAGCCAAGATACCAAGTTGAGTACCAATATGACCGTAGCCGATAATACCTAGGGTTTTACCACGCGCTTCAAATGAGTTGTCTGCAGATTTTATCCATTCACCACGATGCGCTTTAGCGTTCTTTTCTGGAATGCCACGTAAAAGAAGAAGAAGTTCACCTAAAACAAGCTCTGCAACACTACGGGTATTTGAAAATGGTGCGTTGAAAACGGGGATACCGCGACGCATAGCTTCATCTAAATCAACTTGGTTAGTACCAATACAGAAACAACCAACAGCGGTAAGTTTTTTCGCTGCAGCAAAAACTTCAGGCGTTAATTGTGTTCGAGAGCGAATACCAATGAAGTGAGCATCTTTTACAGCTTCTAGTAGCTCTTCACCAGCGAGAGATCCTTTGTGGTATTCAATGTTGGTGTAACCTGCTTGTTGTAGCACTTCTAGAGATGAAGGGTGTAGTCCTTCTAATAATAGAATATTAATTTTATCTTTATTGAGTGAAACTTTGGCCATGGTTCTCATCCTTAAAAACGCAGCTAACTGAATGTAAAACAAAGAAATGTCAGGTGGTGAAATGTCTTCTTTACAGCCACAGTAGCGAAATGGTTAAACGTTTGCTAATAGCTTATTAATAAAGTATCAAAAAATAGCCACCATGGGTAAGAATATTACAAAAAAGATAATAAAAAACGGCATAAGCTAGAATTAGAATCAATAAGCTATGCCGTTTTGAAAGGAAATAACATTTATACTGAGATCAGTAGCGTTTTATATTTTTGAATAAAACGCGATCATTGTATGTTATTTCTCGAATTTTTTTACACCGTCAGGTGAGCCAACCAATAATACATCAGCGCCACGGTGAGCAAATAGACCAACAGTTACAACACCTGGTAGGGCGTTGATCTTATCTTCCATTGCTTTAGGATCGGTGATCTTCATGTTGTAGACATCAAGGATCATATTACCGTTATCGGTTACAACGCCTTCACGGTAAGCTGGATCGCCACCAAGTTTTACTAACTCACGGCCAATGAAAGAGCGCCCCATAGGGATTACTTCAACTGGAAGCGGGAATTGACCCAATACGTCAACTTGCTTGGTGTCATCAACGATACAGATAAATTTTTTCGCAATTGCAGCGACAATTTTTTCACGAGTAAGCGCAGCACCACCGCCTTTAATCATGTCGTAGTCAGCGTTAATTTCATCAGCACCATCGACATAAATATCAAGTGAAGCAACTTCATTTGCATCAAATACAGTAATGCCAAGTTGTTCAAGACGTTCAGTTGAAGCGACTGAACTTGAAACAGCACCTTTAATTTCTTCTTTGCGAGTTGCTAAGGCATCGATGAAGTGATTAACCGTAGAGCCAGTACCTACACCTACAATTGTTCCTTTCTGTACGTATTCAAGTGCTGCCCAACCTGCTGCTTTTTTCATTTCATCTTGTGTCATGCCATTCTCCTCGTTATGACTGATACGCCGAGTAAGCGTTGATGCTAATTATAACGAATTGAAAATCGTTCGTCAGTGTGATTATGAACAATCACAATGCAAAATAAGAAATAAAACATAAGGTTATTTATAACAATTAGTTAGATTGTTCGTTTTTATTGAAACTAAAGTAAACGATTGCTTAAGCGTGTTAATTTGATGCTCTTATTTGTGTTTTTACCAACAGTGGATCTTTGACGGAGTGATAATCTTAGGTAACGGCACATCCCACTGCTCGCTTGGCAATTGTTCTACATATTGGCAATCATGGGCTAACCCTAGTGGGTAAGGGCCTTGTTTATGCTGATGCCATTGGCTAAGAGTACGATCATAGTAGCCACCTCCCATACCTAACCGTTGACCCGAGTTATCAAAAGCCACCAGTGGGGTACAAATAATATCTAATTCATTAATGGGTTTTACTGTTCGAACATCGAGAGTGGGCTCTAAAATTTGATAGCGATTTTTGCGCATAGGGGTACTAGGGGTGTAGTGAAGAAATAATAAGTGCCCTTTGCTAAAAGGATGCAAAACCGGTAGGTAAACAGATTTTCCGCTTTGCCATAACCAGTCGATTATGGGTTGAGTGCTGATCTCACCATCATTGGTCAAATAGAGCGCAATATGTTGACTGGTAATAAATTGTTCGCATTGCTGAACTTGTTTAAGTAATTGTAGGCTAGCGTGTCTTTGTTTTTCAGGAAGAAGTTGTTGTCGCTGCAAGCGGATTTGTTGTCTTATTTTTTGTCGTGGGGTTACAAGCTGTGGTGTCATTTGGCTCAATCCTTGATTTGGGATTTTGCTAAATTGTATGGATATGGTTTTGAAATTGGAAGTAAAAACAGAGGAGTGCCCCAAGGTGCCGTTGCGAAATAATGCCCTTGAACCAGACGTTCAAGGTGGATCGGCAACATTAACCGTAGGCTTCTCAGTCGAGCTGAGCATGCTCAATAGCTAATAAAAGCAGATCCTGGGTATTTGCTTATCGGCTCGGGGACGTTCATTCACTGACGCACACCCCAGGGTTAATTCATTATCAACGCTTTGGATAATTTTGCAATGCTTTATCTAATTTTTCTTCTAGTGCACTGATCTTATTGGATAAAATATCAGCGCTTCCGTTATGTTCTAGTCGCTCTGCATGTAACTCGTTGCAGATGTTAAGCCCTGTAAAGAGTAACAGTTGCTCTACATTGGATACTTTAGTGCGCTCTGACATATCTTTCAAGCGTTGGTCAAAATCAGAAGCGGCAGCACGAAGTGCATCCTCTTGACCAGTTGGGCAGTTAACTTTGATATTTCTGCCGAATACTTGAATCTCTACAGCCTGAGTACTCATAAATCTTCGGTTTGCTCCATGCCTAATGGGTATTCATTCCGCTTTTGCTTATCGCCAAATCATAGGAAAAGCGGTTACAACATGCAAGCGGCTATACTTCACTTTGTGCTCAATAGTCTCTAACTAAACAGATATTAATCACACCAAATTGATGGGTGGTTAACTATTGAACGTTATGCTCGGCGTTATGATTTGCCGAACAGAGCTTAAGTGTTAGCATAACACAGGCGGTTACTGACCCATTGTTATTTCTGCTTTAGAAATTAAGTAAAAATGTAATTATTGATGTTTGCTTGATTTCAATTCTCTAAATGAAGTGGATATAGCAATGTGAAGTAACAATAGAACGCTTTATTCGTTGTTTGATCTAAAAATAAAGGTAATAAACCATGAGTGAAATAACCCTACCTACATACCAAGCTGTTGAATCTGCGTTAAAAGAGCAAGGGCTTGCAGCGGCACCTGCTGAATTACATGGTTTATTAAGTGGCATGATTTGCGGTGGTTTAGCGATTGATGATGAAAGCTGGGTTGGTCCTGTTAGTGATTATGCCAACGAAGGTGAGCCACTAACCGACGGTGCTAAAACAATGATCCGCTCTTTGTTTACGACAACAGCGAATGAGCTGTTTAGTGGTGGTTTTGAGTTTTCATTACTGATGCCAGATGATGATGAGCCATTAATGATGCGAGCAGATGCATTAACGGAATGGGTAACTAGCTTTATTTCTGGTTTAGGACTGATGGATCTCCAAAAGAACCAATTGTCTGAAGCTGTCACTGAAGCTTTAGCTGACCTTCAAGAGATCGCTCAGTTAGGTATTGATGAAGATGACGATATGGAAGAACAAGCAGCCTTATTTGAACAAGTTGTTGAGCATGTTCGTATGTGTGTATTGAGCTGTCATTCTGAATTAGGTCAGCGCCCGGTTGCTGAAGATACAGAGGAAAAACCAACGTTACACTGAACGTTGTTTTGTGAAGGGATAAATAGTGAAGCACTATGATGTTGTAATTGCTGGTGGTGCAATGGCAGGAGCGAGTCTTGCTATCGCATTAGATGTATTGAGCCGTCACTCATTACGTATTGCAGTGGTTGAAGCTGTGATGCCTGAGTTTGATACTCATCCGGGTTATGATGCAAGAAGTATCGCTTTATCGTATGGTACGACACGCTTACTAGATAATATTGGTATGTGGTCAGCCTTGCGTGATGTTGCAACGCCGATAAACGATATTCATGTTTCAGATCGTGGTCATGCGGGTATGGTTCGTATCTCCTCACAGGAGCAGGCGGTCGATGCGCTAGGTTATGTTGTTGAACTCGCTGATGTAGGTGAAGTTTTTCACCATAAACTTCAGCAGCTAGCAAATGTTGATCTATATTGTCCTGCCAGTGTTAAGCAAATTGAGCGCAGCGTAGATCACGCGACTATTGAGCTTGATAACGGTGAATGTTTACAGGCGTCATTGCTTGTGGCTGCTGATGGGGCTATTTCTCATTGCTGTCAGTTAGTAAAGCTTGGTCGCTCAGACTATGATTTTGAACAAACAGCTATTATTGCCAATATCACAACCTCTGAGCCTCATTATAATCAAGCATTTGAACGCTTTACAGAACATGGTCCTGTTGCCTTGCTGCCGATGTCTCAAGGGCGAAGCTCTTTAGTGTGGTGTGTACCACCAGAGCAACAACAAGTGATCATGGATTTATCTGACGAAGAATTTCTTGCCAAGCTACAACAAGCGTTTGGGTGGCGTTTAGGTGCGTTAACCCAAACGGGTAAACGTTCATGCTATCCGCTGTTACTCCGTCAATCGAACTCGCTTGTATCGCATCGTTTTGCAGTGATTGGTAATGCGGCGCAAACATTACACCCTATTGCAGGACAAGGGTTTAACCTCGGTATTCGAGATGTAATGACGCTTGCTGAAGAGATCGTTTCAGGTCATCAACAAGGTAACGATATAGGTTTACCTGAGGTGTTAGGGCGTTATCGAGATCGCCGTATGCCTGATCGTCAAAATACCATTATGATGACAACAGGATTAGTAAACTTATTTGCTAACGATAATCCATTGCTGACGGCTGGACGAAATGTCGGTTTGGCTACAATGAATCTTTCAAACACATTAAAAGCACCGCTATTGCGTCGTGCTATGGGACAGGTAGAACGATAGCTATGATGCAAAGTGTTGATGTCGCGATTATTGGCGGCGGAATGGTGGGCTTAACGTTAGCTGCAGCATTGGCTGAAACTGAACTTCGAGTTGCCGTTATTGAAGGACATTTACCCGATCCTCAATTGCAGTCATTACCTGATTTACGTGTATCGGCATTAAGCCGTGCCAGTGAACGTATTTTCCGTCGTTTAGGCGTATGGGAAGGGATTGCAAGTCGTCGTATGAGCCCATATTCGGAAATGACCGTATGGGAGCAAGATAGCTTTGCTCAAATCCATTTTGATGCACAGCGATTAGCTCAGCCTGATCTGGGGCATATTGTTGAAAATCGAGTCATTCAGCTCGCTTTATTAGATCGAGTAAAACAGCTTAGTAATGTGACGTTATTAGCTCCAGAGCGTTGTGAAAACATCGCTTTTGGTGAATCAGAAGCATGGCTAACATTAGCATCTGGCAAACATCTGACGGCGAAATTGGTTGTCGGTGCTGATGGGGCAAACTCTTGGGTACGTCAGCAACTAGATATTCCATTAACTCATTGGGATTACGGTCATAGTGCTATTGTTGCCAATATTCGTAGCCAAGAGCCACACATGAAAATGGCACGACAGATTTTTCGGCCACAAGGGCCGTTAGCCTTTTTACCGTTATCTGAACCTGATTTAAGCTCTATCGTGTGGTCTGTACCGCCAGAAGAGGCTAAACAATTATGTGAGATGTCTGATGAGTTGTTTAATCAGCATCTAACGACTGCATTTGATAATCGCTTAGGTTTATGTTGTGTAGAAGGTGAGCGCCAAGCGTTTCCACTTCGTATGCGTTATGCGCGTGATTTTGTTCGTGAACGGGTCGCGTTAGTCGGCGATGCTGCACATACTATTCATCCATTGGCAGGACAGGGAGTAAACCTTGGTTTGCTGGATGCAGCGGCTTTGGCACAAGAGCTCAAAGCACTATGGTTAGCAGATAAAGATATAGGTAAACAGGCGCATTTACGTCAATATGAACGTTGGCGTAAGGCTGAAGCAGCGAAAATGATCACCGCGATGCAAGGGTTCAAAGATCTGTTTTCAGGTTCAAATCCAGCTAAAAAACTATTACGTGACATAGGCATGTTAGTAGCAGATAAAGCACCGGGTGTGAAAGACGAGTTTATGCGTAAAGCGTTAGGTTTGAGCGGCGAATTACCAGAGCTTGCTCGCTACGAAAAATAACATGCTTGTTATTGAATATTGAAAAAGTCACCTGATGGTGACTTTTTTGTTTTTCGTGACTAACAAAATGGATTTTTTCACCTACAGTAAATATCAGGCATAAATAATGTGCGTTAATTTATATAGATCTGACATGGTGACAGTAGCGCTTTGAAGATTATCGCTACTTTTATAAGGATGTGAAAATGAGTTACGTTCCTCTTGAATTACAATATACCCACAGCCATGAATGGATTCGTTCTGAAGGTGATGGGATTTACACTATTGGTATTACCGATCATGCTCAATCATTGCTTGGTGATATGGTTTATGTTGAATTGCCAGATATTGAATCGTCCACAGACGTGGGGGAAGAGTGTGCGATGGCTGAATCTGTAAAAGCAGCTTCAGATATTTATGCACCCTTGTCTGGTGTTGTGATTGCGATTAACGATGAATTAGACTCGGCACCAGAGCTCGTCAATAGTGATCCCTATGGTGACGGTTGGTTATTTCAGATTAGGGTGAATGATGATAACGAGCTGAATGATTTATTGTTGGCGGAAGATTACGCCATCATTATTGCTGAAGATGAAGAACAGTAAGATCAAAAAAGCCCATTTTGAT
Source organism: Photobacterium angustum (assembly GCF_003026365.1). Classification (GTDB taxonomy): domain Bacteria; phylum Pseudomonadota; class Gammaproteobacteria; order Enterobacterales; family Vibrionaceae; genus Photobacterium; species Photobacterium angustum. The sequence continues at coordinate 47,841 of NZ_PYOM01000023.1, read as the reverse complement.
ATGGGCTTTATAGTTAGCAATAGCGCTTAAGCTTCATAGGTTTCACGTAAGCGTCTTACCTCTAAATTCACCTCATTCACGGTATCGTAATGACGCTTCTCTGCTTTGATAGGAACCAGTAGTAAACCATTTTCAAAATGGTACCCACCGCGTCCGTCAATGTAGAGGCGACCACTAAATAAGCGACTGACATGTTTGGCGATTAATTTTGGTAAGTAGCGTTTAAACATCCGCATAATACTGCTAACTCCAACCTTCCTGGCTATTGACGGCGCTAAGTATAGCAGTTTGTGTATGACACTTCTGTGACATAATTAGCATATGCTGTTTCCTATATGTAACTATCTAACTTATTAATTAGCAAAGAAATAAAATTTTAGATGATTATTCTGTTTGTAAGGTTTTTAGGGGTGTCGAATAAAATAAACAGACTTCATTTTTAAAGGTAGTTCGCGCCATCTTCACGCCTGTTATCTTCTCTTCGCTACAATATCCGCGCATGGTACTTTCATCTTCATTGTTTTTAAAAGCCGTTATATTGGGATTTTATTTTGTGAATTTATAAATCATTGATGTGTTTAGATAAGAAAAATTTATATTGCTTATTACGTATCTAGATCAAAGTAATGTTTCTGGCATACGCCAATAATTCACCATAGTTAGATAGATAAGGTGAACCATGGCTAGGCCTAAGATTGAACGTCGAATAGGATGTCGTCCTGCGTACAGTTGCTTTAAGCCCAATGGCGTACCGATGAAAGAACTCGTGTCATTACGTTTAGATAGCGATGAATTAGAAGCACTTCGCTTAGTTGATATGCAAGGTTTGCAACAGGTAGAAGCGGCAAAGCAACTCGGTGTCTCTCGTCAAACATTAGGCAATATAGTGGCATCGGGACGAAAAAAAGTGGCGCAAGCGTTAGTGCAAGGGTTGGCGTTAGAACTTGACGGTTATATCCCAACACCATGAGCTCTTTTATTTTGATAAGTGATAAAAAGCGATCATATTCGTTGTGAGCGCTCGGTTAAGTGAGTGAGGAAAAATTATGGCAATGGCTATTGCATTAACATCACGAGAGCAGGTTGCAGGGCACTTTGGTAAAGCGGCTGTTTTTGTTATTTACGATCAACAAGGACAGCAAGTTGCGAGAATTGAAAATACAGGTAGTCGCGAACTAGGCTGTAAGCATAAAAAAGTAATCCAGCGTCAACTGGTTGAATGTGGCGTGTCTGAAATTGTCTTAGGAAATATTGGTCAGCGATCATTGGCTCGATTATTAAAGGCAGGATTTAATGTTAGTCGAGTTGCACCACGCACAACATTGGCTGATATGTTATCAGGTAGCGTAGCAAAAGAAGCGTTAACATCGGCAGAGCAAGGTCGTGACTGTAAGCGTGAAAAAGGCGCATGTGGCTGCGGTTGCGGTAGTAAAAAGAAAGCATCTGTTGCTAAAGTAGGGATGTCATCATTATCGCCTGTTAGCGGTTTAACAAAAATTGGAGGTTTTAAGTTGTGACCACATTTTTGTTAACACTAGGTATTTTTCTTATTGTTATTTTTGCTATGGCGATAGGTTGGTTTTTAAAACAACGTACCATCAAAGGCAGCTGTGGTGGTTTAGCCAACGTGGGTGTTGATAAAGAATGTAACTGCGATGAACCTTGTGACGAACACAAGTTATACCAAATTCAAGAACCTCAATCGGGAAAGTAGCCGTAGAAAGCAGAGTATTCATACTCTGCTTTTTTATTATCCGTTATTGTTTCTGGAGTTGTTTTACCTGTTCGATAACCGTACTGGCAACCCGTTGACGTAGCCACTCATTACGCGGGTGAGTACCATTGCGATGTAACCATAATAAACGAATATCGAAATCTGCAATATCGACAGGGGTTGGACATTGGGTTAAATCGTCATGAAACAGATCTAATTGTGCCATTAAGCGAGAAACCACACACAGTAAATCCCTTCCTTTGAGTAAATGACGGATGGTCAAAAAGTTACGTGAACCTACCGCGACTTGACGTTGTAATGCATGATTTTTTAGTTGCTCATCAACTTGTGTAATGAGTTGTCCATCTGGTGAAACTAAAGCATGCGGATGCGCACTATATTGTTCTATGGTGATAGGGGCATTGAGTCCGGTTGCTTTACTATCGAATAAACAAACATGATCTTCGGTATATAAATATTGACTACTAATGTCTTTGCCTATATTGGTCATTGAGCCAATCACTAAATCTAATCGTTGATCATTAAAAACGGTTTGATAGTTATGACGATCGACATTAAAGAAGCTGAGATGACTATGTGGTGAGCAAGTATGAATGGCATCAAAAATGGCGGGTGCGAAGAGTAACTCTGCGTAGTCGGTTAGGCCTATTTTAAACGTTCCAGTGAACAGCTCTGGCTCAAATGTACTCGGTTGTAATAACTCTCTAGTGATTAAGTTTAGAATTTTTTCGACAGTGACCGAGAGCTCTAACGCTTTTTGGGTTGGGATCATATTGTGTCCTTGACGTTCAAATAAAGGATCGTCAAGGAGTTGTCTTAAACGAGACAAATTATGACTCATGGCAGATTGTCCAATCGCAAGTTTGTTTGCAGCCTTCGTAACACTTTGTGTTTCCAATAGAGCGGAAAAGGAGATCAGTAGGTTGAGATCAACCCCACGCCAGTTGATATCTTTTTTATGTGAAGGAGAAACAGACATAGTGTGGAATACCTAGTAAGAAATAACATTAATAAGCGAAATTGGCACAATAAAAGAGCGAGTATCAAAGAGTGCTAATTGCAATAGTAAAATATGAAATAGATTGCAATTGATAAAAAACAGCTTGTGAATTCGCCTTGTTTTATATCGACTATCTGTTTTTTTATCAAGCTGGTGCCTTTTTAATCTGTAGAGTAATACTCGGACTTATAAGATAAAAAGGGATTATAATGGCTAGAACACGTACTAAGAAAAAACCAAAGGTTTGCCTTGTTCTACAAGGTGGCGGTGCATTAGGTGCTTATCATATTGGCGCGTATCAAGCACTGGAAGAAGCGGGATACACACCAGACTGGTTTGCTGGCATTTCTATCGGCGCGTTGAATAGTGCCATCTTGGCTGGCAATAAACCTGAAGATCGTTTAAATAAATTGACTGATTTTTGGGATCGTATCTCAAGACCAGAAACTGATGTTGATTTATTACCATCAATGGCACCGATGTTTAATACCTTTAGTGCATCTCAAGCATTAATAATGGGCCAACCTGGCTTTTTTGTGCCACGTATTATTAATCCATGGCTGTCATTGCCAGGTGAATCAGCAACCAGCTTTTATGATACTAGCCCGTTATTTTCAACTATCGATGACCTGTCTGATTTCTCTATTATTAATCACCAGAAAGCCCGTTTAACTGTTGGCGCAACAAGTGTCACCAAGGGGGAGTTGGTATTTTTTGATAGCCAGACACAGCCATTACAGCCAGCTCATGCTGTTGCTAGTGGATCTTTACCACCGGGTTTTCCTGCCACCAAAATTGGTGATGATCATTATTGGGATGGCGGGTGCGTTTCAAATTCACCAATCAATGGCATTTTAGATTTAGCTGAAAAAGATGAAGACTTACTCGTCTTTATGGTTGATTTATGGAATGCGAAAGGTGAGTTACCACAAACCATGAGTGAAGTGTTATGGCGTGAAAAAGAGATCCAGTACGCGAGTCGTTCTTGTGATCATATTGAAGCGCTCGTAGCAAAGCGTAATCTTGATCATATTTTAGAGCATTCAAAAGGTGTCGTTGATAGTGAGCAAGTGCCTGATGTGGTGTCACTAAAAGTAGGCAGACATATTGATATAGTTCATATTACCTTTGATCCACTGAAAGGTCATATTCCATTAAGTGACGCAGAATTCTCACGTCGCTCTATTCGTTTACGCCGAGAGGCTGGCTATGAAGATATGACGAAAGCCATTAAAGAATCGCCATGGACGCAAAGAAGTAAAAAATTACCAACGCATTATCACCCACGCCAAGAACACGGCGGATGGGTAGAAGGTGATGAGATAAGTAAGGCCAGTTAATTTGTTAGAACTAAATTAAAGCCCCTTATTTTAGGGGCTTTACTTCTTAATGGGTTAGTCTCGGCTGATATCACCAAACATAGGATCGCATAAAATCACTAAATCATCGGTAGCTAACTCAAGCCCTGCCATACGATCGCCGCTACTAATGTTCACTTTAGTATGTTGCTCTATTTGATGATCGAAAATAATAGGTAATGGGCGTTTCAAGCCTAATGGCGCAACAGTACCAATGACCAAACCTGTGATTTTTTCAACATCAGAAGCATCAGCACAGGTCATACGACGACAACCAAATAGCTCACGGACTTTCTTAGGATCAACAGCATTCGGCCCAGGTACACAGGCCAAAACATGAAACCCTGCCATATCTTTGAGCAAAATGGATTTGACCAGTTGCTTTGGGTCAACACCACGTTCTTGGGCTGCTTCTTCAATGGTTTTTGCTGGCTTGCTGTGATGAAGAAGACGGAAATCAACCCCTTCTTCTTCAAGAAAACGGGTAACAGCAGTATCGATAGAATTATGCGTCATCATCTAAAGCGTAGGGTAATGGATGTTTTTCCCAGATGGCATCAGCTTGTGATGCAAATCGAAATTGTGCATCGTCATCGAGATCGTTTGGTAATACGACTAAAGCTAACGATTGTTGATCATTAAATTGGTAGCCAGTGATAACCGTTCCACCTTTACGCCAGTTTTCACCGACGCTACGTTCAAGTGCATCACCTGCTTGTGGGCACTGTGTGGATCCACCGCTCACGATATACATCGCGCGTTTGTTAATACCACGGTATTTTGCACGGGCAACCGTTTCTTGACCTGTGTAACACCCTTTTTTAAAGCTAATACCGTTAACGGCCTGAAGGTTCATCGCTTGTGGAATAAATTCAAGTTCAGTTGCTGCTTCAACACGGGGGAGCGCTGCTTTAATATCGTATAAGTTCCACAACGCAGTATCGGTTAGCGTCGCGTTAGCCGCAAAGTGTTGAGCAACCGTTTCAGCATGCTCTATTGGTGTGATAATAAACCAACGTAAGTTATCTACTTTTACCGCAGTTGCTGTGTCGTTATGACGGACATCATCACTACCTGTAAAGTAGTTATCAATCGCGCTTTGAGCTTGTTCACCACTAAGACCTAATACTATGTCAGTTGATTGATTGATGTCGGTTTTAGAGAAAACAGCGTATTTTTTTAGCTCAGGGATCTGGGTTGCCATGACAGTTTGGCGTTGAAGGTAACCATAGCCATTGTCGATATGAAAAATACGCATCACAGTACGCATTTTACCTTTTGCATCACAATGTGCTGCTAATGTTGATTTACTTGCTTCTAGTGATACAAGATCACACGTTAACTGACCTTGTAAATAGGCTTTACTGTCGGCACCAATTAACGTGACCATTCCCCAGTCATCAAGCTTACTTAATGCTAAAGCAGGAAGAGGATCTTGCGATGATAAAGCAAGGGGGGAAAACGTTAGATTTGTTGACCAAGTACTCATATCTCTGTCCACAGAATGTTGTCATTATTACGACATGGTATACCAAGTAAATAAAATAATTAACCATCGTCTCGCTGTGGGAATCAAGCAAGAGCCCTAGAGAGGGGATTTATTGTTTTAATGTCTCATCTTTAATGATTGCTTGTTTAAGCGCATGGTCGGGAAGTGATGTCACTGCTACTATAAATAGCTGTTTCTCTTTGTTTTAAATCTACAGCATTAAATAGGTTTTTAGTTCTAGTTATCGAGGTTAAATATGTTAAGCGCGGAAGATAAAGCACGAGTTAAATGGGCATGCCGACGTGGAATGCTAGAGTTAGATGTGATTATTATGCCGTTCTTTGAAGAGCGTTTTGATGAACTATCAGAGCAACAGCAGCAAGACTTTATTAATCTATTAACGTGTGATGATCCTGATCTTTTTACATGGGTGATGAAACACGGCCGCAGTGAAAATGAAGCTCATGCGAATATGGTGGATATGATTGTTGCTCACAACAACAGTAAATTACGCTGATCTTTATTTATTCCCATCTAAATTACAGATAGCCACATTAACGGTAGCTTACCTGTGTGTGGCTATATTCCTCTTATTCTCAAGTTCATTACTTATTCTTCCTATTGCTTTGATTATGTGTGAGAAGCTGTATGACGAATACCTTAATTCGGCGATATACAGTTATCGATTACAAGGGCGTTTTCGACTTTCTTCTGATGGTGAGGTGTATTATCAACAGCAACTAGGTAGCGTGAGTCATATACGTCCGTTAACCCGTTGGTTGATCATTTTTAAAGTGGAAGGGTTATCTCATCGTTGGATTATTGTCTGGCGTGATAGTTTGTCCGAACGTCATTATCGCCATTTAAAAATGTTTACGTATTTGTATTTTTCACCTCGTTAGCATGAATAGTTATTTTTAGATCAGAGGTTTATGTTATTGGGATATACAAAAAATCCCGATACTTGATCGGGACTTTTTATGTTTTTGTCTGCGTGGATGATATTGACGATTTATTTCGGGGTTAAAACCGTGGGTTGTGCGTTATCGTCTAATTCTGGGTAATCCAAGGTGTAATGAAGACCTCGACTTTCTTTTCGTTCAATAGCACAACGAATGATGAGCTCGGCAACTAATACAAGGTTACGCAGTTCAATTAAATTGTTTGAAACACGGAAATTACTGTAATACTCGGTAATTTCATTTTTCAGTAACTCTATTCGGTGCATGGCACGTTCAAGTCGTTTTGTTGAACGGACAATACCGACATAATCCCACATAAATAAACGTAATTCGTGCCAGTTATGTTGGATAACGACTTCTTCATCCGAGTTGCTAACTTTACTTTCATCCCATATTGGTAAAGCTGGTGGAACGGCAATTGTATCCATTTTAGCCTGAATATCTTTGGCTGCAGACCAAGCATAAACCACACACTCTAACAGTGAATTTGATGCCATACGGTTAGCACCATGCAAGCCGGTGTAACTCACTTCACCTATCGCATATAAGCCATCAATATCCGTTTTACCCTTTTTATCAACCATAACGCCACCACAGGTATAGTGGGCGGCTGGAACAATAGGAATAGGCTCTTTCGTGATATCAATGCCGTAGCTTTGTAGCTTTTCATCAATCATTGGGAAGTGTTTTTTAACAAAGTCTGCTGGCTTATGACTGATATCAAGGTACATGCAGTCAGCGCCTAAACGTTTCATTTCATAGTCGATGGCACGGGCAACAATATCACGAGGCGCGAGCTCTGCACGTTCATCAAATTCCGGCATAAAACGAGAGCCATCAGGGCGACGTAAATAAGCCCCTTCTCCGCGCAGTGCTTCTGTTAGTAAGAAGGTCTGGGCTTCAGGGTGGAATAAACAGGTTGGGTGAAACTGATTGAACTCAAGGTTTGCTACACGACAACCCGCGCGCCACGCCATTGCGATACCATCTCCGGAAGAAACGTCTGGGTTCGAGGTATATTGATAGACTTTTGAAGCCCCACCTGTGGCTAGAATAACGAACTTAGCCCCCAGTGTTTCTACCATTTCTTTATCACGATTCCACACATAAGCGCCTAATACGCGATTTGATTCGGTATTTGGATTCAGCTTTTTTTCGGTGATTAAATCGAGCGCATTATGACGTTCTAAAATGGTAATATTGGGATGATTACGGGCTTGATCTTGAAGTGATGTCTGCATTGCCATGCCTGTTGCATCAGCGGCATGTAATACGCGGCGGTGGCTATGACCACCTTCTAACGTAAGGTGATAGCGAGGGTTCCCTTCTTGATCTGATTCTTCACGATCAAACGGTACGCCGCCATCAATCAACCACTGAACACATTCTTTAGCATTCTCGGCAATAAAACGAACAACGTCTTCATCACATAAATGAGAGCCAGCAATAAGGGTATCTTCAACATGAGAGTCAATACTGTCAGACTCATCAAATACCGCCGCTATCCCACCTTGAGCATAATAGGTTGAGCCTTCACTAAGAGGCCCTTTACATAACACAGTAACATTGGCAGATGATGAAAGGTGTAAGGCTAATGAAAGACCAGCTGCGCCACTGCCAATAACTAATACATCGCAATTATGTTGATGAACCTGATTCATACGAGATCTCATATCCTTTTGTTATCTGCCCATATCCTAACAAATTCACGTCAAATTAGCATAAAAAATTGTACGACAAATAAGTTTTGTAGACGATTAAGTATTCAAATATATCGCATGACAATTTTTATACCTAGCGTCAACGCATGAATTAATGACGATTAAAGGTGAATAATAAAAAAGTTATATTATGTAATAATCCTAAAACTTGTTATTAATTTTGCTTTTTTCACGCTGAAAAGCCCGTTAGTATCGTGAATTAAGGTAAGATAGTGTTCACTTAATACACCGTGCATAGATCACAGTGATATAAAAATAAACATAATAAGCCGAAATTATTTAATGGACGTAGGAACTTTGCCATTATCCCTCGGTCATAAGTAGTGCTCATGCTCATAAATATTTCATAACTCAATGATTTGTTTAAGGTGACACTCGGCTTATTAGCGTTACTACGCCGAACAAATCATGATATAGCATTTTTGATAGAGCACTTAACGTAAGTATTTGTGGCTTTATTTAGCTAATGCAATATTGAGTAAAGACAGATATAGGAGTACACGCTCGAATGAGCGAGCAGCAAACTGATCAGGTATTAATTGAGCGAGTACAGCGGGGAGATAAGCAAGCTTTCAACCTTCTGGTTATTAAATACCAGAACAAAGTTTGTAACCTTGTATCACGTTATGTCAGTAATTCTGGTGATGTACCAGATGTAGCGCAAGAAGCGTTTATTAAAGCGTACCGAGCGTTGCCAACATTCCGTGGTGAAAGTGCCTTCTATACATGGCTCTACCGAATTGCAGTAAATACTGCAAAAAACTATTTAGTCGCTCAGGGGCGTCGTCCGCCTGCATCTGATGTTGATGCAGAAGATGCGGAATACTATGAAAGTGGTAGTGCGCTGAAAGAAATTTCGAACCCTGAGAACCAAATGTTGTCAGATGAATTGAAGCGGGTTGTTTTTAGCACGATTGAAGCGCTACCAGACGATCTCAAAACCGCAATCTCATTACGTGAACTGGATGGTCTAAGTTATGAGGAAATTGCAGAGGTAATGGGATGTCCAGTAGGTACAGTTCGCTCTCGTATATTCCGTGCACGTGAGGCGGTTGAAAAACGTATCCGTCCTCTCATGCAGCAATAATGTTGCACCCAACGGTGGAAAAAATGGCTGATAAAGAAAAGATCTCGGCATTACTCGATGGCGAAGAGCTAGATCAGAGCATTATTAATGCGCTGACTGTTGACAAAGAAGATGAGCTTACATGGCGTGACTACACATTAATTGGTGATGTGTTGCGCGGTGATGCTCCGCAATGCAAAGAATGGAATATTGCAGCGAATGTCGCATTAGCGTTAGACGATGAACCTGCCCATTCAGTTGGCCATACTGAAACACCCGTTGCGGTTGTTGCAGAGCCAATTTCGCAAACAATTGAAGAGCAACCAACACCATTTAAAGCCAAGCGCACGTTACCGGCATGGCTTACTCAATTTGGCCAAGTGGCCGTTGCTGCTTGTGTCTCTTTAGCTGTTATAGTTGGCGTCCAGCAGTATGATGGTGAAGATAATTCATCAGGTTCAACTAACAATGATTTGCCTGTGTTACAAACGATTCCGTTTACAGGTAAAGCGGAACCGGTAAGTTTAAATACTAATATGGCAAGTAATACGGATCGTGCACCAACTGAAGCGCAGTTGATGGAGCAACGTCGTCGTATTAACTCCATGTTGCAAGATTATGAGTTGCAGTTGCGTTTTAATGCGCAAGACGGCAGCCTTGATCACTCTTTACTTAAACAACATAATTCTGTGGCAGATTAATGAAAAAGATTCTGGTCGGTGCGATAGCATTGGTCAGCTTGCTTTTGCCTCTCCAAGCCTTTGCTGAAGCTGAAAAGCCTTCGGCAGAGGCTTTGTTGCTTCAAATGGAGCAGGCAAGCCAAAAGCTGAGCTACGAAATTTCTTACATACGAGTAAAAAAGAACAGTATTGATACCTTGCGCTATCGACATGCGCTAGAGGGTGGTCAAGGCTATAGTCATTTACTCTACTTAAGCGGCCCACCTCAAGAAGTGATTCAACGCGGTAATGAGGTTAGTTACTTTGAACCCGGTCTTGATCCATTCACGGTAAAAAGTGCAAAAATAGTGGCGCCTATCATGCCGCTGATGAAGGCTAATATTCAAGAGTTAGCCCATTACTACGATTTCATTTCAATGGGACGCGCACGAGAAGCGGGAGTTACTTGCGATGTTATCCGTATTGCACCAAAAGACGGTGAGCGTTACTCATATTTAGTATGGGTTGATCAGCTAAGTCATTTGGTTATGCGTGCTGATTTATTGGATCGAAATGGTGATTTATTAGAGCAATTTCGCGCAGTTTCGTATGCGGTTAATCCGAAAGTTGCTGAAATGCTAAGTAAGCTGAAAACGGTAAAACTACCAGAAGTGGTAAAATTACCAGTACAAGAAAAAGCTAATCTTGATTGGAAAGTGTCATGGTTACCTGATGGCTTTAAATTAATTTCAGGTGATCGCCATCGTCTTTTGATGACAGAACGTCCTGTTGAAAGTCGGATGTATAGTGATGGCTTATTTAGCTTCTCTGTATATGTGTCTGATATTGATAGCTATGCGTTAAGCGGTCAGCTTGTTCGTCAAGGCCGCCGAACATTGAGTAATATAGTTAAAGACAAAAAAGAAATTACGGTTGTCGGCGATATTCCGCCACCAACAGCAAGACAGATTGCAGAAAGTGTCACTTTCGATAACACTAAAGGGACACCCAATAAGGCAGTAAAAGGTAATTAGTCATGATGCGCACTTTAGCGACAGTGACCGCTGTTGAAAAAGGAACGGTGACGGTAAGTTGCCAGCAACAAACAAGCTGTGGTCATTGTGCATCACGTAATAGTTGCGGAACAGGCATTGTAACGAAAGCAATGCCTGGTCGTGTCCATGATGTAAAAATAGCGACGCAATCGTCGCTTTCTATCGGGCAGGTAGTTGAAATCGGCTTATCTGAGCGAAGTATGTTAAGCTCTGCCTTATTAATCTACATGCTCCCGCTGCTTTTTTTACTGTTAGGCAGTGGGTTGGGGCAATGGATATTTGTTGATTTAGCCCAGAGTAACGAACTGGGTGTTATCAGTTCTGCTGTTATTGCGACAACGTTAGGATTACTGATTGCACGGCATTATGCCAAACGCTTAGAGAGTAATTCAGCGTACAAACCAACCCTTATTCGAGTTCTCGGCGCACCGATTTCATCAGATAAGCTGATAAATGCCGCATCGAAAGATAGCGAGTAGCGTTTAAATTCGGTAGAATCCGACAACTTGATCGTAAGATCCCATTCATTTTAATCACGAGCTAGTCACGCCATTCATGAAGCACATTCGTAACTTTTCGATTATCGCACATATCGACCATGGTAAGTCGACCTTATCCGACCGTCTAATTCAAGTTTGTGGCGGCCTTTCTGATCGAGAAATGGCTGCACAAGTTTTAGATTCTATGGATCTTGAACGCGAACGCGGTATTACCATCAAAGCCCAGAGCGTGACGCTCGATTACACGGCTAAAGATGGTGAAACTTATCAATTAAACTTTATCGACACACCGGGACACGTAGACTTCTCATACGAAGTTTCTCGTTCACTTGCTGCTTGTGAAGGCGCATTGCTGGTGGTTGATGCGGGTCAGGGCGTTGAAGCTCAGACTCTTGCTAACTGTTACACTGCCATTGAGATGGATTTGGAAGTAGTGCCAATCTTAAATAAGATTGACTTACCTGCGGCTGAACCTGAGCGTGTAGCTGAAGAGATTGAAGACATTGTTGGTATCGATGCTATTGATGCTGTTCGCTGTTCAGCGAAAACAGGCTTAGGTGTTGACGATGTTCTTGAAAAGATTGTTGAAGCAATTCCTGCACCTGAAGGTGATCCAGATGCGCCATTACAAGCGCTAATCATTGACTCATGGTTTGATAACTACTTAGGTGTTGTTTCTTTAGTTCGTATTAAGAACGGCAAGCTAAAGAAAAATGACAAGATCAAAGTCATGAGCACAGGTCAAATCTGGGGTGTTGACCGTTTAGGTATCTTTACGCCAAAACGAGTTGATACAACAGAGCTAAATACAGGTGAAGTTGGTTGGGTTGTTTGTGGTATTAAAGATATTCTTGGCGCACCTGTAGGTGATACCTTAACGCTTGCAAAAGGTGGTTGTGAAACTGCGCTGCCTGGCTTTAAGAAAGTAAAACCTCAGGTATACGCAGGTCTATTCCCAGTATCTTCTGATGATTACGAAAACTTCCGTGATGCTCTAGGTAAATTAAGCCTGAATGATGCGTCATTGTTTTATGAGCCAGAAAGCTCATCTGCATTAGGTTTTGGTTTCCGTTGTGGTTTCTTGGGTATGCTTCATATGGAGATTATTCAAGAGCGTCTAGAACGTGAATATGATCTAAACCTGATCACAACAGCACCGACTGTAGTATATGAAGTGAAGAAAACCGACGGCACAATGTTGTACGTTGATAGCCCAGCTAAACTACCACCAGTAAATGATATCGAAATTATGGGTGAGCCAATTGCTCGCTGTAATATTCTGGTACCAACTGAATACTTAGGTAACGTTATTACCCTATGTGTTGAAAAGCGTGGTGTACAGGTTGATATGGTTTATCACGGCAATCAAGTTGCACTAACTTATGATATTCCAATGTCAGAAGTGGTTCTGGATTTCTTTGATCGCTTGAAATCAACATCTCGTGGTTATGCGTCACTTGATTACAATTTCCAGCGTTACCAAGAATCAGACATGGTACGTGTTGATATTCTTCTTAATGGTGAGCGTGTTGATGCACTTGCTATTATTACTCACAAAGATAACTCACAATCTCGTGGTCGTGATGTTGTTGAGAAAATGAAAGAGTTTATCCCTCGTCAGATGTTTGATATTGCAATTCAAGCTGCGATTGGTACGCATATTATTGCTCGCTCGACTGTGAAGCAATTACGTAAAAACGTAATCGCTAAGTGTTATGGCGGTGATATTAGTCGTAAGAAGAAACTGTTGCAGAAACAGAAAGAAGGTAAGAAGCGTATGAAGCAGATCGGTAACGTAGAACTGCCTCAAGAAGCATTCTTAGCGATTCTTCATGTGGGTAAAGATAAATAATTATCTTTAGCGAGTAAGCTTCAAAAACGATTAGAAAGTGCTTATTTATTAATTAAATGGCACTTTCTTTTACTCTGACGCTCTAAATGGGGCAGAGCAGATCAACATTCTTTTGTTGGTCGGGTTAAACATAAGGGATAACATGGCAAACACTTTTTCTTTGATTCTGGTACTAGCTACGTTAGTAACAGGGATCATTTGGGCACTTGATAAGTTTCTTTGGGCACCGAAGCGTCAATTAAAAATAGCTGCAGCCGCTGAACAATCCGGTGGTCAAGTTGATGCTAAAACGCTAGAAAGTGTTGCGCCACAGCCAGCATGGGTTGAATCAGCAAGTTCAATGTTCCCTGTCATTGCTTTGATCATGGTATTCCGCTCTTTCATTTATGAACCTTTTCAAATTCCATCAGAATCAATGCTACCGACTTTATACGTAGGTGATTTTATTCTGGTTGAAAAATTTGCTTATGGCCTACGAGATCCTGTTTTCCACGATAAAATCGTTAGTACAGGTGAGCCAAAGCGTGGTGATGTAGTGGTGTTTAAATTCCCACCTCAGCCAAAGATTGATTATATTAAGCGTGTTGTTGGCCTACCTGGCGATACTGTTCGCTACAGTGAAGATAAGCAACTGTGTATTCAACCTAAAGGTACTTCAGTATGTAAACCGGTTAAATTAACCGATATGACTGATAGTGACTTTAAGCAAGGTATGGCACGTTTAGTTGAGTTTAAAGAACAACTAGGTGATGTTGATCACCATATTCTGATCAACCCATTACGTCGTGATCGTCGTATGGCATATGAGCCTCGTCCTGGTATTGGTGAGTGGGTTGTACCAGAAGGAAACTATTTTGTTATGGGTGATAACCGTGACAATAGTGCCGACAGTCGTTACTGGGGCTTTGTGCCAGAAGCGAATCTCGTTGGCAAGGCGGTAGCTATTTGGATCAGCTTTGAGTTTGATCGACAAGCAGATAGTTTACTTCCATCTTGGATCCCTACCGGCGTACGTTTTAATCGTATCGGTAGCATTAAATAATCGAGAGAAAATGACAACTCCAGCGAATAGGCTTCAGCGCAAGCTGGGCTACCAATTTAATAATTGTGAGTTGATGACATTAGCACTGACACACCGCAGTGCTAATGGCACCCACAATGAGCGCCTAGAGTTTTTAGGTGACTCTATTTTAAGTTTTGTTATTGCTGATGACTTATATCACCGTTTTCCTTCAGTGGATGAAGGTGATATGAGCCGAATGCGTGCAACACTAGTCCGTGGAAAAACATTGGCAGAGTTAGGTCGAGAATTCGAACTTGGCGACCATTTGTTACTGGGACCTGGCGAGTTAAAGAGTGGTGGCTTCCGTCGCGATTCGATTCTTGCTGACTGTGTTGAAGCAATCATTGGCGCGATTTATCTAGATAGCGATGTTGAGCAAGTACGAAGTATCGTATTGGCTTGGTATAAAACTCGCCTTGATACGATTGAGCCTGGCATCAATCAAAAAGATCCAAAAACACGTCTTCAAGAGTGTTTACAAGGTCGTCGTTTACCGCTACCTGCATATACTGTAACTAAGGTACAAGGTGAAGCTCATAACCAAGAGTTCACCGTACAGTGTGACGTAACAGGTTTGGATAAACCTGTAATTGGCAAAGGCGGCAGTCGGCGCAAGGCAGAGCAGGCAGCAGCAGAACTTGCACTAAATCAGTTGGAATCATGACAGATAAACAACATTGTGGCTTTATAGCCATTGTTGGTCGACCGAATGTCGGTAAATCAACCTTGCTAAACCGTTTAGTGGGACAGAAGTTATCTATTACTTCTCGTAAACCACAAACCACGCGCCACCGTATAATGGGTGTAGACACACGTGACGGCTATCAAGCTGTGTATGTTGATACTCCAGGATTGCACATTGAAGAAAAACGTACAATTAACCGTTTAATGAACCGTGCTGCAAGCAGTTCATTAACCGATGTTGAATTAGTATTGTTTTTAGTTGATGGCACTATGTGGACTGCTGACGATGAGATGGTATTAAACAAGCTGGCGAAGAGCCAGTTACCAACGGTATTGTTAGTGAATAAAGTTGATAACGTAAAAGATAAGCATGAGCTATTCCCTCATTTGCAAGAGCTTGCAAGTAAGATGGAATTTGTTGATGTAATTCCGGTATCAGCAAAGCATGGTACAAACATTGATGCGGTAGAGAAAATCGTACGTCAGCACTTACCTGAGTGTGAGTACTACTTCCCTGAAGAATACGTAACTGATCGTTCTCAACGCTTTATGGCCTCTGAAATTATCCGTGAAAAGCTGATGCGTTTTACGGGTGATGAATTGCCATACGCTGTGACGGTTGAAATCGAGCGATTCGATTACAACCCTGAAACAGATGGCTTCGATATCAATGGTTTGATTCTGGTTGAACGTAAAGGCCAGAAGAAAATGGTAATTGGTAAAGGTGGCGATAAAATCAAAGTGATAGGGCGCGAAGCGCGTTTAGACATGGAAGACTTGTTTGAACGTAAAGTTTACCTTGAACTTTGGGTTAAAGTGAAATCAGGTTGGGCAGATGACGAACGTGCACTGCGCAGCCTTGGTTACATCGACGACTTATAAGGGTAGTAATGGAAGGGCTACAGCGTTGTTTTGTCCTTCATTCTCGTCCCTACAGTGAGACGAGCCTGATCCTTGATGTATTTAGCGAGGATCACGGCCGTCTTACTCTTCTCTCTAAAGGCGCTCGCCGTAAGCGCTCTAATCTAAAAGGCACACTCCAACCTTTTACTCCCTTATTTATGAAGTGGAGTGGCAAAGGTGCGATGCCTGTTCTTACTCATGCCGAACCTATCAGTATTGGTTTACCCCTACGCAGCTATATTTTATATTCAGCAATGTATGTGAATGAAATACTGGTACGTGTATTGGGCAACCATACTCCTTATCCTCAGCTGTTTCTGGATTATTTGAATGTGCTTAGAGAACTAGCACAAGCGGAAAACCCAGAGCCTGCTTTGCGCCGCTTTGAGCTTTCGCTGCTACATCATCTAGGCTACGGGATTGATTTTCTGCATTGCGCTGGTAGTGGATTAAGTGTTGAAGATGATATGACCTATAACTATCGCGAGCAGCAGGGGTTTATTGCTTCAATGAAAATTGGTTTATTAACCTTTCGTGGCAATGAATTAAAAGCTATTGCCGCTAGGCGATTTGAAACCCCAGAGCAATTGCGCGCAGCAAAACGATTTACAAGGATGGCATTAAAACCGTATCTTGGTTCTAAGCCATTAAAAAGCCGGGAATTGTTTATCCCGCGAGGAAGGAGAATCGGAACATGAACAATATATTACTTGGCGTGAACATCGATCATATTGCGACATTACGTAATGCGCGTGGTACACGTTACCCAGATCCTGTTCATGCTGCAGAAGTAGCCGAGCGAGCTGGCGCTGATGGCATTACTATTCATTTGCGTGAAGATCGTCGTCACATTAATGATCGTGATGTGCGTATTTTACGTGAGACGATCCAAACTCGCATGAATTTAGAAATGGCAGTCACTGATGAAATGGTGGCAATTGCGTTAGATGTTAAACCTGAATATGTTTGCTTAGTACCAGAAAAGCGTGAAGAGTTAACCACAGAAGGTGGTCTAGATGTTGCAGGTCAACTTGAAAAAGTAAAAGCGGCAACAGAAAAGCTTACAGCTGCTGGGATCAAAGTATCACTTTTCATTGATGCGGATCGCGCGCAAATTGATGCTGCTCATGCATGTGGCGCACCGTTTATTGAGCTTCATACTGGGCAATACGCAGAAGCGACAACCGAAGAGGCACAATCGGATGAGCTGAAGAAGATAGCTGCAGGTGCAAGCTACGCCCATAATTTAGGTATTAAAGTAAATGCAGGGCATGGTTTAACCTATCACAATGTTAAGCCGATAGCGGCATTGCCAGAGCTGTATGAACTCAACATTGGTCATTCAATTATGGGACGAGCAATGTTTGATGGGTTAGAAAAGTCAGTGGCAGATATGCGTTTGCTAATGCAGGAAGCGCGTGGTTAATGGCGATTGTTGGTTTAGGGACTGATATTGCTGAAATAGAGCGAGTCGAAAAAGTTTTTGCTCGCTCTGGCGATGCGTTTGCTCAGAAAATACTGTCTAGCTCAGAGCTTGAACAGTTTCAGCAATTAAAGCTAAAAGGGCGCTTTTTAGCAAAACGTTTTGCGGTCAAAGAAGCAGCATCAAAAGCACTCGGTACCGGTATTGCGTGTGGCGTCTCTTTCCATGATTTTACTGTTAAAAATGATGAGCGTGGTAAGCCATTACTGAGCTTATCAGGCAAAGCCAATGAACTGGCGCAAGCAATGGGAGTGAATCATGTTCACCTTACCATTGCTGATGAGCGCCACTATGCGGTTGCAACGGTTATTTTAGAAAGTTAAATCGCTTTCATTTTTTCGGGTTAATAAATAAAAAGCGGTAGATAATATATCTACCGCTTTTTTTGATCGTTAGCTTATCTGTTTTAAAACAAAAACGGGTTAGTTTCGATAGTCTTTAGACGCTTTGACGATGTTATCCATTTCATCAATCAGCTCTAATAGCTCTGGCTCAACATCGGCTAAAGTGGCATTAGCTTTCAGTGCGGTTTCAATTTCCAAACATAAACTCTTTAGACGTGGAACACCGCTGTAAGCGCAGCTACCGTGTAATTTATGAATAGGTGGCCAGAGCTCAACATCTTTACCATCTAATGCTTCATTTACCAGCATTTCTACCTCAGGCATGAAATCAAGCAGCATTTGTAGCATGTCATGGGCTAAATCTTCTTTTCCTGCCGCTTGTTTTAACGCTAAATCCCAATCAAAACTAACGTTGTTATTGCTTGTAACTGGAGCGATATCATTAACTTGTCCTTCAAGCGTAACAGGCGCTCTGCCTACAGAGGATGGCGTTACTTGCGGTTGAGGTGTCGTTGGTGCAATCCATTTAGCTAAAATTTGCTGCAGAATATGCTCTTCAATCGGCTTGGTGAGGTAATCATCCATGCCTGCATTAATTAAACGCTCACGCTCTCCCGCCATGGCGTGTGCGGTAACAGCAATCACTGGCGTGTTATGGTTCAGTGCTGTGTCATGGATTTTCTGACAGGCAGTCACACCATCCATTTCGGGCATTTGAATATCCATAAAGATCAAATCAAAGGCTTTGTTCTTTGCATACTCGACGGCTTTTTTACCGCCGGTTGCGGTAATGACCGTTTCTACTCGTTCACCAAGTAGCGCTGAAATTAGTTTTAAGTTAGCAGGGTTATCATCTACTGCCATCACGGTAAGAGGTTGCAGTTTTTCAACAACAGTAGGCAATAGTGGTACTTCTAATTCACTAAGTGGCTCGTCATCATTGTCACATAACGCTTCAAACAGTTTACGTTGTGCAAGCGGTTTGCCTAAGCAGGCATAAACACCGGTTTGAGTGAGTTTTTCTGATAACGCAAGCTCTGTTGTTGGTAAGCAAACTAACACCTTATCCGCTGTTTGCTCGGCTTTAAATACATCATTGAGTATTACTGGCAGTGGTGGCTGCTCACCCGGCGATAAACACAATAGAGCAAAGTCATGGTGATCAATATCATCAGGCATGCTTGCGCGATATGTCACATGTATACCAGCGAGCATTAAACGTTGTTGAATAACAGAGGCCGCTTGCATATTGGCTTCAACCAATAGTAAGGACTTACCTTGTAGTGCTGTTGTATCAATTGGCTGTGATACGGGGAGATCCGTCTTGTTCATTTGGATGGTGAACCAGAAGGTCGAGCCTTGGTGTAAGCGACTGGTTAAACTGACTTCGCCTCCCATTTGGCTCACCAGTTTTTGGGTGATCACAAGGCCTAAGCCTGTACCGCCATAACGGCGAGAAATACTGGCGTCAGCTTGGCTAAATGCTTGGAATAATTGCGCTTGTTGACGTTCTGAAATACCAATACCAGTATCTCGGACCATAAACTGTAGGGCGATATTATTATCCACATCGGATTTTAACTCGACAGAGACATCAATATTGCCATGCTCGGTAAATTTAACCGCATTACCAATTAAGTTAGTGACCACTTGCTGAATACGTAATGGATCACCAATTAAGCCTGCTGGAATACGATCGTCAATCTTCAGTGTCAGTTCTAGGCCTTTTTCGTGGGCACTTGGCGCAAGTAGGCGCATGACTTCATCGAGTGAATCTGTAAAGTCGAAAGGAATGTTTTCCAGTAACAGTTTACCGGCTTCGAGCTTCGAGAAATCGAGAATGTCATTGATGATGGTCAGCAGGTTATTGGCTGAATTCTCAATCGTTAATAGGTAATCTTTCTGGCTCGTATTTAATTTGGTTTTGAGCATTTGTCGGGTAAAGCCAATAACTCCGTTTAGCGGGGTGCGGAGCTCATGAGACATATTGGCTAAAAACTCTGATTTCACCCGAGCCGCTTCTTGTGCACGCTTTTTCGCAATATCTAATTCAACGTTCTGAATTTCTAGCTGCTCTAACGTTTCACGTAGATCGGATGTTGCCTGATCGATACTTTGTTGCATTTCAATGTGGTATTCCGACAACGAAATTGCCATGGCGTTAATACCGTTTTTCAGAGTATCTAATTCGCCCAACAATCGGCCTTCAATTCGAATATCAAGGTGGCCACGGCGGATCCTATCTACCACACTGATCATATGAGAAATCGGTTGTGTCACGTCTTGCATCAAGCGATACGCAAACAATGATGACAGGGTTAAGCCCAGTAATAACACCATTAAGGCGGTAAACACTTCTTGGTATTGTTGTAGTCGTAGTGTGCTGAGATCCAGTTCGATAGCGATATAACCGAGGGCTTTACCACGCACGTCGCTACCAACATTAGTACCAAATTGACCTTCGGTAAGAATTGGCGCACGTAAAATTAAGGTGTTATCGGTTAACTGAGTATCAAGTAGCCGAGGAATAGGTTTTCCTTCAGGGTACATGAAGGAATCAAAATTACGGTGGAAGTTAGATGTGGCAAAAATATGATTATGGTTATCAAACACCGCAATGCTGCGGATGATGTCGGAATGCTTTCTATGGGTATAACCAATCAACCGACGAATTGCTTCTCGGTTTTTTTCTGTCATGCCGTATTCCGCTGAAATAGCTAACGGCTCGATGATACTCGCACCTGTAGAAATCAGCTGATGTTCCAGATCCTGATAACGGCTCATGGTGAAAAAAGCGCTTAATAATAAGCCGATTATAAGTGTAGGTGCTAATGTCAGAGTAAATACTCTGGCACGAAGTCCATATCTGGTCATGGTTCTCTTAATTACAAGCAGACAAATCTGTGGGAGAATTAGCTCCCATCAGTAGCACTAGATTAAAGAAATCAGTGCTGTTCGACAAATACTCAATGCCTGAACAGTGAGCAAAATTTTATGGCACGCTTTTTTAAGCCTCAAAAACGTAAAACCGATACCAAGCATAAAGAAATAACTATCAGCCGTTTAGATCATATCGGTGCTGGCATCGGCCATTTGAACAATAAACCTGTTTTCATTGATGGTGCATTACCCGATGAAACCGTTGTTGTGCAATTGACGGAAGACAAAAAAAATTATGCCCGAGCTCGCGTGATCAAACGTTTAAAAGACAGTACTGCGCGTATTAAACCTCATTGTCCAATCTATGACCAGTGTGGCGGTTGTAACTTGCAACATTTATCCCACCAAGGTCAAGTTATCGCCAAACAACAGGCACTAAGTGAATTGATGGCGAAATTTGCGATCACAGAAAAAGACGATGCAACACAAGTTGAACCTATTGTTGGGCAAAGTGAACATTACCGTCGCTGTGCACGCTTTAGTGTCCGCATGTTACCTAATGGCAAAATGGTATTTGGCTTTCGTAAAAAACAGAGTAAAGATATTGTTGATGTGAATGCTTGTCCTGTTTTGGCGACCACACTTAATGATTTGTTACCGCCATTACGCGAACTGTTAAGCAATCTTAAAGGACGTAAGCATGTCGGCCATATAGAATTGGTTAATGCGGATAATGGTCGCGTCTTGTTAATTCGTCATTTGCAGCCGTTTAATGACAACGATCTTGCAGCGATTAAAGCTTTCGCAACTGAACATGCATTGATGCTATTTTTAGCGCCATCGTCAGATGAGCTTGATCATGTATTAGGTGAGCAACCGTACTACGATATTGACGATGTAAGACTGACGTTCTCACCAAAAGATTTCATTCAGGTTAATCGAGACGTTAACGTTAAAATGGTTGAACAAGCCATCAATTGGCTTGATATTCAGCCGCAGGATAGGGTACTCGATTTATTCTGTGGACTAGGCAATTTCAGCCTTCCGCTGGCAAGACGAGCGAAAGCGGTAGTCGGCGTAGAAGGTGTTGATGAAATGGTCGCGCGAGCAACTGCTAATGCGGCAGCGAATGGTCTAGATAACGCAACATTTTATCAAGCAAATTTGGATGAAGATGTAACGAAACTAGTGTGGGCGCAAGAGCAATTTGATAAGATTTTATTAGACCCAGCACGAGCAGGGGCGGCTGGCGTGATGCAACATATTGTAAATTTAGCGCCAAGCAAAGTGGTCTATGTATCATGTAATCCAGCAACATTGGCTCGTGATAGTCAAATGTTGTTGCAGCAAGGGTATAAGTTGGCACGTCTTGGTATGATGGATATGTTTCCTCATACAGGGCATTTAGAATCAATGGCGTTGTTTGTTAAAAGCTAATCACCATAAAAAAAATAGCAATGTGATGTAAGACAATCATCGGTATTCAGAGAAAACAGGATAGAAACATGGTCGCAGTTCGCGGTGCGCATTTAAAGGAAAATACCACATTTGAGCTTGTCTCGTGGGTCGAGAGTTTACGTCAAGATGCTAAAGTATCGAGTCGGATAGAAGGAACATATCAGCGTTGTATTGAACTTGCCGCTGAACAAGAAAACGGTCCGTTACTTTTGTGGCGTGGTCGTGAGCTAGTTGAAATCCTTGTCACCTTGAGTATGGATGCCGATACGTTAATTGCAGCCTTGCTATACCCATTAGTGGAAGGCGGTTGTTATAGCACTGACGCGCTAAAAGAAGAATATAGCGGGACGATTTTACATTTAGTTCAAGGTGTTGAACAAATGTGTGCAATCAGCCAGTTAAAATCAACGGCGGAAGAAACTGCGCAAGCTGCGCAGGTGGATAATATTCGACGCATGTTACTGTCAATGGTTGATGATTTCCGTTGCGTGGTTATTAAATTAGCTGAACGAATCTGTAATTTACGTGAAGTTAAAGATCAGCCAGATGAAGTACGCCGAGCTGCAGCGCAAGAATGTGCCAACATTTATGCACCATTAGCAAACCGTCTTGGTATTGGTCAGCTTAAATGGGAAATTGAAGATTACGCTTTCCGTTATCAGCATCCTGATACCTACAAGCAAATTGCTAAGCAGTTATCTGAGCGTCGTATTGATCGTGAAGATTACATTACTCATTTTGTTGATGATTTATCCGACGCGATGAAAGCATCAAATATCCGTGCAGAAGTGCAAGGTCGTCCTAAGCATATTTACAGCATTTGGCGCAAAATGCAGAAGAAAAGCTTGGAATTTGATGAGCTTTTTGATGTTCGAGCGGTACGTATTGTTGCTGAAGAGCTACAAGACTGTTACGCCGCATTAGGTGTGGTGCACACCAAATACCGTCACTTACCGAAAGAGTTTGATGACTATGTTGCCAACCCAAAACCTAATGGTTACCAGTCTATCCACACTGTGGTGTTAGGCCCTGAAGGTAAAACCATTGAGATTCAGATCCGTACTAAGCAAATGCATGAAGAGTCTGAATTAGGGGTTGCGGCACACTGGAAGTATAAAGAAGGTACAGCATCAGGTGGTGCACAATCGGCTTATGATGAAAAAATTAATTGGCTACGTAAGCTATTAGCATGGCAAGAAGAAATGTCAGATTCTGGCGAAATGCTGGATGAGCTTCGTAGTCAGGTATTTGATGATCGCGTTTATGCTTTCACCCCAAAAGGGGATGTGGTTGACTTGCCATCGAATGCGACACCGCTTGATTTTGCTTATCATATTCACTCTGAAGTGGGTCACCGTTGTATTGGTGCCAAAGTAGAAGGGCGTATTGTACCTTTCACTTATCATCTTCAAATGGGCGATCAAGTTGAGATCATCACTCAAAAAGAGCCGAATCCGTCACGAGATTGGTTAAATCCGAATTTAGGATTTGTGACATCTAGCCGTGCTCGTGCCAAAGTTCATGCGTGGTTCCGTAAGCAAGATCGTGATAAGAATATTATTGCGGGTAAAGAGATCTTAGAAGCAGAGCTGGTAAAAATTCATGCAACATTAAAAGATGCGCAATACTATGCGGCAAAACGTTTTAATGTGAAATCGCCTGAAGAGCTATATGCAGGGATTGGTAGTGGTGATTTACGTATTAATCAGGTGATTAACCATATTAATGCGTTAGTGAATAAACCCACTGCTGAAGAAGAAGATCAGCAGCTTTTAGAAAAGCTATCTGAGGCAAGCAATAAGCAAGCAACAAGTCATAAAAAACCACAACGTGATGCAGTTGTTGTTGAAGGTGTTGATAATCTGATGACTCACCTTGCTCGTTGTTGTCAGCCTATTCCTGGCGATGATATTCAAGGTTTTGTTACACAAGGCCGTGGTATTTCTGTTCACCGTATGGATTGTGAGCAGCTTGAAGAGCTTCGTCACCATGCGCCAGAGCGTATTATTGATACGGTTTGGGGCGGTGGTTTTGTCGGTAACTATACAATTACCGTGCGTGTGACGGCTTCTGAGCGCAATGGCTTATTGAAAGAATTAACCAATACTTTAATGAATGAAAAAGTAAAAGTAGCGGGAATGAAAAGCCGAGTTGATTATAAAAAGCAAATGTCTATCATGGACTTTGAGCTTGAATTAACTGATCTAGAAGTGTTAGGTCGTGTACTTAAACGCATTGAACAAGTTAAAGATGTCGCTGAGGCTAAACGTTTATACGGTTAATTAACTGATTAAAGATAAAAATTAAGGGGAGCATTATGCTTCCCTTTTTATTTATACAATATAATGAGTGGTAGCAGTTATTTAACACTAATATATTATATAAAATAATTCATTTCTTTATTTATTTAATGATCTAAAACAAGACTTAATGTTGACTCATATATAATAGACCGATAGTATTCTATTAACTTAAAAATAAAGACTCAGTATGTATTTATCTCAATTACATAAAATATTATATGCATTATTTATAGCAATATTACTGTTAGGTAGTAGTGTAAATGCTGCGTATATGAGTCAAAATGTTCAAGTATCTAATGCAGTTAATTTAGATATTGATATCAAGAACGAACTGCAAAACCAGCAGACAGCTACTCAACAATCTCATCACTGCAGTTTACAATGTGATAACGGTTGTAGTGACTGTTCACAATGTTCATGTTGTCGAGTATTGCCTCGTACTGGTAGTAATCCATTTCATCTACTCTCTTTTCCTCCACTCATTATAGCTCGCGTTAGTAAGCTGTTACCGATTGAATACCTTCAAGAGTCGCTTGTTCTTGCCGTTATAAAATCAATTTATCGCCCTCCTATTGCTTAATAGTTTACTTATTTCTGGATCTGAGTTGGATTCAAAATAAGTGTTAATTTAACAAAGTAATTATCCCATCTAAATTATATGGATGAGTGATAGTTGTTATTAATTAATGATGTTGCTTTATTAATAAAGCGGCAAGAGAACTATTATGAAAAATTTACTATTAAAACTATTAACTAAAAATAGTGTTGCGAGTGTTTTATTACTTATTTCAATGTTTCTTATTCCTGATAATAATTTTGTCAATGTACCTAGTGATGAAATCAAACAATTGCTGTTTTTTATTCTTTGTCTGCAGGGAATGAAAGTGGGTGCAGATAAAGTAACGTTTAAATAATTAAAGGGGGTATTATGAAATCGAATGTATTAAACCTGATCACAGGTAAAGGTCTTACAACAGGATTGCTATTGTTAATGTCATGTCTGTTGCCACACTATGCGTTAGCAGAGTCTTCTAACGTAGATTCTTTTAATCATACAAGCTCTCATCACTCTGATTGCCAACATCATGAATCACATCATCAAGGGTGCAGACACCATCGCCATGAGTCACATCAACATCGATGTGAGAATCACTATTATGATGGCGATAATCAACATGAAAATTGTGATCACGCTAAAGCTCATCATCATAAGCAACATGAGTATTGCCAACATGACGATTGATCGTTGCTATGAATTTCTAAATTAGTTTTCTAGTATTAACTATCGAAGTTTTGGCGCTTTAAAGTTAGATCTTTAAAGCGCCATTTTTAAAGGGTTAGTGGTATGGATAATAAAAAAGCATCTCAGATGGAACAATTATTAGCAATTATGTCTCAGTTGCGAGACCCACAACGTGGTTGTCCGTGGGATTTGAAACAAACCTTTGATTCAATCGTTCCCTATACCCTTGAAGAAGCCTATGAAGTGGCCGATGCCATCGAGCAGAAAAACTGGAATGATGTAAAAGAAGAATTAGGTGATTTACTGTTCCAAGTTGTTTTTTATAGTCAGATGGCAAAAGAGCAAGGGTTGTTTGAATTTGATGATGTAGTGGCTGGCATAAGTGAAAAGCTGGTTCGTCGCCATCCCCATGTTTTTAGTGATGCTGATTTTGATGATGAAGCAGCTGTTCAACAAAACTGGGAAGCAGAAAAAGCCAAAGAGCGCGCAGCCAAAGAGCAAGATGTGAGCTTGCTTGCCAATATTCCAAACGCACTACCGGCATTAATGCGTGCTGATAAAATTCAAAAACGCTGCGCGAATGTTGGTTTTGATTGGGATGAATTAGCACCAGTGGTTGATAAGGTAAAAGAAGAGCTTGATGAAGTGATGGACGAAGTGATTCAAGTGGTGCCAGAACAACAACGAATAGAAGAAGAGCTTGGTGATTTACTATTTTCTGTGGTGAATTTGAGTCGTCATTTAAAAGTAAAACCAGAATTGGCATTACAAAAAGCCAATAAAAAATTTGAAAAGCGTTTTCGCCAAGTGGAAGAAAATGTGCTAGAACAAGGGAAGATCATTAGTCAGTGTTCATTAACTGAGCTAGATGAAGCATGGAATAGCGTTAAAGAGAAAGAAAGTAAAAACCAGTAATTAAAATTCAGGCATGATTTTTAAATGTATTATACCTTTTTGGTATCTTTTTGGTTGTTAAAGCTTGATATTTCAGTGGCATAACGCTTACTTGATTTGAAGCAAAAAAAATCAAATGGCGGTGTGATAGTTTTCACGTTGTGGCGATAAATGGTGTCTGGTATACTAATTTCCCGTCCAGATACATTTATCCTCTACACCAATCTTCCAGGTTAAACATGACTACGAATTACATTTTTGTTACGGGCGGAGTAGTTTCCTCTCTAGGTAAAGGCATTGCTGCTGCATCACTTGCAGCGATTTTAGAAGCGCGTGGTCTTAACGTGACTATGATGAAGCTTGACCCTTACATTAACGTTGATCCAGGCACAATGAGCCCAACTCAACACGGCGAAGTATTCGTTACGGAAGACGGTGCAGAGACTGACCTAGACTTAGGTCACTACGAGCGTTTTATTCGTACCAAGATGACTAAGCGTAATAACTTTACAGCTGGTCGTGTGTACGCAGACGTATTACGCAAAGAGCGTCGTGGTGATTACTTAGGTGCAACGATTCAGGTAATTCCTCATATCACGAATGAAATCAAATCTCGCGTATTAGCGGGTGCTGAAGGTCATGATGTTGCAATCGTTGAAGTAGGCGGTACTGTAGGTGATATTGAATCACTCCCATTTATGGAAGCTATTCGTCAATTAGCAGTAGAGCAAGGTCGTGAGAACACCATGTTCATGCACTTGACACTTGTTCCTTACCTAGCCGCGGCTGGCGAAGTGAAAACTAAGCCAACTCAGCACTCAGTAAAAGAGCTTCTTTCTATTGGTATTCAGCCAGACATCTTAGTGTGTCGTTCTGATCGTATGATCCCTGCAAATGAGCGTGCAAAAATTGCCCTGTTCTGTAACGTGCAGGAAAAAGCTGTTATCTCAATGAAAGATGTAGATTCAATCTACAAAATCCCACAATTAATTAAGTCTCAAGGTCTTGATGATTTAGTGTGTAAGCGTTTTGGCATTACAGCACCAGAAGCTGATCTTTCTGAGTGGGAACAAGTTATTTATGAAGAAGCGAATCCTACCTCTGAAGTCGTAATTGGAATGGTTGGTAAGTACATTGAACTGCCAGACGCATATAAATCAGTTAACGAAGCACTTAAACACGCAGGTCTGAAAAATCGTCTATCTGTAAAAATCAAATACATCGATTCTCAAGATGTTGAGTCAAAAGGTACAGAAGTACTGGCTGACCTTGACGCAATCTTGGTTCCAGGTGGTTTTGGTGACCGCGGTGTTGAAGGTAAGATCCGTGCAGCTCAATATGCACGTGAAAATAATATTCCATACCTAGGTATTTGTTTAGGTATGCAGGTAGCACTAATCGAATTTGCTCGAAATGTAGCCAAAATGGCTGATGCGCACTCAACTGAATTTAATGCTGAAACAAAACACCCAGTTGTTGGTCTTATTACTGAGTGGATTGATAGTGAAGGTAACGTTGAAGAGCGTACAGAGAAATCAGATCTAGGCGGTACAATGCGTCTTGGCTCTCAGTTATGTCATCTACAAGATGGTTCTAAGGCGCGTACGTTATACGGTCAGCCAACGATCCATGAGCGTCACCGTCACCGTTATGAAGTAAACAATACTTTACTACCTAAGCTTGAAAAAGCGGGTCTAAAGGTTTCTGGTTTGTCTGCTGACAAGAAACTTGTTGAAATTATTGAAGTTCCGAATCATCCTTGGTTCGTAGCTGCACAGTTCCACCCTGAGTTCACATCGACACCTCGAGATGGTCACCCATTGTTTGAAGGTTTTGTAAAAGCGGCGGGCGATTTCCACCGCGGTGAGCTTAACCAGTAAGGATTACTGATAGCTGTAGTTGTTATGGCTACAGCTATTTTTTTAGCTTTTAATTTGAAGATAAAGCAAGAGGAAACACAATGTCTAAGATCGTTAAAGTTCTAGCTCGTGAAATCATTGACTCACGTGGTAACCCAACAATTGAAGCTGAAGTTCACCTTGAAGGTGGTTTCGTAGGTATGGCTGCTGCGCCATCTGGTGCTTCAACTGGTTCTCGTGAAGCTCTTGAGCTTCGTGATGGTGACAAGTCACGTTTCCTAGGTAAAGGCGTTCTTAAAGCTGTTGCTGCAGCAAATGGTCCAATCGCTGAAGCGCTAATCGGCAAAGATGCAAAAGACCAAGCTGAAATCGATCAAATCATGATCGACCTAGACGGTACTGAAAACAAATCAAACTTCGGTGCTAACGCAATCCTAGCTGTATCTCTAGCAAACGCAAAAGCAGCAGCTGCTGCGAAAGGCATGCCTTTATTCGAGCACATCGCTGAGCTAAACGGCACTGCTGGTCAGTTCTCTATGCCTCTACCTATGATGAACATCATCAACGGTGGTGAGCACGCAGACAACAACGTTGATATTCAAGAATTCATGATTCAACCTGTTGGTGCTAAGACTCTTAAAGAAGCAGTACGTATCGGTGCTGAAGTATTCCACAACCTAGCTAAAGTTCTTAAGTCTAAAGGCTACAACACAGCTGTTGGTGACGAAGGTGGTTTCGCTCCAAACCTTAAGTCTAACGCTGAAGCACTAGAAGTAATCGCAGAAGCTGTTGCCGCTGCTGGTTACGAGCTAGGTAAAGACGTAACACTAGCTATGGACTGTGCTGCATCTGAGTTCTACGACGCAGAGAAGAAAGAGTACAACCTAAAAGGCGAAGGTCGTATCTTCACTTCTGAAGAGTTCAACCACTTCCTAGCTGAGCTAGTTGACCAATACCCAATCGTTTCTATCGAAGACGGTCTAGACGAGTCAGATTGGGATGGCTTCAAGCACCAAACTGAACTACTAGGTAACAAGATCCAGCTAGTAGGTGACGATCTATTCGTTACTAACACTAAGATCCTAGCTGAAGGTATTGAGAAAGGTATCACTAACTCAATCCTAATCAAGTTCAACCAAATCGGTTCTCTAACTGAAACTCTAGCTGCTATTAAGATGGCTAAAGATGCTGGTTACACTGCTGTTATCTCTCACCGTTCAGGTGAAACTGAAGATGCAACTATTGCAGATCTAGCTGTTGGTACTGCTGCAGGTCAAATCAAAACTGGTTCTATGAGCCGTTCTGACCGTGTTGCTAAGTACAACCAACTTATCCGTATCGAAGAAGCACTAGGTGAGCGTGCTCCTTTCAACGGTCTTAAAGAAGTTAAAGGCCAAGCTTAATTTTTTATTAAGCGATGATTGAGATTACTCAATTTGGTTAAATAAAACCGCCTTGCAAGAGGCGGTTTTTTTATCTCTAAAATAAAAAAACGTATCACTAAGCGGCATCAATATTTGTGCGGCAATAAATGCTTAATTTGTATTGTAGTCATGAACGCTGTTTTTATTTTCAACAAAAAGAAGGACTAAGTAAGGGAGATGTAAAGTCTCATGGCATAATAGTAGTCACCATTGACTGATTATGGGATTATTGTTGACTCGCAAAATGTATTCCAATTATTTAGGTTTATTCAATAATCGGAATGCAGCTTGCTGTTTAAAATTCTGTCGCAGGGAGAAGTATGCGCCTGTTTATTATTGTATTATTGGTTCTTATCGCTTGGCTACAATATGATTTCTGGTATGGCAAAAACGGTATGAAAGAATTTACCGCTGTCACAGAGAGCGTAAGCTTACAACAAGCTGCTAATGCCGAATTACATCAGCGTAATCAGCAAATGTATGCGGAGATCAAAGATCTTCATGGCGGCAAAGAAGCTGTGGAAGAGCGTGCACGTACCGATCTTGGTTTAGTGAAACCAGGGGAAACATTTATTCGTGTTGTTAGTGATAGTAACTAATTACATATTTTAGTTAAGTGATGAGATAACCTTTCATGATCGATAAATGCATTGCTATTGTACCTGCAGCTGGGATTGGTAGTCGAATGGCCGCTGATCGCCCTAAGCAATATTTAACGATTGCTGGTAAAACTATTTTAGAACATTCGGTAGAGCGGTTATTAAGCTTGCCTGAAGTCCAACATGTTGTGATTGCGGTAAGTAAGAATGATCCTTACTTTCCAACGTTACCATTAGCTAGCGATCCTCACATCACTGTGGTTGATGGCGGTAATGAGCGTGTGGATTCGGTATTTTCAGGCTTAGGTGCAATCAATGATGATAACGCTTGGGTAATGGTACATGATGCAGCTCGCCCTTGTGTACGTATCGAAGATCTTCGTCAATTAATGGCTGCGGCAGAAACGTCTGAATATGGTGCAATCCTTGCCACGCCGGTACGCGATACCATGAAACGTAGCACTGTTAATTCAAATTCACTCGCAGTGATTGATCATACAGTTGACCGTGAGCAACTATGGCATGCATTAACACCTCAAATGTTTCGTGCCGGTCAACTACGTGATGCGTTAACGATCGCTTTAGCAAAAGAAGCGGTGATCACTGATGAAGCGTCTGCGCTTGAATTTTGTGGTTTTTCTCCTGTGCTGGTGAAAGGGCGTGCGGATAACCTAAAAGTAACCCAACCAGAAGATTTAGCTTTAGCTGAGTTCTACCTACAACAATTATTAAAGGAATTACCATAATGCGAATTGGTCATGGTTTTGATGTTCATAAATTTGGTGGTGAAGGCCCGGTAATTATTGGTGGGGTAGCGATCCCTTATGAGCAAGGTCTGATCGCTCATTCTGATGGTGACGTTGCATTACACGCGGTATGTGATGCATTACTTGGCGCAATAGGCGCGGGGGATATTGGTCGTCACTTTCCCGATACAGATGCGGAATGGGCTGGTGCTGATAGCCGATTTTTATTACGTGATGTCTACAGTAAAGTTAAAGCACAAGGTTACAGTCTTGGTAATGTAGACGTTACTATTATTGCACAAGCGCCAAAAATGGCGCCGTATATCGATGCGATGTGCCAAGCGATTGCAGAAGATCTGGAAACAGATATCGCCAATGTAAATGTTAAAGCAACGACCTCTGAGCGTTTAGGTTTTACTGGACGTAAAGAAGGCATTGCTTGTGAAGCGGTTGTTTTAATTAAAAAGGTATCTTGAGCTTATGTCTCACTCCAACACTGCAGAAAATATAATGGATTGTTTTAATTGGCTACATGCAAAGCCAATCTGTCACGGACGCCTTAAAGCCAGCCCTCAGGACTTCATCGTTAATGAAGAACTTGGTTTTAAATTTAGCGGTACAGGCGAGCACCTGATGGTGAAAATTCGCAAAGTCGGTGAAAACACCAAATATGTAGTGAATGAGTTAGCTAAAGCATGTGGTGTTAAATCACGTGATGTTAGCTGGGCTGGGTTGAAAGATCGCCATGCAATTACTGAGCAATGGTTAAGCGTTCACTTACCGGGTAAAGCTGATCCTGATTTAAGCCAATTTGAAGCTGAACATCCAGGTGTCGAAATTCTTGAAGTGACACGCCATGATAAAAAATTACGCCCAGGTGATTTAGCGGGGAACTGGTTCCAATTACGCCTGACTGATCTAGATAACCTTGATGCATTAACTGAGCGTCTGGAAATGGTCAAAGCACAAGGTGTTGCAAACTATTTTGGTGAACAGCGTTTTGGTCATGGTGGTAATAACGTGGTTAAAGCACGCGCTTGGGGCAATGATGAATTCCGTGTGCGTGATAAGAGTAAGCGTAGTTTTTACTTATCAGCAGCACGTTCTTGGATGTTTAACCAAGTATTATCAAAGCGAATTGAGCAAGGTTTAACTTCAACCATAATGGCAGGCGATTGCTTACAAATGGCAGGCGATGAGCGTACGTTTATTGCTGATGTGGTAACAAATGTACTCCAACAGCAAGTCAATCGTGGCGAGGTAGCTATTACCGGTCCGTTGCTTGGTGATAACGCCCTGCCTACTCAAGCTGAAGCACAAGGATTTGAGTTAGCAATTGTTGAGCGAGAACCTGCATTGGTTAAGCTTGTTCGAGATAACCGAATGCGTCATGATCGTCGCGCATTATTATTAATGCCTAATAATATGCAATGGCATTTTGAAGACAAAGATTTGATTGTTTCATTTGCTCTGCCTGCTGGTAGTTTTGCCACCTCGGTAGTGCGTGAGTTAATCATGCCACTTAAATCTGAGGTTGTGAATGATGAGAATATTGATCAGCAATGATGATGGCATTTTTGCCGAAGGTATTAATACACTGGCAAAAGAATTAAGCCAACTGGCCGATGTAATTGTGGTTGCACCTGATCGAAATCGATCGGGCGCTTCAAATTCATTGACCTTAGATTATCCACTGCGTATTCGACAAGAAGCTGAAAATCGTATTTCAGTGCAAGGCACGCCAACTGATTGTGTGCATTTTGCATTGAATGAATGGTTGGATGAACGTCCTGATATTGTCGTTGCAGGGATCAATCATGGTGCTAATTTAGGCGATGACGTGCTGTATTCCGGTACAGTGGCTGCGGCAACAGAAGGGCATTTTTTAGGTGTTCCTGCTATTGCTGTATCACTTGTTGGTAATACACACTTTATAACGGCAGCAAAGGTTGTGAAACAAGTGATTCAACAACTATCTAAGCAGCCATTACCCAGCAACAATATTTTAAATATTAATGTGCCTGATGTGCCTTTTGAGCAGCTTAAGCCTTGGCAAGTTACTCGCCTTGGGGCAAGACACCGTGCTGAGAATATGATCAAAGAGCATGATCCAAGAGGGCAACCGCTATATTGGTTAGGCCCTCCAGGCCAATGCCAAGATGCTGGTCTTGGTACTGACTTTTATGCGGTAGAGCAAGGGGCGGTATCGCTCACGCCGCTACAAGTAGATTTAACCGCGCATGATGCCATGGTTGGAATTGAGGGCTGGATGCAAAATGTGGAGATCCAGTAATCATGCGGTATCAAAATCAAGTAGATAGCTTGATAACATTTTTAAACAATAAAGGAATAAGTAATCAACGCGTTCTCAATGCGATTGCAACAGTGCCTCGCGAACGCTTTATTGATGAAGCTTTTTCTTATCAGGCATATGAGAATAATGCGTTACCTATAGGTAGCGGACAAACGATTTCTCAGCCTTATATTGTGGCAAGAATGACAGAGTTACTAGGGTTAACCTATCAATCGTCTGTATTAGAGATTGGTACTGGCTCTGGATATCAAACCGCCGTATTAGCTAAACTGGTTGAGCATGTTTATTCTGTTGAACGAATCAAAGCGTTGCAGTGGCAGGCAAAACGACGCTTTAAGCAGTTAGAGTTACATAACATATCAACCAAACATGGCGATGGATGGCAAGGATGGGCAAGCAAAGGCCCCTTTGATGCGATTATCGTGACAGCTGCAGCAAGTGAGATCCCCCAGAGCTTACTTGCTCAACTTGTTGATGGTGGACGATTAATTTTACCTGTTGGTTGCCAACAGCAAGAATTGAAATTGATTGTTCGAAATGGCGAAGCATTTTGCGAAACCGTGATTGAACCCGTAAGATTTGTGCCTTTATTGGCTGGAGATTTGGCTTAAACCATGAATACAGAGTGTATGATGAAAAAAATAATTCAACCTTCCTTGTTAGCAGTGACGAGTATGATCCTGCTATCAGCTTGTAGTAGTCATACACCAGCACCGGTTGCCAATCTCAGCAAAGATTATTCACAATTAGAGCGTGGTAGTTTTAAAGGAAATTCATACACGGTAAAGAAAGGAGATACTTTATATTTTATTTCCTATGTTACTGGGCAAAATGTAAAAGATATTGTGAAAAACAATAATCTATCAGAACCTTATATTATCTACCCAGGTCAACGTTTAGTGATCCCTAATGGGAGTAATAGTTCTTCAACGCCTCCTGTTGTGGTCAAGCCACCTGTTGTAAATACCACTCCAACAACACCGAAAAAGCCAGTTGTTAAACAACCAGAGCAAAAAACAACCAATAAAACGGTTGCACAGCCAAAACCAAAAGAGTACTCTGAAAACTCAAAAGTTAACAAACCTGTAACAACTAAACCAAGTACAAGTTCAGCAACATCTAAATGGGCTTGGCCTGTAAAAGGGAAAATTATTGCTGGTTTTTCTAATTCAGATAACGGCAATAGAGGTATTGATATTGCAGGTACGCGAGGAGAAGCCATTAAGGCGACTGCCGCAGGTCTTGTTGTATATGCTGGTGATGCGCTACCGGGTTACGGTAATTTAGTCATTATTAAGCATGGTGAAGACTACTTAAGTGCTTATGCACACAACGACAAAATTTTAGTAAAAGAACAACAACAAGTAAAAGCTGGACAAAAGATAGCTTCCATGGGAAGCACTGGGGCTAGCAGTGTAAGGCTACACTTTGAAATTCGCTATAAGGGTAAATCCGTCGATCCGATGCGCTATTTACCGAAGTAAAAAGTGAAAGATCAATGATGCAGCAATAAGAGATGACATGATGAAGTTGTAATGTCTTGCTAACTCGCCATCTGGGAGGCGCTATGAGTAGAAGCAGCACAGCCACAAACCTTGATTCATTCACTTTAGACGAAGAACTGGACATTGATGTGCCAGCAACGACGTCTGCTGATGATAGTTCTGAAACTACCGCAGCATCACCTGTAACTGATGATACAGATGATGCTGAACTTGCCAAATATGAGGCCACTCAAAAAGCATTGGATGCAACTCAACTCTATCTCGGTGAAATTGGTTATTCGCCATTACTTACCGCAGAAGAAGAAGTATTGTATGCACGTCGCGCATTAAGAGGCGATGAAGTTGCCCGTAAACGTATGATTGAAAGTAATCTTCGTTTAGTGGTTAAAATATCACGCCGTTATAGTAACCGAGGACTTGCGTTGCTCGACTTAGTCGAAGAAGGTAATTTAGGCCTGATTCGCGCGGTTGAGAAGTTTGATCCTGAGCGTGGCTTCCGTTTTTCTACCTATGCCACATGGTGGATCCGTCAAACGATTGAACGGGCTATCATGAATCAAACCCGTACTATTCGGTTGCCAATCCATGTCGTTAAAGAGCTCAATGTCTATTTACGTACAGCACGTGAATTAGCACAAAAACTGGATCATGAGCCAACGGCAGAAGATATCGCTCAACAATTGGAAAAACCGGTTGATGATGTGAACCGTATGCTGCGCTTAAATGAGCGTGTGAGCTCGGTAGATAATCCGATCGGTGGGGATTCCGAAAAAGCACTACTTGATATTATTCCTGATGAGAAAGGTGGCAGTCCTGAATCATCAACCCAAGACGATGATATTAAAAACTCGATTGTTCACTGGTTACAAGAACTCAACCCTAAACAACGTGAAGTGTTAGCGCGTCGATTTGGCCTATTAGGTTATGAAGCCTCAACATTAGAAGATGTGGGACGAGAAATTGGTTTAACTCGTGAACGAGTACGTCAAATTCAAGTTGAAGGTTTACGACGTTTACGTGATATGTTGACTCATCAAGGGTTAAATATCGAATCACTATTTAATCAAGAAGTTTAGATTCAATATGGCGCTAACAATTATTTAAATCACTTTTGACGTGCCAATAATGAATTTAAAGTAATAAAAAAGGACGCTGAAGCGTCCTTTTTTATATCTGATTTCAATGATTTTTAATTAAAGCAGCGCTTTTAAACGATAGAGCTCATCAAGTGCTTGGCGTGGTGTTAACTCATCAGGATTAACGTTTGCTAAAGCTTCTTCTACTTCACTCGGCTCTGGGATCAAACTTAATTGATGCTCTTCTTTAGGGGCGCCCGTTGTGATTTCGTTAGGTTGCAGAGCTTGCTGGTGACCAGATGCCTCCAATTGCTGTAGTTTGATCTTAGCGCGTTTAATCACCGTCTTAGGTACGCCAGCTAAGCTCGCTACCGCTAAACCATAAGACTTGCTTGCGGCACCTTCTTGTACTGCATGCATAAAGGCGATTTCATCACCATGCTCAACGGCATCAAGGTGAACGTTAGCTAACCCTGTTAACAGTGATGGCAGCTCAGTCAATTCAAAGTAATGAGTCGCAAAGAGTGTCATGGCTGATATTTTATCAGCGAGCCATTCCGCACTTGCCCATGCCAGCGATAAGCCGTCATAAGTACTAGTACCACGACCAATTTCATCCATCAAGACTAAACTTTGCTTGGTAGCATTGTGAAGAATATTAGCCGTCTCTGTCATTTCAACCATGAAAGTTGAGCGACCAGATGCTAAGTCATCAGAGGCACCAATACGGGTAAAGATGCGATCTAATGGACCAATTTTTACCGCTTCAGCTGGGACAAAAGAGCCTACATGTGCCATTAACGCAATTAATGCCGTTTGACGCATATAGGTTGATTTACCACCCATATTCGGACCAGTAATAATTAACATACGGCGCTCTTGATGTAGCGAAATAGGGTTGGCTATGAATGGTTCGCTTAGCACATGCTCAACGACAGGGTGACGACCTGCTGTGATTTCGATACCTGTTTCTGTCATTAATTCAGGACGACAGTAATTAAGGCTATCAGCACGTTCAGCAAGGTTGGTTAATACATCAAGCTCTGATAATGCACTTGCTGCATTTTGCAGTTGTTCAAGGTGAGGCAATAGCTTATCAAACAGCTCTTCCCATAATTTCTTCTCAAGGGCGAGTGCTTTTGATTTAGAGTTTAAGACTTTATCTTCATGCTCTTTAAGCTCAGGGATGATGTAACGTTCTGCGTTTTTCAGGGTTTGGCGACGAACATAATGACTTGGTACTAAGTGACTTTGACCACGGCTTACTTGAATAAAGAAACCATGCACTTGGTTGAAGCCAACTTTTAGGCTGTCGATGTCGTGACGTTCGCGTTCGCTGGCTTCTAATTCTTCTAAGAATTTAGTTGCGCCATCGGCTAAATCACGCCACTCATCAAGTTCTGCGTTATAACCCGGTGCAAGAACGCCACCATCACGAATAATAACCGGTGGATTTTCAATAATGGCATGTTCAAGTAATTCACATAGCTCGTCCATCGGCGCTGCGTGAATGGCTAAGTCGTTAATGCGTGTTTGGGGTATTTCCGCTAATAATTCAGCAAGTTCTGGTAGATATTGCATTGCCGTTCGCATGCGTGCTAAATCGCGTGGACGTGCTGAACGTAATGCAAGACGTGCAAGAATACGTTCTAAGTCACCCATGTGACGCAAGACGCCCGATACATCGACAAACATGCCGCTATTTTTAAATGCTTCAATGGCATCTAGGCGACCATTTAATTGTTTTTGATCGCGAATAGGTTGGTGCAGCCAGCGTTTTAATAAACGACTCCCCATCGGCGTTGCGGTTTGATCAAGGACGGCTGCTAGCGTGTTATCGTAGCCACCGGCAAGGTTTTGCGTTAACTCTAAATTGCGACGTGTCGCAGCATCTAAGATAACCGCATGATCTTTAGTATCTAAAGTGATCGCACGAATATGTGGTAATGCCGTACGTTGGGTGTCTTTGACATATTGCATTAAACAGCCAGCCGCACATAGCCCTAACTCCGCATTCTCAACCCCAAAGCCGATTAAATCACGGGTACCAAATTGCAGAGTTAGTTGCTGGCGCGCGGTGTCTAATTCAAACTCCCAAATAGGGCGACGACGTTTACCTTTAAACGGTTCTACTAAATGTAGGTAGGTAAAATCTTCAGGATAAAGTAGTTCAGCAGGGCTAGTACGTTGTAGTTCAGCCTGCATTTCTTCTTCACTGTTTGGCTCTGTGAGCATGAAGCGACCAGAGGTGATATCTAATGTTGCGTAGCCAAATTTATTATTTGCAGTATAAATAGCGGCAATTAAGTTATCACGTCGCTCATTGAGTAACGCTTCATCACTGACCGTACCTGGAGTGACGATACGTACGACTTTACGTTCTACAGGGCCTTTACTGGTAGCCGGATCACCAATTTGCTCACAAATCGCAACAGATACACCTTGCTGAACCAATTTAGCTAAATAACCTTCAACCGCATGGTAAGGCACACCGGCCATCGGAATAGGCTCGCCATTGGTTGAGCCGCGTTTTGTTAGCGAAATATCAAGCAGTTGAGAGGCACGTTTCGCATCATCAAAAAACATTTCATAGAAATCACCCATGCGATAGAACAATAATATATCAGGGTTCTCAGCTTTGATTCTTAAGAACTGCTGCATCATAGGTGTATGTTTTTCTGAGCCTTTTATCGTCACGATATTGCCTACTCTTGCTTGAACGTGGGCATGCCTACATAACAGCATGACCAATGAATATTTGATCGCTAAGGATACGTGAATCTGACTATAGGGCAAAGTAGCGAAATACGTTTTTTTAGATATTTGCAACAGCCTGAGATAGGCGTAAAGTCGAGAAAAGA
The DNA here is from genome assembly GCF_003026365.1 of Photobacterium angustum. GTDB lineage: Bacteria > Pseudomonadota > Gammaproteobacteria > Enterobacterales > Vibrionaceae > Photobacterium > Photobacterium angustum. The sequence continues at coordinate 8,805 of NZ_PYOM01000023.1, read as the reverse complement.
AATTGTAATTCATATTACGAAACGAAATATTTAGAGCATTTCACGTTGATAGCGCTAGCAAGGAGCAAATAAAAATGAATATCGAACAGCTTGCGACAGATTTAGGTCAGGCATTAAAAAATAAAAATTGGATTGCAACGACTGCGGAATCTTGTACTGGAGGTGGTGTTGCTTATGCGATCACTGAAATTGCGGGCAGTTCTGCTTGGTTTAATCGCTCGTTTGTTACATATAGCAACGAAGCAAAGCAAGAAATGTTAAGTGTTTCTAGCGCGACTTTAGCTGAATTTGGTGCAGTAAGTGAAGCTGTTGTATTTGAAATGGCATGTGGTGCATTAGCGGCTTCACGGGCAGATATCAGTGTGGCGATCAGTGGCATTGCTGGCCCTGATGGTGGCAGTGAAGAAAAACCTGTGGGTACAGTCTGGTTTTGTTGGGCTGATGCAACGGGTTGGCGACAAACAACGTGTTGCCACTTTGAAGGCGATCGAAAAAATATACGATTACAAGCGATTGCTAAATCATTGTCTGTCATGCTTGAACGAGCAACAAGTATGGCGGAGTAGCACAAGACTAAAGCACATTTAACAAAAAAATCATGATCACCTATGGACACTGTATGAATAGACAGTATACTAGGCGACATAGAAATACTTCACTCATTTCATTTTAGCATCCGTTGGAGAGTCGAATGGACGACAACAAACAAAAGGCTCTTGCCGCAGCGTTAGGCCAGATTGAGAAGCAGTTCGGTAAAGGTTCAATCATGAAGTTGGGCGATAACCGTACTATGGATATCGAAACCATTTCAACCGGTTCATTATCGCTAGATATTGCACTGGGTGCTGGTGGTTTGCCAATGGGACGTATTGTAGAAATTTACGGTCCAGAATCATCTGGTAAAACAACCTTAACTCTTGAAACGATTGCAGCAGCTCAGCGTAAAGGAAAAACCTGTGCTTTCATCGATGCTGAACACGCACTTGATCCTATTTATGCACAGAAGCTAGGTGTTGATATCGATCAGCTATTAGTTTCTCAGCCAGATACAGGTGAGCAAGCGCTTGAAATTTGTGATGCATTAGCTCGCTCTGGCGCTGTTGATTTAATCGTTGTTGACTCAGTGGCTGCTCTAACACCTAAAGCTGAAATCGAAGGTGAAATGGGTGACTCACACATGGGTTTACAAGCGCGTATGCTTTCACAAGCGATGCGTAAGTTAACGGGTAACCTTAAGCAGTCAAACTGTATGTGTATCTTCATCAACCAGATCCGTATGAAGATCGGTGTGATGTTTGGTAACCCTGAAACGACTACTGGTGGTAATGCACTGAAGTTCTATGCTTCTGTTCGTCTTGATATCCGTCGTACTGGCGCAATCAAAGAAGGTGACGAAGTTGTTGGTAACGAAACACGCATTAAAGTGGTTAAAAACAAAATTGCAGCACCGTTTAAGCAAGCTGAAACTCAAATCCTTTACGGTCAAGGTTTTAACCGTAATGGTGAGCTAATTGATTTAGGCGTTAAGCATAAACTAGTAGAAAAAGCGGGTGCTTGGTACAGTTACCAAGGTGATAAAATTGGTCAAGGTAAGGCAAACTCTTGTAAGTACCTTGTCGAAAACCCTGCGATTGCCGCTGAAATTGAGACAAAATTACGTGACTTGCTGCTAACACCTGTAATTGAAGGTGATCAAGTTGACGAGAAAAATAGTGATATTGAAGAAGACGAAGCATTCTAAATTACGTTAACTTCGTATCAAGAAACCCAATCTTAGGATTGGGTTTTTTTATATCTGGTGTATTTTATTAATAGAATGAAAATTAGATCCTCCGTAGCACCATGTTTTGTTTTAATATAGAGGAACGTTATTTTTATTTGACTAAGCTATAACGGTAACTTATTGATATCGCTTAATAGGTATATACAAAGTGAAAGACGGTTTTTCGTTATTGCGTTGGATAGGACGCATTTTTCGGCGTTTCGCGTTATGGCTATATAGTATTAGACATATTTTTGTCGCGTTATTTGTATTAGTTAATAGCGGTTTAATTTTCCATACTATTTATGGTTTACCGATTGATCTGATCACGATCTTTAATGTGAAAGATTATGAGCAAATTAACCATAGCTTTTTAACCAATGCGCCTTATTTCATGTTGGGCGTATTTATAGCTTTGAGCTCTATTGGACTCTTTTTTCGAGCTCGAATATCGTGGATGATCAGTTTCACTTTAATGATCATCGATACGCTTTACACCGCGCACATCCACCCTGATCAGACGCACAATATTCACTATGGCTTAATTTCTTTATTAATTTTGTTTTTAGTTCGTCGCCATTTTTCAAGAAGCAGTGTTGCGGCTGGTAGTATTTTTGCGTTGATCAGCGTGATCACTTTAATGCTAACGTCAACCTATGGTGCGTTGTATTTTGGTGATGGTTTTGACCCTAAAATTACCTCATTATTGACCGCGTTTTACTATGCGATAGAAACCATGTCGACAGTGGGATATGGTGATATTGTTCCAGTTTCAGAACCTGCGCGATTATTTACTATTTCAGTCATTGTCTCAGGTATCACGGTCTTTGCCACATCGGCGACATCAGTATTAGGCCCTGTTGTTCATAGTGGCTTTGAGCGACTTGTTAAAGGTAATACAAAAAAAATGAATAGAACCAATCATTTTATTATTTGTGGCTTATCTAGCCTTGCTATAAATACAATAAAACAACTGTCTTCTCGTAAACAACCTATCACCGTGATCGTATCTCCTCGTACTCAACAAGCAGCGAAGGATTTACTTGAAGATTTGGATGTTGTGGTGGGGGATTACAGCGACGGTGAGATCTTAACTCAAGCCGGTGTCATGAATGCAAAAGCGGTGCTCGCATTAAGTGATGACGATGCTGATAATGCTTTTATTGTGCTGTCAGCGATTGAATTAGAAAGCAGTGCACGTACGGTTGCACTGGTAAATGACAGTAAAAATATTAATAAAGTGAAAAGTGTGAATCCTGATATTGTGATTTCACCGCAGCAATTTGCCAGTGATATTTTAGCGCGAGTGTTAAATGGTGAAAGTATTGATAGTGATTCCATAGTCTCTTCACTTCTTAACTCTGTTCAAGGCTTATCAGCAAAAGAGATCTCGAAATAGGTAGTTAAAGAGTGTTTATCTAATAAATTACGCGAACCTCTTATTCAATCTTGAGCAATCACCTGCCAAATGCATTAAATAATCGGATTATTTAATGCATTTTCCCACATAACATTTTCAGTTATTGCTGCCGTTGTTTTACAATAGCCCCCAAAAAATTTATCTTAGTTCGATTACTCAGCTCGACCTTTTAACTAAAGTATGTTTTTCATACCCCCAAAGGGCGAGGAGGAAGATCACATAAGTATGATTTTCTGTCTTTCAATAAAGCATTAATTCAGGATTTGCCAATGTACATGAGCACTGATGAGATCCGCCGTGCGTATCTTGCGTTTTTCGAGAGCAAAGGCCACCAAATAGTGGAAAGCTCTTCTCTTGTACCTGCGAATGACCCAACGTTGTTATTCACTAACGCAGGTATGAACCAATTTAAAGATACATTTCTAGGTCTTGAAAAGCGTAGCTATACCCGAGCAACAACGGCTCAGCGCTGTGTACGCGCAGGTGGTAAGCATAACGACCTTGAAAATGTAGGTTTTACTGCTCGTCACCATACTTTCTTTGAAATGTTAGGTAACTTTAGCTTTGGCGATTACTTCAAGCACGATGCTATTGCATACGCTTGGGAGTTCTTAACCTCTGTTCTTAAACTGCCAGCCGATCGTTTGGTTGTGACAGTTTATGAAACCGATGACGAAGCATTTGAAATCTGGAACAAAGAAGTAGGTATTCCTGCAGATCGTATCGTTCGTATCGGCGATAAGAAAGGTGGCAAGCCTTTTGAGTCTGACAACTTCTGGCAAATGGGTGACACAGGTCCTTGTGGTCCATGTACAGAAATTTTCTACGATCACGGTGATCACATCTGGGGTGGTCGTCCTGGCACACCAGAAGAAGATGGTGACCGTTTCATTGAGATCTGGAACAACGTATTTATGCAGTTCAACCGTCAAGCAGACGGTACAATGGAACCGCTACCTAAGCCTTCTGTTGATACAGGTATGGGTATTGAGCGTATTGCTGCAATCATGCAAGGTGTACACTCAAACTACGAAATCGACATCTTCCAAACGCTAATTAAAGAAGCAGCGAAAGTGATCGGTTTTGAAGATTTGTCTAACCAATCACTACGCGTTGTGGCTGACCACATCCGTTCATGTGCTTACTTGATCTCTGATGGTGTTATGCCGTCAAACGAAGGTCGTGGTTACGTACTTCGTCGTATTATCCGTCGTGCAGTTCGTCACGGTAACAAGCTAGGCGCACAAGGTGCATTCTTCTACAAACTTGTTGGTCCTCTTGCTGAGATCATGGGTACCGCTGGTGAAGAGCTAAAAGCACAGCAAGAACTAGTAGAAAAAGTTCTTAAGATTGAAGAAGACAACTTTGGTCGTACTCTTGACCGAGGTTTGACAATTCTTAACGAAGCACTCGATAACTTAGACGGTAAAGTGCTTGATGGTGAAACAGTATTTAAACTATACGATACGTACGGTTTCCCTGCTGATTTAACCAACGATGTTGCTCGTGAGCGTGGCTTCACTATTGATGAAGACGGTTTTGAAGCGGCAATGGAAGAACAACGTCAACGTGCTCGTGATGCGGGTAACTTTGGTGTTGATTACAACGATGCAATCAAAGTTGATGCTGAAACAGAATTCTGTGGTTACAGCGCAACAGACGGTGAAGGTGAAATTGTTGCCCTATACCGTGATGGTGTTGCTGTTGATAGCGTAAATGCAGGTGAAGAGGCGCTAGTCGTACTTACGAATACACCATTCTATGCAGAGTCAGGTGGTCAGTGTGGTGATAGCGGTATTCTTACTGCTGAAGGTGTACTGTTCAACGTTGCTGATACGCAAAAGTTTGGTGCAGCTATTGGTCATAAAGGTCAAGTTGCTGAAGGTACGCTAACTGTTGGTCAAAAACTAACAGCGTCTGTAGATTCAGCGCGCCGTGCAGCAATCAGCCTAAACCACTCAGCAACACACCTAATGCACGCAGCACTGCGTAACATTTTAGGTGAGCATGTAGCTCAGAAAGGTTCATTAGTAAAAGCAGATGGTCTACGTTTTGACTTCTCTAACCTAGAAGCCGTTAAACCAGAACAACTACGCGCTGTAGAAACCATGGTTAACGACCAAATCCGTGCTAACCATGCGATTGAAACCAATATCATGGACATCGAAGCGGCGAAAGCGAAAGGTGCAATGGCACTGTTCGGTGAGAAGTACGATGATGAAGTACGTGTACTAAGCATGGGTGAGTTCTCAACTGAGCTTTGTGGTGGTATTCACGCAACGCGTACAGGTGACATCGGTCTATTTAAGATCCTATCTGAGAGCGGTATCGCTGCAGGTATTCGTCGTATTGAAGCGGTAACAGGTGCTGCTGCAATCGAAGCGATGCACACTGAAGATGCAATGCTTGCTAAGACTGCTCGTCTAGTAAAATCGGATTCAGCATCAGTTGTTAGCAAAGTGGAAGCATTAGTTTCGCACAGCAAGCAACTAGAAAAAGAAATTCAACAATTAAAAGATAAGTTAGCGGCTCAAGAAGGCGCAAATCTTATCAACCAAGCGCAAGAGATCAATGGCGTTAAAGTTTTAATCGCAAAACTTAACGGTGCTGATAATAAAGCCCTTCGTGGCATGGTTGATGAACTTAAAAATCAGCTAGGTAGTGGTGTTGTTCTACTTGGTAATGTAAGCGACGATAAAGTTGGCTTGATTGCTGGTGTAACAAAAGATCTTGTTGGCAAAGTTAAAGCGGGTGAACTAGTTAACCTAGTTGCTCAACAAGTTGGCGGCAAGGGCGGTGGTCGTCCTGATATGGCGCAAGCTGGCGGTACAGATGCAGCAGCATTACCTGCAGCACTAGAAACCGTTGCACCATGGCTAGCTGATAAACTGTAATTACTGGAGAGGTAATGTGGCACTATTAGTGCAGAAATTTGGTGGAACATCAGTTGGCTCAATAGAGCGAATTGAAGCGGTGGCTGAGCGTGTGATAAAAGCACGCCAGTCTGGCCATCAAGTTGTCGTTGTTCTTTCTGCGATGGCAGGGGAGACCAATCGTTTATTAGGTTTAGCTAAGCAAATAGACGAAATACCAACACCGCGTGAGCTAGATGTATTGCTTGCAGCGGGAGAGCAGGTGTCAATTGCCTTGTTAGCCATGGCATTGAATAAACGTGGCTACAGTGCGGTATCGTTGATCGCTGATCAAGTTGTTATTCGAACAGATAATGCATTTAATAATGCCACTATTCGTGAAGTTGAGACGCAGCGAATAACCGCATTACTTGGCGACGATAACATTGTTATTGTCGCTGGCTTTCAAGGTCGTGATATTGATGGCAATATTACGACCTTAGGGCGCGGTGGTTCTGATACCACCGCAGTAGCGATTGCAAGTGCGTTAGATGCAGACGAATGTCAGATCTTTACTGATGTTGATGGCGTTTATTCTACCGATCCCAGAATTGTTCCTACAGCAATACGACTCGATGTCATTCATTTTGACTACATGACGTCAATGGCGCGTTTAGGTGCGAAAGTACTACAGCTACAATCTGTTGAGTATGCTTGCCAGCATCGCGTTCCACTTCGTGTACTTTCTTCTTTTGATGATAGTGAAGGAACGCTAGTAAATTTTGATAGTATGGTTTCATCAACTATTATTGGTATCGCGTTACAAAATCAACATGCGTTGCTTGAAATAGCGCTTCCAGAAACTGAGATCAGCAAACATTTAGCATTATTTGGTGGAACTGCTTGGGTTCTTGCTCATGCAAGTGATGAGAATAAATCACAAATAGTTGTTGTAAATGATGATATTGCACGCTTGAAGCTAGTTTTTGATAGTAAAATGCGCCATATTGGTATGGTCTCCATTCTTTCCTTGGTAGGAGAGAATACGGAACATTATTTGGATTCTGTTCAAAAGGTGTTAACGGAGGCTAACATTAAAGTGCATACTTATCAGAGTGACAAAAAATGCTTATCTTTGTTAATTAATGATGATGATCATGTCGCTGCTGTAGATTTAATCCATAAAAGGTTTGTGGTTGACGGTCAAAGTCTGGATAATCAATCATATCTCGCTGTTTCTTGAGCAGTGGCTATTTACGAAATCGTAAATAATATTGGATAATAAACGTTAAATTCTTATAAGATTGAGATGACTCAAGGAGCACATAAATGTTAATTTTGACACGTCGCGTAGGTGAAACCCTAATGATCGGTGATGAAGTGACCGTAACTGTTTTAGGTGTTAAAGGTAACCAAGTACGTATTGGTGTTAATGCACCTAAAGAAGTATCTGTTCACCGCGAAGAAATTTACATGCGAATTCAAGCGGAAAAAGAAACAGACTCTCAGGGTTCTGGTAACTATTAATTTGAAGAAGGTCTGGTATAAAAACCAGGCCTTTTTTGTATCTGTAATAAATGAATGTGTTTAAATATTTATTTAATCAGCAGTAATTACATTCCCAATTCAGTTAAAAGTAAGTGAATATTTCAACGCTTACGTTGTATAAATTACCTCATTGACTATTAAGTACGCATGCGGTTCGTGATTGTCATTTTTTATCAATAAAGTGATTGACTTATTTTTGGCTGACAGTAATATGAGCCCCCGAAAGACGGTGAGGTGGCCGAGAGGCTGAAGGCGCTCCCCTGCTAAGGGAGTATACGGTTTATCCCGTATCGAGGGTTCGAATCCCTCCTTCACCGCCATCTTTCAACTTGTTTTATTTTGATAGAATAAGTTAGCCGACAAGGCATTTAGTGCGCGCGTAGCTCAGCTGGATAGAGTACCTGGCTACGAACCAGGCGGTCGGAGGTTCGAATCCTCCCGCGCGCACCATTATTTAGAGTGATGAGTGGTAAACTTGTTATTCGCATCGATTTGTGTGGTGAGGTGGCCGAGAGGCTGAAGGCGCTCCCCTGCTAAGGGAGTATACGGTTTATCCCGTATCGAGGGTTCGAATCCCTCCTTCACCGCCATTCTTTATTGGTAGCAACGTTGTTGATATCAATATGGTGTTTTCTTTAGCGAGAAACACCCAGTGCGCGCGTAGCTCAGCTGGATAGAGTACCTGGCTACGAACCAGGCGGTCGGAGGTTCGAATCCTCCCGCGCGCACCATTATTTAGAGTGATGAGTGGTTAACTTGTTATTCACACCGATTTGTGTGGTGAGGTGGCCGAGAGGCTGAAGGCGCTCCCCTGCTAAGGGAGTATACGGTTTATCCCGTATCGAGGGTTCGAATCCCTCCTTCACCGCCATTTATTTTGCTTTCGTCAACGATTATCGCAAGGTAAGGTTTGTCGACTGCATTATTTCCTTTTATAGCTAAAAGGAATATCTTTCCTAAAGAAAGAACAGTGCGCGCGTAGCTCAGCTGGATAGAGTACCTGGCTACGAACCAGGCGGTCGGAGGTTCGAATCCTCCCGCGCGCACCATTATTTAAAGTAATAAGCCTCAATGCTTGTTACTGTTACACCGATTTAGTGCGCGCGTAGCTCAGCTGGATAGAGTACCTGGCTACGAACCAGGCGGTCGGAGGTTCGAATCCTCCCGCGCGCACCATTATTTAAAGTAATAAGCCTCAATGCTTGTTACTGTTACACCGATTT